>CAVZXE010000019.1:0-88088 GCA_963779155.1 uncultured bacterium | reverse complement strand
CTGGAGCGCGCGCCGGCGACCGACCTGGCCGTCTTTCTGCGCGCCGCGCACCAGGCAGTGCCGCGACGTTCGCTGCTGTTCGTGGTGTCGGACTTCATCAGTACGCCGGGCTGGGGCGAGGCGCTGGCGCACCTGGCGCGGCGCCACGAGGTGCTCGCGGTGCGGCTGTACGACCCGCTGGAGATGGCACTGCCCGACCTCGGCCTGCTGACGATGCAGGATGCCGAAACCGGCGAGCAGATCGTCGTCGACACCCATGACAAGGGGTTTCGCAGGCGCTTCGCCGCCGCGGCCGAACGGCGCGAGGCCGAACTCCGCGCCTCCTTCGCCCAGGCCGGCGTGGACGCGCTCGAACTCGCCACCGACGACGATCTGGCGAGCGCGCTGCTGCGCTTTGCCGAGCTGCGCAAGCAGCGCAGCCGGCTCGCCGCCGGCGCCACGATGCCGGCGCACCTCGGGGCGGCGCGGGCCGCTGCGCCGGGCCGCCATCGACCAGAGGCGGATGGCCTTCGGCAGGCGGCGGCCAGTCCGCAGGGACCGACTGCATCCGGCCTCGGCCCCAAGCAAGGCGCGCCTCTGCCGGCGAGCGGGGAGCCGTCGACATGAGCTTCCTCTGGCCCCACATGCTCTGGCTGCTGCTGTTGCTGCCCGTGCTCGTGGCGCTGTACGTGCTGCTGCTGCGGCGGCGCAAGAAGGCGGTGGTCCGCTTTGCTGGTCTGGCGATGGTCAAGGCGGCGATGGGCAGCGGCCAGCGGCTGCGCCGGCACCTCCCGCCGCTGCTGTTCCTGGTCGCCCTGGCGCTGATGATCGCGGCGATCGCCCGCCCGGCGGCCGTCGTCACGCTGCCGTCGCAACACGACACCGTGGTCCTGGCGATGGATGTCTCGCGCAGCATGCTGGCCGAAGACGTGCAGCCCAGCCGGATCGTGGCGGCGCAGGCAGCCGCGCGCGCCTTCATCGCCGAGCAGCCGAGCAACACGCGTATCGCCATCGTCGCCTTCGCGGGCACGGCGTCGGTCGTGCAGGCGCCGACGAACAACCGCGAGGATCTGCTGGCCGCGATCGACCGTTTCCAGCTCCAGCGCGCAACGGCCATCGGCAACGCGATCATCGTCTCGCTGGCAACGATATTTCCGGAGGCCAGGATCGACATCGCCGCCGTCAACAGCGTGCACCGCGGCGGAGGCGTCCCGTTGCCGCAGAACGCTGCGCCGAAGGATCCGGCGTTCAAGCCGGTGCCACCGGGCTCGTACGGGTCGGCCGTGATCATCTTGCTCACCGACGGGCAGGCGACGACGGGCGTCGACCCGATCGAGGCCGCGCGGATGGCCGCCGATCGCGGCGTGCGCATCTTCACCGTCGGCATCGGTACCAAGGAAGGCGAGATCCTGCGCACCGAAGGCTGGTCGATGCGGGTGCGGCTCGACGAGGAGTCGCTCAAGACGATCGCCGACCTCACCCGCGGCGAGTACTTCTACGCCGGCACGGCGACGGACCTGAAGAAGGTCTATGAGACGCTCAATGCCAAGCTCGTGCTGGAGACCAAGCAGACCGAGATCACCGCACTGTTCGCTGCGTTGGCCGCCGTGTTTGCCGTACTGGCTGCGGGCCTGTCGGTGCTGTGGTTCA
The DNA here is from genome assembly GCA_963779155.1 of uncultured bacterium. Lineage (GTDB taxonomy): Bacteria > Pseudomonadota > Gammaproteobacteria > Burkholderiales > Burkholderiaceae_C > CAIKUF01. Next base: position 86,459 of record CAVZXE010000019.1, on the reverse strand, counting down.
ACCGCATCCTGTAGCGCTGCTGCGGCGCTGATCCTTCGCCAATCGGCAACGGTGCATTGCGGCAGCGGGACTTTATTGCCTTGGCACCCCTCGCTACAGTGCACGGCATGGACACCACCCGACCGCAGGCTTCGCCCAGCGCCTGCCCTTCGACCGAGCCGACTCGTGCAGCCATCCGATGCGCCGGCCGCTTCGACAAGCTGACCCTTGCCACCTTCGTGATCGCGATGGCCGGCTTCGCCGGCACAGCGTTTGCTGCCACGCCGATCGACTGCAACGCTCAGGCAACCCCTTCGGCCACCGTCTCCCCTTGAGTGACGACGACACCCGGCGCACTGCGCTCGCGCCTGTGCAGGCCGCGCCGGGCCAGTGGCCCAGCCCCTCGCCAGGCACGAACAGACCACGGAACAGTTCGTGTCCGGGCTCGGCCCCCAAGGCGCGCTCAGCCGGCTTGGGAGCAGCCCGGCGCCAGCTCAGCCGGGGCCTCGCTCAGCAGCGTCTCCAGGCAGTGCTCGCGGATGCCGTAGAACGCCTTGATGTCGTGGATCTGGCGCAGCAACTCGTCGCGCGATGCCGGCGGGTTGCGCCTGACGGCCAGGATCATCTTGTTCTTGCTCGTGTGCTCGAGCGAGACGAACTCGAAGACCTGCGTCTCGTAGCCCTGCGACTCGAGCAGCAGCGCGCGCAGGCTGTCAGTCACCATCTCGGCCTCCTGCCCGAGGTGGATGCCATGCTGCAGCATCGGCTGCAACAGGCTCGGGCTGTGCATCTGCGGACGCAGCTGCTTGTGGCAGCAGGGTGAGCACATGATCACGCTGGCACCCGAGCGGATGCCACGGTGGATCGCGTGGTCGGTTGCGGTGTCGCAGGCGTGCAGCGCGATCATCACGTCGATCGGCCCCGGCGCATGGGTGCCCACGTCGCCCTGCTCGAACGCCAGCCCTTCGAGGCCCAGCCGCTGCGCCGTGCGGTTGCAAAACGCCACCAGGTCCGCGCGCAGCTCGACGCCGGTGACCCGTGCCGGTCGCTCGAGCGTGGTCCGAAGGTAGTCGTGCACGGCAAAGGTCAGGTAGGCCTTGCCGGAGCCGAAATCGACCACGCGCAACGGGCTCGGCAGGGCCGCGACAACGGGCGCGAGCGCGTGGTCGAGGATCTCGACGAACTTGTTGATCTGCTTCCACTTGCGAGACATTGCCGGGATCAGCCGGTGCTGTGCATCGGTCACGCCGAGCGCCGCCAGGAACGGCCGGTCGAGGTCCAGGTAGCGGTGCTTCTCGCGGTCGTGCACCTGAGGCGCTGCCGGCGCATTGCCGGCCTTGCCGCAGCGCAGCAGGTGCTTGCCCTTCTTGCTGACCGCGAGCTGGATGTCCTGGCTGAGCGTCAGCAGGTGGGCGTGCTCGAATCCCTCGCCCAACGCAGCGCGAACCGCATCGATCCCTTGGGCCAGCGGCAGGTTCGTCGTCACATCGCGGGTGGTGTGGCGGTGGACGAACGACAGGCAGTCCTCGCCGCGCAACGCCAGCCGGCGCACCGAGATGCCGACAAGGTCTGCCTGCGCGCCGCGGTAGCGCCCGAGCATCAGCCTGACGAAGCTGCCCTGCGCCAGGCTGTCGGCCAGCAACCCGAGGAAACGCTCGATCGGTTGCGCGGCGTCTTTGCCGGGGGTGGCTTGCTCTGGCATCGCGTGGTGGCGCCGGCGGGTGGCGCGGGCCGATTGTGGCATTGCGCAACCGGGCGGGCCGCGTCTTGCCGGACGCGACGGTCGTCAAGCGATGGCGGCGATCTGCGAGGGCGGCTGCCCGGGCGCCCTGCGCCTTCAGGCGCCGGCGGCGGCTTGCGGCGCTTCGGCCGCGGGCGCATCGCCGGCTACCAGGCGCAGCGCCGGGGCCTCGAACTTGCGGCCGAAGAAGTTCCAGCGCCGTTCATGTTGGCGCCGAGCCTGCTTCAGGGCCTGCCCGGCGTGGTCCAGCAGCGCCGCCACGGACTCGACATCGTCGGAATACGCCGCGATGCCGATGCAGACGCGCACCCCCACCGCATCGCCGCCGTCGAGTGTCAGCGGCTCGCGGACGGCCTGGACGATGCGCGCTGCCAGTACCTCGGCGGCGGCCTCGGCGCCGTGGCGCATCACCACACCGAAGTCATCGCCGTCCAGCCTGGCCATCACGTCGCCCAGGCGGACCTGGCGCAGCAGCCGCGCCGACACTTCGCGCAGCGCGGCGTCGGCCGCCGCCGCGCCGAAGCCGTTGCGGATGTCCGCCACGCCGTCCAGGCTCAGCAACAGCAGCGTGAACGGCTCGCCGGTGCGCATCGCGTGGTGCATCTCGACGTCCAGCGTCTGGTCGAACTGCTTTCGGCTGGCCGCGCCGGTGAGCGGATCGAGCATGGCCTGGCGCGCCAGTTCGGCGGCGTGGCGTCGCGCCTGCAGCGCCACCTGCACCATGGTTGCCAGGTCGCGCAGGGCGCCGAGCTGTGCTTCGCCGACGCTGCGCGCGCGCACGTCGAGCACTGCCACGGTGCCCACCACGCGGCCCGCGGCACCCAGTACCGGCGCACCGGCATAGAACCGCAACTCAGGCGCAGCAGTGACCAGCGGGTTGCCGCGCAGCCGTTCGTCGGCCCGCAGATCCTCGATCAAGAGCGGCGCCTCCGGGCGGACGAGCGGGTGCAAGGGCGCGGCGAGATCGAGCTCCAGCCGCTGTAGGTCGATCCCGACGCCGGCCTTGAACCACAGCCGCTGCGCGTCCATCAGCGCGACGAACGCCATCGGTGCGCCGAACACCGCCGCCGCGACGCGTGCCGTGGCTTCGAACTCGAGCTCGGGCATGCCGTCGGGCATCTCATGCGAACGCACGACGACCAGGCGCGACGCTTCGTTGGCTGGCGGCGGGCACTGCAGCTGGGACATGGGCATGGCTTCGCTTTCGGGTGAGTGCCGTGGATATCGGCAGCTCTTCCGCGAAACGAAGGGGTTCGCCGGCCGCCCGGCCGCCCTCAGGTCCGGTTCGCCGGAGCCGCCCCGGGCCGACGCCATGGCGGCGTGGGCAGCGCGAAGCCCGAGGCCTCTCCCGTCAGCTGACGCGTGACGGCTGCCTTGATCAGGCCGTTGAAGGGCGGCACGCGCTCGGCAAACGCCAGCACCGCCCGGCGGGCCAGCTTGGGCAGAGCGCGTTCGTCGGTGAACAGCGATACCAGCGCGTTGGTGCCCAGGTACACCGGCAGCGTCGTGCGGCGGTGTTCGCGCTCGAAGGCCTGCAGCGCGGGCAGCGCACCGAGATCGCGGGCCGCCATGTGGGCCGCCTTCAGTTCCCGCGCCAGGACCTCCACCCCGTAGAGCCCGAAGTTCCAGCCGTGCGCCGTGACCGGGTGCATCCCGACCGCCGCATCGCCGATCAGCGCAAAGCGCGGCGCCGCGAAGCGGTGCGCATACACGCCCACCAGCGGGTAGTGATGCCGCGCGCCCACCGCATGCATCTTGCCCAGGCGCCCGCCCGACTGCGCTTCTATGCGGGCCGCGAATTCATCATCGGGCAAGGCGAGCCACTGCGGGGCCCTTTCGCTGCCCACGGTCACCACGGCGGACGACTGACCATCGTTCATCGGCAGCAGCGCCAGCGTGTTGCCGTAGCGGAAGCTCTCCCAGGCGATGCCGTCGTTGCCCCGCTCATGGGCCACGCGGCCGACGATCACGCTCCGGCCGAAGTCGTGCATCGAGGCGCCGATGCCGGCCAGCCGCCGCGTCTGCGAGAGGCGGCTGTCGGCGGCGACCACCAGCGGCGCGCTGAGCTGCCGCCCGTCGGCGAGCATGACCGTGGCGCGATCGGCGCCCAGATCCAGCGCGGTGACGCGGGCGTCGCAGTGCAGGGTCACGGCGGGGCGCTTCATCGCCGCGGCCAGCGCCGCTGCGCGGATCAGGTGGTTGGAGACCAGCCAGCCCAGCGTCTCGGCCGCGCTGCCCGCGGCCGCAAAGCGCAGCGCCGCCGAGCTGTTGCCGTCGAGTACGCGCGCCTCGCGCAGGGGCGCGACGTCGGCCGGTCGCAACTCTGCCCAGAGGCCCAGATCCTCCATCACGCGCCGCGCGCGATGGGTCAGCGCGATCTCGCGGCCGTCGTCGGCCGGCGCGTCGAGCGCCGCGCGCGGTTGCTGCTCAAGCAGCCGCACCGAGATCCCGGCATCGGCCAGCGCGCAGGCCAGCGCCAACCCGGCAGGCCCGGCGCCGACCACCAGCACATCTGATTCGGCGGTGGGCGAAGGGTCGGGCAGATTCATCGAGGAGATGCTGCCCCAGCGAGATCCGCGGGCCATTGACCGGCATCAGCATGTCTTCAAATCCGCAGTGGCGATCAGGCCGCTGCGTCCCGGCACGGCCCGGTGCAGTCGCGGTGCCGCCGCCGCAGGAGGCCTTCGCCCACGGCGGCGGCTCGCCGCTCGCGGCGTGGAACGGGCCTTGACGATCGGCCGGCGAGAAGCTGTCGTGGCGTCCCCGCCGCGCTGCGGTATGACGCGGCGCAGCATGGCCGTGATACATTGCGCACTCATGGATCGCGCCCAGTTCTCGTTTGCGTACTTTTGGTTCTCGCACCGCACCGGCGGCGGAGAGGCGAACGCATAGGCAAGAGCCGAGCGAACGAATCTACCGAAACCGCCGGGCCTGCTCCCGGCGGTTTTTTTTCGCCCGCCCCCCATTCCATCCAGACCGGAACAGCCGGAACCGACAAGGAGAACCTGAACATGAACGCCAAGTCCAGCCATGCGAGCGAGGGCGGGTATGCGTACGCCGAGCGCACCAGCCAGACCGACGACCAGCGGATCAAGGACGTCCTGCCCCTGCCGCCGCCGGAGCACCTGATCCGTTTCTTCCCGATCGCGGGCACGCCGGTCGAGACGCTGATCGGCGACACCCGCGCCGCCATCCGCGGCATCATGCAGCGCAAGGACGACCGGCTGCTGGTGATCATGGGCCCGTGTTCGATCCACGACCCGGTGGCCGCCGTCGAGTACGCGCGCAGGCTCAAGACGCAGCGCGACAAGTACGCAGGCACGCTCGAGATCGTGATGCGCGTCTACTTCGAGAAGCCGCGCACCACGGTCGGGTGGAAGGGGCTGATCAACGACCCCTACCTCGACGAGAGCTACCGCATCGACGAGGGCCTGCGCATCGGGCGGCAGCTGCTGCTCGAGATCAACCGCCTGGGCATGCCCGGCGGCAGCGAGTTCCTCGACGTGATCTCGCCGCAATACCTGGGCGACCTGATCAGCTGGGGCGCGATCGGTGCCCGCACGACCGAGAGCCAGGTGCACCGCGAACTGGCCTCGGGCCTGTCGGCGCCGATCGGCTTCAAGAACGGCACCGACGGCAACATCCGGATCGCGACCGACGCGATCCAGGCGGCCGCGCGGCCGCACCACTTCCTTTCGGTGCACAAGAACGGCCAGGTGGCGATCGTCGAGACGCGCGGCAACAAGGACTGCCACGTGATCCTGCGCGGCGGGACGGCGCCGAACTACGACGCCGCGCATGTCGAGGCGGCGTGCAGGGACCTCGAGGCCGCCAGGCTGCCCGGCCAGCTGATGGTGGATTGCTCGCACGCCAACAGCAGCAAGCAATACAAGAAGCAGATCGACGTGGCGCGCGACATCGCCGCGCAGATCGCGGCCGGCAGCCGGCGGGTCTTCGGGGTGATGATCGAAAGCCACCTGCAGCCCGGCGCGCAGAAGTTCAGCGCCGGCAAGGACGACCCGGCCTCGCTCGTCTTCGGCCAAAGCATCACCGATGCCTGCCTGGGTTGGGACGACTCGGTCGATCTGCTCGAGGTGCTGAGCAACGCGGTGAAGGCAAGGCGGCGGGGCTGAGCGCGCGGCGATTGCCGACGGGGCGCCGCCAGCGTGCTGCCAGATCACGCTCGCTCGCCATCGGCCTGGCACTGACGCATACTGTCGGTCACAGGAGGTTTCACCCATGCGCTCGGAAGTGAAAGTACGTTTCGCACCAGACCAAGAATTCGACATTCCGTTGGGCACGGACGAGGCCATGGTGCGTGACCTGGCGCGGCGTTGGCTCGACGACCAGTTCGTCGCCAACGACTGCGAGCCACTGCGCGCCAGCGGCAAGCTGCTGACCGCCGACAAGCTGCTGGCCATTGCCGCCGCTGTCGGGGCGCAGCGCTTCGCCAGCGACCCGGCGTTCCGCCAGGACTTCGCGCGCGCTGCGGCGGCGGCGCTGGGCAAGTCGGTGGTGTGCGTCGACGTCGAGACGCTGTCGATCGACTTTTAGCGCCCCGGGGCGCAGGGTTGCGCCCGGAGTACGCCCCTGGGGGTCGAGCCGGGCTTGAGGCTGCCCGGCGTATCCTTGAGTTCGCCCCGGACGGCGGAGCTTCGGCCGGGTCGGGTCTTCTCGCAGGTCGGGCCGACTCGGCCACGCGCTGACGCTCGTCCTTGCGCCGGGTTCAGTCCTGCTGCGCCGCCAGCTTGCTGCTGCGCCAGTACACGTCGTCGCCACCCAGCCCGTCAAGGTTGGCGCGGTTGAGCACGCGCGCCAGCACGAAGAGCAGGTCGCTGAGCCGGTTGAGGTACTGGCGCGCTTCGTTGCGCACGGGCTCTGCGGCGCCGAGGGCCACCAGCGCGCGCTCGGCTCGCCGCGCCACGGTGCGTGCCACGTGGGCGAGCGCGGCGCTGCGAGTTCCGGCAGGCAGGATGAATTCCTTCAGCTTCGGCAGTGCAGCGTTGTAGTGGCCCAGCGCTTCGTCGAGGCTCGCCACGGCCTCGGCCTTGAGCAACTCGAAGCCCGGGATCGACAGCTCGCCGCCGAGGTTGAAGAGCTCGTGCTGGATGAGCACGAGCAGGTCGCGCACGTCGCCCGGCAGCGGTTCGGAGAGCAGCACGCCGAGCGTCGAGTTCAGCTCGTCGACGTCGCCCATCGCCTGCACGCGCAGGTGGCTCTTGGCGACGCGGGTGCCATCGCCGAGGCCGGTGCTGCCGTCGTCGCCGGTGCGGGTCGCGATCTGGGTGAGCCGGTTGGCCATTCGGCGATGCTAGCAGGGAGATGCCTCGACCCTAGAATGAGCCACGATTCGCGAAGGCTCCCATGAACGCACCTGCCCCCGCTCACGTGCTGCCGCAGTTTGAAGCGCGCCCGGTACCGGCCGAGATGTCCGCCGCGCTGAAGGCGCGCTTCGGCGATCGCTGTTCGACGGCGCTCGCCGTGCGCGAGCAGCACGGCCGCGACGAATCGCCGTTCGACGTGCCGCCGCCCGAAGTCGTCGTCTTTGCAGAAACCACGCAAGACGTGGCCTTCGTCGTCGCACTGGCCAGCCGGCACGGGGTTCCGGTGATCCCGTTCGGCGTGGGCTCGTCGCTCGAGGGGCACCTGCTGGCGGTGCAGGGCGGGGTGAGCATCGACCTGTCACGCATGAACCGGGTGCTGTCGGTCTGGCCGGAGGACCTGACGGCCACGGTGCAGGCCGGCGTGACGCGCAACCAGCTTAACAACGAGATCCGCCACGCCGGGCTCTTCTTCCCGATCGACCCCGGCGCTGACGCGACGCTCGGCGGCATGAGCGCGACCCGCGCCAGCGGCACGAACGCGGTGCGCTACGGCACGATGCGCGAGAACGTGCTCGGGCTGACGGTCGTCACCGCCAGCGGCGAGGTGATCCACACCGGTACCCGGGCGCGCAAGTCGTCGGCCGGCTATGACTTGACGCGGCTCTTCGTCGGCAGCGAAGGCACGCTGGGGGTGATGACCGAGATCACGCTCAAGCTCTATCCCCTGCCAGAAGCCGTGTCGGCCGCGGTCTGCCATTTCGCTGATGTCGCCGCGGCGGTGAACACGACGATCCAGCTCATCCAGATCGGCGTGCCGATCGCGCGCTGCGAACTGCTGGACACGAATGCCGTGCGTGCTGTCAACGCGCGCGACGGGCTGGCACTGCGCGAGGCACCGATGTTGCTGATGGAGTTTCACGGCAGCGCGGCGAGCGTGAAGGAGCAGGCCGCCACGGTGCAGGAGATCGCGCGCGACTTCGGCGGCGAAGACTTCCAGTGGGCGACCACGCCCGAGGAGCGCACGAAGCTGTGGACGGCGCGCCACAACGCCTACTTCGCCGCGCTGCAGATGAAGCCCGGCTGCCGCACCGTGACGACCGACACCTGCGTGCCGATCTCGCGCCTGACCGAGTGCGTGACGCTGGCCAAACAGGAGGCCGAGGCGGCCGGCTTGCTGCACTACATCGTCGGCCACGTGGGCGACGGAAACTTCCATATCGCCTACCTGATCGACCCGGCCGCTCCCGCAGAGCGCGAGACCGCCGAGCGGCTGAACGACGCAGTCGTTCAGCGCGCCATCGCGATGGAGGGCACCTGCAGCGGCGAGCACGGCATCGGCCTGCACAAGCAGGGTTTCCTGGTCGACGAGGCTGGCGCCGGTGCGGTGGAGATGATGCGCGCGTTGAAGCGGGCGCTCGATCCGAAGAACATCATGAACCCGGGCAAGATCTTCGCCCTTTGAGCAAGCGGCAGCGCAGCGCTCAGTTCTGTGGCGGGGCCGGCACCGTCCAGTGCTTCCTGACGGCGCCCGCGCTGTCCACGCTCTCCAGGTGCACGCCGAAGCCCCACAGGCGGGCGACGTGCCTGAGCACCTCTTGCGAACTCTCGTGCATCGGGCGGTCGTTGTGTTGGGTGTGGCGCAGCGTCAGCGCGCGGTCGCCACGCAGGTTGACGCTCCAGACCTGGATGTTCGGCTCGCGGCTGCCCAGGTCGTATTGCCGGGCCAGTGCCTCGCGAACGCGCCGGTAGCCGCTCGCGTCGTGGATGGCGGCGACCTCGAGCTCCTTTTCCTTCTCGTCGTCGACGATCGAGAACAACCGGAAGTCGCGCATCAGGCGCGGCGACAGGAACTGGCCGACGAAGCTCTCGTCCTTGAAGTTGCGCATGGCGTGGTCCAGCGTTGGCAGCCAGGGCTGGCCGGCGATCTCGGGGAACCACTCGCGATCCTCGTCGGTAGGCTCCTCGCAGACGCGCTTCATGTCGGTGTACATCGCGAAGCCGAGCGCATACGGGTTGATGCCGCTGTAGGCCTTGTGGCCGACCGGCGGCTGGAAGATCACGTTCGTGTGCGACTTCAGCCACTCGATCATCATGCCGTCGGTCAGGAAGCCGTCGTCGTACATCGTGTTGAGCAGGCGGTGGTGCCAGAACGTGGCCCAGCCCTCGTTCATGACCTGCGTCTGGCGTTGCGGATAGAAGTACTGGGCCACCTTGCGCACGATGCGCACCACCTCGCGCTGCCAGGGTTCGAGCAGCGGCGCGTGCTTCTCGATGAAGTAGAGCAGGTTCTCCTGCGGCTCTTCCGGAAAGCGTCTGGCCTGTGCGTCCTCGCCGGCGCGCTCGGCCTTCTTCGGCAGGGTGCGCCACATCTCGTTGACCTGCTGCTGCGCGTAGGCCTCGCGGTCCTTGCGCTCGGCGAGTTCCTGCGCCAGCGTCTTGCGGCTCGGCCGCCGGTAGCGGTCCACGCCGTGGTTCATCAGCGCGTGGCAGCTGTCGAGGATCTCTTCCACCGCGTCCAGGCCGTGGCGCTCTTCGCAGTCGGCGATGTAGTTCTTCGCGTAGACCAGGTAGTCGATGATCGACGACGCGTCGGTCCACATCCGGAACAGGTAGTTGCCCTTGAAGAAGCTGTTGTGGCCATAGGCGGCGTGCGCGATCACGAGCGCCTGCATCGCCATCGTGTTCTCCTCCATCAGGTAGGCGATGCAGGGGTTGGAATTGATGACGATCTCGTAGGCCAGGCCCATGTGGCCGCGGCGGTAGTTCTTTTCGGTGGCGATGAACTCCTTGCCGTAGCTCCAGTGGCGGTAGTTCACCGGCATGCCGATCGACGCATAGGCGTCCATCATCTGCTCGGCGGTGATGATCTCGAGCTGGTTGGCGTAGGTGTCCAGCCCGTAGCGCTCGGCGGTCTGCTTGATCGCCTCGTGGTAGCGCTCGATCAGCTCGAACGACCAGTCGCTCGGCGCTGGCAGGGGCTCGCCGGGCCGGCGCTCCAGGGGCAGCATCGCTTGAAGCGTCACGCGGCTACCTCCTGAGGGTTTGCAATGGCTCCGGCGGCGGAGATGTCGGCAGCTTGCCGCATTCGCCTGCTTCGATCCCCACTGCGTGGGGCCCCTATTTCGCGGCTCACTGGTGTACCTTCGTGCGTCGCACTCCGGTATTTGCCCTTGGCGCGGCCCGGCGGGCTCATGCGGCGGCTCCTTCCTTCTTGAACAGCTCGCGAAACACCGGGTAGATCTGCGAGGCTTCGGTCACCTTGCGCATCGCGAAATGCTTCGTCTCGGCGGCGACCTGGGCGAACTCTTCCCACAGGTTCTGTTCTTCCTCGGCGACCTGCAGGTAGGCGTAGTAGCGGCACAGCGGCAACAAGGTCTCGGCGAGCAGGCTGCGGCAGCGCCCGCTGTCGTGGTGCCAGTTGTCGCCGTCGCTCGCCTGCGCGCCGTAGATGTTCCACTCGCTGCGCGGGTAGCGGTCGCGCGCGATCTCGCCCATCAGCTCGAGCGCGCTCGACACGACCGTGCCGCCGGTTTCGGTGGCGTGGAAGAAGTTCTGCTCGTCCACCTCCTGCGCCTGTGTGTGGTGGCGGATGAAGACGATGTCGATCTTCTCGTAGTGCCGCGTCAGGAACAGGTAGAGCAGGATGAAGAAGCGCTTGGCCAGGTCCTTGCGCGACTCGTCCATCGAGCCCGACACGTCCATCAGGCAGAACATCACCGCCTTGGCCGTGGGCACGGGCACGCGCACGCGGCTGCGAAAGCGCAGGTCGATCGGGTCGAGATAGGGGATGCGGGCGACTCGTTTGCGCAGCAGCGCGATCTGCGCTTCCAGCGGTGCGATGTCCAGCGTGAACGGGTTCGGCTCCGGGTGTTTGCGCAGATGCGCCAGATGCTCTTCGAGCCGGCGAAGTTCGCGGCGCGAGGCGGCACCCACCGCGATGCGGCGGCCGATCGCGCCGCGCATCGAGCGCAGCACGTGCAGGTTGCTCGGATTGCCGTCGCTCGTGAACCCGGCGCGGTGCGTCTTGTACTCGGGCACCTCGGCGAGCTGGGTGCGCTCCAGGTTGGGCAGCGCCAGGTCGTCGAAGAAGACCTGCATGAACTCTTCCTTCGTGAGGTGGAAGACGAAGTCGTCGTCGCCCTCGCCCGAGTCGCCCGCCTGGCCCTTGCCCGACCCGCCCGCACCGCCCTTGGGGCGGGCGATGCGGTCGCCCTGCATGTAGTCCTGGTTGCCCGGATGCACCATCTCGCGCTGGCCGCCGCTGCCGTGGCCGAACACCGGCTCGGCGATGTCGCGCTTGGGGATGCGGATGTCCTCGCCCTGCTCCATGTCGCGGATGCCGCGCCCGTCGACGGCACGCTTGACCGCCTCGCGGATCTGCTCCTTGTGGCGGCGCAGGAATCGCTCGCGGTTGCCGATGGACTTGTTCTTGCCCGCCAGCCGGCGATCGATGATGGATTGAAGCGCCATCAATGGCCTCCCAGCGGGCCGAGCGCCGGGCCGCCCCAAGCCGGCCCGCGCCAGCCGCATGACGCGGCCGGCACTCCGGCCGTCCAAGCCCGCGCCGGCGGGCTTGGAGCCGCGGCCTCCGTTCCCCTCGGGGGCCGAGCCTCTGGCTCGGCGCGGCCTGCAAGGCCGGTCGATGTACTCATCGGACGAGGGGTCGTCATCAGCTGCTCTTTCTGACCCTGAGATACCACTCGCACAGCAGCCGCACCTGCTTGGGCGTGTAGCCCTTGGCAACCATGCGGGTGACGAAGTCTTCATGCTTCTTGGCCTCGTCGGCGCTCGCCTTGGCGTTGAAGCTGATCACCGGCAGCAGTTCTTCGGTGTTCGAGAACATCTTCTTCTCGATCACCGTGCGCAGCTTCTCGTAGCTCGTCCAGGCCGGGTTGTTGCCGGCGTTGTTGGCGCGCGCGCGCAGCACGAAGTTGACGATCTCGTTGCGGAAGTCCTTCGGGTTGGCGATGCCGGCGGGCTTCTCGATCTTCTCGAGCTCGGCGTTGAGCGAGCCGCGGTCGAACACCTCGCCGGTGTCGGTGTCGCGGTACTCGTGGTCCTGGATCCAGTAGTCGGCGTAGGTGACGTAGCGGTCGAAGATGTTCTGCCCGTACTCGCTGTAGCTCTCGAGGTAGGCGGTCTGGATCTCCTTGCCGATGAACTCGGCATAGCGCACCGCGAGGTGCTCCTTGATGAACGCGAGGTACTTCTGCTCGGTCTCGGGCGGGAACTGCTCGCGCTCGATCTGCTGCTCGAGCACGTACATCAGGTGCACCGGGTTGGCGGCGACTTCGGTGCTGTCGAAGTTGAACACCTTGGACAGGATCTTGAACGCGAAGCGCGTCGAGATGCCGCTCATGCCCTCGTCCACGCCGGCGTAGTCGCGATACTCCTGGTAGCTCTTGGCGCGCGGATCGGTGTCCTTCAGGTTCTCGCCGTCGTAGACGAGCATCTTCGAGTAGAGCGACGAGTTCTCTGGCTCTTTCAGGCGCGTCAGCACGGCGAACTGGCTCATCATCTTGAGCGTGCCCGGCGCGCAGGTGGCCTGCGCGAGCGACGAGCCGCGCAGCAGCTTCTCGTAGATCTTCACCTCTTCGCTGACGCGCAGGCAGTACGGCACCTTGACGATGTAGATGCGGTCGAGGAAGGCCTCGTTGTTCTTGTTGTTGCGAAACGCCTTCCACTCGCTCTCGTTGCTGTGCGCGAGCACGATGCCGTCGAACGGAATTGCGCCGAAGCCTTCGGTGCCCTTGAAGTTGCCTTCCTGCGTCGCGGTGAGCAGCGGGTGTAGCACCTTGATCGGCGCCTTGAACATCTCGACGAACTCGAGCAGTCCCTGGTTGGCGAGGCATAGGCCGCCCGAGTAGCTGTAGGCATCGGGGTCGTCCTGCGCGAAGGTCTCGAGCTTGCGGATATCGACCTTGCCGACGAGCGCAGAGATGTCCTGGTTGTTCTCGTCGCCGGGCTCGGTCTTCGAGATGCCGACCTGCTTCAAGATCGACGGGTGGCGCTTGACGACCTTGAACTTGCGGATGTCGCCGCCGAACTCCTCGAGCCGCTTGACGGCCCACGGCGAGAGGATGCGGTTCAGGTAGCGCTTCGGGATCCCGTATTCCTGCTCGAGGATGCTGCCGTCCTCGGCGGCATCGAAGAGGCCCAGCGGCGACTCGTTCACCGGCGAGCCCTTGATCGCGTAGAAGGGTACGTCCTGCATCAGCTGCTTGAGGCGCTCGGCGATCGAGCTCTTGCCGCCGCCCACCGGCCCCAGCAGGTAGAGGATCTGCTTCTTTTCCTCCAGCCCCTGTGCAGCATGGCGGAAGAAACTCACCACCTGCTCGATGGCGTCCTCCATGCCGTAGAACTCGGCGAACGCGGGGTAGAGCTTGATGACCTTGTTGGCAAACAGGCGCGACAGGCGCGGGTCGTTGCGCGTGTCGACGGTTTGCGGCTCGCCGATCGCCTTGAGCATGCGCTCGGCGGCGGTGGCATAGGCAAGCCGGTTGCGCTTGCACTCGGCGAGGTAGTCCTCGAGCGAAAGCTCCTCCTCGCGGGTGCGCTCGTAGCGCGCCGTGAAGCTGGTGATGATGTCCATGCTGACCTCCGAGGTGTCGGGGAGGCGGCGACAGGGAGGATGCCCTGGCGACGTCTGGGAAGTTCTGGTGAAGTCCGGTCGCGGAGACACCGGGCTCCATCAGAGCTTTCCTTGCAATCAGCTTTGCCGATTCATCGAGCTTCGTTCAATGCGTTTGCGCGCGAGCCTGGAAAAGAGGGTCGATCACTGCACAGATCGTGCGAGGCCACCCTTGTCCTGAGCAAGGAGCATGCCTGAGCAGCGCCTTTGCGTCACCTCAGACCTGCCGAATCGACCCCACATGCTGCGAGAAGTTTCACACGATGTGAACCACAACGTTGCAACAGGGGCGGGCGGTTGACCGTCGACGCCGGGCAAGGCGCACGCAATCGCGCTGCCACGCAGGCAGCGGCCCCCCACTCATGCCATCGGCCAGCGGCGGCCACGCGATGCAGACCGGCGCCCGGGGGGCGGCCGCGGGGCCTCAGTGCGGCTTGCGCAGCTTCTCGATCAGGCCGTTCAGCTCATCGAGCGAACCGAAGGCGATCACCACTTCGCCCTGGTCGCCGCGCCGGGTTCGCTTCTTGATGCGGATCTCGACCGGCGCGGTGAGCAGGTCGGACAGTTCTTCTTCGATGCGTGCGACGTCGCGCGATTTCGGCTGCTTGATGCGCAGCAACGGCTGTTGGCGCGCAATGCCGGCGGCTCGAGTGACCAGCCGCTCGGCCTCGCGCACGCTGAGCTTGCGGGCGACGATCTCGCTGGCGCTGGTGATCTGGTGTGCCTTGTCGAGCGCGAGCAGGGCGCGCGCGTGGCCCATGTCGATGTCGCCGGCCATCAGCATTTGCTGCACCGGTTCGGCCAGGTTGAGCAGGCGAAGCAGGTTGCTCGCAGCGCTGCGCGACCGGCCCACGGCCTTGGCCGCGTCTTCGTGAGTGAGCCCAAACTCTTGCGTCAGACGTTGCAGGCCCTGGGCCTCTTCCAGCGGGTTCAGGTTCTCGCGCTGGATGTTCTCGATCAGCGCCATCACTGCGGCGGTCTCGTCGGGAACGTCCTTGACGAGCACCGGCAGCTCGTCGAGCCCGGCCAGCGAGGCGGCACGGAAGCGCCGCTCGCCGGCGATGATCTCGTAGCGCCCACCGGTCAACGGGCGCACCAGCACCGGCTGCATGATGCCCTGGCTCTTGATGCTCTCGGCCAACTCGTACAGCGAGCCTTCGTCCATGCGCGTGCGCGGCTGGTAGCGCCCAGGCTGGAGCTGCGCCAGCTTGAGCACGGTGGGGGCCTCGTCGCCGGCAGCGGCGGGCGAGTCCTTCACCTTCGGCCCGAGCAGCGCTTCGAGTCCGAGGCCCAGGCCCTTGGGTTTCTTGGTGACCATGCTCAGTGTTCCTCGGGGTTGATCAACGGGCTTCCGCGGCGTGCGGCGGTGCCTGGGGGTGCGCGGTCGGGACGTCCGCGAGCGCTCGCAGCAGCGCGATGCCTTCGGGCCAGGGTCCGAGCCCTGAGTCGCCGTTCAGGTGCCCGAGCGCGCCGGCCAGCACGAACCGTGCACCCCAGTCGGCGGCCAAGGCGGCGCTGCGCGCGAGTTCGCAATAGGGGTCATCGGCGCTGGCCACGACCGTGGCGGCGAAGGGCAGCCGCCGGCGCGGCATTGGCCGCCACTGCTGAAGTTGGGGTGGCAAGTCCGGCCGCTCGGTGTCGGGCGGCGCCACGAGCAGCGCGGCCCGGACGCGCGGCGTTCGCGACGAGGCGGCTGCCCACGCGGCGACCAGCTGGCAGCCGAGGCTGTGCGCCACCAGCACGGCCGGCAGTTCGGACTCGAGCAACACGTCTTCGAGGCGCGCCATCCAGTCGCCCCGGCGCGGCCACCACCAGTCGCCTTGCTCGACCCGGCGGAAGCCGTGCAGGCACTCCCAGTGCGTCTGCCAGTGCCCTGCGCCCGAGCCTTGCCAGCCCGGCAGCGTCAGCACGCGATGCGTCATGCGGCCATCTCCGCCACGCTGCGGTGGCATGTCGTGGCAACCGGCAAACGGTGGCCGCGCGGCCAATGGCGGGGCGGTTCCAGGAAGAGGTGGCTTGCCCTGGGCGTCATGCGGCTTGCGGATCGCGAGTGCGGTAGTGGTAGGCGTAGGCGTCGGCGAAGCCGAGCCGGTGGTACACCGAACGCGCCGCATGGTTGTCGCGTTCGACCTGCAGGTAGGCGCACCGTGCGCCCGTGGCGCGAGCCTGCGCGAGCAGGGCCGTGCACAGGCTGCGGGCCAGTCCGCGGCAGCGTGCGGCCGGGGCAGTGAAGATGTCGTACAGGCCTGCCATGTCGGACTCCACGACCACTTGCCCGCAGGCCAGCGTCTCTCCGCCGTGCCGCGCCACGAAGCCGCGATGGGGTACCGGCGCGTGGCGCAGGCGTTCGGCGTGGGCCTCGCACTGCGCCGCGGGCGAATCGCGCAGGGCGCCGATCGCCTCGGCGAATTCGTGGCTGGACACGGCCTGCAGCGTGACGTCTTCAGGCGACACGGTGGGGAGTGCACCCAGGTCGGGCAGCAGCATCACGCGGGTGTCGTCGAAGCGGCGCAGGCCCATGCCGGCCAGCGTCTCGTCGAGTTGCGTCGGTTCGCTGAACGGCGTGACCCGCACGATCATCGGCAGTGCTACCTGCTCGTAGGCCTGCTCGCACAGCGTCAGCTTTTCCGTCAGCGGCAGGCGGCCGGCAGCCAGCGCGTTGACGCAACGTGCGCGCTTGGCCTTGCCGGGCGAGAAGCGCAGCAGCCAGCCGTCGAGCACGCGCTGTTGCGGCGGTGCGCTGGCGTTGAGGCCGGCGTCCTCGATCCGAGCCAGGACGGCAGGACTCCAGGCGGGCATGGGGGGCGTCACTTCGTCCGCGTTCGCTCGACCACCTCGCCAGCGAAGGCGACGAACGCCATCGCGCCCTTGGACGACGGGTCGAACACCACCCCTGGCAAGCCGTAGCTCGGCGCCTCGGCGAGCCGCACGTTGCGCGGGATCACGGTGTTGAAGACCTTGTCGCCGAAGTGCGCCTTGAGCTGTTCGCTGACCTGCTGCTGCAGCGTGATGCGCGGGTCGAACATCACCCGCAGCAGGCCGATGATCTGCAGATCGCGGTTGAGGTTGGCATGCACCTGCTTGATCGTGTTGACCAGGTCCGACAGGCCTTCGAGCGCGAAGTACTCGCACTGCATCGGTACCACCACGCCGTGTGCGCTGCACAGGCCATTGAGGGTGAGCAGGCTGAGCGAGGGCGGGCAGTCGATCAGCACGAAGTCGTAGTCGGCGGCCACGCTCTCGAGCGCCGTCTTCAGGCGCTTCTCGCGTCGCTCCAGGCTCACCAGTTCGACCTCGGCGCCGGCAAGCTCGCGGTTCGCCCCCAGCACGTCGAAGCCGCCGCGTGGGCTGACCGTGCGGGCCTCGGTGATGCTGGCGCTTTCGAGCAGCACGTCGTAGACACTCAAAGTGAGTGAGCGCTTGTCAACCCCGGAGCCCATGGTTGCATTGCCCTGCGGATCGAGGTCGACTACCAGAACCCGCTGCCCGACCTGGGCCAGCCCGGCGGCGAGGTTGACCGTGGTCGTGGTCTTGCCGACGCCGCCCTTCTGGTTGGCTATGCAGAAGATTCTGGCCATGGATTCAGCGCCTGCGGTGATTCAAGGGGACCGGGTGTCGATCTTGGGGGCGGAGGAGAACAGGCGGAAACGAGGTGAGCGTCATGCTAGTTGCTTCCCAGGCGGATCCCGAAGCCGACCAGGAATACGCCGGCCAGGCGCTCGAGCCAGCGCGCCAGCCGGCGATGCGCCTTGACCTTCTGCGCGACGGCCTGCGCGAACGCGCACAGCGTCAGGCAATAGGCTGCGGTCAGCGCGGCGATCGTGGCGGCCATGGCGATGAACGTGGTGCCGCCCTGGTGAGTGGCCGGGTCGATGAACAGCGGGAAGAAGGCCATGTAGAACACGATCGCCTTCGGGTTGAGCAGGGTGATCAGGAAGGCTTGCCGCGCATAGCGGCGTGGTTCGATGTGGATTGGCGACGCCTTGCCTTCGCGGGCGAGGATGAGCCTGAGCCCGATCCAGGCCAGGTAGGCGGCGCCGCCGTATTGCACTGCCTTGAACGCCGCAGGATGGGCGGCGAGCAGCGCCGCGACACCTGCAACGGCGAGCCACA
The DNA here is from genome assembly GCA_963779155.1 of uncultured bacterium. GTDB lineage: Bacteria > Pseudomonadota > Gammaproteobacteria > Burkholderiales > Burkholderiaceae_C > CAIKUF01. Next base: position 68,671 of record CAVZXE010000019.1, on the reverse strand, counting down.
GCAGCGCCTGGTCTCCCGCGATCAGGCCGAAGGTCGCCGCGGCGCCGGCCCGAAAGCCGCCCTTGCCGGTGGAGGTGAGCAGCGCGAACGTGCCCGGCCCCGGCAAGGCCAGGAACAAGAACACGGCGGCGCAAAATGCGCCGTAGTCTGATATGCCGAACATCTAAGCCTCCCGACCTGAAGTGTAGAGGCAGCGGGGCGCTCCGCCGACAGCGCTCCGCCGACACCGCGGCGCTATTGCGGCGGCGGCGCCTTGCCCTGCGGATGCATCTTCAGCCCCGCGAGGTCGAAGCCCTGCTGTTGCAGGCGTGCGCGGACGGTGGCCTCGTCATCGGCGCTGAGCGTCGGCGTCCGCGACAGCACCCAGAGGTACCTGCGCGTGGGCTCGCTCACCACGGCATAGCGGTAATCCGGGGCCAACTGGATGACCCAGTACGCGCCCCAGCCCCAATGGCCGATCGCCTGCGCCCAGCGCAGCCATGCGGGCAGGAAACTCACCTCCAGTTGGGCCGGTCGCAGCGTTCCCTCGGCGAGGGTGCCCGTCGGTCGTGCATAGCCGATCGCCTCGTCGAGCTCGCCGCGTGCGTTGCGGCAGCGATTGACCACCTCGATCGCGCCGTCGGTGCGCTCGCGGTAGGTGGCCGTCGTGTCGCTGACGCATTGCGACTGGAACGCGTTGGGGTACAGCGCCACTTGGTACCAGGTCCCCAGGTAGCGGGGCACCGCCAGCGACGCAATCGGTTCGATCGACGCCACCGGGGAGCCCTGGGGAAGGGCTGAAGTGCAGGCTGCGGCCAGCACCACGGCCAGCAGGATCGACGGGCGGTTCATGCTTGTTCTCGCATCCAGATCAGGCAGCGGTCGGCGTTGAGGCCGGGCACCGTACGTTGTTCCACGTGAAACACGTCGATCTCCTTCGGGAGCGCGGCGAGTTCCTCGGTCGGGGTCTTGCCTTTCATCGCGAGCCAGACCGACCCCTTGCCGCGATGGCGCCAGGTCAGGGCCACGAAGTCGGCCAATGAGGCGAACGCGCGCGAAGTGATCACGTCGAAGGGATGGCCGGTGAGGGTTTCGACGCGGGCGTGGACTGCGTGCAGATTCTTCAGCGCGAGCTCGCCCGAAACCTGGCGGACAAACGAGCTCTTCTTGCCGACGGCATCGACGCAGCTGACGTCGAGCTCAGGCATCAGTGCGGCGATCACGACTCCCGGCAGCCCGGCACCGCTGCCGACGTCGAGCACGCGAGCCGGCTTGCCGCCCGTCCAGCGGCGCAGTGGCGCGACCACGGCGATGCTGTCCAGCACATGCTGCACCATCATGTCCGACGGCCTGCGCACGGCGGTCAGGTTGTAGACGCGGTTCCACTTCGTGAGCAACGCCAGGTAGGCGAGAAGTTGCGCGGCCGTCTCGTCGCCCAATGCCACGTCGAGCGCGCTGGCACCGTCGACCAGCACCTTCGGGTCAGGCAGCTGCATCGACGCGGTCGGACAGGGCAGGGTTCGAGCCTCTGAAGTGACCCTTTTTCAGATGGATCAGGAGCAGGGAGATCGCCGCAGGTGTGATGCCTGCGAGCCTCGAAGCCTGCCCCAAGGTCTCGGGGCGCTGCTGGGCGAGGCGTTGACGAACTTCGTACGACAGTGCGTCGACCTTGGCGTAGTCGAGATCGGGCGGCAGACGAAGATGCTCGTAGTGAGCCGCGCGAAGCACCTCTTCGTTTTGCTTGTCGATGTAGCCGGCATACTTGAGACTGATTTCGAGCTGCTCGATCACCGAGTCGGCCAACGGTGCACCGAGTTCCTCGTGGAGCTGTTCGCGGGAGACGCTCGCCTCCGGACGGGCGGCGCGGGCGACCGCGGTCACCTGATCGAACCCGATGCCCGGGCGGCGCAACAAGTCTGCGAGGCTGTACTCGTGCTCGAGGGCCTTGCCGAGCAGTCGTTCGGCGTCGCTGGCGGGGAGCGAAGCCGGGCTGACCCAGGTCGACTTGAGCCGCACTGTTTCACGTGAAACAGCGTCCCGCTTCCGGCAGAACGCTGCCCAGCGCGAATCGTCCACCAAGCCCAGCGCACGGCCGGTCTCGGTCAGGCGCAGGTCGGCGTTGTCCTCGCGCAATTGCAGGCGGAACTCGGCGCGGCTCGTGAACATGCGGTACGGCTCGCTGACGCCCTTGGTGATCAGGTCATCGACGAGCACGCCGAGGTACGCCTGGTCGCGGCCCGGCGTCCACGCGTCGCGCCCCTGGACTTGCAGGGCAGCGTTCAACCCGGCGAACAGCCCTTGGGCGGCGGCCTCCTCGTAGCCCGTGGTGCCGTTGATCTGCCCGGCGAAGAACAGGCCAGCGATCGAGCGCGTTTCGAAGTTGGCCCGCAGCGCGCGAGGATCGAAGTAGTCGTACTCGATCGCGTAGCCCGGACGCAGGATGTGCGCCTGTTCCAGCCCCTGGATGGAACGCACGGCATCGAGCTGGACGTCGAACGGCAGTGAAGTCGAGATCCCGTTCGGATAGAACTCGTGCGTCGTCAGCCCTTCGGGCTCGAGGAAGATCTGGTGCGAGGTCTTGTCGGCGAAGCGACTCACCTTGTCCTCGATGCTCGGGCAGTAGCGCGGGCCGACGCCTTCGATGGCACCGGTGAACATCGGGCTGCGATCGAAACCGGCGCGGATGATGTCGTGCGTACGCTCGTTGGTGTGCGTGATCCAGCACGGCACCTGCCGCGGGTGCTGGCTCGGGTGGCCAAGAAAGCTGAACACCGGCACGGGATCGAGATCGCCGGGCTGCTCGGCCAGGCGGCTGAAGTCGATGCTGCGACCATCGATGCGGGGTGGCGTCCCGGTCTTGAGCCGGCCCTGGGGCAACTTCAATTCCTTCAGTCGCGCCGAGAGCGTCACCGACGGCGGGTCGCCGGCGCGGCCGGCCGCATGGTGTTGCAGGCCGATATGGATGCGCCCGTCGAGAAAGGTACCGGCTGTCAACACCACGGCACGCGCCGCGAAACGAATGCCGGCTTGCGTCACCGCACCAACCGCACGGTCACCCTCGACCAGCAAGTCGTCCACGGCCTGCTGGAACAGCCAGAGTCGGGGCTGGGTCTCGATCCGATGCCGGATGGCTGCCTTGTAGAGGAGGCGATCGGCCTGCGCGCGCGTCGCCCGAACGGCGGGACCCTTCGACCCGTTGAGGATGCGGAACTGGATGCCGGCCACGTCGGCGGCGGCGGCCATCGCGCCGCCCAGCGCGTCGACCTCCTTCACCAGGTGGCCTTTGCCGATACCCCCGATCGACGGGTTGCAACTCATCTGACCCACGGTCTCGATGTTGTGGGTGAGCAGCAATGTCGCGCAGCCCATGCGCGCGGCGGCCAGCGCGGCCTCGGTGCCGGCATGCCCGCCGCCGACGACGATCACGTCGAATTCCTTCGGGTACCGCATGGGCCTCCTCAGTCGGCGCCGGGCCGCTCCCATGGCGAACGAAACGCCGCTCGGACGGGCAGCGCCGCGGGCACATTGCAGACACCAGCCGCTTCGATCAACTCGGTGGCCAGGCCGGAATGCTGCGCGGCCCTGGCCTGGCGCGGATCGGCGGTCACGAACAGGTCAACACGCGCCGCCAGCGCGCTGCCGATGTGGATTGCATCGCAGCCCCGCAACGACGTCTCCAGCAGCACGGCAACGGTGTGATCCTCGACGGCGGCGCTCAGCGGCACCACGGTCATTTCCATGAATTCCTGTTGTACCCGCGCCCAGGTGCGCTCGGCTCCGGAACTGTCAAGTGACCCCTCACTTTGGCAGCGACACAACGCAGACGCCACTTCGACCTTGCAATGAGCTGCTACACACAGCTCGCTGGCCGATTCCGCGAGCGCGACGACGCGCTCGCGGCCCGCTTCCAGCGCATAGCGTTTCACCAGCGCCGACGTATCGAGCAGGATTCTCACGTCGGCGGACTTGCCATCGCGGCTGCGCTGCCGCGCTCTTCGATCACGGCATCGGACAAGGACCTTGCCGGGCGGCAGCAGCAGCGGGTCGAAGTCGCGCCGCTTCCAAGCCGGCAGGCCTGCCGTCACCTCCGGTCTGATGGGCACCAGATCCGCAACCGGCTTGCCGTGACGCAGAATGCGCACGACCTCACCACGCTCGACCAGGTCGAGCGTGGCCGAAGCGCTGGCTCGGAACTCGCTCAAGGGCAGGATTCGCATGCTTGTACAACGATGAACATTTTGTACATTTTATCGATCGCCAAAGGGCTTGGTCGCTGCATGGCTGCGTGGGAGGCCTCAGCGTGCATCAGGCTGCCGTGAACGCGCCCGCTTCCGGCCTTGCCTTTGCGTGTCGGCCTGCCTGCGCCGCTTGCTGCATTGCGCCGTCGATTTCGAGCCCGATCCCGGGTTTGCCTCGCGGCAAGCCGGCCGGCGTCGCTTGCGTGCAGCTCGACGACCGGCTGCGCTGCCGCCTGTTCGGGCAGCCCGGGCGGCCGGCGGTCTGTGCCGCGCTGCGGCCGTCGCAGGAGATGTGCGGCGACACCCGCGAACAGGCGCTGTGCTGGCTGAGCAACCTCGAGTGCCAGACCGCGCCGGGCGGGCAACCCTGACCAGGCGCAGCTCGAGCCGCTTCGGCGCCGCGCGTTACGCAGTGCGCAGCATCTCCAGGTGCGCGATGCCGTCTTCCATGTATGCCTCGCCCACGGACACGAAGCCGAAGTCGGCATAGAAGCGCGCCAGGCGTTCCTGCGCCGAGATCCGGATCGCCTGCCGCGGATGCACCAGCGCGCTGTGCTCGATCACGCGGCGTACCAGCTCGCGCCCCAGGCCGAGCCCGCGCGCCGGGGCGGTCGTGATCACGCGCCCTATCGAGGGTTCGGCGTACTTGGCGCCGGGGTTCACGAGCCGCGCATACGCCAGTGGGACGACGTGCTGCGGCGACCACGCTGCAAGATGGCAGGACACTTCGTCGTACTCGTCGGCATCGAGGTAGATGCACTGCTGCTCGATGGCAAAGACCTGCTGGCGGGCGCGGTAGATGCGCGCCAGCTCCACCGGGCTCAATTCGCCGAAGCGGCAGACGCGCCAGTCGATCTCGATCGAAACGCGCTCGACGAAACCGTGTTCCCTGCCCGGCTCGCTCGGCTCCTGCTGCGTGCCCGGCATCATGCCCGCTCCCGCCGCGGTCCGGCGCCGCCGCCCTGCAAGTGCTGCAGCGTGTGCGCAGCCCCCTGTTGCAACACGATCACGCGGTCGGCCGAGGCGATCGTCTCCGGCCGGTGAGCGACGATCACGCGGGTCAGCTTGAGCTGTGCGACGGCCAGATTGACCAGGCGCTCGCGGTCGACGTCGAGCGCGCTCGTCGCCTCGTCGAGGAACAGGAACTTCGGCCGCTTGTAAAGCGCGCGCGCCAGCAGGATGCGCTGCTTCTGCCCGCCCGACAGGCTGGCGCCCATGCTGCCGATCAGCGTGTGGTAGCCCATCGGCATGGCCTCGATCTCGTCGTTCACCGAGGCCAGGCGGGCACATTCCTCGATCCATGCCAGGTCGGGCTCGACGTCGAAGAAGCAGATGTTGTCGGCAATCGAGCCGGCGAAGAGCGACTCGTCCTGCATCACCGTGCCGATCATGTCGCGCCAGCGCGCGAGGCCGAGCTGGTGCAGGCCCACGCCACCGACCAGGATCTCGCCCGACTGCGGCGGATGCATGCCCAGCATCAGCTTGAGCAGCGTCGTCTTGCCGCAACCGGAGGGCCCGATGATTGCCACCGACTCGCCCGGTTCGATCACCAGGCTGCAATCGGCCAGCACGTCGGGCTCGGTGTCGGCGTAGCGGAAGGCCAGGTGGCGCAGCTCGAGGCGCGCTTCGAGTTCGCGGCCGGCGGCCCCAGCCGCGCCGTCTTCCTCGGGCGCGGTGAGCACGATGTCCGACAGGCGCTCGCCCTGGAGCTTGAGCATCTTCAGCTCGACCACCTTGTCGATCAGCCCGCTGACGCGGGTGGCGAATTGCTCCTTGAAGGCAATGAACGCGAACAGCATGCCGACCGTGAAGCTCTGCTGCATCACCAGCAGCGCGCCGACCCAGATCACTGCCACCCGTTCGAGGCCGAACAGCAGCTTGTGCGACATCGCCAGCAGCAGGTCGAGCTTGCGGGTGGCGATGTTGGCGTTCATCGCATCGACCACCACGTTCATGAAGCGCGCCTGGCGGTCCTGCTGGCGGTTGAAGAGCTTGATCGCCTGCACGCCGCGCAGCGATTCGAGGAAGTGCGTCGAGCGATGCGCTTCGTGGACGATCGCTTCTTCGGTCGCGGTGCGCAGCGGCCGGAAGAAGGCCCAGCGCAGCAGCGCATACAGCGTCACGGAGCCGAGCACGATGGCCGTCAACGTGGTGCTGTAGACGAACATCATCGCCAGCGTCACCACCACCAGCAGGCCGTCGAGCACGGCCTCGATGAAGTGCGTGGTCAGCGTCTGCTGGATGTGCTGGATCGCGCCGAAACGCGACATCACGTCGCCGGTGTGGCGCTTCTCGAACCACGCCAGCGGCAGCCGCAGCAGGTGCGCGAACACGTTGGAGAGCCACTGGACATTGAGCGTGGCCGACAGGTAGAGCACGGCCCACGAGCGCAGCGCGCCGGCCGCCACCTGCAACAGCACCAGCAGCGCGAAGCCGACGCCGAGCGTGACCAGCAGGTCGCGGTCGGCGCTGAGCAGCACGCCATCCACCACCCACTGCATGAAGAACGGCGACAGCAGCACGAAGGCTTCGAGCGCCAGCGCGAGCAGGAAGATCTGCAGCAGCGAACGCTTCAGGCCGGTCACGTGGCCGAGCAGCTGGCGCAGTGTGACCTGCTGGCGCTCGGTGTGGGGCCTGAAGTCGGCGGCGGGCGAAAGCTCGAGCACCACGCCGGTGAAATGCCGCGAGACTTCGGCGAGCTTCATGCGCTGCGCGCCACGTGCCGGGTCGTGGATCTCGACGCTGCCTCGGCCGACCGACTTCAGCACGACGAAGTGGTTCAGGTCCCAGTGCAGGATGCACGGCAGCTGCAGCTGGTGAAGGTGTTCCAGCTCGGCCCGCAACGGGCGCGCGCTCAGCTGCAGCGCGCCGGCCATGCGGACCAGGTCGGCCATCGTCACGCCCTTGAGCGAGAGCGAGAAGCGTTGGCGCAGCGTCGGCAGGTCGGTGCGCAGGCCGTGGCTCGCCGCCACCATTGCCAGGCACGCCAGGCCGCACTCGGCCGCCTCGGTCTGCAGGATGAGCGGCAGGCGCTGCAGGCCCAGCCCCAGGCGCAAGCCTTCGAGCATGTCTAGGCGGCGCCGGGCCGCTCCCAAGCCGACGGAGCTCCCCCTTTGGGGGGCGCGAACGGAGTGAGCTTGGGGGCCGTCATGCTAGACGCGCCCGCTGATGCCGAGTACCGGTTCGAACAGCCACTCGATCAGGCGCCGGCGGTCGAGCAGCACGTCGGCTTCGAGTTGCATGCCCGCCGAGAGAGCTTGGGCCTGCCCGTACGCGGAGACGGCCTGCTGGTCGAGCGCAACAGTGATGCGGTATAGCGGTTCTCCGGTGTTCGGGCCACCGCTGAGCGCTCCCGCACCGGCGCCGGTGGCGGCGGTCGAAAGCGACAGACCGGCCAGTTCGCTCGCCTGCAGCGGCGTGCGCGAGACCTGCAGCACCCGGCCGGGATAGTGGCCGAACTTCTGGTACGGAAACGCCTGGTAGCGCAGCAATACCGCTTGCTGCGGCCGCAGGAATCCGATCGCGCTCGATGGCGCGTAGAGCTGGGCCTGGAGCCGGGCCTGCGCCGGCACCAGGCTCGCCAGGGCCGCCGCCGGCGAGACGCTCTGCCCGGGCTCGGCCATCACTGCGGTGAGCACGCCGTCTTGCGGCGCGCGCACCACGATGCGCTGCCGAGCCTCGTTCTCGAGCGCTTCCTGGGCCAGCACGGCCAGGTTGCGCTCGGTCTCGCCCTGCAGGGCCTGTGCCTGCAACGGGAGCTCGCGCTGCTGCGCTTCGAGCGTGCCGATCTCGCGCAATTGCGTGGCGCGCTGGCGGGCCAGAGACTGCAACTGGGCCTTCAGGCCGAGCAGCTCCTCGGACTTGGCCTGCACGGCGGCAGTGGAGACGAAATTGTCCGCGCGCAGCGATTCGAGCCGTGCCTGTGCCTGCTGCGCGAGCAGCAGGCGTTGCTCGTGCGTGGCGACTTCGGCGTCGAGTTGGCCGAGCTCGCGCCGCATGTCGGCCAGGCGGCGCTCCAGGCCGGTGCGCTGGGTCTGCAGCAGCAGCGACTGCTGGCGCACGCTGCCCTGCAGGCTGCGTTCGCGCGCAGCCAGGCTCTGCTGCACCGCAGCCTGGGTATCGCCGTTCAGCGTGGCCCGATCGACCGACAGCACGAACAGCAGGTCGCCCTGCCGCACCGCCTGCCCCTCGCGTGCGTGAGTTTCGAGCACGGTGGCCGTTTGCGGCGGCACAAGACGAATCAAGCCCAGGTCGGGCACCAGCACACCACTGATATGCGCCTTGCGCGTGTACTCGCCGACGAAGAGATAGGCGACCACCAACGCCGCAACGCCCACCGTGAATGCGGTGAGCACGGTCAGCGTCAGCGGCCGGATCAGCTTCACGCCGCCGAGCCACGACTGACGCTGACCGTCCACTGCTTCCGGACGGAACAGTGATGTCATGCCGAGGGGGCGCTCAGGCACCCCGAAAGCCATGGAGGCCGATGACTGAGCGACGCGCCCGTCAAAGCGGGCGCTATCGCGTCAGTCAACATCAACTACCACGTATTCTTCGGCAGCAAAGGACCGGTTGTCGTCGTCGCAACGCCCTTTCCACCACCGATGAGTTGCAGAAGTTCCGGCGAAATGAGCGTCGGCCCGGTGAGGTCCCGCGCGGCACGCTTTGCCACGTCGGTCTTCACGAACGCGTCTTGACGAGCTTGGGTTTGGTTGGCTGCTTGCATGTTGGGCTCCTGATTCTTGGTTCGTGCACACCACGCGGCGCACTGGAATCATTCCAGCAGGCCACGCAGGGGTGCGTAACTGTCAAGTCTTACAGGGTACCCGCAGCCGCTCGCTGCCAACAGCGAGCAAATCAAGGCATGCGCTTCGCCTTAGCGGATCAATCCCAGGCGTAGCGCCTTCAGCACTGCCTGGTGCTTGTTGGTGCAGCCGAGTTTGTGCATGGCGTTGTTGATGTGCAACACGGCCGTGCGCTCGCTGATGCCCAGGGCCTCGCCGACCTCCCACGCCGTCTTGCCGTCCATGGTCCAGCGCAGGCCCTCGAGCTCGCGCGGCGTCAGCGCCGGCCGCTCGGGCTGCGCCGCTGCCGGTACCAGGATGCGCAACGCGGCGTCTTGCGCATGGACCGCGAAGAGTTGCAGGTCGGCGACCATGCGGGTGACCTCGATGGGGTCCTTCGGCATCGCCTGCGGGCGGTCCACGCCCAACACGAAGTGACGCCCCTCGGGCATGTGCAAGGCCAGGCCGATGCCGGTGCGGTAGCCAAAACTGGCCTGCTCTTCCCACATGTCACCGAGACCGCGGGTGGTGTAGGTGTCCTGGTTCCAGATGATAGGAACGCTCTGATTCTTGCAGTGCTGCAATACGGGGTCGCGACGCCCAAGCGAAGAGTCGTCAATGGTCTCCCGGTAAGCGAATGGCGCGTTGTCGACGACGAAGAAATCCGGGTTGGCCAGCGGATGGTCGATCACGGTGATCGCCGACACCGTCTCGAACCCGAGCTGCCGCGAGAAGCGCACGATCTCCTCCCGAAACTCCTGTTCGGTTCGCGCCTCCATCACCGACATGTACCCACCCTGCAGCATCGGGCTCCCTCGAACGCACCGGTCCGAATTCACGGTCTTCGCGATTTGCGCTGACCCTGGCACAGTTTACAGATGGCAACGCCGCCGATCCTGCCGATACTGCGTGAATGAAAGCACACACCGCCGTCTCGTCGCACGCTCGGCCTGCCCCCATCCCCGCGTGGGCCGTCTTCGCCTGGCCGACCGTATTGTGGCAGGCGCCGCATCGCGAGCGCCGACGCTTCCTTCACCTGGGCACGCGCGTGACCTACACCGGCGACCCGGTCTGCAGCGGCCAGACGCTCTGGGGCGACCCCGACGGCGAACAGGCGGCCGGCCTGGCCTGGGACTGGATCGAACTCGCCCAGGGCGTGGTGGCGATGGCCGACCCGATGGCCGTGATCACCAACGTGCGCCTGCTCGGCCCCGGAGGCGAGGTGCTGACGGCCGTCGAGGCCGCACCACACCTGAACGGCCTTGTCCATGCGCTGCCGTGGCAGTGCGAGGTGCAGCGCGCGCTCGCCCAGCTCAGGCATTGAAGTGGGCGACCCCAGGGGCTTCGGCCCGGTCGGGCGCAGGGCGCGCTAGAAGCCCGGTTCACCGAACCGCCGCGCCGCGCAGGGCACGGGCGACGAAGCCCAGCCCGGCGACCGTGAGCAGCACGCACACCCCCAGCGGTATCGCCACCTGCAGCGCGCCGAGCGTCTCGCCCTTGAGCACGCGGGCCATCAGCACCTGCTGCGCCAGCGCCGGCACCCAGAGCTGCCAGGGCGCCTCGCCGCTCTCATTGAAGAGCCTCACCAGCGGCAACATCGACACCCCCAGCACCACCATCGCGCTGCTGGCCTGTGCTTCCCGCAAGCTCCGGCAGCGGATCGCCACTGCCATCAGCAGCGCCGACAGCGCCGCCGCGAACGGCACCAGCAGCAACAGGAAGGCGAGCGCCTCGCGCAGCCCGAACTGGAACAGCGCCTGAAGCGTGTCGCTGCGCAGCAGCCATTGCCCGGGCAGGAAGCCGAAGCAACTCAGCGCCGCGACCAGCATGCCGAGCGCGGCGACCGCCGCCCACTTGCCCACCACCAGCGCGCCGCGCCGCGCCGGGACCATCAGCAGCGGCTCGAGCGAGCCGCGTTCGCGTTCGCCCGCGGTCGTGTCGAGCGCGGCGTGCAGGGCTCCGTAAAGCACCGCCATCATCACGAAGAAGGGCAGCAGCGTCGTCAGCTGGCTGGCGCGCGCCTGCGTGCTCGCCAGGTCGCGTTCATCGACCTCCAGCGGATCGGCGAGCACCGGCGACACGCCGCGCAACGCCAGGCCGAGACCTGCGCGCTCGTGGCCGAAGGCGGCGAGCAGGCCTGTCACGCGGCCGGCACCGGCCTCGGCCTGGCGGTTCGCGCTATCGGACACCAACTCGACGCGCGGCACCTCGCCGCGGGCCAGCTGCGCTTCGAAGTCCGCACTCACCACGAGCACCGGGTCGCCGAGGGTCGAAGCGCGCAACTGACGTTCGTAGTCGGCTGGCGCGGCCTTCACGGTGTAGGTCTGTCGCTGGAGGAAGTTGACCAGGCTCGGTGCGTGCTCGACGCCTGCGATCCACACCTCGCGCCGCTCCGCGCGCTGCTCCTGCGAGGCGACGAGCGCCGACAGGGCCAGCAGCACCAGCGGGCCGAGCATCACCGATGAGAGCAGCACCATCGCGAGCGTGCGCCGGTCGCGCAGCGCATCGAGCAGCTCCTTGGCGAACACGAGGCGCGCGGCGCGCAGGTCGTCACGGGTCATCACAGCCACTCGCCCGGCGAGTACGTCGGCCAGCCATTCGGCTTGCATGCTGGATGGCGCTTCTGCTCGCATTCCCCGGGCAGTCGGGGAATGCTTGCCCGCCTGTGCTCCCCCGAGGGGAAGGAGCAGCGCGGTTCCGCGCCATCCCGCGCCGGCTTGGACGCCACCAGCGCCGGCCGCGTCTCGCGGCGGGCAGGGGCCGGCGCGGGTCCGGCCCGACTCTCGGCCCGCGATCGGTGGCTTGGCGTTGCAGGTCTCATGCTCAGCTGCCTTCGACGGGCCCGAAGGCGAGCTGCACGAACGCCTCTTCGAAGTCGCGCTCGCCGGTCTGCGCCAGCAGTGCGGCCACGCTGCCGCAGGCGACGCTGCGGCCGCGGGCGACCACCACGACGCTGTCGCACAGGCGCTCGACCTCTTGCATGATGTGGGTCGAAAAGACGATGCACTTGGCGCCTCCCGCGGGCGTGCGCAGGTGGCGCAGGACGTCGCGCAGGGCGCGCGTGGCCACCACGTCGAGGCCGTTGGTCGGCTCGTCGAGGATGATGTTCGGCGGGTCGTGCACCAGCGCACGGGCGAGCGCCGTCTTCATGCGTTCGCCCTGGCTGAAGCCCTCCGTGCGGCGGTCGAGCAGCGCGGTCATGTCGAGCAGCGCCGCCAGCGCCGAAGCGCGCGCATCGGCCGCCTCGCGCGTCATGCCATGCAGCTCGCCGAAGTAGCGGATGTTCTCGCGCGCCGTCAGCCGCGGTGACAGGCCGCGTGCGTCGCCCAGCACGCCCATGCGGGCGAGCGCAGCGCGCGGATCGGCGGCCACGTCGATGCCGTCGACGCCGATCCGCCCGGCATCCGGCGCAATCAGCGCCGCCACCATTCGCAGGGCGGTCGTCTTGCCGGCGCCGTTGGGGCCGAGCAGCGCAGTGATCGCGCCGTCGGCGGCGCTGAAGCTCAGGTCGCGAACGGCCTCGACGACGCAGGCCCCGCGGCCATGGCCTTGAATGAACCGCTTCGCGAGCGCCTGGACTTCGATCATCGCGCACGCCCCTGCGCTGCAGCCACCGGCACGAACGCGCCCGGCCGCGGAATGCGCGTCACGCAATCGACATCGATCCGCAGCGCTTCGGCGTCCGATGCGGCATCGATGAAGCGAAACAGCAGGTCGCGAGCGCAGCCGATGCTCATCACGCCGTGGCCGGCGTTCGGAACCACCACGTGCAGCGCTTTCGGGCCCAGTGCAGCCGCCACCCGCGCGCCGTGTCGCGGCGGGGTGGCCGGGTCCAGCCCGCCGCTGAACAGCAGCACCGGCACGGCGCTCGGCGGCACCTTGTAGAAGGCCGCAGGCACCTCGCCGCGGGGCCATCTCTCGCAGATGCGGGCGTAGGTGGCGGCGAAGCCGGTGCCGAAGTCGGCTCCCGGGCGCTCGGGTGCCGCGGCCAGGCGCGGCGCGTCCTCGGCGCAGACGACCGAGAAGTGCATGCCCATCGCCAGCGGCGCGCTGCGCCGGCCCTCGACCAGCGCTGCCAGGCCCGCCAAGGCCTGCATCCGCCCCTGCGCCGCCTCGTGCAGCGCAGCGGGCAGCGCGGCAGCCACCGCCGGCGCGTACAGGGGCCCGCGAACCCACTGGAGCAGCATGTCGCGGGTCAACGTGAAGCGCTCGACCTGGCCGCTCAGCGGGTGCGCCACCGCCACGGGCATCGGCAGGCGCGCCAGCAGCGCGGCCCAGTCGGCGCGCAGCTGTGGGACATGCGCGGCGCAGGCGGCCTCGGCCTCGCAGGCCGCGAGCATCGCGTCGAATGCCGATTGCGAGTCGGCCGAGCTGGAGACGGGCAAGGTCATGTCGGGCGGCGCCACGCCGTCGAGGACGGCGCGCCGCACGCCCTGCGGAAACTGGCGCATGTAGTCGAGCGCCGCCCGGGTGCCGTACGAGCCCCCGACCAGGTTGAACGGCGCGCCGCCGAGTTGCTGGCGCACCGCTTCGAGATCCTGCGTCGCGACCCAGGTCGTGAAGTGGCGCAAGCCCTCTGCACCGCCGAGCCAGGGCAGCCGCGCCAGGCGGTCGCGGCACTGCAGCAGCATCCGTTCCTGGGCGCGGGGGTCGGCCTGCTCGGCCAGCGGCAGGCTGCGTGGGTCTTCGCACGTCAGCGGCGCCGAACGGCCGGTCCCGCGCTGGTCGACGAACACGATGTCGCGCCGGTTGTTCAAGCGTGCCAGGAGCGGCAGCACGCCCGGCGCCAGCGCGATGGCGCTCTGGCCCGGGCCGCCGGCGAGCAGGACCACGGCATCGGGCAGCTTGCGCCGCGCCGTGGCGGGCACCACCACATAGTGCACATCGATCTTCGCGCCTTCGGGCCGAGCCGGGTCGAGCGCGCGCCGAACGCTGCCGCACTGGACCTCGGTGCGAATGCCCTCGATGCGGCAGGGCGCGGGCGTCGCGGCGCCCGTTGCGGCGCAGGCCGCAAGGGCCGCGGCGAGCGCGGCCGCCTGGACGGCCCGGCGCATCGCGCGATGCCAGCGACGGGCGGGCGCAAGCGGCGCGTCGCGTCGGCGCCGAGACCGGCCAGGGGCTGCCGGCCAGAAGGCCTGGCGCCGATCGAGACCCCGCACCGCGGGCGCGACGCCTCGAGCGTCCAGTAGCGTCACGCTCAGGCCAGGTGCGCCGCCGCCAGCAGCGCGCGGGTGTATTCGTGCGTCGGGGCCTCGAACAGTTCGAGCGCCTCGCCGCGCTCGACGATGTCGCCGTCCTTCATCACCAGCACGCGGTGCGCCATCGCGCGCACGACGGCCAGGTCGTGGCTGATGAAGACGTAGCTCATGCCGTAACGCAACTGCAGCTGCGCGAGCAGCGCAAGCACCTGCTGCTGCACCGAGACGTCGAGCGCCGAGGTCGGCTCGTCGAGCACCAGCACCTCGGGCCGCAGCACCACCGCGCGCGCGATCGCGATGCGCTGGCGCTGGCCTCCAGAGAATTCGTGCGGGTATCGTTGCAGCACGTCGAACAGGCCCTCGGCCTCGCTCAGCCCGACCTCGGCCAGCATGTCCAGCACGCGCTGCTCGCGCGCCGCGGCATTCAGTTCGGGCAGGTGAAGCGCCACGCCTTCGCCGACGATCTGGCCCACCGTCATGCGCGGGCTGAGCGACGCGAACGGGTCCTGGAACACCACCTGCATGCGGCGGCGCATCGCGCGCAGCGCGGTGCGGTCGGCGTCGTCGATGCGCGTCGCACCCATCTCGATGCGGCCGCCCGTGATCGGCTGCAGTGCCAGCAGCGCCATGCCCAGCGTCGTCTTGCCCGAGCCCGATTCACCGACGATGCCGAGTGTCTCGCCTCGCCTGAGCTCGAGCGTGGCGTCGCGGACGGCCACGAAGCTGCGCTGGCTGAACCAGCCGGTCGATGTCTTGAACTCGACCCGGATGTCCTGCGCCGCAAGCAGCGTCGGTGCGTCGGCAGGCACCGCCTGGACGACGCGCTGCGGGCGGCTGGCGAGCAGGCGCTGGGTGTAGGCGTGCTGCGGGTTGCCGAACACGTCGGCCGTGCGGCCGATCTCGACCAGCCGGCCGCGCTCCATCACGCCGACCCGATGGGCAAAGCGGCGCACAAGGTTCAGGTCGTGGGTGATGAACAGCAGCGCCATGCCCATCTCTTGCTGCAACTCGTCGAGCAGCGCCAGGATCTGCGCCTGGATCGTCACGTCGAGCGCCGTCGTCGGCTCGTCGGCGATCAAGAGCTTGGGCCGGCAGGCCAGCGCCATCGCGATCATCGCCCGCTGGCGCTGCCCGCCGGAGAGCTGGTGCGGGTAGGCCAGGGCGCGGCGCTCGGGGTCGGGGATGCCGGTCCGGGCCAGCAGCTCGATGGCGCGTGCGCGCGCCTGGGGCCGAGGCAAGCCCTCGTGCAGCTCGAGCACCTCGCCGATCTGGTTGCCCACGGTGTAGAGCGGGTTCAGCGCCGTCATCGGCTCCTGGAAGATCATGCTGATCGCCGCGCCGCGGATGGCGCGCATCTCGCGCTCCGACTTTCGCAGCAGATCGTCGCCCTCGAAGCGGATCGCACCGCTCGTCGTCGCGGCATCGACGAGCCGCAGCACCGACAGCGCGCTGATCGACTTGCCCGAGCCGGATTCGCCGACGAGGGCGAACTTCTCCCCCGGCGCGATCGCGAACGACACATCGTCGACGACCTTCGAAGCCCCGAAGCTCACGGTCAGATGCTCGACCGACAGCAGCGGGGTCATGGCCGCCCCTCGTCGAACGAGTACGTTCGCCGATTCCCCAGGGGGATGCGGGCCGGCTTGGGACGGCCCGGCGCCCGGCCCGCGCCACTGGAGCTTGAAGCAGGGTGTTTCATGACTTGCGGGTGTCGAAGGCGTCGCGCAGCGCGTCGCCGATGAAGGTCAGCAGCAGCAAGGTCACCACCAGCACCATGAAGGTCGGAAAGATGATCCACCACGCATCGAGGTTGGCCTTGCCCTGCTTGACCAGGTCGCCGAGCGACGGCACCGAGGGCGGCACGCCCAGGCCCAGGAAGTCGAGCGCCACCAGCGACAGGATGGCCCCGCTCATGCGAAACGGCAGGAAGGTGATGACGGGCGTCATCGAGTTCGGCAGCACGTGGCGCCAGATGATTTGCAGGTTCGTGAGGCCCATCGCGCGCGCCGCCTTGACGAACTCGAGGCCGCGGTTGCGCAGGAACTCGGCGCGCACGTAGTCCGACAGCCCGACCCAGCCGAACAGCGACAGCAGCACCAGCAAGAGCAGCAGCGAGGGCTCGAAGATCGACGCGAAGATGATCAGCAGGTAGAGCTCGGGGATCGAGCTCCAGATCTCGATCAGACGCTGCAGGCCGAGGTCGACCTTGCCGCCGAAGTAGCCCTGCAGCGCGCCCGCGGCGATGCCGATCGCGGTGCCCACCGCCGCCAGCGCCAGCGCGAACAGGATGCTGACGCGAAAGCCGTACAGCAGTCTGGCCACCATGTCCTGCCCCAGGCTGTCGGTGCCGAGCCAGTTCTTCGCGCTCGGCGGCGCGGGGTTGGCCTCTTTCTGGAAGTAGTCGGTCGAGGTGGCCGAGTGCGGGTTGATCGTCGCGAGCTTCCAGTTGCCCGGCCTGGCGAACTGCTCGGCGATGAAAGGGTCCTTCCAGTCGGTCGGGGTCGCGAAGTCGCCGCCGTAGGCCGTCTCGGGCGGGTTGTGGAAGACCGGGAACGACCACTGCCCGTCGTAGCGCGCGACGAGCGGGCGGTCGTTGCTGATGAACTCCGCCAGTGCGCTCAGCACCAGCAACGCCATCATGATCCACAGCGAGGCGGTGCCGATCCGGTTGCGCCGGAAGCGCGCCCAGGCGCGCTGGTTCGGCGACAGGGGCTTCGCGCGCCGTGCGGCGCCGTTCACTTCGACAGGGGTGAGGGATAGGTTTGTCGACATGTCAGCGTCCGCCGGGCCGCCAGCTGCCGGAGGCGGCTGGCCTTCGCGCCGTCCAAGTCGGCGCAGGCGGACATGGAGCCGTGGCACTCAGCCCCAGGGGCGCTGAACGCCCCCTCGGGGGGCAGAGGAGCGGCGCAGCCGCAAGCTTGGGGGTCGTCATTTCGCCACGCTCCCGAACTGCACCCGCCGATCGACCGCCACGTAGAGCAGATCCGACAGCAGCTTGACCGCCAGGCCGATCAGCGTGAACAGGAACAGCGAGCCGAGGACCACCGGATAGTCGCGGCGCACGATCGACTCGTACGACAGCAGCCCCAGCCCGTCGAGCGAGAACAGCGTCTCGATCAGGATCGAGCCGCCGAAGAAGGCGAACACGAACGCCGCCGGAAGCCCCGTCACCAGCGGGATCAGCGCATTGCGAAAGACGTGCTTCCAAAGCACCGTCTGCTGCGACAGCCCCTTGGCGCGCGCGACCAGCACGTACTGCTTGCGCAACTCCTCGATGAAGGTGTTCTTGGTCAGCAGCGTGACGATGGCGAAGCTCTCGATCACGTAGCAGGTCATCGGCAGCGTCAGGTGCCAGAAGTAGTCGGCGATGCGCGCCGGCCACGCGAGTTCGTCCCAGTTGTCAGAGGTGAGGCCTCGCAGCGGGAACACGTCCCAGAAGCTGCCGCCGGCGAAGAGCACGATCAGGAACACGCCAAGCACGAAGCCCGGGATCGCGAAGCCGACCAGCACCACGAGTGTCGTCGCCACGTCGAAGCGCGAGCCCTCGCGCATCGCCTTTGCGATGCCCAGCGGAATCGAGATCAGGTAGGTGATCAGGAACGCCCACAACCCGAGGCTCATCGACACCGGCAGCTTCTCCTTGATCAGTTGCCAGACGTCCTTGTTGTGCATGAAGCTGCGCCCGAGGTCGAAGCGGGCGAAGCTGGCCAGCATCTCGACGTAGCGCTGTCCGACCGGCTTGTCGAAACCATAGAGCTTCTTCAACTCGGCGAGTTGCTTGGCATCGCTGTCGCGCCCGGCCTTGTAGGCCGAGCCTTCGCCGCCGCCGGGGCCGATCCGTGCCTCGGCCATGATCTGCTCGATCGGCCCGCCGGGCACGAACTGGATCACGATGAAGGTGACGGTCAACACGCCCAGCAAGGTCGGGATCATCAGCAGCAGGCGCTTGAGGATGTAGCTCAGCATGGTCGTGTCACCTTCTTTCGAGAGCCTTGATCCACCACGTCACGAGCGGCCAGGGGAGCTGCGGGTCGACGTCGGGCGGAAGGTCGGCGGTGAAGAACTTCGGCCGCACGGCGGGGATGCCGAACTTGTTCCAGTACGACATCGGCTCGTAGTCGGAGTACAGCTCGGGAATTTGCCAATGGTTCCACATCACCACGCGGTCCAGCGCCCGGGTGGCGTCGCGGAATTCCTCGACCGTCGTCGCCTGGTTCATCGCGTCGAGGATGTGGTCCAGCGCGGCGCTCTTGATGCCGCGGAAGTTGTTGTTCCCCTTCTCGTCGGCAGACTTGCTGCCGTACAGCGTCACGTAGTCGGCCGCCGAAGGCAGGCCGAACGATCCCTCGACGATGGTGACCACGTCGAAGTCGTACTCTTCCAGGCGCCGACTGTAGAGCGCGAAGTCGACATTGCGCACCGTGAAACGGATACCCAGCTTGTCGAGATTGCGCGCCCAGGCCTTCAGCCGCGCATCGTTGACCGAATCGCCCGGCGCGAGGTACTCGAACTCGAAGGGCTCGCCCTTGGCGTTGCGCAGCCTGCCGTCGGGAGCGATCTTCCAGCCGGCCGCCTCGAGCAGCGAGCGCGCCTTGAGCAGGTTGCGCCGCAGCGCATGCACATCGCTGTCGGTGCGCGGGGCGACGAAAGGCGGGCCGAAGACCTCCTCCGGCAGCTCCTTGCGATACGGTTCGAGCAGCTTGAGCTCGCCCGCCGACGGCAACCCCTCGGCCGCGAAGTCGGAGTTGCTGAACACGCTGCTGGAGCGCTTGAACAGCCGATAGCGGTTGTTCGTCTCGAAGTCGTAGGTGAGGCCGAGCGCCTCGCGGACCCGGATGTCCTGGAACAGCGGACGGCGCGTGTTCAGCTGGTACGACTGCAGGCCCTGCCCGGTGCCGATCGGAAACGCCTGCCTGAGGATGCGCCCGTCGTCCCATTTGGGGCCCTTGTGCTGGCGCATCCAGACGCTCGCGCCGTAGACGCGCACCAGGTCGAACTCGCCGGCCTTGAAGGCCTCGGTGGCGACGGCCTCGTCCTGGTAGTAGCGGTAGACCACGCGCTCGAAGTTGAAGAACCCGCGCCGCACCGGCAGGTCGCGCGCCCAGTAGCCAGCGTTGAGCTTGAATTCGATGCGCCGGCCGGAGTCGGCGACGCCGACCGTGTACGGCCCGCTGGTGAGGGGGACTTCGCTCACGATCTCGTCGAAGCGCGTGTGGGTGCCGTCGGGCTTGAGCCCCCACTTGCGCGAGAACACGAACATCGCGCCGACCTTGAACAGCGTGTCGCTGCTGCGGTCGGCCAGGTCGAAGCGGATCGTCCGCTCGTCGACCACGACCGCCTGGCGCACGCCAGTCAGTACCGAGCTGTAGGTCGGCGACGCATACTTGCCCGACAGCGACTCGAAGCTGTACTTCACATCTTCCGCCGTCACCGCGTCGCCGTTGCTGAAACGCGCCAGCGGGTGCAGGCGGAACGTGATCGCGCTCAGGTCGGGCTCGATGCGCATCGCCTGCGCAAGCAGCCCGTACATCGTGCGCGGCTCGTCGGCGCCGAGGGTCGTGAGCGGCTCCAGCATGAAGATGCCCACGCCGGCCGGGGCATTGCCGCGGATCGTGAACGTGTTGTACTTGTCGAAGCTGCTGCGCCGGTCGGGGTTGCGCAGGTGCAGGGTCCCGCCTTTCGGCGCGGCGGGGTTGACGTAGTCGAAGTGCGCGAAGTCCTTCGGGTACTTCGGCTCGCCGAAGGCGGCGTAGGCATGGACCCAGGGCGGCGCCAGCGGGGCCGGCTGAGCCTGTGCCCGCGGTGCCGCCGCCGCGCACAGCAGCAGCACGCTCAGCGCTTGCGCAACTACGCTGGCGCGCCTCGCGCGCGCGAGGTCAACGCTGTGCCGGATCACGGATCCACCACGTGCTGATCGGCCAGGCCGGCTGCAGGTCGTTCGGGCTGTCGACCGAGTAGTACTTCGGCTGGACCTTGGGCCGGCCGAACTTGTTCCAGTAGCTCGTCGGCAGGCGCGAGAAATACAGGTCGGGCACTTGCCAGTGGTTCCACATCACCACGCGGTCGAGCGCGCGGCTGGCGGTGCGCAGCTCGTCGATCGTCTTCGCGTCGCTCATGGCCTGGATCAGGCTGTCTACCGCCGCGCTCTTGACGCCACGGAAGTTGTTGTTGCCCTTCTCGTCGGCCGACTTGCTGCCGTAGAGCCTGAGGAAGGTGCTCGCGTCGGGCAGCGTGAAACGGCCCTCGACGATGGTGATCATGTCGTAGTCGTAGCTCTCCAGTCGTCGCCGGTAGAGAGCGAAGTCGACCTGGCGCGTCTTCATCGTGATGCCGAGCTTCTGCAGGTTGCGTTCCCAATCGGCACTGCGCGAGCCTTCCTGCGGCGTCATGTACTCGAACTCGAACGCCTCGCCCTTCGCATTGCGCAGCTTGCCGTCGGGCGCGAGCTTCCAGCCTGCGGCCTCCAGGAGCCCGCGCGCCTTGAGCAGGTTGGCGCGCAGTTTCAGCGCGTCGCCACCGGTGCCGGGTGCCCGGTAGGCCGGGCCGAACACCTCGGGCGGCAGCTCCTTGCGGAAAGGTTCGAGCAACTTCAGCTCGGCCTCCGACGGCAGCCCCTCGGCAGCGAATTCGGAGTTGTTGAACAGGCTGTGTGCCCGCTTGAACATCTTGAAGCGTTCGTTGGCCGTGTCGAAGTCGTAGGTCAGGCCGATCGCCTCGCGCACCCTGATGTCCTGGAAGATCGGCCGCCGCAGGTTGAAGTCGTAGGCCTGCAGGTGCTGCCCGAAGCCGGTCTCGAAGAGCTCCTTCGAGATCCGCCCGTCGTCCCACTTGGCGCCCTTGTGCTGGCGGTTCCAGGTGCGCGCGCCATAGACGCGCACCAGGTCGTACTCGCCGGCCTTGAAGGCTTCGGTGGCGACGGTGTCGTCCTTGTAGTAGCGGTACACGACGCGGTCGAAGTTGAAGAAGCCGCGCCGCACCGGCAGGTCGCGCGCCCAGTAGTCGGGGTTGCGCTTGAACTCGATGCGCCGCCCCGGGTCGATGGCGCCGATGGTGTAGGGGCCGCTCGTGATCGGCAGCTCGGTCACGATCTCGTCGAACTGCTTCGGCTTGCCGTCACTTGTGAGCGCCCACTTGCGCGAGAAGACATACAGGTTGGTGCCGATCGCGAACAGCGTGTCGTTGCTGCGATCGGTCAGGTCGAAGCGGATCGTCCGCGCATCGAGCACCACCGCGCCGCCCACGCCCTCGAACGCCGAGCGGAAGGTCGGCGACGCATGCTTGCCCGTCAGCGAGTCGAAGCTGTACTTCACGTCCTGCGCGGTGACCGCGTCGCCGTTCGCGAAGCGCGCCTTCGGGTGCAGGCGGAACGTGACCGACGACTTGTCGGGCGCGACCAGCATCTCCTCGGCCAGCAGGCCGTACATGGTTTGCGGCTCGTCGGCGCTGAGCACCGCCAGCGTCTCGAACGACAGGATCACCAGGCCGCCCGGCGAGTTGCCGCGGGTGGTGAACGGGTTGAACTTGTCGAAGCTCGTGCGCCGGTCGGGGTTCTTCAGACGCAGCGTGCCGCCCTTGGGCGCCTTCGGATCGGCGTAATCGAAGTGGTCGAAATCGCGCGGGTACTTTGGCTCGCCGAAGGCTGCGTAGCCCGTTGCCCAGCGCGCCGCCGAAACCGGGCCGCTGGCCTGGAGCGGCGGCGGCGATGGCGCCGGGCCAGCCTGTGCCAACAGGCTGGCGGCCAGCCACAGCGCCGCCAGACCCCGGCGCAAGCCGAGGGTCATGCTTCCAACGGTCGGAGGGCGCTCATGCGACGGCATTCTAGGGTTCGCTCGGCGCGCCAAGCACCCGAGCCGACCCTCAATCGGCGAGCAGCCGCCGGAGCTCTCCGCTGGCGATCAGCTTGTTCAGATCCTCCGCGCCGCCGACCAGCACGCCCTTGACGAAGACCATCGGGAACGTTGGCCAGCCGGTCCACATCTTCAAGGCATTGCGCGGGCGCCACTGGCTGAAGTAGCTGCCGTACTCGAGGTACTGGTGCGGCACGCTCGCAGCGGCGAGCGCCTTGCGCGCGCGCTTGCAGAACGGGTTGCCCGCCATGCCGACGACGAGCACCGGGTTCGACGCTGCGGCCGAGCGCACGTTGTGCACGATGTCGATGTGCAGGTTCTCGATCTTGTCGCGGATCGCGGGGTGGATCTGCGCTTCTTCTAGGACGGGGCGTGGCATGAGGGTTCCTGCAGTGTCGAAGGCGCGAGCGTAGCCCACTGGCGCCCGATCGCGTCGCGAGGCATGTCGCTCGCAGCGCCTCGGCTCGGGCAAGAGCTTCAGGTCCGCTGGCGCACGACTACCGCAGTACGTTGACCAGCGGCTTGCGGCCCTTGTCGCGGTAGATGTCGAAGTCGGCGTCGATCGTCAGCACGTGACGGATGCGCAAACGCGCAGCGGCTTCGGCGATCGACGCGTCGGCCAGGTCGAAGGGCAGGTCGGCGAAACGCTCGCTGATGCGCAACACTTCGGTCAGTGAGCCCGGCGCGGCGCCGTCGAGTGCGATGCCGCCGCGCTGCGCCCAGCGCAGGAAGTCGAGCGCGCAGTCGTTGGCGATGCGGCGGGCGAGCAGCGCGCAGACTTCGGTGGCCACCGGCCAGGTGCTGAGCAACGCCGCCGCCGGGTTCGCCTCCAGCCAGGCGAGCACGGTGCCGTGCCAGCGGTCCGCCGCGTTGAACAGCGCGATCAACGGCCCGCTGTCGACGAGCACCGGCCCGGCATGCGCCACCCGGTATCGCGGGGACGGCTCTCGCGCCGCCTCGGCGGGGCGCCTCACCGGCGCGCGTGATGTTTGGCGGCCCACGCGTCGGCGAGCAGCGACTTGCGGCGTTCTGCGAGTTCGGGCGCGCCGCGATGGCGGCCGAACAGATCGGCACCGAGCGCATGGGCAGAGGCCGGTGCGATACCGCCCGGCGCGGACAGGTATGCGACCAGCGCCTGGCGGATCACGTCACTGGTCGTGGCACCACTGGCCGCGGCGCGTCGCCGCAGTTGCTCTTCGAGCAGCGGATCGAGCTTGACGGTGACGGTCATGGCATCTTGGGCAGCGCTGGTAATACGAAGTGTATTACCTAGAGTCTTCTCGCGTCAACCGTGCATCTGCCGCTGAAACACCAGCCCCGCATGCTCGCGCAGGGCGTGGAACTTGATCTTCGGCCAGTTGGCTTCGATGGCCCGCAGCTCGGGCGCGTATTCCACCAGCACCGTCGGCGCATCGACCGCGTCGTAGGCCACGCGGTGGGCGTTGCCGTCGATGAAGCGCTGCAGCTCCTTCGGGTCGTCGCAGGTCACCCAGCGCGCCACCTGGTAGCGGCTGGGCATGATGCGCGCCTTGACGCCGTACTCGTGTTCGAGCCGGTGCGCCACGACCTCGAACTGCAGTTGCCCGACGGCGCCGAGCAACAGCACCGACCCGGCGATCGGGCGGAAGACCTGGATCGCGCCTTCCTCGCCGAGCTGCGTCAGCCCGGCCTTCAACTGCTTGGTGCGCAGCGGGTCGGCCACCTCGACGCTGCGGAACATCTCGGGCGCGAAGAACGGCAGCCCGGTGAACTGCAGCGGCTCGCCTTCGGTCAGCGTGTCGCCGAGCTGCAGCACGCCGTGGTTCGGGATGCCGATGATGTCGCCCGCATACGCTTCGTCGAGCAGCTCGCGCCGCTGCGACAGGAAGCTCACGACGGTGTTCGGCCGCAGTTCCTTGCCCGAGCGTGTCACCCTGAGCCGCATGCCGCGCTCGAAGTGGCCGCTCGCGACGCGCAGGAACGCGATGCGGTCGCGGTGCGCCGGATCCATGTTGGCCTGGATCTTGAACACGACGCCGCTGAACTTGGGCTCGTCGGGCTGCACCACGCGCTGGATCGCGATGCGCTCGCCGGGCGGCGGGGCCAGGTCCACCAGCGCGTCGAGCACCTCGCGCACGCCGAAGTTGTTGATCGCCGAGCCGAAGAACATCGGCGTCTGATGGCCGGCCAGGAACTGCGCCTCGTCGAAGGGCGGCGCGGCATCGCGCAGCAGCTCGATGTCGTGTTTCGCGTGCTCGTACTCGGCGCCGAAGCGCTCGGCGTAGATCGGGTTCTCGAGGCCGTCGATGATCTCGTTGCCGTTTCGCTCGTCATCCTGGCGGTTGCGGTCCTCCCCGGGGCGGAACACGCGCATGCGCTGCTCGCGCAGGTCCATCACGCCATGGAAGCGCTTGCCCATGCCCACCGGCCAGGTGAAGGGCACGACCTCCATGCCGAGCTCGCGCTCGATCTCTTCCATCAGCGCCAGCGGCTCCTGCACCTCGCGGTCCATCTTGTTGACGAAGGTGAGGATCGGCGTGTTGCGCGCGCGGCAGACCTGCAGCAGCCGCCGCGTCTGCGGCTCGACGCCGTTGGCGGCGTCGATCACCATCAGCGCCGCGTCCACCGCGGTCAGCACGCGGTAGGTGTCTTCGGAAAAGTCCTGGTGGCCCGGCGTGTCGAGCAGGTTGATCACGCAGTCGCGGTACTCCATCTGCATCACCGAACTGGCAACCGAGATGCCGCGCTGCTTCTCGATCTCCATCCAGTCGCTCGTCGCGTGCCGAGTCGCCTTGCGCGCCTTGACGCTGCCGGCGATCTGGATCGCGCCCGAGAACAGCAGCAACTTCTCGGTCAGCGTGGTCTTGCCGGCGTCGGGGTGGGAAATGATGGCGAAGGTGCGTCGGCGGCGCACCTCGGGGGTCAGGTCGGACATGGGAGCGCGGCACCGGGACCGGGCCGCTGGATGGAAACCGCTAATTATCCCTGCTCACGCCCGCCTACCGCCTGTCGCGCCCGCGCGATGCAAGCGGGCCGCGAGGTCTCGACGATGCCGGATGGAGGCTCGCGCCGATCAGCGGTAGGGTCCGTCGACGAAGGGCCTCACCCGGTCGAGCATCGTGGCCACATAGGCGTCCTTTTCACCCACCGGCGCCGCACTGCGCAGTGCCTGCGCCGCCGCTTCGAAGCCCGCATGGCTGGCCATCAGCCAGGCGGCGAGGTACTGCGACGCGAGGCAGCCGCCCGCGGTGGCGATGGGGCCCCGCGCATGGAAGGGCTCATCGACCACCCGCACACCGGCCTCGACGAGCCAGGGTCTCGTGCTCGTGTCGGCGCAAGCCGGCATGTCCGCCAGCAGGCCCAGGCGCGCCAGCAGCAGCGCGCCCGAACACTGCGCGCCGATCGACTGGCGCAGCGGGTCGAGGCTCAGGCGATCCATCAGCGCGCTGTTCTCGGCGATCGCGCGGGAGTAGATGCCGCTGCCGATCAGCACCGCGTCGGCCTCGTTCGCGAACCTGAGCGGCTGCTGTGCCTCGACCGTCACCCCGTTCATCGAAGTCACGCGCGCCGACGGGCAGGCGAGCTCGGCCTTCCAGCCCAATGGTTTCAGACGGTTGAGCAGCCCGAGCGCGATGAACGAGTCGATCTCGTTGAAACCGTCGAAAGTGAGGATCGCGATACGCATGCGGAATCACCCTCAGGCCGCGGCGCGCCCATCACCGTTCAGGGCGGCGATGGGCTCGCGGCGAATGGCCATGCCCATCTTACCGAGGCATCGCCATCCGGCCGCCACCGCCCCGCTCGCCGGGCAAGCACGCTCGCGCCCCCCGTGCGAACTGGCGTTCGGCATGCACGAGGCCCGGCGCCGGCAGGCCCCTGTGTCCGGGCACGGCCTCGTTCGGGCCAGCGCGCGGCGAAAGTGGCGCCATCATCCGGGCGATGCGTCTGCAAGCGATGCGGCCAGGCCGTCCGTCGATTGCCGCTCGTGCAGCTCGACCTGGTGCCCCGAGGCCACCCAGGCCTCGAGCCCGCCGGCCAGCGGACGCACGCGCGCGAAGCCCATGGCGGCCAGCCGCCCGGCCGCGCTCGCCGCCGAGGCTTCGTTCGGGCAGTTGCAGTAGAGCACCAGTTCGCGGTCGCGCGGCAACGTGGGGGCCATGCGCTCGATGTCGCCCAGTTCGATCGCAATGGCCCCCGGGATGCGCCGCTCGTCGACCGTGCGCGCAGCGCCCGAGCGCACGTCGATGATGACCGGCGCAGCGCCGCCGTCGATCAGCGCGCGCAGCTCGGCCACACCCATGCGCGGCATCGCGACGCCGTTCAGGAACAGGCGGCGCCGCCAGTAGCGCAGTGCCAGATACGCGGCCACGATCACGAGCAGCGCGGCCACGGCCACCAGTCCGAGCGCCGAGAGCAGGTCCATGACCTGCTGGATCTGACCGGCGAAGACCCAGCCGATGCCGAGGAACAGCGTGGCCCAGATCGCTGCGGCCAGGGTCTCGAAACCCAGGAAGACGGGGACCGACATGCCGAGCGCACCCGCCATCGGTGGCGCCACGATCGAGACCCCGGGCACGAACTTCGCGGCGATCAACGAGCTGCCGCCCCAGCGCAGGATGAAGGCTTCGCTCTGGCGCACGCACGAGTCGGGCGACAGCGAGATGCGGCAAAGGAGCCGGAGCACGCGGTAGCCATGCAGGCGCCCGGCCCAGAACCACAGGCCGTCGCCGAGGATGTTGGCGACGATCGCGGCAGCGAGCGCGGCCACCCACGACATCTGCCCCGCGGCAGCGAGCCCGCCGGCAATCACGAGGACCGGCGCTGCCGGCACCGGCGCGCCGATGCGCGCGGCCAGCGTGGCGACGAACACGAGCAGCGTGCCGTGGGCGACGACGAGGGCGATCAGGGGCGACATGGCGGCGGCGGCGACGGTTGTATCAAGGGATGTTGCAGCGCAGTATGAGCCAGACCGTGCATCCCTGCAGCGGCCGGGGGGCAAGCGCGTGCGACTGCCGGGCGCGGCTGCGGCGTCAGGGCGTGAGCCTGCGCACCGTAGCCGGGAACAACAGCGCGCTGAAGTCGGTCGTGCCGCCGAACTTCTGGCCGTGCAGTTGAAGCGTAGTTGCCCGCGTAGTCGTGCAGGTAGACGGAGTGGAGTTCGTAGTCGCCGGGCACGTTTCCGCGCGCGAAGGAGCCCTGCGTTCCGACGGCGAGCTTGACGCTCGACTTCCCGGTGGCGTAGACATAGCCGTTGAGGTGGATGCACGTGCCCGGGTCGGCGAGCTGGTAGAAGTCGGCATAGGCTTGCCGGACGCCCGCGAGGGCGGTGTTGTCGCCATCGGGTGCGGTCAGCCAGGCGCCTGCGTAGCGATCCTTGTCGGTCGTGCCAGGCTGGTGCGAAGCGACCGAGACCGTCGGTGTGATCAGGCTACCCGAGGAGAGTGCGAGCTTCGTCAGGTCGTAGCCGGGCTTGTTGACGACCGTGAACGTGGTGTTGCCCAGCGCATCGAGTGCGGCCGCGTCGAAGTGGCTGTAGTTTCCGGCGGCGTCGGTTGCGCAGCCGCAGGTGAAGCTCCACAGCCGTCGGTCGCCTTGACCGTTACCGAGAACGGCGAAGCCGCCTTGCCGACATCGAGCGTCGCGGCGGAGTTGAACGCTGTAAGCACCGGCCCCGTGGTTTCGAGGGCCACGGTGTCGATGCGGGCGGCCTTCTGGCGCGCGACCAGCTGCTGAACCTGGGTTCGGGGCTCCTGCGGCGCGATGGGCTCGCGCGGAGCGGCGGGCGGCGCGACTTGGGCGCCCGCGTCTGCCAGCGCGAACACGCCGAGGATCGTGAACAGGCCCTTCCGGGCGCTCTGAACCGAGCTCAATATGACGAGTGATCCTTCGGGTGGATGACGGCCCGAGCGGGACGGTTGCCGATCCGCTGACAGTCGCAGGACGAATCCGCGGATCGACCACGGGGCGGCATGTTCATGGCCTCTTCGTGATCGTCTGCGACACGGGGTAGCCGCTCATCGTGCCGATGGTCCCGTAGCCCGCGACCGTGGTCCCGGTCATGCAGGTCGCGCCCATCATGCCGCCCGGTGCGCAGTCCGCGTAGGCCAGCTTGTCAATCTGCGCCTGGGTCAACGGGGCCGTCGGATTGGTCGTGTTCACGAAAATCATGGCGTAGGCGTTGCCTGGGTTGGCGCCCGGGAAGCCGAAGTAGAGACCTGATCCCGAGCCCGGCGCCCAGCCGTTCGTGCCGCCGAACGCAGGGTTGTTCGAGAGCGTGTTGGTGTTGTTGTTCAGGAACGTGGTCACGAGCAGCCCGCCCAGCGTCGCGTCGTACACCGCCGACAGTTGGTAGTTCAGCGGCAGCCAGGTCATGGTGTCGTGCGGGTAGGGAACCGGGGTTCCCGTCATCGACTCGCTCAGGATGCCCTTGAGATTCGACACCTTGCCGGTCGTGGAGTTGAAGGTGAAGATTCCGATGAAGATCGAATCCCTCGGCTGGGTGTCGGGCTCGTAGAAGGTTTCGATGACGTCGTAGGTGGTCAGGACCTCGACGGCAGCCGACAACGCACCGTCGCCGACGCCGTTGCTGGCCTGGACTGCGAATGCATAGCCCGAACACGTCACGGGACAGGTCACGCTGACGGGGGATGACGCCCCGGCCGCCGAGAGGCCGGCCGGACTGGACACCACGCGATAACCGGTGATGGGGCTTCCGCCACTGTCCGTCGCGCCGAAGGTGACGAGGACGGTGTTCGCGGTGGCGCCGAGGGTTGCGGCTACCGCGGTGGGAACGCCAGGCAGCGAGACGGGCGGCTGCGCCGCGGCGACGGTCAGCGTCTGCACCTGCCTCGGCGCCGGGTCATAGTTTGCGTTGCCAGCTTGGTCGGCCGCGATGGTGCAGGTGCCCGCCGTCAGGTCGGTGACGAGGCCGGTGCCGGCATTGACGGTGCAGACGTCGGGAGTGAGGCTGCTGTAGGCGACGGCCAGGCCGGAGCTCGCCGTGGCCACCACCAGGGCGGAGCCGAACAGACTCAACGCGGGCGGAGCACTAAACGTGATGGTCTGCCCCGCGATCACCATCAGGTCCTGCGTGACTCGCGGTGCCGGCGCGTAGGTCGTGTTGCCGGGCTGATCGGCGGCGATCGTGCAGTGGCCCGCCGCAAGGCCGGTGACCACTCCCGTGGCTTTGTCGACGACGCAGGTTCTGGGCGTGGCACTGGCGTAGACCACCGCCAGCCCGGAGCTCGCCTGGGCAGAGATGACCGCGGTGCCCGGCGCATTCACCGCTGGGGGTGCTTCACTGAACTGAACGCTCTGCGGACGCGCCTCGATGGCCGGGCCGTCTCCGCCGCCGCAGCCTGACGACAAGACGCAAGCCAGGGCTGCCAGCGCGAGGCCGAACCTGCCGTGCGCGCGATGTTCGATCTTCATGGGATGTCTCGGAGAAGATTGCGGATTTCAGTAGGTCATGCTCAGCGCGACCTGGATCGAACGCCCCATGCCGGGCACGCTGACGCCCCAGGGAATGCCATTGGTCGTCATCGAAGGTCCCTGCCCCAGGTAGGCGCCGCCCAGTGGCAGCGAGTAGAAGCGGTTCAGAACGTTCTCGATGCCGACATCGAGGCGGGCGTTCGTCCACTCGAAGCTGCTGCGCAGGTTGAGCAGTTGATAGGCAGCAGTGGGGACCTCGTTCCTGACCTGGGAGACCTTCGTCTTGGCCGCCACGGCCTGGAACTCGACCGTGTTGGTCAGGCGTCCCCACTGCTGCGTCACGGCCAGCTTGAGGTTGAGCGGCATCATGTTGTAGAGGT
This sequence comes from uncultured bacterium, assembly GCA_963779155.1. Taxonomy (GTDB): domain Bacteria; phylum Pseudomonadota; class Gammaproteobacteria; order Burkholderiales; family Burkholderiaceae_C; genus CAIKUF01. Next base: position 38,835 of record CAVZXE010000019.1, on the reverse strand, counting down.
TGTCGCCGGTGCTGCGGTTCTGGCCCCGCACGTAGTTGAGCAGCGCGCTGCCGGTGAAGCTTCCGTACTCCTCGCTCTGCGCCAGGGGCATCTGCCCCGCCACGTCAAACCCATACAGCCGGGCCGACTGGTTCACGTACTGCAGCAGCACGAAACCCGTCGTCGCGGTCACGTTGGCGGCGCTGCACTGGCTGAAGTCGCAGCGCTTGGCGTCGATGTAGTCGTTGACCTGCGTGTAGTAGGCCGTCGCGTTCAGGCTCCACCGGGCCTTGTCGGCATCGTGCCAGCGGCCGGTGGCGCTGACCGTGTGCGCCACCTCGGGCCGCAGGTCGACATCGCCGATGTAGCCGTTGCCGTCGCCGACGAGGTTGTTCATCAACGCCGCCATCGGCTGCGTCGACCACACGTAACGCTGGTAGAGATTGGGCGAGCGCGACTTGCGCGCATAGCCCGCCTCGACGTCCAGCGTCGGCGCGGCTTCGTAGCGCGCCAGCGCGGTGAAGTCCCAGTTGTGATCGGTACGCTGGCGGTCCTGCGCGTTGAAGGCGGCGGCATCGTCGCCCCACATCGGCAGGCCGTTGTCGTAGCCCTGCACCGGGCCCGCGTTGGTCCTGACGTTGTTGCTGCGAACCCCGATCAACCCGACCCAGCGTTCGTCCAGGCGGGACTCCCACTCGACGAAGGCATCCAGATTCTCGCGTTGACCGTAGTCGATGTTCCAGAACGTGTTGGGGCCCATCACCCCGCCCACCGGCGGCCACCAGTCGTACAGCGTGTAGTTCAGGTACGCGGCGCCCAGGCGCACGATGTCGGCGTCCGACAGCAGCCAGTTCGCCTGGACGGCCGCGCCCCGGGTCTGCGCCGTCGCGTCCATCGGCATGCCGGTGCCGTAGGTGTAGCGATCGGGGCCCATGTTCATCTCGTGCTCGGTGTCCTGACCGTAGACGCGCGCCTCCACGTCGCCCCAGGCGAAGCGGCCGGTATAGCGCAGGTTGAGCAGCCTGTTCTGGTTGGCGGTCATGTCCATGCGCTGGTTCGGAAAGCCCTCGAAACTCACCTTCTGCTCGCCCAGGCCGAGTTGCAGCAGATGGTTCTCGTGCCGCACCGCAATCCCGAAGTCGACATTGTTCGAGCCGTTGTAGGCGCTGGAACCGACGAGGTCGCCGGGCAGCAGCGGCCCGCCTTCCTGGCCCTGCGCGACGGGCTTGAAGGCCGCCGCGGCCACGTAGTTGTCCGCCTGCGAACTCGATCCGCTGGCATACAGGTTCACGCCTTCGCCCACCCAGGTGGCCCCCAGGTTGTAGCCCCAGCCGGAGCCGTTGCTGCGGTAGAAGGTGCCCGCCTGGGCGCGGGCGAAGGCGGGGGTCGCTTCATCTGCAAACTCCGGCGCTGCGGACTTCACCAGCACCGTGCCGCCGATGCTGTCGCCACCGACGCTCACCGGCGTCATGCCGGCATACACCGTGACGCCGGCGACCCGGCTCGGGTCGATATAGGACAACACCGGATTCATGTGGTTCGGACACGCTGCCGTGAGGTCCATGCCGTCGACCTGGATGCGCAGACGGTCGTCGGCCAGGCCGCGGATGGCCGGCAGGCTCGAGATGCCCCCCGCACTGTAGAGACTCACGCCGGGAACGTCCTGCAGCAGCCTTGCGCTGTCGCTGGTCGCACTGCGCCTGGACGCCAGCCCCGCCGCGTCGAGGCTCGAGGCCCCCAGACCCGACTCGGCCGGGAGCCTGGTGCCGCGGACGATCACGGGCGCAAGCTCCTCCGAGCCGGCCGCCCGCGGCACGCCCGCCAGCAGCAATGCCAGCGGCGTCAGGGCGAAGCTCATGGCAAGGCCACGGCGAGCAGAGGCGGGCGCTTTCAAGGGTCGTCAGCCGTTGCGCGGGTCGAGGAGGCGAGCGCGGGCGGCTCCCCCGCGCTCGCCGTGTCGAGCTCACGACTCACGCATCTGCGCGCCGCCGCCCCGCCACGAAGCCCAGCAAGCCGAGACCTGCGATCAGCATGGCGTAGGTCCCGGGCTCGGGCACGGCGGCCGTGATCAGTTGCGAATACGGAAAGCCGTCCATGGTGCCAATGGTTCCGTATCCCGCCACGCTGGTGCCGGTCATGCACGTCGTCATCATCATGCCCCCAGGTGCGCAGTCGGCGTAGGCGATCTTGTCGAGCTGAGCCTTGCTCAGGGCCGCCAACGGATCGTCCGGCACGAAGATCAGCGCATAGGCGTTACCCGGATTGGGGCCGCCGGGGAAACCGTAGTAAAGCCCCATTCCCGAACCCGGCGACCAGCCGTCCGTGCCGCCAAACGCAGTGTTGGTCGTGAAGGTGTTGGTGTTCGCATTCTTGAACGTCGCGGCGAAGGTGCCGCCGAGGGCATCGTCGTGCCAGCTCTTGAGCTGGTTCGTCAGCGACAGCCAGGTCATGTGGGCCGGATCCCCGCCGCCGGTCATCGACTCGCTGAGCAGCCCCTGCAGGTTCGATACCGTGTGGGTGTGCTCGTCGTAGTCGAAGCTGCCCTTGAAGATCGAGTCCCTCGGCTGCGTCATCGGCTCGAACCAGGTGGCGGTGACGTTGTAGGTGGCCTCGTGAGCCAAGGCGGTGCCGGCCAGCGTGGCCAGCGTGATCGCGAGGAGGTGCTTCTTCATGATGTCGTCCTTTCGTGAATGGCTGGAGGGTTCAGGCACTGGCAGCGCTGCGGCGGCTCACCAGCAGTGCCAGGCCGGTGAGCATCAGGACATAGGTTTCGGGTTCGGGAACGGCCGTTACGCTCAAGGCCACGTCCAGGCCGTACTTGGTCGCGGCACCGTAGTTGGCGAAGTCGTTGCCGCCGACGAACACGGAGTACGTGCCGGGGCCGAGCACGAACGTGCCGCTGGCCGAGGTGCCCGACGTGGCGAAGGCGGAGCCCCTGTAGGTGAAGCTGCTCAGCTGCGAGAAGTCGGTGCCGCCGGGAACGGTATCGCCGTCGCCGCCGACCTTCCAGTCGCCAAGTGCATTCCATACGCCGCTGTGGCCGGCGGCGCCTCCTGGCAAGGTGTTGAGCCAGATCGTCGATGCCACCGAGAAGTCGTAGTCCGCAGAGGTCTGCGTGCCGGGCCAGGCAAGCGGGTCGCCTGACTTGACCGCCGCCTTGCCTTCGTAGATCGAAAAGCCGGGCAGCAGGCCGTCCACCGCGCCCGGCACGGCGGCGTTGGCGAGCGCCGAGAACGTCACCGACGAAAGGGTCGTCAGGACAAAGGTGTACGCCGCAGACTTGTGGCTGTCTCCCCAGGTCAGGACGTCCCCCGGCGAGTTGTCGGCTGCGTCGGCCCAGCCAGCGTTGCTGGTGACCGTCTTGCCGAGCGAGCTCAGGCCGGTGTCGCCGACGCCATCGAGCGTTCCGAAGTCCGCCTTGTACGAGATGTGGGCGAAGGCCGGCGCGGCGCCTGCCAGCGCCAGCATCGCGGCCAGCGTGGATTTCTTGAGTTTCATGTTCGTGTCTCTCTCAGTGACTTCCGGAATTGCCGGAAGGTGTGGGTACGGTGGCGCGATGGCAGGCGAGCCGGTGGCCCGGGATCGGACGGCGGGCAGGCCCGCCGGCCTCTGCACATAGCGCGTCGAGCTGCCGAACGCCAGTGCCCAATGCGCACCGGCATGCCTTGCGGTCATCACCGTCGATGGACAGCGGTCGCAGGCTCTTCGACACCAGGCGGCGTCGGCCGCCCGCGTGTCAGACGGGTCAGATCGGGAGCGGGGGGCCGCGCGCGGGTAGGGGTGCCGCGCTGGCAAGGGCAGCGGGGTCGGGCGCAATGGCCCGCACCGCAAACATCGCGTGGTCGACGGCCGCAAAGGCCGGGGTCGATGCCGCGGGGAGCGGCGCACCGAAGAACAGGCACGCCGGGCAGTCGAGCTGCGGACCGCTGTCGGGCAACGAGCCATCGTCGCTGACTGCCGCCAGCAGCTTGCTGCTCGCACCCGAGCAGACGATCTGCAGCGACTGGGGCTTGACCCACGGCGAGGCGATCGCGACGCCCACGGACAACGCAAACCAGATCAGTGCGAACCGGGCTGCGTGGAGGGGCTTCATGCAAAACATTCTGACACAGCGAGATCGTGCGATCCATCCCCCTGTATGCCGCGCATGAAAAGGGCCGCGTGATGCTTGCGCGTCACGCGGCCCTGTCGCCATATCGGCTGTTCAGCCCAGCTTAGCGCACCTTGCCCGCCTTCCAGGCGTTGAGCAGCGTCTCGTAGGCGATCGTCTCGCCCTTGGGCTTTTCGTTCGCCAGCTTCTTCCACGGCGCGCTCTTGTCGCTCAGCCACTTGCTGGGGTCGCTCTTCGGGTTGAGCTTGGGCGCGCAGCGGGCCATGCCGGCGCGCTCGAGGCGGGCCATCACCTGGTCCATCTCCTCGGCCAGGTTGTCCATTGCCGCCTGCGGCGTCTTCTCGCCGGTCACGGCCACCGCCACGTTCTTCCACCAGAGCTGCGCGAGCTTCGGGTAGTCGGGCACGTTGGTGCCGGTCGGCGTCCACGCAACGCGCGCCGGGCTGCGATAGAACTCGACCAGCCCGCCGAGCTTGGGCGCGAGGTCGGTCATGGCCTTGCTCTGGATGTCGGACTCGCGGATCGGCGTCAGGCCGACGATGGTCTTCTTGAGCGACGTCGTCTTGGCGGTGATGAACTGCGCATACAGCCAGGCCGCGGCCGTGCGGTTCGCGTCCTGCTTGTCGAAGAAGGTCCACGAGCCCACGTCCTGGTAGCCGTTCTGCATGCCCTGCTTCCAGTACGGGCCGTTCGGGCCGGGCGCCATGCGCCATTTCGGCGTGCCGTCGGCGTTGACCACCGGCAGGCCCGGCTTGGTCATGTCGGCGGTGAACGCCGTGTACCAGAAGATCTGCTGCGCGATCTGGCCCTGCGCCGGTACCGGGCCAGCCTCGCCGAAGGTCATGCCGGTGGCTTCCTTGGGCGCGTACTTCTTCATCCAGTCGACGTACTTCGTCAACGCATAGACGGCGGCCGGCGAGTTGGTGGCGCCACCGCGCGACACCGACGCGCCCAGCGGCGTGCAGCCGTCGGCAGAGGCGCGGATGCCCCACTCGTCCACCGGCTTGCCGTTCGGGATGCCGATGTCGGCGGTGCCGGCCATCGACAGCCAGGCGTCGGTGAAGCGCCAGCCCAGCGACGGGTCCTTCTTGCCGTAGTCCATGTGGCCGTAGATCGGCTTGCCGTCGATCGTCTTCACGTCTTCGCTGAAGAACGCGGCGATGTCCTCGTACGCGCTCCAGTTCAGCGGCACGCCCAGGTCGTAGCCGTACTTGGCCTTGAACTTGTCCTTCAGGTCCTGGCGCGCGAACAGGTCGGCGCGGAACCAGTACAGGTTGGCGAACTGCTGGTCGGGCAACTGGTAGAGCTTGCCGTCCGGCGCGGTCGTGAAGCTGGTGCCGATGAAGTCCTTCAGGTCCAGCCCCGGGTTCGTGTACTCCTTGCCAGCACCGGCCATGTAGTCGGTCAGGTTCAAGATCTTGCCGTAGCGGTAGTGGGTGCCGATCAGATCCGAGTCGCTGATCCAGCCGTCGTAGATCGACTTGCCGGACTGCATCGAGGTCTGCAGCTTCTCGATCACGTCGCCTTCCTGGATCAGGTCGTGCTTGACGGTGATGCCGGTGATCTCGGTGAAGGCCTTGGCGAGCGTCTTGCTCTCGTATTCGTGCGTGGTGATGGTCTCGGAGACGACCGAGATCTCCTTCACGCCCTTGGCCTGCAGCTTCTTGGCCGCCTCGATGAACCATTTCATCTCGGCCATCTGCTGGTCCTTGTTCAGCGTGGACGGCTGGAACTCGGCGTCGATCCATTTCTTGGCCTCGGCCTCGCCAGCCCATGCGCCCTGGCCGATGCCAAGGCGGCGGCCGCAAAGGCCACGGCATTCAAGCGCAATTTCATTTCGGTCTCCTCAGTGGTGCTCCCCTTTCACCGCAACAGGCGCTGGCTGGGAAGCGATGGCCAGCGCCCTCGTTCGTCAGGGGTTCAACCCTCTTTCATGACCAGCGCCAGCAACGCCATCGACGCGACGAAGCTGAACCAGATCGACGGCTCCTGCTCGAGGCTGAACCAGGTGATCATCTTCTCGCTCACCGCGACGAAGGCCAGGTTCAGGTAGGCGGCCGAGAGCAGGCCGATGAACAGCCGGTCGCCGCGCGTCGTCGCGATCGGCAGAAAGCCCTTGCGCAGCACAGTCGGCGACTTGAGCTCCCACACCGTCATGCCGACGAGCATCAGCGCGATGCAGCTGAAGAACACCGCCACCGGCAGCGTCCAGGCCATCCACTCGAACATTCGACTCTCCTCGATCACTCAGTCGAGGGGCATCGAGCCCCTCTCCTTCGCCCGGGTGTTGCGCTGGTCGATCCCCGTTGCCGGGGCCCCTCGCCCTTCGCTTCACACCCTCCCCATCGCGAACCCCTTCGCGATGTAGTTGCGCACGAAATAGATCACGATCGCGCCCGGCACGATCGTCAACACGCCGGCCGCCGCGAGCACGCCCCAGTCCATGCCCGAGGCCGAGACGGTGCGCGTCATCACGGCGACGATCGGCTTGGCGTTCACGCTCGTCAGCGTGCGCGCCATCAGCAGCTCGACCCAGCTGAACATGAAGCAGAAGAACGCCGCCACGCCGACGCCTGCCTTGATCAGCGGGATGTAGATGGTCAGGAAGAAGCGCGGGAACGAGTAGCCGTCGATGTAGGCCGTCTCGTCGATCTCGCGCGGCACGCCGCTCATGAAGCCTTCCAGGATCCACACCGCCAGCGGCACGTTGAACAGCAGGTGGGCGAGGGCCACCGCGATGTGCGTGTCCATCATGCCGAGCGTCGTGTAGAGCTGGAAGAAGGGCAGCAAGAACACCGCCGGCGGCGTCATGCGGTTAGTGAGCAGCCAGAAGAACACGTGCTTGTCGCCGATGAACGTGTAGCGCGAGAACGCGTACGCCGCCGGCAGCGCCACCAGCAGCGAGACCACGGTATTGATAGCCACGTAGATCATCGAGTTGATGTAGCCCGAGTACCACGAGACGTCGGTGAAGATGACCTTGTAGTTGTCGAAGGTCAGCACGCGCGGCCACAGGCTGAACACCGACAGGATCTCCTCGTTCGTCTTGAACGACATGTTGACCATCCAGTACACGGGCAGGACGGCGAACACGAGGTAGGCGATCAGGAAGATCGTCCGCTTCTTGAAGCGTCGCTCATCCATGACGACCCCTTACGCGCTGCGCGCGGCCCCCCAGGGGCCACGAGCGGCTCCTCTGTGGCCGCTGGGGAGCGCCTGTCTTGCGGCGGCTCGGCGACAGGCTAGCCATGGCCGGCCTCAGTCTTGTCCGCCGTGCCCACGCGCTGCATCCAGGTGTAGAGGATGAAGCACAGCAGCAGGATGATCAGGAAGTAGATCAGCGAGAACGCCGCTGCCGGGCCGAGGTCGAACTGGCCGACGGCCTTCTGCGTCAGGTACTGGCTCAGGAACGTGGTCGCGTTGCCCGGCCCGCCGCCGGTCAGCACGAAGGGCTCGGTGTAGATCATGAAGCTGTCCATGAAGCGCAGCAGCACGGCGATCATCAGCACGCCGCGGAGCTTGGGCAGCTGGATGTAGCGGAACACGGCGAACTTGGACGCCCCGTCGATGCTCGCTGCCTGGTAGTAGGCGTCGGGGATGGCGCGCAGCCCGGCGTAGCAGAGCAGCGCGACGAGTGGCGTCCAGTGCCATACGTCCATCAGCAGCACGGTCAGCCAGGCGTGCGTCGCGTTGCCGGTGTAGCTGTAGTCGATGCCCAGCTTTGCGAGCGTTGCGCCCATCAGGCCGATATCGGTGCGGCCGTAGATCTGCCAGATCGTCCCGACCACGTTCCACGGGATCAGCAGCGAGATCGCGACCAGCACCAGCACTGCCGACGACTTCCAGCCCTTGGCCGGCATCGCCAGCGCCAGCGCGATGCCGAGCGGGATCTCGACCAGCAGCACCGAGAGCGAGAAGCCCAACTGGCGCAGCAGCGCGCCCTGCAGGTCGTCGTCGCGCATCACTGCCTTGAACCACTCGGTGCCGACGAACACGCGGCGCTCGGGCGAGATGATGTCCTGCACCGAATAGTTCACCACCGTCATCAACGGCAGGACGGCCGAGAACGCCACGCACAGCACGACCGGCAGGATCAGCAGCCAGGCCTTCTGGTTGACTGGCTTCATGCCGACCGCCCTCCGCGACTCATGCGATCGCCTCTGCAAGGCCAAGGATGGCGAAGCGTCGAGCGGTCGGCGATTCGATCGCCTTCGCGCTGCGATCCCCGCTGCGCGGGGCCCCTCTTCCGCGGCTCATGCGATCAACTCCTCGTTCACGTAGTAGCAGGTGTGCTCGCCGACGATCGAGAGCCACACCGCCTCGCCGACGCTGGGGATCGCCTGCTCGGGGCTCAGCCGCGCACGCAGCAGCGATTCGTTCGCGCCTGAGCCGACGCGCGCGGTGACGAGCCAGTAGGTGCCGATGTCCTGCGCCTGCGTCACCGCCCCGGGCACCGCGCCCGACGCGTCCGGCGCGGCCATCTGCACGTACTCCGGGCGCACGCCGAGCGTGAACGGACCCAGACTCGACAAGGCCGCCTTGGGCGCGGCGAGCGTGCGCCCGGCGACCTCGATGCCCGCCGCCACGCCGCGCGCGGCGAGGAAGTTCATGCCCGGCGAACCGATGAAGTTGCCGACGAAGGTGTGGCGCGGGCGCTCGAACAGCTCCGACGCCGTGCCAATCTGCACCGCGCGGCCGCGCGTCATCACGACCACCTGCTGGGCGAAGGTCAGCGCCTCGACCTGATCGTGGGTGACGTAGATCAGGGTCAGCTTGAGCTCGTGGTGGATCTGCTTCAACTTGCGCCGAAGCTGCCACTTCAGGTGCGGATCGATCACCGTCAGCGGCTCGTCGAACAGCACCGCGCTCACGTCCTCGCGGACCAGGCCACGACCGAGCGAGATCTTCTGCTTTGCGTCGGCCGCGAGGCCGGCGGCGCGCAGGTCGAGCTGGCCGCTGAGTTCGAGCATTTCGGCGACCTTGCCGACGCGCAGCTTGATGCGATCCGCCGGCACGCCGCGGTTGCGCAGCGGGAACGCCAGGTTCTCGGCCACCGTCATCGTGTCGTAGATCACCGGAAACTGGAACACCTGCGCGATATTGCGCTGCTGCGGGCTGAGCCGGGTCACGTCGCGGCCGTCGAAGGAGACCGTGCCCTGCGAAGGCGTGACGAGGCCCGAGACGATGTTCAGCAGGGTCGTCTTGCCGCAACCCGAAGGACCGAGTAGTGCGTAGGCGCCGCCGTCCTCGAACGTCATTTGCAGCGGCAGCAGCGCGTAGTCCTCGTCGCGCTGCGGGTTCGGCCGGTAGGCGTGGGCCAGGTCGAGGGCGATGCGGGCCATGTCAGTGCATTTCCATCGAGCGTGCCTCGGCCGGCGCGAGCAGCAGTTCCCCCCGGGCGTCGAACACGTACGCGTGGACCGGGCTCAGGTACAGCGTGATCGGCGCGCCCAGCGTGAGCACATGCACCCCGGGCAGTTGCGCGACGAGTTCGCCGAGCGGCGTGTCGATGTGCACGAAGGTGTCGGAGCCCGATATTTCGGCAAGCTCCACGGTGCCGGGCAGGCTCAGGTCGCCGTCGCGGCGCTGCACGCGCAGCGCGCTGGCGCGAATGCCGACCGTCAGCGCCTCGCCGCCGTGGCCGCCGGCGCCGCCGGGCAGCGACGCCGCGAGGTGCAGCCCCGAGGGCAACGCGACGCCGTTCGCCGCGGCCTGCCCTTCGACCAGGTTCATCGGCGGATCGCTGAACGCACGGGCGACGCGGATCGATCGCGGGCGGTGGAAGACCTCGGCGGTCGGCCCGTACTGCAGCAGTTCGCCGGCGTCCATGACCGCCGTGTAGCCGCCGAGCAGCAGCGCCTCGGTGGGCTCGGTGGTGGCATAGACCACGGTCGATTCGCCACTCGCGAACAGTGCCGACAGCTCGTCGCGCAGCTCTTCGCGCAGCTTGTAGTCGAGGTTCACGAGCGGCTCGTCGAGCAGCATCAACGGGGCCTTCTTGGCCAGCGCGCGCGCCAGCGCGACGCGCTGCTGCTGCCCACCCGACAGCTCGGCCGGCAGGCGCTGCAGGAACGGCTCGATGTGCAGTTTGGCGGCCAGTTCGGCGACGCGCGCCGCGATCGCGGCCGGGGTATGCGCGCCGCGCAAGCGCAGCGGCGAGGCGATGTTGTCGGCCACCGTCATCGACGGGTAGTTGATGAACTGCTGATAGACCATCGCCACGTTGCGCTCGCGCACGGGCATTCCCGTGACGTCCTTGCCGTCGGCCCGCACCTTGCCCGCGCTCGGCTTGTCAAGACCCGCCATCACGCGCATCAGCGTCGTCTTGCCGGACTGGGTCGCGCCGAGCAACACCGTCACCGCGCGCGGCACGAGCGTGAGCGAAAGCGGATACAGGTGCGTCTGCGCGCCGACCCGCTGCTCGATGCGCTCGAGCGTCAGCTCCACGCGCGTTCCTTGTCCGGCGACTCGACCGGCGGCCAGTGGGCGGCGCACCACGCGGCCACGGCGGCGCGTTCGGCGGCACTCAGATGCAGGCCGAGCTTGCTGCGACGCCACAGCACGTCGTCGGCGGCGCGTGCCCATTCATGTGCGTGCAGGTAGTTCAGCTCGGCCTCGAACAAGCCGGGCGCCACCTCGGCGCCGAGCTCGCCATCGCCGAGCAGCGCCTCCACCCGCGCCCCGTAGGCGCGGGCCAGGCGATGGCACAGCGCCGCAGGCAACTGCGGGTGGCGCAGTGCGAGGGCCTGCACGAAGCGGGCGAAATCGGTGTCGGGCCGCTGCGCCGCGCCGATCCAGGCGCTGAGGTCGCCACCGGGGTAGAAGGTGCCCCGCGTCCAGGCACCGCGCCGGGTGCCCAGCGGCGCCGCCAGCAGGTCGGCGGCCTCTTCGGCGAGCTTGCGAAAGGTGGTGAGCTTGCCGCCCCAGACCGTCAGCAAGGGCGCCGCAGGGGCGCCGCCGCCGGTGTCGAGTTCGAGCGCGTAATCGCGCGTCACGGCCGACGGGTCGCCCGATTCGTCTTCGAGCAGCGGGCGCACGCCCGAGTAGCTCCAGACCACGTCCGACGGCCGCACCGGCTTCTCGAAGTAGCGGCTCGCCTGCTCGCACAGGTAGGCGATCTCGCTCGCGTCGATGCGGGCCTCGCCGATCGGCCCGCGGTGCTCGACGTCGGTGGTCCCGATCAGCGTGAACTCGCCTTCGAACGGGATCGCGAAGATGATGCGCTTGTCGGGGTTCTGGAAGATGTAGGCGTGCTCGTGCTCGAAGATCCGCGGCACGACGATGTGGCTGCCCTTGACGAGGCGCAGCGACTTGCGATCCGGCGCATGGGCATGCTCGGCGAGGAACTGCGCCGCGAACGGCCCGGCCGCGTTGACGAGCGCGCGTGCCGTGACGTCGCGCGTCTCGCCGGCTGCGCTTTGCAGGCGCAACTGCCACTGCGTCGCGCTGCGCCGCGCATCGACGCACTTCCAGCGGGTCAGCACCGTGGCCCCGCGCTCGGCGGCATCGATCGCGTTGAGCACCACCAGCCGCGCATCGTCGACCCAGCCGTCCGAATAGACGAAGGCCTTGCTGAAGCCGCGCTTGAGCGGCGCACCGGCCACATGGTGCCGCAGATCGACGGTGGTCGAGCCCGGCAGCACCTCGCGCCGGGCCAGGTGGTCGTACAGAAACAGCCCGGCGCGCACCATCCATACCGGGCGCATGCCCGGGTCGTGCGGCAGCACGAAGCGCATCGGCCAGATGATGTGCGGCGCGGCGCGCAAGAGCACTTCGCGTTCGGCCAGCGCCTTGCGGACCATCGAGAACTCGTAGTACTCGAGATAGCGCAGGCCGCCGTGAATCAGCTTGGTCGACGCGCCCGAGGTGTGCGAGGCCAGGTCGTCCTGCTCGCACAGCAGCACCGAGAGGCCGCGACCGGCCAGGTCGCGCGCGATGCCCACGCCGTTGATGCCACCGCCGACGACGAGCACGTCGAACGCCGACGCGGCATCCGGTGCCCGGGGCGTGGCGGCGGAGGGCATCGGCCCCGCGCTGCGGCTCACGGCAATGGGGCAGGGCCACGAAGGCCGAGCCATGCAGAGATTTTTCGCATGAGATCGATTATGTTCGTTTCATTTTCGTTATTGGGCAGCGTTTACCCTGATGGGCGTTCGAGTCGGTTCGCATAAATTCGAAGCCGATGCAACTCCATCCGCGCCAGGTTCGTCTGATCGAGGAAGTGCGCCAGCTCGGCAGTGTTTCGGTCGAGGCGCTGGCCGAGCACTTCGGCGTCACGCTGCAGACCGTGCGGCGCGACATCCGGCTTCTCGCCGAGGCCGGGCTGCTGGCGCGTTTTCACGGTGGCGTGCGCGTGCCGGGCTCGACCACCGAGAACATCGCCTACCGCCAGCGCCAGCGGCTCAACGACGGCGCCAAGCAGCGCATCGCGAAGGCGGTGGCCCGGGACCTGCCGCACGGTTGCTCGCTGATCATCAACATCGGCACCACGACCGAGGCGATCGCCCGCGAGCTGATGCAGCACCGCGGGCTGCGCGTCATCACCAACAACCTCAACGTGGCGGCGATCCTTTCCGACCACGCCGACTGCGAACTGATCGTCGCCGGCGGCGTGGTGCGAGCGCGCGACCGCGGCATCGTCGGCGAGGCGACCGTGGACTTCATCCGCCAGTTCAAGGTCGACATCGCGCTCATCGGCATTTCGGGCATCGAGGCCGACGGCACGCTGCGCGACTTCGACTACCGCGAAGTGAAGGTGGCGCGGGCGATCCTCGACCATTCGCGCGAGGTCTGGCTGGCCGCCGACCACAGCAAGTTCAACCGCCCGGCGATGGTGGAGCTGGCGCGACTCGACAACCTGGACCGGCTATACACCGACGCGCCGCCGCCCGAGCCGTTTCCGCACCTGCTGGCCGAGGCGGGCGTGCAGTGTGTCGTCACCGGAGATCCCGCATGAGCTTCCTGCTCGCCCTGGACCAGGGCACTTCGAGTTCGCGCAGCATCGTCTTCGATGCCGACAGCCGCATCGTCGCGATGGCGCAGCGCGAGTTCCGCCAGATCTACCCGCAGCCCGGGTGGGTGGAGCACGATCCGCACGAGCTCTGGGCGACGCAGCTCGCCACGGCGCAGGAGGCGCTCGCCACTGCCGGGCTGAAGGCGGCCGACATCCGGGTGATCGGCATCACCAACCAGCGCGAGACCACCGTGGTCTGGAATCGCGCGACCGGCGAGCCGCTGTACAACGCGATCGTCTGGCAGGACCGCCGCGCCGAGCCCACCTGCGCCGCGCTGCGCGCCGACGGACACGAGGCGAGCATCCGCGACAAGACGGGGCTGATCGTCGATGCCTACTTCTCGGGCACCAAGCTGAAGTGGATCCTCGACCACGTGCCCGGCGCACGCGCCGCGGCGGCGCGCGGCGAGATTGCCTTCGGCACCGTCGATGCCTGGCTGATGTGGCAGCTCACCGGCGGCCAGACCCACGCCACCGACGTCAGCAACGCCGCGCGCACGATGCTGTTCAACATCCGCACGAACGAGTGGGACGACGCGCTGCTGCGCCTGCTCGACATCCCGCGCGAGCTGCTGCCCGCAGTGCACCCGTCGAGCCACCTCTACGGCCACACGCGCGCCGAGCTGCTGGGCGCGAGCCTGCCCATCGGCGGCGTGGCCGGCGACCAGCAGAGCGCCCTCTTCGGCCAGGCCTGCTTCACCGCCGGGCTGGCGAAGAACACCTACGGCACCGGCTGCTTCATGCTGATGCACACCGGTGCGCAGTTCCAGGCCAGCACCAATGGCCTGATCGCGACCAGCGCCGCGCAGGCCGGGGCGACGCCCGAGTTCGCGCTCGAAGGCAGCGTGTTCATCGGCGGCGCGGTGGTGCAGTGGCTGCGCGACGGGCTGCACGCGATCCGCGCCAGCGGCGAGGTGCAGGCGCTGGCCGAGAGCGTGCCCGACGCCGGCGGCGTGATGTTCGTCCCCGCCTTCACCGGCCTGGGCGCGCCCTACTGGAACGCCGAGGCGCGCGGCGCCATCGTCGGCCTGACGCGCGGCAGCACGGTGGCCCACATCGCGCGCGCGGCGCTGGAGAGCATTGCCTTCCAGAGCGCGGCGCTGCTCGGTGCCATGAGCCGCGACGCGGTGGCGGCCGGGGGCGCCGCGGTGAGCGAGCTGCGCGTTGACGGCGGGGCCTGCGTCAACGACCTGTTGATGCAGTTCCAGGCCGACCTGCTGGGCATTCCCGTGGTGCGGCCGCAGGTGATCGAGACCACGGCGCTCGGGGCGGCCTACCTGGCGGGGCTGGCCTGCGGGGTCTATCGCAACCTCGGCGAACTGTCTGCGCAGTGGAAGGTCGAGCGGCGCTTCCATCCGACGCTGTCGCGCGAGCGCGCGGCCGAGCTGATGCAACGCTGGGAGCGCGCGGTGCGGCAGGCCGTGGCGGCCTGAACGGCGCCGCAGGCGCCGCACAAGTCATAGGTTCTGCCGCCGCGCTTCGCACACGCATGTTCCGAATGTGGCTCCGCCTGCGCCGCCTGGCCCCGGTGGATGGGTGCGCAAGCGCCCCCGCCGAAGCCTCAGGAATGCGTAACGAAGGCAACGGGACGCGAGGCAGCCGCGATGCGTCTTGGCCAAGTGCCGACCGTCCTCAGTACAGAGGCCCGCGCGTACGGACCAGCCGCGCCGAGGCGAGCGTGGCCAAGCCTGACAGCGCCAGGCAGCCCCACATCACCGGCGCATAGCTGCCCGCGCGGTCGAACACCGCGCCGGCAGCCACCGGGCCGAGCAGGTTGCCCACTGCCGCGCCGGTGTAGAGCGTGCCGAGGATGCTGGCCACCGCACGCGCACCGAACAGGTCCATGCAGATGGCCGGCAGCATCGACACGATGCCGCCGTAGCTGAGGCCGAACCACAGCGCGAACACAGCCAGCGCGGGGTAGCCGCCGGCAGCGTTCCACAGCAGGTAGGCCAGGCCCATCGAGGCCTGCCCCAGCGTCAGCGTGAGCGTGCGGCCCAGGCGGTCGGCCAGGGCGCCGATCGCGAAGCGCCCGACCAGGCTGCCGATGCCGATCAGCCCGACCAGCCCGACCGCGCGCGATTCGGTGATGCCGAGGTCCCGCGCCGACGCCGACACATGGGCGAACGGGATGAACATGCTCGGCCCGGCGGCGACGACGGCCAGGTACAGCCACCAGAAGCGGTGGCTGCGCAGCGCCTCGCCGAGTCGCGCGCCGGGCGGATGGCGCGCCGCCGACGCCGCCGCCGACGCCGCCGCCGACGCCGCCGCCGACGCCGCCGCCGACGCGGCCGGCAGCGGTGCACGCCGCAGCAGCGTCGCCGCGCCGAGGCCCACGAGCAGCACGCCGAGCGCCAGCACGCGCAGCGCGCCGCGCCACTGCAACGCCGCGATCGCCGCCGTGGCCAGCAGCGGCACGAGCACGGTGCCGGCGCCGATGCCCGCGCTCGCAATGCCGGCCGCCAGGCCGCGGCGTTGCGCGAACCAGGGCTGCACGCAGGCGATCGCCGGGGTATAGACGAGCGCGATGCCGACGCCGATGCCCACGCCGTAGGCGGCATAGATCATCGCCAGCGAGCTCGCGAAGCTGCTTGCGGCCAGGCCGAACGCGATGAACAGCATGCCGGCGCAACACACCCGGCGCGGGCCGAAGCGGTCGGACAGCATGCCGCCGCCGGCGCCGAGCACGAAGTACACCAGCCCCGACAGGCCGAACACCAGCGACACGTCGGCACGCTGCGCGTCGAACTCGCGCGCGAACGACGCGAAGAACGCGGCGAACGAATACGACACGCCAAAGATCACCGCCAGGCAGACGAACACGGCCCAGACGACCACCCATGCGTAGCGGGGTTCCTTCATGTCGCGGGCAGTGTATTCGGCGCGGCCCGGCCCGGCGCCGCGTCGTTCGGCGGCCCGGCCGTTGCCGGCCTGCCGTTCGGTGGTGTGTGGGGGGTGGCGCCCGTGCGCCTTCTTGATATCCTCGCCGTCGATCGCGTGCCCCCTCCGACTCATGCGCCCTTCCATGCAACATCACGGCACCCTTTCCAGGCCGGCGCGACGGGGCTCCTGTCCTGCCGCGATGGTGGTCGTGGCCGCGCTGGCGGGCCTGGCTGGCTGTGGCAAGGAGCCGCCCAAGGCCGCACCCGCGCCGCTCGAAGTGACGACGCTCACCGTCGAGGCGCGCGACGTGCCGGTGACGGCCGACTACGTTGCACAGACGCAGAGCTCGCAGGCCGTCAACATCCAGGCACGTGTCTCGGGCTTCCTCGACAAGCGCGTCTATACCGAGGGCGCGGTCGTCAAGGCGGGCCAGGTGCTGTTCAGGATGGACCCGAAGCCGTTCCAGGCGCAGGTCGATGGCGCGGCCGCAGCGCTGCAGCGCAATCAGGCGTCGCTCGACGTGGCCACGGCCAACTTGAAGCGCACCAAGCCGCTCGTCGAGCAGAACGCGCTGTCGCAGAAAGACCTGGACGACGCGACCGGCCAGTACGAGCAGGCCGGCGCCGCAGTGGCGCAGTCGAAGGCGCAGCTCGATTCGGCCAAGCTCGACCTGTCGTACACGACGATCACCTCGCCCGTGGACGGCGTGACCAGCTTTGCGGCCGTCGCCGACGGCAGCTACGTCAGCCCGCAGAACGCGCAGCTCACCACGGTGTCGGTGCTGTCGCCGATATGGGTCAACTTCAGCCTGTCGGAGAACGAGGTCCAGCGGATCGAAAACGACGTGAAGGCCGGGCGGCTGAAGCTGCCGCCCGGCCGAAACATGACGGTCGAAATCGAGCAGGCCGACGGCAGCCTCTACCCCTTCACCGGCAAGATCACCTTCGCCGACCCGTCGTACAACTCGCAGACCGGCACCTTCCTGATCCGCGCCACGGTCGACAACCCCAAGGGCGTGCTGCGACCGAACCAGTACGTGCGGGCGCGGCTCAAGGGGGCCGTGCGGCCGAACGCCATCCTGGTGCCGCAGCGCGCGGTGCAGCAGGGCGGCAAGGGCCACTTCGTGTGGCTGATCAACAAGGAGGGCAAGGCCGAACTGCGGCCGGTGGTCGTCGGCGACTGGCTCGGCGACGCCTGGTTCATCAGCGAAGGGCTGCACCCAGGCGACCGGCTCGTCGTCGACGGCGCGCTGCGGCTGTCGCAGGGCGCCACGGTCAAGGTCACGCCCTACGTGGTCAAGCGCACGGCGCCGCCGCTGTCCGCGGCACCGCCCGCGGCGATCCTCACGGTGCAGTTCGCCGCCGGCCAAGCAGCGCTGAGCCCCGAGGCGCTCGGAATCCTCAACCGCAGCGCGCTGGGGATGAAGGGCCAGACCGGGCCGATCGACATCACCGGCTACACCGACCGCAGCGGCAAGCGAGAGGCCAACCTCGACCTTGCCAAGCGCCGCGCGCTGGCGGTGCGCGATGCGCTGGTGGCGGCAGGCGTGGACGCGGCGCGGCTGCGCCTGAAGCCGCCGCTGGACGTGATCGGCAGCGGCAGCGATGAGGACGCACGCCGCGTCGAGATCGCGCCCGGCACCTGACGCCGACCCGTCGAACCCATGTTCTCGCGCTTCTTCATCGAACGGCCGATCTTCGCGGCGGTCGTCGCGATCCTCATCGTGCTGGCCGGTGCGCTGTCGATGCTGGTGCTGCCGGTGCAGCAGTACCCGTCGATCACGCCGGTGCAGGTGACGGTCTCGGCCACCTACCCCGGCGCCGACGCGAAGACGCTGGCCGACTCCGTCGCCGCGCCAATCGAGGCACAGGTCAACGGCGTCGACAGCATGCTCTACATGACGTCGACCAGCTCGGCCACCGGCCAGCTGAGCCTGACGGTCTACTTCGCGCTCGACACCGACCCGGACATCGCGCAGGTGCAGGTGCAAAACCGCGTCAACCTGGCGCTGCCGCAACTGCCCTCGGCGGTCACGCAGCAGGGCGTGTCGGTGCAGAAGCGATCGGCGACGATCATGATGCTCGTCGGCGTCACCGGCAAGGGCGACCGCTACAGCGCCGAATACGTGGCCAACTACGCCAATGTCTACGTGCTCGATGCCCTGAAGCGTGTGCCGGGGGCGGGCCAGGCGCAGATCATGGGCGTGCCCGACCAGGCGATGCGGATCTGGATGAACCCGGACCGCATGGCGTCCCTCGGCATCACGACGAGCGACATCGCCAACGCCGTCAACACGCAGAACGCACTCTTCGGCGCCGGCCAGATCGGCCAGCAGCCGACGGCCGGTGCGGTCGAGCTGACCTTCCCGGTGGTCACGCAAAGCCCCTTCACCGACCCGCGCCAGTACGAGAACATCATCCTGCGCGCGAGCCAGGACGGCAGCGCGATCGTGCGCCTGGGCGACGTGGCGCGGGCGGAAGTGGGGCTGCGCTCCTACATCGTCGACACCAAGCTCAACGATTCGCCGAGCACCTTCATCGCGATCTACCAGCAGCCGGGCGCGAACGGGCTCATCGTCTCGAAGGACGTGCGCAAGGCGCTGGAGGAGATGAAGTCGCGCTTCCCCGAGGGGCTGGACTATGCGATCGCGCTCGACACCAACGACTTCGTCCGCCTGTCGATCGAGGAGGTGCTGCACACGCTGCTTGAGGCGATGGTGCTCGTCGTGCTGGTGGTGTACCTGTTCCTGCAGAGCTTTCGCACCACGCTCATCTGTGCGGTGGCGATCGTGGTCGCGCTCGTCGCCACCTTCGCCGGCATGCTGGCGCTGGGCTTCTCGATCAACCTGCTGACGCTGTTCGGCCTGATTCTCGCGATCGGCATGGTGGTGGACGACGCGATCGTCGTCGTCGAGAACGTCGAGCGCATCATGCACGAGCACCACCTCGGCCCGAAGGACGCCACGATCAGGGCGATGGACGAGATCGGCAGCTCGCTCGTCGCGGTGGTGCTGGTGATGGCGTCGGTCTTCGTGCCGGCGGCCTTCCTGCCCGGCACGACCGGGCAGCTCTACAAGCAGTTCGCGATCACCATCGTCGTCTCGGTGGCGATCTCGGGCTTCGTCGCGCTGACGCTGACGCCGGCCATGTGCGCGCTGCTGCTCAAGCACAACCCGCCGCCGCAGCGGGGCTTCTTCGCCTGGTTCAACCGCATGGTTGACCGGGTGACGCTCGGCTTCGGCCACGCGGTGGAGTTCGTCATCAAGCGCATGGTCGCCGCATTCGTGCTGCTCGGCGTGTTCCTGTGGGGCATCTGGCACCTGTTCACGGTGCTGCCGTCGAGCTTCGTGCCGCAGGAGGACCAGGGCTACGCGATGGTGGCGATCATGATGCCGCAGTCGGCCAGCCTCGACCGCACGCAGGCGGTGTCGGAGCGGGTCGATGCGATCCTGGCCAAGATCCCCGGCGTCGACAAGCGCTCGATGATCACCGGCTACAGCCTGATCGACGGCAGCTTCAAGCCGAATGCGGCCACCTTCTTCATCACCTTCAAGGACTTTCACGAGCGCTACGCGTCGATCGAGACCGCCAAGGCGCAGAACGCGCGCGCGATCCTGCTCGCCTTCTACGCCGAGGCCAAGCACATCGAGGAAGCGGTGGTGCTGCCGATCGCGCCACCGGCGATCCCCGGCATCGGCACCACCGGCGGCTTCGAGTTCTGGGTGCAGGACACCGGCGCGGGCAGCCCGATCGATCTCGACGAGCAGACGAAGGCGTTCATCGCCAGGGCCCGCGCGCGGCCCGAACTCGCCGGGCTCAACACCACCTTCAACGCCAGCACCCAGCAGCTGCGCGCCGACGTCGACCGCGAGAAGGCGACGCTGCTGGGCGTGCCGGTGCAGGACGTCTACAGCGCGATCCAGGCCCAGTTCGGCTCGCTCACCGCCAGCCAGTTCAACCAGTTCAGCCGCGTCTGGTGGGTGATCGTGCAGTCCGACGCGCGCTTTCGCGAGAAGCCGGACGACCTGACGCGGCTGTACACGCGATCGAACCAGAACAAGATGGTGCCGCTGTCGTCGGTGGTCAGCACACGCTGGACGGCCGGCCCCGACGTGCTGCCGCACTTCAACGGCTTTCCGGCGGCCAAGGTGATCGGCAACGCCGCTCCCGGCTACAGCTCGGGCCAGGCGATCACGGCGATGGAGGACGTGGCGGCCGAGCTGCCGCCGGGCTACACCTTCGCCTGGTCGGGCCTGGCGTTCGAGGAGAAGAAGTCCGGCGGCGCCTCGTCGCTCGCCTTCGTGTTCGGCCTCCTCATCGTCTTCCTGGTGCTCGCCGCGCAGTACGAGTCGTGGACGCTGCCGGGCGCGGTGATGACGGCCATCCCTTTCGGCGTGCTCGGTGCCCTGCTCACGAACTACATCCGCGGGCTGGAGAACGACGTCTACTTCCAGATCGGCCTGTTGGTGCTGATCGGCCTGGGGGCGAAGAACGCGGTGCTGCGCGTCTCGGCGGCGGTGGACTTCCGCAAGCAGGGCAAGACGAACATGGAGGCCACCGTGCTGGCCGGCGAGCAGCGCCTGCGGCCGATCATCATGACCTCGCTCGCCTTTGCCGTCGGCTGCCTGCCGCTGGCCATCGCCGTCGGCGCCGGCGCCAACGCACGCCACTCCATCGGCACCGGCATCATCGGCGGCATGATCGGCGAGACGACGCTGGCGATGCTCTATGTGCCGCTGTTCTTCTACCTCTTCGACCAGCTCGCCGAGCGCCGAATGGCCAAGGCCGCTGCGGCGAAGGAGAAATCGACTGCTGCCGCAGTTTCGTCGGCCGTGCCGGATGGGGAATGAGATGGAAGGCGTCCGCGCTCGTGCGGCTTGGGGGTCTGCTTCCGGCCCGTTGCTGCCGTTGAACGTCCGCTTTGCGGGCGAGGACTGGCGCGGCAAAGGCACGTCCGGGCAGGCCGCTTCGCTTCACTGGGGTGGTCTTCGCGCAGCGAAGACTTCCCTGCGATGCTCGATCTCGTGGCCCCGTCGCAGAACTCACTTCGCTCACTGCGTTCGCTGCGTTCGGACATCCGCGACGAGTCAGTTGACGATTCGCGCTTCGTGCGGGGCCACGAGCCCTGGCCTTGCAGGCCGCGCCGGGCCAGTCGGCCCTGCCGTTCGCAAGGCGCAAGCGGTCCACCGGACCGCTTGCCTCCGGGTTCACCTTCTCGGCACCCCAGAGGCGCTGCGCGTCCTGCCCGAACGCGCCTTTGGTGGGACGCGGGCGCTGTTCGCGACAAGAACCACAAGCGTTGCAGCGCGGCGGGCGGTGCCCGGTGGGGGCGATTTCTGTGGCGACGAGAAGCGCAGGCCTGGGGTCGGCGTGCGAAGCACGCTTCGTTGTCTGACTCGTCGCAGCTGTCTGAACGGAGTGAGCGCAGCGAACGCAGTGAGTTCTGCGACGCGACCCCAGGGCGAGCATCGCAGTGGAGTCTTCGCTGCGCGAAGACCGCCGCAGCATGAGCTTCCACCGGGCACCGCCTGCCGCGCCGCGCTGAAGCCGCGAGAGAGCGGACACCGGGCAACGGCAGCAACGGGCCGAAAGCGGATCCTCACCGGGCCGTGCTGCGAAGGCGCCCACGTCGCTACTGGTTGCCCACAAAGCCCGGGGCCATGCGTTCGTCGCACATCGCAGGTCTCGCGATGCACCACGGTGGGCTATTGAGATGAGGCGCCTGGTCACCGCCGCTGCGATCGGTGCGTTGCTGTCGGGCTGCGTGATGGGCCCTGACTACAAGCGGCCCGCCGTCGAGGCGCCGAAGACGTTCCAGTATGAGCCGGAGAACGCCGCCGAGACCGCCGAAACGTTGTGGTGGCAACAGTTCCAGGACCCGGTGCTCGACGGGCTGATCGCCGAGGCGCTGGCGCACAACACCAACATCGCGATTGCCGCCGCCAACGTCGAGCAGGCGGCCGCGGTGCTGACGCAGACCCGCTCGCAGCTCTTTCCGCAGGTCGGCTACGGCGCCACCGGCGAGCGCCAGAAGACCGTCGAGCCGGCATTCGCCAGGCTGATCCCCAACTACCCGAACCCGATCACGGCTTACCAGGCGCTGCTGTCGGCGAGTTGGGAGATCGACCTCTGGGGCCGCATCCGCCGCCAGTCGGAAGCGGCGCTCGCCAACGTGCTGGCCACCGACGAGGCGCGGCGCGGCGTGATCCTGTCGCTGGTAGCGCAGGTCGCCAACAGCTACCTGCAGTTGCGCGGCCTCGATGCCCAGCTTGCCGTGGCGCAGCAGACGCTCGGCACCTACGCCGAATCGGTCAAGCTCTTCACGCTGCAGTTCAAGTACGGCCAGGTCTCGCAGATGAACGTGGCGCAGGCGCAGTCGCAATACGAATCGGCCGCGGCGCAGATTCCGCTGATCGAGTCGCAGATCGCGCAGAACCAGAACGCGCTCGCGGTACTGATCGGGCGCGACCCCGGCCCCATCGCACGCGGCAAGTCGGTCTACGACATTGTGCTGCCCAAGGTGCCGGCGGGCGTGCCTTCCGAGCTTCTCGAGCGCCGCCCCGACCTGCTTCAGGCCGAGCAGCAACTCATCGCCGCCAACGCGCAGATCGGCGCAGCCAAGGCGCTGTACTTCCCGGCCATCTCGCTCACCGGCGCCTTCGGCGGTGCGAGCAGCGACCTGTCCAACCTGTTCAAGGGCTCGTCGCGGGTGTGGAACTACGCCGGCTCGGTCGTCGGGCCGATCTTCACGTTCGGCGCCGTGAGCGGCCAGGTCGCGCAGGCCGAAGCCGGGCAGACGGCGGCGCTGCTGAACTACGAGTTGGCAATACGCAATGCCTTCGCCGATGTTGACAACGCGCTGGTGGCGAACCAGAAGCTCCAGCAGCAGCTCGCCGCGCAGGAGCGGCTCGTCGCCGCGCTGAAGGACTACTCGCGCCTCGCCCGCCTGCAGTACGACGGCGGCTACACGGGCTACTCGACAGTGCTGCAGGCCGAGCAGGCGCTGTTTCCGGCCGAGCTGAACCTGGCCTCGATCCGGGCCCAGGTGTTCGCATCGTCGGTGAACCTCTACAAGGCGATGGGCGGCGGGTGGGTGACGCGGGCCGACAGCCTCACCGGCGGCGTCCCGATGCCGGCCGCGAGCCAACCGGCCCGCCAGCCGCTGTTCTGAGGGCGCGCCCCGCGCTACGGCAGCGCCTGGCTGTGCCACCAGAGGCGGCACTCGGTGCACAGCCCGTGGGCGAACTGCGCGTGCAGGGCGCCGTCCAGCGCCATCCGCGGCAGCGGGTCGTCCGGCCGGCGCGCCACGGTGTTGGTGCCGGTGGAGGCGGCCCAGATCCTGAACAACTCTTCCGACTTCACCTGGTACGTGACGTGCCAGTGCGCGATGCCGCTGCCTGGCAGCACGGCCAGGATCTCGTAGTCCACGTGGATGTCGTCCTGCAGCTTGACGCGCTGCCAGTAGCGCGCCAGTTGCTCGTGCCCGCGCTGCTCGGCGAACGGCGTGTTGCGGTACACCCCATCGGGCGCAAACAGGGCGCAGAACAGCGCCTCGTCGCGGCCTTCCCAGGCGGCCTTGTAGCCTTGCATGAACTGCTCGATGTCCACTTCAAACCTCCGCGCGCTGCGAACCGGATCGTACGTGCTCTGCGGGGTCTGCGGCTGCACAAGGCGGTTCGGTAGAGCGCGTCAGGGCGCAGGATCGTTGCCGTGGTGCCGCCGGTCCCGTTGATCGAGTGCTGGCCTGCACTGCGTCGGATCGGCAATCAACAGCCAGGCGGCCGCGACAAGCGCGGGAATCGCGAGGTACCAGACCGAACTGCCCGTGACCGCGCTGCCGATGACGCCGACGAGCAGCCCGGCCAACACACATGCCACCAAGCCGGCGAGCCTCTTGACATGGTGGGGCGGTGCGACGGGCGGCGGGTCAGGGACCTGCATCGTGCCGCGCCGGGCGCCTCATTGCTGGTTCTCGTTCGTCATGCCACGAATTCGCCTTGGGCTTCGGATGCGCCGCCGCCAGTGCCTGCCGCCGTGAGCGGCCAAGCAGGTCCTTGTCCGAGTGCAGCACCCAGGTCGCCGGAACGCCCTGGGCGCGAGCCCGCTCGACGGCGCGCGATACCTTGTCGAGATGATCCGGGGTGATTCCCGCGCCTCGTTCATCACGCCTGCCTGCACATCGACGACGAAAAGGACCCCCTTGTTGCCCTTGCGCACCGTTGCCATGGCGCTTGCCTCCGAGTGCATGACCGTGGTCCGCCAATGGTAGGACGACCGGGCGCCACGTGGTGCCGAGCCTGCGGTCTGACGGAAGGCGCCTGACGGCCGCGGTGAACGCCCCGCCCGCTGCACCTGCCCGTGCCGTGCGCTCAGGTCTGCAATCAAGTGCGATCGCTGCCGAACGTTCTCGTGCCCGGCGGCAACCGGACCCTTGGGGGCCTGCGGCATTCGTCGATGGAGACTCGAGGCGCCGGGAAGCCGGGGTCGGCAAACGGGCCCACGGCGACGCCCACGGACCCGTCGTCGCCTTCTTCGCCGTGGAAGACGGTCGTCCCGCAGATCGGGCAAAACCTGAAGTTGAACCGGGCTCCCTGATCGCCGACACGGAGGTACTCGGCGGCAGTACCAAAGACCTTGAACGGAGCAGAGAAGCTCGCCAGTGCCGCGAAGACGCTGGCCGGTCCGTTGCTGGCTCATCAGGCGCCACCGCCTACCGTGCCGTCGCCAGGGGGCGCGGCAAGGTAGGCGCCACCGCCTACCGTGCCGTCGCCAGGGGGCGCGGCAAGGAACTCGGGCAATGCTTCCGCCGCGATCGACAGCGCTGCCAGTGCCGGGTAGTCGACGGCCGGGACGACCTCATGCAGCACTTCCTGCATGAACCGCCAGGCCACAGCGGCCGTGATGGCGGCCTGATCGATCGTGGCGCTCGATGCGGCAGGCGACCTTGCCTTGACCTCGGCTTCGAGTGCCGCGCACGCCGCGAGGAGTTGCCCGGTGACCCGCTTCACCCACGGCTGATGCTGTTTCTCGACAGGTCGAAGGGCGCGTTCGTAAACGATCTGCACACTCTTCTCGCAGGCGGCAAGGGCCAGGCCAACGATCCGCAGCGCCCGTGCAAGGGCTGCCGGATCAGACGGCAAGAGCGATCGAGGGCGCGACAGCGCCTCGGCATACTCCAGGATCAGCGTCGAGTCCATCAGGACGACGCCATCGTCGCAGATCGCGGTGGGCGCCTTGACCACCGGGTTGATCTCGCGAAAGGCGTCGAAGGCCCGGAACACCGACAGGGATCGGTGCCTGAAGGGTATGCCCAGCACGAGCAATGAAATCGCCACGCGCCGGACGTACGGGGAGTCGAGCATGCCGATCAGTTGCATGGCAGAAGTCTTCCGAGGTGATGCGTTGCGAATGTCGTGAGCGGCCGAAGGCAGTCAGCTCGATGAAGAGGGCCTGGGCATCATCGCGGCACCCTGACCTGCTGAAGCCAGACGGCGCCGAACATGAACCATTCCATCGCTCCCGGTGCGATGGACTTGAAAGCCGGCAGCGAGGTACATGCTCAAGGGACCGTAGTGCGCCTTGGCATCGGAGTCTGCCGCCACCAGCGGTGACGCCTCGGCGATTTCCAGGCCCTGGTTCTCGAGCGCCTCGCAGGCCGCGCGGAGCAGCGCCGTGGCCACGCCCGTGCGACGATGTGCCTTGGCGACCACGAAGCAGGTGATCTGGCCGACGCGGCCGAAATCCGGGTCGGCTTCATCGGCGAACGCATCCATCATGGTTCGTGGCGCGGCATTGCACCAGCCGACGGGCCTGCCGCCGCGGTACGCCAGCAAGCCCTGCATGCGCTTCGTGCAGATGCGCTCGCAGGCGGCTGAACGGTTCTCTTCTGCCGTGCGGGCCGACCAGGTCACGTTCGCGTGATCCACGTACAGGAACTGGCAGAAGCAGGATCGCCACCTGGGGTTGTCGGCGAACGCATCGCCGTCGAAGAATGCCAGGAAGTCCGCCAAGAGCTCCGGCGTGAGCTGGCGTATCACTGCGGGTTCGTGCTTCAAGCCAGCTCCCAGGCCAGGTGGCGGTCGAGTATCACCCGGCATGCGCGCTCAGCGGCCGCCGCGGGGATCCGCTGGCACGCGAGGTGGGTCTTGTTCATCCAGCTCTCCGGACCTGCGATGCTGCCAAGCGCCTCGGCTGTAGGCCTTGAACGTCATGTACAAGGCAAACACCAGCAGGATCGACTCCAAGACGACAAACACCGCCGTGCTGGTGTTGGCGGATCCGCGCTGATAGGCGCCTGCGGCAAACATGCGCAACAGACCCAACAGCAGGAAGAACCAGCCCGACAGCGTCACCAGCACCGTCCAGTCGCGCGTCCAGTGATTGTGAGCGCGGACGATGGCGAGGCCGGCCACGAACATCAGAGTCCCCGACAGATAGACGACAGGTGGAATCTGCGTGTCGTAGAGATGCGGCTGCACGAGCGGAAACTCCGAAACGAGCATGGCCACGAGAGTGGGGCCGACCAGCCCTGCGATTCGCCTCGAGTTGTGCATGCGATCCTCCTGTCCAGCCGCTGCAGCGCCACGTGCAATCTCGCCCGCGTGCGGCGGTCGCAGGCCGTGCCGCGCCTGACCCGTCAGGCGTCGATTTCGTCGTGAGACAGCGAGTAGTCCATCCGGTACATCGCTTCCTGGACTCCCGCTGCGCCATGCTCGGCGAGACGCAGCGCAGCAAGATCGGCGTCCGAGAGTCGAGCAAGAGATTCCTGGCTGTATCCGGTGACGAAAATCGCCCAATCGACGCCTGCGTCGGCGCCCCGGATGCGTTGCTCGTTCGTCATCTGTGGCGTCAGCGCGCCTTCGAGCAAATGAACGCTTCCGATTCCGGCCCTCGAGGCCAGCTGCGCAAGCGCCTCGCCAACAAGCCACAGGCGCATCTGAGCCTCGGCCATCGCTGGCGGCCTGAAGCGAATGAGCAGCGCGACGTGACCGACACCCAGCCCGAAGCTCCCGGTCACCGAGCAGAAGCCTCGGCTCATGCCGCGGTAATGGGCCATCATCTTGGACGTCCAGGGACTGGGATGGTTCAGCCGCTGGAGATACGCCTCGGAGTTGAGGGTGGCCAAGTGCGCCACTTCGTACATCACGAAGTACCGCGGTTGCCCTCGAAGCGCGACCCACCTCGAGCCGCGGATGAAGCCTGCAATGGCGAGCCGCTCCGGCAGGTGCTCGTGCGTATGCCAGTCGTCGTGCTCAGCGATGGCCTCGGGGGCCACATCGAACGACAGCAGCATCGCGGCTTGACCGAGGAGAGGCATGCAAGTGACTCAGTGAATGAGCAGGTCGCGCTGGTGTCGTTCGACGTCCGTGGTCAGCGATTGCCAACGGGCGAACCTGGCCGTGCGCTCAACGCAAGTTAGGCGTCGCCGCGCGGAGTTCACGCCGACCTCGGCATCGTGGCTGAACATGGTGGAGCGCTTCTTCCGCGACATCACCACCGAGCGGCTGCGACGCGGCATATTCACCAGCGTGTCGGAACTCGAAACTGCGATCGACGAGTACGTCGCACATCACAACACAAACCCCAAGCCGTTCATCTGGACCAAGAGCGCACGCGACATACTGCAGAAGGTCATTCGTGCCAACTCTCGCTTAAGTTCCAAACAGAACGAAACACTACACTAGCCTGGATTTCCACGCACCACATTTGAACTAACAAACTCCCCCTGCCGCGACCCGCCGCCCCTAAGCCGACATCCGCAGCGAGTACCCCGGCCACCAGGGGATAGCGACCGGCGTGTTCAGCAGTTCCGACGCCAGTATGACGGGCAGATGGGCGCGACGGTGGAAGTGCACCTGCACCTCAGCGCCGGTGATCGAGACGTCGGCCGGCGTGTCGATCAGGTCTCGGAAGATGTGCCGCGCCTGCGCTTCGGCATAGCCGCGCATGCGGCGCGCCAGCAACCGGTACAGGCCGCTGGCGATGACCAGCAGCGTCATGTCGAAGTCCACCTTCATCCCCACCGCCGACGACAGCGCGTCCATGTGGAAGAAGCGCACCGCGTCGGACAAGGCGTTCTCGATCAGCATGCGCTGGGCGTAGCGCGTGAGCAGCTTGGCGTGGGAGCCGTCGCGGTCGTTGGTCAACAGGATCGTCGGCTGCTCGTGGCCCAGGTCGACGACGAAGAGCTGGCGCAGCTTCGCGCCGGCCAGCATGACCGGCTGCTCGAACACGCGCGGGTTCTTGAACTTGCGCGCCGGCACATCCAGGCTCACCCGGCGCCAGGCCGAGGCCGGCAGATCCTGCACCTCCTGCAGCAGGGCCGCCGAGCGGCGGCGCAGCGTCATGAACGTGATCCCCATCTGCTCGAGCCGCGCCAGATGGGCGTAGGTGGTCAGCCGTGAATCGAACACCAGGTGGCGCGGCAACTCGCCGTGCTGACGCTGCCAGAACTCGATGAAGCGGAAGATCTCCTCAGCCTCCTCGCCCTTGCGCAGATCGGCGTTGGAGTAGCAGAAGGCCCGACCACTGGCGTCTTGCGCCAGGAACGCGAGCACGGCCGGCTGCGATCGGCTGCGGGCGGACACGAAGTGCCGCTGCACCTGGGGATCCTCGCCGTAGTACGGCACCGAGTGGAAGTCCAGGTTGAACGACCGCGCATCGAACAGCCCCTCCTCCATCACCGCCCCGTGCCAGGCTCCCAGCAGCCGGACCGAACGCTCGCGTTCCACCCGCGAGGAGTACTCGCACAGGAAACTCTTCTTCGGCACCACGTTCAGGCCGCAGAACAGCGCCAGCCCCGGATCGGTGACGAAGGCCATGACGTGGCTCTTGCGCTCGATGGACCACAGCTTGAGCGCCAGCGCGCTGCGCAGCGCGTGCGAAGCCGGGATCATCTTGGAACCCGGCAGCTTGGCGCGCGAGGCCAGACCATCGAGCTGCAGACGCACCAGGTCGGGCAGGAACAGGAACAGACCGCCGCAGCGCGTGGTGAACCGCGTGCCGGGCCGCAGCGCGAACTCGCGCACGTCGGCCACCGCCTCGGCCAGCGGCCCCACATGCTCGAGCCGCTCGTCGTCGCCGCGCCGGGGCAGCGGCGCGAAGCCCTCCTCGCGCAGCACCTCGCGCACGGCGGTCGGACTCAGCGGCGTGCCGTGATCCTTGAGCGCGCGGCTGATCTCGTAGACCGAATGGTTCTGCTTGCGCAGGGCCACCACCATCTCGAGGGCCTTGGACTTGTGCGGCTGGGTGCGGGAGCCGTGAACAGGCGTGCTGAAGAACTGCGGCTCGGGTTCACGGCGGAACTGGTGGCACAGCACGCGGAAGGAGCCCGGCGTGTAGCCGAAGGCACGGGCGACCTCGGCTGAAGGACGGTCATCGACGAAGAAGGCGCGCAGGGCCTCGTACTGGCGCTGGCGGGGATGGGAGGGCTCGGCGAAGAATCGTCGGATGTCTGTTATGTTTTTAGGTGCCCCTAAACCCATACCTGCATTGTGATACGTAAGATCCTGTTGCGTCAACGAAAAGCAGGACGGAACCGGCACCGATGGGGGAAAACCCAGGCTGCATGCGGCTGAGCGGGGGATGGGCCTGAAGACCGGCCCCGGCAAGCGCAGGGCCGACAGCCCCAGATGCGGGCTGCCGTGTGGAGGCGATAGGCGCACCGAGCGTTAACAGTGGGAGCGCAGGCGACGTGAGCGCCGCCAGCGGCGAGAGGTCGCTGGCCAGACCGGCGGCGTTACCTCAACGGTGGTGCGTGGAAATCCAGGCTAGGCTTGCCAGGAGCAGCGACGCGACCGGGCTTGGTTGGGTCGTTGAACTGGCGATGACTTCAACGGTTTGCTACGAAATGCCAACCATCCTGCTGCAACAACCGGAGGACTTCGCTCACCTTCACCGGGACAGGGTAGCAGGACGGTGCCCAAGCCACCGACTACTTCGGGCTGGGACGGGAAGACCGATCAATGTGTCTACGGACCTACTGACGCCCAACGAGTCAAGCGGGCGCCGGCGGCAGCCCCGGGCGGGCGTAAGCTGACCCGCACGCCTGGCCGGGCCTGCCGTTTGGGCTCCGCTTGAGCGCCGGGTTAGGCCCCGCTTGGATGTGTGTACGCATGCGTGTATGATGTGTACGACAACCAAGTGCGAGGCTTCTCATGCGTACCAACATCGTGATTGACGACAAGCTCATGTCCGCGACGCTGAAGGCTACCGGCATCAAGACGAAGCGAGAGGCTGTGGAACTGGGCCTGCGGACACTGCTTCGGCTGAAGCAGCAGACCGAGCTACGCAAGCTGCGCGGGAAGTACGAGTGGGAAGGCGACCTTGACGC
This sequence comes from uncultured bacterium, assembly GCA_963779155.1. Taxonomy (GTDB): domain Bacteria; phylum Pseudomonadota; class Gammaproteobacteria; order Burkholderiales; family Burkholderiaceae_C; genus CAIKUF01. The sequence continues at coordinate 8,518 of CAVZXE010000019.1, read as the reverse complement.
GATGAGGCGAGACAAGTGATTCTTGTTGATTCCAGTGTCTGGATCGACTTCTTCCGCGACCAGCCTACACCCCAGGCGGAGTGGCTGGACAGGAATCTCGGCGTTGAAGGGCTGATTGTTGGCGACTTGATTTTGGCGGAGGTCTTGCGCGGGTTCAAGGACGATCGCGGGTTCAACGAGGCTCGTCGCATGCTTGGTCGGCTTGAGCAGGTCTCGCTCTGCGGTGAAGACCTCGCTGTTGAGGCGGCGCGCAACTTCCGCAAGCTTCGCTCTCGAGGTGTGACAGTTCGCGGCACGATTGACGTGATCATTGCTACGCGATGCTTGGCCAATGGCTTCCGACTGCTCCACAGTGACCGCGACTTCGATGCAATTGAGAAGCACCTTGGGCTGCGCGTGGTGGATTGCGGGACCTAACGGACCTAACGAGCTAGGCCGGCACGGCACGCTGTTGGGGCTCGGCTTGAGCGAGTGGTTAGGCCGCATCGTGTTGCACTCGGCGCTGGCGTTGTGACGACTTGGTGCAGACATTTATGACTCCGGGTCATACATGAACTGCCGAAGCTCCTGAGCGCACCAACAGCCAGCAGCAATCCTTGCCGACCACCGTTCGGCCTCTTCGCGTGTCGGCACTTTAAGTATGCAGAAGCCGCCATTGAACTTGCTCGTCTCAGGGTATGTTCCTGGAGACACCTTCCCCTCACCGGTAACCATAACCGGCGGGACGGCTTCGTCGATGCCACCGCCGAACACATAGACACCTGCAGCCTTTGCTTCGCGAATCACGGCGTGGGCTGACTCTCCTACTGAGGGAAAGTCTTCGTCGGAGATGTGATTCATGGCCGAACTGGGAAACGAGATGAGGTAGTGGTTCATTCGCGGACTGGTGTATTCACACTGCGTTGCGAGCAAGCACGGTGCGTGGTCAGGTGCGGCCTAACGTTCGCGGTAACCGGCACGCAGCGGCATGCCACGCTTGGGCCAGAATGAAATGAGAGGCCCAAGCGTGGCATGCCGTTGCGTGTCCGGTTGACCAAGGGGTTCGGCCCCAATGTGTCCGGTGGGCGACTACGCCGCCTGAAGCAGGAACTCGACTTTCACAGCTTCATAGGGAAACTCGATACTTCCCGACTCGGTGCGGTTGAGTACACCGGCGGCTAGAAGTGCTGTTACATCGCTGTGCACGGCCTTTACGTCTCTATCGACGCGCCGGGCGGTCTCGCGAATGGACACCGGACCAGCGCCACAGAGTGCCTTCAAAAGCTCCCAGCGCTTTGCGCTAAGGACCTTCCACAGCAACTCAGGTGTGGCAAAGCCGATTCGCGCAGAACGCTGGGCCTTACCTGTCTTCCAGGCATTGGTGAAGTCGGCGAATGCCTCGTCGGGCGACCGAACCTCAAGAGTTACTGTCTTCATGATTCCACCTCGCGATGTCGCGTTTGAAGTCGGCGACCAGCTTCTCAGGCGAGACGAAGGCGTAGGTCTGCTCCTTCTCGCCAACGTGACGATGATCGCCCTTCCCGGATTCGTTGTCGTAGCGCAGGACACAGACACCATCGACCACGAAAGCCAGTCTGTACTTGAAGTGGTGAGTCGAACCAGGAAGTGGCTTCTGAAGCCGCCACAGGACGAGTTCGGCGAACGACCGCTCTGAGTAGACGATCCGCCCACGCGCCAGCTCTGTTGCCTTCATGTTGTTCATGATGCCAACATGGTGCAATGTTGTCAACTGCTACAACGGTTGAGCGAACTCGTTTGGGGCCGAACGTTTGACTCAAGCGGCCCCGCCGTAGGCGGGTCCGCTTGAAGGAAGGGTTAGGCGTCGCGTGGCGCGGACCGAATGAACTCTGCTTTCGCATTTGTGTACGCTTCTCTATCGGTGGTATGCCTCGCGGCGAGCTCGTGTTTGAGCGCAGCATAGCGCGCTGCGAACTTCGGTCTGAAGCGAAGCTCATCACGAAAGGCCAGATGCTCGCGCCAGACATTGCTGTCTTGAACCACAACATGCAGGTGGTGCGTGCGATGCCCTTCGGCCCACCGCATGAACCACAGGCGGTCAACCAGGGTTTCGTTGAACTCGGCCGACGTGGTGTAGCCCGACGCGCAGATGCGCTCAGTGATGGACTTCGCCAGAGCCATTGATTCGACACCGGCGAGAAGATCAATAACTGGCTTCGCCGGCATGCCCAGTACGGCTGTGCTTCCGATGTGTTCGACGCCTAGCCTGGATTTCCACGCACCACATTTGAACTAACAAACTCCCCCTGCCGCGACCCGCCGCCCCTAAGCCGACATCCGCAGCGAGTACCCCGGCCACCAGGGGATAGCGACCGGCGTGTTCAGCAGTTCCGACGCCAGTATGACGGGCAGATGGGCGCGCCGGTGGAAGTGCACCTGCACCTCGGCGTCGGTGATCGAGACGTCGGCCGGCGTGTCGATCAGGTCTCGGAAGATGTGCCGCGCCTGCGCTTCGGCATAGCCGCGCATGCGGCGCGCCAGCAACCGGTACAGGCCGCTGGCGATGACCAGCAGCGTCATGTCGAAGTCCACCTTCATCCCCACCGCCGACGACAGCGCGTCCATGTGGAAGAAGCGCACCGCGTCGGACAAGGCGTTCTCGATCAGCATGCGCTGGGCGTAGCGCGTGAGCAGCTTGGCGTGGGAGCCGTCGCGGTCGTTGGTCAACAGGATCGTCGGCTGCTCGTGGCCCAGGTCGACGACGAAGAGCTGGCGCAGCTTCGCGCCGGCCAGCATGACCGGCTGCTCGAACACGCGCGGGTTCTTGAACTTGCGCGCCGGCACATCCAGGCTCACCCGGCGCCAGGCCGAGGCCGGCAGATCCTGCACCTCCTGCAGCAGGGCCGCCGAGCGGCGGCGCAGCGTCATGAACGTGATCCCCATCTGCTCGAGCCGCGCCAGATGGGCGTAGGTGGTCAGCCGTGAATCGAACACCAGGTGGCGCGGCAACTCGCCGTGCTGACGCTGCCAGAACTCGATGAAGCGGAAGATCTCCTCGGCCTCCTCGCCCTTGCGCAGATCGGCGTTGGAGTAGCAGAAGGCCCGACCACTGGCGTCTTGCGCCAGGAACGCGAGCACGGCCGGCTGCGATCGGCTGCGGGCGGACACGAAGTGCCGCTGCACCTGGGGATCCTCGCCGTAGTACGGCACCGAGTGGAAGTCCAGGTTGAACGACCGCGCATCGAACAGCCCCTCCTCCATCACCGCCCCGTGCCAGGCTCCCAGCAGCCGGACCGAACGCTCGCGTTCCACCCGCGAGGAGTACTCGCACAGGAAACTCTTCTTCGGCACCACGTTCAGGCCGCAGAACAGCGCCAGCCCCGGATCGGTGACGAAGGCCATGACGTGGCTCTTGCGCTCGATGGACCACAGCTTGAGCGCCAGCGCGCTGCGCAGCGCGTGCGAAGCCGGGATCATCTTGGAACCCGGCAGCTTGGCGCGCGAGGCCAGACCATCGAGCTGCAGACGCACCAGGTCGGGCAGGAACAGGAACAGACCGCCGCAGCGCGTGGTGAACCGCGTGCCGGGCCGCAGCGCGAACTCGCGCACGTCGGCCACCGCCTCGGCCAGCGGCCCCACATGCTCGAGCCGCTCGTCGTCGCCGCGCCGGGGCAGCGGCGCGAAGCCCTCCTCGCGCAGCACCTCGCGCACGGCGGTCGGACTCAGCGGCGTGCCGTGATCCTTGAGCGCGCGGCTGATCTCGTAGACCGAATGGTTCTGCTTGCGCAGGGCCACCACCATCTCGAGGGCCTTGGACTTGTGCGGCTGGGTGCGGGAGCCGTGAACAGGCGTGCTGAAGAACTGCGGCTCGGGTTCACGGCGGAACTGGTGGCACAGCACGCGGAAGGAGCCCGGCGTGTAGCCGAAGGCACGGGCGACCTCGGCTGAAGGACGGTCATCGACGAAGAAGGCGCGCAGGGCCTCGTACTGGCGCTGGCGGGGATGGGAGGGCTCGGCGAAGAATCGTCGGATGTCTGTTATGTTTTTAGGTGCCCCTAAACCCATACCTGCATTGTGATACGTAAGATCCTGTTGCGTCAACGAAAAGCAGGACGGAACCGGCACCGATGGGGGAAAACCCAGGCTGCATGCGGCTGAGCGGGGGATGGGCCTGAAGACCGGCCCCGGCAAGCGCAGGGCCGACAGCCCCAGATGCGGGCTGCCGTGTGGAGGCGATAGGCGCACCGAGCGTTAACAGTGGGAGCGCAGGCGACGTGAGCGCCGCCAGCGGCGAGAGGTCGCTGGCCAGACCGGCGGCGTTACCTCAACGGTGGTGCGTGGAAATCCAGGCTAGCGTCGGCCTTCAGCGGCAGGCGCCGGCTTGCCGGCGACTGTCCGCTGCAAGGCAGGGTTCGGCATCACACCCTCACACTCGCGGCTCGTGCTCGCGGGAAGAGTGCCAGAAGGCGATGACTTCCAGCCACGTGCCTCTGGTGCGGTAGTAGATGAAGTACTTCGTTCGCACGAGGTAGAAGCGCCGGGTCTCGGTGTCTCGCGCGTTTTCGACTTTGCTTCCGACACCTGGCTGCTCAACAAGCGTGTCAAGCGCGTCTTTGAGGTCGGACTCGATCGCGCCCGGTGCGGCGATGCGATTCTCGCTCCACCACTGGGCTGCACGGTGGATCTGCCGCAGCGCTCGCGGCTTGATGCGTACCGTGAGCGCCAAGGTCAGCGGTACTGCTTGAGCTGGGCGAACAGCTCCTCGGCTGAAATTCCTTCCTCACGGTCGGCCTCGTCGATGGCTTCCTCAAGTTCAACCTGAAGGTGAGGCGGCAAACGCACGACATTGCCGGGCTCCTGCGCGTACACAGTCACGATGGTGCCCTCCGGCAGGGAGGCTCCATTGAGCACGACCTTGCCTTCCACCACGGTACCGCTTACGACTTGCATGACGAGATGGTACCGCGCCCGGCCGGAAGGCGGGAGGTGGTGGTGGCCTGTGATGCCGAACGTTTTAGTTCACCGGCTCGCCGTAGGCGAGTCCGGCGCAACTAAGGGTTAGGCAGCACTTTTGCTTCCAGTCATTGCAATATTCCAAGTAACTAGCCGAGAAGACTGATTATTACAAAGCCAGCGCTCGATTGAAGTTACTAGACCCTCATGGTCACTTCCGAGTGCGAGAAATCCTGAAAGTGGCGGCCCTAGTCGGTTCAGAACTACTGCCAGCTTGGCCCCTGACATTGAACGAACCTCAAAAGTAGATTTCGGGCTCTGACTGTACTCTCGTTCAATATGCCGCCAGCATTGACTATGATGTAGTTCCTTTGTTGCACGGCGCAGACCAGTCTCGTGATCGATTGCTGTTGCCTCACGCCACCGATGGTTAACACCATTTCGAGAAACGCCGGTGTACCGAATGACGCCGTCGTTGCCGGCAACAAAGTAGATGCACGCAATTTTTTCTTGCCATGTTTTGCGGTCCAGCACTTCGTAGGTAGCAGAACTCCATGGACCTGTTCTGGCAGCCGGTATCTTGTCGTTCCGTCGCCACTTCGTTCCACCGAGGCCTCTAATTCGAAGGATTGGGGTCGCTGCGTTGTAGATTTCTGAAGCTAATTCGTATGGTTGCATGTGGGAAGTGATCGGCTAGAAGGGACAGAGTAGATTGTGCTACCTAACGTTGCTATTAACCGGCCTGCCGAAGGCAGGTCCGGTTGAATAGCGGGTTAGGCATCGCTTTTACCGAGATTGCATTTCTCACCGAGTGTTTGCAAATTCCCATATGTAGTCTGGCCACCTTTGCTCCACGGGATGACATGATCAACATGCAAGATCACACCGAGTTTTGTTGCCGGGCTGTTGCCGCAGGAGCGACAACTGAATGAATCACGAGTGAGAACCCGCCAGCGCAACCTCAGATCTGGAAATCGCGAAGACTGTGGGGGAGGCGCCTGAGACCGAATCGGGGCCTCGGTGGTAGTAGTGCCTCCGTTTGCGTAGGCAATAAATTTCTCCAGGGCTTGCCGCCAGCCTCCGAAGCGACGTTCATAGGTGCCACTACCAAAGGCAGATACAGGCTTCTTCATTTCCGGTCTGCGTGGCTGGCGACCGAGAAGAGTCCAGACGTGCTCCATGTTCTCAAAAAGTTCAAGATCAGAAATATCCTGTCTTCGGCTTATGTCAAGCCCTGCAGCTTGCAGGGCTGCATTCCAAGAGCCAAAGCGAGTTTCAAAGACGCGGGACGCGCAGCGGCCATGTATAGGATATTCGTCGTACTTGACGGATGGTTTCCCAAGAATCTGAGCTACGCGCTTGAGATCGGCGAGAAGCTCTTCGTCCGTAATACCGCGATTCCAAGGTTTTAGTTTGAACGCGTCCATAGTGTCGACTGCGATGCCTAACGTAAATTCGACTTATGGGGTGGGACTGGGCCAGTCCGTGTAAGAGCGTCCATAGGATCAGTCTCCCCCCTTCGGGCGCCCCCCATCGAGACCCTCTTGCGAGGGATTCGCTGGCGTCTTATACGGGCTAAATTTTCCGGCATGAAACCGACCTCCGATTCATGCCAACACGCCCCTGTGACAGCCCCGATTACGCCTTTCGAAGTGCCGCCCGTCAAGCACGCACGCTCGGCCGGCGTCGTCGCTTCACCCGCCGCGTCGCCTGAGGCAACGGCAGAGCCGGCGCCGCCCCGCTTGCTCACCCGCCTTCGCGAGGCCTTGCGGCTGCGCCACTATGCCATCCGTACCGAGCAGGCCTATGCGGATTGGGCGCGCCGCTACATCCTGTCCTGAATCCGTGACCCTGCCTGCGAAGTTGCCGTACTGGATGGCTAATTCGTGATTGCAACGTCGATTTCGTCGCTGGAATTCGACCGACTAATGTCGCGTGCGGCCATTGGCCTGCAGAAGGGTGCTGATTGAGCCTGCATGTACGCCAATTCGCGCGTTTCGGCGCTTGCTGGGCGTGGTTGAGCCTGCTGCGCACAGCTTTCGGCGATGGTCGGTACTGGATAAACGCCAGCGGGCCGAGTCCCCGCAGCCTTGCCTCGCTACGCGGTGGCTGCGAACTGCTCGAACGAGCGCATGAAGGCCTTGGCTGCGCGGTCCTGCGCGCCCAGGCCGAGGATGATTCGGCGGCCGGTCTGGATCAGCCGTCCGGCGCGGTAGACCAACTCCTGTATCACCGTCTTGATGCGCCGCCGCTTGGCGCTGTGCCTTACAGGCGCGTCGGGCCCGAGCAGCCCGCGCTGGCCCATCAGGCGCAGGATGTTCATCGCCACCGCCGCGAGCTGGCACACGAGGTAGTTGGTGTCGAATTTGCCCGAGGGCAGCCTTGTGAGATCCAGATCGGTCTTGAACTCGGAGTGGAACTGCTCGTGCGTGCCGTGGTCGGCATACAGGGAGATGATGCCCCGGGCGTCGAGGCTGCCGGGCAGGCTCGTCGTCCAGCCCTCCAGCGTCAACTCGGGCACCAGCAGCGCCTGGCCGCGCTTGTCGATGGTGCGCTCTATCAGCCGCAGCACGCGGCGCACGGCCCGATCGATCCCCTGGACTTGTACGGGCTGCTCCCAAGTCGTGACGCGCTTGCCGGCACGCGGCTGCTCCCACCGCGTGGCCGGTTCGGCATCGAGCTGCGCGGCCAGACCGGCCACGTCGGTGGAACGCGGGTTCCACTTGATCAGCCAGTCCACCTGCACCAGACCCGGTTGGTTGCAAGTCTCGATCTGGCGCATCAGGCGCACGGAGTCGAAGCCCGAGTCCAGCCGCGCCAGGATCGGCGCCTTCGGCCCCTGCGCGCTCAGGCGCTGCGCCATGGGCACCACCCGTTCGAGGTTGAAGTCGGTCTCGCTGGCGGAGTGCTGCACGCCCGGGCGCAGGGCCAGTTCCAGGCAGAAGCCGTGGCTGCCCAGGTACGCCGCCAGCGGGCAGTAGCCGTCCACGCCGGCGTAGGTGCGGCCCACGCCTTCCTTGGCCGTGCCGCCGTTGTCCATCGCGAACGTGTCCACGTCCAGCGGCAGCCAGCCGCAGGGCAGCACACCGTAGTCCGGTCGCTGGCTGCCCAGCAAAGACTCGGTCATGGGCGCGATGAAGTCGAACATTTCGGCTGCGCGCGCGTCCATGCGCTGGCGCAGCGTCGGGCTCGACGGCAGCAGGCCGATGCCCAGCGCCTGCTTGAAGAACGCATCGACGCGGAAGTTCTCGATGGCGTCGAAGTCGCTCTTGCCTTGAACCAGCAGGCCGAGGTAGCTGCGCAGGATGTCGCTGTTAGCGACGCCGCCCTTGACGGGCAGCGCGGCATCAAGACGGCCGAGCACGGGACGCACGGCATTGAGGTAGTGGCCAACGAGTGCCAAACCGGCAACGGGCGTGAGGTCGTACTTGAGTTGCTTGACGATTAACGGACGCGGCATCTTGGGCATGATGGAGGGCATCGAAGAGATACCCCCCGTCAACGCACCCGCAGGGTGATGCGACGTCAGGGCCTACCCGAACGACTTCGCCTGCTGCCTCAACGACTTGGCCGATGCGGCGCACCAGGTGGTCACGGATTCAGGTCC
>CAVZXE010000018.1:0-61977 GCA_963779155.1 uncultured bacterium | reverse complement strand
CGCGCGCTTGCATTGCGAGGTTGTCGGCAGAGAACTCGAAGTCCATCGCGCGCAATCGAACGCACCGCTTGAGCGCGGCAGCCGATGGTGCGCGCTGGGTGCCCGGAAAGACAAGCCCGATCTGCGCCCGCCTTGGCTTGCATCAAGGCGACGACAGGCTCTGCGCGCGCCGTGACCCTGTATCGGCAACGCTTCGGGGTTGCCCTGTCCGGCAGGACGCCGGACCGGCGCGCGCAACAAGAGTTATGGCCCCGATGACTCTTCCGGTCGCTCGGCCGAGCTGATCAGGGGCGACATGCCGCCACAATGAGATGTCGCCGCCCAGCCGGGCGACACTGCAAACGCTTCGATCAACTTCCGGAGAAAGCTATGAGGATAAAGACCACACTTCGAGCGGTGCTGCTGGCCACATGCGCCACGCTGGCGATGGCCGGCGGCATCGCCCGTGCCGATGAAGTGCCGCTCGTCACTGGCGAGCAGTGGACCAAGTCGACCGCGGACGTGAAGAAGGTCTACCTGATCGGCATCGCCAACACGCTTCAGGTCGAGTCCGCCTACGAGGGCGCGACCCCACCCGGCGACGCGCAGAGCCTCGTCCCGCGCTTTGCCAAGGGGTTGAAGGGCCAGACGCTCGACGGCGTGAAGGATCGTCTCGACAGCTATTACGCTGCGAACCCCGACAAGCTGAAGCGGCCGGTCCTGGAAACCGTCTGGTTCGAGCTCGTCGTTCCGGCAACCCCGAAGACCAAGTAGGCGAGGTGCAACATGAAGCGAATTGAATGGATTGTGGCCATCGGCGCCCTGGCGGTCATGGCCGGGTGCACCAACATGACGCCGCAACAGCAGGGAACCATGAGCGGCGCGGCGATCGGCGCGGGTGCCGGCGCCGGCATCGCGGCCATCTCGGGCGGCAATGCCTGGACCGGTGCGGCCATCGGCGGCGTGGCCGGCGGCGTGGCCGGCAACATCCGGGGCAGCAACCAGTAGTGAGGGCGGGCCGTTGAGGCCGCCGAGCACCACTCCGGTCGCAGCCGGCTCGCAGGCGAAGCCCGGTTCGCCCGCCGTGAGCCGCCGGTCTTTGGTCTGCCTGTCGGCGCTGATCGCGGCAGCGCTTCTCGTCGGCTGCGACTCGCCGGTGCGGCTGATGCCGACGCCAGTGAGCTTTCGCAGCGGCGACATCGATCCGTTCGAGACCGCCGGGTCGAAGCTGCACGGCACCGAGGTGCCGGTGTTGTACGCGACGAATCGCGGCGCCGTGGTCGAGAAGCCCGACCCCATCTACACCATCCTGCCAAGCGAACGCCTGCGCCTGGGCCTGGCACACGTGCGCATCGGCGACGAGACGCTAGCCTGGGAGACGCTGCACCGCCTGTCCACCAGCGACGACCCCGCCGAGCGCCCGATCGTCAAGCTCGACTGGCTGGAACCGATGGCCGCATTGGGCCCGGCCGACACCGTTGGCGCATCGCCCGATGCAAAGGCCTTCTTCGGCCTTGTCGACAAGGCGCTCGCGGCCAGCGCGAGCCACGAGTTGCTGGTCTACGTGCACGGCGCCAACAACACGGTGGCGTTGTCGACGGCCCAGGCGGCGCAATTGCGCCACTTCACCGGCCGGCGCCTGGTCGTCGTGGCGTTCCTGTGGCCCTCGACCGGGTCGATCCTGAAATATTTCACCGACGTCGGCAACGCCAGAGCGTCGGTCGAGCCCTTCGCCCGCCTGATCGAGATGCTGGCCGCCCACACGCAGGCCACGGCCATCGACGTGCTGGCCTACAGTGCCGGCGCCCAGATCGTGAGCCCTGCGCTGGCCAAGCTGGGCACGGCGCGGCCGGGCGAGCCGCGCGAGCAATGGCGCGAGCGCCTGCGGGTGAAACACGTCTACTATGCCGCGCCCGACATCGACACCCGCCGTTTCGTCGACGACCTGGGGCACTACATCGCCCTCGTCGATCGGGTGAGCGTGGCCGCCAACCTGAACGACTCGGCCTTGCGCTTTGCCTCCGTGGTCCACCGCGCCTCGCGCGCCGGCAGGCCCAACCCGACCGAACTCGACGTCGAACAGTCGGGCTTCATGATCGATGCTTCGCGCAACTTCGGCTTCGACCTGATCAAGGTCGACCCGAACGAGATCCCGAAGCTGCCGCCGCGCTCCCACGCGTTCTGGTACGAAGACCCCTGGGTCAGCGGCGACCTGCTCGGGCTGTTGCTGCTCAACGCCGATCCGCAACGGCGCGGACTCGACGCCCAGAGCACCGACCGCGGCGCGCGTTACTGGACCTTCCCGCCGGACTTCGGCGACCGCGTGGTGCGGTTGTTCGCACCCGCCGCGCCCGCGGCGCCGTTGGCGGTGCAGCCCGCGTCGGCGCCGCGATAGTGCCGCACAGGCGCCAGGATCGCGCCCGGGGCATCGCGCGCGTCGACCGCGCAAGCCTTTCCCGGCCGAAGCTCTGAGGCTGAATTGCGCGGGCGCTACTTCCTCGCGACGATGTCGCGGCTGGCGAGTCGCCCGATGACGAGATCGGCGAACGCCGGGGTTTCGCGCGCCACCGATCTGGGGTTGAAAGTGCTCGTCGTGGCCGCCCACACCAACTGCCGGGACTGCACCGCGAACAGCTTGCTCTCGACGGTGGCGAGGTCGTACTGGCTGACCTGCTGCACCGGGGTCACGGTCGTGTGCGCTGGGCCGCCCTACGGCCCGCGCCCCCCGGCCCATGCCGCCGCGCACCATCGTCGTCTACACCTGCGTGCGCGTGTCCACGCCGAGCAGCCTGACGAACAGCAAACCCTGCGCACCGGTGCCCAGCACCGCGGCGTCGAACGCCGCATCGGGCAAGGCGGGGTCGTCCAGGCGCAGGATGTGGCCGGCAACGGCCTCGACGCCAGAGGCGCGCAGCTTGTTGGCGAAGGCCTCCTCGAACCCGCGCCTTTCGGCGGTGCCCCCGAGGCTGGCCGAGACGACGATCTTGCGCAGGGGCTTGCCGGCGAATTTGGTGTCGAACCAAGCCGACCGGATCGCCGTGGTCTGGCAACCGGCGACCAGCACCGCGAGCGCAACCCAGGCGAAGGTCGAACGGAACAAACGGATGGTCATGGCGGACTCGCCTTTCGGTGGGCGCTCAGGCGCCTGAGCGTTGCGCGGAGGCATGGCACATGCGGCCGCCACGCGAGCCCGCCCAAAGTGAGACGAAAGGCCGCCGCGCGCGCGGCGCGGCATCGCCACGACGCTCCGCCTTGCGCTGGCGGCACGCCTGTGCTCGGGTGCCGCCCGCGCAGGCTTCGGCCGGCGTCAAATCGACACGCGCGCCCTCGCCCCTTCGGCTTCCATGTCCTTCCCTCGCCCGCGCTGGACGATCTCGCCGCGCTCCATCACCAGGTACTGGTCGGCCAGCTCGGCGGCGAAGTCGTAGTACTGCTCGACGAGGATGATCGCCATCTTCTCCCCGTTCATGCCGCGGTCCGCAAGCATGCGGATCACGCGGCCGATGTCCTTGATGATGCTCGGCTGGATGCCTTCGGTCGGCTCGTCGAGGATGACGAGCTTGGGCCCGGCAGCGAGCGCGCGCGCGACCGCGAGCTGCTGCTGCTGGCCGCCGGACAGGTCGCCGCCGCGGCGGTTGATCATCTGCTTCAACACCGGGAACAGCTCGAACAGCTCGGGCGGGATCGGCGTGCTGGCGGGCCGGTAGGCCAGGCCCATCCGAAGGTTCTCTTCCACCGTCAGGCGGCCGAAGATCTCGCGCCCCTGCGGCACGTAGCCGAGCCCCAAGCGCGCGCGCTCGTAAGGCGTGTCCTTGTTGAGCGGCACGCCGTCGAGCGTGATCGTTCCGGTTTTGATCGGGATCACGCCCATCAGACTCTTCAGCAGCGTCGTCTTGCCGACGCCGTTGCGGCCGAGCACGACCGTGACCTCGCCGGCCTTCGCCTCGAAGCCGACGTTGCGCAGAATGTGCGAGCCCCCGTAATACTGGTTGATTCCATCGACGCCGAGCATTTCCCATCCACCTCGTGATTCATGCCGGAGCCCCCTCCCGGAGGGGGCTGGGGGAGCCGTGCGTTCCACCGAAGGTGTACCTCGGGCTACCGCCCGAGGTACACCTCGACGACCTTCTCGTTGGCCTGAACTTCCGCCAGCGTGCCTTCGGCGAGCACACTGCCTTCGTGCAGTACCGTGACCTTCTTGCTTGCCTTGCCTTCGGTCAGTGCGCCGATGAACTTCATGTCGTGTTCCACCACCACCAGCGAGTGGCTGCCTTCGAGCGTGAGGAACAGCTCGGCCGTGCGCTCAGTCTCTTCGTCAGTCATGCCGGCGACGGGCTCGTCGAGCAACAGCAGCTTCGGGTCCTGCATCAGCAGCATGCCGATTTCGAGCCACTGCTTCTGGCCGTGGCTCAGCAGGCCGGCGGTGCGCTGCGCGCTGTCCTTCAGGCGGATCAGCGTCAGCGTCTCGCTGATGCGGTCGATCTGCGTGCCGGTCAGGCGGAACAGCACCGACGCACGCACGCTGCGGTCGGCCTTGAGCGCGAGCTCGAGGTTCTCGAACACCGTCAGGTGCTCGAACACCGTGGGCTTCTGGAACTTGCGGCCGATGCCGGCCTGCACGATCTCGTTCTCGCGCAGCCGCAGCAGATCGATCGTCGAGCCGAAGAAGGCACGGCCGGCGTCGGGCCGCGTCTTGCCGGTGATGACGTCCATCATCGTCGTCTTGCCTGCGCCGTTGGGGCCGATGATGCAGCGCAGTTCGCCGACGAGAATCGTCATGGTCAGCGCGTTCAGCGCCTTGAAGCCTTCGAAGCTGACGGTGATGTCGTCGAGGTAGAGCGCCACGCCTTGCGTGAAATCGGGGGCCCGCTGCTGCAACAACTGGGCTCGGGCAGCAACGCGGCCGCCGGCTGCCGCCTGCTGCGCCTGGCGCTCGAGCAAAGCACCACGCGCACGCGCACCCGCCTCCATCAACTCGGGCGTCATGCGTGCGCACCTTTGCCCTTGCCACGGAGCTTCTTCACCAGGCCCACGATGCCCTGCGGCAGGAACAGCGTCACCGCGATGAACAGCGCCCCCAGAAAGTAGAGCCAGATCTCCGGGAAGGCCTGCGTGAACCAGCTCTTCGCGCCGTTGACGAAGAACGCGCCGACGATCGGGCCGATCAGGGTGCCGCGCCCGCCGACGGCGGCCCAGATCGCGATCTCGATGCTCGCCGCGGGCGACATCTCGCTCGGGTTGATGATGCCCACCTGCGGCACGTACAAGGCGCCTGCGATGCCGCACATCACGGCCGAGAGCGTCCAGATCGAGAGCTTGTACGCGACCGGGTTGTAGCCGGTGAACATGACCCGGCTCTCGGCGTCGCGGATCGCTTGCAGCACGCGGCCGTACTTGGTGCCCACGAGCCAGCGCGCGAACACGAACAGGCCGATCAGCGTGCAGCCGGTGACGACGAAAAGCGTCATGCGCGTGCCGGGCGTGGTGATCGGTGCGCCAAGGATGCGCTTGAAGTCGGTGAAGCCGTTGTTGCCGCCGAAGCCGGTCTCGTTGCGGAAGAAGAGCAGCATCGCGGCGTAGGTGAGCGCCTGCGTGATGATCGAGAAGTACACGCCCTTGATGCGCGAGCGGAACGCGAAGAAGCCGAACACGAACGCGATCAACCCCGGCACCAGCACCACGAGCAGCATCTGGGCGACGAAGGAATCCGACACCGCCCAGTGCCATGGGTAGGTCTTCCAGTTCAGGAACACCATGAAGTCGGGCATGTCCATGCGGTACTGGCCGTCGCGGCCGATTTGCCGCATCAGGTACATGCCCATGCCGTAGCCGCCGAGCGCGAAGAACAGGCCGTGACCGAGCGAGAGGATGCCTGTGTAGCCCCAGATCAGGTCCATCGCCAGCGCGCAGATGGCGTAGCACATGATCTTGCCGACGAGCTGCACCGCGTAGTCGGACAGGTGGAACGCGCTGCCGGCTGGCACCGCCAGGTTCAACACCGGCACCAGCACGGCGACGATGACGACGGCGCCGAGCACGGCGCTCCAGCGCTTGCCGGTGAGCACGCCGCCGTACGACGGCGCCGTCAGGGCGGCGGGAGCGGGCAGGACGGCGCTCATGCGTGTGTTGTGCTCACACTTGCTGGCTCAGCACCGCCAGTCTTCATCGCGGCAGTGAATGGTCGCCAGCCCGGAAGCAACCGCGCTTCGATCCCCACTGCGTGGGGCCCCTCTTTCGCGCTCATGCTTGCAGCACGCGCGTCGCGAGGACGCGCCGCCCATTCGCAGGCGTTCGCCCGTGCGCAGGCACGGTCGCACGTCCAGCTCATGCTTCCGCGCTTCTGCCCTTCATCGCGAAGATGCCCTGCGGCCGCTTCTGGATGAAGATGACGATGAAGACGAGCACCATGATCTTGGCCAGCACCGCGCCCTGCCAGCCTTCGAGTAGCTTGTTCAGCACGCCCAGGCCGAGCGCCGCGTAAACGGTGCCGGCAAGCTGGCCCACGCCGCCGAGCACGACGACCATGAAGGCGTCGACGATGTAGCCCTGGCCGAGGTCGGGCCCGACGTTGCCGACCTGCGACAACGCGCAGCCCGCAAGCCCGGCGATGCCCGAGCCGAGTGCAAACGCATAGGTGTCGATGCGCGCGGTGTTGACGCCCATGCAGGCCGCCATCTTGCGGTTCTGCGTCACGCCGCGCACGAACAGGCCGAGGCGTGTGTGCGCAATCAGCGCCGCCACGCCGGCCAGCACCAGGGCGGCGAAGGCGATGATCGCGATTCGGTTGAACGGCAATGTCAGGTTGCTCATCACCGCCACGCCACCTGACAGCCAGGCCGGGTTCTCGACCGGCACGTTCTGCGCGCCGAAGAGGTTGCGCACGGCCTGCTGCAGGATCAGGCTGATGCCCCAGGTGGCGAGCAGCGTTTCGAGCGGCCGGCCATAGAGCCAACGGATGACGCCGCGCTCGAGCACCGCGCCGACCAGCGCCGCGGCCAGGAACGAGGCTGGGATCGCGGCCAGGATGTAGGCGTCGAACGCACCTGGCAGAAACGAGCGGAATAGGTTCTGCACGACGTAGGTGGCGTACGCGCCGATCATCATCAGCTCGCCGTGCGCCATGTTGATGACTCCCATCAGTCCGTAGGTGATGGCCAAGCCGAGCGCGACGAGGAGCAGGATCGAGCCGAGGCTGATGCCGGTGAAGACGACCCCCAGCCGCTCGCCCCAGGCCAGGCGGCCCTCGATCGCGCTCAACGCGACGCCGAGAGCGGCGCGCACTTGCGCGTCGGTCTCGACCTTCTGCCGCTCGGTCAGCAGCAGTTTGGTGGCCGGCGTGCCGCTGGTGCCCAGCGCCGTCGCCGCTTCGAGGCGCCTGGCCTTGTCGTCGCTGCCCAGCAGCAGCGCGAAGCGCAGGTTGCCGAGCGCGTCCTTGATCGCCGGCACCTGTTCGGCAGCCCAGGCCCTCTCGATCACCGGGAGCTGCGACTCGCTCGGCTCGCCCGCCAGGGTCTTGACCGCCTCCAGGCGCACCTTGTCGTCCCTGGAAAGCAGATTGACCAATGCCAGCGCCGAGCCCAGCTCGGTGCGCATCTGGTTGTTGTTGATCACATCCTCGGCCGCCTCGGGCACGGGGACTTCGGCGCCGGTCACGGGGTCGAACCCCCTGCCGTCCTTGATGACGTAGACGGCAGCCTCGGTGAATTTCACCGAGTCGTCGGACAGGGCCTGGATCAGCGCCACCGTCCGTTCGTCCGGGGTCACGACCACGGCATGTAGTGCCGCAATGCGCGACCCGGTGTCGCCGGTCGCAAGTGCCAAGGCCTGCGCCGGTGTCAGCGCCTGCGCCGGTGCAGCGAGCACCAGCGCAGACAGCCACAGGACGAGCCAGCGCATCACGCTACGTCGTCCTCGCAAATCACTTCTTCGCAACGACGTCGGGCTCGTCCTTCTTGCCCTTGTTCTCGGGGATGAACGGGCTCCACGGCTGGGCGCGCACCGGGCCGGGTGTCTTCCATACAACGTTGAACTGGCCGTCGGCGCGGATCTCGCCGATGAACACCGACTTCCACAGGTGGTGGTTCTTCTCGTCCATCTTCGAGGTGATGCCGCTCGGCGCCGGGAAGGTCTGGCCGCCCATCGCCGCGATCACCTTGTCGGGCTCGACGCTGCCGGCCTTCTTGACTGCCTGCACCCACATGTTGAAGCCGATGTAGGTGGCTTCCATCGGGTCGTTGGTCAGCGGCTTGTCCTTGTGGCCGGGGACGTTGTTGGCCTTGGCATAGGCCGTCCACTTCTTGATGAACTCGGTGTTGGCCGGCGACTTGATCGACATGAAGTAGTTCCACGCCGCCAGGTGGCCGACGAGCGGCTTGGTGTCGACGCCGCGCAGCTCTTCCTCGCCGACCGAGAACGCGACGACCGGCACGTCCTTGGCCTTGAGGCCGGCGTTGCCGAGCTCCTTGTAGAACGGCACGTTTGAGTCGCCGTTGATGGTCGACACCACCGCCGTCTTGCCACCGGCCGAGAACTTCTTGATGTCGGCGACGATCGTCTGGTAGTCGGCGTGGCCGAACGGGGTGTAGGTCTCGACGATGTCCTTGTCGTCCACGCCCTTGCTGTGCAGGAAGGCGCGCAGGATCTTGTTGGTCGTGCGCGGGTAGACGTAGTCGGTGCCCAGCAGCACCCAGCGCTTGGCGCCGCCGCCTTCCTTGCTCATCAGGTACTCGACCGCCGGAATGGCCTGCTGGTTCGGTGCCGCGCCGGTGTAGAAGACGTTCTTCGACAGCTCTTCTCCTTCGTACTGCACCGGGTAGAAGAGCAGGCTGTTGAGCTCCTCGAACACCGGCAGCACCGACTTGCGGCTCACGCTCGTCCAGCAGCCGAAGGTCACGGCCACCTTGTCTTGCGTGATCAGCTGGCGCGCCTTCTCGGCGAACAGCGGCCAGTTCGACGCCGGGTCCACCACCACGGCCTCGAGCTTCTTGCCGAGCAGGCCGCCCTTGGCGTTGACTTCGGCGATGGACATCAGGACGGTGTCCTTGAGCACGCTCTCGGAGATCGCCATCGTGCCCGACAGCGAATGCAGCACGCCGACCTTGATGGTGTCGGCGGCAAAGGCGTTGAACGAAAGCAGGCTGGCCGCAGCAAGCGCTGCGCTGACGCCCTTGAGCGCATGACGACGTTTCATGTGTGAATCCTCCGGGTTGAATGGATGTCGGCGAGACTCGTTCTCGACACCGGGCATTGAGCAAGCGCCGTGCCAGTAGTCCCGACCCTGCGCTGCGCCGTGTGGCACCGCTCTTGCTGCGCTCCCGCCATGGCCCCCATTCAGTAAGATGCGGCGCGACCCCGAACGCGAAAGCCCCCGATGGAACTGACCCCGCGCGAGAAGGACAAGCTGCTCGTGTTCACCGCTGCGCTGCTGGCCGAGCGGCGCAGGGCGCGCGGGCTGAGGCTCAACGTGCCCGAGGCGATCGCGCTGATCAGCGCCGCGATCATGGAAGGCGCGCGCGACGGCAAGAGCGTGGCCGCGCTGATGAGCGAGGGCAAGTCCGTGCTCACGCGTGCCGACGTGATGGACGGCGTGGCCGAGATGATCCCGGACATCCAGGTCGAAGCCACCTTCCCCGACGGCACCAAACTGGTGACCGTGCACCATCCCATTGCATGAGCCGGTCTTGCGTGCACAGGAAGACCCGTTTCGGGAGCCCACGATGATCATTCCCGGCGAAATATTCACCGACGGCGCCGACCTGCCCCTCAACCCCGGCCGGCGTGCGCTGACCCTGGTGGTCGAGAACAGTGGCGACCGGCCGATCCAGGTCGGCTCGCACTATCACTTCGCCGAGACCAATGCCGCGCTGCGCTTCGACCGCGCCGCGGCGCGCGGGATGCGACTGAACATCGCATCGGGAACCGCCGTGCGCTTCGAGCCCGGGCAGCAGCGCACGGTCGAACTCGTCGACTTCGCTGGCGATCGCCGCGTGGTCGGGTTTCGCGGGCTGGTGCAGGGAGCGCTTTGAACATGAACTCCCAGGCTCACATTCGTTCGCTGCCCTGCAGGCCGCACCAAGCGGGACGCTTGGCCCTTCGCCAGGCACGACCAGTCCTCAGGGCTGTCCGTGTCCGGACTCAGCCCCCCGAGGGGGCGCATGCCCACCTCGGGACGGCCCGGCGGAGGGCATGATGGCGACGATCCCACGCCGCGCCTATGCCGAGATGTACGGCCCCACCGTCGGCGACCGGCTGCGCCTGGCCGACACCGAACTCTTGATCGAGGTCGAAGACGACTACACGCTGCGGGCCGGCGAGGGTCGCACGGACGCCGCCGGACAAGGCTTCGGCTATGGCGAAGAAGTGAAGTTCGGCGGCGGCAAGACGATCCGCGACGGCATGGGCCAGGGCCAGTGCGTCAACGGCCCCGGCCACGGCGAGGCGGTGGACTGCGTGATCACCAACGCGCTGATCCTCGACCACTGGGGCATCGTCAAGGCCGATATCGGCCTGCGCGGCCAGCGCATCGCGGCGATCGGCAAGGCCGGCAATCCCGACGTGCAGCCGGGCGTCGATATCGTGATCGGCCCCGGCACCGAAGTGATCGCCGCCGAAGGGATGATCGTCACCGCCGGCGGCATCGACTGCCATATCCACTTCATCTGCCCGCAGTTGATCGAGGAGGCGCTTTCCAGCGGCATCACGACCATGCTCGGCGGCGGCACCGGCCCGGCCACCGGGACGTTTGCCACCACGTGCACGCCTGGGCCCGAAAACCTGGCGCGCATGCTGCAGGCGGCCGACGCGTTCCCGATGAACCTCGGCTTCCTCGGCAAGGGCAATGCGAGCCGCCCCGAGGCGCCGCGCCAGCAGATCGAGGCCGGCGCGATCGGCCTCAAGCTGCACGAGGACTGGGGCACCACGCCGTCGGCGATCGACTGCTGCCTTTCGGTGGCCGAAGAGACCGACACCCAGGTCTCGATCCACAGCGACACGCTGAACGAATCGGGCTTCGTCGAAGACACGATCGCAGCGACCAAGGGCCGCACGCTGTGCGCCTTCCACACCGAAGGCGCCGGCGGCGGCCACGCGCCCGACATCCTGCGCGTCGTCGGCGAGCCGAACTTCCTGCCCTCGTCGACCAACCCGACCATGCCCTACACCGTCAACACGGTCGATGAGCACCTCGACATGCTGATGGTGTGCCACCACCTCGACGCCCACATCGCCGAAGACCTGGCGTTTGCCGAAAGCCGCATCCGCCGCGAGACCATTGCCGCCGAGGACGTGCTGCACGACCTGGGCGCGATCAGCATGTTCTCGAGCGACAGCCAGGCCATGGGCCGCGTCGGCGAAGTCGTGCTGCGCTGCTGGCAGACCGCGCACAAGATGAAGGTCCAGCGCGGCTGGCTGGCGCCCTCTCCGGCAACGCGAAAGGCGCCGGGGGGGATGGGCAGCGCAGACGCCAGCGCGCGCAACGACAACGCACGCGCCAAGCGCTACGTCGCCAAGTACACGATCAACCCGGCCATCGCCAACGGCATCGCGCACGAGGTGGGCAGCATCGAGGTCGGCAAGTGGGCCGACCTGGTGCTTTGGAAGCCGGCGTTCTTCGGCGTCAAGCCGTCGCTGATATTGAAAGGCGGCTTCATCGCGATGGCGGCGATGGGCGACCCGAACGCGAGCATCCCGACCCCGCAGCCGGTGCACTACCGGCCGATGTTCGGCAGCTTCGGCGGCGCGCTCGCCCGCGGCTCGCTGACCTTCATGAGCCAGGCGGCGGTGGCCAGCGACCTCGGCGACACGCTCGGGCTGCGCAAGCGGGTGTCCGCTGTGAAGCACTGCCGCGGCATCACCAAGCGAGACATGCTGCTCAACGATTACCTGCCGACGATGCAGATCGACGCCCAGACCTACGAGGTGCGCGCCGACGGCGTGCTGCTGACCTGCGAGCCCGCGGCGGTGCTGCCGTTGGCGCAGCGGTACTTCCTGTTCTGATCCAGCGCCCACCGCGCCGTGGGCAGCCGGCGCGCGGCATCACCGATTCAGTCGCGGCACGTCCTTGTGGCGATTCCGCTTATCCTGAATCAAAGTCCGCAGCGTTGAGAGGTCGCACAATTTGACTTCCTCCGCCGTTTGGGCGACGTTCGCATCGCCGCCCGCCCGCTGCCATGAACCACCCCGCGCCCCAGCCCCACCAGGAAACGCCCACCGAACGCTTCGACCGCGAGTTGCATGCCGCCGCATTGCCGCTGACCGGCGGCCTGTCGCCGGTGTCCTTGTCGCTTGCGCTGGCCGACTGGGCCTGGCACCTCGGCGTCTCGACCGGCCGGCAGATGGACCTCGCCGCGCTGGCCATGCAGCTGGCGCAAGACACGCTGCACGGCGACGACATGCTGCCGGCGGGCGCGGCCGACGACGATCCTCGCTTCCGGCACGAGGCCTGGGCGGCGTGGCCGTTCAACGTGATGCGCTCGGGCTTCCGCAACGTCGAGTCGTGGTGGCGAGAAGCAGCCCGACTGCCCGGCATGACGCGCCACCACGCCGACATGACCGACTTCTTCGCCCGCCAGGCGCTGGGCTTTCTCACCCCCGCCAACTGGCTGCCCACCAACCCGGTGGTGCTGCACGAGAACGCGAAGGCCTTCGGCGGCCCCTTGCTGCGCGGCATCGGCAACTGGATGGAGGATCTCTCGGCCGACCCCGTCGCGGTGCAGGCCGCGCAGCGCGAGGCGCACTTCAAGCTTGGCCGCGACGTGGCCACCACACCCGGCAAGGTGGTGCTGCGCAACCGGCTGGTCGAGCTGATCCGGTACGACGCGCAGACCAAGACCGTGCACCCCGAGCCGCTGTTCATCGTCCCGTCGTGGATCAACAAGTACTACATCCTCGACCTGTCGCCACACAACTCGATGGTGCGCTACCTCGTGGAACAGGGTCACACGGTGTACATGCTTTCGTGGCTCAACCCGGATGCCGCCGACCACGAGCTGACGATGGACGACTACTTGCGCCTGGGCATCTTCGGCGCGCTAAAGCGCATCGCCGAACTGGGCGCGAAGGCAACGCCGGTGCATGCGGTGGGTTACTGCCTCGGCGGCACGCTGCTGGCCATCGCCGCTGCGGCGCTGGGAAACCGAGGCATCGTGGCCGACGCGAAGCAGCTCGCGCCGCTGCAGACGATCACCCTGCTCGCGGCCCAGACCGACTTTTCGGAACCCGGCGAACTGGGCCTGTTCATCGACGAGAGCCAGGTTGCGTACCTGCGCGAGCTGATGCGCGAGAAGGGCTACCTCACCGGCGGCCAGATGGCGGGTTCGTTCCAGTTCCTGCACTCGCGCGACCTGGTGTGGACGCGGCGCATGCGCGAGTACCTGATGGGCGAGCGCGAGCAGCCGAGCGACCTGATGGCCTGGAACACCGACACCACGCGCATGCCGGCACGGATGCACAACGAGTACCTGACTTCGCTGTACCTTCACAACGCGCTGGCCACCGGCAGCTACCTCGTCGGCGGGCGGCAGGGGCATGCGGTCTCGCTGGCCGACCTGCGGGTGCCGATGTTCGTCGTCGGCACGTCGCGCGACCACGTCTCGCCCTGGCATTCGGTCTACAAGCTGCACCTGCTGAGCGGGGCCGAGATCACCTTCGCGCTCGCCAGCGGCGGGCACAACGCGGGCATCGTCTCAGAGCCCGGCCACGCGAACCGCAGCTACCAGATCGCCACCCGCCCCGCGCACGGCCCATGGATTGCGCCCGACGACTACCAGCGCACGGCCGCGCGCCGTGATGGCTCGTGGTGGCCGGCCTGGCAGCAGTGGCTGGCGGCGCATTCGTCACCCAGGCAGACGGCACGCCCGCTGCCGCGCGGCGCGGCACTGGGCGACGCGCCTGGTGAGTACGTGCTGCAGTGCCATAGCCACTGAGCAAACAGGCGCAACCGCCGCAGCGAGACGCCCGTGAAGCTGCGGCGCGACGGCGGCACGGACCCGCACTCACCTGGCAGCGCCTCGCCGATGTTTCGGTCCGGCGCGAACCTCGGCGCTCCCCACCGGGGCCGCAGGGCGCTGCGGCGGCTGTTCCAGCGCTCGGCGGTGCCCGAGATGCTGCGTGGCCGACACTGGGGCCAGCCGGTGCCGGGCGACCTGTCGGCGCGGCTGCTCGAATCGGCCCGGGCCGAGCCCGAGGACCTCCTGCGCCGACTGCACAGCCATGCCGAGGGGCTGAGCGCCGGCCAGGCCGCGGCGATCCGGCGCAAGTGCGGCGCCAACGAAATCGCACGCGAGGCGCAGGTCGCGTGGCCCGTGCATCTCTGGCACTGCTACCGCAACCCGTTCAACCTGCTGCTCAGCGCGCTGGCCGCGGTGTCCGGCCTGACCCACGACCCGCACGCGGCGCTGGTGATCCTGGCCATGGTGGCGCTCTCGACGCTGATGCGCTTCGTGCAGGAAGCGCGCTCGCAGCGCGCCGCCGAGGCGCTGCGCGGGAGGGTCGGCAACCGGGCAACGGTGCTGCGGCGTGCCGGCCTGCCGCCAAGCCGCCCCAAGGCGGGCCAGGCCCCCTTGGGGGGCCGCGAATCGGCGAAGGCGCAAGCCCGGGAGTCCAGTCCAGCGGCGGGCAGCGCGGCGCACGAGGTCGAGCTGCCCGTCGAGCAGCTGGTGCCCGGCGACGTGCTGCGCCTGGCCGCCGGCGACATGATCCCGGCCGACCTGCGCCTGCTGGCGGCGAGAGACCTGTTCGTCAACCAGTCGGCGATGACCGGCGAATCGCTGCCAGCGGAGAAGTCGGCCGAGCCGCCCACGTCGTCGACCGACGACCCGCTGGCAGCGGCGAACCTGTGCTTCATGGGCACGCACGTCGTCAGCGGCTCGGCCACCGCGCTCGTCGTCGGCACCGGCCGCGACACCTACTTCGGCACGCTGGCCGAGCACGCGACGCACCTCGAGGCCGCGCCCACGGCGTTCCAGGCCGGCATCAACCGCGTGAGCTGGCTGCTGATCCGCTTCATGCTGGTGATGGTGCCGATCGTCTTCCTGATCAACGGCATCACCAAGGGCGACTGGTTGCAGGCGCTGCTGTTCGCGCTGTCGATCGCGGTCGGCCTGACGCCCGAGATGCTGCCGATGATCGTGACCTCGACGCTGGCGCGCGGCGCGGTGACGCTGGCACGCAAGAAGGTGATCGTCAAGCGCCTCGACGCGATCCAGAACTTCGGCGCGATGGACCTGCTGTGCACCGACAAGACCGGCACGCTGACGCAGGACCGCGTGGTCCTGAAACGCCACCTCGACGCCGACGGCGCGGACTCGCCCGAAGTGCTCGAGTACGCGTGGCTGAACAGCCACTACCAGACAGGCTTGCGCAACCTGCTCGACCTGGCGGTGCTGGAGCACGCCGAGCTGCACACGAAGCTCGGCGTGGGCGAGAACTTTCGCAAGATCGACGAACTGCCGTTCGACTTCGAGCGTCGGCGCATGTCGGTCGTGGTGAGCGAGCGCGACGACCGCCACCTGCTGATCTGCAAGGGCGCGGTCGAGGAGGTGCTGGCGGCGTGCGCCCGCTTGCGCCGCGGCGGCCATGCAGAGCCGCTGTCCGATGCGCTGCGCACGCAGCAGGCGGGGATGACCGAAGCGCTGAACCAGGAGGGCTTCCGCGTCGTCGCGGTGGCGCTGCGCGAACTGCCGCCGCTGCAGTCGACCTACGTCGTCGCCGACGAGCGCGAGATGACGCTCGTCGGCTACATCGCCTTCCTCGACCCGCCAAAGGAGTCGGCCGGCCCGGCGCTGCAGGCGCTCGCTGCGCGCGGCGTGGCGACCAAGGTGCTGACCGGCGACAACGAGTTCGTCACCCGCAAGATCTGCACGGATGTGGGCCTGGCCATCACCGGTGTGCTGCGCGGCAGCGACATCGAGCCGATGGACGATGCCGCGCTGGCAACGGCCGTCGAATCGGCGAACGTGTTTGCCAAGCTGAACCCGCTGCACAAGGAGCGCATCGTGCGCGCGCTGCGCGCCAACGGCCACGTGACCGGCTTCATGGGCGACGGCATCAACGACGCTGCGGCGCTGCACGCGGCCGACGTCGGCATCTCGGTCGAGTCGGCGGTGGACATCGCGAAGGAGGCGGCCGACATCGTGCTACTGGAAAAGAGCCTGGCCGTGCTCGAGCAGGGCGTGATCGAAGGGCGGCGCACCTTCGTCAACATGCTCAAGTACATCCGCATGACGGCGAGCTCGAACTTCGGCAACGTGCTGTCGGTGCTGCTGGCGAGCGCCTTCCTGCCCTTCCTGCCGATGCTGCCGATTCACCTGCTGGTGCAGAACCTGCTGTACGACCTGTCGCAGACGGCGATCCCGTTCGACAACGTCGACGACGAGGCCCTGCTGAAGCCGCAGCACTGGGCGCCGCAGGAGCTGCTGCGCTTCATGCTGCACTTCGGACCGGTGAGCTCGCTGTTCGACGTGGCGACCTTCGTGCTGATGTGGACCGTGTTCCAGGCCCAGACGCTCGCGACGCAGACGCTGTTCCAGAGCGGCTGGTTCGTCGAGGGGCTGCTCTCGCAGACGCTGGTGGTGCACATGATCCGCACGCGCGGCATCCCGTTCGTCGACAGCCGGGCCGCGGCGCCGCTGCTGGCGACGAGCGCGGTCGCCGTCGCGGCCGGGCTGCTGCTGCCGGGCAGCGCCCTCGCCCCGGCCTTGCACCTGCAGGCGCTGCCGCCGGCCTACTTCGGCTGGCTCGCCGCGTTGCTGCTCGCCTATGGCGTGGCGGTGCAGGGAATGAAGCACTTCTACGCCGGGCGACATGCGTGGCGCTGATAGGGCATCGCGCCCCGGGTGACTCGATCCGGTGGCGCGGTATGCTGCGAAACTGCGCGGCGCCCGTGTCGCGATCATGTTCTTGCCACGATTCCGCCACCCTATGGAGACCCTGATGACCCGCGTTTTCAACTTCAGCGCCGGCCCCGCCGCCCTGCCCGAACCGGTGCTGCGCCAGGCCGCCGAAGAGATGCTCGACTGGCACGGCTCGGGCATGTCGGTGATGGAGATGAGCCACCGCGGCAAGGAGTTCATCGCCATCCACGCCGAGGCCGAGAGCCTGCTGCGCGAGCTGCTCGGCGTGCCGGCGAACTACAAGGTGCTGTTCCTGCAGGGCGGCGCCATCGGCGAGAACGCGATCGTGCCGATGAACCTGCTGCGCGGGCACACGAGCGCCGACTACGTGAACACCGGCGAATGGTCGAAGAAGTCGATCAAGGAAGCCAAGAAGTACTGCACCGTCAATATCGCCGCCAGCGCCGAAGCCGAGAACTTCACTCGCGTGCCGAAGCGGGCCGAGTGGAAGCTCGACCCGAATGCCGCCTACGTGCACATCTGCTCGAACGAGACCATCGGCGGCGTCGAGTACCACTGGACGCCCGACACCGGCGCGGTGCCGCTGGTGGCCGACATGTCGAGCAACATCATGTCGCGCCCGGTGGACGTGAGCCGCTACGGGCTGATCTATGGCGGCGCGCAGAAGAACATCGGCCCGGCCGGCGCGACGATCGTGATCGTGCGCGACGACCTGCTGGGGGGCGCGCTGCCGATCACGCCCTCGGCCTTCGACTACAAGCAGCAGGCCGACAACGACTCGATGTTCAACACGCCGGCCACCTACTCGATCTACATCGCCGGCCTCGTGTTCCGCTGGATCAAGGCGCAGGGCGGGCTGGCGGCGATGGAAGCGCACAACCGCATGAAGGCGGCGCTGCTGTACGACTATCTGGACGCGACGGACTTCTATACCAACCCTGTCGCACGCGAGGACCGATCGCTGATGAACGTGCCGTTCAAGCTGAAGGACGCTCTGCTCGACGACGCGTTCCTGAAGGGCGCGCAGGCGCGCGGCATGGTGCAGTTGAAGGGCCACCGCTCGGTGGGCGGCATGCGCGCATCGATCTACAACGCGATGCCGGTCGAGGGCGTGAAGGCGCTCGTGGCCTACATGAAGGAGTTCGAGGCCAGCCATGGTTGACCGCTTCCAGGTGCTGGTGCTGAACCAGATCTCGCCCAACGGATTGAAGCGCCTGCCGGCCGAACGCTACGCGGTGGGCAAGGACGTGGCGGCGCCCGAC
This sequence comes from uncultured bacterium, assembly GCA_963779155.1. Taxonomy (GTDB): domain Bacteria; phylum Pseudomonadota; class Gammaproteobacteria; order Burkholderiales; family Burkholderiaceae_C; genus CAIKUF01. The sequence goes on along the minus strand of CAVZXE010000018.1, from coordinate 43,886 downwards.
GCGGTGCTGCTGCGCTCGGCCGACATGCATGGGGTGGACATCCCGAAAAGCGTGCTGGCGATCGCCCGCGCCGGCGCGGGCACCAACAACATCCCCGTCAAGGCGATGAGCGAACGCGGCGTGCCGGTGTTCAATGCGCCCGGGGCGAATGCCAATGCGGTGAAGGAACTCGTGCTCGCCGGCATGCTGATGGCGGCGCGCAACCTGGCGCCGGCGCTGCGCTTCGTGCACAGCCTCGACCCGCAGATGGCCGACATGGACAAGGCGGTCGAAGACGGCAAGAAGGCCTTCGCGGGTTACGAGCTCGCCGGCCAGACGCTGGGCATCGTCGGCCTCGGCAAGATCGGCTGCCTGGTGGCCGATGCCGCCATCAAGCTCGGCATGGACGTGCTCGGCTACGACCCCGACATCACCGTCGACGCGGCGTGGAGCCTGCCGGCGCAGGTCAAGAAGGCGGCCAGCGTGGCCGAGGTGCTTCAGCGCGCGAACTTCATCACCCTGCACGTGCCGCTGGTGGCCGCGACGCGCGACCTCGTGAACGCCGACAACATCGGCCTCGTGCGCGCCGGCAGTGTGCTGCTGAACTTCTCGCGCGAGGGCGTGGTGAACGAGGCGGCGGTGATCGCGGCGCTGACCAGCAAGCAGCTCGGCTGGTACGTGTGCGATTTCCCGGGCCCGGCGTTGAACGGTCACGAGCGCGTGATCGCGCTGCCGCACCTGGGCGCCTCGACACGCGAGGCCGAAGAGAACTGCGCGGTCATGGTCGTCGATCAGTTGCGCGACTTTCTGGAGCACGGCAACGTCGCCAACGCCGTCAACTTCCCGTCGGTGAACATGGCGCGCGAATCGGCCCACCGCGTGGCGATTGCCAACGCCAACGTGCCGAACATGCTCGGCCAGATCTCGACCGCGATGGCGCGCGCGGGGCTGAACATCCACAACATGGTCAACAAGTCGCGCGGCGAGATGGCCTATACGCTGGTCGATGTGGACAGCCCGGTGAATGCGGCGGCGCTGGCGGACATCGCGGCGATCGAAGGCGTGCTTTCGGTGCGTTATCTGCCGCTGCTGGAGTAGCGGCAGCAATCGGGGCGTGGCATCCGGAGGTGCCCGGCGAATTCAGTCTCCCAAGGATCGAGGGATGGCCTCGAGACCCTGACAGGGTGAAGCGGAACCCGAAGCAGAGGGGCGGTCTCGGCGCTGCGCCGGCGCGCCTTGACGCGCAGATGCCCGCCGACTGCCGGACGGTCAATGCCGGCTCCCGTGACGACCTCGGGGCCTGCGGGTTGGCTGCGCACCGCGCTGCGCAAGCTCGACGACGAGGCACGCCACACCGCGGCAGACGACCCGGTGGCCGCACGGTTGGTTGTCGCGCGTGTACTCGACGCGGTGGCAGCGCTGATGGAGCCACCGAGCATTGGCAGGCCCGGGCGTGTGCCCGGAACCCGCGAGCTTGAGGTGCTGAAACCGCGCTGCGTCGCGCCTCATCGCGTGCACCGCGAAGTGATCGAAATTCTTCGCGTCTTCCACACTTTGCGCAGGCTCCCGCGAAGCTGGTGAGCCGTAGGGCTCAGAAACCGCCCTTGGGAATCGGAAACACGAGCGTGAACATCAGCGCCGAGTTGCCCAGCAGGTCGAGCTCGCCGTAGATGCGGTCGGTGAACTGGTAGCCGATGCTCGGCACGAACCCGGGCGAGAAGCCCTTGTAGTTGTAGGGCACCTTGTCCTTGTACTCGCCGACATAGCCATACAGCAGGCCGGCGTTCCACTGCAGGTACCATTTGTCCCACCCGAGCGGGCCGACGAAGCGCTGGCCGGCAAAGAGGTACACGCTGGGCTGACCGAACGAGTTCGAGAACACCGAGCCGCCGGCGATCCAGCGGCCCTCCAGGCCCTTGAGCACGCCTAGCGACACGACGGGCTTGTGCTCGTCGCTCGGATGGAAGTGGTAGGTGACGGGGCTGAAGCTGATTTCCCAGCCTTCGAAGCTGTCAGCGGTCTGCGCCGAGGCAGCCTGCCAGCAGCTGGCCGCGAGCAGCGCCGAGAGCAGGGGTTTGAAGCGTTGAAGCATTGAAGGCGTCATGGGCAGCACATCGGGGTTGATCGGTAGGGCAAGGGCCTGGCTGGCGCTTGCCGTCGTGGCATCGGGCGCTTTGGGGCTGTCGGGCTGCGCGTGGATCGACACCCAGCAGCGGGCCAAGGGATATCGGGCGACGCCGGGGACGATCGCCGAGTGGAAGCCGGTCACCGACCGCGACGAAGCCATCTGGCTCGACCTGCCGCCCGCCCATGGCGAGGCCCAGGCCAACGCGCAGCCCGACCCCGCGCCGCAGCGCCTGCGCGCGCTGTGGATCCCGGCCGACGACCCGGCCGCGCCGAGCGTGTTGTACCTGCATGGCACCTTTCGCAACGTGTTCCAGAACCGCCCCAAGATCGCCGCCATCCATGCGGCCGGCTTCTCGGTGCTGGCGGTCGACTACCGGGGCTGGGGCGAGAGCACGAACCTGCTGCCCTCGGAGCAAAGCATCATGGAAGATGCCGAGGTAGCGTGGGCCGAACTGACGCGCCGCGCGCCGAAGCCGGATTCTCGCGTGATTTTCGGTCATTCGATGGGCAGCGGCGTCGCGGTCGAACTGGCGCTGCGCCACCGCGACCCGCCGGCCTACGGCGCGCTGGTGGTCGAGTCGGGCATGACCTCGATGCCCGACATGGTGCGCGACTACGGCGCCATCGGCGTCGTGCTGGCACCGCTGGTGACGCAGCAGTTCACGTCGATCGACAAGATCGGCGCCATCGAAGCGCCGAAGTGGTTCCTGAGCGGCAGCGCCGACAAGACCGTGCCGCCGCAGCAGACCTGGCGCCTGTACGAAACCGCACGGGGCGAGAAGCATGTCGAGATCTTCGAGGGCGGCTCGCACAGCGGCTTGCACCGTGAATTCGAGCAGCGCTATCAGGCGATCTGGCGTGACGTCGCCTCCCGCCTGGGCGGCGCACGCGTCGAACAGGCGGGCGCCGCCGCGGCAGCGCCCGCGCGCCCCTGAGACAATGCCGCGGCGCAGCGACTTCGGGCGCGACGACGACCGACCCACCACTGCAACCCGATGCTGACCATCAACAAGCTCCTTCCCCGCGGCCGCGGCCTCGCACCTGCGCTGCTCAAGCGCGCTGCCACGGTCGCGCTCGACTGGGACACGCGGCAGAAGAGCCGCTTCGACGCCCAGGATTCGCAGGGCCGCGCGCTGGGCGTGTTCCTGCCGCGCGGCAGCGTGCTTCGCGGCGGCGACGTGCTGGTGGCCGAAGACGGCTCGCTCGTGCAGGTGATCGCCACGTCACAGCCGGTGCTGCTGGTGCGTGCCTCCGGGCACGGCACGCCGTTCGATCTGCTGCGGGCCGCATACCACCTGGGCAACCGACACGTGGCGCTGGAACTGCAGGCCGACCGCCTGCAGCTCGAACCCGACCACGTGCTGGCCGACATGCTGCGCCAGATGCACCTCGCCGTGAGCGAGGAACTGGCCCCCTTCGAACCCGAGGGCGGCGCCTACGGCGTGCATGCGCAGCACGCGCACACCCATGGGACAGGCACCGACGCGGCTCCCGCCGCGACGACGCATGGCCACGCGACCCACGATCACGAGCACGAGCACGAGCACGACCACGATCACGACCACGATCCGGACCACGATCCGGACCACGATCACGACCATGGCCACGGTCACGGTCAGGACCACGGGCACGTGCATGGACCCGACTGCAGGCACGACCACCCTTGACCCGGCTCCGGCACGACACCGGGTGCTTCGCGCGCCGCGATGACTAGCCACGCCGAACACGCACGAGCGCTGCTGCAGTTGATGTGGCTCGCCTCGCCGGCGCTGCCGGTAGGCGCCTTCAGCTATTCAGAGGGGCTGGAGCCGGCTGTCGAGTCCGGCCGGGCGACCTGCGAGGCCACGGCCGGCGACTGGCTCGTCGACCAGCTGCAACTCGGCCTGGCGCGCGCCGACCTGCCCGTCGTCGCACAGGCCTTTGCCGCCTGGCAGCAGGGCGACCTCGAACGCATCGCAGCGCTGAACGACTGGGTGCGCCAGACGCGCGAGTCGGCCGAGTTGCGCCGGCAGAGCGAGCAGATGGGCCGCTCGCTCGTCGAGTGGCTGCGCAACGGCGGCTGCGGCACCGACGCGGCCGATCCGCGCCTCGCGGCGCTCGCAGCACTGCGCCCGGCACCGACCTGGCCGGTGGCGTTTGCACTCGCCGCCGCGCAGACCGGCGCCGCGGTGCGCGATGCGCTGCTGTCGTTCGCGTTCGGCTGGGCCGAAAACATGGTGCAGGCGGCGATGAAGGCGGTGCCGCTCGGCCAGGCTGCGGCGCAGCGCATGCTGGCGCGCCTGGCGGCGGCGATACCGGACGCCGTCGATCGCGCGCTGGCCTTGCCCGAGGCCGAGCGCCAGGTCTGCACGCCGATGCTGGCCATCCTGTCGGCGCAGCACGAGCAGCAATACTCGCGGCTGTTCCGCTCCTGAAGCCATGGCGCGCAATGTCGAGATCAAGGCACGCGTGGCCAACGTGGCCGCGCTGGAATCTGCCGTCGCACGGCTCGCCGACAGCGGGCCGCTCCGCATCGCGCAGGACGACACCTTCTTCCACTGCGCGAAGGGTCGCTTGAAGCTGCGCGAGTTCGCCGACGGCGAGGCCGAGCTGATCGCCTACGAACGCAAGGATCTTGCGGGCCCTAAGCTCTCGACCTACCGGCGCGCGCCGGTGGCCGACCCGGCAAGCCAGCGCGAGGCACTGGCTGCGGCCTGCAGCCTGCGCGGCCGGGTGCGCAAGCACCGCACGCTGTACCGGGTCGGCGCCACGCGGGTGCACCTCGATGCGGTCGCGGGACTGGGGCACTTCGTCGAGCTCGAGGTCGTGCTGCGCGAAGACCAGACGCCGGCACAGGGCGAGGTGCTGGCACGGGAGCTGCTGCTGGCCCTGGGCCTCGACGAGGCCCAGCTCGTTGCCGGCGCCTATATCGACCTGCTCGAACAGAAGGAACCTCGACCATGACGTCGCTCCACCACACTCCAGGCCGCAGCAAGCGATTGCCACCGCTGCGCGTCGGCGTCGGCGGCCCCGTCGGCTCGGGCAAGACGACGCTGGTCGAGATGCTGTGCAAGGCGCTGCGCGACCGCTACGACCTGGTCGTCGTGACCAACGACATCTACACCAAGGAAGACCAGCGCCTGCTCACCGTCGCCGGCGCGCTGGACGCCGAGCGCATCATGGGCGTCGAGACCGGCGGCTGCCCGCACACCGCGATCCGCGAGGATGCGTCGATCAACCTCGAGGCGGTGGACCGGATGCTCGAGAAGTTTCCAGACGCCGACATCGTGTTCATCGAGTCCGGCGGCGACAACCTGGCCGCGACCTTCAGCCCGGAGCTCTCGGACCTGACGATCTACGTGATCGACGTCGCCGCCGGCGAGAAGATCCCGCGCAAGGGCGGCCCCGGCATCACCAAGAGCGACCTGCTCGTGATCAACAAGACCGACCTCGCGCCCTACGTCGGCGCCGACCTCGGCGTGATGCAGGCCGACACCCGGCGCATGCGCGGCGCGCGGCCGTTTGTGATGACGAACCTGAAGACCCTCGTCGGGCTGGCCGAGGTGATCGCCTTCATCGAAACCAGGGGCATGCTGAATGCACGCTGAGGTTCAGGCCCGCCGCGTCGCCAGCCAGATGCTCGGCAGGATCAGCGCGGCACCGGCCAGGTGGTACCAGCCGGGCACCTCGCCGAGCACCAGCCAGGCCCCGATGGCGCCATAGATCGGCGCCAGGTAGAGCATCAGCGCCGTGCGCGCCGCACCGAGTTCGCGCTGCATAAACGAGTACGCGCTGTAGGAGAGCACGCCCGGCACCAGCGCCGCCAGCAGCACCAGCCCGGCTGCCTTGGCGCCGAACGGATGGCGCGGCATTGCCCACCATTCCAGCAGCGTGAACGGCAACAGCACCACAACGCCGCCGCCGATGATCGCCACCAGGCGCTGCGCCGGGCCGAGCGACGACGGCCAATGCCGCAGCAGCACCGAGTACGCGATCCACGACATCGCGGCGGCGGCGATCCACAGGTCGCCGGCGGTGAAGCGCACCGAGAGCAGGTGGGCGATGTCGCCCTTGGCGATGACCAGCAGCAGGCCGAGCAGCGCCAGCCCCGCGCCGAGTACCTGCGCCCCGCCGATGCGCTCGCGCAGCAGGCGCGCGCTCGCGACGACGATGCCGATCGGCGTCACCGCATAGATCAGCGCGATGTTGGTCGAGGTCGTGCTCTGGCCACCCAGGTAGACGAAGGCGCCGCAGATCCACATGCCCAGCGCGCCGAGCAACAGCAGTTGCCGCCACTCGCTTCGCCACGGCGCCCCGTCGCGCGCCAGCCCCTGCCAGGCGAAGGGCAGCATCAGCAGGCCCGCCAGCGCCCAGCGGCCGAGTGCCAGCATGTGCGGCGCGATGACGCCGTCGGCGAGCCGCGCGATCAGGTAGTTCGACGACCAGAGCGCCGGCACCACCCAGAGCAGCACGCGCGCCCAGCGCGCGGCGCCGCCGCCCATCAACGCAGCGGCGTCGCCGACCGCAGGGCCTTGAACGCCCCTTCCCCGATCGAAGCCCCGAAGCGCCGCGCCAGCCGCTCGGCCAGGTTCTCCTGGGGCGTGTAGTCGATGATGTTCTCGGCCTTGACGACCTCGCGGGCCACGTAGTCGAGGTTGCCGAGATGGTCCACCAGGCCTTGCTGCACCGCCTGCTGGCCGTTCCAGTAGAGGCCGGAGAAGGTCTCGGGCGTCTCCTTCAGTCGCGCGCCCCGGCCCTCCTTGACAACGGCGATGAACTGCTGGTGAACCTGGTCGATCATCACCTGCGCGAACGCGCGCTGCTTTTCGGACTGCGGTGAAAACGGGTCGAGCATGCCCTTGTTGGCGCCCGCGGTCATCAGGCGCCGCTCGACGCCGAGCTTCTCCATCGTGCCGACGAAGCCGAAGCCGTCCATCAGCACGCCGATCGAGCCGACGATCGAGGCCTTGTCGGCGTAGATCTCGTCGGCCGCCACCGCGATGTAGTACGCCCCCGACGCGCAGGTGTCTTCGACCACCGCATAGACCTTCTTCTTGTGCAGCGCCTTCAAGCGCCGGATCTCGTCGTTGACGATGCCGGCCTGTACCGGGCTTCCGCCGGGCGAGTTGATGCGCATCACCACCGCCTGGGCGCCTTCGTCCTCGAACGCGTTCTTCAGCGCTGCGACCAGGTTCTCGGCGCTAGCCTCGGACCCGACGTCGATCTCGCCGCGCACCTCGACCAGCGCGGTGTGCGGGCCGGCCGGCGCCAGCGCATGGGTTCGCTGCGCGTACAGGCCCCAGGCCAGCAGCAAGAACAAGAGCAGCCAGGTGAGGCGGAAGAACACCCGCCAGCGTCGCTCGCTGCGTCGGTCCTGCAGGTAGTCGCGCGCGAACTGCTCGGCCAGGCTGTTCCAGCTGTTTGGCGCCGGCGCAGCGGCACGAGCGTCGGGCGCGATGTGCGGGGTGTCGTCAGGCAGGCTGTCGGGCGGGTTCATGCGGCGCTTTCGTGGGAATCCGGCGCAACGCCGAAAACGAAGGTTCAGAGGAGACCAAGGTGGTCCTGAGTTACGTCGTAGCCAAGGCGGGCCGGGTGTCGCGGGAAGGATACCAATACACCTGGCCGTCGCGCTCTTCGACGCGCAGCCGAATCAGGCTGCCTCGCCCACAGGGGCCGCCGGCGCAGCGCCCGCTGAGCGGCTCGTAGGCCGCGCCGTGCGTCGAGCAAAGGATGAATTCGTGCCGGCTGTCGAGGAACTCGCCGGACTGCCAGTCCATTTCGGTCGGCACGTGAACGCAGCGGTTCAGGTAGGCCACCACCTGCCCGTCGAAGCGCAGCACAAAGGCGCGCGCCGGCTCGCGCCATTGCAGCACGTCGAACACGAGGGCCTTGCCCTTTTCTGCCAGTTCGGCGCTGGCGCACAGGCGCTCGGGTGCATCCATCCTCGGCTCTCAGTTGGCGCCGGGCCGCCCCAAGCCGACTGCGGTCGCCCCTGGGGGAGCCGAGCCCGGACACGAACCGTCCCCTTGGACTGTCCGCGCCCGGCGAGGGGCCGGGCCTCGGGCCCGGCGCGGCCTGCAAGCCACGCCGCAGGCGTCTTGCGAGCTCCACTCAAGCATGTTCGAGCAGCCAGGCCTGCAGTTCGGCCACGCTGTGCGCCACATGGCGCGGGGCGAGCCCGGCGAGCGCTTCCGGTTCGTGCGCGCCATAGCTCACCGCCACGCTCGCGGTGCCGGCGTTGGCGGCGAGTTGCAGGTCGTGCGTCGTGTCGCCGATCATCAGCGTGCGCCCGGGATCCGTGCCGAGCTCGCGCATCAGTTCGAGCAGCATCAGCGGGTGCGGCTTGGAGGCCGTCTTGTCGGCGGTGCGGGTGGCGTCGAACAGCCCGCGCAGGTGCACGGCCGCCAGCGCCTCGTCGAGACCGAGTCGCGACTTGCCGGTCGCGATGGCGAGCAGGTGGTTGCGCTCCTTGAGCACGCCCAGCAGCGCCAGCGCACCGTCGAACAGCAGCAGTTCGTGCTGGCGCGCCAGGTAGTGATGGCGGTAGCGCAGCCCGAGCTCGCGGTAGCGCTCGGGTGGCAGGCTGGGCGCGGCGTGTTGCAGCGCCTCCTGCAGCCCCATGCCGATCACGTAGCTCGCGTCGCGATCGCTCGGCGTGGGCACACCGAGGTCGGCGCAAGCCGCCTGGATGCAGCGCGTGATCAGCGCGGTCGAATCGAACAGGGTCCCGTCCCAGTCGAACACGATCAGGTCGAACTGGCGTGGCCCGGCGCTGGACTCAATCATGATGGACAGGCTCGCAGCGGACGCGGGTCAGCACCGAGGCGGCGATGAAGCAGGCCCGGTGCGCCCGGTCGTGCAACGCATCGAGCACCTCGCGCGACGGCGGCGGCGTACCCGCGCCGAACGCCACTTCCGGGTGCAAGGTTACTTCGGTCATCGCCATCCGGCCGTCGGCGTTGGTTGCCATCACGCCGACCGCATGATCGTCGTAGCGGTCGACGCACAGGCCCTGCGCGGCGGCGAACGACAGGAACCACAGCATGTGGCAACTCGACAGCGACGCGACGAAGGCTTCTTCCGGATCGACCGCGGCGGGGTTCGACATCGGCAGCGGCACCACGTGCGGCGAACTCGATGCGGGCACCTCGACGCCGCCGTCGAAGCGCCAGACATGGGCGCGGCTGTAGCGCCTGTCGATGAACGCGGCGTCGCCTCGCTGCCAGTGGATGTCTGCCTGGTAATCGGCCATGGGGTCCTTCAGTTCGGCACGCGCCGCGACGCCGCCCGCTCCAGCGCCGCCACCGCGTCGGCGAAGTCTGCAGGCAACGGGGCCTCGAGTTCGATCACCTCGCCGCTCGCGGGGTGCTCGAAGCGCAGGCGGCGCGCATGCAGGAGCATGCGCTCCAAACGATGCCCGGGTAGCGCCTCGCCACGGGCCAGCGCCCGGTTCAGCGCGAAGTCGCCGTACTTCGGGTCGCCGACGATCGGGTGGCCCTCGTGCGCCAGGTGAACGCGGATCTGGTGCGTGCGGCCGGTCTTGATGGTCACGTCGAGCAGCGTGAAGCCAGGCCAGGCCGCCACCACCGCGACGAGCGAGATCGAGCGCCGGCCGTCGGCATGGTCGGCATCGACCACGCGCACGTGGCGCTCGCCGGCGGTATCCAGCGTCTTGTGCAAGGCCAGGTCGATGACCTTGCGCGACGCCGGCCATGGCGCCGGCCACCAGCGCGGCGTAGGTCTTGCCCGTCTCGCGGCGGCGGAACTGCTCCTGCAGCGCCACCAGCGCCGAGCGCTTCTTGGCAATCAGCAGCAGGCCCGAGGTTTCCTTGTCGAGGCGGTGCACGAGTTCGAGGAAGCGGGCCTGCGGGCGGGCGCGGCGCAACTGCTCGATCACGCCGTAGCTCACACCGCTACCGCCGTGAACGGCCACGCCGGACGGCTTGTCGACGGCGATCAAGACCTCGTCTTCCCACACGATCGGGAACTCGCGCGGCGGCGCCGGCGGCCGCGCGCCGGGCTCGGCCGCGGGCGAAGTGCGCACCGGCGGCAGGCGCAGCTCATCGCCGAGCGCCAGCCTCGTCGCGGCTGCGGCTCGGCCCTTGTTCACCCGCACCTCGCCCGAGCGGATCACGCGGTAGACATGCGTCTTCGGGACGCCTTTCCACAGTCCGATCAGGAAGTTGTCGAGCCGCTGGCCCTCCGAGCCCTCGTCGACCTGCAGCCGCAGCACCGACGGTGGCGTCTGCGATTGGGCCGCTTTGGGGGCGCATTTCCACTCAGCGCTCGTGGCATCTTTGCCCCCTATAATGCGTCGCACCACGTCTGCGTTCTAAGTGTTTGATTTTGCAGAGTTTACCGGGGGATTCGCTTCCCGCGCTCGGCACCACCTGGAACGCGGCGGGTCGGCCCGGCAGCAGTGCCTGGCCAAACAAGGTGATGCAACGCAGGCCCTGCGTGGCAGGTTCCGGACACCGAAGTGACGGAGCGGCCCGGCGCGGCAGGCGGCAGAGCAAACGATCGACAAGAACACCCCGAGCGGGCCTGCCCGGCCGGGAAAGACAAGGTTTTCAAAGTGGGAGGCGGCGTTCGAACCGCAGGCGCTTGCGAAGCGCCGGTGGACTCGGTAGCACGCAGCCTTCTGCCCGCGTCAGGTGACCCTGCGAATGTTGTTCCCGGCCCTTGCGGCTTCCCCCCTGCCCCGACCCTTGCGCCCGCGCCCCGCGGCAGCGCAATCCGTCGCCTCGGGAGTTGTCCGCCTGTCCAGCCGGGGCATCCGCCTGCTCACCGCCACGCACGCGCCAACGCTGCCCGGCCCGTCGATCGCCTGATCGACACCACCCCGCAGTCCAGGGCGATTCCTTCAGCGTTCTTCTCGCGTTCTTTCGTGCATCGAAGCGTCGCGGGCCTGATCCGATCGGGCCGCGACAGGCAGTGATGCGTCACGCGTCTGCTCGCAATCGAGCGGCGCCCGGCGCGAAGGAGAGCACATGAAGCGCATGCTGATCAATGCGACGCAGCCCGAAGAGCGGCGCCTTGCAATCGTCGATGGCCAGAAGCTGATGGACTTCGAGACCGAAATCGAAGGCCGCGAACAGCGCAAGGGCAACATCTACAAGGCCCTCGTCACCCGCGTCGAGCCCTCGCTCGAGGCCTGCTTCGTCGACTACGGCGAAGACCGCCACGGCTTCCTGCCGTTCAAGGAAATCTCGAAGAACTACTTCCGCGAGGGCGCGAGCGTCAAGGACGCGCGCATCCAGGACGTGATCTCCAACGGCACCGAGCTGCTGGTCCAGGTCGAAAAGGAAGAGCGCGGCAACAAGGGCGCCGCGCTGACCACCTTCGTCAGCCTCGCCGGCCGCTACCTGGTGCTGATGCCCAACAACCCGCGCGGCGGCGGCGTCAGCCGGCGCATCGAGGGCGAGGACCGCGAGGAACTGAAGGAAAACCTCGACCAGCTCGAGTATCCCAAGGGCATGAGCCTGATCGCCCGCACCGCCGGCATCGGCCGCAGCGCGCCCGAGCTGCAGTGGGACCTGAACTACATGCTCAAGCTCTGGGCGGCCATCGACGGCGCGGCCAAGGCTGGCAAGGGCGCGTTCCTGATCTACCAGGAGTCGAGTCTCGTGATCCGCGCGATCCGCGACTACTTCACCGCCGACGTTGGCGAGATCCTGATCGACACCGACGACATCTACGACCAGGCGCAGCAGTTCATGAGCCACGTGATGCCGGAGACGGCGCACAAGGTCAAGCGCTACCGCGACGACACGCCGCTGTTCGCGCGCTTCCAGATCGAGCACCAGATCGAGACCGCGTTCTCGCGCACGGTCAACCTGCCTTCGGGCGGGGCGATCGTGATCGACCACACCGAGGCGCTGGTCTCGGTGGACGTGAACTCGGCGCGCAGCACGCGCGGCAGCGACATCGAGGAAACCGCCACCCGCACCAACCTCGAAGCCGCCGACGAGATCGCACGCCAGATGCGGCTGCGCGACCTCGGCGGCCTGATCGTCGTCGACTTCATCGACATGGACGAGAGCAAGAACCGGCGCGACGTGGAGATGCGCCTGCGCGACGCGCTGCGGCAGGACCGCGCGCGCGTGCAGCTCTCCGCGATCAGCAAGTTCGGCCTGCTCGAACTGAGCCGCCAGCGGCTGCGCCCGGCGCTCAGCGAAGGCAGCCACATCACCTGCCCGCGCTGCAACGGCACCGGCCACATCCGCGACACCGAGTCGAGCGCGCTGCAGATCCTGCGCATGGTGCAGGAAGAGTCGATGAAGGAGAACACCGCCGCCGTGCACGTGCAGGTGCCGGTCGAGGTGACGAGCTTCCTGCTCAACGAGAAGCGCACCGAGATCACCAAGATCGAGCTCAAGCAGCGCATCACCGTGCTGCTGGTGCCGAACAAGCACCTCGAGACGCCGAACTACCGGCTCGAACGGCTGCGCCACGACGACCCGCGGCTCGAGAACCTGCAGGCCAGCTACTCGATGATCGAGGAGCCCGACGACGAGGTCGGCATCACCCGGCGCGAGAAGACCAAGGCCAAGCAGGAGCCGGTCATCAAGGGCATTCTCCCCGAGACGCCCGCGCCTGTGGTGGCGCCCAAGCCGGCGCCCACCCCGGCACCGGTAGCCGCTCCGGTGCCGCCCGCGCCGGTGGCCGCGGCGCCGGCAGGCAGCGGCTTCTTCGGCTGGATCAAGGGCCTGTTCGGCGCCGCGCCGGCACCGGCGCCGACGCCAATGGTTGCCAGGCCGGCGCAGGCCACGGTGGCGCCGGGCACGCCCGAGACCGGCCCCAAACGCGAAGGCCGTGAAGGCCGAGGCGGCCGTGGACGCGGCGAAAGGGGTGGCCGCGGCGGGCGCGGCGGCGAGCCGCGTGACGGTGAGCGCAGTGAGTCGCGGGTGGAAGCCCGTGGCGACGGGCGCGGTGAAGGCCGCGCCGAGGGCCGCGAAGTCCGCGGCGAAGGTCGCGGCGAACGCGGCGGCCGGGGACGCCGTGGCGAGCGCGAGGAACGCGCCGACGCAACCATCGCGCAAGCCGCGCCGGTCGCCGCCGGCGCGCCCGACGAGGGCCGCGCAGAGCCTCGTCGCGCCGGTCGCGGCGAACGCGGTGACCGAGGTGGGCGCGGCGAGCGTCCCGAGCGCGACATTCGGCCTGCCGAGCCTGTCGCGGAGTCGGCCGAGGCCGAACTGGCCGCGATGCAGGCCACGGCGTCGGCCGGTTTCGTCGACACCCTGCCCGGCAGCGACGCGCCGGCCGACGGCGAGAACCGCGGCGAACGCGGTCGGCGCCGCCGTCGTCGCGGCGGACGCGACCGCGACGAGGCGCGCGAGGGCGCTCCCGGCACCGAGCCGGCGCTCGACGTGAGCACGGGGGCCGTGGCCAGCGACGAGTCGGCACCCGCACCGGAGCAGGCGACGCCGGCGACCGAGCCCGGCGCCGAGCCTGAACTCTCCAGCGCACGGCCCGAGGGCGCCGCACCCGACGCCGGCACCGAGCGCGACGGGCGCAGGCGTGGCGGCCGCGGCCGCCAGCGGCGTGAACCGCGCGAGGGCGCCGAGGCCGGCGCCGAGGGCGCGCCGACCGAGGCAGCGCCGGCGCAGTCGGAGCCACTGGAACAGCCGGAAGCCCCGCCTGCAGTCGCGGCCCTGGCCGCGCCGCGCGATGAGGCAGAACCTGTGGAATTCGCGGCCACGCCGCTGGCCGTCACCGCGCCGGTCACTGCGCCGGTCACACCACCTGCGGCGCCGGGATCCAGCGCAGCGTTCGTCCTCGACGCCGAGCAACTGAGCGCGGTGGCCGAGGCGGCTGGCCTGCAGTGGGTCGGCTCCGATGTGGCAAAGATCCGGGCTGCCCAGGAGGCCATGGCGCGCGAGCCCAGGCCCGCGCACGTGCCGCGCGAACCCAGGCCGGTGGCGATGCCGGACGAGGGCCCGCTGGTGCTCGTCGAGACGCGCAAGGACCTCTCGCAGTACAAGCTGCCGTTCGAGACCAGCGCTGGCTGAGGCCGGGCCGGGCACCGGGCCCGGCTTACCCGGGGCCCGGCCAGCGGATCGGGCCCCCGGTCGCTCCCAGCCGTGAACCGGCCACCGGCGTCGGATGAAACCGGTGCCGGCGCAGGGCCGGCCCGCTGGTGCCTACCTTGCACAAGTCTGCGTCGGCGCCGAGAGCGGTCTGGCGCATCGAGCGCAAGGCGCGAACCACGGCCATGGCCGCGCTATGGCGAGGATTCGCAACGCCGCACTCGGCGATGCCGGGCCGCTCGAATGCGGCAGGACCTGTGCAAGCAGGCACCAGGCCGTCGAGGCTATGGCAACTGCTCGAGCGCGTGCTGGTACGCCGGGTGATGCATCAGTTCGTCCCAGCCCAGCGGGGCGGCCTCGGGCAACAGGCCGAGGCGGCGCGCTTCGCTGTCGGGGTCGGCTTGCCACAGGCCGCGTTCGCGGGCCCCGGCCAGGCCCGAGATCAACTCGTCGAGCGCCCGTCCGCCATCGGCCGACTGGTTGCAAAGCAGCACCATGTCGCAGCCGGCGTTGAGCGCCACTGCAGCCGCTTCGGCGTAGCTCAGCTCGGCGCCGTCGATGCGGCGCGCGCCCTCCATGCTCAGGTCGTCGCTGAACACCGCCCCGGTGAACCCGAGCTGCTGGCGCAGGATCTCGCGCAGCCAGCGCGGCGAGAAGCCGGCCGGGTGCGGATCGACCTTCGGGTAGATCACATGCGCCGGCATCACGCTCGCCAGCGAGGTGCTCAGCCACTCGTACGGTCGCGCGTCGTCGGCGAGGATCGCCTTCAGGCTGCGCCGGTCCACGGGCACTTCGTGGTGCGAGTCGCCGCGCACGAAGCCGTGACCGGGAAAGTGCTTTCCGCAGTGGGCCATGCCCGCAAGCGCCAGGCCGTGCATCAGGCTCTTGGCCAACAGCGTCACGACGCGCGGGTCGCGATGGAACGCGCGGTCGCCGATCACGCCGCTCGGGCCGTGGTCGAGGTCGAGCACCGGCGTGAAGCTCAGGTCGATGCCGCAGGCGCGCAGTTCGGCGCCGAGCACGTAGCCGGCGGCCGTGGCGGCGTCGGTGGCGCGCATCGCTCCACTGCCGGCACCGCCGCGGCCGTCGTTCATCCACCGTTCGCCGAGCGCGCGCATTGGCGGCAAGTGGGTGAAGCCGTCGCTGCGGAAGCGCTGCACGCGGCCGCCTTCGTGGTCGACGCAGATCAGCACATCGGGGCGCAGCGACTTGATCTCGGCCGCCAGTTCGGTCAGTTGCAGCCGGCTCTCCCAATTGCGTGCGAAAAGGATCAACCCGCCAGTCAGCGGATGCAGCAGGCGACGCCGGTCGTCGGCGCTCAGGGCGAGGCCGGCGATGTCGAGCACCACCGGTGCGTGCAAGGAGGCTTCGACGGGCGAAGCTCGGGAGGCTCTGGCTTGGGTCACGCTGCGTTGAATCACTCTCAGCCCCTGGTTTCGACGACCACGAAGGCCGCCGCATAGTCGGATTCATCGCTCACGCTGACCTGCGCGCTCAGGCCGCGGGCGCTGAACCAGGCGGCGAGTTCGCCGCTCAGCTCGACCACCGGCTTGCCGCTCGGCGTGTTGACGATCTCGCAGGCGCGCCAGGTCATCGGCACGCGCAGGCCGAGGCCGATCGCCTTGGAAAACGCCTCCTTGGCCGAGAAGCGCGTCGCCAGGTAACGCACGCCGCGCGCCGACGCGCGTTCGCGGCGGGCCCGAAACACCGCGATCTCGCGCGGCCCGAGCACCTTCTCGGCGAAGCGATCGCCACGCCGCGCGAGCGCGGCCTCGATGCGGCGGATGTCGCAGATGTCGGTGCCGATGCCGAAGATCATCGGGACGGCAGGGCGGGCTGCCGCGCAGGATCGGCCGCGCGGTCGATGCAGCGCAGGTAGTCGCGCACGGTCGCGGCATAGCCCCGTTCGAGCGCATCGGAGATCAGCGCGTGGCCGATCGAGACTTCGAGCACGCCGGGCACGGCCAGCAGGAAGTCGGTGAGATTGGCGCGATTCAGATCGTGCCCCGCGTTGACGCCGAGCCCGGCCGCCTGGGCGGCGCGGGCGGCAACGGCACAGCGCGCCAGTTCGGCCGCCTGGCGCGGCGTGCCGTGCGCCGCGGCATAGGGCTCGGTGTAGAGCTCCACCCGGTCGGCGCCGAGCGCGCTCGCCCGCGCCATGGGCTGCGGCTCGGGGTCCATGAACAGGCTGACCCGGACGCCCAGCGCGCGGGCCTC
Source organism: uncultured bacterium (assembly GCA_963779155.1). GTDB lineage: Bacteria > Pseudomonadota > Gammaproteobacteria > Burkholderiales > Burkholderiaceae_C > CAIKUF01. Next base: position 27,555 of record CAVZXE010000018.1, on the reverse strand, counting down.
GGCGACGAGCGGCGCCAGCCGGGCCGCGTCCTGCGCCAGGTCCCAGCCGTGGTCGGAGGTGGGCTGCCCCTCGGCGTCGGGGACGAAGGTGCACTGCTGCGGCCGCAGCTCGCGGACGAAGTCCATCAGATTGTGGAAGGGGTTGCCCTCGATGTTGAACTCGGCCTGCGGCCAGTGCTTCAGCAGCGCAGCCAGGTCGCGCACGTCGCCACCCCGGATGTGGCGTTCGTCCGGTCGCGGATGCACCGTGATGCCGGCGGCGCCGGCCTCGAGCACGAGCGTCGCCGCGCGGGTGACGCTGGGGAAGTCGAGCGGGCGGCGATTGCGCACCAGCGCCACAAGGTTCAGGTTGACCGACAGCGCGGTGTGGCCGCGATGCGCGTCGAGTCCGGAGGTCATCAAGGGGTTCATGGGCAGCTTCCAAGCGACTGGAGATCGATCATCACCTGCCGCGTTCGCATCACCGGTGTGCCCAGATGATAGTGAAGCAGCGTGCGCAAGCGCGGCCTTGAGCTCCGGCAAAGCGACCGCACAGGCCTGGCACAGCGCCGCGACGCTGCCGTGATCGAGGGCGGCCTGCAACCCGACGAGCACGCCGCCCGGCAGGCCGGCCTCGCCCGGCTCGGCGACGGCGACGCCGGCCTCCGGACGCAGCGCATACCGATCGTGCTCGCCGAGCGGGCGCTGGGTCAGCGTGACGAGGCTCAGGTCGGGCAGCACGCCCACTTCCTTCAGCAGCACGAACTCGAACGCGCGCAGCGCGGCCTGCACGCCGGCGTCGTGGCGCGAGGCCAGCGCGGGCAATGTCTGCGCGTAGGCGTCGAAGAGCCGTGGGTGCGGGTCGTGACGGGCAAGCAGCTTCATCAGCAGCTCGTTGCAGTGGAAGCCGGCGAACAGCGCCGCGCCGGTGAGCATTGCCGCGCCACCGGCCCACTCGGCCGCGCGCAGCGTCTGCACCTCGGGCGGCGCCGCGTCGTCGGCGAGCCCGCGGCTGCGGGCCAGCGTCACGTGCAAGCGCTGGAACGGCAGCAGGACCGACCGCAGCTGCGAGCTCGGCCGCTTGGCGCCCTTGGCGGCAACGGCCAGCCGCCCCTGCTCGCGCGTGAAAAGGTCGAGGATCAGGCTCGACTCGCTCCAGTCGTAGCGATGCAGCACGAAGGACTGCAGCGAGGCGGGCGCGCGCGCCGTGCGGGCAAGCATCGAACGCGGCTCGGCGGTGCAGGGCTATTCGTAGCCGTAGCTGCGCAGATGCTCTTCGTCATCGGCCCAGCCCGAGCGCACCTTGACCCACAGCTCGAGGAACACCTTCGCGCCGAGCAGCGACTCGAGCTCGGTCCGGGCCTCGGTGCCGATGCGCTTGAGCCGCTCCCCGCCGCCGCCGATGACCATGCCCTTGTGGGCCTCGCGCTCGACGACGATGGCGGCGGCAATGCGCCTCAGGTTGCCCTCTTCCTCGAACTTCTCGATCACCACGGTCGAGGTGTAGGGCAGCTCGTCGCCGGTCAGGCGAAACAGCTTCTCGCGGATCAGCTCGCTGGCCAGGAAGCGCTCGCTGCGGTCGGTCAGCGCCTCTTCGTCGTGCAGCCAGGCCGCTTCGGGCAGGTAGGGGCGGACGATCTCGAGCAGGCGCTGCACGTCGGCGTTCTTGCGCGCCGAGAGCGGCACGAATTCGGCGAACGGGTAGCGCTCCTGCATGCTCTTGAGCCACGGGGCGAGGTCGGCACGGCGGCGCACCTCGTCGAGCTTGTTGGCGACCAGGATCACCGGCCGCGCGCCCTCGCCGGGCCGCGGCATCAAGGCCAGCACCTTGGCGTCGTCGAGCCCGAAGCGCCCGGCCTCGACGACGAACAGCACCACGTCGACGTCGGCGAGCACGCCCTGCACGGTGCGGTTGAGGGTGCGGTTCAGCGCGGCGCCGTGCCGGGTCTGGAAGCCGGGCGTGTCGACGAACACGAACTGGCTCTCGGCCAGCGTGCGGATGCCGGTGATGCGATGGCGCGTCGTCTGCGCCTTGCGCGAAGTGATGCTCACCTTCTGCCCGACCAGCGCGTTGAGCAGCGTCGACTTGCCGACGTTCGGCCGCCCGACGATCGCGATAAGGCCGCAGCGCCGGGCCGCGGTGGGTGCATCCGGGCCTGCGACGGGCAATGCCTGATCGGTCATCGCGGCCTCAGTTGCGCAGCGGTCCGCCGGGGCGGTCGCTGGCCTTGAGCAGGTCGATCATGCGCCGCGCCGCTTCCTGCTCGGCCTGGCGGCGCGAGCGGCCTTCGCCCTGCTGCGTGAGGCCGAGCGCCGCCACGGCGCACTCGACCTCGAAGGTCTGAGCGTGCGCCTGGCCGCGGGTGGCGCTGATGCGATAGGCCGGCACCGGCAGGCGGCGTGCCTGCAGCCATTCCTGCAGCTCGGTCTTGGCGTCCTTGGCCCAGGCCTCGAAGTCGGTGGTGACGATGACCTCGCCGAACAGGCGTTGCACCAGTGCCTGCGCCTGCTCGAAGCCGCCGTCGACGAAGGTGGCGCCGATCAGCGCCTCGAGCGCGTCGGCGAGGATGGACGGACGCTGGGCGCCCCCGCCGCGCGCTTCGCCCTCGCTCAGCCGCACCACCTCGGGCAGGCCCAGCGCGAGTGCCACGCGGTGCAGGCTGTCCTCGCGCACCAGGTGTGCGCGCACACGCGTCAGGTCGCCCTCGTCGGAGCCGGCAAAGCGCTCGAACAGCAGGGCCGAGATCGCCACGCTGAGCACCGCGTCGCCCAGGAACTCGAGCCGCTCGTTGTGGTCGGCGCCGAAGCTGCGGTGCGTGAGTGCGCGGCGCAGCAAGTCGGGCCGCACGAAGCGGTAGCCGGTGCGTTGCTGGAGCGCTTCGAGGCGGGAGTCCACGCGCGGATCGGGCATGGGTGCGGGAAGCCTCTGGGCCTAGCGCCCGGGCTTGGAGCGGCCTTCGTACTTGATCAGCAGGAAAACCGGTGCCGCGAGTTCGATTTCCTTGTCGTAGGCGAAGCGGATCACGACGCGGTCTTCTTCCTTGGTGATCTTGAGATCCTTGCCCGTGATCGACGTGATCGCATACTCGATGTCCTTCTGACGGTCGAATGCCGCCCGGATCTCGGGCACCGTGTTCAGTCCCTCGTTGGCCACCTTGTCGATCGCGCGCTGGATCGTCAGGTACTCGTTGACCGTGGGTAGCACGCGCAGCGCGACCAGGGCCACCATGCCGATCAGGATCGCCCAGAGCAACAGACCCAGCAGCGTCACGCCGCGTTGACCGCGCGGCTGCGGATGTTCAACAGGCATGCGGATGTGCTTCCGAAAGTGAAGTGTCCAGGTTCCGCCCGGGCGCGGCGCGCTCAGTGAAATGCGCCGATGCGCTTGAGATCGCCGAAGTTCATCCAGACGAAGAAGGCCTTGCCGACGATGTTCTCGTCCGGCACGAAACCCCAGTAGCGCGAGTCCTGCGAATTGTCGCGGTTGTCGCCCATCATGAAGTAATGTCCCTGGGGGACCCTGCAGGTCAGGCCCTCGACGTTGTAGCTGCAGTTCTCGCGGTACGGAAACGCGCGCTGCTCGTCACCGCCGTAGAACGGCTGCTGGCGCGGGTTGACGAGGATCCGGTGGGCCACGTCGCCCAACAACTCCTTGAACTGGGGAGCGTAGCGCATGCTGTCTTCGTCGTAGTACTCGGGCATCGGCTCGGTCGGGACGCGGCTGCCGTTGATATACAACTGTTGCCCGCGGTAGCTGATTTCGTCGCCCGGCAATCCGACGACGCGCTTGATGTAGTCGATGCCGGTGTCCTTCGGATAGCGGAACACCATCACGTCGCCACGCTGCGGATCGTGGTTGGCGATGATCTTCTTGTTGATGACCGGCAGGCGCACCCCGTAGTGATACTTGTTGACGAGGATCAGGTCGCCCACGAGCAGGGTCGGGATCATCGAGCCCGACGGGATCTTGAACGGCTCGAACAGGAACGAGCGCAGCAGGAACACGACCAGGATCACCGGGAACAGCCCGGCCGTCCAATCCAGCCACCAGGGCTGGGCCAGCAGGGCCTGCTTGGCGGAGGCCACGTCGCCATCGACCTTGGCGATGCCAAGGCGGTTGAGCTCCGCCCGGCGGGCGGCGTCCTGCGTCTCGAGGGCGGCGGCGGCGGCCTCGCGCCGGGGCTTGAAGTGGAGCCTTTCGGCCAGCCAGTAGCCGAGCGTGACGAGCGTCAGGATGAACAGCAGCAGCGAGAAGTTGCCGCTCCAGTAGCCGAGGTACCAACCGCCGAGGAAGAACGCGAGGCAGGCGTAGAGCAGTCCGGTCAGAGGGGCCATCAGTCTGTCAGTCGTCCACTTGAAGAATGGCCAGGAAGGCTTCCTGCGGCACCTCGACGGTACCGATCTGCTTCATGCGCTTCTTGCCGGCCTTTTGCTTTTCGAGCAGCTTGCGCTTGCGGGTGATGTCGCCGCCGTAGCACTTGGCGATCACGTTCTTGCGCAGGGCCTTGATTGTCTCACGCGCGATGATGTTGGCCCCGATCGCGGCCTGGATCGCCACGTCGTACTGCTGGCGCGAAATCAGCTCGCGCATCTTGGCCACCACGGCCCGGCTGCGATACAGGCTCTGGCTGCGGTGGACGATGATCGACAGGGCATCCACCCGGTCGCCATTGAGCAGGATGTCGACCTTGACGACGTCGGCGGCGCGGTACTCCTTGAACTCGTAGTCCATCGACGCGTAGCCGCGCGACACGCTCTTCAACTTGTCGAAGAAGTCGAGCACGATCTCGGCCAGCGGCATCTCGTAGGTCAGCATCACCTGGCGACCGTGGTAGGCCATGTTGGCCTGGATGCCGCGCTTCTGGTTGGCGAGCGTCATCACGGGGCCGACGCAGTCCTGCGGCATGTAGAGCTGGACCTTGACGATGGGCTCGCGGATCTCGCGGATGCGCCCCAGATCGGGCATCTTCGACGGGTTCTCGACCTGCAGCACGTCGCCGTTGTTGAGCTCGACCTGGTACACCACCGACGGCGCGGTGGTGATCAGGTCCTGGTCGAACTCGCGCTCGAGGCGTTCCTGCACGATCTCCATGTGCAAGAGGCCGAGGAAGCCGCAGCGAAAGCCGAAGCCGAGCGCCTGGCTGACCTCGGGCTCGTAGCGCAGCGACGAGTCGTTGAGCTTGAGCTTCTCCAGCGCGTCGCGCAGTTGGTCGTACTCGCTCGCCTCGGTCGGGTACAGGCCGGCGAAGACCTGCGGCTGGATTTCCTTGAAGCCGGGCAGCGCCTCGGTCGCCACGCCGAGGTTGTTGGGCAGCTTCTTCTCGAGCGTGATCGTGTCGCCGACCTTGGCCGCCTGCAACTCCTTGATGCCGGCGATGACGAAGCCGACCTCGCCGGCGGCGAGGCGCTCGCGCGGCACCGACTTGGGCGTGAACACACCCAGCGAATCGGCGGAATAGACGGCATCGCTGGCCATCATGCGGATGCGCTCGCCCTTGGAGAGCGACCCGTCGACCACGCGCACGAGCATCACGACGCCGACGTAGTTGTCGAACCACGAGTCGACGATCATCGCGCGCAGCGGCGCGTCGGGCTTGCCACGCGGCGGCGGCATGCGCGCGATCACGGCCTCGAGGATGTCGTCGATGCCCTCGCCCGTCTTCGCGCTGCAAGGGATGGCGTTCGTCGCGTCGATGCCGATCACGTCCTCGATCTCGGCCTTGGCGTTCTCGGGATCGGCCTGCGGCAGGTCCATCTTGTTCAGCACCGGCACCACCTCGACGCCGAGGTCGAGCGCGGTGTAGCAGTTGGCCACCGTCTGCGCCTCGACGCCCTGGCTCGCGTCGACCACCAGCAGCGCGCCCTCGCAGGCCGAGAGCGACCGGCTGACCTCGTACGAGAAGTCCACGTGGCCCGGGGTGTCGATCAGATTGAGCTGATAGACCTGGCCGTCGCGCGCGGTGTAGGTCAACGCGGCGGTCTGCGCCTTGATCGTGATGCCGCGCTCGCGCTCGATGTCCATCGAATCGAGCACCTGCGACTCCATCTCGCGATCGCTCAAGCCGCCACAGCGATGAATGATTCGATCGGCAAGCGTCGACTTGCCGTGATCGATGTGGGCAATGATGGAGAAGTTGCGGATGTGATCCATGAGTTGCAGTGCGGAGCACGCGCCGGAGACACAACGGCGAAGCCGTTGCAGCGCAAGCTAACATCGCGCAGCGATGTGAAGGATGGCGAATGCCATCTGTGCTGAAGCTAAAAAAAAGGCACGTCGAACGATTGACGCGCCTTCCAACAAAATGTTTGGCAACTGCTTGTTGGGCTTTCATTGTAGCCAAAACACCCTGGCTGGAAACCGCGCCATTGCTTGATTTCGTGCCGTTGCATGCTGCCAACAGCAAAAGTTATCAACAGTTTATCAACAATAACCTGAGGACAACCTGGGGACAGTTGCGGAAGCCGTGACTCGTTAACGCAGCGACACGCAAAGGGGTGCCGGAACCCGAGCATTGTATTCGGTTGAGTGCGCAATCATCCTCGGCGCATGTAAAGTTTGCGGCTGCTCACATTTGATCAATCGCGCAGACCTTCCAAGTTCATCGCCAGCCCGACAAGAATCCACGGTCGCACTCTCACCAAGTGAAATAACCCGTCGAGCCAGTCGGGTCCGACGGTAGGCGAGCCCCGTCCGAACCGCCCTCACGGCTTGGTGACGGGAATGCGGAGGAACTGCGCCCAGTCGCCCCGCAGCACCGTCACCGGCATGGCGCGCGTCTTATCGAGCTTGGCCACCACCGCTTCGAACTGCTTCACATCGGCAATGTCCGACGTGCCCACGCCGAGGATCACGTCGCCCGCTCGCATGCCGACCGCCTCGGCTCCGGCGCTCACCGCGGTCACCTTCACGCCGCCCGCGCCGCGCATGCCCTGGCGCTCGCCATCGGTCAGGTTGGCGACGGTCAGCCCCCAGGCCTTGGCTGCGCTGGAGGTGCGTTGCTCGCCCGCCGCGGGCTCAGCGCGCTCGGCCGCCGCCGTCTGCTGACCGAGGTCGGCCAGGTTCGCCTTGATGTCGACGATCTTGCCGCGCCGGTTGATCTGCAGCACGACCGCCGTGCCGGGCTTGAAGCCGCCCAGCGTACGTCGCAGGTCGACGGCACCCTCCACGGCGCGCCCGTTGACCGAAAGCACCACGTCGCCAGGCTGGATGCCCGCCTTCTCGCCCGGCGCACCGGGAACCACCTGGCGCACGAAGGCGCCCCGGGCCTTGCCCTTGCCGGTGGCCAGGCCATACTCCTCCGCCAGCTCGCGCGGCACGTCGGTCGGCTGGATGCCGAGGTAGCCGCGCACCACGCGGCCGCCGCTGCGAAGCTGATCCACGACACGCATCGCCTCGTCGATCGGGATCGCGAACGAGATACCGATGTAGCTGCCGACCGGACTCAGGATCTGCGAATTGACGCCCACCACTTCTCCGCGGGTGCTGATCAGCGGCCCGCCCGAGTTGCCGGGATTCACCGCCACGTCGGTCTGGATGAAGGCAATGTCCGACCCCGTCTCGCGCTGCTTGGCGCTCACGATGCCGGCGGTCACGGTGCTGTCGAGGCCGAACGGCGACCCGATGGCGAGCACCCATTCGCCGACGCGCAAGCGGCTCACGTCGCCGATCTTCACCGTGGGCAACCCGCTGGCCTCGATCTTCAGCAGCGCCACGTCGCTGCGTTCATCGGCGCCGATGATCTTCGCCTTGAACTCGCGCTTGTCGACCAGTGTGACGAGCACCTCGCTCGCACCGTCGACGACGTGGGCGTTCGTCATCACGTAGCCGTCGGCAGTGATGATGAAGCCGGAACCTTCGCCGCGCGGCGACTCCTCGCCCGGCGGCACGGGCAAACGGCGGCGAAACGGTGAGCGCGGGCCTTCGGACCCGCGCTCGGTCGTGCGGATGTTGACCACCGCCGGAGCCACCTTCTCGATCAGTTCGACGAAGTCGGGAAGCTGCTGCGCCCGGGCCGCCGAGGGCGCGAGCGCAGTCCAGGCGCCGAACGCCAGCACGAGCGCAAGGCATCTCTGGCGCAGGGATGCAAAGCGGAGGGGAGCACGAGCTTGCATGAAAGGGACCCTCGGTAAGGCGGACTCGGGGCTTGCGCAACGCAGGATCGCCGCGCCCGGACCGCTTCGGCGGCACGGCCGGGCTTCGGGGCACGTCGCTACTTCTTGTACTCCAGGCCGTTGGCGAACTGGCGCAAGGTGGCAGCGGGCACGTCGCCGACCACCGTCACCCACCAGTCACCTTGACGGCGCATCAGCGTCTGCGTGGCGCCGATCGAAGTATGCATGCCCCGCTGATGACGGGCCGGGTCGTAACGCTCGATGAACACCGAAACGTAGGTCAACCCATCGGAGTAGATCGATTGCAGCACCTCGGTCGCGGCGTCGCGCTCGCCGTCGGCGATGCCGGCGAGCGGCCGCTTGACACAGTTCACCTGCGCGAATCCGGGCACGCCCTGGCGCAGCGTCCAGCCTTCGGCCTCGAGCCGGGCCGGCGTGAGCGTCGGCCGCAGCACGCGGTAGCCGTCGAGCTTCTTCATCGGCGTCAGCACGCTCTCGGGCTGCGCCTTGACGCCAACGGTCACGTCCGAGAACGCCGACGCCTCCAGCACCTCGCCGCGCTCACCGAGGACCTCGACGCGAAGCAGCAGGCCAGAATCCTTGTCGGCCCAGAGGCGGTAGCCATAGCGCCGGTTGTCCTTCGGCTGGAGCAGCAGCACGTCGGCCTCTCGGCCCGCCATGCGCTCGGTTCCCTGTGCGCGCACATCGTAGAACTCGACGATGTGGTCGTCCCCCGCCTGCAGCAGCGCCGGGAAGGTTGCCAACAGATCGCGTTGCTCCACCAGTGCCACGCGGCCCTTCGGCCAGAGCGTGTGCACGACGTCGTTGTGGCGGAACACATGGCGTGGCTGCCCGTCCAGCGACTCGATGCGCTCGAACTGGTTCGAGCCGACGCAGAAGTGGGCGATGCGTGCGCTCGACACCGCGCCGCCCGCGCTGACCACGAAGGTGCCCTGGAAGTTGCGATGGCTGGCGGCGTCGTGGATGCGCATCAGCCAGGCCCGCACCTCGCGTGCCGCGATCGGTGTGTCGGTGGCGCCCGCCGCTGGCGGCTGGGCAGCCAGCGCCGGGATGAGGGCGCCGGCGGCCAGCGCCACGGCGACGCCCGACAGAATGCGCCTCAGCATGGAAGCGCGCAGCAAGAGCGTCCGGGCATCGTCTGCTGCCCTCGTCGGGCGGACACCTGCGAACCCGTTCCACCGGAGGGGCGACGCCCCGGGCGCCTTCGGTTCGCCATGTCAGCGGTCCGGCGTCTGCGTCGTGGCCGCGCGCAGGAAGCCGGACGGCACCCCGAGCGCCGAGCTGCCACCGAACTGCTTGTGCGCCGCGAAGTAGCGTTCGAGGCGGGCGTCGCGCACCAGCTTGCCGTCGGCGACGAGTGTCAGCGGTTCGGCCAGGGTGTCGGGCGCCGGCACCGCACCTGGCAGCGCGGCAGTGACCGGCGCACCCTTGCCGGCCAATCCTTGGGCCAGTGAATCCGTCGCCCCGGCGGGGGGCGCGGTACCCCGGGTCACGACCAGCACGCTCGCCACCGCCATGAAGCCGGCCGCGACCGCTGCGGGAGCCATCCACGTCCAGCGCGTTCGGCGCAGCGCACCGGGAAGCGAAGGCGCCGGCGCGTCCCGAACCTGGGCGTCGGCAGGCTGCGGAGAGAGCACCACCGGCTCCTCGGCGAGCCGCTGGCCCAAGGCGCGCAGGAAGCGGGCGTCGCGGGCGGCGTCCGAGGCCAGCTCGTCGGACCGCAGCACGTCGCCGATCAGGTGGTAGGCGTACCACGATGAACGCGCCGCGGCATCGCCGCGCCAATGCGCGCAGGCCAGCAAGGTGGCGGCCGCGTCGAGTTCGCCATCGGCGAGTGCCGACAGGCTTTGCAGCGAGTTCGGCTTGTCTTCAGGCCCTTCGAGCATGATCTTCCCCAACGCGCTGGCGCGTACTCAAGCAATAGGACGGCTTCACCATCGGTCTCCCGCACGCGCCTCCAACATCGGCCGGAGCCGGTGCGAGATGGCCTCCCGCGCCCGGAAGATGCGCGAACGGACAGTTCCGATCGGACAATTCATGATCTCGGCGATTTCGTCGTAGCTGAGTCCTTCGATTTCGCGCAAGGTGATGGCCTGCCGCAGATCCTCGGACAACGCCTCGATCGCCGCGTTCACTGCGGCCGCAATCTGCTTGCTCGCCATGATGGACTCCGGCGTTTCGCCATCGCTTAGTTCGTTCTCGACGCGCGAAGTTTCATCGTCTTCGTCGCGCGACGCCAGCGCCGTCTCAGACACCAGGGGATCGCGCTTGAGCTCCATCAGCGCCTTCTTGGCGGTATTGACGGCGATCCGGTACAGCCAGGTGTAGAAGGCGCTGTCGCCGCGGAACTGCGGAATGGCGCGATAGGCGCGAATGAACGACTCCTGGGCGATGTCCTGCACCAGATCCACGTCGCGCACCATGCGTCCGATCAGGCGCTCGATGCGACGCTGGTACTTCACGACCAGCATCTCGAAGGCGCGCGTGTCGCCGCGCTTGACGCGCTCGACCAGTGCTGCGTCGACATCGACGTTCATGGGCCGGCGCTCTCAGGCATCGCCGGCTGCAACGTCCGGCTGCCGGGCAGGGCGCGCGGCATAGAGCGCGCAGCGCAGCGCGTGCCACCGATCCTCGAGCCCGTAGCGCTGCAGCGCGATCCACATCGGCCGCCGCCGCGTCGCCCGCCCGGGACTCTCGCGGTCAGGCACGAACCTCAGCAGCATCCAGTCCCCCGAGGTCGATCGCCACCGCCAGTTCGCCGGACTCTTCGGCAGCGCCGCCCTGGGCCACGAGCCAGCGCTGACGGTCCCAGCGCAGCGTGAGCGGCCGCCTTCGCCACAGCGTGACTGCGCAGAACACCGCCACCAGCGCCGCGCTCAATGCCACGGCGCTCGTCCACCGGGGTGCCGGCTGCGGCTGCGCCGACCACCAGGCGAGCATCGAGGCGCAGGCGCCGGCCGCCAGCAACAACACCGCCGCGCGCCAAAGGCCGTAGCGGCGGACGCTCAGTTGAAGGGGCGGGGCCGAACGCATCGTCGCGCCTGCTTTCGGGCCCGGGCCGCAGTGCGGCGCCGGAGCTCAGGCACGCTTGAAGACCAGCGTGCCGTTGGTACCGCCAAAGCCGAAGTTGTTCTTCACGGCGACGTCGATCTTCATCTCGCGCGCCACGTTGGCGCAATAGTCCAGGTCGCATTCCGGATCCTGGTTGAAGATGTTGATCGTCGGCGGCGAGATCTGGTGGTGCAGCGCCAGGGCAGTGAACACCGACTCGATGCCGCCGGCGCCGCCGAGCAGGTGCCCGGTCATCGACTTGGTGGAATTGACCACCAGCTTCCTCGCGTGATCACCGAACGCGAGCTTGATCGCGTTGGTTTCGTTGGCATCGCCCAGCGGCGTGGACGTGCCGTGCGCGTTCAGGTACTGGACCGCGTCGGCGTTGATGCCGGCATTGCGCAAGGCGGCCTTCATCGCACGCTTGGGGCCATCGACGTTGGGCGCGGTCATGTGGTAAGCGTCGGCGCCCATGCCGAAGCCGATCAGCTCGCAATAGACCTTCGCACCGCGGCGCCGGGCGTGTTCGTACTCCTCGAGCACCATCGCGCCCGCGCCCTCGCCGAGGACGAAACCGTCGCGCTCCTTGTCCCACGGGCGCGATGCGGTTTGCGGGTCGTCGTTGCGCGTCGAGAGCGCCCGCGCGGCAGCGAAACCGCCAACGCCCAACGGCGACACCGTCGCCTCGGCGCCACCGGCGACCATCACGTCGGCGTCGCCGTATTCGATCAACCGCCCCGCGGTGCCGATCGAGTGCAGGCCCGTCGTGCAGGCCGTGGCGATGGCCAGGTTCGGCCCCATGGAAGCCGAACCTGATCGACAGGTGCCCGGAGATCATGTTGAGGATCGACGCCGGCACGAAGAACGGCGAGATGCGCCGCGGACCGCGCTCGGTGAGCTCGGCGTGCGTCGCCTCGATCAGCGGCAGGCCGCCGATGCCCGAGCCGACGATGCAGCCGATGCGTTCGGCCTGCTCCTCGCTCAACGCGTCGCCTGTGGGCAGCCCGGCATCGCGCACGGCCTGGAACGAAGCGGCCAGGCCGAAATGGATGAAGCTGTCCATATGCCGCGCTTCCTTGGCGGAGATGTACTCCTCCAGCGGGAAGTTCTTGACCTCGCCGGCAAAACGGCAGGCAAAGCCCGAGGCATCGAACTTGGTGATCGCGCCGATCCCCGAGCGGCCTGCAACCAGGTTCGCCCAGCCCTCGGCCACCGTGTTGCCCACGGGGCTGATCAGTCCCAGACCGGTGACGACGACGCGGCGGCGGGTCATGCGAAACCTGCGCGTCTCAGGACTTCTGATTCTTCAGCGCGTAGTCGATGGCGAGCTGCACCGTGGTGATCTTTTCGGCCTCTTCGTCCGGGATCTCGATGCCGAACTCGTCCTCGAGGGCCATCACCAGTTCCACCGTGTCGAGCGAGTCGGCGCCGAGGTCGGCCACGAAGGCCTTTTCATTGGACACGTCGGATTCGGGTACGCCGAGCTGCTCGGCGATGATCTTCTTGACGCGTGCTTCGATATCGCTCATGTCTCCTCCAGGAGAGTTGCTTTGAACAGGCCGAGATTCTAAGGCTTGGACGAGACCGGTCACCCGGACCCGTCGCGGCCCGTTCAGTTCATGTACATGCCGCCGTTCACATGCAGTTCGGTGCCGGTGATGTAGCCCGCGCGCGGTGACGCCAGGAACTCGACGGCGGCGGCGACTTCATCGACGCTGCCCAAGCGCCCGAGCGGTATCTGCGCCAGCAGCGCCGCCTTCTGCGCCTCGGGCAGCACTTCGGTCATGTCGGTCGAGATGAAGCCGGGGGCGACGCAGTTGACCGTGATGTTGCGGCTGCCGAGTTCGCGCGCCAGCGCGCGTGTCATGCCCGCCACGCCGGCCTTGGCGGCCGCATAGTTGGCCTGCCCGGCGTTGCCGCTCGCGCCCACCACCGAGGTGATGTTGACGATGCGCCCGTAGCGCTGCTTCATCATCGAGCGGATCGCGGCGCGGCTGGCACGGAACACGGCCTTCAGGTTGGTGTCGAGCACCGCATCCCAGTCGTCGTCCTTCATCCGCATCGACAGCGCGTCCCGGGTGATGCCGGCGTTGTTGACCAGCACGTGCAAGCCGCCCTCGGCCTTGACGATGGCCTCGATCGCGGCGTCCACTGCCGCGCCATCGGTCACGTCAAGGCGGATGCCTCGGCAGCCCTCGAACGCCGCCAGCCCTGCGTTGATGGCCTCGGCACCGGCATCGCTCGTTGCCGTGCCGACGACCCTCATTCCGCAGCTCGCGAGCGTGCGCGCGATGGCCTGGCCGATGCCGCGCGTCGCGCCCGTCACCAATGCGACCTGGCCCGCCATCGAATGCGCGTTCATGCCAGCAAGCCCCGGGCCTCGGCGAGCGACTCCGCGTCCAGCACCGTCGTCGTGACGATGTCGGCATCGATTCGCTTGACCATGCCGGCCAGCGCGCGGCCCGGCCCGCATTCGAAAACATGCGTGATGCCCTGTGCGCGCATCGCCTGCACCACCTCGGCCCAGCGCACCGGCCCGAAGGCCTGGCGATAGAGCGCATCGCGGATCCGCTCCGGATCGGTCTCGCACTGCACGTCGACGTTGTTCACGACGCGGATCGACGGCACGGCGAATGCCGTCGCCGCAAGGCGAGGCCTCAGCCGTTCGGCGGCCGGCTTCATCAGGCTCGAGTGGAAGGGCGCCGAGACCGCCAGGGCCACGGTGCGCTTGGCGCCCTTCGCCTTGAGCGCGACGCACGCCTGTTCGACGCCGGCCCTGCTGCCGGCAATCACGGTCTGCTTGGGATCGTTGAAGTTGGCCGCCTCGACGACCTCGCCGCTGGCCGCGGCCACCTCGGCACAGCCGGCCTGAACCGCCTGCGAGTCCATGCCGAGAATGGCAGCCATCGCGCCAACGCCCACCGGCACGGCCTCCTGCATCGCCTGCGCGCGAAAGCGCACCAGCGGCAATGCGTCGGCCAGTGTCAACGCGCCGGCTGCCACCAGCGCCGTGTACTCGCCCAGCGAGTGGCCGGCCACGATCGACGGCGCCAGGCCGGTTTCGGCCAGCCAGGCGCGGTAGCAGGCGATGCCCGCGGCCAGCATCACCGGCTGGGTGTGGGTGGTGAGATCGAGCTGCTCCTTCGGGCCGGCATGGATCAGCGCAGCGATGTCCTCGCCGAGCGCGACGGAGGCCTCTGCGAGCGTCTGCCGAACGGCCGGGTGGTCGCCCCAGGCATCGAGCATGCCGACCGACTGCGAGCCCTGGCCGGGGAAAACGAATGCAAACGAAGTCATTGCAAGAGTCCTGTGGGTTGGGCGCGCGGACGGCTCGACGCTCAGAAATCGAGCAGCACCGCGCCCCAGGTGAAGCCGCCGCCCACGCCCTCGAGCAGCACTGTGTCGCCGCGGGCGATGCGACCGCTGCGCACCGCCGTGTCCATCGCCATAGGAATCGATGCCGCAGAAGTGTTCGCGTGCTCGTCGACGGTGACGATCACCCGGTCCATCGAGATCTTGAGCTTGCGCGCGGTGCCCTGCATGATGCGCAGGTTGGCTTGGTGCGGGATCAGCCAGTCGATGTCGCTCTCGCTGCGTCCGGCCTTGGCGAGCACCGATCGCGCCACGTCCTCGAGCACACCGACCGCCAGCTTGAACACCGCCGGTCCGTTCATCTTGAGCAGCGGGTCGCCGAGCACCTGACCGCCGGCCACGGTGCCGGGCACGCAGAGGATGCCGACGTGCCTGCCGTCGGCGTGCAGTTCGCTCGCCAGGATTCCCGGTGCGTCGCTCGCCTCCAGCACCACGGCGCCGGCCCCGTCGCCGAACAGCACGCAGGTCGTTCGATCCCGGAAGTCGAGGATGCGCGAGAACACCTCGGCGCCGATGACGAGCGCCTTGCGCGCGGCGCCGGTGCGGATCATCGAGTCGGCCACCGTGAGGGCGTAGACGAAACCCGAGCAGACGGCCTGGACGTCGAATGCGGCGCAGCCGTGGATACCGAGCTTGTTCTGCACGATGCACGCCGTCGACGGGAACACCATGTCGGGCGTGGAGGTCGCGAGGACGATCAGATCGATGTCGTGCGCGGTGCAGCCCGCCGCCTCCAGCGCGTCCCTGGCGGCGAGCAGCGCGAGGTCGCTGCAGGCCACGCCGTCGTCGGCAAAGTGGCGGGCGCGTATGCCCGTGCGCTCGACGATCCATTGGCCCGAGGTTTCCACACCCTGCTCGGCGAGCTGGCGTGCGAGCGCGTCGTTGCTCAGGCGACGCGGCGGCAGGTGGCTGCCCGTGCCGGCGATGCGCGAGAATTGGCGAGATGCAGTCTTCATGCGGCTCCTAGGGCAGTGGCCAGTTCGGAGTCCGGCGGCGAGACAAGGCCCCCGGACGCGGGCAAGGCCTGCAGCGTGTCGTGGATGCGCGCATGCACCCGCTCGAGCAGGCCGTTTCGCGCCGCATCATAGGCCCGGTTCAGCGCCTGCTCGAACGCGAAGGCATCGGCCGAGCCGTGGCTCTTGAACACCAGGCCGCGCAGCCCGAGCAAGGCCGCGCCGTTGTAGCGCCGCGGATCGACGCGGGCCTTGAAATGCTTGAGCACCGGCCAAGCGACGAGCGCGGCGATCTTGGAGTACGCGGTGCGGGTGAACTCCTGGCGGATGAAGTCCGACAACATCGTCGCCAGCCCTTCAGACGCCTTGAGCACCGCGTTGCCGACGAAACCGTCGCAGACGACGATGTCGGTCGTCCCCTTGAAGATGTCGTTGCCCTCGACGTTGCCGTGGAAGTTCAGCAGCCCGCGATCCGCCGCCTGGCGCAGCAGCTCGGCGGCCTGCTTGATCGTCTCGCTGCCCTTGATGGCTTCCTCGCCGATGTTGAGCAGGCCGACACTCGGGTTGTTCGTGCCCTCGACCGCCGAGGCGAGAGCACTGCCCATCACCGCGAACTGCAGCAGGTGCTCGGCCGTGCAATCGACGTTCGCGCCGAGGTCGAGCATGGTCGTGAAGGCGTCGCGCTGGTTGGGCATCGCGTAGGCGATCGCCGGGCGGTCGATGCCGTCGAGCGTCTTGAGCAGGTAGCGCGCAAGCGCCATCAACGCGCCGGTGTTGCCGGCCGACACACAGGCGTCGGCGGCTACATGGCCGGACGCATCGGCCCTGAGCTGGGCGATCGCCAGGCGCATCGACGAGTCCTTCTTGCGCCGCAGGGCGACCTCGATCGGGTCGTGCATCTCGACCACTTCGGTCGCGCCGATCACCCTGCAACGCGGCCACGCCGTGGCCGAGGCCAGTTCGTCAGTGCGGCCGACGAGGATCAGTTCCACCTGCGCATGCGCCTCGAGGAACGATTGACAGGCGGGCAGGATGACCGTCGGCCCGTGGTCGCCGCCCATGCAGTCCACAGCCAAGCGCACCCGCACTGGCGGCAGCGATGGCGCTGAAGTCATGACCACCGGATCGGATCAGACGGCACCACAACATTCAGGCAAGGCGAAACCCCGCTGCGCATCGCTGCGCGCGGCTGTCCTGCTTCAGGCGTCTGCCTTGGACTTGAGAACCTTGCGCCCGCGATAGAACCCGTTCGGGCTGATGTGGTGGCGCAGGTGCGATTCGCCCGTCGTCGGCTCGATGGCCGTGCCAGGGGTAGGGAGCGCATTGTGCGAGCGGTGCATGCCGCGCTTGGACGGCGACTTCTTGTTCTGTTGAACGGCCATGGGGTTTCTCTCCTGTGATCGGCTCGCGTCGCAGACGCTGCTCGATCCCGGAACGGCTCGATCCGCCCGGTTGATGTAGTGTTGGCGACAGCCAGCGGCGCAACAATGCCCCTGGCGAAAAGTTGAAAATTATAGCATTTGCAGAGTGGCAGACGCCGAGCGGCCAACCCGCTGCCACCAGCGATCCGCAGCGACCGAGGCTTCAATGCGTGCTGCGTTTGAGCGCGGCCAGCGCGGCGAACGGATTCGGCGCCGGCTCGGCGTCGTCGGGGCCATCGACCGCGGCGGGCAGCAATGGCTGCGGACACACCTCATGCCGGGGCACGAGCGGCAGCGCCAGCAGCAACTCGTCCTCGGCGAGCTGGAGCAGGTCGAGCGAGCGCGTGCTCGCCAGCACGTCCTCCTCGGATTCGGCGTCGAGTGCTGCAGCCTGCTCCTCACCGGCCACGAAGTGGAACCAGCGCTCGACGCCGAGCGGCGTGTCGACCGCCTCCAGGCAGCGCTGGCAGGTCAGCTTGACGCGGCTGCCGAGTTCGAGCTTCAACCATGCATGCGATTCGGCGGCGCCCTGGCGGCGCCGTTCGCCCGTGGCCGCCCAGTCGACCGATTCTGCCGCCGCCGCGGCTTGGTCGGCGTGGCACAGCGCGCTCAGGCGATGCATCCCGCTCAGCGGCCAGCGCCCCTGGAGCCGCCCGCCGTCGCTCGCAAAGCGCTCGACATCGAGCCGGCGAGGGTCGTGTTCGCGCGATTTCATCGCCGCAGTGTACGGCGCGGCGCGGCGACAATCCCCGCATGACCGAGCGCCCCGCACTGATCCTGGCATCGACCTCTCGCTACCGCCGCGAACTGCTGCAGCGCTTGCGCCTGCCGTTCTCGGTCGAGGCACCGGTTGTCGACGAGAGCCCACTGCCTGGCGAGCTTCCGGCAGCAACCGCAGGTCGCCTCGCGCGGGCCAAGGCGCGGGCCGTCGCGCAGGTCCACCCGGACGCCGTCGTGATCGGCTCCGACCAGGTGGCCGAACTCGACGGTGCGGCCATCGGCAAGCCGGGCACCCATGCACGGGCCGTCGATCAGCTGCGTGCGATGAGCGGCCGGACGGTGGTGTTCCATACGGCCGTCGCGGTGTTGTGCCTGGCCCGCGGTTTCGAGGCCGAGGCGCTGGTGCCGGTAACGGTGCGGGTGCGCCGGCTTGCCGACGACGAGATCGAGCACTACCTGCGCGCCGAGCAGCCCTACGACTGCGCAGGCAGCGCCAAGTCGGAGGCCCTGGGCATCGCGCTGCTCGACGCGATCGAATCCGACGACCCGACAGCGCTGGTCGGCCTGCCGCTGATCCGCACCTGCGCCATGCTGCGCGGCGCCGGGCTGGACCCGCTCAGGACATGACCGGCGCCCGCGCTCCCGGACGGCTGCTGCTGGTGCCGACACCGCTCGACTTCGGCGTTCGCGACCACGGCCCGCAGCCCGACCTGCGCGACGCGCTGCCACTCGGCGTGATCCGCCAAGCCGCAGCGCTGTCGCACTGGGTGGCGGAGAACGCCAAGTCGGCGCGCGCCTTCCTGAAGCGCGTCAACGCCATCGTGCCGCTGACGCAGCCGCTGCAGGCGCTTCACATCGTCGAACTTCCGCGACCCGCCAAGGGTGCGAAGCACCCTGCCACCCCCGACCTCGCTGGCTTGCTTGCACCGGCGCTGCAGGGGCACGACATCGGCCTCGTCTCCGAGGCCGGACTTCCCGCCGTGGCCGATCCGGGCGCCGCGCTGGTCCAGGCGGCACACCGGCTGGGCGTCAGCGTGGTGCCACTGCTGGGCGCGAGTTCGCTGCTGCTCGCGCTCGCCGCGAGTGGGCTGAACGGCCAGAGCTTTGCGTTCGTGGGCTACCTGCCGGTCGAGGACGTGCCGCGGGCCGCACGCATCCGCGAACTCGAGGCCCTTTCCCGCCGCGCCGTGCAGGCTCAGCTGGCGATCGAAACGCCCTATCGCAATCCGGCGCTGCTGGTGGCGCTGCTCGCCCACCTGCATCCGACGACCCGCCTGGCGGTGAGTTGCGGTCTGACGCTGCCTGAGGAATGGACGCGCAGCGACACCGTCGCGGACTGGCGCAGCCGCCCAACACCGCTGCCGACCGACCTGCCCGCCGTATTTGCCTTGCAGGCCGCGTGACGGAACCGGCCGCTCGGCCGAGGCGCGCAGCCTCGCCGGGCGGTCATCGGCTCAATCGGCGCCCTTGCCGCCGAACAACGCGGCAACGCGCTTCTTCGGTTTGATGTTAGGCGACAGGCCACGCGTTACCGGCACTGCGGGCGTCTTCTCCCAGGCCGGCGGCGTCGCGACGGCGCTGGCCTCGTAAGGTTGGTCGAAGAACGGGTCGCGCGGTGCGGCCGGCGGCGCGCCGGCATAGGCCGAGCGCGCGGGCGCGCGGCGTGGCAGCTCCGCGCGTTCGCCGAGATCGCCTTCCTGCGCCGCGCGGTGCGGCCGCTCGAAGCGCTGCGGGCGTGCATCGTCGAGTTCGAGCGGCTCGATCTCGATCTTCTTCTTGATCAGCTTCTCGATATCGCCAACCAGCCGCGCGTCGTCGCGCGCGACCAGGGTGACTGCTAGGCCGGACGCGCCGGCGCGGCCGGTGCGCCCGATGCGGTGCACGTAGTCCTCGGCGTTGTAGGGCACGTCGAAATTGAATACGACCGGCAGGTCGACGATGTCGAGGCCGCGCGCCGCCACATCGGTGGCGACCATCACGTCGACCTCGCCGCACTTGAAGGCGTCGAGCGCCTTCAGGCGCTCGTCCTGCGACTTGTCGCCGTGCAGCGCCGTCGTCTTCAGGCCATCGCGCTCCAGCGACCGGGCGAGCCGCGCGCAGCCGAGCTTGGAGTTCACGAACACCAGCGCTTGCGTCAGCCCGCGCTGCTTCAGGATGGAGCAGACGGCGCGCCGCTTGTCGTCGGTGGCGACGCTGTAGAAGCGCTGCTCGACGTTGGTCGCCGTCGCGTTCGGCCGCGCCACTTCGACCAGCACCGGGTCCTGGAGGTAGCTCTGCGCGAGCTTCCTGATCTCCGGCGAGAACGTGGCCGAGAACAGCAGCGTCTGGCGCGCCTTGGGCAGGTACGAGAGGATGCGCTGCAGGTCGGGCAGGAAGCCGATGTCGAGCATCCGGTCGGCCTCGTCGAGCACCACGTACTCGACCTGGTTCAGCACGCAGTTCTTGGCCTCGATGTGGTCAAGCAGCCGTCCCGGCGTGGCGATCAGCACCTCGACACCCTGCTTCAGCTGCGCCGTCTGCGGCTTCATGTCGATGCCACCGAAGACCACCGCGACGCGCAGGTTCGAGTGCTGCGCATAGGCCTTGATGTTGGCCGCCACCTGGTCGGCGAGCTCGCGCGTCGGCGCCAGCACCAGCGCGCGCACCGGGTGGCGCGCGGGCGACGCGCTGCTGTTCTCGTGGCGCAGCATCTTGTGCAGCAGCGGCAACGAGAACGCGGCGGTCTTGCCGGTCCCGGTCTGCGCGGCGCCCATCACGTCGCGCCCAGCAAGGACGATCGGGATCGCCTTGGCCTGGATCGGCGTCATCAGCGTGTAGCCCTGATCGGCCACCGCCTTCTCGAGCTTGGGCGCGAGGCCGAGCGCCGAAAACTCCATTGGGCCGGTGGGGGCCAGGTCATTGACTTCCAGGGGCTTGTCGGCAACGGCCGGTTCGGCAAACGCAGTTTCACTCATCGATACATTATCGCCCGTTGGCCGCTCATCCTCCGGCGATTGGAGCGGCGCCACTACAATTCACCACTTCGCCGCAGCCAGTGCGCCGGCTCCCACTCCAAAGACTCCGCAATGATTCTCGTGACTGGCGGCGCCGGGTTCATCGGTGCCAATTTCGTGCTCGACTGGCTGGCCGGCAGCGACGAGCCCGTGCTCAACCTCGACGCGCTGACCTACGCCGGCAACCTCGACAGCCTGCGCTCGCTTCAGGGTGACGCGAGGCATGTGTTCGTGCATGGCGACATCACCGACCGCGCCCTGCTCGACCGCCTGTTCGGCGAACACCGCCCGCGCGCCGTGTTGCATTTCGCAGCGGAGAGCCATGTCGACCGCAGCATCCACGGGCCGGGCGCGTTCATCCACACCAATGTGCAAGGCACCTTCACGCTGCTCGAGGCCGCCCGCGCGCACTGGAACGGCCTGCCCGGCGACGAGAAGGCGGCGTTTCGCTTTCACCACGTTTCAACGGATGAAGTCTACGGCTCGCTGGCCCCCGGTGACGCGCCCTTCACCGAGCAGCATGTGTATGAGCCGAACAGCCCCTACTCGGCCAGCAAGGCCGCCAGCGACCACCTGGTGCGCGCCTGGCACCACACCTACGGCCTGCCGGTGCTGACGACGAACTGCTCCAACAACTATGGGCCGTTTCATTTCCCGGAGAAGCTGATCCCGCTGATGATCGTCAACGCGCTGGCCGGCAAGCCGCTGCCGGTGTACGGCGATGGCCAGCAGGTACGCGACTGGCTGTACGTGGGTGACCATTGCGCCGCGATTCGCGAAGTGCTGGCCCGCGGCACGGTCGGTCAGACCTACAACGTGGGCGGCTGGAACGAGATGCCGAACATCGAAATCGTTCGCACCGTCTGCAGCCTGCTCGACGAAATGCGGCCCGAACCGGCCGGCAGCTACGCGCGCCTCATCACCTACGTGACCGACCGGCCCGGCCACGACCGCCGCTACGCCATCGACGCGCGCAAGCTGGAACGCGAGCTGGGCTGGAAGCCGGCCGAGACCTTTCAGTCCGGCATCAGGAAGACGGTGCGCTGGTACCTCGACCACCCCGAGTGGGTGGCCAACGTCCAGAGCGGCGCCTACCGCGAGTGGGTGGCCGCGAACTACAGCGCCCGGACACCGACATGAAGATTCTGCTGCTGGGCATGAACGGCCAGGTAGGATGGGAGTTGCAGCGCTCCCTCGCGCCGCTGGGCGACTTGGTGGCGCTCGACTTCGACAGCCCGGGCCCGCTGAGGGCCGACTTCACACGTCCCGAGGCTCTGGCTGCCACCGTGCGCGCCGTGGCGCCGCAGATCATCGTCAACGCGGCTGCGCACACGGCCGTCGACAAGGCCGAGAGCGAACCCGACCTGGCGCGCACGATCAACGCGGCAGCCCCGGGGGTGCTGGCGCGCGAAGCAGCGGCTCTCAGCGCCTGGCTCGTGCACTACAGCACCGACTACGTGTTCGACGGCAGCGGCAGCACGCCGTGGATCGAAGACGCGCCGACTGGCCCGCTGAGCGTGTATGGACGCACCAAGCTCGAGGGTGAGCAGCTGATTCGCGCGAGCGGCTGCCGGCACCTGATCCTGCGCACCAGCTGGGTCTATGCGGCGCGCGGCGGTAACTTTGCCAGGACGATGCTCAAGCTGGCCCTGGAGCGCGACAAGCTGAGCGTCATCGACGACCAGATCGGCGCCCCCACCGGCGCCGAGCTTCTGGCCGATGTGACGGCCCATGCGCTACGCACCGGGCTTCGGCAACCCGAGGTCTCCGGCACCTACCACGCCGTCGCCGCGGGCGAGGCAAGTTGGCATCAATATGCGCAGCACGTGATCGAGTTCGCGCGCACTGCCGGGCAACCCGTGAAGGTCGCTCGCTCAGCGGTCGAGCCCGTTCCCAGCACCGCCTTCCCCACGCCCGCCCGTCGTCCGCTCAATTCGCGCATGAACTCCGACCGGTTGCGCGCCAACTTCGGGCTCAACCTGCCGCCCTGGCAAGCGGGAGTGGATCGCATGCTCGCCGAAGTGATCGGCCGAACCACAACAGGACTCGAATGACCATGCAACGCAAAGGCATCATCCTCGCCGGAGGCTCCGGCACCAGGCTGCACCCCGCCACGCTCGCGGTGAGCAAGCAATTGCTGCCGGTGTACGACAAGCCGATGGTTTACTACCCGCTCGCGACACTGATGCTGGCCGGCATCCGCGACATCTTGCTCATCAGCACGCCGCAGGACACACCGCGCTTCCAGGCCTTGCTGGGCGACGGGCACCAGTGGGGCGTCGGCATCACCTACTGCGTGCAGCCGAGCCCGGACGGGCTGGCGCAGGCCTTCATCCTGGGCAGGCAGTTCGTCAACGGCCGGCCGAGCGCCCTCGTACTGGGAGACAACATCTTCCACGGTCACGACTTCCCGGGTTTGCTCCACAACGCGTCGTCGCGCACATCGGGAGCCACGGTGTTCGCCTATCACGTGCAGGACCCGGAGCGGTACGGCGTGGTCGCGTTCGACGACCGCAGGCGGGCGCTCAGCATCGAGGAGAAACCCGCTGCACCGAAGAGCAACTTCGCGGTGACGGGGCTCTACTTCTACGACGAGCAGGTGTGCGACATCGCCGCAAGCATCCGGCCTTCGGCGCGCGGCGAGCTCGAGATCACCGAGGTGAACGCGCGCTACCTCGCTCAGGGGCAGCTCGATGTCGAGATCATGGGCCGCGGCTATGCCTGGCTCGACACCGGCACCCACGACAGTCTGCTCGAGGCCGGGCAGTTCATCGCCACGCTCGAGAAGCGCCAGGGTCTGAAGGTGGCTTGTCCGGAGGAAATCGCGTTTCGAGCAGGCTGGATCAACCGCGTACAACTCGAGGCGCTGGCGCAGCCGATGTTGAAGAACGGCTACGGCCGCTATCTGCTTCAGTTGGCTGGTGGTCAGGTGATTCGGTGAAGGTGACGCGCACGATCATCGATGGCCTGCTGATCCTCGAGCCGCGAGTGTTCGGCGACGAGCGCGGTTTCTTCATGGAGAGCTACAGCCAGCGCGCGCTGGACGATGCCGTCGGGCATGAAGTGAGATTCGTGCAGGACAACCACTCGCGTTCGTCGCACGGCGTCTTGCGTGGCCTTCACTTCCAGGTCGCGCCCCATGCGCAGGGAAAACTGGTGCGTGTGACGCAGGGCTCGGTGTTCGACGTCGCAGTCGATATCCGCAGGGGCAGTCCGAGCTTCCTCCGGTGGGTCGGCATCGAATTGAGCGGCCAGAACCACCTCCAGCTCTGGCTGCCGCCCGGCATGGCCCACGGCTTCCTGGTCACCAGCGAGAGTGCCGACTTCCTCTACAAGACCACGACCTATTACGCACCCGAAGCGGAACGCAGCATCCGCTGGGACGACCCCACAATCGGGATCGAGTGGCCCGCACTCGACCGGCCGCCCCTGCTTGCCGCCCGCGACGCAGCGGCACCGTTGCTCGCCGACACCCCTGGCTTGAGCTGACGCGGCTTGAGCTGACGCTTGGGTCGGGGGCCAGATCCCCTATAATCGTGCGTTCAATGGTTGAACAAGCTAACCTTGCCCGGCTGGAACTGCCTGCACACGGCGACACCGACGGCGCCCGCCTCGCAGTGCTGCGGCTGCTCGAGCAGCGACCCGAGCTGTCGCAGCGAGAGCTCTCCGAGGCGCTCGGACTCAGTCTGGGAAAGACGCATTACGTGTTGCATGCCCTGCTCGACAAAGGCCTGGTGAAGGCGCGCAACTTCCGCCGCAGTGACAACAAGCTCGCCTATGCGTATGTGCTCACGCCGACCGGCATTCGCGAGAAGCTGCAGCTCACGCGGGCGTTTCTCTCGCGCAAAGAAGGCGAGTTCGAGCAACTTCAGCACACCATCGCCGCGCTGAAGAGCGAGCTCGAAAAGCGCGCGCCATGATTGCCTTGCGCATGCGCACGCATACTTGACAGGAACATCATCGTGACCATGACCGTCGCAGTTATCGGCCTGGGCTATGTCGGCCTTCCCCTCGTCGTGGAATTCGGCAAGCACACCCACACCATCGGCTTCGACATCGTGGCCGACAAGGTCGCCAGGTGCCGCGCCGGCAGCGATCCGTCGCGCGAGATCCCGGACGCTGACATGGCGCTGGCCATTCACGCCGAATACACCAGCGACCCCGAGGCCCTGCGCGCTGCCGATTTCATTCTCGTGGCCGTGCCCACGCCGGTGGATCACGCGCACATTCCGGACTTCGGCCCGCTGGTGGGCGCCAGCCGCAGCGTGGGCCCCTACCTGAAGAAGGGCGCCACCGTGGTGTACGAGTCCACCGTCTATCCCGGCGCCACCGAGGAAGTGTGCATTCCGGTGCTCGAGCAGACCTCGGGCCTGCAGTGGAAGCGCGACTTCTTCGTCGGCTACAGCCCCGAGCGCATCAACCCGGGCGACCGCGAGCACATGCTGACCAACGTGATCAAGGTCGTCTCCGGCGACACGACCGAAACGCTGGAGCGCGTCGCGCGCCTCTACGAACTCGTGGTCAAGCCCGGCGTGCACCGCTGCAGCAGCATCAAGGCGGCCGAGGCGTGCAAGGTCATCGAGAACACCCAGCGCGACCTCAACATCGCGCTGATGAACGAACTGGCCATCATCTTCGACAAGATCGGCATCGACACGACCGAAGTGCTCGAGGCTGCGGGCACGAAGTGGAACTTCCTGCGGTTCAAGCCCGGGCTGGTGGGCGGGCACTGCATCGGCGTGGACCCTTACTACCTGACGCACAAGGCCGAGACGCTCGGTTATCACCCGCAGGTGATCTTGGCCGGGCGGCGCATCAACGACGGCATGGGCAAGTACATCGCCGAGCAGACCGTCAAGCAGATGATCGCGGGCGGCAGCTACGTCAAGGGCGCAAAGGTGAACGTGCTCGGTCTGACGTTCAAGGAAAACTGTGCCGACCTGCGCAACAGCAAGGTGGTCGACATCATCCAGGAGCTCAAGACCTACGGCGTCGAGGTGTTCGTGCACGACCCCGAAGGCGACCCCGATGAGGCGATGCACGAGTACGGCGTGCGCCTGCTGCCCTGGGACGCCCTGCCACGCGCCGACGCCATCGTGGCCGCGGTGGCCCACAAGGGCCTCCTGGAACTGGGGCCGGAAGATCTCGCGCGCAAGCTCGTCAAGGGCGGCAGCTTCGTCGATGTCAAGGCGGCCTTCGGCGAAGCGGCATTGGCCGCGGCCGGCGTTCGCGTCTGGCGCCTCTAGCCAGCGATCACCGTCAGCGCCATCGGCAGGCCACCGGGTCCCCATGCACATTCACCGCACTCCGATCATCGATCGCAAGGTTCGCTTCGCCGTCATCGGCTGCGGCCGCATCGCGCAGAACCACTTCGAATCGATCACGAGGCATTCGAGCCGCGCCGAACTGGCGGCGGTGTGCGACACCGACCCCGCCGCACTCACCCGCGCCATCGAGAAGACCGGGGCACCGGGCTTCGCCTCGTTGACCGAACTGCTTGCCCACGCCAAGGCCGACTGCATCGTGCTCACCACGCCGAGCGGCCTGCACCCCCGCCAGGCCGCAGAGGCCGCACGCGCCGGCTTCGACGTGATGACCGAAAAGCCGATGGCCACCCGTTGGCACGACGGGCTGGCGATGGTACGCGCCTGCGATGAAGCCGGGGTCCACCTGTTCGTGGTCAAGCAGAACCGCCGCAACGCGACGCTGCAATTGCTCAAGCGGGCCGTCGACCAGGGCCGCTTCGGGCGCATCTACATGGTCAACGTCAACGTGTTCTGGACGCGACCCCAGGCCTACTACGACAGCGCCGCCTGGCGCGGCACCTGGGAGTTCGACGGCGGCGCCTTCATGAACCAGGCCAGCCACTACGTCGACCTGCTCGACTGGATCGCCGGCCCGGTGGAAAGCGTGATGGCCTACACCGGCACGCTGGCGCGCAACATCGAGGTCGAAGACAGTGGCGTCGCGGCCATCAAGTGGCGTAACGGTGCCATGGGTTCGATCAACGTGACGATGCTCACCTACCCGAAGAACTTGGAAGGATCGATCACGATCCTCGGCGAGAAGGGCTCGGTGCGCATTGGCGGCGTCGCGGTCAACGAGGTCAAGCACTGGGAGTTCGACCAAGCCCACGCGATGGACGCCCACATCGCCGACGCGAGCTACCAGACCACCTCGGTGTATGGCTTCGGGCATCCGCTGTACTACGACAACGTGATCAACACGCTGCGCGGCGAGGCCCAGCCAGAGACCGACGGCCGCGAGGGCCTGAAGTCGCTCGAACTGCTGATCGCGATGTACATGTCGGCGCGCGACGGCAAGCGCGTCAACCTGCCGCTTGCCTACTGAGATGCCGACGACCCCAAGACACCTTCGGTGTCGCCCCCCAAGGGGATCTCAGTCCTCTTGGGAGCGGCCCGGCGAGGACTGAACCACCGCATGCCCACCATCATCCACCCCTCTGCCATCGTCGACGCCGGCGCCGTGCTGGGCGACGGCTGCCGCGTCTGGCACTTCGTGCACATCAGCGCGGGCGCGCGCATCGGCGAGCGCTGCTCGTTCGGGCAGAACGTCTACGTCGGCAACGACGTGACGATCGGCCACAACGTGAAGATCCAGAACAACGTGTCGGTGTACGACGCCGTGACGCTGGAAGACGATGTCTTCTGCGGCCCGAGCATGGTCTTCACCAACGTCTACAACCCGCGTTCGGCCGTGACGCGCAAGGACGAATACCGCCGCACGCTCGTTCGCTGCGGCGCCACGCTGGGTGCCAACTGCACCATCGTCTGCGGCACGACCATCGGCCGCCATGCCTTCGTCGGTGCGGGCGCGGTGGTGAATCGCGACGTGCCGGACTTCGCGCTGGTGGTGGGCGTGCCGGGCCGGCAGGTCGGCTGGATGAGCCGCTTCGGCGAACGCCTGGCGCTG
>CAVZXE010000017.1:0-29671 GCA_963779155.1 uncultured bacterium | reverse complement strand
CCGCATCCGCATCCTCAGCAACGCAGGCGTGCCGCTCGACGCATCGAGCCTGAGCAACGACCACGCGCTGCCGATCGACCCGCTCGTGATCGAGCGCGTCGAGGTCCTGCGCGGCCCCTCTGCGCTGCTCTACGGCGGCAGTGCGGTGGGCGGCGTGGTCAACGCGATCGACAACCGCATCCCGCGCAGCGTGGTGACAGAGCCCACCGGGACGCTCGATCTGCGCTACGGCGGGCCGGCCACCGAGCGTAGTGCCGCCGGACTGATCGAGACCGGCGCCAACGGCTTCGTCGTGCATGGCGACGCGTTCTGGCGCCGCACCGACGACACGAGCGTGCCCACCTTCCAGCGCCCGCAGGAGGATGGCGGCACGGCGCCGAGCAACGTGATCGTGAACTCCGCCAGCCAGAGCGAGGGTGGCGCGCTCGGCGGCTCCTACGTCTGGGGGCACGGCTTCTTCGGCGCATCGGCCGACACCTTCCGCAGCAACTACGGCGTCGTCGCCGAGGACGACGTGACGATCGACATGTTCCTGGACAAATACAAGGTCGCGGGCGAGGTGCGCGACCTGTCGGGGCTGGTCGCCCGTGTCAGCGGCCAGTTGCTGTACTCGGACTACCAGCACCAGGAGATCGAAGGCTCGGGCGAGGTGGCGACGACGTTCAAGAACAAGGGTTGGGACTTCAGAGTCGAAGCCGAGCAGGCCAAGCTCGCACTCGGCGGCGGCACACTGGCGGGCGTGTTCGGCCTGCAGGGCGGCGACAACCGCTTCTCGGCCATCGGCGAAGAGGCCTTCGTGCCGAGCACCGACACCACGCAGTACGCCGCGTTCGTGCTGCAGGAGTACGCGGTCGAGCAGGGCAAGTTCACCTTCGGCGGCCGCATCGGCCACGCGCAGGTGGATTCCGACGGCGATGCGCCGGGGCAGGACCAGTTCGGCGCGCCGATGTCGCGCTCGTTCACGCCCGCCAGCGCGGCGATCGGCGGCCTGTGGAAGCTGACGCCGCAGTGGCAGGTGACGGGCAACCTCGCCTACACCGAGCGCGCGCCGACCTTCTATGAGCTGTACGCGAACGGACTTCACGTCGCCACCGGCGCCTACGAGGTGGGCGACCCGGACCAGGACCTGGAACGCGGCGGCAACCTCGACCTGGGTCTGCAGTGGACCGACGGAGCGAACAAGCTGCAGGCCGTTGCCTTCGCCAACCGCTTCTCCAACTACATCTATCTGCGCCAGACGGGCGTGGAGGTTCCCACCGACGAAGGCCCGGTGCCGGAGTTCGTGTTCACCGGCGTCGGCGCGCGCTTCTGGGGGGCGGAGGTCGAAGGCACCTGGCGCGTGCTCGACACCACGCAGCGCATCGACCTGGACGGCAAGTTCGACCTCACCCGCGCTACCAACACCGACGACAACCAGGCGCTGCCGAACATCCCGCCCTGGCGTCTGGCCCTGGGCGCCAGCTGGAGCCTCGGCGACTGGTCGGCACGGGCCGAAGTGCAGTACGCGGCGGCGCAGAACGGGGTGCCGACGCTGGACCCGACGACGCCCGCGTACACCCTCGTCAACCTGTCGGGCAGCTACAAGTTTCAGTGGGCGGGCAGCGATGGCTTCGTGTACCTGAAGCTCAACAACCTGACCAACGAGCTGGCCTACAACGCGGCGACGATCGACACCGTCAGGTTGCTCGCACCGCTGCCCGGGCGCGGCCTGATGGTGGGATTGCGCATGGGGTTTTGAGGCGAGGGCCTGTTCGGCGACCCATGGTCGCGCTCAAGGCTTGACCCGCGCGACGCGTTGCACCGGCGGCGAGCGCTTGAGCAGTCGCATCACCTCGGCCAGATGGAAGCGGTCGCGAACGCTCAGCACCATGCGCATGTCGGTCGAGTTGCCGGTGCGCTCTTCGCCCATGTCGATGTGGATGATGTCCGCCTCCGCCGTGCTCACCGCCAGGGCGACCTGCGCGAGCACGCCCTTGCCGTTGCGCAGCAGCAGGCTCACCGCGGTCTCGAAGGGGCGCGTCATCTCCTCGGACCATTCGACGCTCATCCAGTGCTCGCGATCGCGTTCGAACAGGCGGCGGCCGACCGAGCAGTCGGCGGTGTGGACGACGAGGCCCTCGCCGCGCCCGAGGTAGCCGACGATCGCGTCGCCCGGAATCGGGCGGCAGCACGGCGCCATCTGGACCGACGTTCCTTCGCTGCCGTCAACGACGACGCGCTGCGACGGTGTCGCGTCCGAATCGTCGCCGTAGCGGCCGAGCGTCAGCATCACCGCGTCGGGCCGCATGCCGCGCTCGATCATCAGGTGCGCGAGATGCTTGGCGACGATGTTCGCGATCTTGCGCCCGAGACCGATGTCGGTCAGCAACTCGGCGCGCGAGCGAGAGTCGCTCCAGCGCGTGAGCTGCTGCCAGATCGCCGAAGCGTCGGCATCGTCGGGGTCGGCCGAGGGCAGCACCAGCCCTTCGGCGCGCAGCGCGATGGCGAGCAATTTCTCGCCGAGCTGCTGCGACTCTTCCTGCTCCATCGTCTTGAGGTAGTGGCGGATGCGCGAGCGCGCGCGGCCGGTGCGCACGAAATTGAGCCAGGTCGGGTTCGGCCGTGCGCCTGGCGCGCTGATGGCCTCGACCACGTCACCGCTGCGCAATTCGGTCTTGAGCGATACCGCCTCGCCGTTGACCTTGGCGGCGACGCAGTGATCGCCGACGTCCGAGTGAATCGCGTAGGCGAAGTCGACCGGCGTCGCGCCGCGCGGTAGCGAGAGAATCTGCGATTTCGGCGTGAAGACGTAGACGGCGTCGGGGAAGAGGTCGATGCGCACGTGCTCGAGGAACTCGTTGGCATCGTGCGTCTCGTCCTGGATGTCGAGCAGCGACTGCAGCCACATCGCACCCAGGCGTTGCGCCTCGGCGGCGCTCGCCGGGGCCGTGCCCTTGGCCTTGTACATCCAGTGCGCGGCGATGCCCTTCTCGGCCACCGCGTTCATCTGTTCGGTGCGCACCTGGAACTCGACCGCCGTGCCCAGCGGGCTGACGAGCGTCGTGTGCAGCGACTGGTAGCCGTTCGCCTTCGGGATCGCGATGTAGTCCTTGAAGCGGCCCGGCATCGGCTTGTAGATCTGGTGCAGCACGCCGAGCGCCAGATAGCACTCGGGCAGTGTCCCGACGACGATGCGAAAGCCGAAGATGTCGTTGACCTGCGCGAAGCTCAGGTGCTTCTCGCGCATCTTGCGGTAGATCGAGAACAGCGTCTTCTCGCGCCCGCTGACCTGCACCGCGAGCTTGGCGCCCGTGAACGCCTTCTCGACCTCGCGCTGGATGCGGTCGACGATGTCACGGCGCGAGCCGCGCACCGTCTGCACCGCCTTCGCAAGCGCCGCATGCCGCCACGGGCGCAACTGCTGGAACGAGAGCTCCTGCAGCTCGCGATAGGTCTGGTTCAGGCCGAGCCGGTGCGCGATCGGCGCGTAGATCTCGAGCGTCTCGCGCGCGACACGCATGCGCTTCTCGGGCGCCACGGCGACCATCGTGCGCATGTTGTGCAGGCGGTCGGCAAGCTTGATGAGGATGACGCGCACGTCGCGCGTCATCGCCAGCAGCATCTTGCGGAACGATTCGGCCTGCGACTCCTCGCGCGTCGAGAAGCGCAGCCGGTCGAGCTTGGTCAGGCCATCGACGATGTCGGCGGTCGGCGCGCCGAAGCGCTCGATCAGCTCGGCCTTCGAGATGCCGCAATCCTCCATCGCGTCGTGCATCAGCGCGGCCATGATCGCCTGCGCGTCGAGCTTCCACTCCGCGCACAGCGCGGCGACCGAGATCGGGTGCGTGATGTAGGGCTCGCCGCTGGCGCGGAACTGTCCGAGATGAACCTCGTCGGCGAAGCGGTAGGCCTCGCGCACGCGCTTGACGTCGCGCGAACTGAGGTAGTCCAGCTTCGCCGCGAGTGCGGCGAACGACGACGCGGCGGCTTCCTCGGGACCGAGCGTCGGTGTTTCGCTCGCGGCAGGGCGAGGCTTGGGCGTCTTGGAAAGCGCCTTGCCCAGGACCGACCATACGGAGATCGTGCGTTCGCCCATCTCCGTCATTATCTTGGTTTGTGATGCCCGCCGCGGCGGCAACGCGCCAGGTGTGCGAGCCCGGGCCCCTCGCGGTCGGCGCGCGACGCGCCTGAACGGGCCTTAGACCGGCACCTTGCGCAGCATCTCGACGCCGATCTCGCCGGCGGCGATCTCGCGCAGCGCGGTCACGCCGGGCTTGTTCTTGCTCTCGATCTTCGGCGTGTGGCCCTGGCTCAGCATGCGCGCACGATAGGTCGCGGCGAGCACGAGCTGGAAGCGATTCGGGATCTTGACGAGGCAGTCTTCGACGGTGATGCGGGCCATGAACGGTGCTCCAGGGGCGTCACGGGACGACGCGTCAGGTGAGGTTGAGTGCGGCGAAGACGGCGGGTTTGCCGCGTGCCTGAGCAGCGTACTTGAGACGCTGCGAGTGGACGATCGCCTTGAGGTCGAAAAGCGCCGTCTCGAACAAGGCATTGATTATAACGAAGTCGAAGTGCCGGGCCTGTGCCACCTCGATGCGCGCGTTCGCCAAACGCTGCGCGATCACGGCCGGCGGGTCCTCGCCACGGCGCGTCAGGCGCTGCTGCAACTCGTCCCAGCTCGGCGGCAGGATGAAGATCAGCACGGCGTTCGGGAACAGTTTCCTGATCTGCAACGCGCCCTGCCAATCGATTTCGAGCACCACGTCCTGCCCCTCGCGGATGCGCGACTCGACCTCGGTGCGCGAGGTGCCGTAGAGATTGCCATGCACCTGCGCCCATTCGACGAAGCCATCACGCGCGATCATGTCGCGAAACGCCGCTTCCTCGATGAAGTGGTACTCGCGCCCGTCCTGCTCCTGCCCGCGCGGTGCGCGCGTGGTGTGCGACAGCGAGACGACGAGATGCGAGTCGAGCTCGAGCAGCGCGTTCACGAGGCTCGACTTGCCCGTGCCACTCGGCGCGGCGACGACGAACAGGTTGCCCGGGTAGTCCATGCGGGCTACGCGATGCCTTGAAACTGAACCTCGGGCCGGGCGCCAGGTGCGTGTCGCACCTTCGGATCACCATCATCCGATGCGGAAATCCCCGCGACGAGCCCCAGGCAGCCATCAGCTATCGGTGACGTCATCTCGGGACTTTCTCCTCGGGGGTGTTTGCAGCGAGCGTACTCTACCGCACGGCGATCGACGCCCTTGCAGGCCACTCGCGAATCGTGTTGCGCGCGGACAGAGGCAGCGGGCTTCCGCTGAAGCGCGCGCCTGCCTCGGAGCGCGCGATCGCGGGCGCATGAAGCTGCCGCGCGTTGAACGCGTACGCGATCGCTACGGCAGCGACTCGGGACGTCAGACCATCTGCACGCGCAGTTCACCCAGACCGGTGACGGCGCCCACCATGGTGTCGCCCGCGACCACCGCGGCCACGCCTTCGGGCGTGCCGGAATAGATCAGGTCGCCGGGCTGCAGATCCCAGGCGGCCGACAGGTATTCGATGGTCTCGGCGATATTCCAGATCAGCTTGTGAATGTGGCTGCTCTGGCGCGGCTGGCCATTGACCTGCAGGCTGATGGCCGCGTTGACGACGTCGCCGGCCTGTGCCGCCGGCGTGATGGGGCCGATCGGCGCGCTGTGATCGAAGCCCTTGCCGATGCACCAGGGGCGGCCCTGCTTCTTCATCTCGCCCTGTAGATCGCGGCGCGTCATGTCCAGGCCGATCGCATAGCCGAAGACGTGCTTCATCGCGTCGGCGGCCTTGATCTCGCGCCCACCTTCGCCGATGGCGACCACGAGTTCGATCTCGTGGTGCAGGTTCTTTGTCAACGACGGGTACGGCATGCGGCCCGTCTCGCCCGCATCCACCACCAGCAGCGTGTCGGCCGGCTTCAGGAAGAAGAACGGCGGCTCGCGGCCGGTGTAGCCCATCTCCTTGGCGTGGTCCTCGTAGTTGCGGCCCACGCAGTAGACGCGGTGCACGGGGAAGCGCTCGGCGCGGCCGACGATCGGCACGCTGATGGGGGCTGGGGGATTGAACAGGTAGCTCATGGTGCAGGCAGGCTGGATTGAGAATGAAAGTTGGAGTACAGCGGGACGGAAAAGCTGCGTGGTGGCGCTTGCTACTTCGCCAACTGACCCCCGAACAGCCCGGTCGGCCGCACCAGCAGGATCAGCAGCATGATGGCGAACGGCGCCACCGCGCGAGCGGGGCGTAGATCAGCGAACCGATCGACACGACCTGGCCGACGAGCAGCGCCGAGAACAAGGTGCCCTTGATGCTGCCCAGGCCGCCGATGATGACGACCATGAAGACGAAGGACAGCATCTCGAGCCCCATGTGCGGGTCGACCATGATCAGCGGCGCGTAGATGCCGCCGGCCAGAGCCGACAGCGCGCCGGCGATGACGAAGGTGACGGTGAACAGCCGCGACGCATTGATGCCCAGGCCTTCGACGTGCTCCACGTCTTCGATGCCGGCGCGGATCGCCTTGCCGATGATGGTCCGGTTCAGGAACAGCCAGATGCCGACATAGACCAGCGCGGCCGCCAGGATGACGAACAGGCGGTAGACGGGAATCTCGGTACCGAAGATGTTGAACTGCTCGTCCAGCGGCATGCGCACCGGCCGCGGCACGACGCCCCAAATACTCTTGATGACGCCGATGCCGCCGATCAGGATGCCGAAGGAGGTGATCATGCTGAACGTGAGCTCCCGTTCATAGATGCGCCTGAACACGATGCGTTCGACGGCGAACGCCAGCAGCGCCCGCCACCACGATGCCGCCAAGAATGCCCAGCCACACGTTGCCGGTGAGAGGCTGACGCTGTAGGTGATATAGGCGCCGACGGCGTAGTACAGCAGCTGGTCGAGGCTGATGATGCGCATCAGCCCGAAGCACAGCGACAGGCCGATCGACATCAGGAAATAGATGCTGCCCATGCTCAGGCCGAAGATGACGCCGGAGATCAGCAGTTGTGCGCTCAAGCCTCGGCCCCCCGGCCCGCGATGCGGCGCCACATGGTCTGGGTCCACCGCTCCAGCGTGCCCTAAATGCCGATGGTTCGGTCAGCATGATGAAGACCAGGATGAAGCCGACGAACAGCTCCCAGTTGCCGATGAACTTGCTGGCCACGTCCTTCATGCCGGTATAGGCGATCGTGCCGACGATCGGCCCGTACAGCGTCCCGACGCCGCCGAGGATCGTGACCACCACCGGGTCGGCGGCGCGTGCGTGGCTGCTCATCTCGGGGCTGACGAAGCCGAGATAGACGGCATACAGGCTGCCGGCGAGCGCCGTCGTGGTGTTGGCGATGACGAATGCCGTCAGGCGGATCTTGAAGTTGCTGTAGCCGAGGAACTCGAGCTTGTCTTCGTTGATCTTGGTGGCCAGGCAGCAGGCGCCGAACAGGGTGTCGTCGAGGTACTTGTACATGGCCCAGATCAAGGCGCCGACCGCGAGGCAGAAGAGGAAGAACTCCTTCGGCCGTGTCAGGTCGAAGACCGGCGTGGCGTCGATATTGGTCAGGAACCACAGCCCGTTGTCGCCCTGGGTGATGTCGGCGCAGCACCTTCTGCAGCATGTAGAAGATGATCACCGCCAGCGCCAGATTGACGAGCGCGAAATAGTCGCTGCGCAGGCGCACGAACAGCAGGCCGACGATGAAGGCGAACGCCATGCCGGCTGCCAGGCCGATCAGGATGCCGACGTAGGGATTGGTGCCGAAGTAAAACAGATAGAACGCCGTGGCGTAGGCGCCGACCGCCAGATAGGCCGGCTGGCCGAACGAGATGAAGCCGACCCGCCCGAGCAGGAAGTTGCAACCCATGGCGTAGATCGAAAAAATGATCACTTCGTTGATGAAGGGCAGGGGCAGGAAGTAGCGCGCCAGCCAGAAAGCGCCAAAGGCGAGCAGGATGCCGCGCCACCACCGCAGGAATTCATCATCGGCGTGCCTCTAGAGGTAATTTCTCGCACACGTCGGTGCGGATCTGATCGTCTTGCAACTCCGCGACGAAGCGGCCTTCCTTGATGGCGTAGACCTTGTCGAGATGGCGCAGACCAGCGGCAGGTTCTGCTCGACGATCACCGAGGCGTTCTTGCTCAGTTCCGTGAACACATGCTTCAGATGGGCGACGATGCTCGGCGCCAGCCCCTCGGTGGGCTCGTCGATCAGCAGCACCTTGGGCTGCCCCAGGATGGCCCGGCCGATCATCAGCATCTGGCGCTCGCCGCCGCTGAGGTGGCCCGCCTTGCGGTCCATCAGCTCCTTGAGCTTGGGGAAAAAGTTGGTCACCGGATCCCAGTTGTAATCCTTGGTGGCGTAGCTGCCCAGTTCCAGGTTCTCCCGGACCGTCAGATCGGAGAAGACCTTCTTGTCCTGGGGCATGTACTTGATGCCCAGTCGTGCGATATCGTAGGTCGCAGCCCGATTGAGCAGCTTTCCATGGCTCTCGATGCGCCCGGCCTGCGGGCTGCAGGAAGCCGGCGATGCTCTTGAGCAGCGTGCGACTTGCCGGCGCCGTTGCGTCCGACGCAGGCGACGACCTCGTTGGGCGCGACGATGCAGGTCGATGTCGAACAGCACCTTCGACTCGCCATGCGAGACCTTCAGGTCCTGAACGGTCAGGTGGTCGCTGCTCGCATCAGCGCATGCGCGCGACTTCCGCAGTCGTCGATCTGCCAGTAGCTTCTGCGAACCTCCGGGTGATTCAGGCACTCCTCGTAGCCGCCGTCGGCGATGACCCGGCCTTCGTGCATGACGGTCAGCCGCTGCAGAGAAGTCCTCCACGTGGGAAATCTTGTGCTCCACGATCAGGATCGTCTGGCTGCCGATCTGCCTGCGCAGCACGTCGAGCACGCTCTTGATCTCGGATTCGGCCAGACCGGCCAGCGGTTCGTCCAGCAGCAGCACCTTCGGTTCGGCCAGGATCGCCATGGCGATCTCCAGCCGTCGCTTCTCGCCCAGGCTCAGGCTGCGCACCAGGCGCGCCCGGATACCCTGCAGGTCGAAGGTTTCCAGCGTCTCGACGATGGCCGGTCGTGCGGTGCAGACTCGCGGTGCTCGTGCAGAGCAACGACCAGAGCGTGGTCTTGCATGCGCCCGGAAATAGGACAGCACCAGGTTGTCGATCACGCTGAGGTTGTCGAAGGTGGAGGTCAGCTGGAAGGTACGCATCATCCCCCGGGCGACCCGTTCGGCGGGGCTCAGGCGGGTGATGTCCTCGCCCTTGTAGAGGATGGTGCCCTCGTCGGCGCGTAATATGCCGGTCAGCAGGTTGAAGAAGGTGGTCTTGCCGGCGCCGTTGGAGCCGATGATGCCCGCCACCTCATTCTCGGCGCAGCTGGAAGTCGACCTGGTCCACGGCGACCAGTGCACCGAACCGTTTGGTCACGCCTTCGGCCTTGATGATTTCGGCGCGCTGTCATGTCACGGCCAGCCCTTCGGTCCGCCGGGGGGATGCAGACGGGCGACGGTTTAGTAACCCAGCGACTTCAGCGACGGCATGACCGACTCGCCGCCCGACAGCCTTCGACCACGGTGAACAGATCCCATTCGTTCTTCTGCTCCTTGGCGCCTTTGCCCTTGACCAGGAAGGCGGCGTACTTGTACTCGGCCGACGTGATCCTCGCGCCAGCGGGCCGGGCCCTTGACCGTGTTGAACTCGCCCTTGTTGGCGCCATCAGCGGCCGCGACCTTGGCCGGGTCGTAGGCTCTTGGACTGCCTCGAAGCCGCGGAACATCTCCATGTAGGCGATATAGGCGATCGTGGCATAGGCATCGGGCGGGCGTTGTACTTGGCGCGATACAGGTCGGTGAACTCCTTGGCGCGATTTGGCCACTTCCTTGTCGGCGAAGCCGGCCAGGTCGTAGTAGAAATAGTGCATCGCGTAGACGCCCTCCAGCGCCTCGGGCGGCAGGCCCTTGGCCACGACGTTGGTGATGAAGGCGTTGAAGATCGTCATCTCCTTGTTGAGGCCCATCTGGTGGCCCTGCTTCAGCAGCGCCACGGCGTCGCGCGGCGAACTGGGCGGCAGATGAACACATCCGGCTTGGCTGCCCGGACCTTCTGCAGCACGGTCGTGAAGTCGGCTGTGCCCAGCGACACCTCGTCGTAGCCGACGATCTCGGCGCCGTTTTCCTTGGCGGCGGCGTAGACGCCGTCGCGGATGTCCCAGCCCCAGCTGTCGGCGCGGGCCAGGAAGAAGATCTTCTTCTTGCCGAGCGTCTTGATCGGCCGACTGGCCGGCCATGTAGCCGACGGTCCAGGGGCTGTAGGCGGCGGCAAAGGTCGAGTCGGCGAGCTTGCCTTTCTGGAACGCCTCCTTGGCCATCACGCAGACCGGGAAGTAGGGCATCGGCTCCTTGCTGACCATGGCATTGATGGCGTAGGCCAGCGGCGCCCAGGTCTGGCCGCCGACTCCCTTGACGCCTTCGACACGCATGTAGCGGTAGCGCCGCACGCCGACATCCTGCTTGGCCTCGTCGTCGGCGACGCATGCCTTCGACCATGCACCTTGCCGCCGGGCATGTTCAGGCCGCCGCGCTTGTTGACGACATCGACCGCCAGCAGCGCGCCTTCCTTCTGGGTTTCCGCCACCGCCGCAAACGTGCCGGTGAGCGGCAGCAGGATGCCGACCTTGATCTTGTCCGCGGCCTGTGCGTGCCCGCCGACGACGGTGCACGCTGCGAGCG
This sequence comes from uncultured bacterium, assembly GCA_963779155.1. Classification (GTDB taxonomy): domain Bacteria; phylum Pseudomonadota; class Gammaproteobacteria; order Burkholderiales; family Burkholderiaceae_C; genus CAIKUF01. The sequence continues at coordinate 18,944 of CAVZXE010000017.1, read as the reverse complement.
CAAGCGTGGATAGAAGTTTCTTCATGGTGCTGTCTCCTTGTTGTGACGGGAAGGGTTGAGGTTGCGGCCGCAAAACTGCTACGTCAAGAAGCGCGAGTATCCCGGCATGGGATCGACGACGGTGATCTGCTCGACGGGGAAGCTGGAGATGAGCTCGATGCGGTCTTCGTGCACGATCATCATCTCCTCGATGCGTACGCCCCACTCGTACTTCTTGCCGTGCTGGGTCTCGAGCGCGAACACCATCCCGGGTCGAATCTCCACCGGGTAGTCGAGCGACCAGATGCGCGAGATCACGGGCGTATCGTATTGCGCCAGGCCGAGGCCGTGACCCCAGAGGTTCGCGGCGGCCTGGTCCTCGTCTTCGTAGCCCCAGGTCTCCATCGCCGAAGGCCACTTGGACGCGATATCGCGCGTGGTCGCGCCAACCTTCACCGTCTCGATGGCATCGTAGAGCCACTTCAACGCGGTCGCGTAAACGTCCTTCTGCGCCTGGGTCGGCTCCCGGCCCACGCAATAGGTGCGGTAGTAGCAGGACTTGTAGCCGTTCCAGGTCAGCGCCGCCAGATCGATGAAGACGATGTCGCCCGGCTTGATGATGCGGTCGGAGAAGTTGCGCCAGTTGGGCCAGGTGTTCGGCCCTGAGGACACGATCACGTCCTCGACATCCTCCATGCCCGGGATTGCGTAGAGGAACTCCATGATGTGCGCCGTCACCTGGTTCTCGGTGAGGCCGGGCCGCAGGAACTTCAGGCACTCCCAATGCGCGGCGTCCCCGATCGCGCCCACCATTCGCATGCACTCCTGCTCGTCGACGTTCTTGATCGCGCGCGCCTCCATCATCGGCGTCATCCCGTCGACCCACTCGATGCCGGCATCCTTGAAGACCTGAATCATGTTGATGTCGACGAAGTCGACGCCGAGCTTCATGCCGGAGACGTTGCTCTTCTTCATCTCCTGCAGGATGCCGTTGGTGAACTTCGTCACCTGCATGATCGACGCCGGGCCGGCGGCGCCCTTGATCCAGGGGAAAGCGTGGCGGACGTTCTCCTTCGGGATCCACGGGCTGTGGCGCTCGATCTGGAAGCCGACGTCGCCTTGCTCGAACAACACCGGCGCATCGTCGCCGCACAGCAGCGCGTAGCGCAGGCCCGGCTTCAACTTGCACCAACCTGGCGTCAGCGTGGCGGTGACGTAGCGAATGTTCTCGTCATACATCAACAGCATCGCGCCGAGGCCATGGGCCTTCATGCGCTCGCGAGCACGCTCGAGTCTGTAGTTGCGCATGCGCTCCCAGTTGACGCGCTGCTGCCAGTCCATCCCTACCGCTCCGAAGTTTGCCATCGCTCGATCCTCAAGAAAGTGTGGCGCAAGTCTGATCCGATTGATCCATAATGATCGGCCGATCACTTTATGCCTATGAGGGTGTTCCCCTACTTGGCGGCAGGACAGCCCAACGCTGACCAAGCCCGCCGAGATTGGTGTTCGTGCGTTGAAGTTCGATGAAGCCGCAAACGCTCGCCGCGGCCGGTGGTGATGCCGGGCGATTGTTCAGCGTAGCCTTGAACATCAGGCTCATACGGTCGCGTCGCCACCTTCGACGATGACGTTCTCGACCACGCCGCCGCCGCCACGGCGGAAGGCCGCGGCAGCGCGGTACTCGGGCGACCGGAAGCAGGTCACGCCTGCTTCCAGCGTCGGGAACTCGATCACGACGAAGCGGTGAAACTGCTCCGGGCCTTCCATGATCTGGTAGCGTCCGCCGCGCGCCAGCACTCGGCCGCCGTGGGCGGCGATGATCGCGGGCACGAGATCGGTGTACTTCTTGTACTCGACCGGGTCGTCGATGACGGCGCGTGCGAGCCAGTAGGCAGCCATGGAGGGGGTCTCCTATTTGGGGGCGACGGCATCGCCCAGGTTCGGCAGCCAGGTCGCCAGCCGGGGAAGATCGCGATGACGATGATCGCCATCAGCAGGCACATCCAGTACGGTACGGAGCCGCGAAAGATTTCGCCGGTCGTCATCCGTCTCGTCCGGCAACGCCGCCTTGACCGTGAACACCAGGATGCCGAACGGCGGCGTCAGCAGGCCGGTCTCGATGGCGATGATGCCGATGATCGCGAACGCGATCGGATCGAAGCCGATCGCCACCGCGATCGGCGCGAACACCGGCACCGTCAGCAGGATGATCGAGATCGAGTCGATGATGCACGCCGAGCACGAACCAGATCAGCACCATCAGCGCCAGGATGACATAGGGCGACACGCCGAGCCGACGGAAGAAGTCCTTGGCGGCGCCGGTGACGCCAGTCATCGACAGCACGCGCGAGTAGAGCTGCGCCGTCACCAGCAGCAGCAGCAGCGGCGCCGAGGTGCGACCGACCGACACGATGGCCTCGCATCATCTCCGTGAGCCGCATGCCTCGCAGCAACGCCAGCAGCAGCGCCAGCGTGGCGCCGACGCCGGCGCCTTCGGTCGGCGTGAAGAAGCCGAGCCAGATGCCGCCGAGCACGCATGATCACCAGCGCAGTATGCCGACGGTGCTCCAGCAGGATGGCGCGCGAGCATCGAGCCTGCGGGCGTCGGCATTGCGCGGCGCGCGCCTCGGCGCTGCGCGCTCGGCAGGTCCGCGCCCTCGCCCGACGCGCGTGCGGCTGCAGCATCGGCGACACCACAGGATGTAGGCGACGAAAAGCGGTCACCACGAGAAGACCGGGCAGGATGCCGGCGATGAACAGCTTGCCGATCGCCAGCTCGGTCAGCACGCCCCACACGATCATCAGCACCGACGGCGGGATCAGCATGCCGAGGCAGGCACTGCCGGCGATGCAGCCGAGCGAGAACTTGCGCTCGTAGCCGTGACGCCTCATCTCCGGATAGGCGATCTGCGAGAAGGCCGCCGCGGCCGCGATGCGAGACGCCGGTGACGAACGCGAACACGGCGTTGGCCAGCACCGTCGCGACGCCCAGTCGTCCGGGTACCGCCTGCGTCGGCCGATCGATCAGCGCGAAGAGGTCACGGGCCGCACCGCACTTCGCAAGGAACTCGCCCATCAGCATGAACAGCGGGATGACCGCGAAGACATAGTCGCGCAGCGCCTCGTAGGCCGTGTTGGACGATGAAGGTCTCGACGCGTCTCGATGTCGCCCTGTCATCAGGTAGATGCCGAGCAAGGCTGGTGATGCCGAGCGAGACGGCGATATGCACGCCGCAGAAGACCAGCGCGAGCAGCACGTCGACCAGGATCAGCATGTCGGTGGCGTTGAACATCGGCGCGTCCCGCTAGCAGTGGTGAGGTCAGGCATTCTGACCATGACTCGCGAGCGTTTGCCCGACGCAGCGCCGCCCAGGTGCTCGGCACCAGACTCAGCAGGTAGCTGATGGCGGCGAGAACGGACCCGAGCAGGAGCGACGAAGCGCGCCGGCCAGGACGGCACGCGCAGCGCGCCTTCGCCCTCGAATTCGTTCGAGTGTCCACGCGTGCGACAGCAGGCTCGAAGCTGCCCCAGCAGAGCAGCGCGAAGAACGCCAGCACCGGCGAGCGCGCCGCGCCGCGAAGACCAGCCGGCGCGCGCGGCCGGCAGGGCTAGCACGAAGACGTCGACGCTGAGCATGCCGCCGGAGCGGATCGCGAAGCCAGCCTGCAGAAAGCAGATGATGACGATCGACGTCGACACGATCTCGGGGGTGCCCTTTACGGGGTGAATTGAAGACGACACGGCCGAGGACATCGGCGACGACCAGGAAGCACAGCAGGAAGGCGAAGGCCGCTGCGAGCAACAGCAGCACGCCTTGACGTGATCGGCAGTCGTTGACACGGACCAACTCAGGCGAGCACGTCTGATCCGAGCCCGGACGTCGGCGACGCTTGCCGGACGCGACTGGCGTGCGTCTACTTGACTCGGTAGCGCACCGGCCACTTGTGACCCAGCTTCTCGGCTTCCTCGAGCGTCAGCTTCAGCACCTGCGTCGCGGGCAAGCCCTTCTTGTCCAGCTCGGCCGCCTGCTCCTGCGGCCAGCTGGTCAGCGAGTTCGCCCAATCGAGCACGCACCGAGTCGGGCACCGTCTTGACGATCGCGCCTGCCGCCTTCAGCTGCGTCGATCTGCTTCGGGTAGTTCTCTTCGTTGACCGTGCCGGTCTTCACCTCGAACTCCCGGCCGACCTCGACGACGATGTCCTGCACCTCCTTGGGCAGGCGTTGCGAAACGACGCTTGTTCATCGTCAGACCGTGCCAGGTGATCGCGCCGAATCCGACCTCGGTGTAGTACTTGGCCACCTCGTTCAGCTTGAAATTGACCCAGCCGGACGGGAACATGATCCAGCCGTTGTAGACACCGGTCTGCATCGACGTGTAGGCCTCCGGCAGACGCGACTGCACCGGCACCGCGCCCGCATACTCGAGCCACTTGAGGTTCAGGCCGGCGCCGGCGATCTTGCGGCCCTTCAGGTCGGCCACCGTCGTTCCATTCGAAGGTCGTGCCGAGGTTGTAGCCGTTGTCGGCGATCAGCGCCGAGCAGCTTCTGGCCGAACTTGTCCTCGAACACCTTCGACATGTACGGCACCTTGTCGTACACCGCGCGGGCGATCTTCACGCTCTTGACCGGGCTCATCGTGCCGAACGGCAGCATCACCTGGAAGGCGTGCAGCGGCAGGTTCGACGGCTCGAAACAGAAGCAGTAGCCGCCGATGTCGATGATGCCGGACTGCACGCCCTCGAGCGTATCGGCCACCTTCACCATCGAGCCGCCATAGCCCTCGATGAATTCGACCGTGTGCTTGGTCCTGCGCCTGCACCCGCTTCGTCACCTCCGGGCACGAAGAAGTCCTGCATCAGGCTGCACATAGGTGTTGGCGGTCGGGTGGCCCGAAGCGATGCGCAGCTTGATGTCGTCGGCCTGTGCGGTGCCGGCAGCGCCGGCCAACAGTGCCGCGATCGACAGCCCTGATGCGATCGAAAATTTCATCGTCGTGTCTCCTGGTTTCGGGTTTCTTGTGCTGTTGCGCCGATGATCGATACGGCACGGGAAAGCGGGTCAAAGGCGACGGGCGAGTCCTACGGAATGATCAGCGTAGAGCCGGTGGTGCGTCCGCTTTCGAGATCGCGGTGCGCGGTCACGATATCGTCGATCGGGTAGCGCTGATTGATCGACACCTTGAGCACGCCGCGCGCGATCAGATCGAAAACGGCGGCGGCACTCGACTGGAGTTCCTCATCACTGGCGGTGTAGGTGACCAGCGTCGGGCGCGTGAAGTAGAGCGAGCCCATCTTCTGCAGCGTCGCGGCTTCAATCGGCGGCGGCGCACCCGTCGTCGTGCCGAAGGACACGAACAGGCCACGCGGCGCGAGCGCCGCGAGGCTGATGTCGAAACCTGCCTTCCCGACCGAGTCGTAGACGACCGGGAAGCCCGCACCGCCTGTCAGCGCCTTCAGTTGCGCGCCGACATCTCCGGCAAGTCGGTCGACGCAGGCCTCATAGCCATTCTCGAGCGCGATCCTCACCTTCTCGGCCCCGCCAGCGATCCCGATCATGCGTGCACCGAGATATCGTCCCCACTGTCCTGCCAGCTGCCCGACACCACCCGCCGCGGCATGAAACAGCACCCATTCGCCTGCGGCCACCGGGTGGCAGCGCGTCAACAGGTATTCGACCGTCATGCCCTTGAGCATCACGGCGGCCGCCTGCTCGTCGCTGACGCCCTCAGGGGTCTTGACGAGCCGGTTCGCCGCGAACACCCGGTGAGTCGCACAGGCGCCCAGCACGGGCCGCCCGCATAGCAGACACGATCACCGACCCGGATCGACGACACCTCGGCGCCGACCTTCTCGACGACACCTGCTGCCTCGGTGCCGAGGCCGCAGGGCATGGGCAGCGGGTACATGCCGGAGCGGTGATAGACGTCCTGGAAGTTGAGCCCGATCGCCGTCTGGCGAACGAGCGCCTCACCGGGCCCGGCTCGGCGAGCTCGATACTTTCGATGCCGATGACCTCCGGCCCCCCTTGCTTGTGAATGCGTGCAGCCCTGGCTTTCATCTGATGTCGGTTGTCTGGTTCGGGAGTGATTGGCGCGGACCGTGGGGGTGTTCAGGTTCGCGAGGTCAGAAGGCCGACGCCTTCTCGGGCACGTCGGGTTTCATCACCTCGGCGCTCTGCGCGTTGCGCCGGCGTCGGTCCAGCTTGGCACCCTGCCCGCACGCACGGCCTCTTCGGCCGAGAAATTCAGCTCGACCTTGATGCCGTTGATCGGCTCGCGCATGAACAACTGGTAGAGGTCCGAGTTGTGTGCCTTGCGTTCACTGAACTCGACGCCGTTCTTCGTCAGGCGTTCGACGAATTCGTCGATCCCATCGCTGTTGAAGCAGACATGGTCGATTCGCCCGGAACCCGGCGCACCGGCGGCGGAGTAGTCTTCACCGGCCTTGTCGCTCGGTGTGCCGAGGTAGGCGTCCTGATGCGCAGAGTGGCGTGCCTTCCCGATGTGAACGACATCCTGCTCACCGATGTAGAGCCAGTACACCGGGAAGCCGAACTCCGGGTGGTAGCCGCTTCGAAATCCCGAGGTTGTGGCAGAACCAGTCGCGCGTTCCTTCGGGGTCGTGCGTCAGGATCAGCAGGTGCTCCATGAATCGGAGACCCATATCGTCTCCTTGTCTGGCGCTCAGCGGGCGTGCTCGGCCGCCACCGGGCGCGTCTCGCCGGTGTCCACCAGCGTGCGCGTGGCGTTGACCGAGGCGTAGATCCACAGGATCTTCATCGGCTGCGGTGTCCGACTTGTTGCGGAAGCGGTGCGGCACGTTCGGCGGAATGAACGTGGTGTCCAGCGGCTTGAGCTCATGCACCTCGCCCTCGATGTCCATGTAGGCATGGCCTTCGAGCAGCACCACGCTCTCTTCGCAGTTGTGGCTGTGGAACGGAATCTTGGTGCCGGGCGCGAACTCGGTGATGCCGTTGATGAAGGTGGTGGCGCCTACCGAAGGCAGCACCAGCGGCGTGGTGCGCGCGCCGCCGCCGCGGTCGTGGCTCTTGATCTGGTCGGGGCGCAGCACGCAGTGCTGGGCAGGGGCGGTGGCTTGGCTCATGGGGATGTCCTTGATAGCGAGATGTTCATGTGCGCGCCGGGCCGGTCCACACGGTCTTGATGTTGCAGAACTCGTGCAGGCCCAGTGAACCAAGCTCGCGGCCGTAGCCGGATTCCTTGATGCCGCCGAAGGGCAGCCGCGGGTCGGATGCGACCATGCCGTTGACGAACACCGCGCCGGCCTCGATGTGGCGCGTCAGCGCGGCGGCGCGGTCGAGGTCGGCGGTCCAGAGAGCGGCGCCGAGGCCGAACGGTGTGCCGTTGGCGACGCGCACCGCCTCGTCGGCGTCGCGCACGCGCAGGATGGCGGCGGCGGGGCCGAAGGTCTCCTGGCAGGCTGCGGTCATGGTCGGTGCGACATGGTCGAGCACCGTAGGTTGATAGAAAGCGCCCGGCCCGGCTACGGGACTTCCCCCCGTGAGCAGCCGCGCGCCTTCGGCCACCGAGGCCTGCACCTGCTCGTGCAGTTCGTCGCGCAGGTCGGTGCGCGCCATCGCGCCTTGCGTGCTGTCTGACAGCAACGGGTCGCCGACCACCAGCGCGCGCGTGGCGGCCATGAAAGCCTCGACGAAACGGTCGGCCACCGCGGTCTCGACGATGAAGCGCTTGGCCGCGATGCAGCTCTGGCCGGTGTTCTGGAAGCGCGCCTTCACGGCCACGGTGGCGGCCGTCGCCACATCGGCATCGGCCAGCACGATGAAGGGGTCGGACCCGCCGAGCTCCAGCACCTGCTTCTTCAGCGCCTGTCCGGCATGGCTGGCGATGCTGCGGCCGGCGGGCGTGGAGCCGGTGAAGGTGACGGCCGCGATGCGGCGGTCGGCAATCAGCGCCGGCACCGCGGCCGCACCCACCAGCAGCGTGGTCGACCAGACCCTCGGGCAAGCCGGCCCGCGCGAACACGGCCTCGATCGCCAGCGCGCACTGCGGCACGTTGCTGGCGTGCTTCAGCACCACGCCGTTGCCGCCGGCCAGCACAGGGGCGGCGGCGCGCATCACCTGCCAGAACGGGTAGTTCCACGGCATCACCGCCAGCACCAGGCCGAGCGGGTCGTAGACGATGCGGCTGTCCGCTGGCGCTGCTGGTCACCACCTGGTCCTGCAGGAAGCCCGGCGCGGCGTCGGCGTAGACCTCGAAGTTCCACGCACACTTCTCGACCTCGCCCAACGCTTCCGCCAGCGGCTTGCCCATCTCGAGCGTGATCAGGCGCGCGAGCGAGGCCTTGTCTTCACGCAGCACACGCGCCACGGCGCGCAATTGCGCCATGCGCTCGGCCACAGGCATGCGCGCCCAAGCCTTCTGCGCGCTGCTGGCGCGCGCGAGGCGCTGCTCGATGGCGTCGCCAACGTATTCGGGGTAACGCGCCAGCGTTTCGTCGGTGGCGGGGTTGAACGAAGTGATCATGCGTGGGTGCACTTGTCCAGCGGTGTGATGCCCAGCTCAGCCGCCAGCGCGTCCAGTTCGTCGAGCAGACTGTTGGCGATGGGGATGCCTTGGGTACGGTAACGCGCGCGCTTCTCGTGGCTCTGTTCGCCGGGCAGCCAGATGCGGTCCACACCCGGCAGGCGCTCACTGCCGCGGATGTCACGCACGAGTTTGTCCACCGCGTGCTTGAACTGCGCCGGATCGCCGAAGGCCGCCAGGTCGATGACCAGGATGGCCTGCCCGGTGTTGGTGACGCTGACGTGGTCGGCGTTGAAGTCGATCACGTCGCGGCCCATCGCGGCGCCGCCCAGCGTGCCGGCCAAGAGGCCGACGATCAGTGCCAGGCCGTAGCCCTTGTGATCGCCGATGGGCAGCAGGAAGCCTTCGCCTGCGCGCTTCGGGTCCAGCAGCGGTTGGCCTTCGCGGTCGATCATCCAGCCCGCGGGCATGGTCTCGCCGCGCTTCGCCTTGGCCTTGACCTTGCCGTAGGCGGCCACCGTGGTGGCCATGTCCAGCACCACCGGCGGCTCGTCGGCGGTGGGGATGCCCGCGGCGATGGGGTTGGTGGACAGCAGCATGTCCATGCCGCCCCAGGGCGGCAGGTGGTTGGCGTTGCCGACCGCGAAGTACAGGCCCAGCATGTCGTGTTGCAGCGGCTGGCGTGCGTACAGGGACGCCGGTCCGGCGTGGTTGCTGTAGCGCGTGCCGACCCAGGCCACGCCGGCCGTGCGCGCCTTCTCGATGGCGATGTCCACCGCGCGCGAGACCACCAGATGCCCCATGCCGTTGTCGCCGTCGACCACGGCCATCGCCGCGCGCTCATGCACGATGTGGATATTCGGGCTGCTTGTTGATGCCGCCGGCGCGGATGCGCTTGATGTACTGCGGCAGGCGGATCACGCCGTGGCCGTCGGAGCCTTGCAGGTCGGCGTCGGCCATCAGGCCGGCGACCTTGCGCGCATCGGCCGTCGGGTAGCCCCTGGCTGCCGAAGGCCTGTTGGATGAAGCGGGCCAGCGCTTCGTGGGTGACAGGTTGGGAGCTCATGTTGGGGCGGTGCATCGGAGTCGGCCATCGTAGGCGGCGGGGCCTCGCCCGTCCAATGCTGAATTTGACCTTCGCCATATCACATTGATATAGTTGAAGGGTTTTCGAGTAGCCACCAACCCCTACCCAGGTGAACCTGCGCACCCTTCGATACTTCGTGTCGGTGGCGGATGCCGGCAGCCTGACGGCCGCTGCGGCTGCCATACCGATTGCGCAACCCGCGCTGACACGTCAGATGCGCGAGCTGGAGACCGAGATGGGCGCCCAGCTGCTGCAGCGGCTGCCACGCGGCGTGCGTCTGACGCAGGCCGGCGTGACGGTCTACGAGTCGGCCCAGCGCATGCTGGCCGAGGCCGCACGGCTGGCGCAGCGGCTGGCGCGAAGCCAGTCGTCGACGCAGGCCACCGTCGTGCTGGGCGTGTCGCCCACGCTGGCGCGGCTGCTGTTGCCGGGGCTGTTCGAGACCTGCATGAATCTGCTGGACAGCGTGGTGCTGCGCAGCCGTGAGGCCTTCACGCCGCAGTTGCTCGACTGGCTGGAGCGCGGCGTCATCGACATGGCGATCCTCACCAACCCCGACTCGGGCCGCGCGCTGTCGATGCAGCCGCTGCTGGCCGAACCCTTTGCACTGGTGTCGCACGCCAGCATGCGCATCGCCCCGGTGGTGACGCTGCCGCAGTTGGCGCGCATCCCGCTGCTGATGACCAGCCTGCACCGCGCCATCGTCGAGCGCCAGCTGGCGTCGCTCGGCAAGCCGCTGAACGTGCAGGCCGAGATCGACTCGGTCGATTCGATCCGCGAGCTGGTGTCGCGCGGGCGCTGGGCGACGATCATGCCGGTGTCGGTGTTCAAGGAATCCGAGGCGCCGGCGCAGATGATGATGTCCGAGATCTCGGGCGTGCAACTCAACCGCCAGCTGGTGCTGGCCACGCGGCTGGAGTCAGGCTCGCCCGCGGCGCTGTCGCTGATGCACGAGTTGGTGGACGCGGAGTTCGCGCGTCTGGCACGGCAGGGAGTGTTCAGCTTCGGCGTGGCCCGCTGAGCGCCTGGATTGCAGACTCAGGGCGCGGTCAGGAAGCTGAGCACCGCCGACGTGAAGGCCGCCGGTTGCTCCATGTTCGAGAGGTGGCTGGCAGACGGGATCACGACCAGCTGCGCACCCGGCCAGTGCGCGGCGATCGCTTCTGCGGCGGCCGGCGGCGTGGCCGCGTCCTGATCGCCCACGATGACCAGCGCGCGCGAGCGCATCGCAGCGAGCCCGGCGAGGGTGTCCGTGGCGGCAATGGCGGCGCAGCAGCCGGCATAGCCTTCCACCGGCGTGGCGCTGATCATCGCGCCCACCTGCGCCATCAGCGCCGGCTCGGCCTGGCGAAAGGGCTCGGTGAACCAGCGTGACAGCGTCGGCTGTTCCAGCGCCTGCAGGCCTTCGCTGCGCGCGAGGTGCACGCGGTCGGCCCACATTGCAGCGCCAGCCGCCGGCACCTGGCCGGTGGTGTCGGCCAGCACCACGCGATCGAGTATCTCGGGGTGGCGAATCGCCAGCGTCTGGCCGATCATGCCGCCCATCGACAGGCCGAGCCAGTGCGTGCGTGCGATGCCCAGATGCAGCAGCAGACCGTGCGCGTCGTCGGCCAGTTGCGCCAGCGTGTAGGGCGCGGGCGGCGCGCTGCTGGCGCCGTGGCCGCGCGTGTCGTAGCGCAGCAGCCTGAAGTGCTGCGACAGGTCCTGCACCTGCGGCTCCCACATGCCCAGGTGGACCGCCAGCGAATGCGAAAGGGTCAGCCACGGGCCCTGGCCCGAGATCTCGTAGTGGACGTCGATATCGCCGATGCGCGCGTGCATGGAAGCTCCGGTTGCGGGCAGGTGAGGGCGGCTCAGGAGCCGATCGCCGCGTTGACGCGCGGCATCACTTCGGTGGCGAACAGTTCCATCGAGCGACGCCCCAGCGCCTTGTCCTGCCAGTCGTGGCAGGCGTAGACCAGCTGGCCGAAGTCCCCCACGTGTTCGCGGAAGGCCAGGATCTGGTCGACCACCGAGTTCACCGTGCCGGCCAGCACCAGGCGCTGCGTCACGTAGTCGGGCGTGATGTCGCTGTCCGGCATGGCCTGGTCGGTCTTGAACAGGTTGCCGCGGCCACCGCCGACCAGCTTGCGCGCCAGCTGCTTGAAGTAGAAGTGGTACGGGCCGCCTTCCTCCAGCGCATAGCGTTTCGCAGTGGCCTCGTCGTCGGCGACGAAGATGCTCTTGGCGACGCGCCACTCGGCGGGCGTTGCCACGGCGCCGACGGCCTCGCGGCCTTCCACGTACTTGGGCCAATGGCTCTTCACCCACTCGGGCATCAGGAAGTTGGCCGAGATCGGGCCCCAGCCGCGCTTGGCCATCTCGGTCACACCCTGCGAGAACGGCGCCACGGCCGTGCCCACGATCGGCGGGTGCGGGCGCTGGAAGGGCTTCATGATGAAGCCCTGGCCGATCTCCGGGATCATGGTCTTGGCCACCGACACGTTCCAGAACTGGCCCTCGATGTCGTAGGGCGGGTCGGACGCCCAGATCTTCAGGATCGTGTTGATGCACTCGACGAACATCGCATTGCGGTCGCGGCCGAAGTTGCCGAAGACCTCGGCGTCGGACATCAGCCCGCCGGGGCTGATGCCCATGATGAAGCGCCCCTGCAGCAGGTGGTCCAGCATCGCGACCTGCGCCGCCAGCGCCGCCGGGTGGGCATTGGGCAGGTTGAGGGTGCCGGTGCCCAGCTTGATCTGCTTCGTCTCGCCGGCCAGCGAGGCCAGGAAGATCATGCACGAGGTGACGGTTTCGGCGGCGTCGGTGACATGCTCGCCGACATAGGCCTCCGAGAAGCCCAGCTGGTCGGCCAGGATCACGGCCTCGCGGTCTTCCTGCAGGGTCTCGGTCACGTTGCGCCCGGGGGGTGCAGCGGCATCATGAAAGCGCTGTACTTCAATGGGGGATCCGTAGTTGTTGGAGTGGAATGGGAATGATGCGGCGCTCGCGCACCTTCAGCGCGGGCCGGCGTCCGGGCCTTCGAGGTGGACGCCCTGCGCATAGCGGCCGTGGCAGTACAACAGGCCGGCGCCGTGGCGGTGTTCGAAGGCTTCAACGAGGCCGAGGAAGAGGACGTGGTCGCCGACCTCCAGCCGCTGGTGCGTGCAGCACTCGAAGGTGGCGGCGGCGCCGTGCAGCACCGGCAGGCCGCCGAGGCCGCGATGGTGCGCGACGTCGTCGAACTTGTCCGGCCGCGGCGTGGCAAAGCGTCGCGACAGCGCCACCTGCTCGAGCCCGAGCACGTTGACGACGAAGCGGCCGCACGCGTCGAAGGCCGCCAGGCTGGGCGAACGCCGGCTCAGACTCCACAGCACGATGGGTGGGTCGAGCGAGACCGAACTGAAGGAGTTGGCCGTCACGCCCACCAGCCGCCCGCCCGGCGCCAGCGTGCTGACCACGGTGACGCCGGTGCCGAAGCTGCCCAGCGCGCGGCGCAATTGCAGCGGGTCGAAGGGTTCCGGCGCCGCTGTGGCGGGCTCGGGGGCCGGTGTGGCCAGACGTGCGGCGCTTGGACTCATGCAGTCACTCTATAGTGATCGTTTGATAAGTACAAGTCGCAGCCACCCGAGTGAGCCTGCCGGCGGTCAGCGCACCGGCGTGGGCGCCGCCACCGCCTGCGGCGCGCGGCGCTGCACCGACTGCATGATGGCCTCCAGCGCCGCCACGTTGGCCAGCATCTCGGTCTGCGTCACCGGGTATGGCCGCACACCGCGCACGGCCATCGCGAAGGCCTCCAGGTTGTCGCGCACCGACGGCGAAGGCGCGGCAAAGCGCGTATGCGGCGGCTCGCCGCGCAGCGCCGTGGTGACATCCCAACCGGTGGGGTCGTCGGGGTGTGTGCGGTCGCGGATCTCGACCCAGCCCTTGCTGCCGTATACCGCGAAGCGGCCTTCGAAGGGCGTGGCCAGCACCGCGCTGATCATTGCGTTGGCACCACTCGCAAAGGCCATCATCACGGCCAGCGTGTCGCCGTTCTCGAAGTCCGAGGCCAGTGTGGCCAGGCGTGCCCACACCTGCTCGCACGGGCCCAGTACCGCGATGCTCAGGTCCACCAGGTGGATACCGGTGGCGGTGAGCGGGCCCACCGGCGCCTGCGCATTCGACAAGCGCCAGTTGTCCTTGGGCAGCGCGAAGAATTTGTCCTGGCTGAAGTTGGCCTCGATCTGCAGCACCGTGCCCAGCAAGCCCTCGGCGATCATCTGCCGCAACGCCACCACCTCGGGCTCGAAGCGACGTTCGTGGCCGATGCCCAGGACGCGGTCGCGGCGCGTACAGGCGGCGATGGCGCGGCGCGCGTCGTCCAGCGTCAGGCACAGCGGCTTTTCGCAGAACACGTGGAGGCCGGCCTCGGCCGCAGCGACGATCTGCGCCGCGTGCAGCGGGTGCGGCGTGCACAGGATCACCGCCTCGAGGCCCGGCTCGGTGAACAGGCTGTCGGCGCTGTCGTGCAGCGTCACGCCGGCCAGCAGCGGGTCGGTCGCCATCGCCGCGCGTGCGCCGGCGTCCACTTCGGCCACGGCCGCCACCTGCAGCCAGCTGCTGGTCGCCAGTTGCCGCGCGATGGTCTTGCCCCACCAGCCGTACCCAACCAGGCCGATGCGGACGCGGGCGCTCGCCAGTGCCAATGCTGCCGTCCACTTCCGCACTCCTTGTTTTTCACTTGATAACCAGAATCTAGTCTAATGGCAGTCTCACTGCTGGAGACCGCATGCCCCCCGCCAAGCCTGCCCCGAACAAGCCCCGATCCACCCGCACCGCGGCCGCCCCGGTCCAGGCCGTCGGCCTGCTCGGCCTGGGCATCATGGGCTCGGCCATGGCCGGCAACCTGATGAAGGCCGGCTTCACCGTGTACGGCCATGACCCCAGTGCGTCGGCACGCAAGGCGTTCAAGGCGGCCGGTGGCACGCTGTGTACGGACGCCCAGGGCGTCGCGCGTCGGGCGCAGGTCATCATCACCTCACTGCCGAGCCCGGCCGCGCTGATGGCCTCGGCGCACGCGATCGTCGAGGCCGCGCCGCGCGGCATGCCGGTGGTGGAAACGAGACGCTGGACATTGCCGACAAGGAAGCCGCGCGCCGCATCCTCGCCGCCAAGGGCGTGGTGCTGCTCGACTGCGCGCTGTCGGGCACCGGCGCGCAGGCCGCGCGCAAGGACCTGACGGTCTACGCCAGCGGCCCGGCGGCGGCCATCAAGCGGCTGCAGCCGGTGTTCGAAGGCTTCTCCCGGTCGCAGTTCAACCGGGGTGCGTTCGGCAACGGTATGCGCATGAAGCTGATGGCCAACCTGCTGGTGGCCATCCACAACGTCTCCACGGCCGAGGCGTTGCTGCTGGGCAAGCGCTGGGGCATCAAGCCGTCGGACGCGGTCAAGGTGCTGGCCGATGGCGCCGGCGGCTCGCGCATGTTGCAGGTGCGCGGCCCGTGCATGGAGGACGCCGGCTGGGAAGAGGCGACCATGAAGATCGAGGTCTCGCAAAAGGACATGAAGCTGATCGCCGCCGCACTGCGCGAGGCCGGCGTGCCGGCGCCGCTGTTCGCTGCCACGGTGCCGGTCTACGATGCTGCTATGGGCATGGGCCACGCCAGGCACGACACCGCCAGCCGTGTTCGACGTGCTGGAGCGCATGTCCAGCCCCCCGGCGCCGGCAACCCCGCGCCGGCGCCGCCGTTGAGGAGACCGCCATGGCCCTGTTACTGAACCACATATCGATCCGCACCACCGACATCGAAGCCACGCGCCACTTCTACGTGGACGTGCTCGGCCTGCAGGTCGGCCCGCGGCCGGACTTCCCGTTTCCCCGGCCACTGGCTGTACCAGGGCCCGCTGACGGAATATGCCAACGCCGCGGTGCACGTGATCGGCATCGACCCGGATGACCCGGTCGGCCTACAGCAGTACCTGGGCGAGCGCGGTGCCGACGCGCTGCATGGCAGCGGGGCGGTGGACCACATCGCGTTCTTCGCCACCGACCTGCCGGGGATGATGGCGCGGTTGCAGCGCCTGGGCATAGAGGCGCGCCAGCGCACGGTGCCGGGCCTCGGGCTGCACCAGCTGTTCCTCGACGACCCCAGCGGCGTGGTCGTTGAGCTGAACTACCCGGTAAGCGAGAAGCAGGCCTGGGACCGGCTGCAGGCCACGACCGCAGCGGCCTGAGCGGCCCACCCCGCATGGCACGCATCCTCGTCGTCGGCGGCTCGCTCGGCGGCCTGTTCGCTGCGAACATGCTGTGGCGCGACGGGCACGACGTGCAGGTGCTCGAGAAGGTGCGCGGCTCGATGAGCGGCCGCGGTGCCGGCATCGTGTCGCACGACGCGCTGACAGTGGCCCTGGCGCAAGCGGGCCCGCCCGATGCCGAAGCGCTCGGCGTGCAGGTGCCCGGTCGCGTGCTGCTCGACCCCGACGGCCGCACGCGCACCCGGCTCGACATGCCGCAGATGCTGACCAGCTGGAGCCGACTGTACGAGCTGCTGCGCAGCGCCTTGCCGACCGAGCGCTACCACCAGGGCGCAGCCGTGGCCGGCGTGGCAGCAGCACGAAGGCGGCGTGACGGTGCAGGCCCAGGTGAACGGCGACACGCGGACCTGGAGTGCCGACCTGCTGGTGGCCAGCGACGGTATCCGTTCCGGCGTTCGCCAGCAGTTGCTGCCGGCGGTGCAGCCGCGCTATGTCGGCTACGTGGCCTGGCGCGGGGTGTGCGATGAGATGCTGCTGTCGCGCCACACGATGCAAACGCTGTTTCCGTTCTTCGGCTTCTGCGTGCGTGACGACGCCAGCGGGGGCGAGCAGATCATCGGCTACCCCGTCGCCGGTACCGACAACGACACCTCACCCGGCCGCCGCGCCTACAACTTCGTCTGGTACCGGCCCACCCCGAGCGGCGACGCGCTGCAGGCACTGATGACCGATGCCGACGGCCAACACCACCCGCTGGGCATCGCGCCGCACAAGGTGTCGTGGCGCCACATCGCGCGCATGCGCGACGACGCGCGCGAGCTGCTGGCGCCGCAATGGGCCGAGGTCGTGCAGAAGACCGCACTGCCCTTCCTGCAACCGATCTATGACCTCGCCTGCGACACGCTGGCGCATGGCCGCGTGGCGCTGATGGGCGACGCCGCCTTCGTCGCGCGACCGCACATCGGCATGGGTGTGACCAAGGCCGCGCAGGACGCGCAAGCGCTGTGCGAGGCGCTGCGCGCGCACGGCGCGACAGCCGCCGCGCTGCGCGCCTACGAAGCCGAGGCGCTGCCCCGCGGCCAGGCCGCGGTGGCGCGGGCGCGCTGGCTGGGCGCGGCGCTGGAAGGCGCTGCCGAATCCGGCACGGTGGACCGTCCGCAGCAGGCCATCGCCGAGACTGCCATCGACCTCGGCCGCTATCGGCACCTGTCCGCCTTCCCGCCGACAGCTGCTGGCCTACACGCGACCCCTCACACCGCCCCGCACGCCGCATGAACCCAAACGACCGCCTGCCCCCCATCGATCCTCGCGCGCTGGACCGACGCGCAGCGTGACTGCGCCGAAGAGATCATTGCCGGCCCGCGCGGCGCCGTGATCTCGCCCTTCGTGCCGCTGCTGCGCAGCCCCGAGCTGTGCACACATTCGCAGCGCATGGGCGAGTACCTGCGCTATCGCAGCGCCATCGGCCTGCGCCTATCGGAGCTGGCAATACTCGTCACCGCGCGCCATTGGGATCAGCAAGTCGAGTGGTCCATCCACGCGCCGATTGCGGTGCGTGCCGGCCTGTCCGAGGCCGTCGTCGCCGCCATCGCCGAAGGCCGCCCGCCGGAATTCGCCCAGGCGGACGAGCGGGTGGTCTACGAGGTGGCATGCCAGTCGTTGCGGCAGCGCCGCGTGGACGACGCCACCTGGGCCGCTGCCATCGCACAACTGGGCGAACACGGGGTGGTCGACCTGACCGGCGTGGTCGGCTACTACACGATGCTGTCGATCGTGATGAACGGCGCGCAGACACCGCCGCCACCCGACTGCCCGCAGCGGTTGCCGGTGGCGCCGCCAGCGCCGACAGCCCAAATAGCATCGGGGTCGTGAAAACCACCCCACGCCGCGCGGCGGCGGCGGCGGCCCGGCGCGCCGCGAAAAGCGCGGCGCCACCGCGCCGGCGACTGGCGGCCGCCGACCGCGAGCGCCAGATCATCGACGGCGCGATCGCGTATTTTTCGGAGGCCGGCTTCTCGGGCCAGACGCGCGAGTTGTCCAGGCGGCTGGGCATCACCCAGCCGCTGCTGTACCGCTATTTCGCCAACAAGCAGGCGCTGGTGGAGCGCGTCTACCAGACGGTGTTCGAAGGCCGCTGGAACCCGGACTGGATCGCGCTGCTGAAGGACCGCAGCACCCCGCTGCGCGAGCGGCTGATCGAGTTCTATCGCCAGTACGCCGAGGCCACCTACCGGCCGGAGTGGATCCGCATCTACATACACGCGGGCCTGTCCGACCCCACGCTGAACCGACGCTACATCCAACTCGTGCGCCGTGAGCTGATGCCGGTGTACTGCCGCGAGCTGCGCCACGCCTGCGGGCTGCCGGACGACTCGCCCGACGTGTCGGAGGAAGAGATCGAGTTCGTCTGGAGTCTGCACGGCGGCATCTTCTACATGGCCATGCGCCAGCATGTGTACAAGGCACGCATCCACGTCGACTTCATGTCGCACGTGGCGCGGGTGGTGGACAACTTCCTCGCCGGTGCACGCACGACCTACCCAGCGCTGCTCGCGGTATCGGCGGCGTCGGCCGCTGCCCAGGCCGCCGCGTCGCCCCGTGCGCGCAAGCGCCGCGCCGCGGCAAGTTGAAGTCCCTCGCCCGCCATCGGACATTGCAGCCTGCTCGTCGTCCGAACGCGGCGTCGAGCTTGTGCGGTTCGCGTTCGGGCAACGCGAATGGGCGTTGCGCAGTGCCGAACGACAAAGCAAACCCCACACATCGCGCGCGCTTTGCCACAACGCTCCGTGTTGGCCGAGACCCATTCGACCTTGCAAGTCCACGGGCGTGCGGACGCCTGTGGATCTCCCGGGACCCCGTGAATCCCTACTCGATGTTTTGCACCTGAACTTCGAGTAGAGCGCCAAGTGCCTGTCGCACCTGAAGTTCTCTGTCGTCAGCCGTCGGCAACCCCACAACAAACCCCACAAAGGCATCATGAAGCAGTGTGGTCATGTTGAGACTTGCTCTCCGGAAGCATATGCAGCGAACCCTACTTTAGCGCACCGCGCGACCGTCGTCGCAGGTCCTACGCGAACAAGGTTCCGCTCGGATAGGCTCGGTGCCCGACCCGATGCTGCACGTGTTGCATGCGGCCGCAGTGCGGGATTCCATGGC
>CAVZXE010000016.1:0-90310 GCA_963779155.1 uncultured bacterium | reverse complement strand
TCGCCAGCGGCCGCTGACCCTCCGTCGCCGTCTGGCCGGTTGCAGCCTCGAACGGTCATCGAGAGGGCGAGATGTCTCGTCAGTGCGCTGTGTCGAATCGCGCAATCGACTTCGGACCGAGGCTCACACGCCTCAGGCGTGTGAGCCTCGGTCTCAAGCCCAAAGCCTGACCAACAGCTCGCGCAGCAGTTCGGCCGATTGATCGAGCAGCGGGCCGCGCGGGCGCTGCGCCGAGGTGGCGATCCACAGCGTCGTCGCCAGCCGCGGGCGGCCGATCGGCCTGGCACGAAAGGCCTGCTCGTTGCCGCTCGACTTGATCGCGTTGAGCGCGAGCACGGCATGCAGGCCGTCGTGCTGCACCAGGTCGAGGATGGCGGGCACGCTCTCGATCTCGAGCCCCACCTTCGCCTTGCGGCCTTCGGCGGCCAGCGCGGTCTCGAGCAGCATGCGAATCGAATGCGGTCTGCTCGGGATCACCAGTTCGTGCTCGGCCACCTCGGCCAGCGTGACCGCCGGACCGAGCAACCGGCCGGCGCCAGTGGCCGCGCGGGCCGACACCAGGTACAGCGGCTCGTCGAGCACCGGCAGCAGGTCGACCGTGGCCGATGGCGTGACGTTGTAGACGACGGCGCAATCGACGCGGCCGATCGCCAGCCACTCCAGCACGTAGGTCGACAGCCCCTCGACGACGCTGAGCGTGGCGTTCGGAAAGCGTTCACGGAAGGCCTTGACGAGCGGGCCGGTCAAGGTGCGGCTGACGCTCGGCGGCAGGCCGATCACGACCCGGCCGCTGGCCTCGCCGCGGTGGCTCTCGATGTCGAGCCGGGCGCGCTCCACCTGCTGCAGGATGCCGCGGCCGTGCGCCAGCAGGCGCTTGCCGGGCTCGGTGAGCGTGACACCGCGGCCGGTGCGCTCGAACAGCGGCTGGCGCAGTTCCACCTCCAGCGCGCGCACCTGCCGGCTCAGCGCCGACTGCACCACCGACAGGAAGCTCGCCGCGCGCGTGAAGCTGCCGAGCTCGGCGACGTGCACGAAGTATTCGAGCTGCTTCAGGTCCATGCGGATGCGGTCCGTGCAATGCCGAATCGAGATAGCTGCTATACAGACTGCCTCATTGCTGAATATCTGATGCTACCCAACAATGGCGCCCTGGAGGAGACAACCCTTGCCCCAGGAGCCGTAGCGCGCCGGGAGCCGCCGGGACCCGCATCACGAAGAAAGGCCCCCATGCAGCGCCCCATTCCCTGTCTGTTCATGCGCGGCGGCACCTCGCGCGGCCCGTTCTTCGACGCCGCCGACCTGCCGGCCGACATCGCCACCCGCGACCGCGTGCTGCTGGCCGTGATGGGCTCGCCCGACAAGCGCCAGATCGACGGCCTGGGCGGCGCGCACCCACTGACGAGCAAGGTCGGCATCGTCTCGCGCGGCAGCCAGCCGGGGGTCGACCTCGACTTCCTGTTCGCCCAGCTGCAGCCCGACAAGGACACGGTGGACACCACGCCCAACTGCGGCAACATGCTCGCCGCCGTCGTGCCCTTCGCGCTGGAGCGCGGCCTGGCGCGGGCGCAGGGCGAGACGACGACGCTGCGCGTGCTGACGCTCAACACGGGCATGCAGTGCGACATCACGGTGCAGACGCCGGGCGGCGTGGTCGAGTACGCCGGCGACGCCCGCATCGACGGCGTGCCCGGTACCTCGGCGCCGATCAAGATCAATTTCCTCGACACTGCCGGCTCGGTGGCGCCGGGGCTCTTGCCGACCGGCCGGGTGCGCGACCTCGTCCACGTCGAGGCGCAAGGCGACGCGCCGGCGTTCGACATCGAGGTGACCTGCATCGACAACGGCATGCCGCTCGTGATTCTCAAGGCCGGCGACGTCGGCCGCAGCGGCTACGAGAGCGTGGCCGAACTCAACGCCGACACCGAGCTGAAGGCGCGCATCGAGCGCTTGCGCATCGCCTGCGGCCACGCGATGCAGCTCGGCGACGTGACGGGCAAGAACTACCCGAAGATGACGCTCGTCGCGCCGCCACAGCACGGCGGCAGCCTCAGCACGCGCAGCTTCATCCCTCATGTGTGCCACGACGCGATCGGCGTGCTCGCGGCAGTGACGGTGGGCACGGCCTGCGTGCTCGACGGCTCGGTCGCGCAACGCATCGCGGTGATGCCCGCGGGCCTGTCGAAGAAGGTCTCGGTCGAGCACCCGACCGGGGAATTCAGCGTCGAGCTCGAGCTCGACCCCGCGAACCCGCAGAACGTCACCCGCGCCGCGCTGCTGCGCACCGCGCGGCTGATCATGCGCGGCGAGGTGATGGTGCCGGCCGCCGTGTGGCCAGCCTGAACCGCGCTGGCGACCCCTCGGTCCTTCGCTCCAGGATCCCCGCATGCAAGAACCCCTCCCCGGCGCCGAGCCGGCTGGTGCGGCACCTGGCTTCGGCCCCCTCGGGCGCGGCCTGATGGTGCTGAGCAAGGGGGCGGCGATTGCCGGCGGGCTGGTGTTCGTGGGTCTGGTCGTGATGAGCATCGTCTCCATCGTCGGGCGCAAGCTCTTCTCGGCGCCGGTGCCCGGCGACGTCGAACTGCTGCAAGTCTGCTCGGCCTTCGCCTCGGCGTCCTTCTTCGCCTACTGCCACCTCAACCAGGGCGACGTCAAGGTCGACTTCTTCACCCACCACATGAAGGCCTCGCGCATCCACTTCCTGGATGCCGTCGGCTCGCTGCTCGTCGGCCTGTTCGGCGCGCTGATCGCCTGGCGCGCCGGCGCCGGTGCGCTCTCGGTCAAGGCCGCCGGCGAGACCACGATGATCCTCGGCTGGCCGCTGTGGCTGGGCCAGATCCTGATGGTCCCCGGCTTCGTGCTGCTCGCCGCCGCGGGCCTGTACATGGCCGGCTGGCACTGGCGCATGCGCCGCGCCGCGGTGGCCACCCAGGTTGCAGCATGAGCGGCATCGCCGTCGGCTCGACCATCTTCGCGCTGCTGATGGTGCTGCTCGTGCTGCGCGTGCCGATCGGCATCGCGATGTTCAGCATGGGCGCGGCCGGCTACGTCTATCTCACCGGCGGGGAGATGGCGACGCTCCTGAACTCGCTGAAGAACCTGGCCTACGCGCGGCTGTCGAACTACGACCTGGTGGTCATCCCGCTGTTCCTGCTGATGGGCCAGTTCGCGACCCACGGCGGCCTGAGCGCGGCGCTGTTTCGCTTCGTCTCGGCCTTCATGGGCCACTTGAAGGGCGGCGTGGCGATGGCCGCCGTCGGCGCCTGCGCCGGGTTCGGCGCGATCTGCGGCTCGTCTCTGGCCACCGCGGCGACGATGGGCCAGGTGGCGCTGCCCGAATTGAAGCGCTTCGGCTACGCCGGCAGCCTGGCCACCGGGGCGCTGGCCGCCGGCGGCACGCTCGGGATCATGATCCCGCCGTCGGTGCCGCTCGTCATCTACGCCATCCTCACCCAAGAGAGCATCGGCAAGCTGTTCATGGCGGCGGTGCTGCCGGGCGTCATCGCGATGGTGGGCTACATGATCGTGATCCGCATCATGGTGGGCCTGAATCCCGCGTCGGGCCCGGCCGGGCCGCGGGTGGCCTGGGGCGCGCGCCTGAAGGCGCTGGCCCAGGTGGCGCCGGTGCTCGCGGTGTTCGTGGTCGTGATCGTCGGGATCTACGGCGGCTGGGCCAACCCGACCGAGGCGGCGGCCATCGGTGCGGCGGCCTGCGGCATCCTGGCCGTGGCCACCGGCGGGATGCGGCTGCGGGGCCTCATCGCCAGCGCGCTGGGCACGGCGCAGGCCACGGCGATGATCTTCCTGGTGCTGCTCGGCGCGGACATGCTCAACACCGCGCTGGCGCTGAGCCAGATGCCGGCCGAGCTGGCCACCTGGGTCAAGGCCAGCGCGCTGAGCCCGATGCTGGTGATGCTGCTGATCCTGCTGATCTACGTGCTGCTGGGCTGCGTGATGGACAGCCTGGCGATGATCCTGCTGACCATTCCGATCTTCTACCCGGTGGTGATGGGGCTGGACTTCTACGGCATGGGCACGACCGACAAGAGCATCTGGTTCGGCATCCTGGCGCTGATGGTGGTGGAGATCGGGCTGGTGCACCCGCCCGTGGGCATGAACGTGTACATCATCAACCGGCTGGCCAAGGACGTGCCGCTGAAGGAGACTTTCAAGGGCGTGATGCCCTTCCTGGCCTCGGACTTCATCCGCATCGGGCTGCTGCTGGCCTTCCCCGCCATCTCGCTGGTGCTGGTGCGCACCTTCCAACCCTGACCTTGCCGGCATTGCCGAGGAGAACCCCATGATCATCGATTGCCATGGCCACTACACGACGGCGCCGAAGGCGCTGGAGACCTGGCGCAACCGGCAGATCGCCGCAATATCCGATCCCGGGGCGAAGCCCCGGGTTGAGAGTTTGGTGATCACCGACGAGGAGCTGCGCGAGACCATCGAGTCGAACCAGTTGCGCCTGATGAAGGAGCGCGGCAGCGACCTGACGATCTTCAGCCCCCGCGCGAGCTTCATGGCGCACCACATCGGCGACTTCGAGGTCTCCGCGACCTGGGCCGCGATCTGCAACGAGCTGTGCTTTCGCGTGAGCCAGCTGTTTCCCGACCACTTCATCCCCGCCGCGATGCTGCCGCAGTCGCCCGGCGTCGACCCGGCGACCTGCATCCCCGAACTCGTGAAGTGCGTCGAGCAGTACGGCAACGTCGGCATCAACCTGAACCCCGACCCGTCGGGCGGCCACTGGACCAGCCCGCCGCTGTCCGACCGGCACTGGTACCCGATCTACGAGAAAATGGTCGAGTACGACATCCCGGCGATGATCCACGTCAGCACCAGCTGCAACGCCTGCTTCCACACGACCGGCGCGCACTACCTGAACGCCGACACGACGGCCTTCATGCAGTGCCTGACGTCGGACCTGTTCACCGACTTCCCGACGCTGCGCTTCATCATCCCGCACGGCGGCGGCGCGGTGCCCTACCACTGGGGGCGCTTCCGCGGCCTGGCGCAGGAGCTGAAGAAGCCTCTCTTGCGCGACCACCTGCTGAAGAACATCTTCTTCGACACCTGCGTCTATCACCAGCCCGGCATCGATCTCTTGACACGGGTGATCCCGGTCGAGAACATCCTGTTCGCGAGCGAGATGATCGGCGCCGTGCGCGGCATCGACCCCGAGACCGGACACTACTACGACGACACCAAGCGCTACATCGAGGCCTCGACCATCGTCGTCGGTGACGCCCGCCACCAGATCTACGAAGGCAACGCGCGGCGCGTATTCCCGCGCCTGGACGCGGCGCTGAAGGCCAAGGGCCGCTGACCCGAACCCCCTGCACGAGGAGCCTGACCATGTACGAACTGGGCGTCGTCTACCGCCACATCGAGCGCGCCGACCGCGCGACCGCCGACCGTCTGGCCGCCTTCGGCTCGGCCACCGTTCACGAGGCAATGGGCCGTGTCGGGCTGCTCAAGCCCTACATGCGCCCGATCTACGCCGGCGCGCAAGTCTCGGGCACGGCGGTCACGGTGCTGCTGCATCCGGGCGACAACTGGATGATGCACGTCGTCGCCGAGCAGATCCAGCCGGGCGACATCGTCGTCGCGGCGATCACCGCCGAATGCAGCGACGGCTACTTCGGCGACCTGCTCGCGACCAGCTTCCAGGCGCGCGGCGCGCGCGCGCTCGTCATCGACGCCGGCGTGCGCGACGTGAAGACGCTTGCCGAGATGAAGTTCCCGGTCTGGAGCAAGGCGATCTCGTCCAAGGGCACGATCAAGGCCACGCTCGGTTCGGTCAACATCCCGGTCGTGTGCGCCGGCATGCTCGTGACGCCCGGCGACGTGATCGTCGCCGACGACGACGGCGTGGTCTGCGTGCCGAAGGCGATCGCGCCGAAGACGCTGGAGGCCGCTGCCGCGCGCGAGGCCAACGAAGGCGCGAAGCGCGACAAGCTGGCGACCGGCGTGCTCGGCCTCGACATGTACGCGATGCGCGGCCCGCTGGCGGCGGCCGGCCTCAAGTACATCGACTGACGGCGGCGTGTGATGCTCCGCAACCCCCTTCAATGGCAGGTCGGGCTCGTCGGCTATGGCGAGGTCGGCAAGATGCTGGCCGAGGACCTGCGCCGCCAAGGCGTGGCAGTCTGCGCCTACGACCTGAAGCTCGACCTCGGTCAAGGCGCGGCACTGCGCGAGCACGCGGCCGCGCACGACGTGCGGCTTGCGGCCTCGCACGCCGCGCTCGCCGCGTCGGCCGACCTGATCGTCAGCGCCGTCACCGCAAGCCAGGCCGTGCCGGTGGCGCAGGCCTGCGGGCCCGCGCTGAAGAAGGGCGCGTGGTTCCTCGACTTCAATTCGGCCTCGCCCGGCGCCAAGCAGCGCGCGGGCGCGCTTGTCGACGCCGCGGGCGGCCGCTATGTCGAGGGCGCAGTGATGACGTCGATCCCGCCCTACCGCATCAAAGTGCCGCTGCTGCTCGGCGGCGCGCACGCCGCGGCGCTGCAACCGCATCTCGCCGCGCTCGGCTTCGCGGCCAGGGTGGCGAGCGCCAAGCTCGGCGTTGCTTCGGCGACCAAGATGTGCCGCAGCGTGATGATCAAGGGCCTCGAAGCGATGGTCATCGAAAGCTTCACCGCGGCGCGCGCCTATGGCGTCGAGGACGCGGTGATCGCGTCGCTGCACGAAACCTTCCCCGGCATCGACTGGGAGCAGCAGGGCGCCTACTTCTTCCAGCGCGTGATCGAGCATGGCCGCCGCCGCAGCGAAGAAGTGCGCGAGGTGGCCGAGACGGTGCGCGAGGCCGGCCTGACACCGTGGTCGGCCGAAGGCACTGCCGAGCGCCAGGCCTTCATCGCCGACCTGGCCGACGAAGGCGTGTTCGGCCCGAGGGGCACGCTGTCGTTCGCCCGCAGCAGCGACTGGCGGATCGAGGCCGACCGCATGCTGGCCCATGCGCGGGCCGGCCGCGTTGTCGGCCGCACCCAGGACGAGGACTGAACGATGGGTAAACCGACGACGGGCGACTTCACGAAGACGGCCGGCTGGCTGGACTGGTATGCCGGGCCTTCGAATCCCCGCTTCAAGCTTCCGGCAGGCAGCGTGGACGCGCACTGCCACGTGTTCGGCCCCGGCGGCGAGTTCCCGTATGCACCCGAGCGCAAGTACACGCCCTGCGACGCGAGCAAGGCGCAACTTTTTGCGCTGCGCGACCACCTGGGCTTCGAGCGCAACGTCGTCGTGCAGGCGACCTGCCACGGCGCCGACAACCGGGCGATGGTCGACGCGCTGGTGCACTCGAACGGCAAGGCGCGCGGCGTCGCCACCGTCAGGCGCGGCGTGACCGACGCCGAACTGCAGGCCATGCATGCCGCCGGCGTGCGCGGCGTGCGCTTCAACTTCGTCAAGCGGCTGGTGGACTTCACGCCGAAGGACGAGCTGATGGAGATCGCCGCGCGCATCGCGCCGCTCGGCTGGCACGTGGTCATCTACTTCGAGGCGGTGGACCTGCCCGAGCTGTGGGACTTCTTCACTGCGCTGCCCACCACCGTCGTCGTCGATCACATGGGCCGCCCCGACGTGAGCCTGCCGGTGGACGGCCCGCAGTTCGAGCTGTTCGTGAAGTTCATGCGCGACTACCCCAACGTGTGGAGCAAGGTGAGCTGCCCCGAGCGGCTCTCGGTCACCGGCCCGAAGGCGCTGAAAGGCGAGCAGGCCGCGTACCGCGACGTGGTGCCCTTCGCCCGGCGCATCGTCGAGACCTTCCCCGACCGCGTGCTGTGGGGAACCGACTGGCCGCACCCGAACCTGAAGGACCACATGCCCGACGACGGCCTGCTGGTCGACTTCATCCCGCACATCGCGACGACGGCCGGGCTGCAGACGAAGCTGCTGGTCGATAACCCGATGCGCCTGTACTGGAGCTGACGATGACCCTTGCCCGCGCCCTCTTCCTCACAGCCGCCACCAGCCTGCTCGCGGCCTGCAGCACGCCGGCGCTGCTGTCGGCCGACACGAAGGCCGGCTGCGCCTCGCTCGTCGCGGGCATCGACCGCGCCGCGATCGGGCTGCCGACGTCGGGCGCGAGCATCGACTCGGCCACGCTGGTGCCGGCAAGCCCGCTCGCCGTGGCCGAACGCGGCCCGACGCCGGCCTCGCTGATCACGCCGGCCGCCCCCGAATACTGCAAGCTGCTCGGCCGCATCGCGCCGGTGGACCCGTCCGCGCCGCCCATCGTGTTTCAGGTGAACCTGCCGACAGCCTGGAACGGCCGTTCGGTGCAGTACGGCGGCGGCGGCTTCAACGGCGTGCTGATCAGCGGGCTCGGCCTGGTCCCGGCGGCGCCCTTCGACCGGCCGTCGCCGCTCGGCCAGGGCTACGTCACGGTCGGCACCGACTCGGGCCACCAGAACAAGCCGGGCGAGCCGCCGCAGGCCTTCGCGCTGAACGACGAGGCGCTCGTGAACTTCGCGCACGCCTCGTACAAGAAGGTGCGCGACGTGTCGGTCGAACTGATGAAGCGCGCCTACGGCCGGCCGCCGGACAGGCTCTACTTCGTCGGCAGTTCCGAGGGCGGCCGCGAGGGCCTCACGATGGCGCAGCGCTACCCGGCCGCCTTCGACGGCATCTTCAGCCGCGTGCCGGTGATCAACTGGACGGCGCTGCAGTTCGCCGGCACGAGGAACGGCCTGGCGAGCATGGGCGACGCGTGGATCCGCCCGCCGCTGGTCAAGCTCGTCGGTGACGCGGTGCTCGCCACCTGCGACGCCGCCGACGGCGTGGTCGATGGCCTCGTTTCCGACCCGGCGGGTTGCCGCCAGCGATTCGACGTGACGAAGCTGCGCTGCACGGGCGCGCCGTCCGACGCCTGCCTCACCGACGCCCAGATCCGCGCGGTGCAGACGCTGCACTCGCCCTACCGTTTCGACTTCACGCTCGCCAACGGCGTGCGCGAGTACCCGGGCTACGGCGTCTCGGGCGAGGCGGCGCCGGCGATGGGCCCGACCGGCGGCTGGGGCGCCTGGTGGTCGGGCAGCGCGGCGCCGGTGATCCCGCCGGTGCCGGCCAACGGCATCGCCTGGTTCTATGGCAGCGGTGCGATCCAGTTCTTCTACGCCCGGGACGCGGCGTTCGACGTGCGCAACACGAACCCGAACGAGCTGCGGCCGCGCGTCGAGGCGGTCTCGGCGCTGATGGACTCGACCAACCCCGACCTCGGGGCCTTCCGCCTGCGCGGCGGCAAGCTGATCATCCTCGAGAACATGGCCGACTACGCGCAGAGCCCGTATGCCGGCATCCGCTACGTCGACAGCATCGTAGAGCGCATGGGGCCGGGCCAGGTGAACGACTTCCTGCGCCTGTACACCGCGCCCGGTGTCGATCACGTGGGCGCCGGTGCGCCGGGCAACGTCGACCTGCTGGCCGCGCTGGCCGACTGGGTCGAGCGCGGCAAGGCGCCCGCCGGGCTGCAGCTCGTCGCGCAGGAAACGAAGCCGCCGTTCGCGGTGACGCGTGCGCGCCCGCTCTGCGAATGGCCGCAATGGCCGCACTACCGGGGCGGCGACTTGAACCGCGCCGAGAGCTTCGAATGCAGGCGATGAAGAAGGAGGCCCGCTGATGCCGCTCGCCAAACCCTACCTCGACGTGCCCGGCACGACGATCTTCGACGCCGAACAGTCGCGCCGGGGCTACCACCTGAACCAGTTCTGCATGTCGCTGATGAAGGCCGAGAACCGTGCGCGCTTCAAGGCGAACGAGCGCGCCTACCTCGACGAGTGGCCGATGAGCGAAGACCAGAAGCAGGCCGTGCTGGCGCGCGACTTGAACCGCTGCATTTCGCTCGGCGGCAACATCTACTTCCTGGCCAAGATCGGCGCCACCGACGGCAAGAGCTTCCAGCAGATGGCCGGCAGCATGACCGGCATGACCGAAGAGGAATACCGCGACATGATGATCCAGGGCGGCCGCTCGATCGAAGGCAACCGCGTCGTCGGCGAGGACGGCGACGCGCAGGCGCACCGGCAGCCCCAGGGCGCGGCGGGCCGCGCTGCGCGTGAAGACAGCGCGTCGGGCAGCAAGGCGGGAACCTGACGATGGCCCGCATCACCGCCTCCGTCTACACCTCGCACGTGCCGGCCATCGGCGCTGCGATCGACCTCGGCAAGACCGCAGAGGCGTACTGGGTGCCCCTCTTCAAGGGATACGAGTTCTCCAAGCAGTGGATGAAGGAGAACCGGCCGGACGTGATCTTCCTCGTCTACAACGACCACGCCACCGCGTTCAGCCTGGAGATGATCCCGACGTTTGCCATCGGCACCGCGGCCGAGTTCACGCCGGCCGACGAAGGCTACGGCCCGCGCCCGGTGCCCAAGGTGATCGGCCACCCGGCGCTCGCCGCGCACATCGCCCAGAGCGTGATCCAGGACGACTTCGACCTCACCATCGTCAACAAGATGGACGTGGACCACGGCTTGACGGTGCCGCTGAACCTGCTGTGCGGCACACCCGACGCCTGGCCGTGCCCGGTGATCCCGTTCGCCGTCAACGTGGTGCAGTACCCGGTGCCGTCGGGCCGGCGCTGCTTCATGCTCGGCCAGGCGATCCGGCGCGCGATCGAGTCTTACGACGAACCGCTGAACGTACAGCTCTGGGGCACCGGCGGCATGAGCCACCAGTTGCAGGGCCCGCGCGCCGGGCTGATCAACGCCGAATGGGACAACCGCTTCCTCGACCGCCTGATCGCCGACCCCGAGGGACTGTCGAAGGTGCCGCACATCGAGTACGTGCGCGAGGCCGGTTCCGAAGGCATCGAGCTCGTGATGTGGCTGATCGCGCGCGGCGCGATGGCCGACGTGGCCGGTGGCAAGCCGCCGACCGTGAAGCACCGCTTCTTCCATGTGCCTGCCAGCAACACGGCCGTGGGCCACCTGATTCTGGAGAACAACTGATGAGCAAGACGATCAAGGTGGCGCTGGCCGGCGCAGGCGCGTTCGGCATCAAGCACCTGGACGCGATCAAGCTGATCGACGGTGTCGAGGTCGTCTCGCTGGTCAGCCGCGAGCTGGAGAAGACGAAGCAGACCGCCGCGCAGTACAGCATTGGCCACGTGACGACCGACCTTGCCGATAGTCTGGCGCTGAAGGAAGTCGATGCAGTGATCCTGTGCACGCCGACGCAGCTGCACGCCGAGCAGAGCATCGCCTGCCTGAAGGCGGGCAAGCACGTACAGGTCGAGATCCCGCTGGCCGACACGCTGGCCGGCGCCAAGGCCGTCGCCGCGTTGCAGATGGCGACCGGCCTCGTCGCGATGGTCGGCCACACGCGGCGCTTCAACCCCAGCCACCAGTTCGTGCACCACAAGATCACGGCGGGCGAGTTCAACATCCAGCAGATGGACGTGCAGACCTACTTCTTCCGCCGCACGAACATGAACGCGCTCGGCCAGGCGCGCAGCTGGACCGACCACCTGCTGTGGCACCACGCCGCGCACACGGTGGACCTGTTCGCGTACCAGACCGGCGGCGACATCGTGCAGGCGCACGCGGTGCAGGGACCGATCCACCCGACGCTCGGCATCGCGATGGACATGTCGATCCAGTTGAAAAGCAGCACCGGCGCGATCTGCACGCTGAGTCTCTCGTTCAACAACGACGGGCCGCTGGGAACGTTCTTCCGCTACATCGGCGACACCGCCACCTACATCGCGCGCTACGACGACCTGTTCAACGGCAAGGACGAGAAGATCGACGTCAGCCAGGTCGCCGTGTCGACGAACGGCATCGAGCTGCAGGACCGCGAGTTCTTCGCCGCCATCAAGGAGGGCAGGGAACCCAACGCCAGCGTCTCCAAGGTGCTGCCGTGCTACCGCGTGCTGCACCAGCTCGAGCAGCAGCTCGTGGCGCAGGGATGACGCTGCCGACCCGCCGCCTCGGGCCGTTCGAGGTCTCGGCTCTCGGCCTGGGCTGCATGAACCTGAGCCACGCCTACGGCGCGCCGCCGCCGGCCGCAGACGCCGAGCGGCTGCTGCTGCGGGCGCTGGACCTCGGCGTGACGCTGTTCGACACCGCCGCGCTGTACGGCTTCGGCGCCAACGAGACGCTGCTCGGCCGCGTGCTCGGCCCGCACCGCGCGAGGTTCACGCTCGCCAGCAAGGGCGGCATGGCCGGCGTGCAATTCGACGAAGGCATCCGGCGCATCATCGACGGCCGTCCCGAGGCGATCCGCCGCAACTGCGAGGGCAGCCTGCGCCGCCTGCAGACCGACGTCATCGACCTGTACTACCTGCACCGCTGGGACAAGCAGGTGCCGATCGAGGACAGCGTCGGTGCGATGGCCGACCTGGTGCGCGCGGGCAAGGTGCGCGCGCTCGGCCTGTCCGAGGTCTCGGCCGCCACGCTCCGGCGCGCCCACGCCGTGCACCCGATCGCCGCGCTGCAGACCGAATACTCGCTGTGGACGCGCAACGCCGAGATCGCCGTGCTCGATGCGTGCAAGGACATCGGCGCCGCGTTCGTCGCCTTCAGCCCGCTGGCGCGCGGCTACCTGAGCGGGCGCCTGCGCGACGTGTCGGGCTTCGACGCGAGGGACATCCGGCGCGGCATGCCCCGCTTCGAGCCGGCCGCCTACGCCGCCAACCTGCGCCTGCTCGAAGGCTTCACTGCGGTGGCCGGCGAGCTCGGCTGCACGCCGGCGCAACTCGCGCTGGCCTGGGTGCTCGCGCGCGGCGAGCACGTGATCGCGATCCCCGGCACGACGAGCCTCGCGCATCTGGAGGAGAACCTCGGCGCGGGTGCCGTCACGCTCGCCG
Organism: uncultured bacterium; assembly: GCA_963779155.1. Classification (GTDB taxonomy): domain Bacteria; phylum Pseudomonadota; class Gammaproteobacteria; order Burkholderiales; family Burkholderiaceae_C; genus CAIKUF01. The sequence goes on along the minus strand of CAVZXE010000016.1, from coordinate 77,502 downwards.
CGGCCACCGTCGCGCGCCTCGGCGCGTTGATCAACCACCACACCGTCACGGGCCCGCGCTACAGCGCCGCCACGCAGGCCGAGATCGACACCGAAGAGTTCGCGCCCGATCGGCCGATGCCGGGCGGTGCCTGACATCCTCGTCATCACCGGGCCGATCTTCCTGCTGATCGGCCTCGGCTTCGCCGCGGTGCGTTTCACGCTCTATCCCGCCGCGGCGCTGCCAGCGCTCGGCGGCTTCGTCGTCAAGTTCGCGCTGCCGGCGCTGCTGTTCAAGTCGCTCGCGCAGCGCTCGATCGCCGAGGTGATGAACCCGCGCTACCTCTTCGCCTACGCCGCGGGATCGCTGCTGGCGCTGGGTGCCGGGCTGGCGTGGGCAGGCTGGGTTCGCCGGCAACCCGTCGAGGCCGCCGCGATGACGGGCATGGGCATGTCGTGCGCCAACTCGGCCTTCATCGGCCTGCCGGTGGCGCTGCAGGTCGTCGGCCCCGAGGCCGCGGTCGCGCTCGCGCTGACGATGATGGTCGAGAACTTCCTGATGATCCCGCTGTGCCTCGCGCTCGCCGACAGCGCGAGCCACCGCCACGACCCGTTCTGGAAGGCGATGGCGCGCTCGCTCTGGGGCCTGCGCAAGAACCCGATCGTGATGGCGATCCTGCTCGGCTTCGTGTTCGCGCTGGCGCAGCCCGGCCTGCCCGCGCCGGTCGCTCGGGCGATCGACCTGCTCGCCGGCGCGTCGGCTGCGGCGGCGCTGTTCTACATCGGCGGTACGCTGGTGGGCCTGCGCGTGGGCGCGCTGCTCGGGCAGGTGGCCGCCGTCACGCTGGGCAAGCTGGTGCTGCACCCGCTGGCCGTGCTGGCCGCACTGCTGCTGGTCGGTCCGGTCGCGCCGCCGCTGCAGATCGCGGCGGTGCTGCTCGCCTGCGCGCCGATGCTGGGCATCTACCCGATCCTCGGCCAGAAGTACGGCCAGCAGGGCGTCAACGCGGCGAGCCTGCTGGTGTGCACGCTCGCCGCCTTCTTCAGCATCGGCGCAGTAATCTGGGCCCTGCAGGCAAGCGCGGTGTTCGGGGCCCTTCGGTGAGCGTCGGCGGGGTCTGCCTTGCCGCATCTGACCAATGCGCTCCGGATTCGAACAGATCCAGACTCGTTCACGGTCGCCAAGTAAACTCGGCTCGATGGTCAAGTGTCCAGGTTGCGGCGAGGAGAACCCACCGAAATTCAGGCTTTGTGGGTACTGCGGTACGCCATTGGTGGCTGCGCCCGCGCCGCTCCCGGTGCGCGAGATGCGCAAGACTGTCACGGTGATCTTCTGCGACCTGAAGGATTCCACGACGCTGGGCGAACGCCTCGACTCTGAGACCCTGCACGAGGTCAAGGCGCGCTACTTCGATGCCATGTCCGCGGAAATCCTGCGTCACGGCGGCAAGATCGAGAAGTTCATCGGCGACGCCATCATGGCCGTGTTCGGCCTGCCGCGCGCGCACGAGGACGATGCGCTGCGCGCCATTCGCGCGGTGATTGGCATGCGCACGGCGTTGGTGAAGGTCAACCAGAACCTGACGACACATTATGGTGTTTCGCTGGCCAATCGCACGGGCGTGAACACTGGCGAAGTGGTCGCCAACGACGACCCTGCGGCCGACCAGAAGCTCGCCACGGGCGATGCCGTCAACGTAGCGGCACGCCTGGAGCAGGCGGCGCCGGTGAACGAGATCTACATTGGCGAATCGACCTACCGGTTGGCACGCGATGCGGTGGAAGTCGAGGCGGTCGAGCCGCTCCAGCTCAAGGGCAAGGCCGAGCGGGTGCCGGCCTACCGCCTGGTGGCGGCGCGCGGTCTGGATGGCTACACGCGTCGCCAGGACGCCCCGATCGTCGGCCGCGACGAGGAACTTGCCGCCTTTCGCGACGCCTATCGACAGCTTTGCGAGGACCGGACCGTGCACTTGTTCACTGTCGTCGCCGATGCAGGCCAGGGCAAGTCGCACCTCGTGCGGGCCGTCGCGGAGCAGATCGCCGTGGACGCCCGGGTTCTGCGTGGGCGTTGCCTGCCCTATGGCGACGGCATCACGTTTTGGCCGTTGGTCGGCATGGTCTGGGGCGCAGCCGGCATCCGGGAGGACGATCCTCCAGAGCTCGCACGTTCACGGATCCTCGCGACGGTCGGCGATGGCGACGTCGCCGACCGCCTGGCCAGCGCAATCGGCCTGAGCAACACGAGTTTCCCGATGCAGGAACTGCACTGGGCTGCCCGCAAGTTCATGGTCGGCTTGGCTGCAAGCGGCCCGGTGGTGGCGCTGATCGACGACATCCATTGGGCCGAGCATGCCCTCCTGGAGATGCTCGAGCACATTCTCGACACCGCGACGGACGCGCCGATCCTGCTGCTTGCAACCGCGCGCAACGAGCTCTTCGAGGAGCATCCGCAGTGGGGTGAGCGACCGTCATCGACCCTGATGGACCTGCCCCCGCTCAACGACGCCGCCGCCGCGCAGGTGGTGACGAATCTGCTCGGGAACGCCGTGCTGCAACAGGACGTGCTCGGCGACGTCATCCGCGCCGCCGAAGGCAATCCCCTGTACATCGAGCAGATGCTGTCGATGCTCATCGACGGCACTGCGCTCCGCCTGGAGGGCGGAACCTGGGTAAGCACCGAAACCTACGGCGAAGTCAAGGTGCCGCCGACGATCCAGGCCTTGCTGGAGGCGCGACTCGACAATCTGCCGCGCGCCGATCGCGCTGCCGTGGAGCCTGCCGCCGTCATCGGCCTGGAGTTCGCGCAGCAGGCCCTCGAAGCGCTTGCGCCTGACGCGGTGCGCGCGACACTGGCCGAGCACCTGCGTACGCTGGTACGAAAGCACTTCATCCGGCCCTCGGACGCGGTGCACGCCGATGCGATCTACCGCTTCTACAACCACCTGGTGCGCGAGACGGTCTACAACGGCCTGCTCAAGCGCGCACGTGCAAACCTGCACCTCGCCTTCGTGCGGTGGGCCGACAAGGTCAACGCGGATCGCGACCGAGCGCTCGAGTTCCAGGAAATCCTCGGCTACCACCTCGAGCAGGCGTACCGCTATCTGCGCGAGCTGGCGCCACTTGACGAAGCCGGGGTCGCGATCGGCACCGATGCAGCTGCTCGACTGGGCAGTGCCGGTCGGCGCGTCTTTGCTCGCGGGGACATGCACGCCGCGGCCAGCCTATTCAGACGCGCCGTGGCGTTGCTCGACGAGCACGATCCCGATCGCCTGGCGTTCCAGTCGACCCTGGGTGAAGCGCTGATGGAACTGGGCGACTTCGCCGACGCGCGCTCCGTCCTGGCCGAAGCCCAGGCCACCGCCGAGCGCGTGGCCAATCGGCGCGTCGCTGCGTCGGTGCAACTGCTCAGGATGCGCGTTCGCTTGTACAGCGCCGAACCTGGCGACTGGAGCGACGAGACGCTTCGCATGGCGGAGGCGGCGATTCCGCTCTTCGAGCGGGAGGCGGCACATCCTGAACTCGCGAGGGCATGGCGCCTGATCGGATTCGTCCACGGGATCGCGGCGCGTTACGGTCAGTCCGACGACGCCGTCAGACGCTCGATGACGCACGCTCGTCTGGCCGGAGACCAGCGCCTCGTCGCACGCAATGCCATGGGCCTGTCGATCAGCACCCTGCTCGGCCCGACGCCAGTGCCGCAGGCCATCGAGCGGTGCGAGCAGATGATCGCCGACGGGCTGAGCGACCGGCAGGCCGAAAGCAAGCTGCTTTGTTCGCTGGCGCAACTGCACGCGATGAATGGCGAGTTCGACAAGGCGCGCGAGCTGTGTCAACGGGGGCGCGGCATGCTGCGCGAGCTCGGTCAGGGTGTGAACGCGGCGTCCACGGGGATCGACCTGCTGGCTGTCGAGTTGCTCGCCGGAGACTTAGCGGCCGCAGAGCGCGAAGTCATGCCGGACTACGCGTTCCTCACCCGAGCCGGCGAGACCTACTTCCTGTCGACGCTGGCGGCGATGCTTTCGCGGGTCGTGCGCGACCAGGGGGGTCGCGACGGCGAGGCACTCGAGTTCTCTCGAATCGCCGAGGCGGCTGCCGCAGCCGACGACATCGAGTCACTTTCGCTGTGGCGCTCGATCCGAGCGCCGATCATCGCCCGCGCCGGCAATCTGACCGAGGCCGAGTCGCTGGCGCGTTCGGCGGTCGAGCTTTCCCAGAAGACCGACGCACCGCAATTGCAGGCCGACACCTTGTCAGAACTCGCAGCCGTTCTGAGATTGGGCGGACGGCTCGACGAGGCCCGCCAGAACATCGATGCCGCCATCGCGATCTATCGGGCCAAAGGCGACGTCGTGTCGGCGGCGCGCGCCTCGGCGTGGGCTGGGTCGCCTGCCTAGCGCCCGCGCCACCATCTGGTCGGGCTCGGTGCGCCTTGTCAATTCTGGTACTTCCCGTTGTCGTTGGCGTAGATCGTCCACTCGTGATCGCCCAAGTACTGCAGCCGGTTCGGGTCCGACACCGGCGGCAAATTGAATGGCGTGTAGACCTTGCGCGATGCGATGCAGGGTCGTCCGACCGACGTGGCCGTGGCCGCGACCGGACCGCCGGTGACCTTGCACGAGTAGACCTGCGCCCAGCCCAGGTTGGGCTGACCGGGGAAGGGGTCGACACCTCCGGCAAGCTCGCCGCGGTAGAAGATCTTCTCCGTCAGGATCTTCAGTGCGTCGTCCAAGTCGCCGTCACCATCGCCGATCGTGCATTTGTCCCTGCGCAAGGTGATCACCAGCAGGTCCGCCGGTGGCGATGTCGTTGTACCGAACGTGCCTGGAATCTTGAGTCCCGAGTAGTTTCCCTTGCAGCCCGGGCAGGTCGGAGCCGCCTGGAAGACATCCAAGTTGACCGTCCCGCTCTTGGGCACGCTCGCGACCGTGACCCACGGCTGCGCGCAGGTGGCGGCGCCCCCGTTCGTACCCGTCGACACCGTCCCGCCGGTGGCCAGTGGCAGGTAGGTCGCGACCGTATTGGGGTTCGCGGGCGTCACCGGCGTGTTCACGGATGCGGACGATTGCACGATCTGCTGATCGTCGGCGTCGTTGTCGCCGTCCTTGTCCATTCGCGCCTTCGTGGAACCGGTCAGCGTCAGCAGAGCGCCGGTGGTCGGTGAGGTGAAGGTCACGATGAAGGCGTTGACCGCCGCCCCCGGGGCCAGATCGGGTAGCGTGCAAACGATCGACGTCGTGGGCAGGGACGGTGCCGTGGGGCAATTGGCGCTGTTCGACGAGAAGTACGTTGCCGAGCCCGAGGGCACTGTCGTCGACGCGCTGAACGTCCCTTCCCTGAGCGCAAGCCCCCAGGTGTTGGGATTCCTGATCGCCACGCTGTAACCGATGTAGGTGGGCGCTGTGGCTTGGCTGGCCGTGATGCTGCTGAGCAAGGGCGTCAGCACGATCTCCAGCGGAAGGGCGACCGGGGGTGGCGGAGGCGGAGGCCTGCGGTCGTGCGCGAACGCCGCTCCAACGCACACCAGCAGGCCTGCGCCTGCAATCCGGGCGAGCGTCGCCAAACGTGAGGAAAGCCGATCATTCATGCTGCCTTCTCCTCGGATGCCCCTTCTACTGGAGGGACGTGTGGACGAGGTTGGTCCTCGTGACATTGCGACGTCCGCCGCAGTGCGGCGCGCTGATCGCTCCCGAGCTTCGTGCCGAGGGCGGCCGATCTGCCGAATAACGGCTGGTGGGCTCGGCGACACATCCCTTGATCAGACATGGTCGTTTGTCACGAAGCGACTTGATGCTTGCGCAAGTGTCCGCGTCTGTCAATTGCGTATACCCGCTGCCCGCCGGCGCCGCGAGTGCGCGCGGCCTCATGGGCAGGCGTTGGCCCGTCCGACGACGTCGCCGCATCGCCGCACGGACCGCGCCGCAGCCGTTCCGGTACGTCCCTGCATCGCGTGGCGAGGCGCCGAACGGGCGGAACCGTGCCTTCGCCCCGGCGCGACTCTCGGCGTGTCGGTCAGGCCGGTCGGGCCGGTCGGGCCGGTCGGGCCTCTATTCGAACGTGGCGTCGAAGGGCAGCCCGACGTAGTTCTCGGCGATCGTCGTCTTGCCCGCAGTCGAGCCCATGAGATAGTCAATTTCGGCCTGCTGGATCTTGCGTTCGATGGGGTCGTTGTTGAACTTGTGCGAGATCGACGTGAACCACCACGAGAAGCGCACTGCGGCCCAGATGCGGCGCAGCGCGGTGTCCGAGTACCGATCGAGCAGGTCGCTGCGGCTGTCCTTGTAGAACGCGATCAGCGCCTTCGACAGGTAGTACATGTCCGACGCCGCCAGGTTCAGGCCCTTCGCGCCCGTCGGGGGCACGATGTGCCCGGCGTCGCCGACGAGGAACAGCTTGCCGTAGCGCAGCGGCTCGGCGACGAAGCTGCGCAGCGGCGCGATGCTCTTCTCGATCGACTGGCCCGTCACCATCTTGTCGGCAAATTGCGCCGGCAGGCGGCGGCGGATCTCGTCCCAGAAGCGGTCGTCCGACCAGTCCTCCACCTTCTCGTCCAGCCCCACCTGCACGTAGTAGCGGCTGCGTGTGTGCGAGCGCATCGAGCACAGCGAGAAGCCGCGCTTGTGGTTGGAATAGATCAGCTCCTCGTGAACCGGCGGCGTGTCGGACAAGAGGCCCAGCCAGCCGAACGGGTAGCTCTTCTCGTACTCGGTGATCATGCTTCGCGGCACCGCCGCGCGCGACGCGCCGTGGTAGCCGTCGCAGCCGGCGATCCAGTCGCAGGCGAGCTGGGTCTGCTTGCCGTCGGTGACGAACTCGAGCACCGGCTTGCCTTCGAGGAAGCCGGTCGGATGTACGTCGCGTGCGTGGAAGACGACGGTGATGTTCTCGTCCTTCAGCACCGCGTCGTAGAGGTCGCGGGTGAGCTCGGTCTGACCGTAGACCATGACCTGCTTGCCGCCGGTGAGGCCCGAGAGGTCGACGCGCTCGACGCGGTCGTCCACGGTGATCACGATGCCGCCGTGCAGCAGCCCTTCGCGGTCCATGCGCTCACCGACACCGGCCTTGCGCATAAGGTCGATCATCCCCTGCTCGAGGATGCCGGCGCGGATGCGCGCTTCGACGTAGGCGCGGTCCTGCCGCTCGAGGATGACGCTTCGGATACCGCTCTGGCTGAGCAGCCGGGCCAGGCACAGGCCCGAGGGGCCGCCGCCGATGATGCCGACCTGGGTTTGCATGACTGGTCTCCAATGATGATGACGTGCCGAGCCGCCGCGGCTCCGGTACCCGCTCGCCTCCATGCGCGTCGGTTCCGTCCGTCAGCGAACGAAGCGTCCGAGAAAATTGCACCTTTCGCGCGGCATCCAGCGCGTTGCCACGCCGCCTGCGGCCGCTCCCCAATCGCGCCTGCGACGCGGAGGTCGAGGTCCCAGATACCGCAGCTAGCACTGTACGGCGAACCCGGTGCGCCCGGGGCCGAGATGCTGGGCGCCGATGCAATCCAGTCGCGCTGCGCGCTCTGCCGCGAGGATTTCGCAGTATCTCGATGGCCATCGACTCCGCGCTCAAGCCTCGGGCTCCGGCCCCGCTTCATCCGCCGCGCCTGGCACGCCCAGCTGCCCCCGCAGCGCCGTCTTCAGCACCTTCCCGTAGTTGTTCTTCGGCAGCGCATCGACCAACATGTACCGCTTGGGCCGCTTGAAGCGCGCCATCTGCGCCAGGCAGTGCGCGTCCAGGGCCTCGGGCGTGGGCGCGGCGCCGGGCTGCGGCACGATGAAGGCCACCACCGCCTCGCCCCACTCGGCGTCGGGTGCGCCCACCACGGCCGCCTCGGCCACGCCGGGCGCGGTGAGCAGCGCCTCTTCCACCTCGCGCGGGTAGATGTTGGAGCCGCCGCTGATGATCAGGTCCTTGCTGCGGTCCTTCAGCGTCAGAAAACCGTCGCCGTCCAGACAGCCGACGTCGCCGGTGAAGAGCCAGCCGTCGCGGATGGCCGCCGCGGTCGCCTCGGGGTTGCGCCAGTAGCCGGCCATGACCGAATCGCCCTTGATGAGCACTTCGCCCACGTCACCCAGCGGCAGGTCGCGACCGTCGGCATCGGCCACGCGCAGTTGCACCGGGGTCTGCGCGATGCCCACCGAGGCGATGCGCTGCAGGTGGCGCGGGTGCGCGCTGTCGGCCAGGTGGCGGCGCGACAGCGCCGTGCCGACCATCGGCGTCTCGCCCTGGCCGTAGATCTGGACGAAGCGCGGGCCCATCACGCGCAGCGCGCGCTGGATGTCGGCCACGTACATCGGCGCGCCGCCATAGACGATCGTCTTGAAGGATCGCGCCGCGTCAGCCGGCCCAAGCCCCGTGGCCACGGCATGGTCCACCAGCCGGTTGACGATGGTCGGTGCGGCGAAGGTGGAGAGCGGCCCGAGCGCCCGGCCGAGTGCGAACAACTCGGCGGCATCGACGCCGCCCGACGCCGGCACCACGTGGCGCGCGCCGGCCATCAGGTGCGGGATCGCGTAGATGCCCGCGCCGTGCGACATCGGCGCGGCATAGACGATGGCGTCGTCGGGCGACACGGCATCCACATCGACGAAGCAGGCGAGCCCCATCGTCGTCAGGTTGCGGTGCGTGATCATCACGCCCTTGGGTCGGCCGGTGGTGCCGCTGGTGTAGAAGAGCCAGGCCACGTCGCCGGGCTCGCGCGCTGAAACGGGCACGGCCGCGAAGTCGGCCGCCGGCGCCAGCAGCGCATCGGCCTCGGGCGATTCGACGTCGATCTGGCGCTCGAGCCCGGCCAGCGGACCCGGCGTCACGTCGAGCGTGACGAAGCCCCAGCGCGCCCCGGCGTCGGCGACGATCCACTCGGCCTCGCGCGGGTGCAGCTTGGCGTTCACCGGCACCACCACCAGCCCGGCCCACCACGCGGCCCAGAGCAGCTCGAGATAGCGCGGGTGGTTGTGCATGAAGAGCAGCACGCGCTCGCCGGGCGCCATGCCGGCGTCGCGCAGGCGCTGCGCCAGGCCGGCGCTGCGCGCGGCCCATGCGGCATGGGTGGCGTGCGCTTGCGTGCCGTGAAAGATCGCGACGCGCTCTGGCGCTTCGCGGGCGCGTCGCAGCAGCAGGTGGGCGAGGGTCATCGTGCATCTCCTGCGCCGGAGGCCGGTGGAGCGTGAGCGCAAGGATACGCAGTGGCGCCCGGCCTGCAGGGCAGGCTGGCGCGCATGGGCATGCAGGTGCCGATTCGGAGACGTCTGCGCGGCAGCAACCCGTCGATCATGCCTGCTCGCGCCGCTTCGGCCGCACCTGTGCCCCCGCGAGCGCGGGCGCGACGATGCGCTGCAGCGCGCTGCGCAGCCACTGGTGCATCGGGTCGGTCTGGTGGCGCAGGTGCCACAGCATGTACATCGGCATCGGCGGGCAGTCGAATGGCGGCGGCGCAGTGTCGAAGCCGCGCAGCAGGTTGGCGCGCAGCAGCCCCGGCAGCGTCGCCAGCAGCTGGCTGCCGCGCAGGAAAGGGCCGATCCCCGAGAACCCGGGCACCGTGACCGCGAAGCGCCGCTGCAGGCCGCGTTCGGCGAGCGCGTGGTCGATGTCGAGCGTGCGCCGCGACTCGTAGTGCACCGTCACGTGCTCGCTCGCCAGGTATTCGGCCTCGCTGCGCGGCGCGTCGCGCGAGGCGGCTTCGTAGTACACGAGGTAGTGGTCCTCGAACAGGTGCTTCTGCACGATGTCGGTCGCGTCCGGCGGGCGCGGCGTGATGACGAGCTGGCACTGTCCATTGCGCAGCATCTCGGCGCTCGGCACCCCCGACGGGATGACGCGCAGCGCGAGCCCCGGCGCGCGGACGCGCGCGGTGCGCAGCAGGAGCGGGAGCAGCAGGTCGCGCTGCAGGTCGTTGGCGGCAATGGTGACGGCACCGCTGAAGCGTGCCGGGTCGAACGCGCCGCTCGCCACGAAGGCCCGCATGTCGTCGAGCAGCACGCGGGCGCGCACCGCCAGCGCCTCGGCGCGCGCGGTGGCGACGATGCCGCGCCCGGACTTCACAAACAGCGGGTCGCCGACGATGGCGCGCAGCTTGTCGAGCAGGTGACTCACCGCCGACTGCGTCACGTCCAGCCGCTGCGCCGCGCGGGTGACCGACTGCTCTTCGATGACGGCCAGCAGCACCTGCAGCAGCCGTCCATCGAGGTCTGAATGATCGAGTTCGCTCATGGCAGCCATCAGTATCCTGCCATTTATCGATTGGATGCGCTCTGGAATACTGCCGATTCACGGTCTGGCGGCCTGCCGGCCCGTTGATGCAATCCACCAGGAGACGAGCCATGAGCGCAAGCAAACGCCAGCGCGAGATTCCCGGCACGACGCTGTTCGATGGCGCCCAGGCCCGCAAGGGCTACGCGCTGAACAAGATGTGCTATTCGTTCAACGCCGCCGCCAACCGCGAGGCCTTTCAGCGCGATGAAGACGCGTACTGCACCCAATATGGCCTGAACGAACAGCAACGCGACGCAATCCGCGCGCGCAATGTGCTGCAGCTCATCGCCGCCGGCGGCAACGTCTACTACCTGGCCAAGTTCGCGGGCATCTTCGGCCTCGACGTGCAGGATCTGGGCGCCCAGCAAACGGGCATGACGAAGGACGAATTCAAGGCCAAGCTCGTGGCCGCAGGGAGATAGGCACCATGGCAACCATCGTCGGTGGCATCACCACCTCCCACGTGCCAGCCATCGGCCGCGCGATCGCGCGCGACCTGCAGGCCGACCCCTACTGGAAGCCGTTCTTCGACGGCTTTCCGTCGGTGCACGCGTGGCTGGCCAAGGTCAAGCCGGATGTCGCGGTCGTGATCTACAACGACCATGGCCTGAACTTCTTCCTCGACAAACTGCCGACCTTCGCCGTCGGCGCCGCGCCCGAGTACCGCAACGCCGACGAAGGATGGGGGATTCCCGTCGTGCCGCCGTTCCGCGGCGAGCAGGACTTGTCGTGGCACCTGATCGAGTCGCTGATCGGCGAGGAATTCGACCTCACCACCTGCCAGGAGATGCTGGTCGATCACGCGTTCACGCTGCCGATGGCGCTGCTGTGGCCCGGCCAGGGCGCCTGGCCGGTGACGACGGTGCCGGTGTGCATCAACACCGTGCAGTTCCCGCTGCCGTCGGCCGCGCGCTGCTACAAGCTTGGCCAGGCGATCGGCCGCGCGATCGCGTCGTGGGACGCCGACAAGCGCGTCGTCGTGGTCGGCACTGGGGGGCTCTCGCACCAGCTCGATGGCGAGCGCGCCGGCTTCATCAACAAGGACTTCGACCTCCAGTTCATGGACAGTCTGGTCGGCGACCCGGCCTGGGCGACGAAGTACTCGATCGCCGACCTGGTGGAGCTCACCGGCACGCAGGGTGTCGAACTGCTGATGTGGCTGGCCACGCGCGGCGCGCTGACGGGCACCGTGAAGAAGGTCCACGCCAACTATCACATCCCGATCTCGAACACCGCATCCGGGCTGATGGTGCTGGAGAACCAGGCCTGAGCAGGCGACGCGGGAGGTTCGGTTCGCCCCGTCCCGCGGGCGGAGCCCGGGCCCCGCGTGGGATTGCGCAGCCTCCGGCGCCGCCCGGCCAATAATGCGCCCCTGGGCAGGCGCTCGCCTGCGGCACGGAAGGAACGCATGACGAGCTCCCCCGCCCTGAAGCCGGCCGTGCACCTGGCCGTCATCGGTGCCGGCCCGGTGGGCCTGAGCTTGGCACTGCACGCCGCGCGTGCACTGCCGCAGGCAAGCGTGACGGTGTTCGATTCGCGCCCGGCCGAGTTCGACATCTCGCGTGATCCGCGCACGCTGGCGCTGTCGCTCGGCAGCGTTCAGCTGCTCGAGCGGCTCCAGGCCTGGGACGCGGCACGCGCGCAACCCATCCTCGAGGTGCACGTGTCGCAGCAGCCGCCGAGCTGGGGACCGTTCGGCGAACCCGAGCTGCGCATCCGTGCCGCCGACGAGGCGGTGCCGATGCTCGGCGCCGTGCTGAGCTACGGCCACATCGTGGCCCCGTTGCAGGCCGCCTGGCTAGCCGCCTGCGCGCGCGAACCGCTGCGCCTGCACAGCCGCTTCGGCACGCCGGTGGCGGCGCTGAAGAGCCTCGGCGAGGGTGCTGGCGGCGGCGTCGAAGTCGATTCAGGCATTGCCGAGCGCTTCGAGCTCGCGGTGGTCGCCGAGGGCGGCGTCTTCGCCGACCAGGCGCGCAAGGTGCTCGCCCACGACTACCGCCAGACGGCCTGGGTGGGCCAGGTCACGGTCGAAGGCGGAACGCCCGGCACGGCCTTCGAGCGCTTCACGCGCCACGGGCCGGCGGCGTTGCTGCCGCTCAAGAGCGAAGGCCCGGTGCAGCGCGCAGCGCTCGTCTGGTGCGTTCCGAGCGACGACGACCCCGTGGCGCCGCTCACCGATGCGCAGCGGCTGACCGTGCTGGCCAGCATCTTTCACCCCTCGGTCGGGCGCCTCACCGGCGTCACGCCGCTGAAGCACTTCGCGCTCGGGTTGAACGCCGAGCGCACGCTGGTCGAAGGGCGGACGGTGCGCATCGGCAATGCGGCGCAGACATTGCACCCGGTGGCCGGGCAGGGCCTCAACCTCGGACTGCGCGATGCCTTCGAGCTGGTGCGCTCGCTGTCTGCCAGCACCAGCGCCGACATCGACCGCGTGCTCCGGCGCCTGGATTGGAAGCGCGCGCCCGACCGCTGGAGCATGATCGCCGCGACCGATTTCCTGGCGCGCAGCTTCACCTGGGAGCTGCCGGGGCTGGGCGTGGCGCGGGGCGTCGGCCTGGCAGCGCTGCAAGCGCTCGGGCCGGTCAAGTCGGCGCTGGCGCGGCAGATGATGTTCGGGTCGCGCTGAACTGATGCGCGTCTGCGCATCTCGTGGCGCCTGGATCGGCGCTGCTGAGACGCGCGGCCTGCCGCCGTATGCCCACCGCGCCGACGCTTCGACCGCAACCCGGGGCAGGGCACCTTCCCGCCCCGGCACCGATGCCCGGCAGTGGCGCGCCCCGCCTCAGCCGCCAGCGGCCTCCCGGTGCCGCGATACAGCCTCGCCCGCCGCACTTGCCGCCGGTTGCGGGGTCGGCCCGGCGGCGGTGGGTTCGGTGGGCAGGGGCGGCAGCTCGTTGTGGCCTGCGGCAGCGGCCCAACCGTGTTCGAGGACGAGCGGCTCCACCGCGGCGAGCGCCAGCGCACTGACGATCGCGCCCGCAACGGTGCTCCAGGTCAGTGTCTGCAACAAAGTCAGATTCATGTCGATGGACTTCAGGCGGTCCGGATTCCTCGGCTTGAGGAACCACCGAACCGTGCATTATTTTTCAGAATAGCTCCCGTCATGCGTTTGGGCCATCCCTATGCAAGAGGAAACTGTGCCCAGCTGCAACCGCATCGGTCGCCGCCAGCAAGCGGCGCGGCGGGGCATGGGGCCACATCTGCCCCGTCAAGCCGCGGCAGTTCCGCGCCTTGCCGCGCGCGCCAGGGTGCAGACTGCATGTTCATGTCGCCGTCGGGGTTCGCAATGGGTCTGGCACCAAGTTCTTCGCTCTTTCGTCGCCTAATCACCCGGCAGCCGGCACGCTTGGGCGAGGACCCGGCCGACATGGGCACGGCATTCGGCCTCGAAGCCAGCCTCGGCCCGGTCAGCGCCTACCCGGACCGGGGCGACGCCCGCGTGCAAGGCGCGCTGCCCCGGGAAGACACGCCCATGGGCTGGCTGGGCCGGCGCCCTAAGCGTCCGCGCTGAGCTGCTGCAGCAGCGCCTATAGACGGAACCTCGCGGGTGCCTCAGCGCACCAGCAGCAGCGGCGTCTTGCAGCGTGCCAGCACCTGGGTGGCGACCGAACCCATCACCAGGTTGGCCAGCTTGCCATGCCCGTGCGAGCCCATCATCAGCAGGTCGAACTTACCGGCCTCGGCCTGGCGCGCGATCAGTTCCGCCGCCGGGCCGACCTTGCCCACGAACGACGCGACGATCCCCTGGCGGGCAAAGAACGCGCGGATCGGCTTGAAGACCTTCTCGGCCTCGTCCTCGTAGTAGCCCTTGACGGCCGCCCTGTCGAGAACGGCGGCGGCGCGCGCGGGCAGCGCCGCCACCACCGTGGTCACGGTGTAGTTGTGCCTCGGTCCCAGCCACTCGTCGTGCGCGGCCAGGTAGCCGAGCATGCGCTTGGTGTAAGGGCTGCCGTCGGCAGCGATCAGGATGTCCATGGCCTCGTCCCTTCCATCGGTCGGGCAGCTCCGCGCCGGCCCGGTTCGCGCAGTCTGGCGCAGCGACCGGACCTCGCGCTGACGTGCGTCAATCAGGGCCCTGAATCGAACACGCGCAGCCCGTCGAAGCCAGCGGTCTCGCCCTTGCGCGCGTGGCCGCGGGCATTGCAGACGACGCGCGTCGCCAGGCCGTCGCCGGTGGGCACGGCGTAGTCGTGGCGGCAATGAAGGTGGCCGTGGATCCACAGCGACACCAGCGGCAGCAGCTCGTCGTCGGCATTGCAGAAGCTCGCCGTGCCGGGCTGGCTGCCGTAGCGCGGGTCGGCGCTGCGACGGCTTGGCGCGAAGTGAGTGATCGCCACCGTCGAATCCCAGTCGCCGTCGGCGCGGCGCAGCTCGGCTTCGAGCCAGCGGCGGCAGGCCAGGGCTTCATCGCGCACCTGCGCGGCATCGAACGGCTGGCCGTGGCGGGTGGCGGCCATCAGGCGCATGTAGTAACCGGCGGCCCGCATCGCGCGTTCGCGCCCGTCGCTGCCGAAGAGGTCGAAGTCGCACCAGCGCGTCGTGCCGACGAAGCGCACGCGGCGCCCCTGCGCGCTGGCGAGCACCGCGCTCTGGCACTCGAGCAGCGTGAAGCCGAGCGCGGCACAGCGCTCGCGCAGCGCCGGCCAGGCGTTCGTGAGCTCGCGGCCGTCGAACTCGTGGTTGCCGGCGACGAAGATCACCGGGACCGGCCAGCCGCGGAAGCGCTCCAGGCCGGCCCAGCTGCTGTCGATGTCGCCCGCCAGGACCAGCAACTCCGCGCCCGGTGCAGGCTCGGGTTCGTAGGCCTCCGTTTCCAGATGCAGGTCGGAGAGCAGTTGCAGCCGCATCCCCGGCCCGTTCAGCGGCCGCCGTGGCAGAGCTTGAACTTCTTGCCGCTGCCGCAGGGGCAGGGATCGTTGCGGCCAACCTTGGGCGCGTTGCGACGCACCGTGTCGACGTGGTAGCGCGCGTCCTGCGTCAGGTCGGCCAGGTCGGCAACGGCGACGACCAGCTCGCCGATCGCCTCGTCGAGCGTGGCCAGCGGCAGGTCGCGGTCGAGTGCAGCGACCAGCTCGCGCTCGTCGTCGGTCTCGGTGGGCAGATGGCGGAACAGGCGTGCCAGCGCCGACATCACGGCCGGGTCGGTCAGCTCGAACAGGGCCGGGAAGGTCTCGCACGCGCTCTGGAAACCGGCGACCCATGGCAGCAAGGGCCGTGACAGCGGGTTCAGGCCGGCCAGCGCCTCGGCTTCGGCCGCCGCATCCGCTTCGTCCTGCGCCGACACGACGCCAGGCTGGTCAATGTCGCCTTCATCGGCCGCCTCGAGGATCAGCGGATCGAACCAGCCGTCGTCGAGCAACGCGCGGTTCAGCGCCGCGTGGCGGCGCAGGGTCAGTGTCCGGGCACGTTCGTGCGCGGCCCGATCGGAGCCTTCGGGCAGGTTGCGCCCTTCGGCGTCGAATACCCATGGCAACCAATCCTCGGGCGCGATCAGCACCGGCTGCACGATCAGGCCGCACAGGTAGCCGTCGAGCATGACGGCATCCATCGGCAGCAGCGGCTCGGGCGTGGCGGCGAGAAGCTCGTCGAGCTCCTGGAACTCGGCGTCGCTGAGATCGACCGACGCGGCGGGCAAGACCGGTGCGGGCATCGGGACCGTCCTAGGCCCGTGGCCGAGTCAGCGCCGTCATCGCCGGCGCTAGGCGGCCAGGCGCGACTCGATCCGGGCCTTCGTCTGCACCAGGTCGGTCGGCAGGTGGTAGGTCAGTTGCTTGAAGAACTCGGTGTGCAGCGCAAGTTCGGCACGCCAGGCCTCGGGCTCGATGCTCGTGACCTGCTGGAACTGGGCCGGGCTGAAGTCCAGCCCCGCCCAGTTGAGATCTTCGTAGCGCGGGCTGACGCCGAAGACGTGCTCGGCGCCGTCGGCCCGGTCGTGGACGCGGTCGATCATCCACTTCAACACGCGCATGTTCTCGCCGTAGCCGGGCCAGACGAACTTGCCATCGGCGCCCTTTCGGAACCAGTTGACGCAGAAGATCTTCGGCAGCCGGGCACCCGACTTCTCGCACAGCTCGCCGATGCGCACGCCCATGTCGAGCCAGTGCTGGAAGTAGTCGCTCATGTTGTAGCCGGTGAAGGGCAGCATCGCGAACGGGTCGCGCCGCACCACGCCCTGCTGGCCGGCGGCGGCGGCAGTGGTCTCGCTGCCCATCGTGGCCGCCATGTAGACGCCCTCGACCCAGTCGCGCGCCTCCGTCACCAGCGGCACGGTCGTCGAGCGGCGTCCGCCGAAGATGAAGGCATCGATCGGCACGCCTTCGGGATTGTCCCAGTCCACGTCGAGCACCGGGTTGTTGAGGGCCGAGACCGTGAAGCGCGAATTGGGGTGCGCCGCCTTGGCGCCGGTCTCGGCGGCGATGGCCGGGGTCCAGTCCTTCCCCTGCCAGTCGATGCAGTGCGCGGGCGGCGTGTCGGTCATGCCCTCCCACCAGACGTCGCCGTCGTCGGTCAGCGCTACGTTGGTGAAGATCACGTTGCGCTGGAGGCTGGCCATGCAGTTGAAGTTGGTCTTCTCGTTCGTGCCCGGCGCAACGCCGAAATAGCCGGCCTCGGGGTTGATCGCGTAGAGCCGCCCGTCGGGGCCGGGCTTGATCCAGGCGATGTCGTCGCCGATGGTGCTGACCTTCCAGCCCTCGAAGCCCGCCGGCGGGATCAGCATCGCGAAATTGGTCTTGCCGCAGGCGCTCGGGAAGGCGGCGGCCACGTGGTGCTTGCGGCCGTCGGGCGAGGTGACGCCAAGCAGAAGCATGTGCTCGGCCAGCCAGCCCAGGCTGCCCGCGCTCTCGCGCCCCATCCAGCTCGCGATGCGCAGCGCGAAGCACTTCTTGCCCAGCAGCGCGTTGCCGCCGTAGCCCGAGCCGTAGCTCCAGATCTCGCGTTCCTCGGGGTAGTGCACGATGTACTTGGTCTTGTTGCACGGCCAGGGCACGTCCTTCTGCCCGGCCTGCAGAGGCGCGCCCACCGTGTGCACGCAAGGCACGAAGGCGCCGATGGGGCCCAGCACCTCGAGCACATGGCGGCCCATGCGCGTCATGATCTTCATGTTCACGGCCACGTACGGGCTGTCGCTCAGCTCGACGCCGATGTGCGCGATCGGCGAGCCCAGCGGCCCCATGCTGAACGGCACGACGTACATCGTGCGGCCCTTCATGCAACCCTTGAAGAGCGCGCGCTCGCCGGTCTGCAGCAGCTCGCGCATCTCGGCCGGCGCCATCCAGTTGTTGGTCGGACCGGCGTCTTCCTTCAGCTTCGAGCAGATGAAGGTGCGATCCTCGACCCGCGCCACGTCGCTCGCGTCGCTGCAGGCGAGGAAGCTGTTCGGCCGCAGCGCGGGGTTCAGGCGCTTGAAGGTGCCGGCCGCAACGAGCTGCGCGCACAGGCGCTCGTATTCCTCGGCGCTGCCGTCGCACCAGTAGACGGCGCTCGGCTGGGTCAGCGTGGCCATCTCGGCCACCCAGGCGATCAGGCGCGAGTTGTTGACATAGGCGGGCACGTTCAGGCTCAGGCCTTCCACGGTGGGTTGGTTCATGAGGGGGTCCAGTGGTTGAAATTCACGGGCGGCCTGATCCGAACCCAGGCCCTTGGAGGACGATTGTCGCGCCGCCGTGACACCCTCGTCACCACCGAGCTTCAGGGGGCGCGCCGTTCCCGACCGACATTATGCGACGCCCCTCGGCAGGCTCGGCAGGCTCGGCAGGCTCGGCAGGCTCGGCGGGCGCCGGGGCACGCCGGGACGGCCCGTCGCCGCGGCCCGGGCTGGTGCATCATCACGCCATGGGTGGACGGATCCTGAGCGTCAATGTCGCCACCGCGCGCGAGCTGGACATCGACGGCCGCGCCGTCATGACGGCCATTGGCAAGCGCGGCGTCGACGCCCGCGTGGCCGTGCGCGCGCTCGGGCTCGAGGGCGACGAGCAGGCCGACCTGTCGGTGCACGGCGGACTGTCGAAGGCCGTGTACGCCTACCCGAGCGAGCACTACCCGTTCTGGCAGACGGTGCGCGCCCAGGCCCGGGTCTCGCCGTGGGATGCGCCGCTTCCGAGCGGCGTCCTGGGCGAGAACCTCACGCTCGCCGGCCTGCTCGAATCGCAGGCCTGGGTGGGAGACGTGCTGCGTTTCGGCGACTGCGAATTGGCGGTGAGCGAGCCACGCTTCCCGTGTTTCAAGTTCAACGCGGCGATGGGCTTCGCCCAGGCCGGCAAGCTGATGGCGCAAAGTGGCTGGTGCGGCATGTACCTGTCGGTGCGCGTGCCCGGCACGCTCCGCGCCGGAGAAGCCTTCACCCTGCTGCCCGGGCCGCGCGAAGTCGGCATCGCCGAACTGTTCCGCGCGAAAATGAGCCGCGCCCAGCGCTGACCGGCGCGCGCCCTCGCATGGAGCCTACGAACAGATGAAGACCGCCCTGATCCTGAACGGCCCGAACCTGAACCTGCTCGGCACCCGCGAGCCGGCCGTCTATGGCGCGCAGACGCTGGCCGACGTGGAAGCGCTGTGCCTCGACGCCTGCGCCACGAACGGCCTGCGCCTGGACTTCCGGCAATCCAACCACGAAGGCGTGCTGATCGACTGGATCCACGAGGCCGGACGGGCACATGCTGCCGGCACGCTGGCCGGCGTCGTCTTCAACGCCGGGGCCTACACGCACACCTCGGTCGCGCTGCACGATGCGATCAAGGGTGCCGGCGTGCCGGTGATCGAACTGCACATCTCCAATGTGCATGCGCGCGAGCCATTTCGCCACCACTCCTATATTTCGCCCGCCGCGCGCGGCGTGATCCTCGGGTTCGGGGTGCGCGGCTACGCGCTGGCGATCAGCGCGCTTGCCGGCCTGAACGCCTGACCCGCGGCGCCGACGTCGCTTCAGCGAGGGTTTGCCATCAGGTGCCGGGCCAGCGCGTGGTAGGCCGGGAGCGAGGTCGGATCGAAGTTCGCGTTGCCCGTCAGCGGGTGCGAGGTGCAGCGCGCGATCAACATCTCGGCCTTCGGGCCGGCGTAGTCCTCGCTGTATTGCCGGCCGGCGGT
This sequence comes from uncultured bacterium, assembly GCA_963779155.1. Lineage (GTDB taxonomy): Bacteria > Pseudomonadota > Gammaproteobacteria > Burkholderiales > Burkholderiaceae_C > CAIKUF01. The sequence goes on along the minus strand of CAVZXE010000016.1, from coordinate 58,198 downwards.
CATGTCGAGCACCTGGCGCACCGTGGCGTCGCCGAAGGCCGCGTCCTTCAGTTCCGGCACGTACTGCGCGACCTTGGCGTTGGCGTCGAGCGTGCCGTCGGCGACCAGCATCGCGCCGATGGTGCCGAAGAACGACTGGGTCACCGACATCGCGATATGCTGGCCGTCCGGTCGCAGTGCGCCGAAGCAGCGCTCATACACGATGCGCCCCTTGGGCATGACGACGATGCCGTCGGTGTAGTTGGCTGCCAGCGCCTGCGCCCAGGTCATCGTCTGGTCGCTGCAGCGGCCGCGAAATGTCACCGCGTCGATGTCGTCGTGCTCGGTGCGCGGCAGCGGCGTCGGCGCGCAGAGCCCGCGCGAGACGTTGCTCGTCGGCACCAGATGCCTGTGGTCGTTGGGAAACGACCAGCGCAACTGCGGAAAGTGCTTGCTGCGGCCCTCGGCAAAGCGGATCACGCGGTCGGGCGGCGGCGCAAACCCCTTCATCCAGCCGAGCGCCACCGGATCGCTGGCCTGCGCGTCGGGAAAGCTGGGCGCGGCGGTCTGCGCCAGCGCGCAGGCACTTGCGGGCAGGAACCCAAGCGGCAGCAGATGGCGCAGGGAAGCGGCCATTGCACGGGTCATGGTCGGTCTCCAGGTCAGGTTATTGACCTGGCGGGTGGGGGCCGCCTGCACGATCCCCGGACCTCGGAGCCCCCGCACGGCCCGGCCTCGCCGCAGCCGAATGGCGAGCTACCAGACGGTGTAGACCATCACGAACGCGGCGCAGGTCATCAGCGTCAGCGCGACCAGGAACACCACGTCGAGCACGTGCACCAGCAGGTTCGCGAGGCCTGGCTTGGTTGTCTTCAGGGCCCAGAAGATCAGGTAGGTGCTGGCCAGGAACAGCAGCGCACACACGGCGAACAGGTCGTCGACGACGGTCGCGCTGCCGGAGTGCCCGCCGAAGGCCTTCATCAGCGCGACGACGGTCACGCACAGCCCGGCCAGCGTGGCCGATACGGACAGGAGATGCAGCAGTTCCTCGCGCACCCATGGCGCCGGCTTGGGTTGTTCTGTCATGCGCTATCGATTCGCGCCGCTTGCCGCGCGGTAGGCGTCGTAGGGGCGGTTGGCGTCCACGAGGCAGCGCTCGCGCTGCGCCAGATCGGCAATCTTGTAGCACTCGTTGCGGCGCCAGCCCTGGGCCGAGTTGTAGACCTGCTCCGACGTGCAGCCACCGGCCAGGACGGCAGCCAGCAAGAGCGTCTGCCAGCAGCGCTTCCGCAACGTGGTCGTCCTCATCGCGACGCCGGCCGCGATCACCGGCCAAGCAGCGCCGCTCACGCGATCGCTCCCGTGGCGGGCGGCCGGCCGCGAAGGTGGTGACCCTGGTAGAGCATCGGGTGATCCCGGTCGCTGTCGATGGCGCAAGCTTGGCGCGGCGTCACTAGCGTTCGCCCTTGCGATAGGGCTTCATCAACGCCTGCGGGTAGGCGGCGCGGCGCGCCATCACGACGAGCGCGACGATCGACAGGACGTAGGGCAGCATCAGGTACACCTGGTACGGCACCGACAAACCGAACAGGCCCGAACCCGACTGCTGAAGCCGCAGTTGAAGCGCGTCGAACAGGCCGAACAGCAGCGCGCCGAGCAGCGCCTTGCCGGGCCGCCAGGACGCGAACACCACCAGCGCCACGCAGACCCAGCCGCGGCCGTTGACCATGTTGAAGTAGAACGCGTTGAACGCCGCCAGCGTGAGGAAGGCGCCGGCCACGCCCATCAGCGCCGAGCCGGCCATGATCGCGCCGATGCGCGCACGCGCCACGGAAAGGCCCTGGCCCTCGGCGGCGGCCGGGTTCTCGCCCACCATGCGCACGGCCAGCCCGAGCGGTGTGCGGTACAGCCCGTAGCCGATGGCGGGCACCAACAGCAGCGCCAGCAGCGTGAGTGCCGTCTGCTGGTTCAGCACCGGGATCGGCAGCGCGGCCAGCTCGGCGAAGGGCTGGATCGTCGGCGGGCTCTCCACCTTCGGAAAACTCACCCGGTACGCATAACTCGCCAGGCTGGCCGCGAAGAGCGTGATGCCGAGCCCGGTGACGTGCTGCGACAGCGCGAGCGACACCGTCAAGAACCCGTGCAGCAGCCCGAGCAGCGCGCCGGTGGCTGCCGCCACACCGACGCCGAGCCACAGCCCGCCGCCCTGGTACACAGTGAGCCAGCCGGTGAAGGCGCCGGCCACCATGATGCCTTCGATGCCCAGGTTCAGCACCCCGGCGCGCTCGCACAGCAGCACGCCCAGCGTGCCCAGGATCAGCGGCGTCGCGATGCGCAGCACCGCGACCCAGAACGGCACGCTGAGCAGCAGCTCGGCGGTTTCAGCCAGCATCGGCGCCGCCTTCGTGCAACACCAACGGCGAGAGCACTTCGCGCTTGGTGCCGTCGTGGCCGCGAAAGAGCTCGCGGTGGCGTGCCAGCGACCAGTCGTCGTCCCGCACGTAGTAGCCACGCACCCAGTCGAGCAGCAGCGACAGCTTCTCGTCCTGGGCCTTCTTGCTGGCGAACTTGTGCGGCTCCCAGGGCCGCGCGCGGCAGTTTGCCAGGCACACCGCCTCGCCCGGGTTCATGAACACGAGCTCGGTGCAGTCGGCCGCGGCCAGCGCCACCAGCTCGCTGGTGCAGCCTTCGATGACCCAGCTCGAGTGGGCATCGAGAAACTGCGTCAGGTCCTCGGTCACGCGGGGCAGCGGTCGCAACACGCCCACCTGGCCCGGCTCCCAGACGACGGCGTCCAGGTCCAGGTGCGCAAGATGGTGGCGCCGCGCCAGGTGCTCGGCGTAGAAGGTCTTGCCGGAACCGGCATTTCCGAACAGCAGCACGCGCATCAGTGGATCCTTTCGATGAAACGCAGGGCCGCCCCACGTTTGCTTGCTCCACCCTGGGGGGGCGGACGTCGCGAAACGGTGGCCTTGGGCGCGGTCACAAGAAGTCGCCGGGCCGCCCCGAGTATTCTTGCTCCCCCTCGGGGGGCGGACGCCGCGGAGCGACGGCCTTGGGGGCGGTCAGCCTGTAGTTGGAAAGCATCGCCGCCACCAGCATGGCCAGTAGCGACACGCTCACGATCACGTCCGCAATATAGGTCGGTACCGTCACCGCGCGGCTCATGCTGTCGGCGCCGACCAGGATGCCGGCGACGAAAACCGCCGCTGCCACCACGCCCAGCGGGTTCAGCGCCGCGAGCATCGCGATCACGATGCCGCTGTAGCCGTAGCCGGGCGACATGTCGAGCGTGACGTAGCCGGTGCGCCCGGCGACCTCGATCGCGCCCGCCAGCCCGGCGAGCGCGCCCGACAGCAGCGCCACCTTCACCGTGACCCAGCCGACCGGCATGCCGGCAAACGCCGCGGCGCGTGCATTGGCGCCGACGGCGCGGATCTCGAAGCCGGTGGTCGTGTACTTGAGCATCGCCCACAGCAGGACCGACAGCACGAGCGCCCACAGCAGTCCGCTGTGGATGCGGCTGCGTTCGGCGAGCTTGCCGAGTTGCAGCGCGTCCTGCAATGCGACGCTCTGCGGCCAGCCCATCGCCGAAGGGTCTTTCATCGGGCCGTCGAGCACCAGGCTCACGAACAGCAGCACGATGAAGTTGAGCAGCAGCGTCGTCACCACCTCGTCGACGCCGAGGCGGCTCTTCAGCAGCGCCGGGCCCAGCAGCAACAGCGCGCCTGCGGCAGCGGCGGCCAGCATCATCAGCGGGAACAGCAGCCACGGCGCGAGCGCGAAGCCGCTGCCGCCGTGCAGTCCGCCCACCGCCACCGCGGCGAGCGCGCCCAGATAGAGCTGGCCCTCGGCGCCGATGTTGAACAGGCGCGCCTTGAAGGCCACGGCAGCCGACAGACCGGTAAGGATCAGCGGCGTGGCGCGGGTCAGCGTCTCGCCCCACGCGAAAGCCGAGCCGAAGCCGCCTTCGAGCAGCAGCGCGTAGGCCTGGCCCACCGGCGCGCCCGCCCAGGCGACGAGCAGCGAGGTGACGACGAGCGTGAACGCGACCGCGGCGAACGGCGCAGCGAGCTGGGCGGCGCGCGACGGCACCGCGCGGCGTTCAAGCCGCAGCATGCGCCAGGCCTTCGTGCCGCGCCGGCCCCGTCATCGCCAGGCCGATCGCGGCCAGCGTCCACTGCGCCGCGGGCCGCGCCTCGGTGAGCCGGCCGTGGTGCATCACCGCGATGCGGTCGGCGAGCGCGAAAATTTCGTCGAGGTCTTCCGAGATCAGCAGCACTGCCGAGCCGGCCGCGCAGGCGTCGAGCAGCTGCTGGTGCACGTACGCGACGGCGCCGATGTCCAGGCCCCAGGTGGGCTGGTTGGCGACGATCAGGCTCGGCGCCGTGGCCGTGTCGGGATCGCCCATCAAGGCGCGGCCGAGGATGAGCTTTTGCATGTTGCCGCCCGAGAGTGCACGCGTCGGCGTTTCCAGCCCGGCCGCCTGCGTGCCGCGCACGTCGTAGCGGTCGATCAGCGCGCGCGCATGGTCCTGCGCCACGTCGCGCCGGATCACGCCGAAGCGCGCGAACGCGGGCGATGTGTAGCGCTCCAGGATCGCGTTCTCCCACACCGGCAGGTCGCCGACCACGCCCACCGCGTGACGGTCTTCCGGGATCCGCGCCACACCGGCGCGCACCCAGGCGCACGGCTGGGCGGGCAGCGACGCGCCGTTCACGCTCAGCGTGCCGGCATCCAGCGCGTGCAGCCCGCACAGCACGTCGGCCAGCGCGTCCTGCCCGTTGCCGGCCACGCCGGCGATGGCCACCACCTCGCCGGCATGCAGGTCGAGCGTCAGGCCGTCGAGCAGCCGCTGCGAGCCGCTGCCTGCGAGCACTGCGTCGCGCAACGCGCACACCACCGGGCCCGGCGGTCGCGGATGACGCACGGCCGGCGGCACCGCACGGCCGACCATCAGCTCGGCGAGCATCGCCTTGTCGGCCTCGGCCGCCGGCAGCGTCGCGACCAGCTTGCCGCCGCGCAGCACGGCGATGCGGCGCGACACGCGTAGCACCTCGTCGAGCTTGTGGCTGATGAAGATCACCGACAGGCCTTCGGCAACGAGCTGGGACAGCGTCGCGAACAGCGACTCGCTCTCCTGCGGCGTGAGCACCGCGGTCGGCTCGTCGAGGATCAGAATCTTCGCGCCGCGTACCAGCGCCTTCAGGATCTCGACGCGCTGGCGCTCGCCCACCGACAGTGTGCCGATCAGCGCGTCGGGGTTGACGCCGAGGCCGAAGCGGCGCCCGGTTTCCTCGAGCCTGCGGCGCGCAGCGGCGCGGCGTGAGAACGGCAGCCAAAGCGGCTCGGTGCCGAGCATGACGTTGTCGAGCACCGACAGGTTGTCGGCCAGCGTGAAGTGCTGGTGCACCATGCCGATGCCGGCGGCGAGTGCCGCCTTCGGGTCGCCCGGCGGCAACGGCCGGCCGAAGGCCTCGATCTCGCCGTCGTCGGCGACGTAGTGGCCGAACAGGATCGACACCAGCGTCGACTTGCCGGCGCCGTTCTCGCCCAGCAACGCCAGCACCTCGCCGCGGCCGAGATCTAGAGAGATGGCGTCGTTGGCCACCAGCGCGCCGAAGCGCTTGGTGATGCCGGCCATCCGCAGCACGGCGTGCGCGGCGTCGGTATCGGGCGCGGGGCGGGCGGTCGCTACCATCGCCGGCATTGTCGCTGCCTCACCACCGCCGCATGCCCACCACCGCGCCAGTCGACGCTGCCTGCCTCAACTGTGGCCATGCCTTCGGCGTGGCACGGGGCAAGTTCTGCCCTGCGTGCGGGCAGGAGACGACCCTGCGTGCGCCGACGCTGGGCGAATTCGCGCAGCAGTTCGGCGGCAGCGTCGTCGCCGCCGAAGGCGCGTTGTGGCGCACGCTAACGCTGCTGTTCCTGAAACCGGGCCAACTGTCGCGGGAGTACCTGGCCGGCCGGCGCCGCCGCTACGTGTTACCGCTGCGGCTGTACCTGACGATCAGCCTGGTGGTGCTGCTTGCGCTGCGGTTGACGCACGCCTTCGAGTTCGCGGCGACGCCGGAGAAGGCGATCGTGTTCGACAAGGCGAGCGAGCCCGACTTCGAGATCGGCTGGGGCGCGGCCGGGCCGCGCGTCGGCATCCACGACGGCGTCTTCTTCTGCGAGCGCTTGCCAGCCTCGGTCTGCAGCCGGCTGCAGCGCCGCCTCGACCTCGACCCGAAGAACGTCGCCCGCGAGTTCGAGCAGGCGTCGGAGCGCTTCCTCAACCACTGGGGCAGCGCGATGTTCCTGCTGGTGCCAATCTTCGCGGCATGGCTCAAGCTCGTCTACCTGAACCGCCGACTGCGCTACGCCGAGCACCTGGTCTTCGCGCTGCACCTGCATGCGTTCTGGTTCGCTGCCGTGCTGATCGCGTTGCTGCCGGTGCCGGGGCTGGAGATCGCCGCATTTCTTGCCATGCCGGTCTATGCGGTGCTGGCTTCGCACCGCTTCTACCGCGGCCGCTGGTGGACGACGCTGCTGCGCAATGCCACCGTCGCGCTGGCCTACGGCATCACGCTGGTGTGCGCGATGGCGGTGGTGGCGCTGTGGGCGTTCTGGGGCTGAGGCGGGACGAGAGCCGGCACCCACCGCCCGCAGCCGCGGCTCACTTGGCGGTCGGCTTGGGCTGGCTGTCGTCGACCTTGACGACAAAGCTGCCGTCGAGGATGGCCTTCTGCCTGGCCTGCACCTTGGCGACGATCTCGGCAGGCACCTTCTTCTCGAACGTGCCCAAGGGCGCGAGCTCGCTGCCCTTCCACTTCATCGTCGAATAGACGCCGAAGTCCACCGCCTTGAACTTGCCTTCCTTCACCTGCTTCAACGCGAGGTCGATCGTCGGCTCCATGTTCCACAGCGCCGAGGCAACCACGGTGTCGGGGTACTTGTCCTGCGTGTTGATGACGTTGCCGATGGCGAGCTTGCCCTTCTCCTTGGCCGCGTCGCTGACGCCGAAGCGCTCGGCATAGAGTACGTCGGCGCCCTTGTCGATCATCGCGAACGCGGCTTCCTTGGCCTTGGGCGGGTCGAACCAGCTGTTGATGAAGGTGACCATGAACTCGGTCTTCGGGTTGACCTCGAGCGCGCCGGCCATGAAGGCGTTCATCAGCCGGTTGACCTCGGGGATCGGGAAGCCGCCGACCATGCCGATCTTGTTCGTCTTGGTCATGCCGCCGGCGATCATCCCCGACAGGTAGGCCGGCTCCTGGATGAAGTTGTCGAACACCGCGAAGTTCGGCTCCTGCGGCTTGCCCGAGCTGCCGAGCAGGAAGCTCGTCTTCGGGTAGTCCTTGGCCACCTTGCGCGCGGCGGCCTCGACGGCGAAGGCCTCGCCGACGATGAGCTGGTGGCCCTTCTCGGCATAGCCGCGCATCACGCGCTCGTAGTCGGCGTTGCTGACGTTCTCGCTGAACACGTACTCGATCTCGCCGCGCGCGGCGGCAGCCTTCAGCGCCTTGTCGATCCGGCTGACCCACTGCTGCTCGACCGGCACGGTGTAGATCGCGGCGACTTTGAGCTTGCCCTGGGCCAGGGTGGGGCCGGCGGTGGCGGCCAGCGCGGCGGCAGCCAGGGTGCCCAGCAGGGCGTGACGACGGGTGAAGGTCATGAAGAAGGCTCCTCGGGTGTGGGGTTCGGCGGCGTGGACGTGGGCCGGGCCGCGTGACGCACTCTTTTCGGCGTGCGCAGGGCCGATTAAGCAAGACGCGTTCCGGTAGCGTCAATCGGGGCCGCCCCGCGCGCCCGGCGGGGATCTACAGAGTGTCATGTATGCTTGACACCGTGTATGACAATTATTGTTGACATACCTCAAGGCGCACCGAATCAGGCTGCCTTACGGTGCGATGCCCATCCATTGCGTAGGACTCCCCCATGCGTATCCTGCTGATGCACCCCAACTACCACTCCGGCGGCGCCGAGATCGCAGGCAACTGGCCGCCGGCCTGGGTCGCCTACATCACCGGCTACCTGAAGGACGCCGGCTACGAGGACGTGGTCTTCGTCGATGCGATGACCAACCACCTGAGCGACGAGCAGGTGCGCGAGCGCATCGCGGAGATCCGCCCCGACGTGGTCGGCTGCACTGCCATCACCCCGGCGATCTACAAGGCCCAGCGGCTGCTGCAGGTCGCCAAGGAGGTCAACCCGGACGTGGTCACCGTGCTCGGCGGCATCCATGGCACCTTCATGTACCCGCAGGTGCTCAGGGAGGCGCCGTGGATCGACGCCGTGGTCCGCGGCGAAGGCGAGCAGGTCTTCCTGAACCTCGTGCGCGCGGTCGAGGACGGTGCCTGGGCGCGCGACCGCTCGGGCGTGCGCGGGATCGCCTTCCTCGACGACGGCAAGGTCGTCGCCACGCCCGCCGAGCCGACGATCAAGGACCTCGACCGCGTCGCCCCCGACTGGGGCATTCTCGACTGGGGCAAGTACATCTACATCCCGATGGGGGTGCGGGTGGCGATCCCGAACTTCGCGCGCGGCTGCCCGTTCACCTGCAGCTTCTGCAGCCAGTGGAAGTTCTGGCGCGACTACCGCGTACGCGACCCGATCAAGGTGGTCGACGAGATCGAGGCCCTGGTGCGCGACCACCAGGTGGGCTTCTTCATCCTCGCCGACGAGGAGCCGACGATCCACCGCAAGAAGTTCATCGCCTTCTGCGAGGAGCTTATCGCGCGCAAGCTGCCCGTGCTGTGGGGCATCAACACCCGCGTCACCGACATCCTGCGCGACGAAGAGCTGTTGCCGATGTACCGCAAGGCCGGGCTGATCCACGTCTCGCTCGGCACCGAGGCGGCAGCGCAGTTGAAGCTCGACCGCTTCAACAAGGAAACCACGATCGCGCAGAACAAGAAGGCCATCCAGCTGCTGCGCGACGCCGGCATCGTGACCGAGGCGCAGTTCATCGTCGGGCTCGAGAACGAGACCGCCGAGACGCTGGAAGAGACCTACCGCATGGCGATGGACTGGAAGCCCGACATGGCCAACTGGGCGATGTACACGCCGTGGCCGTTCTCCGACCTGTTCCAGGAGCTCGGCGACAAGGTCGAGGTGTTCGACTTCGAGAAGTACAACTTCGTCACGCCGATCATGAAGCCCGACGCGATGGACCGCGCCGAGCTGCTCGACCGCGTGATGAACAACTACCGCCGCTTCTTCATGCACAAGACCTTCTTCGAGTACCCGTGGACGAAGGACAAGACCCGGCGCAAGTACCTGATGGGCTGCCTGAAGGCGTTTCTCAAGAGCGGCTTCCAGCGCACCTTCTACGACCTCGGCCGCGTCGGCTACTGGGGTCCGCAGTCGAAGAAGAACGTCGACTTCGCATTCGACGCCACGCGCCAGATGGCCCCCGGCACCGAGAGCGTGGCCAGCGACGAAGGCTGGGTCACGATGCACGGGCCCAAGATCGAGCACAAGCGGCAAAAGGGCGAGGCCATCGCGGCGCTGGCCTGCGGCGGCGGCACCGAACAACTGGCCGACGAGGATGACGCGGCCGAGGCCGCGCCGCCTCGGCGCGAAGTGGCCCGCGCCTGCTGACGGCAGCGCCGATGGATCTCGCCGCGACGGCGAACCGCATCGGGCCGAACGCGATCACGCGCGTGGCCGAGGCGCTGCACGATCAACTCGGCCGGCACCTTGCCGCCGAGGTGTTCGCTGCGGCCGGGCTGTCGCACCACCTCGCCAGCCCGCCGACGCGCATGGTCGACGAAGCAGAGGTCTCGCGCCTGCACCGGGTTCTGCGCAGCGAACTGGGCGAGCGCGTCGCCGTTGCCGTGGCGCGCGACGCCGGCCTGCGCACCGCCGACTACCTGCTCGCCCACCGCATCCCGCGGCCGGTGCAGTGGCTGCTGAAGTGCCTGCCGCCCGCCGCGGCCAGCCGGGTGCTGCTGGCGGCGATTCGCAAGCACGCCTGGACTTTCGCCGGCAGCGGCCGCTTCGCCGCCCGCGCCGGCCGGCCGGTGGTGCTCACGATCCGCGGCAACCCGATGTGCGTCGGGCAATCCAGCACCGTGCCAGTCTGCGACTTCTACGCCGCCACCTTCGAGCGGCTGTTCCGCGTCCTCGTGCATCCGCAGGCCTCGGCCAGCGAAGTCAGCTGCGAGGCCCGCGGCGACGAAGCCTGCCGCTTCGAGCTGCGCTGGTAGCGGCCGCGGCGCCGCGCACGGCACGTGGCGAGGCGCCTAAAATCGGCGTCTCGCCACGTGCCGTGCGCGTGTCCACCCTCCTTTCGACGGCGGCGCCTCCCGCGCCGCACGCCCTGCGATGACCCTGTCCGCCCTCACCGCCCTGTCGCCGCTGGACGGCCGCTATGCACCGAAGATGGCGGCCTTGCGTCCGCTGCTGAGCGAGTTCGGGCTGATGCACCGCCGGGTGCAGGTCGAGGTCGAGTGGTTCATCGCGCTGTCGGATGCCGGGCTCGCCGAGTTCAGGCCGCTCTCCGACGCAGCCCGCGGGATGTTGCGCGGCCTGGTGCTGCGCTTCTCCGAGGCCGACGCGCGGGCGATCAAGGACATCGAGGCCACCACCAACCACGACGTCAAGGCCGTCGAATACTGGCTCAAGGGACGCTTCGAGGGCGCCACCGAGACGCATCGAGAGCTCAGCGCCGCCGCCGAGTTCGTGCACTTCGCCTGCACCAGCGAGGACATCAACAACACCAGCCACGCGCTGATGCTGCAGCGCGCGCGCGCCGAGGTGTTGCTGCCCGCGCTGGACGGCCTCATCGCCACCCTCGTCGCCCTCGCGCACGGGCTGGCAGACGTGCCGATGCTCAGCCGCACCCACGGCCAGACCGCGAGCCCGACGACGCTCGGCAAGGAAGTGGCCAACGTCGTGGCGCGGCTGCAGCGCGGGCGGGAGGCGATCGCCGGCGTCAGGCTGCTGGCCAAGATGAACGGCGCGGTGGGCAACTACAACGCGCACCTGGCGGCCTATCCCGACGTCGACTGGGAAGCCTTTGCGCGCAACGTCGTCGAGCAGCATCTCGGGCTGGCATTCAACGCCTACACGATCCAGATCGAGCCGCACGACGCGATGGCCGAGCTGTTCGACGCGATGACGCGCACGCACACGATCCTGATCGACTGGTCGCGCGACCTCTGGGGCTACATCAGCCACGGCTACTTCACGCAGCGCCTGAAGGCCGGCGAGATCGGCTCGTCGACGATGCCGCACAAGGTCAACCCGATCGACTTCGAGAACGCCGAGGGCAACTTCGGCCTCGCCAACGCGCTGCTGACGCACCTGTCGCAGAAGCTTCCGATCAGCCGCTTCCAGCGCGACCTCACCGACAGCACGGTGTTGCGCAACATGGGCGTCGCCTTCGGTTACGCGCTGCTCGGCATGGACAGCCTGCAGCGCGGCCTCGGCAAGCTCGAGGTCAACCGCACCGCCCTGGAGGCCGATCTCGATGCCGCCTGGGAAGTGCTGGCCGAGCCGATCCAGACGGTGATGCGCCGCCACGGCCTGGCCAATCCGTACGAGCAGCTCAAGGAGCTCACGCGCGGCAAGGCCATCACCCGCGAGGCAATGGCCGCGTTCATCGACTCGCTGCCGCTGCCCGAAGCCGAGCGAGCCCGCCTGCGCGCGCTGACGCCGGGCAACTACACCGGCCTGGCGGCCAAACTGGCAAGGCGTATTCGGTAAGTGCGCCTTAACTTTACGGATCAGCTCGCGCAGGCGCGCGAACGCAACGACTCGCTGCTGTGCGTCGGCCTCGACCCCGAGCCCTCGAGGCTTCCTGGCGGCTGGGCGGGCGACGCGGCGAAGATCTTCGACTTCTGCTCGGCAATAGTCGACGCCACCCGCGACCTGGTGATCGCCTTCAAGCCGCAGATCGCCTACTTTGCCGCCCACCGCGCGGAAGACCAGCTCGAACGGCTGATCGCGCACATCCGTGCCGTGGCGCCGCAGGTGCCGGTGATCCTCGACGCCAAACGCGGCGACATCGGCTCGACGGCCGCGCAATACGCCCGCGAGGCCTTCGAGCGCTACCGCGCCGACGCCGTGACGCTCTCACCGTTCATGGGCTTCGACTCGATCGAGCCGTATCTGGCCTACCCGGGCAAGGGCGCGATCCTGCTCTGCCGCACCTCCAACCCCGGCGGCGCTGACCTGCAGGGCCAGCGCCTGGCCGGCGCGGACGGCCAGGCGGGCGAATTCCTCTACGAGCGCATCGCCCGGCTGGCCAGCGGCCCCTGGAACCGCGGCGGCCAGATCGGGCTGGTGGTGGGCGCCACCTTCCCGGCCGAGATCGAGCGCGTGCGCGAACTCGCGCCCACCTTGCCGCTGCTGATCCCGGGCATCGGCGCGCAGGGCGGCGACGCCGCCGCCACCGTGCGGGCCGGCGCCCGCGGCGGCGCGACGATCGTCGTGAATTCGTCGCGGGCGGTGCTGTACGCGAGCGCGGGGGCAGATTTCGCCGCCGCAGCGCGCCGCGTCGCAGAGGCCACGCGAGCCACCTTGAACGCGGCCCGCCCCGCGGCATAGGCGTCGGCCGGGCGTGGGACGCGCGGTTGCGGTCCATCGACGCCCAAGCGGCTCCAGCGATGGCGGAGTCCGGCCGCCCACCCCGACGCGGCGGCCGTGACGTCTGGGCCCAGCGCTGTTCAGTCAGCCGTTCGCCCTGAGCCCGCACGGGGCGCTGGCTGAGCGAACGGTATTGTGTCTAGGCCTGCAGGTCGAGCGGCAGGTCGCGCAACCGCGTGCCGGTCAACGCGAACAATGCGTTGGCCAGCGCCGGCGCCAGCGGCGGCGTGCCCGGTTCGCCGACGCCGCCGGGATCGCGCGTGCTGGCAACGATGTGCGTCTCGATCTGCGGCGCCTGCGCCAGCGTGAGCAGGCGCATTTCGTCGGCGCGGAAATTCTTCTGCCGCACTGCGCCGCGCGCGATGTCGATGCGCCCGTAGAGCGCCGCGCTGAGCGCGAAGACGACGCTGCTCTCGATCTGCTGGGCGATGATGCCGGGGTTGACCACCGTGCCGCAATCGATGGCGCAGACCACCCGGTGCACCCGTGGCTGGCCGTCGGCGAGCGAGACCTCGACCACCTCGGCGACGATGCTGTTGAAGCTCTCGTGCAACGCCACGCCGCGCGCCCGGCCGGGCGGCAGCGGCTGCGCCGTGCCGAAGCCGGGCCAGCCGGACTTCTCGGCCGCCATCCGGAGCACGGCCGCGTGGCGCGGCATGTCGCCGAGCAGCGCCAGGCGAAACGCCACCGGGTCCGTGCTCGACGCGTGGGCCAGTTCGTCGAGGAAGCCTTCGCTAAAAAAGGCGTTGTGCGAATGGCCGACCGAGCGCCAGAAGCCCACCGGCACGCCGCTGCGCGTGGCCACGTGGGCGATGCGCTGGTGCGCCACGTCGTAGGGCAGGTCGAACAGGCCCTCGCTGGCGGTCTTGTCCGGTGGGTCGAACGGGCCGGCCAGCGCCGGCAGGCCACGCTCGAGCCAGCGCGGCGCGATCGCATCGCCGGCGCTGGTGATGCGCAGGCCGGTCACGGCGCCCTGCGCGTCCAGGCTGGCCTGCATCAGCGCCACCGCTGCTGGGCGGTAGAAGTCGTGCGTCAGGTCCTCCTCGCGCGACCAGACCAGTTGCACCGGGCGGCCCCCGGCTTCCAGCGCGATCCGTACCGCCTGGCCGGCGACGTCGGCGTCGAGCCGGCGGCCGAAACCGCCGCCGAGGTAGGTCACGTGCACGGTGACTGCCGCCTCGGCCACCCCGGCCACGCGCGCGGCGAGCGCGCGCACCATGCCGGGCACCTGCGTCGGTACCCAGACGTCGACCCGCCCGTCGGCCACCTGCGCGGTGCAGTTGATCGGCTCCATCGCCGCATGCGCCAGGTAGGGCGCGCGATAGACGGCTTCGACGCGGCGCGCCGCGGCCGCGTCAGCGGCCCTCGCGTCGCCGCGGCGATAGAACGCGAAGCCGCCTTCGGCATCGGCCGCGTCGCGCGCCTGGCGTTCGAGCCTTTGCATGATCTGTCGGCTGTCGAGCAGTTCGCCGGGCGGCGGGCGCCATTCGATCTCGAGCGCGTCGACACCGCGCTGGGCGTGCCAGGTGCTGCGGCCGACCACGGCCACCCCGGCCGTCGAGCCGGCAATGGGGCCGAGCCGGACGACCCGCTCGACGCCGGGCAGCCTCATCGCCGCGTCGGCGTCGATCCGCCCGGCGCTGCCGCCGAGCATCGGGCACTGGCGCAGCGCCGCGAACATCTGGCCCGGCAGGCGCACATCGATGCCGAAGCGTGCGCTGCCGTTGCTCTTGGCGAGCACGTCGGTCCGCGGCGCCGGACGCCCGATCAGCACCCAGTCCTGGCGTGGCTTGAGTCGCACGTCGCCGGCTGGCGTGGCCGCGGCGAGCCGGGCGAGCTGACCGTAGTGCGCGCTCGGCCCCGACGGGTGGCTGATCACGCCGTCCTTGACCACCAGTTCGGCCAGCGGCAGCTTCCATTGCAGCGACGCGGCGCCCAGCAGCCGCGCCTGGGCCGTGGCCGCCGCCAGGCGCAGCGGCTCCCAGGCGTCGGCCACGCTCGACGAGCCGCCGGTGGCGTTGATGCCCAGCTCGCGTGCGACCTTGCCGACCAGCCACTGCCCCGCCTTCACGTCGGCGCTCTCGTGCCCCGGCTCGCTGTCGCGCGGATGGATCGGCAGCCCGGCGACGAACATCGCCACGTTGCCGTAGAGCTTGTCGGGGCCGGCCGGTACCAGTTGCACCGACGCCAGCGGCACGTCGAGCTCCTCGGCCACCAGCATCGCGAGCGCGGTGTGCACGCCCTGGCCCATCTCCGAGCGGTTCATCGCCAGCCGGACCCGGCCGTCGGCGCCGATGCTGATCCAGCCATTCAGGCCGACCGCACCATCGGCAGCGGGCAGCGTATCGGCCTGTCCGAGACGGCTGCGCGGCGGCAGCACGCCCCATCCGACCAGCAGCGCTGCGCCGGCGCCCAGGCCGCTGAGCAGCAGCGTGCGGCGCTTCATGTCTTGGCCCCGGCCGCCGAGCGCATCTCCTGCGCGGCCGCCTTGATGGCGACGCGGATTCGCGGGTAGGTGCCGCAGCGGCAGAGGTTGGTGATCGCTGCGTCGATGTCGGCGTCGCTCGGGTTCGGGTTCGTCGCCAGCAGGCCCGCCGCCGCCATCAGCATGCCGCTCTGGCAGTAGCCGCATTGCGGCACCTGGTGCGCCACCCAGGCCTTCTGCAAGGGATGCGGCTGCTCGGCCGTGCCCAGCGACTCGATCGTGCGCACCGGCCTCGAGCCCACGCTCGCCAGCGGCGTGACGCACGAGCGCACGGGCTGCCCATCGACCAGCACTGTGCAAGCGCCGCAGGCCGCGATGCCGCAGCCGAACTTGGTGCCGGTGAGGCCGAGCACATCGCGCAGCACCCAGAGCAGCGGCATCTGCGGGTCCACCGCGGCATCGGGCAGGCGATGCGTCTGGCCGTTGATCGACAGCTCCATCGGGGCTCCAGGAACGAGCGCGCATTGTGCGGGAAGCGCGATCGGCGCGAGCGCCTCGGTCAGGCCGCCTCCGGTGGGGACGTCAGCCCGACCCGGCGAATGCGTCGAAGGCCGTCTTGCAGATCAGCGCGGCCACGACGACGATGAACGCAATGCGAACGAAGCCCGCACCGTGCCTGAGTGCCAGCCGCGTGCCGGCCAGGCTGCCAGCCACGTTGGCCACCGCCATCACGGCGGCAACATGCCACCAGACATGGCCGGTCCAGGCGAACAGCGCCAGCGCGGCCAGGTTGGTCGCGGTGTTGAGCAGCTTGGCACTGGCGCTGGCGTGCAGGAAGTCGTAGCCGAGCAGGCGCACGAAGAGGAACACCAGGAAGCTGCCGGTGCCGGGTCCGAAGAAGCCGTCGTAGAAGCCGATCGCCAGCGCCACGGCGCTCGCCACCAGCGCCTCGGCGCGCCCGGCAAAGCGCGGCGTGTGGTGGCGCCCCAGGTCCTTGTGCACCAGCGTGTAGACCCAGACGCCGAGCAGCACGAAGGGCAGTGCCTTGCGCAGGCCTTGCGCGCTGACCAGCGTGACGCTCCAGGCCCCGGCCAGGCTGCCCACGACGGCGGCCAGCGCCGCCGGCAGCAGTGCCCGCCAGGCGAGCCTGACACGGCGCGAGAACTGCGCCGTCGCCCAGGCCGTGCCCCACACCGCGGCACCCTTGTTGGTGCCGAACAGCGTCGCCGGCGCTGCGTTCGGGAACACGCTGAACAGGGCCGGCACGAGGATAAGGCCGCCGCCGCCGACGATCGCATCGACGAAGCCGGCGAACAGTGCGGCCAGCGCGAGAACGGTGAGGTCGAGCATCGGTCAGGCAGATGGAACAGGCCGCTTGCGGCGATCGTGACGCGGCGCCGCGGGAGGAAGAAACAAAAGGCGCCAGACTCAGCTGGCGCCCCTGCATCTTCTCATCAGCCGGTCATTGAAGGTGATCGGCTTGTTGCTCCGGTGGTGCGGGATCGACACTGCCCCGCATCGGTACTGCCCTGTCTCCTCGATCCCCCCGCGGTTGCGAGGCACCAGGAAGGTGCCCGCTGCGAGTGGCGCGACTGTAGACCTGCAGATGCGCCGATGCACTAGGAGTTTCCCGACGCAGC
This sequence comes from uncultured bacterium, assembly GCA_963779155.1. Classification (GTDB taxonomy): domain Bacteria; phylum Pseudomonadota; class Gammaproteobacteria; order Burkholderiales; family Burkholderiaceae_C; genus CAIKUF01. The sequence goes on along the minus strand of CAVZXE010000016.1, from coordinate 41,575 downwards.
CGCTGCCCGCGGACCGGGCGGAAAGGTCAGGGTGACCGACGTGCCCTGCCCGAGTTTGCTGTGCACCACCGCGGTGCCGCCGTGGTGCTCGGCGATGCGCTTGACGATGGCCAGCCCCAGGCCCTGGCCGCCGTCACCGGTGGCCGGGGCAACGCCCTGGCGGCTCTGGTAGAAGCGGTCGAAGAGTTGCGGCAAGTCGGCCGCCGCGATGCCGGGGCCGCTGTCGGCCACGCTTACGCGCAGGTGCTCGCCCGAGGCATCGGCCTCGAGATCGATCTGGTCGCCCGGGCGGCTGAACTTCAGCGCGTTGTCGAGCAGGTTGGCCAGCGCGCGTTCGAACAGCTCGATGTCCAGCCACGCCAACGTGGCCGCCCCGTGCCGCGCCCGCAGCGTCACCTGCCTGGCGCGAGCGCGCTCGGCAAAGCGCAGCGCGATGTCGTCGAGCAGTTCGCCGGCGTCAACGGCCACCGGCTGCAGCTTGAACTCGGGCTCGTCGAGCGTGGCCAGGTCGCCGAGCGACTGCACCAGCCGGGCGGCGTTGCGGGTGTTGCGCAGCGCCACCGCGATCAGCGCGCGCTGCGCCTCGGCCGCCGCCGGATCGGGCCCGGCGGGCGGCGCGGCCAGCCGCGCATCCAGCGTCTCCAGGCAGGCCACGGTCGCGGTCAGCGGCGAGCGCAGGTCGTGCGAGAGATTGCTCACCGCCTCGCGCCGGAAGTGGTCGAGGCGGCGCAGCGTCGCCCACTGCGCGCGCAAGGTGTCGAGCATGCGCTGGAGCAGGGCCGAGAGCTGCCCGAACTCGTCGCGCCCGGCCGGCGGCAGCGCCACCGTGCCCGCGGCGCCTTCCAGCCCGTCGCGCGACACGCTGGCCACGGCGCCCGCGAGCCGCGCCAGCGGCCGGGTGATCGACGCCGTGATCCACGCCGCCAGCACGGTGGTGAGTGCCACGATGGCGGCGATCAGTGCCAGAGACGGTAGGCCGAAGCTGCTGCGCACCGCAGCCCAGCGGCTCGCCGACTCGCCGCCCGGATGGCACACCAGGTACAGGTAGCCGGCGACCGGCTCGGTGCTTCGGATCACCGCGCGGCGCAGCGGCTGCGCCTTGACCACGGCATCGGCGTCCATCCGCTCGGGATCGTCGCCCATCACGTACGCCGAGTGCCCCGGCCCGGCGGCCTGCATCACCGGCCCCATCGAGACGCGAAAGCCGGGTTCGAGCGCCACCCTGGCCGTCGTCGCCAGCACGCGACCCTGCGGGTCGAGCAGGTAGAGTTGGCTGTCGGGCTCGAACAGCACCAGGTTGGCCAGCCAGGCGTTGAACTCCGCCGGGTAGCGCTCGTGCAGGTCGATGATGTTGTCGTACTGAGCCACGACGCGCGCAAGGAAGCCGCTGGCCCGGTGGTAGGCGGTCTCGCGCTCGAAGCGTTCGAACGCGTGGAGCACGGTGGCCATCACCAGCAGCGCGGTCGCGAGCCCGGTGGCAAAGATCGTCAGCGTGAGCTTGAGGCGAACGGTCACGCGGTCCCCCCGTCAGCCGAACCGAGCGGCCGGCCGCCTCGCGGAGCCACGAAGAAGCTTCGCCGCGCCCATCGCCGCGAGCCTCGACGCAAGGTCGGTACCGGGCTCGGCTCACTTCGCGCGACGCTTCTGGTTGATAGCGAGCGCAGCTGGGGAATGGACTGCTCGCGGCCCAGGGCAGGCCTTCGCGATGCACCCCGAAGCCGGCATGCCGACATGGGCGCGCGCAAGCCGGTGGGCAAGGCCGTTGGCGCTTCGCCCACCGCCTGGCCGGAGACAGCGGGGCATTCCTGCAGGCAAAGCCCGGCGCTACCCCAAGGCCGGGGCGGGTGCGTGCGGCGGCGCCTGTGCCACGCCGCGCCCGCCCGCCGCGGCCATGCCGCGCCGATGCCGGCAGGCCGCAGAGCGGGCGCTGGCCATGACTGAAACGCGCCCAAAGCCGACCGACCGGGAACTGGAGGCTGCGGCGCGGTCATGCGCATGCACCCTGGCGCGTCACGGCGCTTCGCGCAGCTTGTAGCCGGCGCCGCGCACCGTCAGGATCAGCTCCGGCTGCATCGGGTCGGCCTCGAGCTTGGCGCGCAGGCGGTTGATGTGCGTCGTTACCGTGTGCTCGTAGCCGTCGTGGGTGTAGCCCCAGACGGCGCTCAGCAGCTGCGAGCGCGAGAACACATGCCCCGGATGCTGGGCGAAGTGCAGCAGCAGGTCGAACTCGCGCGCGGTGCAATCGACGTTCACGCCGCGCAGCCGCACCTGGCGCTTGGGCACGTTGATCTCCAGCGCGCCGTTGCGCACCGAAGCGTTCGCGGGCCCGCTCTGCGCCTGGCGCAAGAGCTCGGAACGCCGCAGCAGCGCCTTGACGCGCGCCATCAGCTCGGCCAGCGAGAAAGGCTTCGTCAGGTAATCGTCGGCGCCGAGTTCGAGCCCGAGCACGCGGTCGAGTTCGGTCGACTTGGCAGTGAGCATCAGGATCGGCGCGCTGTGCTGGCGCGCGCGCAGGGCCTTGCACACGTCCAGCCCGTCGAGCCCCGGCATCATCAGGTCGAGGATCAGCAGGTCGGACGGGTGCTCGATCTGCCGCGCCAGCGCGGCGGCGCCGTCGCCCACGGCCGTGACCTCGTAACCCGCGCTGCGCAGGTTCATCGCGATCAGGTCGCGAATGTCGGTCTGGTCTTCGGCGAGCAAGATCGAGTGCGGCATGGCAGATTGTCGCGTTGGCGCGACCGGGCTTACAACTGGCGCCGCCGCGGGACGCTGCGTCCGGCGACCGTCGCCAAGCCATTTCGCATCGATGAGTACCGCATTCCCTCGCGCCCGGCCTGCACCGACACTTCGTCGCAGCGAAAGATCCCACCTCGCACAGCGAACACTGGAGAACCCCATGAACACTGTTCAGCCCGATTGGAGCGCGTGGATCGGCCGCAGCGAGACCGCCCGCGACACCGTCAGCCCGACCCCCGTCAAGGCTCTGGCGGCCACGCTCGATCACCCGGCTGCGCCGGTCGAGACGGGCACCGCGCTGCCGCCGCTGTGGCACTGGCTGAGCTTCCTGCCGCTGCACCGCCAGTCGGAGCTCGGCGCCGACGGCCATGCCAGGCGAGGCGGCTTCCTGCCGCCGGTGCCGCTGCCGCGGCGCATGTGGGCCGGCAGCCAGTTCGAGTTCCGCGCGCCGATCCGGGTCGGCGACCGCCTGTTGCGCACGTCGACGATTGCCAGCGTGTCCGAGAAGACCGGTCGCAGCGGCAGGCTCGTCTTCGTCAAGGTCCGTCATGAACTGTGCTGCAACGGCGCGGCCGAGCCCGCGCTGGTCGAGTTCCACGACATCGTGTACCGCGACGCGAAGCATCCCGGCGACGTGGAGCCGCCGCCGCAGCCGGCCCCCGACGGCGCCGCCTGGCAGCGCGAGATCGTGCCCGACGACGTGCTGCTGTTTCGCTATTCGGCGCTCACCTTCAACGGCCACCGCATCCACTACGACCGCCGCTACGCGACCGAGGTCGAGGGCTACCCCGGCCTGGTGGTGCACGGCCCGCTGATCGCCACGCTGCTGCTCGACCTGCTGCGCCGCGAGCGACCCGATGCCGAAGTCACCGCGTTCCGGTTCATGGCCGTCCGGCCGACCTTCGACCTGCACCCGTTCCGGGTCTGCGGCGCCATGCCCGGCGCCCCCCAAGCAGTGGCGCCGCCGGCCACTGGGAGGCCACCCAACGGCGGCCGCGCCGACGGCAACACGGTGCGCTTGTGGGCCCAAGACCACGAGGGCTGGCTGACGATGGACGCCACCGCCGCGCTGCGCTGACAGCGCACCCGAGGATCGCCATGCAGCCACTCGAGGGCATGACCGTCGTCACGCTGGAGCACGCCATCGCGGCGCCGACGGGCCCTGCCGCGACAAGAAGGCCTACGACCTGCTGCTCCGGCCGACGCTGGCGAAGGACCCTCGATTCAGCAGCAACGCCCGGCGAAGCGAGGCGCGCGGCGTGCTGCACACGCTGATCGCCCAGGCCTTCGCCGAACTCACCGCAGCCGAAGTGATGGCGCGGCTGGACGCGGCACGGATCGCCAACGCGCAGGTCAGCTCGCTGCACGGGCTGTGGCAGCACCGGCAGCTTGCCGCGCGTCAGCGCTGGCGCGAGATCGGTTCGCCGGCGGGGCCGTTGCGGGCGCTGCACAGCGCGCCGTGAGTGCCGGCGCCCGTTACCGCGCGTTGGCGAAGATGTGACGCTCCTGTGAGGTTTCGCGATCACCCCGTGAGCCGCGGCAGCCACAGTGCAGACCTCGGATGCGCATCCCCTTGCGCAGCGCCAACCCGACCCACCGGAGCCTGCCATGCCCCTCGCCACTGCCGCCCAAGCCGTCGAATTGCCACCACCCGCCACCCCGCCGGTCTGCCCGCGCGAACTGGTGTCGCACCGCGCCTACCTGGTGCGCTTTGCGCGGCGCAAGCTGCGCGACCCGCTGTTGGCCGAAGACCTGGTGCACGACGTGTTCGAAGCCGTGCTCGGCGGCCGCGCCACGTTTGCCGGCCGCTCGGCGCTGCGCTCGTGGCTGACCGGCATCCTGAAGCACAAGATCGTCGATCGGGTGCGACGCGAGGCGGGAACCGACTCCTACGACGACACCTTCGACGACGACAGCCCGGCCGCGCTGGCGTGCCCGGCGCCTCGGCCCGACGAGGTGGCCGAACAGCGCGAGTGGCTCGCCGTGACGCTGGAGCGCATCGGCGCGATGCCCGCCGGGCTGCGAGACGTGATGCAGATGCGCGTGCTCGAGGACTTGCCGACCGGCGAGGTGTGCCGGCGGCTCGCCATCAGCGAGGCCAACCTGTTCGTTCGCCTGCACCGGGCGCGCCGGCTGCTGCCGAGCTGAGCCGCGCCGCGGCGGCCGCCGGCCGCGGCTGCCCCGCGCGGGCCGCGTCACTCGCCGTCCAGCGCCCCACGCACCGTGGCCGAGGTGAGCGCCGGCGAACACTCCTCGAGGAAGCGGTAGGCATAGCCGCGCAGGTAGTGCCCGCGACGCACAGCGATCCGCGTGGCGTTGCGATCGAAGAGGTGCGATGCGTCGATCTTGCGCAGGCCGGCATCGCGCACGTCGTCGAACGCCATCGAGGCGAGGATGCCCACGCCCAGGCCGATCTCGACGTAGGTCTTGATCACGTCGGCGTCGAGCGCCGACATCACGATGTCGGGCACCAGCCCCGCTTCGGCGAAGCGCGCGTCGATGCGGCCGCGCCCGGTGTAGCCCTCGTGGTAGGTGATCAGCGGCTGCTCGGCCAGCGCCTCCAGCGTCAGCGCGCGGCCGGCAGCGGCCTGTTCGGCCAGCGGGTGCGCCACCGGCACCACCACCGCGTGGTGCCACTCGTAGAACGGGAAGCTGACGAAGCTCACGTTGCTGTCCAGGCCTTCGGTGGCGATGCCGATGTCGGCCTCGCCGGACTGCAGCATCGCCACGATCTCGGCCGGGCTCGCCTGGTGCAGCAGCAGGTGCACACGCGGAAACGCCGCCTTGAAGCGGCGCACCACCTGCGGCAGCGCATAGCGCGCCTGCGTGTGCGTGGTGGCGATCGTGAGGCTGCCCTGGTCGCGGCTGGAAAACTGATCGGCGAGCCGCTTGATGTTCTTCGCGTCGAGCAGCACCCGCTCGACGATCCCGAGCATCTCCTTGCCTGGCTCGGTCAGGCCCAGCAGGCGCTTGCCGCGGCGCACGAAGAGCTCGATGCCGAGCTCGTCTTCGAGGTCCTTGATGTGCTTGCTGACGCCCGACTGCGAGGTGTAGAGCGCGTTCGCCACCTCGGTCAGGTTGAAGTTGCGCTGCGCCGCCTCGCGGACGATGCGCAATTGCTGGAAGTTCATCAGGCGGCTTCGGGCTCGACGCGCGGCTGCGGCCGCGGATCGGCAAACACGCTCAGCCGCGAGGGCACCAGGCGCACCCGCTGGCCAGACTGGAGGCCCAGCGCCGTCGCGCGTTCGCGGCCCAGCTCGACCTCGTAGTGCTGGTCGTCCGGCCCGGTCAGTTCGACCCGGCTGCTGGCCCCGAAGCTGAGCACGCGAACGACCTGCGCTTCGATGCCGTGCGCCTCGACCTCGCCCAGGCCCACCGCGGTGATGATGTCGAGCTCGTGCGGGCGGGCGAAGCCCAGCACCGGGGCACCAACTTCAAGCCCCTGCGCGCCATGCTCGAGCGTCTGCGTGCCGACGCGCAGCAGTGCGCCGTCGGCGCGGCCCTGGAAGCGGTTGACGGCGCCGAGGAAGCTGTACACGAAGGGCGTGGCCGGGCGTTCATAGACCTCGCTCGGGGAGCCGATCTGTTCGACCCGGCCATGGTCCATCAGCACCACGCGGTCGGCCACTTCGAGCGCCTCTTCCTGGTCGTGGGTGACGAACAGGCTGGTGATGTGCAGGTCGTCGTGCAGCCGGCGCAGCCAGCGGCGCAGCTCCTTCCTCACCTGGGCATCGAGCGCGCCGAAGGGCTCGTCGAGCAGCAGCACGCGCGGCTCCACGGCCAGCGCGCGGGCGAGCGCGATGCGCTGGCGCTGCCCGCCCGAGAGCTGCGGCGGAAAGCGGTCGGCCAGCCAGTCGAGCTGCACCAGGTTGAGCAGTTCGTGCACCTTGCGCTTGATCTCGCTGTCGCTCGGGCGCAGCTTGCGTGGCTTGACGCGCAGGCCGAAGGCGACGTTGTCGAACACCGTCATGTGGCGAAACAGCGCGTAGTGCTGGAACACGAAGCCGACCTGGCGCTCGCGCACATGGGTGTCGGACGCGTCCTCGCCGTCGAGAAGCACCTGGCCGCGGTCGGCCGTCTCGAGCCCGGCGATGATGCGCAGCAGCGTCGTCTTGCCGCAGCCCGAGGGCCCGAGGAGCGCAACGAGTTCGCCGGTCGGGAAGTCGAGGCTGATGTCACCCAGCGCGGTGAAATCGCCGAAGGACTTGTGGATGTTGCGTACCTGGATGCTCATGGTGCCAACGCAGCGCTCGCGCGCCACTCGATGAAAGACTTGATCGCCAGCGTGACGAGCGCCAGCAGCGCCAGCAGCGAGGCCACCGCGAAGGCGGCGGCGAACTGGTATTCGTTGTAGAGGATCTCGACGTGCAGCGGCAGCGTGTTGGTCTGGCCGCGGATGTGGCCCGAGACGACCGACACCGCGCCGAACTCGCCGAAGGCGCGCGCGTTGCACAGGATCACGCCGTAGAGCAGGCCCCACTTCACGTTCGGCAGCGTCACCCGCCACAGCGTCTGCACACCCGAGGCGCCGAGCACGGTCGCCGCTTCCTCCTCTTCGCGGCCCTGCGCTTCCATCAGCGGGATCAGCTCGCGGGCGACGAACGGGAAGGTCACGAACACGGTCGCCAGAACGATGCCTGGGACGGCGAAGATGATCTTGATGTCGTGCGCCTGCAGCAGCGGCCCGAACCAGCCCTGGGCGCCAAACATCAGCACGTAGATCAGCCCGGCCACCACCGGCGAGACCGAGAACGGCAGGTCGATCAGCGTGACCAGCAGCTGCTTGCCACGAAAGTCGAACTTGGTGACGGCCCAGGCCGCGGCGACGCCGAACACCAGGTTCATCGGGACCGCGATCGCCGCGGCGGTGAGCGTGAGCAGCATCGCCGACAGCGCGTCGGGCTCGACCAGCGCGGCGATGTAGGTGTGCCAGCCCTTGCGAAAGGCCTCGGCGAACACGACCAGCAGCGGCAACAGCAGGAAGACGAAGAAGAAGGTGAGCGCCAGCGTCAGCACCGCCGTCCGGACCCAGCGTGCCTCGCGAGTGGCGGGGTTCGACTCGAAGCGCGCGGCATGCACGCGCGCCGCGCCGAGCGGCCGGATGACGCCAGCGGACATCAGCGCGACCTCCCGGCGCCGACGCCGCGGCTCTTCGCGGCCCAGGCCTGCAGGCCATTGATCGCCAGCAGCAGCACGAACGAGACGACGAGCATCACCGCGGCGATCGCCGTCGCGCCGGCGTAGTCGTACTGCTCGAGCTTGGTGATGATCATCAGCGGCGTGATCTCCGAGACCATCGGCAGATTGCCGGCGATGAAGATCACCGAGCCGTACTCGCCCACCGCGCGCGCGAACGCGAGCGCAAAGCCGGTCAGCAGCGCCGGCGTGAGGATCGGCAGCACGACGTGGCGGAAGGCCTGCCAGCGGTGCGCGCCCAGGCTGGCCGCCGCCTCCTCGAGTTCGGTGTCGAGGTCTTCGAGCACCGGCTGCACGGTGCGAACGACGAAGGGCAGGCCGATGAAGGTCAGCGCGACCAGGATGCCGAGCGGCGTGAACGCGACCTTGATGCCGTAGGGTTCGAGCAGCGAGCCGATCCAGCCGTTGCCGGCGTACAGCGCCGTCAGCGCGATGCCGGCCACCGCCGTGGGCAGCGCGAACGGCAGGTCGATCAGCGCATCGACGATCTTCTTGCCCGGGAAGGTGTAGCGCACCAGCGACCAGGCCAGCAGCAGCCCGAACACCGCGTTGAGCCCTGCCGCCAGCAGCGAGGTGCCGAAGCTGAGCTTGTAGGAGGCGACGACGCGCGGGGCCGTCACCACGTGCCAGAACGATTCCCAGCCCAGCGTGGCGGTCTTGAAGAACACCGCCGACAGCGGGATCAGCACCAGCAGCGAAAGGTAGGTGATCGCGTAGCCGAGCGAGAGGCCGAAGCCGGGCAGCACGCGGCGCGGCCTGCGCTTCTCGCCGGCCGCCGCCGGCAGCGGCATGGCCGCCGAGGCCAAGCTGTTCATTTGCGGGCGGCGACGATCAACTGGTCGTACACACCGCCGTCGCCGAAATGCAGCTTGTAGACGGCGCCCCAGCCGCCCAGCAGCGAATCGACGGTGAAGGTCTTGATGGCGGGAAAGCGCTGCGCGTTGGCCTTGAGCACCGCGGCGTCGCGCGGCCGGAAGTCGTGCCTGGCGATGATCTCCTGCCCGGCGGGCGTGAACAGGAAGTCGAGGTAGCCCTGCGCCGCGACGCGCGTGCCCTTCTTGGCAACGACCTTCTCGTTGACGGCCACCGGCGCCTCGGCCTCGATGGTCAGGCTCGGATAGACGATGTCGAACTGGTCCTTGCCCACTTCGCGGGCGATCAGCGCGGCCTCGTTCTCGAAGGTCACCAGCACGTCGCCGATGTTGCGCTGGGTGAAGGTGGTGGTGGCGCCGCGGCCGCCGCCGTCGAGCACCGGCACGTTGCCGAGCAGTTTGCCGACGAACTCGCGCGCCTGGGCGTCGCTGCCGCCCTTGGCGATCACGCTGCCCCACGCGGCCAGGTAAGTGTAGCGGCCGTTGCCCGAGGTCTTCGGGTTGGGAACGATCACCGCGAGGCCGGGCCGCGCCAGGTCGGCCCAGTCGGCGATCTTCTTCGGGTTACCCTTGCGCACCAGGAACACCGAGATCGAGGTATAGGGCGCGGCGCCGTAGGGGAAGCGCTTGCGCCAGTCGGGCGCCACGAGGCCGCGTTCGGCCAGCAGGTCGATGTCGGTCGACTGGTTCATCGTCACCACGTCGGCCTCCAGCCCGTTGGCGACTGCCTGCGCCTGCGCGCTCGACCCGCCGTGCGACTGGTTGATCACGAGCGCCTGGCCATTCTTGGCCTTCCATTGCGTGACGAAGGCGGGGTTGATGTCCTTGTACAGCTCGCGGCTCACGTCGTACGACACGTTGAGCAGGGCGTCGCTCGCCTGCGCGCGCGCGACCCCGTGGAGGGCCAGCGCGGCCAGGAGGAGGGACGCAAGGATCGGTCTGAGGAGGCGCGCGTTGGACATGGGAAATCCCTTGGCCGACGAGCAGCCTGGTGACGGAACCGCGCAGGTTAGTGGCTGCCTGCCGAGTTGAGAACTATCGATTCCGAATTTCCTTATTCATGGAATCGAAAGCGCCATCGATGCAGAACGCGCGGCCTGACGCCTTCGCGAGGCGGCGCCGGTCGCCGATAGCCGCCGCGCTGCTATCGATATGCAGATTTGTTGGTTCACGCCCACCGCCCCGCGCACTAGGCTTGGCGGCTATGACCACCTTGAGGGGCACCCCGTGAGCAAAGCCAACTGGCGATTCGAAACCCTGTCGGTGCACGCCGGCTACACGCCCGACCCGACCACGAAGTCCGTGGCGGTGCCGCTCTACCAGACGGTCGCCTATGCGTTCGACAACGCGCAGCATGGTGCCGACCTGTTCGACCTGAAGGTGCCGGGCAACATCTACACCCGCATCATGAACCCGACGCAGGACGTGCTCGAGCAGCGCGTCGCGGCGCTCGAAGGCGGCATTGCCGCGCTCGCCGTGGCTTCGGGGCAGGCGGCGGTGACCTACGCGATCCTGACCATCGCCGAGGCGGGCGACAACATCGTCTCCTCGACCGCGCTCTACGGCGGCACCTACAACCTGTTTGCGCACACGCTGCCGCAATACGGCATCACGGCGCGCTTTGCCGACCACCGCGATCCGGCCTCGTTCGAGCCCTTGATCGACGCCAAGACCAAGGCCATCTTCGTCGAGTCGCTCGGCAACCCGCAGGGCAACGTGACCGACATCGCGCGCATCGCCGAGATCGCGCACCGCCACGGCGTGCCGCTGATCGTCGACAACACGGTGGCCACGCCCTACCTGTCGCGCCCGATCGAACACGGCGCCGACATCGTCGTGCACTCGCTGACCAAGTACCTCGGCGGCCATGGCACCAGCGTCGGCGGTGCGATCGTCGATTCGGGCAAGTTCCCGTGGGCCGAGCACAAGGAGCGCTTCAGGCGCCTGAACGAGCCCGACGTGAGCTACCACGGCGTGGTCTACACCGAAGCGCTCGGCCCGGCGGCATACATCGGCCGCGCGCGGGTCGTCCCGCTGCGCAACATCGGCGCGGCGATCTCGCCCTTCAACGCCTGGCTGATCCTGCAGGGCATCGAGACCCTGGCGTTGCGGGTCGATCGCATCAGCGACAACACCCTGGCGGTGGCGCGGCACCTCAAGAAGCATCCGAAGGTGGCCTGGGTCAACTACGCCGGGCTCGAAGAGCACCCCGACCATCCGCTGGTCAAGAAGTACCTGTCGGGCAAGGCCTCCGGGCTCTTGACATTCGGCCTCAAGGGCTCCGCCGGCGAGGGCCGCGAGCGTGGCGCGCGTTTCCTCGACGCCCTGCAGCTCTTCACGCGGCTGGTCAACATCGGCGACGCGAAGTCGCTCGCCACGCATCCGGCCTCGACCACGCACCGCCAGCTCTCGCCGGCCGAGCTCGACAAGGCCGGCGTGTCGGAAGACACGGTGCGGCTGTCGCTCGGCATCGAGCACATCGACGACCTGCTGGCCGACCTGGATCAGGCCCTGGCGGCGGTCTGACAGGCGCAATCTGCATATCGATCTTCGAACAATGTAGTTCGCTCCTCGCCGGAGAGGCCTTATGTTCCGGCCTGGTGGCGATAGCCAGCAGATTCCCGTCCGACCCTTCAGGAGACCTCATGTCCGCCGTGCTCGAAGAAACCCCGCTGTCGCCCGTGCTCGACCTCGCCCGCCGGCAGGCGCGAGACGCGGGCTTGCCCTATGCCGGCTGCGTGCCGCCGCGCGATGCGTGGGCGCTGGTGCAGGCGGGGCAGGCGGTGCTGGTGGACGTGCGCACGACCGAGGAGCGCAAGTTCGTCGGCCACGTGCCGGGCACGGCCCACGTGGCCTGGGCCACCGGCACCAACCTGACGCGCAACCCGCGCTTCGCGCGCGAGCTCGAGGCCAAGGTGAAGAAGGACGAGGTCGTGCTGCTGCTGTGCCGCAGCGGCAAGCGCTCGGCGCTCGCCGCCGAAGTCGCCGCCAAGGCGGGCTTCACGAACGTGTTCAACATCCTCGAGGGCTTCGAAGGCGAGCTCGACGACTTGCTTCAGCGCGGCAAGGCCGACGGCTGGCGGCACCAAGGCCTGCCCTGGGTACAAGACTGAGCGCGAGGGCCACCGAACGGGCCTTGGTGCTGGCGAACAACCCGCCGCGATGCCCGCGACGGAGTGCAGATTCATTCAGAAGAGGGTACTGACATGTCCGGCTACTTCAACGACAACTCGCTGTCCATCGGCCGCACGCCGCTGGTCCGTCTCAATCGCGTCACCGACGGCGCCAAGGCCACCGTACTGGCCAAGATCGAGGGCCGCAACCCGGCCTATTCGGTCAAGTGCCGGATCGGCTCGGCGCTGATCTGGGACGCCGAGAAGCGTGGCCTGCTCGGCCCGGGCAAGGAGATCGTCGAGCCCACCAGCGGCAACACCGGCATCGCGCTCGCCTTCGTCGCCGCGGCGCGCGGCATCCCGATCACCCTGACGATGCCCGAGACCATGAGCCTGGAGCGGCGCAAGCTGCTGCTCGCCTACGGCGCCAAGCTCGTGCTGACCGAAGGCGCCAAGGGCATGAAGGGTGCCATCGCCAAGGCCGAGGAGATCGCCGCCAGCGACCCGAAATACGTGCTGCTGCAGCAGTTCAACAACCCGGCCAACCCGGCGATCCACGAATCGACGACCGGCCCCGAGATCTGGGACGACACCGCCGGCGCGATCGACATCCTCGTCTCCGGCGTCGGCACCGGCGGCACGATCACCGGCGTCTCGCGCTACATCAAGAACACCCAGGGCAAGAAGATCACCTCGGTCGCGGTCGAGCCCACGGCGAGCCCGGTGCTGACGCAGACGCGCGCCGGCGAGGAGCTCAAGCCCGGCCCGCACAAGATCCAGGGCATCGGCGCCGGCTTCGTGCCGGGTGTGCTCGACCTGTCGCTGGTCGACGCGATCGAGCAGGTGACGAACGAGGAGGCCGTCGCCTTCGCGCGCCGGCTGACGCGCGAGGAAGGTATCCTGTCGGGCATCTCCTGCGGGGCGGCCGCGGCCGTCGCGGCGCGCCTGGCGAACCGGCCCGAGAACGCGGGCAAGACCATCGTCGTGATCCTGCCCGACTCGGGCGAGCGCTACCTGAGCTCGGTGCTGTTCGAGGGCGTGTTCGACGTCGCCGGTCTGGCGCCGGCAACGCCGCTGGCGGCCTGATCGGCCGGCATGGGCTTCGATCAGCGCAGCGCGGTGGCAACGAACGACTTCGACCCGACCCGCAGCGGCACCGGCCAGCCCCTGGCCAACGGCGTGTCGCTCGACCTGGCCCGGATCGTGGCCGAGCTGCGCGGCGCGCGCGCCGTCTGGCGCGACTCGCAGAAGCGGCCGCGCGAGATCGGCGGGCGCGAGCTGCCGTCGCGCGACGCCTTGCTCGCGATCGTCGATGGCCTGCGCGGCGCGCTGTTTCCGATGCGCCTGGGGCCGCCCGAGCTGCGCCAGGAAAGCGAAGACTATTACGTCGGCCACACTCTCGACACCGTCTTGACGGCCCTGCTGACGCAGGTGCGGCTGGAGCTGCGCTATCTGGCGCGCAGCGGCAGCAACTCGCACGCCGAACCCGACGCTCGCGCGCTCGAAGTGGTGCGCGATTTCGGAGCGGCGCTGCCGGGCATCCGCAGCCTGCTCGACAGCGACGTGCTCGCTGCCTACCGCGGCGACCCTGCGGCGCACAGCGTCGACGAAGTGCTGCTGTGCTACCCAGGCATCCACGCGACGATCCACCACCGCATTGCGCACCAGCTCTACCTGCTGGGTGTGCCGTTGCTGGCGCGGATCGTGGCCGAACTCGCCCATGGCGAGACGGGCATCGACATCCACCCCGGCGCGAAGATCGGGCCCGGTTTCTTCATCGACCACGGCACCGGGGTCGTGATCGGCGAGACGGCCGAGATCGGGTGCAACGTGCGCCTGTACCAGGCGGTGACGCTGGGCGCCAAGCGCTTCGCGACCGACGACGACGGCAACCTGCAAAAGGGCGGCGCCCGGCACCCGATCGTCGAAGACGAGGTGGTCGTCTATGCCGGCGCCACGATCCTCGGCCGGGTGACGATCGGCAAGGGCTCGACCATCGGCGGCAACGTGTGGCTCACCCACAGCGTCCCGCCGGGCAGCCTGATCGCCCAGGCGAGCACGCGCGACGACGTGGTCGGCGATGGTGCGGGCATCTAGGCCTGGCATGGGCGATGTCGGCGAACGCTTCGGCCCCGTGGTACGTCAGCTGCGCGAAGCGCGCGGCTGGTCGCAGGAGCGCCTGGCTGGCCGCGCCGAACTGAACCGCTCCTACATGGGCGAGATCGAGCGCGCTGCCGCCATACCGTCGCTCGCCACCGCCGCCAAGCTGGCACGCGCACTGGACGTACCGCTGTCGGAACTGATCTCGCGCTGTGAGGCGCGGGTTGCGCCGTGAGGCCGCCCGCCACGCTGCCCTTCTCGTGATTGGTGGCTTTAGCCAGTTGATCCACCCCGGGAAGATACCTAGACTCAAATGCTGATTTCTTCATAAACAAATTCGATTTCCCAATATAGGAGCCCGTCATGGCAACAACCCAACCCGTGCGCCTGGCCCTTGGCGACAACGCCGCCCGCCAGCTTGCCAACGCCACCAAGACCGCGCCGACCCTGTCGACGATCAGCCCGCGCTGGCTGACGCACCTGTTGCAGTGGGTGCCGGTCGAGGCCGGGATCTACCGCCTGAACAAGGTCAAGAATCCGCAGGACGTGCAGGTGCTGTGCGCCCAGCGCGACGAGTCGGACCTGCCGACGACCTTCGCCGACTACGAAGAGGCGCCGCGCGAGTACTTCCTCAACGCCGTCAGCACGGTGCTCGACGTGCACACCCGCGTGTCGGACCTCTACAGCAGCCCGCACGACCAGATCAAGGAACAGCTGCGCCTGACGATCGAGACGATCAAGGAGAAGCAGGAAAACGAGCTGATCAACAACGCCGAATACGGCCTGCTGGCCAGCGTGGCGCTGCCGCAGATCGTCTATCCGCTGACCGGCGCGCCGACGCCCGACGACCTCGACGAACTGCTGACCAAGGTCTGGAAGGAGCCGGCGTTCTTCCTGACCCACCCGTCGGCGATCGCCGCCTTCGGCCGCGAGTGCACGCGCCGCGGCGTGCCGCCGCCGACGGTCAGCCTGTTCGGATCGCAGTTCCTGACCTGGCGCGGCGTCCCGCTCGTGCCGAGCGACAAGGTGCCGGTGGCCGACGGCAAGACCAAGATCATCCTGCTGCGCGTGGGCGACAAGCGCCAGGGCGTCGTGGGGCTGTTCCAGCCCGGCCTGGCGGGCGAGCAGAGCCCGGGCCTGTCGGTGCGCTTCATGGGCATCAGCCGCAACGCCATCGCCTCCTACCTGATCTCGCTGTACTGCTCGCTCGCGGTGCAGACCGACGACGCGCTCGCCGTGCTCGACGACGTGGAGGTCGGCAAGTATCACGACTATGCCGATACCTACAAGTAAGCGATCATGATGAAGCCCCCACGCTCACTTCGTTCGCTCCCCCCCAAGGGGGTGCAGACCCCCCTTGGGGCGGCCCGGCGGGAGGTCTGAGATGCCTTCCACTGACGTTCTGAGCGGCAACGCTCCCCCTGGGTTGCCCGACGTCGCCACGCTGGCGCGCCTGGCGGGCGAGTTCTTCTCGGCGCTGCCGGGCAGCACGCCCGCGCTCGGCGGGGTGCCGCTGCCGGCGAACCCGCAGCCACCCGGCCTGTCGCTGCCGCCCGGCGCGACCGGCCCGGCCACGCCTTCTGCCGTACCCTTCGGCGGCTTGCCGCCCGGCGCGAACCTGGTGCCGCAGTCGCCACAGACCGCCGCCAATGGCGTCGCTTCGGCGCCGTCGCTGGTGCCGCACGCCCAGGCGCCCAACGGCGTGCCCGACCACGCCCTGAGTGCCGCACCGGGCTATGAAGGGCGCACCGGCAGCCAGGTGCTCGCCGTGCCCGAGGCCTACGGCGCCGCGGCGCCGGCCGCCACACCGACGGTTCCCGGCGGCGGGTCGCCGGCGCCGAGCGGCTACTACTTCGTGGACGAGACGACGGCCTACCGCTCGGGCATTCCGGCAGCGCCAGCCGACACGCCGCTCGACGACCGGACTTCCGCCCTGTCCTTCGGCCTGCCGGGCGGCGATGCGCTGCGTACGCTGCTCGCCACGCCCGCCAGGGGGCCTGCCGCGCCTGCGCTGCCCGCGTCCGCGCCGAGCTCGTACTACTTCATCGATGCGGCGCCCAACGCGACGCCCCAGGGCGACGCGGTCCCGCAGGCGTCGGCGTCGGCGCATCCGCCGTTCGACGTCAACGCCGTCCGCCGCGACTTCCCGATCCTGCAGGAGCGCGTCAACGGCCGCCCGCTGGTCTGGTTCGACAACGCCGCGACGACGCAAAAGCCCCAGGCGGTGATCGATCGCCTCGCGTACTTCTACGCCCACGAGAACTCGAACATCCACCGCGCCGCGCACGAACTCGCGGCGCGCGCGACCGACGCCTACGAGGGCGCGCGCGAGACGGTGCGCCGCTTCATCGGCGCGAGCTCGGCCGAGGAGATCGTGTTCGTCCGCGGCACGACCGAGGCGATCAACCTGGTCGCCAAGAGCTGGGGCGCGAAGAACATCGGCCCGGGCGACGAGATCATCGTCTCGCACCTCGAGCATCACGCCAACATCGTGCCCTGGCAGCAGCTCGCGGCCGAGAAGGGCGCGAAGATCCGCGTGATACCGGTCGACGACTCGGGCCAGGTGCTGCTCGAGGACTACCAGCGCCTGCTCAGCGACAGCACCAAGATCGTCGCCGTCACGCAGGTCTCGAACGCCCTCGGCACTGTCGTCCCGGTCAGGGAGATCGTCGACCTGGCGCACCGCGCCGGCGCGCTGGCGCTGGTCGATGGCGCGCAATCGGTCTCGCACATGCGGGTGGACGTGCGCGCACTCGACGCCGACTTCTTCGTCTTCTCCGGCCACAAGATCTTCGGGCCCACGGGCATCGGCGCGCTGTACGGCAAGCGCGACGTGCTCGAGGCCATGCCGCCCTGGCAGGGCGGCGGCAACATGATCCAGGACGTGACCTTCGAGCGCACCGTCTATCACGCGCCACCGACGCGCTTCGAGGCCGGCACCGGCAACATCGCCGATGCGGTGGGCCTGGGCGCGGCGCTCGAGTACGTCGAGCGCATCGGCATCGAGAACATCGGTCGCTACGAACACGCCTTGCTCGAATACGCGACCCAGCACATGTCGGCCATCCCCGGCGTGCGCCTGATCGGCACCGCGGCCGACAAGGCGAGCGTGCTGTCGTTCGTGCTCGCCGGCACCAGCACCGACGAGGTCGGTAAGGCGCTCAACGAGGAAGGCATCGCGGTGCGCACCGGCCACCATTGCGCGCAACCGATCCTGCGTCGCTTCGGGCTGGAAACCACGGTGCGGCCCTCGCTGGCGTTCTACAACACCTGCGAGGAAGTCGATCGCATGGTGGCGGTGGTGCGGCGCCTGGCCGGGAGCCGGCGTTGAACGGCCGCCCTCCGCGGCGCGCTTCATCGCTTTTCGCATAGCGATCGTCGAATTGCTGCTTTGACAGCGCAAGGACCGGCGCGCCACAGTGCGCCGTTTGGATTCCGGTACGCTCGCCTTGCGGAGGGCCTTTGATGAAGAACTTGTCGCTGGTGCGCGGCCGATGGTGGTGGGCTGTTCTTGCCGTCCTGGGTGCAGCGGCTGCGCTGCCCTCCCGGGCCGAGGAGGTCGATCGTCACGCCCGTGTCTGGGCGTCGTCGTGCGCCGCCTGTCATGGCACCGACGGCCGCGCCGCGGGGGCCATTCCGGCGCTTGCCGGGCGCGACGGCAACGTCCTCTACCTCACGCTGCTCGAGTTCAAGAACGGCCAGCGACCGGCCGCGACCGTGATGCCCCAGCATGCCAGGGGCTACACCGACGATGAGCTGCGCCGCATCGCGCTGTTCTTCGCCAGCCGACCCGCCCCCTGAACGAGGCCGATGCGCATGCAACGACGTCACCTTATCGGCGCCGGCCTGGCCGGCAGCTCGCTCGCTCTGTTCGGCTGCGCCAGCGTGTCCTCGAACCCGCCGATCGGGCGCGTGGTCGTGATCGGCGGCGGCTTCGGCGGCGCAACGGCCGCCAAGTACATCCGCAAATGGGAGCCGCGCATCGAGGTCACGCTGGTCGAGCGCAACGAGTCCTTCGTCTCCTGCCCGATCAGCAACCTCGTGCTCGGCGGCACGCAGCGCATCGAAGACATCACGCTGCCCTACTCCGGGCTCGCGAAGTACGGCGTGAAGGTGGTCCGCGACGAGGCCACCGCCATCGACGTCGACAAGAGGCAGGTGCGCCTGGCGCGCGGCGAGCCGCTGCCCTATGACCGCCTGATCGTCGCGCCGGGCATCGATTTCCAGTTCGATCAGGTGCCCGGCCTGGCCGCGGCCGAAGCGAGCGGCAAGGTGCTGCACGCCTGGAAGGCCGGCCCGCAAACCGTCGCGCTGCGCAGGCAACTCGAGGCGTTGCCCAACGGCGGCGTGTTCGCGATCGTGATCCCGAAGGCGCCCTACCGCTGCCCGCCCGGGCCCTACGAGCGGGCGAGCGTGATCGCGCACTACTTCAAGGTGGCCAAGCCGAGGTCCAAGGTCGTGATCCTCGACGCCAACCCCGAGATCGTCTCGAAGAAGGGGCTGTTCCTGAAGGCCTGGGCCGACCTCTATCCGGGCCTGATCGAATACCGCCCGAACAGCGAGCTGATCGAGTTCGACGGCCGCGCCAACGTCGCCAAGCTGCAGACCGAGGATTTCAGGGCCGACCTGTTCAACATCATTCCGCCGCAGCAGGCGGGCCGCATCGCGCAGCCGCTGATCTCGGTGAACAACCGCTGGGTCGGCGTGGAGTTCCAGAGCTTCGAGTCGGCCAAGGTGCCGGGCATCCACGTGATCGGCGATGCGACCGCCTCCGCGCCGGCCATGCCCAAGTCGGGCTTCGTGGCCAACAACCATGGCAAGGTCGTCGCCGACGCGGTGGTCGCGCGCCTGACCGGCCAGCCGATCAACGAGACCCCGATCATTGTCAACACCTGCTACAGCTTCGTCTCCGACAAGGAAGCGGTGCATGTGGCCTCGGTGCACAAGTGGGACCCGGCGCAGAAGACCCTGGTGGCGGTGCCCGGCGCGGGCGGCCTGTCTGCGGCGCGCAACGAACTCGAGGCGCAGTACGCACTGGTCTGGGCCCGAAACATCTGGGCGGACACGCTGGCCTGACGCCGTGGGTTCGCAAGTTGCCCTGCCCGCTTCGTCGGGCGCTCGTCAGCGCATGGAGTCCTTGAACGAATGACGAATCTCACTCCCTGGACGGCGCTGGCCGGCGGCGTGCTGATCGGCCTGGCGGCCGTGCTGCTGATGTGGCTGAGCGGCCGCGTCGCCGGCGTCAGCAGCATCGCCGGCGGGCTGTGGTTCAGCGCGCGCAGCGAGCGTGGATGGCGGCTGCTGTTCATCACCGGGATGATCCTCGGCGCCGGGGCCTGGGTCTGGGCCGGCGGGCGGGCGCCGCTTGCGCGAGCGCACTTCCCGGCCGCGCTGCTGGTGCTCGCCGGGCTGCTGGTGGGCTATGGCAGCTCGCTGGGTGGCGGCTGCACCAGCGGCCACGGCGTCTGCGGGTTGGCGCGGCTGTCGCTGCGTTCGCTGGTGGCGACCGGCGTGTTTCTCGGGGTCGCGATCGCGACCACGTTCGTCGCGCGGCATCTGCTGCAAATTGCCTGAGCCCGCCATGAACGAACCGGCATCCCTGCAGTCCGGTCGCCGCGCGTTGGCCGGCCTGCTCGCCGGCGTGACGTTTGGCTTTGGCCTGTCGATCGCGGAGATGATCGACCCGCTGAAGGTGTTGGGCTTTCTGGATCTGGCCGGCACCTGGGACGCGAGCCTGCTGTTCGTCCTCGGCGGCGCGGTCGTTGCCGCGGCAGTCGGCTTTCGTTTCGTGCTACGCCGGCCGGCCCCGTTGTTCGACGATCGCTTCCACATCTCGCGCGCCTCGCTGATCGACGCGCCATTGGTCGCCGGCGCGGCGATCTTCGGGATCGGCTGGGGGCTCGGCGGATACTGCCCGGGGCCGGCGATCGCATCGCTGGGCTTCGGCAACCCGGAGGCGCTGTGGTTCGTGCCGGCCATGCTGGCCGGCGCTGGCCTTCAACGCTGGCAGGCACAAAGGCGCGGCGCTACAAGACTGGCGCTGGCGCGCAGCGACGTCGCTTGACGGGCGGCTTTCGGCCGAGTGCAGTCATTCAGACTCCCTCGACGATGGATGCACCGGGGCGAGCAAACCCACACCAGCCGGGAGCGGGGTCGCAGCGTAGATGAACAGGAGTCGGCTGAACAGAGTTGGCGACCCCGCTTCCGGCTGCACTCGCCAGTGACCGCGCCGGGCCGAGAGCCACCGGCCCAGCGCCGCATGCGCGCGAGTGCTTCGTCCCCGACTGTTCCCCGCTCCAAGCGGTCCGTGGCGCAGGCGCTGCGCTGCTGCAATTCGAACAGCGCCGCCGTCCGGCATGGTGTCTGCGAGGCAGTGGGCGCGACGCCCTGCCCGGCTTGCAGCAATCGGTGACCCTATCGATCGCGCTGGCATGGCACGCGTTTCGCATGGCTGGGTGGCCGGCGTCCACTGCGAAGGTTCGATCCGATGAGCCAAGACCGTCAGCCCGAATACCCGATCGACCCGCTGTTCACGCGCCGCTGGTCGCCCCGCGCGTTCACCGGCGAAACCATCCCCGAGGCCACGCTGCTGAGCTTCTTCGAAGCGGCGCGCTGGGCGCCCTCGGGCTTCAACGCCCAGCCGTGGCGCTTCATCTACGGCCGCCGCGAGACGCCGGGCTGGCAGCCGATCTTCGAGTCGCTCTCCGACTACAACCGCGGCTGGGCGCAGCGTGCGTCGGCGCTGGCGCTGGTGTTGTCTAAGGCGCGCTGGGTGCCGCCCGGAAAGACCGAGCCACAGCCGAACGCGACGCACTCGTTCGACACCGGCGCCGCCTGGGCCAGCCTCGCCTTCCAGGCCACGCTGGCGGGCTGGCACGTGCACGGCATCGGCGGCTTCGATCGCGAGCGTGCCCGCGCCGCGCTGTCGATCCCGGCCGACCATGCGATCGAGGCCGTGATCGCGATCGGTCGCCAGGGCGACAAGGATCTGCTGCCCGAGGCGCTGCAGGCGCGCGAGCTGCCGAGCCAGCGCCTGCCCTTGAGCCGGCTCGTCGCCGATGGCCGCTTCGATTTCGTCGCCTGATGCCGGCGCGAACGCGTCCCCGGGCTCCGGGGCGCCACGGCGGCCCTGCGCGAAGGCCGCGACCGTGACCCTGTTCACGCGGGCGCCCGGCGCGATGCTCGTGCGGCACGAAGAATGCTTGCGTCGATGACGACAACCGAATGTGCCCATCCTCCGTTGAAGTGTCATGTGCGAGCTGTTTGCCCTGAGCTGTAACGCGCCGAGCGCGGTGACCTTCTCGTTCACCGGCTTCTCGGCCCGCGGCGGGCGCACCGGCGAGCATGCCGACGGCTTCGGCCTCGCCTTCCACGACGGCGTGGGCATGCGCCTCTTCATCGACGAAGAGCGCGCCAGCGACTCGGCGCTGGCGCAGTTCCTGCGCCGCCACCCGATCCGCGCGCGCACCGTGCTCGCGCACATCCGCAAGGC
Organism: uncultured bacterium; assembly: GCA_963779155.1. Classification (GTDB taxonomy): domain Bacteria; phylum Pseudomonadota; class Gammaproteobacteria; order Burkholderiales; family Burkholderiaceae_C; genus CAIKUF01. The sequence goes on along the minus strand of CAVZXE010000016.1, from coordinate 20,066 downwards.
CACGCAGGGCCCGGTGCAGCTGGCGAACTGCCACCCCTTCGTGCGCGAGTGGCAGGGGCGCCACTGGTCGTTCTGCCACAACGGCGACCTGAAGGACTTTCACCCCCGCCTGGCCGGCAGCACGCTGCCGGTGGGCGGCACCGACAGCGAACGCGCGTTCTGCTGGATGCTGCAGGAGCTGCGGCGTCGCTTTCGTGCCCGCCGGGCGCCGCCCTGGCGGCAGCTTGCGCCGGCGATTGCCGAGTTGGCCGACACGGTCTCTCGCCACGGACGCTTCAACTTCCTGCTCTCCGACGGCGAGGCGCTGTACGCGCATGCCTCGACGCGCTTGTACTGGCTCAAGCGCGAGCATCCGTTCCCGACCGCACACCTGGTGGACCACGACCTGACACTGGACCTGAGCGTGGCCAACGGCCCCGACGACCGGATGGTGCTGGTCGCCACCGAGCCGCTGACGCGCAACGAGCGCTGGGTGCCCTTCGGTCCGGGCGAACTGCAGGTGTTCGTGGCCGGCGAACGCGTCTGGCGCAACGTGCCAGAGGTGCCGGCTGCGTCTGGCGCGGGTGCCGCACGCGTCGATCGGCCGCAGTCCGTCGCAGCCTGACGACGGGCGGCGCGGGTGAGCGTGCGCTTCGCTCGCCTGCCAGGAAGTCGCGGCCCCGGAGGTTGCCGCCGCGGCTGGCACTGACGATCTCGATCAGGCCGCGGCGTCCAGCGCCGGCGAATCGTCCTCGGGCAGTGCGTGGGCGGCCGGCTGCGTGTCTGGCCACACGTCGTCGAGCACGCTGCCGAGCCCGAGGCGAGGCGAAGCGGGGGCCGACTCGGGAGGGCCCTCGCGCCGGTGCATGCCGCGCGTGTCGGCCGGCCCCGGCGCGCTGCGCTCCGTGTTGCACGCGCTGGCGGGTACCGGCGCTGCGCCGCGCGGGAACGGCCGGCCCCACGCGGCGAGCTGTTCGAGCAGCGCACGGGCCGGCTCGAGCACCCGGCCGATCCATGCCGGGCTGGGGAGTACCTGCGGGTCGAGCTGTGGCCGGGGGGCGGTGGCGTCGAACATGGGCCGCTCGCCGGTTCAGTGGCGGCGCGCCGCTTCGGCGCGCAGGCAGCCCAGGGCTGCCAGGGGAACAGCGCGGGCACTGGCGACTACGGCACTCATCGGTCGGTTCTTCCGGGGTCGGGGTCGGCCATTCAAGGCACCGAAGGTGGACCGCATCGCAGCCCGGCGCAACGAAGCATTTGGCACGTGCATATGCGCGAACACCCGGTCACTGCTGGGTTTGCAGCAGACGCGGCGGTCGCTCGCCTTGACAGCGCGTGCCCCGCCCCCGATAAACCCGGGATGCCCCGCACCGACCACCCCGCCGTGCTCGACCTGATCGGCAACACGCCGCTGATCGAGGTCACCCGGCTCGACACCGGCCCGTGCACGCTGCTGCTCAAGCTCGAGTCGCAGAACCCCGGCGGCTCGATCAAGGACCGCATCGGGCGCTCGATGATCGAGGCCGCCGAGCGCGACGGGCGGCTGCGCCCCGGCGGGACGGTGATCGAGGCGACCGCCGGCAACACCGGGCTCGGCCTGGCGCTGGTGGCGCGCGCCAAGGGCTACCGCGTGGTGCTGGTGGTGCCCGACAAGATGTCGACCGAAAAGGTGCTGCACCTGAAGGCGCTCGGCGCCGAGGTGCACATGACGCGCAGCGACGTCGGCAAGGGGCACCCGGCGTACTACCAGGACTACGCCGCGCGGCTGGCCAAGGAAATCCCCGGTTCGTTCTTCGCCGACCAGTTCAACAACCCGGCCAACCCGCTCGCGCACGAGACCTCCACCGGCCCCGAGATCTGGGCCCAGTGCGGCCACGAGCTCGACGCGATCGTGGTCGGCGTCGGCTCGGCGGGCACGTTGACCGGCCTCACCAACTTCTTCAAACGCGTCCAGCCCGGGCTCGAGCTCATCCTCGCCGACCCGGCCGGCTCGATCCTGCGCGACCAGATCCTCACCGGCACTCACGGGCCGGCGGGATCGTGGGCAGTGGAAGGCATCGGCGAGGACTTCGTGCCGCCGATCGCCGACTTTTCGATGGTAAAGCACGCCTATTCGATCCCCGACGACGAAAGCTTCGCCACCGCGCGCGAACTGCTCAAGGCCGAGGGCATCCTCGGCGGATCGTCCACCGGCACGCTGCTCGCCGCGGCGCTGCGCTTCTGCCGCGCGCAGTCGGCGCCCAAACGCGTCGTCAGCTTCGTCTGCGACACCGGCACGCGCTACCTCAGCAAGGTCTACAACGACGCCTGGATGATCGACGAGGGGCTGCTGCTGCAGCACCACTACGGCGACCTGCGCGACCTGATCGCGCGCCGCACGGAAGACGGCAGCGTGGTCAGCGTCGCCCCGCAAGACACGCTGCTCACCGCCTTCCAGCGCATGCGCCTGGCCGACGTGCAGCAACTCCCGGTGCTCGATGCGGGCGCGCTCGTCGGCGTGATCGACGAGTCCGACCTGCTGCTGCGGGTGCAGGAAGATGCGTCGCGCTACGCCGAGGCCGTGGCCAGCGCGATGAGCACCGCGCTGCAGACGCTGCCGCCCGATGCCGGACTGCCCGCGCTGCGGCGCGTGCTCGATGGCGGAATGGTGGCCATCGTCGCCGACGCGGCGGGTTTTCACGGCCTGATCACGCGCTTCGACCTGCTCAACCACCTGCGCAACAACCTGAAGAGGGCCCACCCATGACCAGCGATGCCAGACTTCCGGGCCCCGCGCCGGGCCGCTCCCAGGCCGGCGAGCCCGGCGGGCGAGGGGCCCGCTTCGCCACGCGCGTGATCCACGCCGGGCAGTCGCCCGACCCGAGCACCGGCGCGATCATGCCGCCGATCTACGCCACCTCGACCTACGTGCAAAGCAGCCCGGGCGTGCACCAGGGGCTCGACTACGGCCGCTCGCACAACCCGACGCGCTTCGCCTTCGAGCGCTGCGTGGCCGACCTCGAAGGCGGCGCGCAGGCCTTCGCCTTCGCATCGGGCCTGGCCGCGATATCGACCGTGCTCGAACTGCTGCCCGCCGGCTCGCATGTCGTCAGCGGCGACGACGTGTACGGCGGCACCTTCCGCCTGTTCGACAAGGTGCGACGGCACAGCGCGGGCCTGAGCTTTTCGTACGTCGACCTCACGCAAGCCGAGAACCTGCTCGCCGCGATCACGCCGCAGACCCGGCTGATCTGGGTCGAGTCGCCGACCAACCCCCTGCTGAGGCTCGCCGACCTGCGCGCGGTGGCCGAGATCGCGCGTTCGCGCGACATCCTGACGGCAGCCGACAACACCTTCGCCAGCCCCTTCAACCAGCGCCCGCTGGAACTCGGCTTCGACATCGTCGTGCACTCGACGACGAAGTACTTGAACGGCCACTCCGACGTGATCGGCGGCGTCGCCGTGGTCGGCGTAGCCGAGCGGCTACAGCCGATTCGCGAGCGCCTCGGGTTTCTTCAGAACGCCGTCGGCGCCATCGCCAGCCCCTGGGACAGCTTTCTCGCGCTGCGCGGCCTGAAGACGCTGGCGCTGCGCGTCGAACGGCACAACGCCAATGCGCTCGCGCTGGCGCAGTGGCTGCATGGCCAGCCGAAGGTCGCCCGCGTCTATTACCCCGGCCTGCTTTCGCACCCGCAGCACGCCCTCGCGAAGGCCCAGATGCAGGCGGTCGGCGGCGGCTTCGGCGGCATGATCTCGCTCGACCTGGCAACCGACCTCGCCGGTGCGCGCCGCTTTCTCGAAACGGTGCAGATCTTCGCGCTCGCCGAGAGCCTGGGCGGGGTCGAGAGCCTGATCGAGCACCCGGCCATCATGACCCACGCGACCATCCCCGCCGAGACGCGCGAGCGGCTGGGTATCGGCGACGCACTGGTGCGGCTGTCGGTCGGCGTCGAGGACGTGGACGACCTGCGCGCCGACCTGGCGCAGGCGCTGGCGGCGATCTGATGGCGCTGCCCGTCATCGACGTGGCCGCGCTGGTCGATCCGCGCAGCAGCAGCGGCGCGCGCGCTGCCGTGGCGCGCGAAATCGATGCTGCGGCGCGCGCCTATGGCTTCTTCTATGCGGCAGGGCATGGCGTCGATGCGGCGCTGATCGTGCGCCTGGTGCGCTTGTCGCGCGCGTTCTTCGCGCAGAGTGAGGCCGACAAGCTGCGCATCCCGATGGCCAACGGCGGGCACGCCTGGCGGGGCTACTTCCCGCTCGGCGGCGAGTTGACATCGCAGCGACCGGACTGGAAGGAGGGCCTGTACCTCGGCAGCGAGCTCGGGCCGGAGCATCCGCGGGTGCAGGCAGGCACGATCCTGCACGGCGCCAACCTGTGGCCCTCGATCGGCGGCTTTCGCGAGACCGTGCTCGGCTACATCGATGCCCTGACGAACCTCGGCCACGCGTTGATGCGCGGCGTCGCGCTCGGCCTGGCCATCCCCGAGAACTGGTTCGCCGAGCACGGCACCGCCGACCCGCTGATCCTGCTGCGCCTGTTCAACTATCCGAGCCGGCCGGTGCCCGCCGGCAGCGACGCACAGTGGGGCGTCGGCGAGCACACCGACTACGGCCTGCTGACGATGCTGTGGCAAGACGACGTGGGCGGGCTGCAGGTGCGCACCGACGCGGGCTGGATCGCCGCGCCGCCGATCCCCGGGACCTTCGTCTGCAACATCGGCGACATGCTCGACCGCATGACCGGCGGCCGCTACCGCTCGGTGCCGCACCGGGTGGCCATCAACGCGAGCGGGCGCGACCGGCTGTCGATCCCGCTCTTCTTCGACCCCGCCTTCGACGCCCGCGTGCAGCCCGTGCCCGGCAGCGGTGCGGGCAGCGACGACAGCGGCCGGCGCTGGGACGGGGCCAACCTGCAGGCCTTCGAGGGGACCTACGGCGACTACGTGACGGCCAAGGTGGGCAAGGTGTTTCCGGATCTCAAGCAGGCCGTGGCCGGCGCCTGAGCGCCGAAGCGGCGGCGAAGGCGTCCTTCGGGCGCACGGCGGCATGCTGAGCGCGAGGGCGGCACCGCGCGCGCGCCCGCGTCAACGCAGCGAATGCGCACGCCACCGCTCGCGCGGCGCGCTGCCCACGGCATTTGGATATGCGAAATGCTCGGTTGGCCCGACGCGCAATGTTCCGTAGTCTGCGCCATCACTTTGCAGCAGGCCGCGCCTCACCATGCCCCAACGTTCCCGATCCCTTCAGCTGGCGAACCGCCGCCACGTCATCCGCAGCGGCCTGTCGGCCGCCGCCGCGCTCATCGCCCCGCCGCTGTTCGCCCAGAAGGCGCCCAAGACGCTGCGCATCGGCTACCAGAAGTTCAACACGCTCAACATCCTCAAGGGCACCGGCCAGCTCGAGAAGGCGCTCGCGCCGGGCGGGGTCACCGTCGAGTGGAAGGAGTTCGCCGGCGGCAGCCAGGTGGCCGAAGCGCTGACGGTCGGCGCGATCGATGTCGGTCATGCGGCCGACGCGATCGGCGTCTTCCAGCAGGCCAGCGGCAAGGGCCTGAACTACCTGGCGGCCGAGAGCCCGTATCCCGGCGGCCTGGGCCTGCTGGTGCCGGAGAGCTCGCCGATCCAGACCGTGCGCGACCTCAAGGGCAAGCGCATCGCCATCGGCCGCGGCTACAACATCCAGTACGCGCTGATCCGCGCTCTCGACAGCCAGGGCCTGGCCTGGTCCGACATCGAGCCGGTGTACCTGGTCACGGCCTCAGACCACATCGCGGCCTACCAGTCGGGGCGCGTCGATGCGGTCGGCCTGTGGGACCCGTTTCTCGCCAGCGCGCAGCTGGGCACCGATTCGCGCCTGCTGTTCGACGGCAAGGGCCTGACCACCAACCGCACCTACCACTTCGCGCTGCCCGAGGTGGCCGCCGCGCAGCAGGCCAGCCTGCGCGTGCTGTTCGCCGAGCTGAAGCGGACCAACCAATGGGCCAACGACAACCCGAAGCAGGTGGTCGAGCTGCTGGCGCGGCAACTCGGCGTCGACCCGAAGATCCTGACGCTCGCGACACAGCGGCGCCAGTACGGGCTGGTGGCGCTTGCGCCCACGATCGCCACCGACCAGCAACGCCTGGCCGACACCTTTGCGCAGCTCAAACTGATTCCGGTACCGATCCAGGTCAAGGCGCTGTTCTCACACCTGCAGCTGGTCGGGGCATGACGCGGCTGCCAGGGCCCCTCGCGGCTGGCGAGAGCAGCGCTGGGGCCGGACGCGCCGCATGGCGGGGGCGGCCATGACCCATGCGGCCACGGGCTCGCCGCCGCCGGCCGCCGCGACATGCCCCGCGCTGGCGCGCGCACTCGCGTCGCTGGACGCGGTGGTCGCGCGGCTGGCGGCCAGTGCCGTCGAGCGCGATCGCCTGGGGGGCCATGCGGCCGAAGCCAAGGCGCTGCTCCGCGACCATGGGCTGCTGACGCTGCCGATCCCGCTGGCGTGGGACGGCGCCGGCGCAAGCTGGTCGCAGTCGCTGGCCGTGGTGCGCCGCATCGCGCGGGTGGACAGTTCGCTCGCCCACCTGCTGGCCTTCCAGTACCTGCAGTTGTCGGGCGTCCTCGCCTTCGGCTCGCCCGAGCAGCAGGCGCGCTTGCTGGGCGCCACGGTGCGCCACCGCTGGTGGTGGGGCAACGCCGCCAACCCGGCCGACCCGCGGCTGCTCGCCACCGCCGACGGCCACGGCGGCTGGCGTTTGCAGGGCATCAAGGGGTTCTGTTCGGGCACGCCGGGCTCGGACCATCTGCTCGTCAGCGCGATCGTGCCTGCCACCGGCAAGCGCCTGATCGCAGTGCTTCCCACGCGGCGCACTGGCGTGAGCGTTCACGACGACTGGGCGCCGATCGGCCAGCGCCAGACCGACAGCGTCAGCGTCAGCTTCGAGCAGGTGCAGGTCGAGCCGGGCGAGATCCTCCAGGTGCCCGAGGGCGGGCCGTCGCCCTTTCTCAGCCTGCGCGGCCTGCTGGCGCAGCTCATCCTCGTCAACCTGTACCTCGGCATCGCCGAGGGCGCGCTTAACGAGGCCCGGCAGTACACGCTCGAAGCGAGCCGACCCTGGCACGCCTCGGGCGTGCAGCGCGCCGCCGACGATCCCTACACCGTCCTGCGCTATGCCGAAATGGGCCTTTCGATCGCGGCTGCCAACGCGGTGGCCAGCCAGGCCGAAGCCGGTCTGGACCGCGCCTGGGCCGAGGGCCCGGCGTTGACGGCGCGCCAACGCGGCGAACTGGCAGTGCAGGTGGCGCAGGCCAAGGTGCTGGCACACCGGGCGTCGCTGGCCACCGGCGAAGGCGTGTTCGACGTCTGCGGCGCACGCGCCACGCGCGCCGCGCTGGGGCTGGACCGCTTCTGGCGCAACGCCCGCACCCACACGCTGCACGACCCGGTGGACTACAAGCTTCGCGACATCGGCCGCCACGCGCTGGAAGGGCGCCTGCCCGAGCCGACGCTGTACTCGTAGCGTGCGCAGGCACCGAACCCGCGCGGCCCCCGCATGAGCCGCGACTTGCAGTCCATCGTCGTCGGCCTCGGCGCCGTGGGCGCCGCCACGCTGTACCAGCTCGCGCGACGCGGCAACCGAGTGCTGGGGATCGACCAGCACCGGCCGCCGCACGCCCTGGGCTCGTCGCATGGCGAGAGCCGCATCACGCGCCTGGCCATCGGCGAAGGCGAGGCCTATGCGCCGCTGGTGCGCCGCTCGCACGCGATCTGGCGCGAGCTCGAAGCGCGAACCGGCAGCGACATCCTCACCACGACCGGCGGGCTGATCCTGGCGCCACGCGACGGTGTGGCGGCGCACCACGGCAAGCCCGACTTCCTGCGCCGCACGATCGAATGCGCCAGGCACCACGGCATCGACCATGAGGTGCTCGACACCGCGGCGATCCGCCGCCGCCACCCGCAGTTCCGCCTCCGGGGCGACGAGATCGGGTACTGGGAGCCCGGGGCCGGCGTCGTGCGCCCCGAGGCGGCGATCACGGCCCAGCTGGGGCTGGCCGAAAGCCTCGGCGCGCGGGTTCGCACCGGCGAGGCGGTGCAGGCCATCGAGCCCGCTGGCACGCGCCTGCGGGTCGTGACCTCGGGCGGCCGCTACACCGCCGACCAGGTGGTGCTGGCGGTCGGGCCCTGGCTGCCCGAATTCCTCGGCCGGCCGCTGGGTGGCGCCTGGGCGAGCCAGTTCGCGGTGTACCGGCAGGTGATGTACTGGTTCGACGCCGGGCCCGCTGCGCCGGAGTTCGCGCCGGGGCGTTTCCCGGTCTTCATCTGGATGTTCGGCGACGCGCCGGAAGACTACATGTACGGCTTCCCGGCCACCGGGCCGGGCGCGCCCGCGGTCAAGGTGGCCACCGAGCAGTACGTCGAGACCACCACGCCCGACGCCATGCAGCGCGAGGTCGCACCGGCCGAAGCTGAGGCCATGTTCAGCAGCCGGGTGGCCGGACGGCTGCACTTGCCGGGCGGGCGCTGCGTCGATGCACGGGCCTGCCTGTACACGGTCACGCCCGACCGCCACTTCGTCATCGATACCCTGCCCGGACTGCCCGGCGTGCACGTGGCCTCGGCCTGCTCGGGCCATGGCTTCAAGCACTCGGCCGCCGTCGGCGAAGCGCTGGCCGAGCGGCTGCTGGGCCTGGCGCCCACGCTGGACATCGAGCCCTTCCGGCAGGCGCGGCCCGGCTGAATCCGCCGATCGATATGCGCATTCGTTCGTTCGTCACGGCGTGGCGCGCTCCTAGGATTCGCTCACACCACCACTGAGGAGATCGAACCCATGCAACTGCGCCCCCACATCCTGCTCGCCGCCACGCTGGCCGCTGCGCTCTTCGCCACCGCCGCGCGGGCCGACCAGCTCGCCGACATCCAGAAGAAGGGCGAGATCGTGTTCGGCGTGCTCGGGACCGACGAGCCGAACAGCTTCGTCGACCCGAAGACGCGCGAGATCGTCGGCTACGAGGTCGACATCGCCAACGCCATCGCGAAGAAGATCGGTGTCAAGCCGGTCTTCAAGCAGCTCGCCGTCGCCGCGCGCATCCCCGAGCTGCAGGAGGGCCGCGTTGACATTCTCGCCGCGTCGCTGACCCACAACAAGGAACGCGAGGCGCTGATCGACTTCTCGCTGACCACCTTCGTCACCGGGCAGAAGGTGCTCGTCAAGACCAGCAGCGGCATCGCCGACGTGCCCCAGCTCGCCGGCAAGAAGGTCCTCACCGTCAAGGGCGGCACGCAGGAGCCAAACATCCGAAAGGCGGTGCCCAACGTCGAGGTGGTGACCTTCGAGACGACGCAGCAGGCCTTCCTCGCGCTGCAGCAGGGCAAGGGCGCCGGCTACGTCAACGACGAGGCCTCGCTGGTCAACGACTACGCCAAGCTCGGCTCGGCCAAGAAGGACTACCAGATCCTGCCGACGAGCATCAGCGTCGAGCCGCTGGCCTTCGGCATCCGCAAGAACGAGAAGGCCCTGAAGACCGTGGTCGACGACGTGCTGCGCGGCCTCGAATCCTCGGGCGAAGCCGAGAAGCTGTTCGTCAAGTGGTACGGGCCCTCGACCAAGCTTCAGTTCGACAAGCGCAGCTTCAAGATCGACAACGACAGAATCTAGGCAAGCCGACCGATTGTCTCCGGGGATGGGTGGTGACGCCCTGACCTTTTGCCCTGCCGCTCGCAAGCGCGGCAGGGCTTCTTTCTCGCGCTGACCCGATGCCGCGCTTCGACCTGAACCTCCTGCTCGAGGGGCGTTACCACGACTGGCTGGTCAGCGGCCTCGTGCTCTCGCTCGAACTGGCCGCCATCACGCTCGTGCTCGCGCTGCCGCTGGCCGTCCTGATCGCCTTGCTGCGCCTGGCACCGGCAGCGCCGCTGCGCGCGCTGGGCACGGCCTACGTCGAGAGCATCCGCAACATCCCGCTGCTGGCGCACCTGCTGTTCTGGTACTTCGGCGCCCCCGAGCTGCTGCCCGAGGCGCTCAAGGAGTGGCTCTACGCCGGCAATGTGGAGGCCATCAGCGCCGTCATCGCCCTGACGCTCTATACGGCCGCCTACATGTCGGAAGACATCCGCAGCGGCATCCGCGCGATCCCGCTGGTGCAGTTCGAGGCCGCGCGCGCGCTCGGCTTCGGCTTCCTGGCGTCGATGCGGCGCGTCATCCTGCCGCAGGCATTGCGCGTGACCGTGCCGCCGCTGATCTCGCAGACCCTGAACCTGTGGAAGGACACCAGCATCGCCACCGTGATCGGCGTGGCCGAGCTGATGTACCAGGCGGCCAAGGTCGAGACGGCGAGCTTTCGCAGCGCCGAGGCGTTTGCCTTCGCCACCGCCGCGTACCTGACGGTGTCGCTCGCGATCACCGCCGTCGCGGCCTGGTACCAGCACCGCTATCCGGTGCGCACCGCCTGAAGGCCGCGCCGCGATGATCGAGCTGCTCCAGACCTACTGGGTCTACTTCCTGATCGGCCAGTACCCCAAGGGGCCGCTCGGCGGGCTGGCGCTCACGGTGTCGCTGGCGGCGCTTGCGCTGCTGCTCGCGCTGCCGCTGGGCATCATGCTCGGGCTGGCGCGGGCGAGCCCCTCGCGCGCTGTCCGCTGGCCGGTGACCGCCGTCGTGTTCGTCGTGCGCGGCGTGCCCTTGCTGATGGTGGTGTTCTGGGCCTATTTCTTCCTGCCCAGCGTCACCGGCGTCAAGACCGACCAGTTCAGCACGATGCTGATCGCGCTGGTGATCTTCGACGGCGTTTACCTGGCCGAGATCGTCCGCGCCGGCATCCGCGGCATTCCGAAGGGGCAGGTCGAGAGCGCGCGCTCGCTCGGCCTCGGCTACGCACAGACGATGCGGCTGGTGATCCTGCCGCAGGCGCTGCGCCACATGCTGCCGTCGCTGGTGAACCAGTTCGTCGCCACGATCAAGGCAACCTCGCTCGGCTACATCATCGGCCTGACCGAGGTCTCGTTCATCGCCGCGCAGATCAACACCCAGGTCTTCACCAAGGCGGCGGAGGTCTATCTGGTCCTCGGCCTGACCTACTTCGTGCTCTGCTTCGGCCTGTCGCGCTTCGCGTTCTGGCTCGAGCGCCGGCTGGCGCGCCGCGACGCCGCCCGCCCCCGCGCGGCCGTGCGGGCCGCCTATCCCGTCAAGGCGATCGCATGATCCGATTCGACAAGGTCAACAAGTGGTTCGGCGACTACCAGGCACTGGTGGACGTGACCGAGACCATCGCCAGGGGCGAAGTCGTGGTCGTCTGCGGGCCCTCGGGATCGGGCAAGTCGACGCTGATCCGCACCGTCAACCGGCTCGAACCGATCCGCTCCGGAACGATCACGATCGACGGCCAGGACATCCACCGCCGCGGGCTCGACGTCAATGCGTTCCGCTCGCGGATCGGCTTCCTGTTCCAGCAGTTCAACCTGTTCCCGCACCTGTGCGTGCTCGACAACTGCACGCTCGCGCCGGTGGCGCTCAAGGGCCACGCGCCGGCACAGGCGCGCGAGCGCGCGCTGGCGCTGCTCGACCGGGTGGGCCTGGCGCACAAGGCCGATGCCTACCCGGCGGAACTGTCGGGCGGGCAGCAGCAGCGCGTGGCGATCGCCCGTGCGCTGGCGATGGAGCCGCCGATCATGCTGTTCGACGAGCCGACCAGCGCGCTCGACCCCGAGATGGTCGGCGAGGTGCTGCAGGTGATCCGCGGCCTGGTGCGCGACGGCATGACGCTCGTCGTCGTGACGCACGAGATGGGCTTCGCGCGCGACGTGGCGCACCGCGTGCTGTTCATGGACCAGGGCAAGGTGCTCGAGAGGGCGCCACCGGGCGAGTTCTTCGATCATCCGCAGCACCCGCGCGCGCAGCAGTTCCTGTCCGACATCCGCTCGCCGTTCGCGCGGGCGGCGTGAGGCGGGGCAGGGACGGTCCTTCGGCTCGCGGTTCGCTGACGCGCTCACGTGTTCGCGACGGCTTCGTTCGGGAAGCTGTCGAAAGGCGCGTGACGTCCGATGGCGGTTGGCGCGTCCGCGCCGAGCCGCCCGATGGACTGCCCATGGCGTTGCGCATGCTGAGGTGTGCTTCGCTCGCTTTCGCAGCGAGTACGGCGGCGAGTCCGGCGAGCTTCGACGCGCAACCGCCTGGAAGTCCGGCCTGGATGCGAGCACCCCAGATGTCGGCTATCGAGTTGTCTTCTCAGCCTAGATTCGGCAGTTGGACGCGCCCGAGCGGGCTGCGATGCGGTGTGCTGGCAAGGCGCGACGACGCTGCGGGCTCATGCCTGCGAGGAGGAGCAACGCCGCCAGCGCGCCGCAGCGCGGCTCGATCGGGTGCGTAGCGCTCTCACCCAAGGGGTGAGGATCTTCGTGGCGAGGATGGCCCATGTTCACGGGGCCTCTCCAGCGAAACCGAGCGGTCAACTGCGGGATCTAGGCTCAGTGCCTGCAAATGGCCGATCGACGCAGATCGATCGACACTGCTCGATCGACCCTGGGCAGCAGCCCAACGACCGCACGAGCCGACGCCCGGCGAGCGTCAGCCGCGCAGCGCCGCCTCGATCGCGGCGATATCGATCTTTCTCATCTGCATCATCGCTTCGAAGGCGCGCTTGGCCGCCGCGCGATCAGGGTCGGCGATCGCGGCCGTCAGGGCGCGTGGGGTGATCTGCCACGACAGTCCCCACCGGTCCTTGCACCAGCCGCACGCGCTCTCCTGGCCGCCGTTGCCGATGATGGCGTTCCACAGGCGGTCGGTCTCGGCCTGGTCGTCGGTCGCCACCTGGAACGAGAAGGCTTCGCTGTGCTTGAAGATCGGGCCGCCGTTCAACCCGAGGCACGGGATGCCCATCACGGTGAATTCCACCGTCAGGACATCACCCTGCTTGCCAGCGGGATAGTCGCCAGGCGCACGATGGATCGCTCCCACCGCGCTGTCCGGAAACGTTGCGGCATAGAACCGCGCGGCATCCAACGCGGTGCCGTCGTACCAGAGACATATCGTGTTCTTGCTGACCATGTCCATTCTCCAATCGATGACAAGGATGTGCACCCTCGAGCGGCACGACACTGGATGCGGATCCGCGCGAAGAGTGCTGCGATGGTATCCAGGCTGACGTCCGGACGCTCGTTGCAAAGCGACGAAGACTGCGCGGCCTGCAAGGTGGAGCAACGCCGCCAGCGTGCGGCAGCGCGGCTCCATCGGGTGCGTAGCGCTCTCACCCAGAAGGTGAAGGCTGTCGTGGGCAAGAAGTTCAGCGTTCATGCGGTGTTGCCAGCGGCGGCAAGTGGTCAACTGCGGTTTGAACGGTCAGTGAACGGAGCGCCGCCGACCTTGTGGCTCGGGCGGCGCGTCCTTCCCGTCGATCTTCTCGATCGCGCCGCACCAAGCGCGCGCGCTTCGCGTTCAGGATTGACCCACCTGCCAGCGCGCTCGCGCCCCGACATGGTGGGCGAGGTGCTGCAGGTCATCCGCGGCCTCGCGCGGGATGGCACGACGATTGCCGTCGTGACGCACCAGCGGGCCTGGCGCGCGCCGCGCTCGTGCGTGACTGCCGGCCGGCCTACGGTGCCGGCAGCACCGGCTCGCCCAAGGTCTGCATCAGCCGGTTGGCCCACGCAAAGATCGCCGCGGCATGGACGGCGTCCAGCACCTGCGCATCGTCCAGCCCCGCCAGGCGCAGGGCGGTCACGCGGGGCGCCAGGTTCGCCGGGGGGTTTGCGCTCAGCGCCACGGCCAGGTCGACGATGGCACGGCGGCGCGGTAGCAGCGGCGTGTTCACGCCGTCGTCGAACAGTGCCTGCACGACCGAGGGTTCCTTGGTCAGCTGCGCGAACAGCCGCGCGTGCACCGACGCGCAGTACGGGCAGCCGTTGACGAGCGAGACGCCGATCGTGGCGAGTTCGCGCTCGGCGCGCGCCAGGCCGCCGGGGCCGTACATGATCGCGTTGAAGAGCTTCGAGCGCTGGCGAAGCACGGCCGGGTTGTGCACCAGCGTCAGGTAATAGGGCGAGGTCCGCGCGACGGCGTTGCTTTCGTCCAGCACCGCAAGCTGTTCGGCGCTTGCGTGGGCGATGTCGACGGTCGGCAGCCAGGCCGCCCAGTCCAGCGGCGCCAGCGTGAAGCCGATCGGGGTCGGCCGGCGCGGCGCAGCGCCGTTCGTACCGCGCACCGGCGTCACCGGGTCGGCAACGGGCGCGAGCTCGGCCGGCGCCGCCGCGGCGTCGAGCGCGCGCAGCCCGGCGAGCAGCCGCACCTGGTAGTTCACGAACGCGACCCGTTGCGCCAGCGTCACGATCTGGCGCGGCGTCTGGCCATGACGTTGCAGCTCGTGCAGGTGGCCGGGCTACGCCGCGGCCGGCTCCAGCGTCAGCCGATCGGTAAAGCGCAGCACGGCGCTCCAGCGGTCGTCGCCCGCCGGTCTCACGGGCTGCAGTTCCGGCGCGGCCAGCAGGCCCGGGCCGACGTCGAGTGCCAGCGCGCGCTCGCGGTGGAACGCGGTCAGTGCGGGCTCCCGCTGCAACAAGGCCACGCGCAGCGCGACCAGTTCGCGCTCGGCGCGCGCAAGCTCGTCCGTCTCGTCGTCGCCAGCCCGGCCGAACAGCGCGTCGAAGCTGCCCTGCGTGAAACGGCGCACGTCGTAGCGCTGGCGGCTGAGCCGGCCGGTGCGGCTGTCGGCCGACAGGCCGGCCAGTGCGTCGATCACGTCGGTGGCGGTGGGGTGGTCGATGAGGGTGGTCGTCATGGTGGGTCGCTGCGCAAGTGTTGGCGTGCCGCGAGCGCGCTGCGGCCCAGCAGGCCGAGCGCCAGGTCGTCCTGCGGCGGCTGGAACAGCCCGCCGCGGGCGTCGCGGAAGTGGCGCTCCAGGGTCAGCCGCCGCGTCAGGCTGAAGCCGCCGGCCACGCGCAGCCCGGTGTCGGTGACGCTGCACGCGGTGTTGGTGACGAAGTGCTTGGCCGCGGCGATGTGCGCACCCAGCGCCGGCCGCTCTTGCGGGTTCGCCGTCCAGCGCCGCGCCACGTCGTACAGCACGGCGCGCGCAGCGACGACGCCAACCTGCATCTGGCCGATCCACTGCTGGATGTGCGGCAGCGTGGCGATCGGCTTGGCGAGCGCCGAGGGCACGCGCTCGTTCGCATAGTCGCTCGCCGCGTCGAGCGACGCCTGCGCGATGCCCAGGTAGACGGCGACCAGCGCCAGCCACCAGCCGTTGGCGCCCGGCGGTGGCGTCGGGCCGCCGATCGGCGTGCGTTCGACGATGCGCCCGTCGGGCACGAAGACCTTGTCGAAGAACGCGTCGTCGCTGGCACCGCTGCGCTGGCTCAGCGCGTCCTGCCACGCCGGCACCAGGCGCAGGCCCTCGGCCGGCGCCTCGACGATGGCCCGCGCCACTTCGCCCTGCGGCGCGGCGTCGCTGGGCGGCAATTGCACCGCCGTCAGCAGGAAGCGCAAGGCCGGCGCCGCGGTGACGAAGACCTTGTGGCCGCTGATCGCCCAACCTCCGGGCACGCGCGTCGCGATGGTGGCCGGCACGCCGCCGCGCGAGATGCTGCCGAGTTCGGGCTCGGTGACGACCGAGTTGGCGAGCCCGCCGTCGCGCGCGATCGTGCGGCAGACCTGCGCGAACACCGCTTCCGGCCAGGCGCCGTCGGCGGCCGGCGCTTCCGTCTTCGGGCCGACGACGTTGAGCAGCATGCCGACGCCGACGGCCGTGGCGGCGTCGCCCTGGGCCAGGCGTTCCTGCGCAAGCACCATCTCGAACAGCGTCGCGCCGTCGCCGCCGTGGTCGCGCGGGATCGCCAGCCGCAGGTAGCCGGCTTCGTGCAGGCGCTGGTAGTGCGCGAGCGGGAAGCTGCCGCTGCGGTCGTGCTCGGCGGCGCCGGGCGCGAGCTCGCGCGCCAGCGCGGTAGCCAGCGCCGCGATGCGCCGTTCGCGCGGCGTCAGGTCGGGCGGGGTGTTCAGGTCGGCGGCAGGCATGCGGGCGGCGGCGTCAGGCAGGGTGGATCTCGAAGCGCGCGCCGTGCGTCTGCGCCAGTGGCAGCGAGCGCACGCCGCTGCCCAACGTGCCGTGCAGCGCAACGCCAAGCAGGCCCTCGCCGCGCCGGGCGAGCAGGCTTCGCAGCGGGACGGCCGACGAGTCTGCGTCGTCGGCCAGCGGCGACACAAGCAGCAGCATCGCCCGGCCGAGCTGCAGCGCGGCGAAGCGGATGCCCACGCCGGGCAAGGGGTGCGGGTCGGCGCCCGCGCTCGCCTCCGGCGAGAGCAGCGCACGGTAACGCGCCAGGCTCGCTTCGAGATCGTGGACGACGAGCGTGACGGACGCGACCCCGGTCACACCGTTCGGGTGCAGCCGAACGTCGCCTTCGCGCACGCGCAGCGCGCGCGGCGTGAGGTCGCCGCACAGGAAGGGCAGGTCGGGCGTGGGGGGGACGCCGATCTCCCAGGCCAGCCGCTCGCCGTCGGGCCGCAGCCGGCCGCCGGGCAACGGGCCGTCGTAGGCCAGGCCCCGTGCGCGCGCGGCCTCGACGACGGCGCCGACGCTGTCCGGCAGCAGCGCGAAATCGACAAAGCCCTCGCGACCCGACAGGTCGGCCTTCGCCCAGCGGTGCTGCGGCGCGGGCTTCAGGAAGGCGATCAATTCGAGGTAGCCGCCGTCGGCAAAGCCGACCAGCGCGTTGTGCGTCGCGCCGTCGGCGTGCGTGCCGCCGCGCTGCACGGTGAAGCCGAGCGCGCCGTAGTCGGCGATCGCGAGTTCGAGGTCGCGCACCAGCACGACGAGATGGTCGAGGGTCAATGACATGCAGACGGTTCCTTGTTGGTCGTTCAGGCGGCCTCGGCCTCGCCGCCGAGGTAGGCGTCGCGGATGCGCGGGTCGTGCAGCAGCGCGCGTGCGTCGCCGGCGAGCACGATGCGGCCGGTCTGCAGCACATAGCCGCGGTGCGCGATCTGCAGCGCGAGGCTGGCGTTCTGCTCGACCATGAAGACAGAGACACCGGTCCTGTTGACTTCGGCGATCAGCGCGAGCACGCGGTCCACGTACAGCGGCGACAGGCCCATCGTCGGCTCGTCCATGCAGATCAGCCGCGGCCGGGCCATCAGCGCGCGCGCCATCGCGACCATCTGCTGCTCGCCGCCCGAGAGCGTGCCGGCGAGCGCGCCGATGCGCTCCTTCACGCGCGGAAAGAGGCCCAGCAGCCGCTCGTAGTCCTCGGCGATGGCGGCCTTGTCGTGGCGTGTGAAGGCGCCCATCAGCAGGTTCTCGCGCACCGTCATCGCGCCGAACAGGCGTCGCGCCTCCGGCACCGAGGCGACGCCGCGGCGGATGATCTGTGGCGTCGTCAGGCCGAGCGTCGATTGCCCGTCGATGCGCACGTCGCCCGCGCGCGGCTTGAGCAGGCCGAGGATGATCTTCATCGTCGTCGACTTGCCGCTCGCGTTGCCGCCGAGCAGACTGACGATCTCGCCCCGCCGCACTTCGAGGCTCAGGTCGAACTGCACCTGCACCGGGCCGTAGAAGGTGTCGACGTGCTCAAGTTCGAGCAGCGGCGACTCGGTGAGTGTGGCATCCGTCATCGTGGCTCTCCCACGGGCCCCACGGCGCTCGTCAGTGCACTTGCCCCATGGCGCGGGAAGCGACTGACCGGGAAGGTATGCTCTCGGCCCATTGCCGACCTTGAATGTCCGCCTTGCGGGCGAGGACTGGCGCGGCAAAGGCACGTCCGGGCAGGCCGCTTCGCTTCACTGGGGCGGTCTTCGCTTCGCTCAGACTTCCCTGCGATGCTCGGCCTCGTGGCCCCGTCGCAGAACTCACTTCGCTCACTGCGTTCGCTGCGTTCGGACATCCGCGACGAGTCAGTTGACAACTCGCGCTTCGCGCGAGGCCACGAGACCTGGCCTTGCAGGCCGCGCCGGGCCAGTAGGCCCGGCCGTTCGCAAGGCGCAAGCGGTCCCCCGGACCGCTTGCCCCCGGACTCACCTTCTCGGCACCCCAGAGGCGCTGCGCGTCCTGCCCGAACGCGCCTTTGCTGAGGCGTTGGTGTTGCCCGCTGCTGGAACACCCATCGCTGCAGCGCGGCGGGCGGTACCCGGTGGGGGCGATTTCTGTGGCGGCGAGGAGCGGAGGGCTTCAGTCGGCGCGCGCAGCGCGCTTCGTAGACTGACTCGTCGCAGTTGTCTGAGCGCAGAGAGCGAAGCGAACGAAGCGAGTTCTGCGACGCGACTGAAGGCCGAGCACCACAGCGGAGTCGGCGCGCAGCGCCGACCGCCACAGCATGAGCTCCCGCCGGGCACCGCCCGCCGCGCCGCGCTGAAGCTACACAAGAGCGGACGCGGGCGAATGGCAGCAACGGGCCGAAAGCAGACCCGCAAGCCATGCGCAGAAGCCAAAGTCCCATGCTACGCAGCCAGCCTGTCCAGCACGGGGGCGGCATCCGCCACTGCCGCCACGGGCGGCGCAGCCTGCTGCCCGACATGCCGGTGCCCCAGGTACGCCTCGATGACGGCGGGGTCGTTGCGAACGACAGTCGGCTCACCGTGCGCGATGCGGCGGCCGTCGTCCATCACCAGTACGCGGTCGGAGAGCTGCATCACGAGTTCGAGCTTGTGCTCGATGAGCAGGATCGTCTGGCCGCGCGCCTTCAAGCCGCGGATGATCTCCAGCATCTCGGCGGTCTCGCTCTCGTTCATGCCGGCGGTCGGCTCGTCGAGCAGCAGCAGGCGCGGTTGCGACGCCAGCGCGCGCGCGATCTCGAGCCGCCGCCGGTTGGCGTACGACAGGCTGTAGGCCGGGTGGTCGAGCCGTGGTGTCAGGCGCTCACCGAAGAGGGCGACGACGGCCTCGGCTTCGGTGCGTAGGCGCCCTTCCTCGGCCTTCACGCTTGCGGGCCGCCACAGCGCGAGCGCCAGTTCGGCCAGTGCGCCGAACGGCGCGGCCCAGTGCGGCACGGCCGGCTTCACCGCGGCGAGCCGCGTGTGTGCGCCGACGAGCACGTTGTCGCGCACGCTCAGGTTGCCGAACACGCGGCCGTGCTGGAAGGTGCGCGCCAGGCCGTGCTGCGCCACCTGCACGGCAGGCGCGCCAGTGAGGTCCACGCCGTCGAAGCACACCGTGCCGGCGTCCGGCGCGTCCAGCCCCGTGACGAGGTTGAACAGCGTCGTCTTGCCGGCGCCGTTGGGGCCGATCACGCTGACGAGTTCGCCCGCCGCTACGTCGAGGTCGATCGCGTCGACGGCAGTCAGCCCGCCGAAGCGGCGCGTCAGGCCGCGGACTTCAAGCAGCGACGGCATGCGCTTGTCGTTGCACGCGCGTTTGCAGGTGCACCACCTTCGCCTGCACCGCCTGCGGCTGGCGCAGCAGGTTGAGGATCGGGCAGGTGCGCTCCACCGCCTCAAACAGCGCGTCGATCTGCGCCTTCGAGGTCGGCGACGCGATGTGCACCGTGTAGCCGATGTCGTGCGGCGGCACCGGGATGTGCTCGAAGCCGGGCCGGCCGCCGCGCGGGTCGATGCGGCCGGTCACCTCGACCTCGATCGAATCGATCGGGATCTCCCGCTCGGCGCCCTGGATCAGGAAGATGTGCGTCACGCTGGAACCGAGCACGCCCAGCTGTAGCTCGGGCGAACTCGGGCCGAGGTTGTAGCCGGCGAAGTCGGGTGGGCTGTCGCTGATCACCTGGTGTTCGCGGATGCGGATGCGGCGCACGCCGCTGCGGCCCTCGGCGCTGACGCGCGCCGCGAGCGCCAGCGGCTTCGCGTCGCCCGACGCGAGCCGCTCGTTGCGCGCCAGCACCGCGGCGCGCTTCTCGGTGAGGTAGTCGTTCAGGTTGCTCATTGGGTTGTCGTGTTGTCTCTTGAGAAACAAGGCCGTTCGACAAGCTCAGGGCGAACGGACTTCCTTGCGAACGCCAGGCGCCGCCAGGGGCATGGGATCCACTCACTCTTCAAGCGGTGCCCAACAGCCCCTGCGGGCGGAAGCGCACCAGCAGCAGCAGCGCGATGCCGTAGATCAGCATCCGGTAGTCGGCGGTGACGCGAAACAGCTCGGGCAGGCCGATCAGCGCCACCGCGCCGATCACCGCGCCGGCCACGTTGCCCATGCCGCCGA
>CAVZXE010000015.1:0-900094 GCA_963779155.1 uncultured bacterium | reverse complement strand
GGCAAAGCCGGGGGCATTCGTGATGTGAGCCGCTCGAAGCGGCTGGCATCGTGCATTCGGCGGGCGCTTCGCGCTGACCCCTTTTCGGAGCCCTTTGACTACACGATGAGGACGCCTTCGCTTCAACCCGTAACCTGTCGTTGGGCTTACCTGAATGAGCCGAATCAGTGCGCCTTCCTTCATCATGGTCACACTTGGCCTGCGGCAATTCCAACTTCAGGAACCGTCAAACTCTTACTGCCTCCCCGGCAGAGCCGGGGGGCCTCCCTTGGTAGCTAGAACTTCGCTCGTCGCCCTTGCCAAACCCCGCACTGCGCCTGCGTCAAGCGGCTTCCCGACGCACGACCTACGCCTAGTTGAGATCTATGCATAGTGGCCGACAGTTGAAGGCCGGCTCTCGGAACTGCCTGCTCCATACCGGTCGGTCAAAGAAGGACCTTGAACGTCAGCAAAGTGGCGTCGATTTCACCTACCTGGGCACCCGCCCTCGGCCAAGTCCTGCCTTTCGCCGGTGTCAGCTATCGGGTACGAGAATCACCGAGTGAGTGCCGGAACGTCGCCGTACCGCCCTTGGTCGGCTGGAACGATATATACTACATATATATCATAAGGAGTCGACGTGCCTACCGCCACATCCAGCCTGCTGCTCAAGTTCCGCAGTCGCGACACACAGTTCGGTGTCACCCGTGAAACCGTCAAGGCTATGGCAGAGCGGTTCGATTTGTCGGAAACGGAAGTCGTGCACATGGCGCTTTCGCGCCTTGCCAAAGACGAACTGCCAGCCTACGAAGCGGACGAGGGCCCCCTGTCGGCGCGAGAACTCCGGGACCTGCGCAAGATCGCTGATGCTGCCTTGCCCAAGGGCAGGATCGTGACAAAGCAGTCGTTGTTCTGACGTGGCGATCTGGGCGTCCCCGACACCTGGCGACATCGTCTGGTGCCATTTCCCCGAGCTACCGCGGCTACGCCCTGGACCGAAGCCTCGACCCGCGCTCGTGTGCGAGGTCACCGAGAAAGAGGACGGCGTTGCCGTGACCGTCGCCTATGGCACATCCCAAGGGCTGCAGCGGCTTCACGCGGGAGAGTTCGCAATCACCAGGCAAGGCCATCCGGCCGCCTACGGCACTGCCGGCCTCTCCTTCGACACCAAGTTCGACATGAGACAGCGGATCGAACTGCCCTGGACCGAAGAATTCTTCACCGTACCCGCGCAAGCGCCGCATGGGCAGCATCCGAAGCTGGGCAGCCTGCATGCATCGATGATGCGCGCATTGCAAGCCGCCTACCAAGCAGTACGCGAAGATGGCTGAGGTCGGCGTGGGAGTGCGCACAGCCTTCTCTCCAACCGAGCCGATGGCATCGAGGTGACTCCACCAGGCGAATTGATCCGCTCGGAGGGTGCGCTGGAATCTCTGCGGCAATGATCCGCGTCAGTGTGAACGGCCGCTACCCGTGGCCAAGCGCCAAGACCCACAACAACTACCTCATCGCGCTGCGCGGCATCTTCGACCTGGAGTACCGCGGTGCCGCTGCCATCCGCAACCCGATGGCGGGCATCGAGAACATGGCGCTGGTCAAGAAGCTGCCGGACCCGTTGAGCCGTGAAGAGCGCGATTGCATCCTGGCAGACATGCGGGCGCACTACGACGAGCGCGTGATCGCGTACTTCCAGTGGATGTTCTTCACCGGCATGCGCCCTGAGGAAGCGATCGCCCTTCGCTGGTCCGATCTGGATCTGCGCCGCCATGTCGTCAGGGTGCAACGGGTACGCACGTTCAAGGGCAGCGAGCGAGACGGCAGCAAGACGCACACGGAGCGCGATGTCGACCTCGTCCCGCAGGCTGTGGAGGCCCTGAGGACGATGCGGCCGTACACGCTGTTGCAGCGCACCGACCGAGACGACGACGAGGACACAGAAGCCGACGTGTTCCAGAACCCCGTCACACGCCGACCTTGGCACGACGAGCGCAGCCAGCGCGACCACTACTGGAAGCCTACGCTCAAGCGCCTGGGCATCCGCTGGCGCAAGGCCTACAACACCCGCCACACCTACGCGACGGTGGCGCCAATGGCTGGTGTACCGCCCGCCTACATCGCAAGCCAGCTGGGCAACTCGGTGAAGATGCTCCTGGACCGGTACGCCAGGTGGATTCCGGGGGGCGACCAGGGCAACGCCAGGGCGCTCCTCGTGGCCGCGATGGCGGGCGATTCAGAAGGAATTCGTCCCAAATTCGTCCCAACCGGCAATTCTGAGGTACTGCAGAAAAGCGAAAAGCCCAAGCAAATCAAAGACTTGCTTGGGCTTCGAATCTGGTAGGCGCGATTGGACTCGAACCAACGACCCCCACCATGTCAAGGTGGTGCTCTAACCAGCTGAGCTACGCGCCTGGGTCAATTTTGAATTGTAGCAGCGCCGCGGCGGTTGGCATCGCGACGCTCACTTGCGGCGCACGCCGCGCACGCCTCCCACCTTGGCGACGCGTGCCAGTACCTGGGCCAGGCGCGCGGCATCGTCGACCTCGATCGTGAAGGTCATCCAGGCGGTCCCGCCCTGCGCGTCCTTGACCGACTGGGTGTTGACGCTGATGACGTTCATCCGCTCCTTCGCGAAGACTTCCGAGATGTCGCGCAGCAGGCCCTGGCGGTCGGCGGCCTCGACGATCACGTCGACCGGGTACACCGCGGGCGCAGCGCCCGGCTTGCCGGCGCGCGCGCCACCCCAGGCGACGGGGATCACGCGCTCCGGCGAGCGCTCGGCCATCTGCCGAAAGTTGCTGCAGCTGCTGCGATGGACCGCCACGCCCTTGCCGCGCGTGACGTAGCCGCCGATCGCGTCGGGCGGCGCCGGTCGGCAGCAGCGGGCGAGCGAAGTCAGCAGCGACTCGACCCCCACCACCAGCACGCCGCCGGCCGGCGCGGCGCCCGGCCCGCGCGGGCGTCGCTGCGCGATCAGCTCGTCGGGCGACGGCACCGGCTCGGCAGGGCGCAGCAGGGTCTCGATGCCGCGCAGCGAGAATTCGTCCTTGCCGACCAGTTCGAACAGCGCGTCGGCATTGCGAAAGCCCAGCCGCGCCGCCAGGTCGTCGAGCTTGATGGCCGTCTTGCCTTCGCGCTGCAGGAGCTTCTCGACGGCTTCGCGGCCGCGCGCAATCGTGCCCTGCAGCGCCAGCGCGTTGAACCATGCGCGCACCTTGGCCCGCGAGCGCGCGCTGCGCAGGTAGCCCAGTTCGGCGTTGAGCCAGTCGAGCGAGGGCCCGCCCTCCTTCGCCGCGACGATCTCGACCGTCTGGCCGTTCTTCAGTGGTGTGTTCAGCGGCAGCATCGCACCATCCACGCGGGCACCGCGGCAGCGGTGGCCGAGATCGGTGTGCAACTGGTAGGCGAAATCGATCGCCGTCGCACCGGCCGTCAGCTCGACCACCGCGGCCTGCGGCGTGAAGACGTAGATGCGATCGTCGAACCCGCCCGCCGGGTCGGACGCGGCCTGGCCCGCGAAGTCGCGCTCCCAGGCCAGCAGCTGGCGCAGCACGGCCTTGCGCGCCTCGGCCACCTGCGCCTCGAAGCCGCCGCTGGCGCTGACGCCGGCGTAGCCGCGCACGCCGGCCTCCTTGTAGGCCCAGTGCGCGGCCACGCCGTGTTCGGCATGCTCGTGCATCGCCCGGGTTCGAATCTGCACCTCCACGGGGCGGCCGTCGTCGCCCTCCACCACCGTGTGCAACGACTGGTATCCGTTCGGCTTGGGCCGCGCGATGTAGTCGTCGAACTCGCCCGGCAGCGGTCGGTAGCGTTCGTGCACGCGGCTGAGCGCGGCATAGCAATCCGGCAGCGTCTCGACGATCACGCGCAGCGCGCGCAGGTCGAGCACATGCGCGAAGTCGAGTCCCTTGCCCTGCATCTTCTTCCAGATGCTGTACAGGTGCTTCGGGCGGCCCTGCACTTCGGCCCGGACGCCCTGCGCCGCCAACGCTTCGGCCAGGCGGCGTCGCGTCGCCTCGACCTGCCGTTCGCGCTCGATGCGCGTCTCGTCGAGCAGGTGCGCCGTCGTTGCGTAGTCGCCGGGCTGAAGAAATCGGAACGACAGGTCCTCGATCTCCCACTTGATCTGCCAGATGCCCAGGCGGTTGGCCAGCGGCGCGAACACCTGCATCGATTCGCGCGCGAGCAGCCCCGGGCAGGGCCGGTGCGAGGCGGCGAAGAAGCGCAGCGTCTGCAGGCGCGACGCGAGCCGCAGCAGCACGACGCGCAGATCGCGCGAGAACGCGAGCAGCATCTTGCGCACGCGCTCGGTCTGCTGCGCCTGCTGCTCGTGCTGCACCTGCGCCGCGCGCGCCGCGCGCTGGATGGCGACGAGCCGGCGCGTGTAGGTCACGAGGCTGGCATACGAAGGGCCGAAGGCCTTGGCGACGACTTCCTCGGGTTTGGTCAGGTAGTCGCCCGCGTACACGAGGTAGGCGGCGGCCTGCATTGCCGGTGCCGCGCCCAGCGCTTGCAGGATCGCCGCGACGCCGTCGGCATGCGCCAGCGCGTCCTCGCCCGTGTCGAGCGGCTGGCGGGCCAGCAGCGGGCCGGCGAAGGCGCGCGCGCGGGCGAGTTCGCCATCCTGTGCGTCGTCCCGCGCCGGGCGCGCATCGCCCTGCAGATCGAGCAACTGCACGATCGGCGCAGCCGCCGACGGCTCGACAAGCCCGGTCTTCATGGAGCCCCCGAGGGCGCCGCGCACCCGCCCCGCCGAGGGGGAGCGCAGCGGCGTCGGGTCGAGGCCGGACACGACCCGTCCCGGCGAGAGGGCGGTCGCCTCTCGAAGGGTATCGGCCTGCGAGCGATGGCGGCGCGGTGCTGGCTCATGGCGCGAGCAGGAACGCCCGCACGGCCGCCACTTGCTCCGGCGCGACCAGCGTCGGCGCGTGCCCCACGCCGGCGAACTCGCGCAGCTGCGCCCGCGGGCCGCGCTGCGTCATGGCCTCGGCGGTGGCCCGGGTCAGCAGGTCCGAGTTGGCGCCGCGCAGCAGCAACACCGGGCAGCTCACCCGGTCGTAGCTGGCCCACAGCGCGGCCTCTCCCGCGGCAGCGATCTCGGGCGTGACGCCGCGAAACGGCAGCGCGATCGCCGGGTCGTAGTGCGGCACGAAGCCCTCGCCCTGTGCCTTGAGCATCGGCCGCGTCAGGGCCAGCCACTGCGCGCGGGAATGGGGGCCGAAACCTTGCGAAATGCCGAGCAGGTAGTCGGCCGCCTCGTCGAGGCTCGCCCAGCGCACGGGCTGGCCTAGGTAGCTGCCGATGCGCGCGATTGCCTCGTACTGGATCGCCGGCCCGACGTCGTTGAGCACCAGCCTCTTGATCGGCGTCCCGGCCAGCGACGCGAGCCCGAGCCCGATCAGCCCGCCCATCGAGGTGCCCAGCCAGTGCAGTTCGTGCGCGTCGAGCCGCGCCAGCAGCGTGACCATGTCGGCCACGTAGGCGGGAATCTGGTAGCCCGCCGCGTCGGCCAGCCAGTCGGACCGGCCGCGCCCGACCACGTCGGGGCAGACGACGCGGTAGTGGTCGCACAGCGCGCGGGCCAAGGCGTCGAAGTCGCGTCCCTGGCGGGAGAGCCCGTGCACGCAGACCAGCACCCGCGGGTTGCCCGCGTCGCCCCACTCCCAGTACGCCATGCGGTGCAGGCCGCGCGCGCCGAGGCATTGCACGTGGTTCAGGCGGGGCTCGGTCATCGCGCGGTCCTTGGGTCGTTCGATAATGGATGCTATCAATCTCGGGCATCGTCGGGCTGTGCCCGGCCGGCTCCGGCCCCACGGGCCTGCGAACGCCACCAGCCCGGGGCGCCACCTCGCAACTTCGAAGGACTCAGCATGTTGAAGGGCAAGACCGCACTCGTCACCGGATCGACCAGCGGCATCGGGCTGGGCGTGGCCCTGGCGCTCGCGCGCCAGGGCGCGAACCTGGTGCTCAACGGCTTCGGCGACGCGCAAGCGCCGCAGGCGGCGGTGGCGGCGCTCGGGGTCAAGGTCGGCTATCACGGCGCCGACATGAGCAAACCGGCCGAGATCGAGGCGATGATGGCCTATGCCGCGGCCGGGTTCGGCGGCATCGACATCCTGGTCAACAACGCCGGCATCCAGCACGTGGCGCTGGTGGAGAACTTCCCGGTCGAGCGCTGGGACGCGATCATCGCGATCAACCTGAGCTCGGCCTTCCACACCACGCGCCTGGCGCTGCCGGCGATGAAGGCGCGCGGCTGGGGCCGCGTGATCAACGTCGCCTCGGCCCACGGGCTGGTCGCATCGGCGCAGAAGTCGGCCTACGTCGCCGCCAAGCACGGCATCGTCGGCTTCACCAAGGCGGCGGCGCTCGAGACCGCCACGACGGGCGTGACCGTCAATGCGATCTGCCCCGGATGGGTCCTGACGCCGCTCGTGCAAAAGCAGATCGACGACCGCGCGGCGCGCGACGGCGTCAGTGCCGACGAGGCGCGGATCGCGCTGCTGGGCGAGAAGCAACCGTCGCTGCAGTTCACGACGACCGAGCAGCTGGGCGAGCTCGCCGCATTCCTGTGCTCGGCCGCGGCCGACAACGTGCGCGGCGTTGCCTGGGCGGTGGATGGCGGCTGGACGGCGCAGTAGGCCCGCGCCGGGCCGCCCTCATTTCATTTGCACGCTGCCGCTGACCGTCACCGTCACCGTGCCCTTGCCAGGCTCGACCGGCAAGGCCTCTTCGGCCGATGCCGCCATCGCGCGCGCCCTGGGCATCGGCTGCGGAAACTGCGGCTCGCCGCTGGCGACGTTGACTTCGCGCAAGCTGAATCCGCCATAGCCGAACTGCTTGGCATAGTCGGCCGCCTTGGCGCGGTAGCGGGCGATGGCCTGCGCGGCAAGATCGCCTTCGAGCTTCTCGCGCAGCTCGCGCGACAGGTTGTAGCCGACACGGGCGATCGTCATGCTGGTGATGCGCCCGGTCAGCGCGGCGATGGCCTGCATGTCGCGCCCCTCGACCACCAGCTCGGCGCTGCCCTGCCAGCCGCTGATCACGCCCTGCTTGCTGTAGCGCGGAAAGAGCGCGAAGTTGCCGGTCTGAACCTCGAGCTGGCCCGGTTTGGCGACCTTCTTCGCTTCGACGAGCGCGGCGTCGAGCGCCTGCTTGAGCGAGCTTTGCACCGCGGCCGCATCGGCGCCTTCGCGGGCGACCGACAGCGTCACGCTCAGCAGGTCGCGCGGGATTTCGACACTGGCGCTGGCGGACAGGTTGACGACGCCCTGCACGGACGGCGGCTCGCCTGCGTGGGCGAGGCCGCCTAGTGCGAGCAGCAGGAGGATTGCGACGCAAGAGCGGGTGCGCTGTTTCATCATGAGGTGCTTTCGTGAGGATTCGATGGTGGGGCCGGCCCGCCGGCGGGCCTGAGGCGCGGCCCAGCGACGCACCTTACAGCGCGCGGAGCGGCGTTCGCGTTGACAGGTGATCGGCCTTGCGGCCCGATCCGGGCTGCGCGCGGCGGCCTGGCGATATTTGTAACAAGTCGTCAGACCGGTCGAAATCAGCCTTTACTCCCGCACAAAATTGCCGTTGTTACAAATTTGGAGACCAGTTCATGAGTGCTACCGCCCCCCACCGCGCCGATCGCATCGCGGTCGTCGATGACGATGCGCGCATTCGCGACCTTTTGCGCCGCTACCTGACGCAAGAGGGCTTCGAGGTCCTGCTGGCCGAGGACGGCAAGGCGCTGAACCGGCTGCTGACGCGCGATACGATCGACCTGATCGTGCTCGACCTGATGCTGCCCGGCGAAGACGGCCTGTCGATCTGCCGCCGCCTGCGCGCCGGCAATGACGTGACGCCGATCATCATGCTCACCGCCAAGGTGGAAGACGTGGACCGCATCGTCGGCCTCGAGGTCGGCGCCGACGACTACCTGCCCAAGCCGTTCAATCCGCGCGAGCTGCTGGCGCGCATCCATGCCGTGCTGCGCCGGAGGCCCGAGGTCGAGGCGCCGGGGGCGCCGTCGAAGGAGGCGATGACGGTCACCTTCGGCCCGTTCGAATTCGACCTCGCCCTGCGCCGCCTGGCGCGCGAAGGCGAACAGATCGCGCTCACGACGGGCGAGTTCTCGATGCTCAAGGCGCTGGTGCGCCACCCGCGGCAGCCGCTGTCGCGCGACAAGCTCGCCCAGCTCGCCCGCGGGCGCGAGTTCGAGCCCTTCGACCGCAGCCTGGACGTGCAGATCTCGCGCCTGCGCAAGATGATCGAGCCCGACCCGGCACAGCCACGCTACATCCAGACCGTGTGGGGCGTGGGCTACGTGTTCGTGCCCGATGGAGCGGCGTGAGCGCGCGCGCTCGATGAGCGCCCCCAAGCCAGGACGTCGTCACAGGTCTGAATGACCCAGAAGCACGTTGCGCTCAGCCTGTTCTGGCGCACCTTCTTCCTCCTCGCCGCACTGTTGCTGGGCGGCATCTTCGCCTGGGTGCAGACCTTCCGCGCGCTCGAGTTCGAGCCGCGCGCGGTGCAGGCGGCGCAGCAGATCGCGAGCCTGGTCAACCTGTCGCGGGCGGCGCTGCGCTACGCCGATGCGATCAACCGCGTGACGCTGGTCAAGACCATGACCGACCAGGAGTCGGTGCGCGTGCTCCCGCGCGAGCCCGGCGACCAGTGGGAGCCGTTCGAGACCGACCGCTTTTCGCGCGCCATCGCCGAATCGCTGCAATCGCGGCTCGGCCCGGGCACGCTGGTGGCGCGCTCGGTCAACGGCACCGAGGGGCTGTGGGTCGGCTTTGCAATCGAGAAGGACGCCTACTGGCTGCAGGCCGACCCGACGCGGGTCAAGCCGGTCGCCCCCAGCACCTGGATGCTGTGGGTGAGCATCGCCCTGCTGGCCACGCTGCTCGGTTCGGCGGCAGTGGCGCGGCTGATCAACCAGCCGCTGCGCGAGCTGTCTTTCGCGGCCAGCCGGATCGGCGACGGCGAGTACGAGTCGCGCCTGGACGAAACCACGCTGACGAGCGAGATCCGGCAGGTCAACATGGGCTTCAACCGCATGGCGCGCGAGCTGGCCAAGGTCGAGGAGGACCGCGCGGTGATGCTGGCCGGCATATCGCACGACTTGCGCACGCCTCTGGCGCGGCTTCGGCTGGAGGCCGAGATGAGCGTGGACGACGAGGAAGCGCGGCGCAACATGGCGCTGGACATCGCGCAGCTCGACGCCATCATCGACAAGTTCATGGACTACGCCCGCCCGGGCGAGGTGCGGCTGCGGCCGGTGCACCTGAGCACGGTGGTCGAACGCGAGATGGCGGCGTTTCGCGACACCTCGCAGATCCGCATCAACTCGCGCGTGGCGATCGACACCAAGGTGCTGGCCGACGACACCGAGCTCGGCCGCGTGCTCGCCAACCTGTTCGAGAATGCGCGCCGCTACGGGGCGAGCGGCGACACCGGGATCGCGCAGGTCGAGGTCGCCTACGCGCGCAGCGGGCCGTGGGTGATCCTGAGCGTGCGCGACCACGGGCCCGGCGTGCCGCCGGCCAAGCTCGGCAAGCTCACGACGCCGTTCTTCCGCGGCGATGCCGCGCGAACGGCCGCCACCGGCGCCGGCCTGGGCCTCGCGATCGTCGACAAGGCGCTGCACCGCATGGGCGGCAGCCTCGATCTCGCCAATGCGAGCGGCGGCGGGCTGGTGGCGCACGTGCGGCTGAAGAAGGCGCCCTGACCGGCGCCGGCGGACGGGTGCGGCCGCCACCGGGCCGCCATCGCCCGCAGGTCAACGGCCCTCAGCGGGGCCGCCGGCTCAAACCGGGCCGTGCGTCAGCAGGCAAACCGCACGGGCCTCGATGGCCTCGCCGCGGCCGACCGGCCCCATCCTCTCGGCGGTCTTGGCCTTCACGCTCACCTGGTCGATCCTCACCGCCAGCGCCTGCGCAAGGCGCTGCCGCATCGCCGCGATGTGCGGCGCGAGTTTCGGCGCCTGGGCGACGACGGTGCTGTCGAGGTTGCCGATCTCGAACCCGGCCGCCCGCACGCGCCGCGCAGCCTCCGCCAGCAGGGCGAGCGAATCGGCGCCCTTGAACTGCGCGTCGGTGTCGGGGAAGTGATGCCCGATGTCGCCCAGCGCAGCGGCGCCCAACAGCGCGTCGGTGATGGCGTGGCACAGCGCGTCGGCGTCCGAGTGGCCGAGCAGGCCGTGGCTGTGCGCGATCTCGACGCCGCCGAGCACGAGCCGGCGCCCGGCGACGAGCGCGTGCGTGTCCCAGCCTTCGCCGATGCGCCACTGCAGCGCGCGAGCCCGCGGATTGTTCATGTCGATGTTCCCAACAGTCGTTGCGCCAGTTCGAAGTCGCCCGGATAGGTCAGCTTGAAGTTCTCGAGTTCGCCCGGCACCAGCAGCGGCGTCTGGCCGAGCGCCTCGACCGCGCTGGCCTCGTCGGTCGCGGCCGCGCCGGCGCGGGCCAGTGCATCGCGCAGCAATCCGAGCCGAAACATCTGCGGCGTCTGCGCCAGCCATTTGGCGTCGCGCGGCAAGGTCGCCGTGGCGCGGCCCGCGTGCTCCTGCTTCAGCGTGTCGGCCAGCGGCAGCGCCAGCAGGCCACCCACCGGGTCGTCGCGGCAGGCGTCGATCAGCCGCTCCACCCACTGCGGGCGGACGAGGCAGCGCGCGGCGTCGTGGACGAGTACCCACTCGTGCGCCAGTGCGCCCTGGGCCGCCAGCACGCCCAGCCCATTGGCCACGCTCTCGGCGCGCGTGGCGCCGCCGCAGCGCGCAACGCGGCAGCGCGGCCCGTCGAACCCAGGCACGGCAGATTCGAAGCGCGTGTCGTCGGGCGCCAGCACGGCCAGCACCGCGACCAGTCGCGGCACGCGCAGCAGCGCGGCCAGCGTGTGCGCCACCATCGCCCGGCCGGCAATGGCCACATACTGCTTGGGCAGATCGGCCCCCGAGCGGGCGCCGATGCCCGCGCAGGGCACCAGCGCGAAGCAACGCGCCACCGGGTCGGCGCGGCGGCTCATCGCACTCGGCTGCATGTCATCGTTTCACTTCCGGAGGCTCTGTGTCGCATTCACCCCTTTCCGGCGCGGTCCTGTTTGCCAAGGACTTGCCGCGCGCCGCGCAGTTCTACGAAAAGCTCCTGTCGATGACGGTCGTCGATTCCGAACGCGGCCATGTCGTTCTCGAGTCCCCGCACCGCCAGCTCGTCGTCCACGCCATCCCGCGCCGCATCGCCCAGTCGATCAAGCTCACCTCGCCGCCGGCGCGGCGCACCGAAAACCCCGTCAAGCTCTTCTTCTTCGTCACCAGCCTGGCGCAGGCGCGGGCCGCGGCGGTCGAACTCGGCGGCGCGCTCGATCCGAAAGACCGCGAGTGGGAAGCGCGCGGCTTTCGCGCCTGCGACGGCCACGACCCCGAAGGCAACGTGCTGCAACTTCGCGAACCGGTGCGCTGACGGCTGCAACGATATCAGGCCTGCAGCGCCGCCTGCCTACAATCGGTCGAACCGCCCCGACGCCGCCGCGCCGGGGCGCTGTGCTTTCATTGCCCCGCATGCATCTCCCCGCCCTCGCCCCCGGAAAGCGCTACACGGTGCCGCGGCCGATCGGCTCGGCCGACGCGCTGCTGCTGGCGCGCTTCGCCGAGCGCGAGGCCGCGGCCGGGCGCCTGACCGCCATCGTCAGCGCCGATCCGGCCGACACGCAGCGGCTGGAACTCGAGCTCGCCTTCTTCGCGCCCGCGCTGCGCATCGCCGTGTTCCCCGACTGGGAGACGCTGCCCTACGACACCTTCTCGCCGCACCAGGACCTGATCTCGGAACGGCTGGCCACGCTGTGGCGCATCCTCGAGTCGACGACGGGCCGCAGCCGAGTCGGCTCGACCCCCTCGGGGGGCGAGCCGCCCGCTGGAGGGTCCGGGGACACACTTGAAGCGCGCGAGCGGCGCGACCTGGACGTCGTGCTGGTGCCCGCCTCCACGGCGCTGGTGCGCCTGGCGCCGCCGAGCTTCCTCGCGGCGTACACCTTCAACTTCCGGCAGAAGGAGCGGCTGAACGAGGCGGCGCTGAAGGCGCAACTCACGCTGGCCGGCTACACGCATGTGAGCCAGGTCGTCTCGCCCGGTGAGTATGCGGTGCGCGGCGGGCTGATCGACCTCTTCCCGATGGGCTCGGCGGTGCCCTACCGGGTGGACCTGTTCGGCGACGAGGTCGATTCGATCCGCACCTTCGACCCCGACTCGCAGCGCAGCCTGTACCCGGTGCCCGAGGTGCGGCTGTTGCCGGGCCGCGAGTTCCCCTTCGACGACGCCTCACGGGCCGCCTTCCGCTCGCGATGGCGCGAGAAGATCGAAGGCGATCCGGGCAAGGTGCGGCTGTACAAGGACATCGGCGCCGGGCTGGCCGGCGGCGGCATCGAGTACTACCTGCCGCTGTTCTTCGAGCAGACGGCGACGCTCTTCGACTACCTCGGCGCTGCGGCCACGCTGGCGCTTCACGGCGAGGTCGATGCGGCGCTCAAGCGTTTCTGGGCCGACACGCGCGAACGGCACCGCTTCCTGCAGCACGACCGCGAGCGGCCGATCCTGCCGCCGGAGGATCTGTTCCTCCCGGTGGAGGACTTCTTCGGGCGTGCCAACGAACATGCGCTGCTCGCGGTGCGGGGGAGCGAAGAGGCATCCTGGGCGCGGCCGCTGCCCGACCTCAGCGTCGATCGCGGCGCTCCCGAGCCGCTGAAGAAGCTTCAACTTCACGTCGGCGCCACCCCGCACCGCGTGCTGATCGTCGCCGAGAGCGAAGGCCGGCGCGAGAGCCTGCTCGAACTGCTGCGCGACAGCCGCATCGAGCCGCCCAGCGTCGCCTCGCTGGCCGAGTTCGAGGCCAGCGAGGAGCACTTCGCGATCGCCGTCGCGCCGCTCGCCGAGGGCTTCTTCTGGTACGAACCCGCAGCCATCGGAAGCGATGGCCAAGCCACCGGCAAGGCGATCCAGTTCATCACCGAAACCGAGCTTTTCGCCACCTCACCGACTGCGCGCCGCCGCCGAAAGCAGGAACAGGTCAGCGACGTCAACGCGCTGATCAAGGACCTGTCGGAGCTGAAGATCGGCGACCCGGTGGTGCACGTCAACCACGGCATCGGGCGCTATGTCGGGCTCAAGAACATCGACCTCGGGAACGACGAAGGAGGGCCGAGCGAGTTCCTGCACCTCGAGTACGCCGACAAGGCGACGCTCTACGTGCCGGTCTCGCAACTGCACCTGATCGCGCGCTACACCGGCGTCAGCGCCGACGAGGCGCCGCTGCACCGGCTGGGCTCCGGCCAGTGGGACAAGGCCAAGCGCAAGGCCGCCGAACAGGTGCGCGACACCGCCGCCGAGCTGCTGAACCTCTACGCGCGCCGCGCCGCGCGCGAGGGCTTCGCGTTCCGCTTCTCGCCGCACGACTACGAGGCCTTCGCGGCGAGCTTCGGCTTCGAGGAGACGCCCGACCAGCAGGCCGCGATCCACGCCGTGATCCAGGACATGGTGTCGCCGCAGCCGATGGATCGCCTCGTCTGCGGCGACGTCGGCTTCGGCAAGACCGAAGTCGCGCTGCGCGCGGCCTTCGTCGCCGTGACGGGCGGCAAGCAGGTGGCGATCCTGGCGCCGACGACGCTGCTCGCGGAGCAGCACTTCCAGCTCGTCGCCGACCGCTTCGGCAAGTGGCCGGTCAAGGTGGCCGAGATCTCGCGCTTCCGTTCGACAAAGGAAGTCAAGGCGGCGCTTGAAGGCCTGGCCGACGGCACGATCGACATCGTCGTCGGCACGCACGCGCTGATCGGCGACAAGGTCAAGTTCAAGCGCCTGGGCCTGCTGGTGATCGACGAGGAGCACCGCTTCGGCGTGCGCCACAAGGAGGCGATCAAGGCGATGCGCTCCGAGGTCGACGTGCTCACGCTGACCGCGACGCCGATCCCGCGCACGCTGGGCATGGCGCTCGAAGGCCTGCGCGACCTGTCGGTGATCGCCACCGCACCGCAGCGCCGGCTGTCGATCAAGACCTTCGTGCGCAACGAGAGCAGCGGCACGATCCGCGAGGCGGTGCTGCGTGAACTCAAGCGCGGCGGGCAGGTGTACTTCCTGCACAACGAGGTCGAGACCATTGCGGCGCGGCGCGACAAGCTCGCCGAGCTGCTGCCCGAAGCGCGCATCGCGATCGCCCACGGCCAGATGCCCGAGCGCGAGCTCGAGCGCGTGATGCGCGACTTCGTGGCCCAGCGCCACAACGTGCTGCTGTGCTCGACGATCATCGAGACCGGCATCGACGTGCCGACCGCCAACACCATCGTCATCGCGCGCGCCGACAAGTTCGGCCTGGCGCAACTTCACCAGTTGCGCGGCCGCGTCGGCCGATCGCACCACCAGGCCTACGCCTACCTGCTGGTGCCCGATGTGCAGGGCCTGACCAAGCAGGCGGCGCAACGGCTGGAGGCGATCCAGCAGATGGAGGAGCTCGGCTCGGGCTTCTACCTCGCGATGCACGACCTCGAGATCCGCGGCGCCGGCGAAGTGCTCGGCGAAAACCAGAGCGGCAACATGATGGAGGTCGGCTTCCAGCTCTACAACGAGATGCTGGCCGAAGCCGTGCGTTCGCTGAAGGCCGGCCGCGAGCCCGACCTGCTGAGCCCGCTGTCGGCGACCACCGAGATCAACCTGCACGCGCCGGCGCTGTTGCCCGACGCCTACTGCGGCGACGTGCACACGCGGCTGAACCTCTACAAGCGGCTTGCAACGGTGGAACGGCCCGAGCAGATCGACGCCCTGCTCGAGGAGATCACCGACCGCTTCGGCAAGCTGCCGCCGCAGGGCCAGACCCTGTTCGACGTGCACCGCCTGCGCGTGCTCGCCAGGCCCTACGGCGTGACCAAGATCGACGCCGCGCCGCAACTGATGGTGATCAGCTTCCGGCCGAACCCGCCGGTGGATGCGCTGAAGATCATCGAGCTGGTGCAGAAGAACCGCCACGTCAAGCTGGCCGGCAACGACAAGCTGCGCATCGAGCGTGCGCTGCCCGAGGCGAAAGACCGCGCACAACTGGTGCGCGAGGTGCTGCGGGCGCTCGGCGCGCCAACTTCGCTGGCAGCAGCCTGACCGAGGCGCGAACAGCCGCGGCACCCTGCGCCCGAATTGGCAGCCGACGTGGCCACCGATCCCTCACCCGCCGAGCCGCCGCGAACCCCGGGGCGCGTCGAACAGCGCCGGGCCCGCCCCGACCAGCATGACTGGCTGCGCTGGCTGCCAGGCCTGCGCACGCTGCGCCACTACGAGGCTGCGTGGTTGCGCCACGACCTCGTCGCCGGCCTGGTGCTGACGGCGATGCTCGTGCCGGTGGGCATTGCCTATGCCGTGGCCTCGGGCCTGCCGGGCATCTACGGCCTTTACGCCACCATCGTGCCGCTGCTGGCCTACGCGCTGTTCGGGCCGAGCCGCATCCTCGTGCTGGGGCCCGACTCGTCGTTGGCGTCGCTGATCCTGGCCGTCGTGCTGCCGCTTTCGGGCGGCGATCCAGCACGGGCGGTTGCACTGGCCGGAGCGATGGCGCTCGTCTCCGGCGGGCTGTGCGTGCTGGCCGGCCTGCTGCGGCTGGGATTCGTGACCGAGCTGCTGTCCAAGCCGATCCGTTACGGCTACATGAACGGCATCGCACTCACCGTGCTGATCAGCCAGTTGCCCAGACTGTTCGGCTTCTCGGTCAAGGGCGGCGACCCGCTGCAATCGCTATGGGCCTTTGTGCAGGCCTTGCCGGCCGGCAAGACCCACCCGACGGCGCTGGCCGTCGGCGCGGCGACGCTGGCGGCGATCCTGTGGCTCAAGCGCTACCCGCGGCTGCCGGGCATCCTGATCGCGGTGGCGGCGGCGACGCTCGCGGTCGGCGCCTTCGGGCTGGAAGCGCAGGGTGTGGCCGTGCTCGGCACGCTGCAGCAGGGTTTGCCCGCATTCGCGCTGCCGTGGATCGCCGCCGACGACCTGGCGCCAGTGCTGCTCGGCGGCGCGGCGGTGGCCCTGGTGGCCTTCGCCGACACCAGCGTGCTGTCGCGCAGCTACGCAGCGCGCACCGGCACCCGCGTCGACCCGAACCAGGAGATGGTCGGCCTGGGTGCGGCCAACCTGGCGGCGGGCTTGTTCCAGGGCTTTCCGATCAGCAGCAGTTCGTCGCGCACGCCGGTGGCCGAAGCGGCGGGCGCGCGGACGCAGCTGACCGGCGTCGTGGGCGCACTTTCGGTGGCCGCGCTGCTGTTGCTCGCGCCCGACCTGCTGCGCCACCTGCCCTACAGCGCACTGGCGGCCGTGGTCATCGCCTCGGCCCTCGGCCTGTTCGAGGTGGCCGACCTGCGGCGCATCTACCGCATCCAGCGCTGGGAGGCGTGGCTGTCGATCGGATGCGCAGCCGGCGTGGTGGCGCTCGGCGCCATTCCCGGCATCGGCCTGGCGATCCTGCTGGCGCTGATCGAGTTCCTGTGGGACGCCTGGCGGCCGCACTCCGCGGTGCTCGGCCGGGCGCAGGGCCTGAAGGGCTACCACGACATCACCCGCCATCCCGAGGCGCGGCAAGTCCCGGGGCTGGTGCTTTTCCGCTGGGATGCGCCGCTGTTCTTTGCCAACGCCGAGTGGTTTCACAGCCGCGCGCTCGACGCGGTGGCGGCATCGCCAACGCCGGTGCGCTGGCTGGTGGTGGCCGCCGAGCCCGTGACCAGCGTGGACGTGACCGCCGCCGACATGCTGGCCGAGCTGGACGAGACGCTGCATGCCGCCGGCATCGAGCTTTGCTTCGCCGAGATGAAGGGCCCGGTGAAGGACAAGCTCAAGCGTTTCGGGCTCTTCGCCCGGCTCGGCGAGCAGTCGTTCTTTCCCACCGTTGGCGAGGCCGTCACCGCCTATCTGAGGCGCCATCGCGTGGACTGGACCGACTGGGAAGACGCGCTGCCTGGCGGCCCGGCCGCGCACTGAACCGATAATCGACCCGCCCGCAACGCTTCGCCCTCGCCCGTGCCCACCGAAATCTCCCCCGGCCTGTTCACCCGCGGCTTCACGCCCCCACTGCACCTGTCCGATTTCAAGCTGGTGGCGTTCGACATGGATTCGACGCTGATCAACATCGAATGCGTCGACGAGATTGCCGCGATGGCCGGGCGCCGCGACGAGGTCGCGGCGATCACGCGCGCGGTGATGCGCGGCGAGATCACCGACTATCGCCACAGCCTGCGCCGGCGCCTGGTGCTGCTGCGCGGCGTGCCGGTGCAGGCGCTGGAGGATGTGTACACGAAGCACATGAAGCTCAACCCCGGCGTCGAGACCTTCGTCCGCGCCTGCCAGGACGCCGGCCTGAAGACGCTGCTGGTCTCGGGCGGGTTCACGTTCTTCAGCGAACGCATTCGCACGCAGCTCAGGCTCGACTTCGCGCGCGCCAACATGCTCGAGATCGAGAACGGCGTGCTCACCGGGCTGCTGGTCGACCGGCCCTGGGGCGAGATCGTCGACGGCGCCGAGAAGCGGCGCGTGGTGCTGGAGGTCTGCGAGCTGATGGGCATCGGCCCCGATCGGGCGATCGCCGTCGGCGACGGGGCGAACGACCTGCCGATGATGGCCGTGGCCGGCCTGAGCATCGCCTACCACCCGAAGCCCAAGGTCCGCGAACTGGCGATGATCTCGATCATGGAGGGCGGCATGGACCGCGCGCTGGAACTGCTGCACCGATCGCCCCGCCGCCGCGGCGGTTGAGGCCTGCGCTGTAGCGCGGTCGAGGCGCCCCGCTACGGCGGCCTACTGCTTGAACACCAACTGCACCGCGTGCGCCTGCGCAGCGGCGATCGGCTTGTAGCGCCACAGGCGCACCGCGTCGAGGGCGAGCGCGTCAAGGGCCGTGTCGTTCGACGAACGCACCGACGCATCGGCGACCGTACCGTCGGGGTTGACGGTGAAGTTGACCGTCACCTCGCCGTCGCCGCGCAGTCGGCGCCTCACCCGGTCGGGCAGCGCCGGCTCGACATAGTCGTCAAGCTGCAGCGCCTGGCGCGACGCCGCCGCTGCGGACTCGCTTACCGGCGGCGCGTTGAGTGCCTGTGGGGCGGTGGCCAGCTGCACGGCACTGGCCACCTGCGCGGCGGGCGGCTCGGCATCGGGCGGGCTCGGCGCTGACGGGACGGGAGGCGTGATTGCCGGCGCCGGCGCCGGCAGCGGTGCCGGTGCCGGTGCCGGTGCCGGTGCCGGTGCCGGTGCCAGTGCCAGTGCCGGGCTCGATGCCGGTGGCGGAGGCGGGGGCTCGGCCGGGGCTTGGTTCCCGGCCGCGCCCGCGGGCTCGGCCTCGTTCTCGGTGCCGTCCTGCGCTGTGGCTGGCGCCTCCGGCGTCGGGTCGGGCGCGGTGATCTGTGTCTGCAGCGTGGGCCGATCGGAAACCGGATCCGGACCGCCCCGGGTCGAGGCGGCGGGCGCGGAAGGCCCCGCCGTGGCAGCGACTGCCCGCAAGGCCGTGCGCTCGGGCATCGCGGCCGGTGCCGCTGGGCCGGCCGCGAGCGTGGCCTGGCCCTTGCCCACCGGCGAGCGGGCCGGCCCCTTGTCGGCTGGCGCCTTTGCGACGGGCTCGGGCTCGGCCGCCTTCTGGCGTGGCTTGAGCTTGCTCGCCTCGAGGATCGTGCGCAGCGGGTTGTCCGCATCGCGCTGCGCACGCGCGAGCGCCTCGGCATCCTGCGCGTGGCAGAACGACGCCTGCAGGCAGATCAACGCGCAGGCAAGCTGCCACCGGTTCGATTTCATGACGCTTTCCCTTCCCCGGCTTGCCGGCCGTCAGCCCTGCCGTGCTCGCCCCGGCCTTCACGAACGACCTCAGTCACGGTATCGGCCAATTGAGACGAACTTTGATCCAGATCAGCGTGCGGTCTGTTTCGAGTTGTGCGTCCGCGGGCTAACCCTAGGCGCCATGGCGCGACAACGCGACCTACCATCCGGCTTCAGCCCAACCCCCGCCGGAGGACACCGCCATGAGCTCCCAGACCAAGTTTCTGCTCGACGAGAGCAAGATGCCTCGCCACTGGTACAACATCGCCGCCGACCTGCCGGCGCCTGCGCCGGCAGTGCTGCACCCGGGCACGATGCAGCCGGTCGGGCCGGACGATCTGGCGCCGCTGTTCCCGATGGAGCTGATCATGCAGGAGGTCAGCACCGAGCGCGAGATTCCGATCCCCGAGCCGGTGCGCGAAGTGTTCAGGCTGTGGCGCCCGTCGCCTCTGTACCGGGCGCATCGGCTGGAGAAGGTGCTCGGTACGCCGGCGAAGATCTACTACAAGTACGAAGGCGTTTCGCCCGCCGGATCGCACAAGCCCAACACCGCGATCCCGCAGGCCTGGTACAACCAGCAGGCCGGCATCCGCAAGATCGCCACCGAGACCGGCGCCGGGCAATGGGGCTCGTCGCTCGCGTTCGCGGGCGCGCTGTTCGGCATCGAGGTCACGGTGTTCCAGGTGCGCGTGTCGTACGACCAGAAGCCGTACCGCCGCGCGCTGATGGAAACCTACGGCGCGCGCTGCATTGCGTCGCCCTCGAACGAGACCAATTCCGGCCGCGCGATCCTGGCCAAGGACCCGAACCACCTCGGCTCGCTCGGGATCGCGATTTCCGAAGCGGTGGAAGTGGCCGCCACGCACGACGACACCAAGTACGCGCTCGGCTCGGTGCTGAACCATGTGCTGATGCACCAGACCATCATCGGCCAGGAAGCGATGCTGCAGCTCGAGATGGCGGGCGACGACCCGGACGTGGTCGTCGGCTGCACCGGCGGCGGCTCCAACTTCGCCGGCATCGCGTTCCCGTTCATCGGCCAGCAGTTGCGCGGCGCGGGCAAGACCAAGCAGCGCCGCATCGTGGCGGTGGAGCCGGCCGCGTGCCCGTCGCTGACGCGCGGCAAGTACGCCTATGACTTTGGCGACACCGCGCACCTGACGCCGCTGACGAAGATGCACACGCTCGGATCGACCTTCACGCCGCCGGGCTTTCACGCCGGCGGGCTGCGCTACCACGGCATGGCGCCGCTGGTGTCGCACCTGAAGCAACTCGGCCTGATCGAGGCGACGGCGTATCACCAGAACCAGTGCTTCCAGGCCGGTGTGCAGTTCGCGCGCGCCGAGGGCATCGTGCCCGCGCCGGAGGCCAACCACGCCGTGCTGGGCGCGATCCAGGAGGCGATGCGCTGCAAGCGCGAGGGCCGCTCGGAGGTGATCCTGTTCAACCTGTGCGGGCACGGCCACTTCGACATGTCGTCCTACAGTAACTACGCCGCCGGCAAGCTGGTCGACCAGCCCTACGACGAGGCCGAGCTGGCGATGGCGCTGGCGGGCCTGCCCACCGTGCCGGCTTGACGGGCGCAGGCCTCGCGTGCGGGCACGGGTGGCCCGCACGGTTCGCACCACCCTCGTCTCCGCCGGCCGGGGTGTGCGAAGCGAGGCGATGTGAACGTCGGATTTCGACGATCACGGCGTGTTCGAGCAGCGCCGGTTGAAGGTCAGCAGTCCGATCGAGACCGGCCGTTCCCCCGAGAGGATCGGTCGACTGGATCCGACCCGAAGCGCGCGCTCCTGCCGCAGGGGTCGTGACTCGAAAGCCGTCGTCTCGCGCACACAGACGAGCGGTGTCAACAGCCGCGCGCTCAATCGCGAGGTCGTTGCAGCCCCACCGCTCGAGGAATCGTGAGCTCCGCCCGAAGCCGGGGCCTGCCGCGCGGCAGGGTGATCTTCATCATTGCAGATCGGGACCCGCCGCGCTGGCACTCGGTCAGCCCGTCCTGACTCTCGGGCTGACTCGCAGTTGGTTTGGCGCCCGGCTCGCCGTCACCGTGCGTGCCGGATCTGAGTTACGGGTGAATCTGATCAAGTTGCCGCTGCCACGATCGGGCTTCGCTGAATGGGCGCCATTCGTCATAGGCGCGGCGGCTGGGTGACTGCCCTCACAGGGCCGCATGTGAGGTGAACCACCCCGTGATCGGCAGGACCATCGTCTCGACCGCGCTCGATCCATGTCCGCCGTCGGGAGCGACGAGCTCTCGCTTGTCTGCAACCCGCGCTGCGCCCGGCAGCACATCGAAGCTGGCGCGGGCAACCAGCGCGTCGTGCGCGCGCTGCACGAGCAGCAGCGGGGCCTGAATGGCGGCCACGTTTTGCAGGCAGCGCCCCATGATCTCGCGTTGGGCGAAGAGGTAGCGAAGGCTGAAGCAGCGCACCACCAGCGGGTCGCGTTGCATGGCCTCGGCTTCTTCGCCGTCGGGCGCAAACGCCACCGAAGCCGGCGAGCGGTTCATGTCGATGGTGAGCGCCGACGGGCGCAAGAGGTAGTTCACCACGTAG
Organism: uncultured bacterium; assembly: GCA_963779155.1. Taxonomy (GTDB): domain Bacteria; phylum Pseudomonadota; class Gammaproteobacteria; order Burkholderiales; family Burkholderiaceae_C; genus CAIKUF01. Next base: position 878,761 of record CAVZXE010000015.1, on the reverse strand, counting down.
TCGACGCAGTCCCCAAGAGTCGGCCCCATGCCCTTCGCGACGTTCAGCTTCCATGCGGGATTGACGAGCACCAGTCCAGCGAGCTGGGCCGCTGGGGAAGCTGCGACCTCGAGCGCGAGCGCGGCTCCGGCGCTCTGACCGGAGGCAAAGATGCGCGAGAACCGCGCGGCCAGGTGCTCGTGGAAGACCCGGTAGTCGGACAGAACCGGCGCCTAGTCGTCGCTGTCGCCGCGCAACCCATCCGTGAAACCGGTGCCGCGCGCATGGACCCCAGCCGTGGCGAAGCCGCTTTCGTGGCGTGCTGCGCTCAGTCGCTCGTAGAGTGGTCGAGCCGACGTCTCGGGTCCGAGAGCGAACCACACCACCGCGCGCGTGCCCGGCCCTTCGATGGATGTGTAGAGGCGGACGACGCCGCGTCCGCGAATGAACCCGGCGCCCGGCGCCCGGCGGCGGTGCGACGGGCGGCCTCGTCACCGGCGGCAGAGGCTGCGTCATGGCTGCGCGAAGTCGCAGCTCACAGCCACGGGTGCGCCGCGCCAGTACGCATGGACCCCGCTGTCGAGCAGCCACTCGGCCACCGCTTGCGCGGGCAGCTTCATGCCTTCGAACTCGCGCCAGCCCAGAACGCGTGCCCGCCAGGACCGCGGCACGGCTGGGCTCTTGCCGTTGTCAAAGAGGCGGTCCGCAACCAGGGCGGCATCCACCAGGCCGTCGGCGCCGAAGTGGAATTCCACCGCGGCGGTGACGCCACCGGCGCTGAGCGTGGCGCGTGAACGGGAGTCGTCGATCGGCTCCCAGCGCACTCCCTGACTCGGCAGCAACGCGGTCGGAAACCAGATGGCTTCGCCGAGATGACGTTGCAGCGCGGCCGTTGACAACTGCGGCGTCTGGGCGGCGTCGACGACCGTGACCCAGCCGGCGATCTTGCCGCGCATTGAACCTCGGCCCGCCAGAAACATGTCGCGCACGAGCACGGGTATCGCCGGGGCCATCGCGATGCGGGCGTCCCAGACGAAGCCCGGTGGATCGACGACGTACTCCTGCTTGGCCCTGAACGGCTTCCAGTGGTCGGCTCCGGGTTGGCCCATGTTGAACTCGCCGCGCCAGTCGATCAGGACGCGACGGATCGTCGGCTGGCCGTCGCGAAGCACCAGCCGCAGATAACGTGCCACGGGTGCGGGCAGGCCATCCAGTTCCTGCTCGCAATAGACTGGCATTCGCGTCGGTTTAACCGTAGTGACCAGGCGTTCCTTGAGCTCCGCAGTTGCGCCATGCCAGCGCCGCTGGCCTGACCAGAGGGCTGACGCAAGCGCAGCACCGAGCGCGACCAATGTGATGAGGGATATGCGTAGCAGCATGGGGCACCCGCAGGCAATCGAAGTTCATGCTCGCTGATCGGTCCGACCCATGCATTGAGATCGGTCAACCCGCGACCTGGTCGCGCCTGGTGCTGCACTCAGCTCACGTTGATGACCACGATGCCGGTCTTCTGCTGTGTCTCCACATAGCGGTAGGCGTCTGCGATCTCCTCGAGCGGATACTCCCGATCGATGACCGGGCGGAATTCGCCCGCCTCCATGCGGGCCTTCAAGAACTCGACAAACGCCTTGGCCTGGCTGCTGCGTGGCAGCGGAAAGATGACCCTGTGGCTGCCAGTGATCGACGACCCGATGACGAGCAGGGGGTTCTGGCCCCAGGGCCCGAGATCGGTCGCTGCGAAGACGCCTGCGGGTTTGAGCAACCGCCGGCAACGGAAATACGTCGTCTTGCCCACGGCGTCGAATACGAAGTCGAAGGTCTCGCCGATCTGCGTGAAGTCCTGCGCCGTGTAGTCCACGGCACGGTCGGCGCCGAGGCTGCTGACGAGGTCCAGATGCCGCGTCGCGACGACCGCCGTGACCCTGGTGCCGTAGGACTTCGCGAGTTGCACGGCCGCCGTGCCGATGGCGCCGGACGCTCCGTAGATGAGGATGCTGTGGCCCGGTTTGAGCCGAAACGCCTGCAAGTACGTGTCGGCATACCAGGCGCCCTCGCAAACCACGGCCTGGCCGAATCGCGTACCCGCCGGCATGGTGGCCATCGCCCCAGTTTCGGGCACGCAGAGATACTCGGCATGTGCCCCGTAAACGTGCGGCGACAAGCCGAAGACGCGATCGCCCGGCTTGAAGGTCGTGACGCCCGCGCCCGCCGCCTCGAACTCACCGGCGAAGTACATGCCGAGGGTCGTCAGCTTCGGCCGCAGCAGCCCAGCGACGAGGCGCACGAAGAATGGGCGGGGCCGGAGCATGCCGCAATCGGTGCGGGTGACTGTCGTCGCATGGACCCTGATCAGCACCTCGCCCGCTTTGGGTTCCGGTTTCGGCACCTGCCGGATTTGCAGGACGTCGGGCGATCCGTAGCGAGCGCTGATGACTGCTTTCATGGTCGAGGCCTCCGTTGTTCGTGGCAGCTGCAGTCAGAGTAGGTCCACCAGCGGCACGGCGCAGATCACGGCCAATACCAGGACAACACACGAGGCAAGCTTGGACATCGCGCCACCTCGTGCATCAAGAGCACCATGGCTTGCTCAGGGCTTGGTTACGCGGTTGAGCAGCGTCACGACCTCGACCTGCACCTCGGTGTCATGCCCGACGAGCAGGTGACCACCATCCTCGAAGCCGACGAACTTCGCGCCGGCGATGCGGCTGGCGGTGTACTGCGCGGCAGCGTAGGTGCCGAAGCCGTCGTCGCGTGCGCTGACCACGAGCGTCGGCACGCGGATGGCCTCAAGCGCATAGGGGCCCAGGCGCTTGCCCAGCCGCGTGTCGTCACCCAGCCCGGCAGCGCGGCTGGACACTGGCAGGATGCGGTCGGCGAGGTCGTTCACGCGGGCACGCTCCTGTTCGCTGGCGGCGGCCACCTGCTCGGGCGGCGTGGCCAGCACATGGCGGGTGAGTGGGTCGCGCGCCACATGCAGCGCGGTCCAGAACAGGAAGTCCGAGCCGAGCAGGCGCAGCAGCAGCGCATCCTTGTCGTCCGACACCGGCGGCGCGGAGTCGGCCACCGTGCCGGGCTTGTAGGCGATCGGAACGACGAGCACCAGCGCGCTGACACGGCCCGGGTGGCGGATCGCCGTCTGCATCGCCGAGGGGCCGCCCGCCGAAACGCCCATGACGGCGGCTTTGGCGATGCCCAGCGCGTCGAGCAGGCAGATGTGGGCATCGGCCTGGGCTTCGGGCGAGGCGTCGGCGGGCCGTGGCGTGCGCAGGTATCCGAAACGCGACATGGCGATCACGCGCACGCCTTGCTGCGCCAGCGGCCGCGCCCAGGCCATGCCCTGGTCGTGGCCGCCGCCGCTGCCGTGGATCATCAGCAACGGAATGCCAACGCCCGCCTGCTGGACCTCGACCGGGCCGCAGTGCGTGGACACCACTTCGCTACCTTGCGCGGCGCGTTCGGCGGCAAGGCCCAGGTCGCCCTGGAACCGCGACCGGACCACGAGCGCCGCCGCTGCCAAGGCCACGGCGACCGCGCCGATGACCACCACCCGAAACGAGCGCTTCATACTTGGGTATCGAAGTTGATCTGGGGGGAGCGGTCATGCACCCCTCGCGCCGGTGACACCCGCCTCAGGAAGCGCGACGCATCAGCCAGCGCACCCCACGAGCGCGACGCCGACCCCGATGAAGACCACGCTACCGCCCCTGGCGTCGGTCCTTGCCAACGAGGATCGATCCGCTACCGAGGTCTGATCGTACCTGTGGGCGCCCATACTCAAGCACTCGTTTCAAAGGGCCATGCTGTGCAGCCCCGGACATGCCCTCACTCATTCGCGTGGCGATGGTCTGCCGATCACGCAGGTGCGGATTGATGCCGCTCAAGGAAACTGAATTCACCAAAGTCCGTTAGGCCAGAGGGTTGCCGTTCGGCATGAGCGTCGTTCATGCCAATTGTGCGGCCTGAGCGTCGAAACCGCGCCAAGTGTCCAAGCGCGCCCAACATGGCAATCGACCAGTGACCGGCCGTTCGGCGAGGACCGGTTGTCGCCGGCTCCTGCCCCATGGCGGCGCAGGCCCTGGGTCGGCTGTGCAGCGTATTGCCGACCTTCGCTGTGCCGAGTTCGACTGTCCACAATGGCCCGAATGCAGCCCGCCAGACCATGGCGGCGCGCGATCGGCTCACCTCAGAAGAGTTCGGCCTGGGCATCTTTGCGCGGGCGCTGCGGGCGCCTGAACTGCGTCAGGTCGAGCTCGACCCGCTCACGGTTCAGGCCCAGCCGCGCGCAGGCCTTGTGGAAGCGCTGCGACAGCAGGTCGGCCCACACGCCCTCCCCGCTCATGCGCGCGCCGAAGCGGGCGTCATAGTCACGGCCCCCGCGCATCTCGCGCACGCGGGCCATCACGCGCGCGGCACGGTCCGGGAAGTGCTGTTCGAGCCAGTGCTGGAAGATCGGATTCACCTCCCAGGGCAGGCGCAGCACGACACTGAAGGCACAGGTCGCGCCCGCAGCGGCCGCGGCGGCAAGGATGCGTTCGAGTTCGGGTTCGTTGATGAAGGGAATGACCGGCGAGACGCTCACGCCCACCGGCACGCCCGCGCGGGCGAGGGCCTCGATCGTGCGCAGCCGCCGCGCGGGCGCTGCAGCGCGCGGCTCGAGAATGCGCGCCAGCGCGCCGTCGAGCGTCGTGATCGACACGTAGACGGCGGCCAGCCGCTTCGCGGCCATGGGGGCGATCAGGTCGAGGTCGCGCTCGACGCCGGACGACTTCGTCACCAGCGAGAACGGGTGCGCACAGTCAGCCAACACCTCGATCACGCCGCGCGTGATCTTCAGGCGCCGTTCAGCCGGCTGGTAGGCGTCGGTGGCCGAGCCGAGGTTGAGCAGCGAGGGTCGGTAGCCCTGTCTCGCGAAGGCCTCGCGCAAGCGCTCGGCGGCGTTCACCTTGGCAACGATCCTGGTCTCGAAGTCCAGCCCCGGCGACAGGTTGAGGTAGCTGTGCGTCGGCCGAGCAAAGCAGTACACGCAGCCGTGCTCGCAACCGCGATACGGATTGATCGAGAGGTCGAATGCGATGTCGGGCGAGTCGTTTCGCGCGAGGAGGACCCGGGCACGCTCTTCGATGATCGTCGTGGTCGGCGGCAGGTCACGCTCGTTGACCTGCTGCTCCAGTGTGCCCCAGCCGTCGTCGAAGTCCTCGCTCGCGTGGGCGCTGAAGCGATGCTCGACCGCCCACGCCGTGCCCCGGCCCTTGACAGGCGGCGTGGGAACCAGCTCGATGACTCGTCGGTGACGCATACTGTGAATATACACAGTCGCGCCATCGAACGCCGCGCCCGCGCGGGCGCCGTCGCGGGTCAGTAGTCGCTTCCCGCCGACCCCGGCGCCAAGTTGTCGAACTTCGTCAGCGGCTTCAGGAAGGTCAGCTTGATCGTACCGGTCGGCCCGTTGCGCTGCTTGCCGATGATGATCTCGGCGATGCCCGGCTCCTTGCTCGCTTCCTTGGTGTAGTAGTCGTCGCGGTAGATGAACATGATGACGTCGGCGTCCTGCTCGATCGCGCCCGACTCGCGCAGGTCGCTCATCATGGGCCGCTTGTCGGTGCGGCTCTCGACGCTGCGGTTGAGCTGCGAGAGCGCGATCACCGGGCACTGCAGTTCCTTGGCCAGCGCCTTCAGCCCCCGCGAGATCTCGCCGATGACCGTCGCGCGGTTCTCCTCGCTGCTCGACGAGCCGCTCATCAGCTGCAGGTAGTCGACGATGATGAGGCCGAGCTTGCCGCACTGGCGCGCCTGGCGGCGCGCACGGGCGCGCAGCTCGCTCGGGTTCAGCGCCGGGCTCTCGTCGATGTACATCGTGACCTTGCCGAGCTTGTCGACCGCCTCGGACAAGCGCCCCCATTCGTCGTCGCGCAGCGCGCCGGTGCGCAGGTGCTGCTGGTCGATGCGGCCGAGCGAGCCGACCATGCGCAGCGCGAGCTGCGCGGCGCCCATTTCCATCGAGAACACGACCACCGGCAGGCCTTCGTTGACCGCCACGTGTTCGCCGATGTTGAGCGCGAAAGCAGTCTTCCCCATCGAAGGGCGGGCGGCCAGGACGATCAGATCGCCGGGTTGCAAGCCGGCCGTCATGCGGTCGAGGTCGAAGAAGCCGGTGCGTACGCCCGTCACCTCTTCGGCACCGTTTTCGTGCAGTTCGTTGACGCGGTCGATCAACTGCACGATCAGCGCGTCCATGCTCTGGAAGCCCTGGCGGGCGCGCGAGCCTTCCTCGCCGATCTTGAAGATCTGGCCCTCGGCTTCGTCGAGGATCTGCGCCACCGGCCGGCCCTGCGGGTTGAAGGCATTGGTCGCGATGTCGTCGCTGGCGGCGATGAGCTTTCTCAGGATCGCGCGCTCGCGCACGATCTCGGCATAGCGGCGCAGGTTGGCCGCGCTCGGCACGCTCTGCGCCAGCGCGTTCAGGTACACGAGGCCGCCGCACTCCTCGGCCTTGCCCAGGCTTTGCAACTGCTCGAACACGGTGATCACGTCGGCCGGCTTGCTGGCGTTGACCATGTTGCCGATGGCGGCGTAGATCAGGCGGTGCTCGTAGCGGTAGAAGTCGCTGTCGGTGAGCAGGTCGCCGGCGCGGTCCCAGGCGCTGTTGTCGAGCAGCAGGCCGCCGAGCACGCTCTGTTCGGCCTCGATCGACTGCGGCGGAATGCGCAGGCGTGCGACCTCGTCGTCACCGCGTGACAGCATTGGCGCCGAGCCGGCGTCGGAGAAGATTGCAGACATGCGAAATGATACGGCGCAGGGGCGCGCCGCCCTGTGGGCAAGCCTGTGGAGATCCGGGGTACAGGCGGTGAATTGCGGCCCCGAAATGCCACGGGGCCGGCATTGCCGGCCCCGTGGTGTCGAACGCGGGTGGCCTTACTGGGTTTCGCCCAGCACGACGACCTTGATTTCGGCCAGCACGTCGGTGTGCGGCGAGACGTTGACGAGGTGTTCGCCCACGACCTTGAGCGGGCCGTTGGGCATGCGCACCTGCGACTTCACCACATCGAAGCCGATCCGCTTGAGCGACTCGGCGATGTCGTGGTTCGTCACCGAACCGAACAGCCGCCCGTCGACGCCAGCCTTTTGCGTGATGTGAACGGTGCGCCCGGCCATCTTCTCGCCCAAGGCTTGCGCCGCGGCGAGCTTCTCACCGGCCGCCTTCTCGAGCTCGGCACGCTTGACCTCGAACTCCTTGATCGCCGACTCGGTGGCGCGGCGCGCCTGGCGGCTCGGGATCAGGTAGTTGCGGGCGAAGCCGTCCTTGACCTTGACCACGTCGCCGAGGTTGCCGAGGTTGGCCACTTTTTCCAGCAGGATTATTTGCATGTTGCCCTCCGCAGAGCCGCCTCAAGGGGGGCAAGCGCCCCCTTGGGGGGCAGCGAACGAATGTGAGCTTGGGGGTTCATCGATCGGCTCCTTCAGACCTTGTGCTGGTCGCTGTACGGCAGCATGGCCAGGAAGCGCGCGCGCTTGATGCACGTCGTCAGCTGGCGCTGGAAGAACGCGCGCGTGCCGGTCAGGCGGGCCGGCGTGATCTTGCCGTTCTCGCCGACGAAGTCGCGCAGCGTGTCGATGTCCTTGTAGTCGATTTCCTTGACGCCGGTCACCGTGAAGCGGCAGAAGCGCTTGCGGCGGAACAGCAGCGACTGGGTGTTGCGTTTGGGTTTGCGGTCCTTCGAGAACCGGCCTTTACCACGTGGCGGGGGCATATGTCACCTCGGTTGAATCTGTAGCCATCTTGTGGCCATTGACGAACGATGCGAAGCGGCTCGGCGTCTTGCGCCTCAGGCCATTTCGGTCACATGAAAAACGACACCTCGGCCGTTGCGCTGGGCACTGATGAAGCCGGCGAAACCCATCTCGGTTCCGATCTCCAGCTTCGCCAGGGGCTGCGTGATCTCCCCGATGGCCACTGCGCGGATCTCGACCGAGACCTTGCGCAAGTGGCCGGCTTCCGTGAGCTGCGATTCGTGCTTCAGGCTCAAATCGAGCGCCGGCAGCCCGGCGGGGGTGTATCTCACAGCGCCCCGCTCCAGCAACTGCGCCTGCAGAACCAGCCGGTTCATGCCGGGCAGCGCCGGGTGCGCGCGCTCGGCCGTCATGCGCGGGCCGTGGCCTCCTGGGGCTGTGCCTGAGCGGCGTGGGATTGGGGCGACTTGCGTGAATCCTCGCGGTCGACCATCTTCATCATCACCGACGGGCCGGTTTCGGCCTGTGCCTTGCTCACCGTGAGGTGGCGCAGCACCGCGTCGTTGAATCGAAAGCCCGTTTCCAACTCGGCCAGCACGGCGGGGCCGCACTCGATGTTGATGCACAGGTAGTGGGCCTTGGCCAGCTTCTGGATCAGGTAGGCCATCTGGCGACGGCCCCAGTCTTCGACCCGGTGGATCTTGCCGCCGCCGGCGGTCACGACCGCCTTGTAGCGCTCCAGCATCGCCGGAACCTGTTCGCTTTGATCCGGATGGATCAGCAGCACGATCTCGTAATGACGCATTCAAACTCCTTCTGGTTGGCGCCCCGCGAGGACATCAGGCCACGCTGCGGGCTGGGCAGCCACCCCGCGGCGCTCGGACGGGGCCGAGCGCATTTACCGGGTGTGGCAAGGTAAGCCGGACATTATATGCCGAACGACCCGGCCGACTGCGGCTCGGCCGGCGGCGTCGGATCCAGGCGTGGATAGCGAACGTGTTCGGCCAGGCGTTGCTGCGCAGCCGTCGGCGCCGGCGTCAACAGGCTCACGCCCACGATCACCGCGAAGCCCAGCGGCACGCCGAAGACGCCGGCCGAGATCGGCTGGATGCCCCACCACAGTTCCAGTGGGGCGCTCACGCCGAGCGCGCCGCGCAGCCAGGGCTGGGTCACGCCCATGTAGTAGCAGGTCAGCGCGAGGCCGGCCACCATGCCGCACACGGCGCCCCACTTGTTGGCGCGCTTCCAGAACACGCCGAGAACGAGGGCCGGAAAGAACGCCGCGGCAGCGAACGAGAACGCCGCCGAGACCAGGAACAGGATGTTCGCCGGCCGCTGCGCGGCGACGCTGGCGGCCGACAGGGCGACAGCGAGCAGCAGCACCTTCGAGGCCGTGACGCGCCGTCCGGCCGAGGCGTTCGGGTCGATCATCTTGTAGTAGGTGTCGTGCGACAGTGCATTGCCGATCGTCAGCAGCAGGCCGTCGGCCGTCGACAGCGCGGCGGCCAGCGCGCCGGCCGCCACCATCGCCGACACGACATAGGGGAGGCCCGCGATCTCGGGCGTGGCCAGCACCACGATGTCGCCGCCGATGCGCAGCTCGCCGAGTTGCAGGATGCCGTCGTGGTTGATGTCCACGACCGAGAGCAGCGACGGGTCGGCGCGCGACCAATGCGCGATCCAGGCCGGCAACTGGTCGAAGGGCGTGCCGACGAGGACGGTGAAGACCTCGAACTTCACCAGCACCGCCAGCGCGGGCGCAGTGACGTAGAGCAACAGGATGAAGAGCACCGACCAGGTCACCGATTCGCGCGCCTGCCTGACCGTGGGCGTGGTGTACGAGCGCGCGAGGATGTGCGGCAGCGCGGCCGTGCCCACCATCAGGCAGAACACCAGCGCCAGGAAGTTGCGCCGCGAATCGTCGAACGCGCGCCGCTCGGCATCGCTGCCGGCAGGGTCTCCGGCAAATGGCAGCGCATGGCGAGGCATGCCGCCCAGAGGCCGGGCGCGCGCGGCGTCTTCGTCGCGCCCGCGCGTCCAGGCTTCGCGCGCAGCGGCCGCGCTGCGCGGGATCTGATGCAGCGCCCTCTCTGCGGCCTGGATCTGCGCCAGCGGCGCGTCGGCCGCTTTCAGCTCCGCCAGCGAGCCAGCCGCGCCGGCGCGCTCGGCCGCCAGTGCCGCAGGGATGTTCTGGAGCTTGGATGCGTGTTCCCGGGCCCGTGCGGCGAAGGCCGCGACGACCTCCTGCTCCTTCGGGTCGGCCAGCAGCTCGGCCTCGCGCTCGGCCACTTTCTGCATCTGGTAGCCGTAGACGATCTGCGGCAGGGGCACGCCGGTCTGCTTCACCGACAACCACACCACGGGGATCATGTAGGCCAGGATCAACACGATGTACTGGCCCACCTGCGTCCAGGTGACGGCGCGCATGCCGCCCAGGAACGAACACACGAGAATCCCGCCCAGGCCGAGGAAGATGCCGATCTCGAATGCGACGCCGGTCAGGTGTGTCGTGATCAGCCCGACACCGTAGATCTGCGCCACGACGTAGGTGAACGAGCACAGGATCGCCGCGAGCACGCCGATCAGCCGCGGCAGCGTGCCGCCATAGCGATCGCCGAGGAAGTCGGGGATCGTGAACTGACCGAACTTGCGCAGGTACGGGGCCAGCAGCAACGCCACGAGGCAGTAGCCGCCGGTCCAGCCGAGCACGAACGCGAGGCCGCCCGGATCGTCGGCCGTGCCCGAGAAGCCGTGCAGGTACAGGGTGCCCGCCAGCCCGATGAACGACGCCGCCGACATCCAGTCGGCGCCGGTCGCCATGCCGTTGTAGAACGCCGGCACGCGGCGGCCGGCCACGTAGTACTCGGTCGCATCGGTGGTCCGGCTGACGATGCCGATGACGGCGTACCCCACCACCGTGGCGGCGAGGAAGATCATCCCGATCCAGCTCTGCGACATGCCCATCCGCTCGAGCGCGCCCAGCATCAGCACGAAGGCGACGAAGCCCAGCGTGTAGCCGCCGTAGATGCGGTCCAGCCGGCGCCGGAACTCGCGCTCGCGTGTCGTCTTGCCGGGCGCCCGGATCCGCTTCATCTCAGGGCTGCCCTGCCACGCGGGGCGCGGGGGCTGGCGCGATCAGCGCGCGGCCAGCCGCTGCCAGGTCCGGATCACGCTGTCCGGGTTGAGCGAGATCGACAGGATCCCCTCGCTCGCCAGCCAGTCGGCGAAATCGGGATGGTCGCTCGGTCCCTGGCCGCAGATGCCGATGTACTTGCCGGCCGCTCGGCAGGCCGCGATCGCGCGCGAGATCAGCGCCTTGACCGCCGGGTCGCGCTCGTCGAAGTCGCGCGCCAGCAACTCGAGCCCGGAGTCGCGGTCGAGCCCGAGCGTGAGCTGCGTCAGGTCGTTCGAGCCGATCGACATACCGTCGAAGTGCTCGAGGAACTGCTCGGCGAGGATCGCATTGCTCGGCACCTCGCACATCATGATCACGCGCAGGCCGTCGGTGCCGCCTTCCTTCTCGCGCCGCAGCCCGCGCTCGGCCAGCATCGCGACGACGCGCCGCGCCTGCTCGAGCGTGCGCACGAAGGGCACCATGATCTCGACATTGACGAAGCCCATGTCGCGCCGCACGCGCGTCAGCGCCTCGCATTCCATCGCGAAGGCCTCGCCGAAGGTCTCGCTGATGTAGCGCGAAGCCCCGCGAAAGCCGAGCATCGGGTTTTCTTCCTCGGGCTCGTAGCGCGAGCCGCCGATCAGCTTCTTGTACTCGTTCGACTTGAAGTCCGACAGGCGCACGATCACCGGCTTGGGCCAGAACGCCGCCGCGATGGTGGCGATGCCCTCGGTCAGCTTGTCGACGTAGAAGGCGCGCGGCGACGCGTGGCCGCGGGCCACGGATTCAACGGCCTTCTTGAGGTCGCTGTCGATGTTGGGGTAGTCGAGGATCGCCTTCGGGTGGACGCCGATGTTGTTGTTGATGATGAACTCGAGCCGCGCCAGGCCAACGCCCGCGTTGGGCATCTGGCAGAAGTCGAACGCGAGCTGCGGGTTGCCGACGTTCATCATGATCTTCACCGGGCACGGCGGCATCTCGCCGCGCTCGACATCGCTCACCTCGGTCTCGAGCAGGCCGTCGTAGATGTAGCCGGTGTCGCCTTCGGAGCACGCCACGGTGACGAGCGCGCCCTGCTTGAGCACGCCCGTCGCGTTGCCGCAGCCCACCACCGCCGGGATGCCCAGTTCACGCGCGATGATGGCGGCATGGCAGGTACGGCCGCCGCGGTTGGTGACGATCGCGCTGGCGCGCTTCATCACCGGCTCCCAGTTCGGGTCGGTCATGTCGGTCACGAGCACGTCGCCCGGCTGCACCTGGTCCATGTCGGCGAGACTGTGCACGATGCGCACCGGGCCGGTGCCGATCTTCTGGCCGATCGCACGCCCTTCGACGAGCACGACGCTCTTGCTCGTGTCGCCCTTCAACTTGTAACGCTGTTCGACCTTGCCCTCGCCCTGGCTCTTCACCGTTTCCGGCCGCGCCTGCAGGATGTAGAGCTTGCCGTCGGCGCCATCCTTGCCCCACTCGATGTCCATCGGCCGGCCGTAGTGCTGCTCGATGACGAGTGCATAGCGCGCCAGTTCGGTGACGTCGGCATCGGTCAGCGAGTAGCGGTTGCGCTGCTCGGGCGCGGTGTCCACGGTCCGCACGAGGCGGCCGCTGCGCGCCCTGTCTTCGGCCGACGAGAACTCCATCCTGACCAGCTTGGAGCCGAGGTTGCGGCGGATGATCGGCAGCTTGCCGGCACGCAAGGCAGGCTTGTGCACGTAGAACTCGTCCGGATTGACGGCGCCCTGCACCACCGTCTCGCCAAGGCCGTAGCTCGAGGTGATGAACACCACGTCCTTGAAGCCGCTTTCCGTGTCGATCGTGAACATGACGCCGGCCGCGCCGAGGTCGGATCGCACCATGCGCTGCACGCCGGCCGACAGCGCCACGTCGCCATGCGCGAAGCCCTTGTGCACGCGATAGCTGATCGCGCGGTCGTTATAGAGCGAGGCGAAGACCTCCTTCATCTTCGCCAGAACCTCTTCGATGCCGACCACGTTGAGGAAGGTCTCCTGCTGACCCGCGAAGCTGGCGTCGGGAAGGTCTTCGGCCGTGGCCGACGAACGGACCGCGAACGACGCGCCCGGGTTGCCTTCGGCGAGGCGGCCAAACGCTTCGCGGATCGCCGCCTCGAGGGCCGGCGGAAATGGCGTGGTCTCGATCCAGCGGCGGATCTCGGCGCCAGCGGTGGCCAGCGCGCGCACGTCGTCGGTGTCGAGCGACGCCAGCCGCGCTTCGATGCGCGCGGCCAGACCCTCGTGTTTCAGGAATTCACGGAAGGCATGCGCGGTGGTCGCGAACCCGCCGGGGACGCGCACGTCGGCAGCGGCCAGCTGGCTGATCATCTCGCCGAGGGAGGCGTTCTTGCCGCCGACCGCCTCGACGTCGGTCATTCTCAAGTGTTCAAACGGCACGACCAGGGCGGTCGCCAGCAAGGTGCGGGACATGGGAGCACTCCGTGATGATGAAAAATCGGGGCATCCCGCAGCGGCAGGCGCGAGCGCGGCGTCCAGTGGGACGGGCGCTCCAGCGCTAACACTCCCCCGACGCAGCGGCGGCGCAAGGAAGACGGGCGGCGGGTCTGCATGAGCGGCATGTCGAGCAACTGAGACAGATTCTACGGGCCATCCTCCCTATGATGGAGGGACGATTCCACGCCCAGTGCAGCCTCGACATGCCCAACCGAACCGTTTTCTTCGTCTCCGACAGCACCGGCATCACCGCCGAGACCTTCGGCAATTCGATCCTCAACCAGTTTTCCGCCAAGCCGCGCCACCTGCGGCGGCCGTTCATCGACAGCGCCGAAAAGGCGCACCAGGTGGTGCGCGAGATCAACCACGCGGCCGACGTCGAGGGCAAGCGGCCGATCGTGTTCGTGACGCTGGTTGACCGCGAGGTGCTCGACATCGTCAAGTCCCAGAGCCGCGGCATGGTGCTCGACATGTTCAACACCTTCATCGAACCGCTGGAGGCCGAGTTCGGCATCACCTCGAATCACCGCGTCGGGCGCTTCACCGACGTGGCCCGGAGCCAGGAGTACACCGACCGCATCGAGGCCATCAACTTCTCGCTCGCGCACGACGATGGGCAGTCGGCGAAGAACCTGGCCGCGGCCGACGTGATCCTGGTCGGCGTCAGTCGCAGCGGCAAGACGCCGACCTCGCTCTACCTGGCGATGCAGCACGGGGTGAAGGCGGCGAATTACCCGCTGATCCCCGAGGACTTCGACCGCGGCGAGCTGCCATCGACGCTGGCTCCGTTCAAGCGCAAGTGCTTCGGCCTGACGATCGACCCCGAGCGGCTGAGCCAGATCCGCAACGAACGCCGGCCGGGGAGCAAGTATGCGTCGATCCAGAACTGCCGCCATGAGGTCAAGGCGGCCGAGGCGATGATGCGCCGCGAAGGCATCGCCTGGCTGAGCTCGACGCACAAGTCGATCGAGGAAATCGCGACGACGATCCTGAGCGATCAACGGCCCGATCGGTTGACGTACTGAGCGCGGCGAAGGTCGTTGCGCTGGGATCGCCCATCGCACAGCGACTTGACGGCGCCTCAGGCGCCAAGCACGGCCAGCGGCCCGATCAGCATGCCCGCGTCGCCGCAGCCCGCTGGCGGCACGACTCGTACAGGCACACCGCCGCCGCCGCGGCGACATTGAGCGACTCTTCGCCTCCGGGCTGCGGAATGCGCAGTTCGCAGCGGCAACGCCGCTGCAGCTCTGCCGACAGCCCCTGCCCTTCGTTGCCGAACGCAAAGGCGCACGGCCAGGCCAGTGGCCGTTCATCGATGCTGCGGGCGGCGTGCGAACTGGTCGCAAGCAGCGGGACGCCGAGCGCGTCGAGCGCGTCCACGTCGATCCCTTCGACCAGGTTCAGGCCGAAGTGCGCCCCCATGCCGGCGCGCAGCACCCTGGGCGACCACAGCGCTGCCGTGCCCTTGATCGCGAGAACCTGCGTGAAGCCGAATGCCGCGGCGCTGCGCAGGATGGTGCCGACGTTGCCCGCATCCTGCAGCCGGTCGAGGACCACGCTCGGCGCGTCGGGCCGCAGCGTTGCCGTGGCGCTCCACGGCACCACGAAGCCGAGCGGCGGCGGCGATTCGAGCGCGCTCAGCCCCGCCATCAGTGCAGCGGGAACGACCGCCACGCTCGCGGCCTGGCTGGCCAGCCGCCGGAGCGCAGGCAGTTCCCACCCGGCTTCGGAGATCACGGCCAGCGGCACGGCTGAGCCGCGCTGCACGAACGCAGCGCACAGGTGATCGCCTTCCAGCCACACCTCGCCCAGCTTGCGGTACGCCGTCGGGTCGGTGGACAGCCTGCGCAGGCGCACCAGCAGCGGGTTGCCCTTCGAGGCGATCCGGCGAACAGAGGGCATCTCAGCCATCGCGCTGCAGAGTTCCTGGCCCGATGTGCCTCCGACGCACTGATGCTGGTCTGATTCGATTTCGGACCATTGCCGCCCTTGAATGTCCGCTTTGCGGGCGAGGCCTGGCGCGGCAAAGGCACGTCCGGGCAGGCCGCTTCGCTTCACTGGGGCGGTCTTCGCTTCGCTCAGACTCCCCTGCGATGCTCGGCCTCGTGGCCCCGTCGCACAACTCGCTTCGCTCACTGCGTTCGCTGCGTTCGGACATCCGCGACGAGTCAGTTGGGGATTCGCGCTTCGCGCGGGGCCACGAGCCCTGGCCTTGCAGGCTGCGCCGGGCCAGTCGGCCCGGCCGTTCGCAAGGCGCAAGCGGTCCCCCGGACCGCTTGCCTCCGGGCTCACCTTCTCGGCACCCCAGAGGCGCTGGTGTTGACCGCAGCCAGAACACCCATCGCTGCAGCGCGGCGGGCGGTGCCCGGCGGGGGCGATTTCTGTGGCGGCGAGGAGCGGAGGGCTCCAGTCGGCGCGCGCAGCGCGCTTCGTGGACTGACTCGTCGCAGTTGTCTGAGCGCAGAGAGCGAAGCGAACGAAGCGAGTTCTGCGACGCGACTGAAGGCCGAGCACCACATCGGAGTCGGTGCGCAGTACCGACCGCCACAGCATGAGCTTCCACCGGGCACCGCCTGCCGCGCCGCGCTGAAGCTGCACAAAAGCGGACGCAGGCGGACGGCCGCAATGGGCCGCAAGGCGGCCTACGAGCAGGTCTGCGATAAGGGACCTTCATCCCAAGTCTCGCAAGACGCTGCGCACCGGCCCGAACGAGCGCCGGTGCTGCGGGCAGGCGCCGTATTCGCGCAGCGCCGCCAGGTGCGCCGCCGTCGGGTAGCCCTTGTGACCATCGAATCCATACTGCGGATGCAGTTCGTGCAGCGCAAGGCAGAGCCGGTCGCGCTGCACCTTGGCGAGGATCGACGCCGCCGCAATCGCCTTCACCCTGGCGTCGCCCTTCACGATCGCTTCGGCTGGCATCGTCAACACCGGCAGACGATTGCCGTCGACGAGCACCTTGTGCGGCCGCAAGCGCAGGCCGTCGACGGCGCGGCGCATCGCCAGCAGCGTGGCCTGCAGGATGTTGAGCGTGTCGATCTCCTCGACACTTGCCTGCGCGATGCTGCAGCACAGCGCCTTGGCGCGAATCTCGTCGAACAGCCGCTCGCGGTTTCGCGGCCCGAGCTTTTTCGAGTCGTTCAGGCCCTTGATCGGATGGAGCTCGTCGAGGATCACTGCGGCCGCGACCACCGGCCCCGCCAACGGGCCGCGCCCGGCCTCGTCAACACCGGCGATCAGCCCCGGGGCGCCGGCGCTGAATGCAAACTGGTCAGCCAGCCAGGATCTTCGCGAGGGCATCGGTGGCGGCCTGCGCAGTGTTGCGGCGCAGTTCCAGGTGGAGCCGGGTGAAGCGTTCGCGCAGGTCGGCCACGCGCTGAGGGTCGTCGAGCCAGGCGAGCGTGGCCTGAGCCAGGCGTTCGGGTGTGGCCTCGCCTTGCAGCAACTCGGGCACGACGGCTTCCCGAAGCAGGATGTTGGGCAGACCGACCCAGGGTTGCAACTTCTGGCGCCGCATCCACTGCCAGGACAGCCAGTGCATGTTGTAGGCGATCACCATCGGCCGCTTGAAGAGCGCCGCTTCGAGCGTGGCGGTGCCGCTGGCCACGAGCGCCACGTCACAGGCGGCCAGCGCCTCGTGCGATCGGCCGTCGAGCAGCGCAACCGGGGTGCCCGGAGCCGACTGCGCGAGCATCGGCTCAACCAGCGACCGCAGGCCGGGCACGACCGGCAAGACGAAGCGAAGCCCCGGCCGCGAGCAATGCATCACCGCGGCCGCGCCGAGGAGTCGCGGCGCGATGTACTCAATCTCGGAGCGGCGGCTGCCGGGCAGCAGCGCAACCACCGTGTCCTCGCTCGCGAGGCCCAGCGTGTGCCGGCTTGCTTCTCGCGGCACCTCGAGCGCAATCGCGTCGGCCAGCGGGTGGCCGACGTAGGTCGCCGCGATGCCGTGCGCCGCGTACAGCGCCGGCTCGAACGGGAACAGGCACAGCACCAGATCCACCGCGCGCCCCACCTGGTGCACGCGCCCGGGTCGCCAGGCCCAGATCGACGGGCTGACGAACTGCACCGTCTTGATCCCGCTGGCACGCAGCCGCGCCTCGAGATCGAGGTTGAAGTCGGGCGCATCGACGCCGATGAACACATCGGGCCGTTCCCGCAGCAGCCGCTCGCCGAGCTGCCTGCGGATGGCCGCGATCTCGCGATAGTGGCGCAGCACCTCGGCATAGCCGCGCACGGCCAGCTTGTCGTGCGGCCACCAGGCCTCAAAGCCATGCTCCGCCATCTTCGGCCCGCCGATGCCCGCGGCCTCGAGCCCTGGCCAGCGCCCCCGGAGCGCACCGAGCAGCATCCCCGCCAGCAGGTCGCCCGATGCCTCCCCCGCCACCATCGCAATGCGCGGTGAGCGTGTCGGCACCAGCGGCCCCGCAGCGACGCCGCTCAACGGGCAATGCCGCGCCGTGCGCCGGCCAGAAAGGCCGTCATCAGCTCGACGTCGGCGTGCGACTCGGGCACCTGCGCCGCCAGGGCCGCGATCAGTTCGCGCGCGCGCTCCAGCGTGTGCCCCTCGCGATAGAGCAGGCGATGCATCTGCTTGACCGCTCCGATGCGCGCTGCCGAGAAGCCGCGCCGGCGCAGCCCCTCGACGTTGAAGCCGCGCACCGCGAGCGGGTTGCCGTCGACCATCATGAACGGCGGCACGTCCTGCGCCACATGGCTCTGAAAGCCGATCATCGCGTGGGCGCCGATCTTGACGAACTGGTGGACGCCGGAGAGCCCGCCGACGATCGCCCAGTCGCCCACGTGCACGTGGCCGGCCAGCGTCGCGTTGTTGGCCAGCACGGTCTGGTGGCCCACCTGGGCGTCGTGCGCGATGTGCACATAGGCCATCACCCAGTTGTCCGAGCCGAGGCGGGTGATGCCGCTGTCCTGCGCGGTGCCGAGGCTGAAGGTGCAGAACTCGCGGATGGTGTTGCGGTCGCCGATCCACAGTGCCGTGGGTTCACCGGCATACTTCTTGTCCTGCGGCACGCCACCGAGCGAGCAGAACTGGAAGATGCGATTGTCGCGGCCGATCGTCGTGCGACCCTCGATCACGCAGTGCGGCCCGATCGTACTGCCCGCGTCGACGCACACTTCGGGCCCGATCAGCGAGTAGGCCCCCACACTCACCGACCCCGCAAGCTGCGCCCGTGGATCGACGATGGCAGTCGGGTGGATCGTTGTCATGACCGCCGTGTCGCAAGTGTCATGTCGATGGCTCGCCTGCCCAACGCCAGACTCCCGGGCAGGGCCCCGGGAAGGATAGACTCGGGTCGCACGGCGCCGCTGCCGAAGTTGAAACGCTGACGAGCGAAAGGCGCCAATCGGCCCGTTGCTGCCGTCCGCCTGCGTCCGCTTTCTGGAGGCTCCGCCTGCCGCGCTGCAGCGATGGGTGTTCCGGCAGCGGGCAACACCAGCGCCTCAGCAAAGGCGCGTTCGGGCAGGACGCGCAGCGCCTCTGGGGCGCCGAGAAGCGCAGGGCTCGTGGCCTCGCGCGAAGCGCGAGTCGTCAACTGACTCGTCGCGGATGTCCGAACGCAGCGAACGCAGTGAGCAAAGTGAGTTCTGCGACGGGGCCACGAGACCGAGCATCGCAGGGAAGTCTGAGCGAAGCGAAGACCGCCCCAGTGAAGCGAAGCGGCCTGCCCGGACGCGCCTTTGCCGCGCCAGAACTCGCCCGCAAGGCGGATGTTCAAGGGCAGCAATGGGCCGAAGGAGGTCACTGCGCCTTCGCGATATCCAACCCCGGGCACTAGACACTGATGGACGGTTCGGACCATCCCCAGGCCCCTAGGCGACGTTGCGCATCGTGCACATCAGCTCGGCTTCGACCGCGAGCTCGGTGCCGATCAAGCCGCGGGCCTTGAACTTGAAGATGCGCGACTTCGCACGGATCAGCTCGACCTCCAGCAGAAGCTGGTCGCCGGGCACCACCGGGCGCTTGAAGCGTGCGCCGTCGATGCCGACGAAGTAGTACACCGCGTCCTCTGCGAGGCCGCTCGCCATCGACTTGAACGCGAGCAGCCCGGCCGCCTGCGCCAGGGCCTCGAGCATCAGCACGCCGGGCATCACCGGCCGGCCCGGAAAGTGGCCACTGAAGAAGGGCTCGTTGATCGTGACGTTCTTCAGCGCCTTGATGCGCACGCCCTCCTCGATCTCGAGCACCCGGTCCACCAGCAGGAACGGGTAGCGATGTGGCAGCCGCTGGAGGATGTGCTGGATGTCCATGGTCACGGCGTCTTCTTTTCGAGGGCGCGCAACCGGTTGCGCAGGCTGTAGAGCTGGCGCAGCGTGGCGGCGTTCTTCTCCCACGTGGCATTGTCGTCGATCGGGAACATGCCGCTGTACACGCCGGGCTGGTGCAGCGAGTGCGACACGACCGCAAACGCCGAGACGTGGACGTGGTCGGCGAGCGTCACATGGCCTGCGGCACCGGAGCCGCCGGCAAAGGTGCAGTGCGCACCGATCGTGACACTGCCCGATATGCCCACGCAGCCGGCCAGCGCGCTGTGCGCCCCGATGCGCACGTTGTGCGCGATCTGCACCAGGTTGTCGAGCTTCACGCCGTCTTCGATCACGGTGTCGTCGAGCGCTCCGCGATCGATGCAGGTGTTGGCGCCGATCTCGACATCGTCGCCGATGCGAACGTTGCCGAGCTGCTCGATCTTGACCCAGGCGCCCTGGTGCGGCGCGAAGCCGAAGCCGTCGGCACCGATCACGGCGCCGCTGTGCACAATGCCGCGCGCACCGATGCTGCAACCCGGGCCGAACGTCACATGCGCGGCGAGGCGCGTGCCGGCACCGATCTGCGCGCCGGCGCCAACCGTGCAATGCGGCCCGACGACGGCGTGCGCGCCGATCGCCGCGCCCGCTTCGACGACCGCCAGCGGACCGACCGTCGCCGTCGCATCGACCTGCGCGCTCGGATGCACCACGGCGCTGGCGTGGATGCCCGCCTCGGCTGCAGGTCTCGTTCGCGCGGCCCACCACTGGGTCAGGCGCGCGAAGTACAGGTACGGATCCGGCGTCACAAGCGCCGCGCCGCGCGCCGCCGCCGCGTCGCGCCATGTGGGCGCGACGATCACGCAGGCGGCTTGCGTCGACTCGAGCTGCGATCGGTAGCGCTCGTTGGACAGGAAGCTCAGCGTCGAGGGCGTGGCGCCTTCGAGCGGACCGATCCGGGTGATGCGCAGACCGGGGTCGCCGATCAGATCGCCGCCGAGGCTTGCGGCGATGTCACCGAGCGTGAAGTCGATCACAGCGAAGCAGCTGCCGTCTCAGCGCGCGCCCTGCTGCTCCCCGGCCGGCCGGGCGCGCCTTGCATGCGCCAAACGGAGCGGCCCCGGGGCTGTCATGTCGCCTACTTCGGCGCTTGCGCGTTGAGCGCCTTGATCACCTTGTCGGTGATGTCGACGCGCGGGCTCACGAACGTAGCGTCCTGCAGGATCAGGTCGTACTTCTCGGCGTCGAAGATCTGCTTGATGGCCTTGTTCGCGCGCTCGACGACGGCGCCGAGTTCCTCGCTCTTGCGCTGGTTCAGGTCTTCCTGGAACTCACGGCGCTTGCGCTGGAATTCGCGATCCTGCTCGACCAGGTCGCGCTGGCGGCGGCCGCGCTCGGCCTCGGACAAGGTCGGCGCGTCCTTCTCGAGCTTTTCCGACGCCGCCTTCAGCCGCGATGCGATGTCGGCGATGTCCTTCTCGCGCTTGGAGAACTCGGCCTCCAGCTTGGCCTGCGCAGCCTTCGCGGGAACCGATTCGCGCAACACCCGCTCGCCGCTGACATAGCCGATGCGCAACTCCTGGGCCGGGCTCAGCACCGGAAGGGCCAGCAGCGCCGAGGCTGCGATGATCTTGACGAAGTGGCTGTTCATTAGAACGCGGTCCCGACTTGGAATTGCAACTTTTGGATTCTATCGCCTGGCTGCTTGCGGATCGGCGCGCCATAGCTCAGCTTGAGCGGGCCCACTGGCGACAGCCAACTCATCCCCAGGCCTGCCGAGGCGCGCAGGCTGTCGAAGGTGAGCGGCTCGTCGACACCCCACACATTGCCGACGTCGAGATAGCCGAAGACGCGGAACGAACGGTCGTTGCCCGCGCCCGGTACCGGGAGGTAGAGCTCGTTGTTGAGGTTGAACTTGCGCGTACCGCCGATGAAGGCGCCGGTCACGTCGATCGGGCCGAGCGAGCCCTGCTGGAATCCGCGCACTGAGCCGAGGCCGCCGCCATAGAAATTCTTGAACACCGGGTATGGATTGCCGCCCGTTCCAATGCCGTATCCGAACTCGGTGTTGAAGCCGTAGGTGATCTGGCGCGTGATCGGGAAGTACTGCTGGTACTGCAAGCTCAGCCGCAGGTAGCGCAAATCGCCGCCGACCGACCATTCGCCGGTGACGCGCTTCAAGCTGCCCGAGTTCGGCGCGACCGCACTGTCGCGCTGGTCGCGCGACCAGCCGAGCGTGAGGGGCACCGAGTTGCTGTTGCGGCCGAACTCCTCGATGTAGATCTGGTAGTTCAGCGGCATGCCCAGGATGTTGCCGTTCAACTGGGTCTGCTCGTAGCCGAGCCCGTAATAGACGGTGTCGAAGTCGCTGTAGGGAACGCCGAAGCGCACCGAGGTGCCGGCGGTCACGATCTGGTAGTACTCGCCCTGGCTGTTGAGCGGCGTCGTCGTGCGGTAGAAGAGATCGAATGCGCGCGAGATGCCGTCGAGCGTGAAGTAGGGATCGACGGTGGAGAGCACCACGACCCGGTTGGAGGCGCTGGTATTGAGCTCGAGCCCCAGGTAGTTCCCCGAGCCGAGCACGTTGTCCTGCTTGACCGCCGCGTTGAAGGCGAGCTTGTTGGCCGACGAGTAGCCGACGCCGAGCGTGATGTTGCCGGTCTGCTTTTCCTTCAGGTTGATCGTCAGGTCGACCTGGTCCGGCGCACCGGGCACCTCGTTGGTCTCGATCGACACTTCGCTGAAGTAGCCCAGCCGATCGACGCGGTCGCGCGATAGCTTGATCTTGCGCGCGTCGTACCAAGAGGCCTCGAACTGGCGGAACTCGCGCCGCACCACCTCGTCTCGCGTACGGTAGTTGCCCGCGATGTTGATGTGGCGGATATAGACGCGCCGCTGCGGATCGGCCTGCAGCACGATCGCCACCTGCGCCTTCGCGCGGTCGATCTCCGGGCGTGCCTCGACGCGCGCGAACGCGAAGCCGAACGCGCCGAACAGGTCGAGGAAGTTCTTCGTCGTTCCCGCCACCGTCTCGGCGCGGTAGAGCTCGCCCGGGCGGATGACCACCAGGCTCTTGAACTCGTCCTCGCGCCCCAGGAAGTTGCCTTCCAGCGTGACGGAGGTCACCGTGTACGGCTGGCCCTCGCGGATGTTGATCGTGATCGTGATGTCCTGCTTGTCAGGCGAGATCGTCACTTGCGTCGACTCGATCGTGAACTCGAGGAAGCCGCGGTTCAGGTAGAACGCCTTGAGCGACTCCAGGTCGGCATTGAGCTTGACCCGCGAGTAGCGGTCGTTCTTGGTGTAGAACGACAGCCAGCCTCCGGTGCCGAGATCGAACAGGCCGCGCAGCGTGCTCTCGTCGAATGCCTTGTTGCCGGCGATGCGGATCTCGCTGATGTGCGCCGTCTCGCCCTCGGTCACCGTGAATGTCACGTTGACGCGGTTGCGCTCGACCGGCGTCACGGTCGTCACGACCTCGGCGCCGTAGAGGCTGCGGGTCAGGTACTGGCGCTTGAGTTCCTGCTCGGCGCGGTCGGCCAGCGCCTTGTCGAACGGCAGCCCGTCGCCGATGCCGACCTCGCGCAGCGACTTCATCAGCGCGTCCTTCTCGAATTCCTTCAGGCCGACGAAGTCGACGCTGGCGATGATCGGGCGCTCTTCCACGATGACCACCACCACCGGGCCCTCGATGTCGATCCGCACGTCCTTGAACAGCCCGGTCGCGAACAGCGCGCGCAGCGCCGCGGCGCCCTTCTCGTCGGTGTAGGTGTCGCCGACGCGAAACGGCAGCGATGCGAACACGGTGCCCGCGTCGGAGCGCTGCAGGCCCTCGACGCGGATGTCCGCGACGACGAACGATTCGGCAGACCACACGGCCCCGAAGTGCAGCAGGCCAGCGAGGACGAGCAAGAGGAAGCGCAGACGCAGAACGACGAGGCGATGGAGGGAGATGCGCATGCGGGGGGTCAGTGCAGGCCCAGCAGGCGGGCCACATCGTTGTAAAGCGCGAGCGACATCATCATCAGCATGATCGCCACCCCGCCGCGCTGCAACCGCTCGAGCCATGCGTCGTTGACGGGTCGCCCGGTTACTGCCTCGAAAAGATAATACATCAGGTGTCCGCCATCGAGCATCGGCAGCGGCAGCAGGTTGAGCACGCCCAGGCTCACGCTGACGAGGGCCAGGAAACCCAGGTAGTAGGCCAGCCCGAGGCGGACCGACTGCCCCGCGTAGTCGGCAATGGTCAGCGGGCCGCTCAGGTTCCTAAGCGAGGCCTGGCCGATCAGCATGCGGCCGAGCATCCTCACCGTCAGCGCCGACATCTCCCAGGTTCGCGCGGCCGCCTGTCCGAAGCCCTCGAGCAGGCTGTAGCGCACCGTCACCATCTCGGGCGGGCCGCCGATGTAGGCCTCGATCCGCCCGATGCGGCGCTCGCCATCGCTCACCACGACGGGCTGCACCTCGACCTCGATGCGCTGCGCTGCGCGCTCGACGACCCAGCGCATCGGCGCGGCGGTCTCGCCGTGCGCGCTGTGGCGGATCGCCTCGCGCAGACGCGCCCCGTCGGCCACCGCTGCGCCGTCGACGCTGAGCACGCGGTCGCCGGCGCGCAAGCCGGCACTGGCTGCCGGCCCGGCCGCCTTGACGCTGGCGAGGACGGGCTCGCTGAACGGCGCGCCGATGCCGATGCGCTGCATCAGCTGCGCGTCGACCTCGCCCGCGTCGATCCGGTCGAGCTCGAGCACGAGCACCCGCGACGCATGGCCCGACGCATCGGTCACGCGCAGATGGCGCCGCTCGCCGTGCAGCACGCCCTGGGTGAGTGCCCAGCGCAAATCGGTCATCGAGCGCACGACGCTCCACTCTTCGCCGTCGGCCGACTGCTCGCGCACCCAGTCGCCGGGCTTCAACCCGGCGCGCTCGGCCAGGCTGGCCGCCACGGGCGCGCCGAGCAAGGCCTTCGGCTCGTCGACACCGATCCAGAACGACGCCGCATAGAGCAGCACCGCGAGCAGCAGGTTGGCGACCGGCCCGGCGCTGACGATGGCCGTGCGTTTCCACAGGCTCTGGCGGTTGAAGGCGCTGCCGAGTTCGCCGGCCGGCACGCTGCCCTCGCGTTCGTCGAGCATGCGCACATAGCCGCCGAAGGGCAGCGCGGCGACCACGAACTCGGTGCTGTCAGGGCTGCGCTGGCGGCGCCAGACGACGCGCCCGAAGCCGACCGAGAAGCGCAGCACCTTGACCCCGCAGGCCACGGCGACGCGGTAATGCCCGTACTCGTGGACGACGATCAGCACCCCGAGCGTGGCGATGAATGCGAGCAGCGTCGTGATCACGCCGCAAGTTCCTTCGCCTGCCGCTCGGCCTGGCGCCGGGCCTGCGCGTCGAGCGCGAGCAGGCCTTCAATCGACGCGCCGCTGGCGGCCTCGGGCAGCACGGCCGCGAGCGTCTGCAGGTTGATCACGCGGATCTGATCGAAGCGGATCGCGCCGGCCAGGAAGGCCTCGACCGCGACCTCGTTGGCCGCATTGAGCACCGTCGTGCTGCCGACAGGTCCGCGCAGCGTGTCCCAGGCGAGCTGCAGCCCGGGAAAGCGGCTCATGTCGGGCGCCTCGAAGCTCAGCTGCGACATCGCGCCGACCTCGAGCCGGCTCGCGCCCGACTCGATGCGCTCGGGGAACGACAGGCCGTAGGCGATCGGCACCCGCATGTCGGGCGTGCCGAGTTGCGCCAGCACCGAGTTGTCGCGGCACACGACCATCGAGTGCACGATGCTCTGCGGATGGATCACGACGCGGATCTGTTCCGGCGCCAGGTCGAACAGCCAGCGCGCCTCGATTACCTCGAGCGCCTTGTTCATCATCGTCGCCGAATCGACCGAGATCTTGCGGCCCATGACCCAGTTCGGGTGCGCGCAGGCCTCGTCCGGCGTCACCGAGCGCAGCGTCGCCGGGTCTCGATCGCGAAACGGCCCGCCCGACGCGGTGAGCACGATGTGGTCGATGTGCGCGCCCCAGCGGGCGCGATCCTCCGGCAAGCACTGGAAGATCGCCGAGTGCTCGCTGTCGATCGGCAGCAACTGCGCGCCGCCGTCGTGCACCGCCTGCATGAACAGCGCGCCGCCGACGACGAGCGCCTCCTTGTTTGCGAGCAGCAGCCGCTTGCCGGCCCGCGCGGCCGCCAGGCAGGGCGCAAGCCCGGCTGCACCGACGATGGCGGCCATCACGACCTGCACCTCGGGATGCGACGCCACGTCGGCGAGCGCCTCGGCGCCTGCAAGAACCTCGGTGCGCAGACCGGCGCGCTTCAGCGAGTCGCCCAGCGCGCGCGCCTGCGCCGCATCAGGCATCACCGCGAAGCGAGGATTCCACTGCAGGCACTGCGCGCGCAACGCATCGAGGCGGCTGTGCGCTGTCAACGCGAACACCTCGAAGCGTCCGCGGTGGCGCGCCAGCACGTCGAGCGTGTTCACGCCCACTGAGCCGGTCGATCCGAGGATGCAGACCTGCGTCGCCATTTCAGCGCCCGCACCGGCGCCCGAGGGGCACCGACCGCCCGGCTGGGGCGCCGCAAAGAAGGCGATCAGGCGAGCCGTTCATGCCTGGGCCACCCCGCGCAGGCTGCTCAGTGCGAGGGCAAGTGGAAACACCGGCAGCAGCGCGTCGACGCGGTCGAGCACGCCGCCATGCCCGGGCAGCAGGCCACTGCTGTCCTTGGCGCCGGCACTGCGCTTGACGAGCGATTCGACGAGGTCGCCGACCACGCTCATGGCCGAGAGGAAGAGCAGCGCCAGCACGCCGAGCAGGGTCCCGAGCCTCTCGAACAGCAGGCCGAAGAGGCTGGCCGAATCGACGCCGGCTCGCGGATCGATCAGCGCATGCCAGGCGAGCGCGAGCACCACCACGCCGGCCATGCCGCTCCAGACCCCTTCCCAACTCTTGCCCGGGCTGATCGCCGGTGCCAGCTTGCGGCGGCCGAAGGTGCGTCCGCCGAAGTAGGCCGCGATGTCGGCCATCCAGACGAGGCAGAACACGGAGAGCAGGAAGTTGATGCCGACGGCCCGTGCGTGGCTCATCGCCAGCCAGGCCAGCACCAGCGCCAGCACGCCGACGGTCTGCCGCCACGCGCCGCGGTGGCGGGCCCAGCCGCCCGGCCCGTGGCGGATCGCCCAGGTCGCGCCGAGCACCCAGACGAGCGCGGCCAGCCACCACAGCAGTGCCGGCGGCGCGGCCAGCCAGCCCGCCGCGATGGCGCCCAGGCACAGCAGGACGACGACCACGCCGATCGTCAGCGCGGGAAGATCGGCCAAGCCGTTCAGGCGCCCCCATTCCCACCCGGCGGCCCCGATCAGGGCCAGCGTCAGCACGGCGAACGGCCAGGCGCTGCCGACGAACAGCGTGGGCAGCAGCAGGGCGAGCAGGACGAGCGCGGTGACGACCCGCTGCCTGAGCATGGTCAGGCACCCACCCTGACCCCTGCGAGGAGCACGGGCTGGCTGTCGCGCACCTCGCCGAAGCGGCGATCGCGCTGCGCATAGGCGGCCAGCGCGGCGTCGAGTTCGGCGTCGCCGAAGTCGGGCCACAGGCAGTGCGTGAAGTAGAGCTCGGAGTACGCGGTCTGCCAGAGCATGAAGTTGCTGATGCGGATTTCGCCGCCGGTGCGGATGAACAGGTCCGGGTCGGGCGCGTAGCTCATCGCCATGTGGCGGCTGAGCAGCGCCTCGTCGATGTGCTCCGCCGGGATCCCTTCCTCGACGATGCGGCGGCATGCCTGCACCACGTCCCAGCGCCCGCCGTAGTTGAACGCCACCGACAGCGTGATGCGCGTGTTGTGCGCGGTCAGGCGCTCGGCCTCGTCCCAGGCCCCGCGCAGCTTGTCGGAGACCGCGCTGCGATCGCCGACGATGCGGATGCGAACGCCCTCGCCGGCGAGCTTGGCCAGGTACTTCGAGACCGCCACCAGCACCAGGTTCATCAGCCCCGAGACTTCGTCGGACGGGCGCTTCCAGTTTTCGGACGAGAACGCGAACACGCTCAGGTACTTGATGCCGCGCTCGGCGCAGGCCTGGATCGTACGCACCAGCGCATCGACGCCGACCTTGTGGCCATAGACGCGCGGCATGAAGCGCTTGCGCGCCCAGCGGCCGTTGCCGTCCATCACGATGGCGACATGCCGCGGCACGACCCTAGTGTCGTGCGCGGACCCGTTGTCTCGGTGGCTCATGGGGGCGCTGGCGGAGCGAGGGCGCAGTGTGGTGCGGCGGCGTCAGACCGCCATGATCTCGGCTTCCTTGGCCGAGACGAGCTGATCGATTTCGGCGATCGTGCGGTCGGTGAGCCGCTGGATCTCGTCGAGCGAGCGGCGCTCCTCGTCCTCGCCGATCAGCTTGTCCTTCATCAGCCGCTTGGCATGCTCGTTGGCGTCGCGGCGCACGTTGCGCACCGCGATCCGCGCCTCTTCGCCCGCGTGCCGCACGACCTTGGTCAGGTCGCGCCGGCGCTCTTCGGTCAGGGCCGGCATCGGCACCCGAAGGAGGTCGCCCTGCGCCGCCGGATTGAGCCCGAGGTCGGACTCGCGAATCGCCTTCTCGATCTTCGCGCCCATGCCCTTTTCCCAGGGCTGCACGCTGATCGTGCGGGCATCGAGCAGCGTGACGTTGGCGACCTGGCCGATCGGCAGCATCGAGCCGTAATACTCGACGTGCACCTGGTCGAGGATGCCCGGATGGGCGCGCCCGGTGCGGATCTTGGTCAGCTCGGACTTGAAGGTTTCCACCGAGCGGTGCATCTTCTGCTCGGCGGTGGCGCGGATCTCGGCGATGCTCATGTCAGGTCTCCTGCCGGGCCGCCCCGAAGGAGGCCTGCGCCCTCTCGGGGCGTTGCGAACGAAGTGAGCTTGGGGGCGTCATCTGGAGCTCCTCAAACGTGGACGAGCGTGCCCTCGTCCTCTCCGAGCACCACGCGGCGCAGCGCGCCGGCCTTGAAGATGCTGAACACCTTGATCGGCAGCTTCTGGTCGCGACACAGCGCGAACGCGGTGGCGTCCATCACCTGCAGGTGCCTGCTGATCGCCTCGTCGAAGGTGATCTGCGAATAGCGCGTCGCGCGCGGGTCCTTCTTCGGGTCGGCGGTGTACACGCCGTCGACCTTGGTCGCCTTGAGCACGATCTCGGCGCCGATCTCGGCGCCGCGCAGGGCCGCTGCGGTGTCGGTGGTGAAGAACGGGTTGCCGGTGCCGGCGGCGAACACGACGACCTTGCCTTCCTCGAGATACTGCAAGGCCTTCGGCCGCACATAGGGCTCGACGACCTGCTCGATCGCGATGGCCGACATCACGCGCGCCGTCATGCCTTCCTGGCGCATCGTGTCGGCCAGCGCGAGCGCATTCATCACCGTGGCCAGCATGCCCATGTAGTCGGCGGTCGCGCGGTCCATGCCGACCGAGCCGCCGGCCACGCCGCGAAAGATGTTGCCGCCGCCGATCACCACCGCCACCTCGCACCCGAGCTGCGTCACGTCCTGGATCTCGCGCACCATGCGCACGATCGTGGCGCGGTTGATGCCGTAGGCGTCGTCGCCCATCAGGGCCTCGCCCGAGAGCTTGAGCAGGATGCGCTTGTACATCGGCATGCGGGAGGCTCCTGGTGCGGGTGTCGTCGTCAAGTCTATCGCGGCCGGCTGCGGGCTCAGCCCGCCTTGGCCGCCGCGACCTGGGCCGCGACCTCGGCCGCGAAGTCGTCGACCTTCTTCGCGATCCCCTCGCCCACCACGTACATCGTGAAGCCCTTCAGCGTGGTGCCCGTGGCCTTGAGCATCTGCTCGACGGTCTGCTTGTCGTTCTTCACGAAGGCCTGGGCGTAGAGGCTCACTTCCTTCAGGTACTTCTGCACCGAGCCCTCAACACGGCGGGCGACGATCTCGGCCGACTGCGGCGCCTTGCCTTCGGCCTTGGCGCGCTCGGCATCCTCGGCCGCCTTCAGCGCAGCGACGTTGCGCTCCCTCTCGATCAGTTCGGCGGGCACGTCGGCCGACGTGAGCGCCACCGGCTTCATCGCCGCCACGTGCATCGCCACGTCCTTGGCCGCGACATCGTCGCCCTGGTACTCGACCACGACGCCGATGCGCGTGCCGTGAAGGTAGCTCACGAGCTTGGCGTCGCCGGCAAAGCGCTTGAAGCGGCGGATCGACATGTTCTCGCCGATCTTGCCGATCAGCACCGCGCGCCGCGCCTCGACGGTGGTGCCGTCGATCTCGAGCGCCGACAGCGCGGCCACGTCAACCGGGTTGGCGGACCCGATCAGCCGAGCCAGCGCGTTGCCGAACTGCAGGAAGTCGTCGTTCTTGGCGACGAAGTCGGTTTCGCAGTTCAGCTCGACCATCGCGCCGGTGCTGCCCTCGAGATGCACCGCGACGATGCCTTCGGAGGTGATGCGCGACGAGGCCTTGCTCGCCTTGCTGCCGAGCTTGACGCGCAGCAGTTCCTCGGCCTTGTCCATGTCGCCGCCGGCCTCGGTCAGCGCCCTCTTGCACTCCATCATCGGGGCGTCGGTCTTGGCGCGCAGTTCGCCCACCATGCTTGCGGTAATCGTTGCCATCTCGGTCTCTCCGTCTGGTTGCGACATGACTTGAGTACAAGCCCGTCTTCTCTGAAACTTCGCTTTGGCTCGCGGCCCGGCCCGGGGGCCGGCGCCGTCGAATGTCCTGATTCAAGCGCGAATGTGAAAAAGGGGCCCCATGAGCCCCTTTGTCAGCTTGCCTCTGCACCCGATCGCGAAGGCAAGGCCGCCGCGGGGCTCAGGCGCCTTCGCTCACTTCCACGAACTCATCGCCGTCGGCGGCGATCGCCTGCACCACTTCGCTGGTGCTGTTGGCCTTGCCCTCGAGCACCGCGTCGGCCACCGCCCGCGCGTACAGCGCGACGGCCTTGGACGAGTCGTCGTTGCCCGGGATCACGTAGTCGATGCCGATCGGCGAGTGATTCGTGTCGACGATGCCGATCACCGGGATGCCGAGCTTCTTGGCCTCGAGGATCGCGATCTTGTGGTAGCCGACGTCGATCACGAACATCGCATCGGGCAGCGCCGTCATGTGCTGGATGCCGCCGATGTCCTTCTCGAGCTTGGCAAGCTCGCGCTGAAACATCAGCGCTTCCTTCTTGATCCGGATCTCGGTGCCGGCCTCGATCTGCGCCTTCATGTCCTTCAGTCGCTTGAGCGAGCCCTTGACGGTCTTGAAGTTCGTCATCATGCCGCCCAGCCAGCGCTGGTCGACGAAGGGCATGCCGCAGCGCTGGGCTTCGAGCGAGATCACCTCGCGCGCCTGGCGCTTGGTGCCGATCATCAGGATCGTGCCGCGGCGCGAGGCCAGCTGGCGAATGAACTTCATCGCGTCCTCGAAGAGCGGCTGCGTCTTCTCGAGGTTGATGATGTGGATCTTGTTGCGATGGCCGTAGATGTACGGGGCCATCTTGGGGTTCCAGAAGCGCGTTTGGTGTCCGAAGTGGACGCCGGCTTCCAGCATTTCACGCATGCTGACGGTCATGTGGTTTCCAAAGGTTGGTTCTAAAATCCGGCCTGAATTGCGACCGGATGATCCAGTTGCAACACCTTTTGAGTGCCGGGTTCGCGATTTGCTCGCCTGCCCGCGCCCGCTGCGATGTGCTCGCTCTTCAGGCGCCTCGAGGTAAACCCGCGAAGTATAGCAGGACCATGACGCCAGACCGAAGCGATCTGATCTCGACCCGCGAAGACATCGCCACCGGCCGGCGCCGCAGCGCCGAGCTGCACACGCTGTCCCAGCACGCCGCCGACAGCCCTGCGCTGCGCCACGCGTTCATCCGCCGCTTCGGCGACTCGGCAGAGGTCGGCGCCGGGACGCTCCGAGGCCGACCGGCACCCTCCTCGGGGGGCGGCGAACGCACCGAGCTTGGGGGTCGTGAGGTCGCGGCGTTCGTCGACGCGCAGCGGCGCGCCGGCGCGCCGCTGCCACCGCTGGCGGGCCTCGCCGTGAGCGTGAAGGACCTGTTCGCCGTGGCGGGCCACCCCGCCACGGCGGGTTCGGTCGTCCTCGCCGGCCGGGCGCCGGCGACCTCCGATTGCCCGGCCGTGTCGCGCCTGCGCGCAGCCGGCGCCGCGCTGGTCGGGCACACCAACCAGACCGAATTCGCGTTCTCCGGCGTCGGCATCAACCCGCACCACGGCACGCCCGCCAACCCGGCCACGGCGCAGCTCGACGCCACGCCGCGCATTCCCGGCGGCTCGACTTCCGGCGGCGCAGTGTTGGTTGCTGGCGGCGCCGCCTGGGCCGCGCTCGGATCGGACACCGGCGGCTCGATCCGCATTCCGGCGGCATTGCAGGGTCTGGTGGGTTTCAAGAGCACCGCGCGCCTCGTGCCCACCGAAGGCTGTATCCCGCTCTCGACCACGCTCGATACGGCCTGCGCCATCACGCGTTCGGTGCGCGACGCGGTGCTGCTGCACGAGTTGCTGGCGTCGCGCAGCGTGTCGCTGGCTGGCCGCCCGCTGCGCTCGCTGCGGCTGGCGCTGCCGACGACCCTGCTGCTCGACGGCCTGGACCCGCAGGTCGCGACGAGCCTCTCGCGCGCGCTCGCCACGCTGCGTACCGCGGGCGCGGTGATCGACGAGATCGCGCTGCCCGAGTTGTCGGCCCCCGGCCAGTGGCCGGCCGGCGGCGGCTTCAGCGCCGTCGAGTCGTGGGCCTGGCACCGCCGCCTGCTGGCGACGCGCGAGGCCGACTACGACCCGCGCGTCGCAGCGCGCATCCGGCGCGGCGAAAACGTCAGCGCCGCCGACTACATCGACCTGATCGCCGCGCGCAAGGCGTGGATCGCGCAGATGGCGCAGCGCATGCGCGGCTACGACGCGTGGCTCAGCCCGACCGTGCCGATCGTCGCACCCCCCATTGCGCCGCTGCTGGCCAGCGACGAGGCTTTCCACGCGGCGAATGCGCTGCTGCTGCGCAACCCCTCGATCGTCAACCTGCTCGACGGCTGCGCGCTCTCGCTGCCCTGCCATGCGGCGGGCGAGATGCCGGTCGGCCTGATGGTCTGGAGCGGCGGACTGCAGGACGACACCGTGCTCGACGCCTCGCTCGCCATCGAGGCGGCGCTGGCCCCGGTGCGGGCCTGAAGTGACGACCCCCAGACACCATCGCTGTCGTCCCCGGAGGGGCCGAGCCTGGAAACAGGCAGTACTGAGGACTGTTTGTGCCCGGCGTGGAGCCGGGCCTCAGGCGCGGCGCGGCCTGCACGGTGCTCGGCCCTCTTGGCGATCCGAGGCCGGACACAGACAGCCCCTGCGGGCTGGCCGTGCCTGCCGAGGGCCATCGGCCTGTGGCCGATGGCGGCCCGGCGAGGGCTGAAGCCGATGCGCATCGCCATCGTCGGGGCCGGCATCGTCGGCGTCACCACCGCCTACGAACTCGCCGCCGACGGCCACGAGGTCACGGTGTTCGAGCGGCGCGGCAGCGTGGCCGAGGAAGGCAGCTTCGCCAATGCCGGCGTCGTCGCGCCCGGCTACGTCACGCCCTGGGCATCGCCCGGCATGCCGCGCAAGGTGCTGGCGCACCTGCTGGCAGCGCACGCGCCGGTGCGCCTGAACGCGCGCCTTGACCCGGGCACGTTCGCCTGGCTGTGGAAGTGGTGGCGCGCTTGCAAGCCGCGGCGCTACCTGGCCAACCGCACGCGCATGCAGCGGCTGGCGATGTTCAGCCGCGAGCGGCTGCACCAACTGACGCAAGACCTTCGGCTCGAGTACGAGCGCAACGAGGGCTGGCTGGTGCTGCTGCGCAGCGCGAAAGACCTGGCCGCCGCGCAGCCCGGCCTGAGGCTGCTGGGCGAACTCCGAGTGCCTTTCGAGCAGCTCGACGCGGCCGGCTGCCGGCGCGTCGAGCCGGGCCTGAACCCCGAGACGCCACTGCAGGCCGGCATCTACCTGGCGGGTGACGAGGTGGGCAATTGCCGCCAGTTCGCGCTGCTGCTGCGCGGCCAGGCGCAGCGGCTCGGCGCGCGCTTTCGCTTCCACACCACCGTGCAGGCGCTGCACCCGGGCCACGCGCCGCGCCTGACGCACCAGTACCTCCCGCCCGAGGACTCGGCGCCGAACGGCGGTGCCGCCGATACGCGGTCGCGCGAGGGCCCGGCCACGGTGCCGATGATCGCCGGCCCGGTGACCGAGGCGTTCGACGCCGTCGTGCTCTGCGCCGCCCTCGGCGCGCCGGCCTTGCTGGCACCGCACGGATTGCGCCTGCCGCTGCTGGCCGTGCACGGCTACTCGATCACCGCCCCGCTGCGCCACCTCGAGGACCACCCGGAACTCGGCCCCCGTTCGGCCCTGATGGACGAGCGCTACAAGGTCGCGATCAGCCGGCTCGGCAATCGCGTCCGCGTGGCTGGCAGTGCCGAACTCGGCGGAACGCCCGGCCAGCATCACCCCGGCGCACTGGCCACGCTCTACAAGGTGCTCGACGACTGGTTTCCGGGCGCGGCGCAGCGCGGCCAGGCGCAACCGTGGAAGGGCGCGCGCCCGATGCTGCCCGACGGCCCACCCGTCCTGGGCGCGAGTGGCATCGAGGGCGTATGGCTCAACCTCGGTCACGGCTCGAGCGGCTGGGCGCTGGCCTGCGGGTCGGCGCTGGTGCTGGCCGATGCGCTGGCAGGCAGGCCGGCGCCGATCGACATCGAAGGCCTGGGCGTCGAGCGGCTGCGCCGCTGAGCAGCGCCTCGGCGCGGCGCGGCACGGCGCCTACACCTACACCTACACCTACACCTACACCTACACCTACACCTACACCTACACCTACACCTACACCTACACCTACACCTACACCTACACCTACACCTACACCTACACCTACACCTACGCCTACACCTACGCCTACGCCTACGCCTACACCTACGCCAGCGCCGGCCGCCCGGCGCGCCAGAGGCGCAGCTGGCGCCAGATCATCGGCAGCACCAGCGCGACGCCCACCGCGCCGCTGGCCAGACCGGGCGCCACCAGCAGCACCGCCGCCACCACGCACAAGAGCTGCTCCCAGCGCGTCATCTCGACCAGGAACCACTTGCTCAGACCCGCCGCGAGGATGGCAATGCCGAGCACGCAGCCTGTGAAGGTCACGGCAAATTCCGTCCACGTGAAGCCCTGCGCCACCAGCAACAGCGACGGCGAGAACACGAACACGAAGGGCACGAGCGCCTTGCCCAGGCCGAGGCGGAACGCCGTGTTGCCGGTCTTGAACGGGTCGCTGCCGGCCATGCCGGCCGCCGCATAGGCAGCGAGCGCCACCGGCGGCGTGATGTCGGCCAGCACGCCGTAGTAGAAGACGAAGAAGTGCGCCACCAGCGGCTGCACGCCAAGTTGCACCAGAGTGGGCGCGGCGACCGTGACCATGATGATGTAGTTGGCCGTGGTCGGGATGCCGCAACCCATCAGGATGCACACCAGCGCCGTCATCACCAGCGCCGCCAGCAGCGTCAGCGATCGCGTGCTCGCCAGCGCCTGTGGCACCAGCAAGCCCACGCCACCGGCGATCGCCTGCGCCGCGCTGGTGATGATGTAGCTGATCTTGAAGCCGACGCCGGTCAGCGTGACGACGCCGATCACGAGGCCCACCGTCGCTGCCGCCGCGCCCACGGCGAGCGCGTACTTGGCGCCGGTCTCGAAGCTTTCTACGAGCACCCGGCCGTCGATGCGGCCGCGCACGTCGAGCGCGCGCAACAGGTACGGCGTGGCCAGCGCG
Organism: uncultured bacterium; assembly: GCA_963779155.1. Taxonomy (GTDB): domain Bacteria; phylum Pseudomonadota; class Gammaproteobacteria; order Burkholderiales; family Burkholderiaceae_C; genus CAIKUF01. Next base: position 843,455 of record CAVZXE010000015.1, on the reverse strand, counting down.
ACCGTGCCGAACAGCGCCACGCGCATCCACTGTGCCTCGATGCCGCCGAACACCAGCACTGCCAGCACCGCATGCAGTGCCGCCAGCGCCGTCCAGTGGCGCGGCGTGTTGCCGCTGGCGGCGGTCGTCAGCCCGACGATCGCGCACGAGGTGATGCCGCTGAAGGCCGCGAGGTACGGCGTGCGTCCGCTGACCAGCAGGCCGATCAGGAACACGAGCGGGATCAACGTCGGCCAGCGCGCCTTGAACGATTCGCGCAGGCGCGGCATTTCGGCTTCGGTCAGGCCGCGTAGGCCACGCCGCTTGGCCTCGAAATGCACCTGCATGAAGACGCCGTAGAAGTGCATGAAGGCCGGCACGATCGCAGCCAGGATGATCGTCTGGTACGGTACGTTCAGGAACTCGATCATCAGGAACGCCGCCGCGCCCATGATCGGTGGCGTGATCTGCCCGCCGGTGGACGCCGCAGCCTCGACCGCGCCGGCAAAGTGGCGCGGGTAGCCGATGCGGATCATCGCCGGGATCGTCAGCGACCCCACCGTCACCGCATTGGCCACCGACGAGCCGGAGAGCATGCCGAACATCGCCGAGCCGAACACGCTCACCTTCGCCGGCCCGCCGGCGTAGCGCCCGGCGACGCTGGAGGCGATGTCGAGGAACAGTTGCCCGAGGCCGATGCGCGTCGCGAGCACGCCGAACAGCACGAAGTGAAAGACGTAAGTCGCGACCACGCCGACCGCGATGCCGTAGACGCCCTGGCTCGTCAGATACTGGTGGTTCACGAGCTGCGTCCAGCTCGAACCGGCGTGCTGCAGCAGACCCGGGAACACCGGGCCGGCGAGCGCGTAGGCCATGAAGATCATCGCGATCAGCGGCAGCGGCCAACCCATCGCGCGCCGCGTCGCCTCGAGCAGGACGACGATCATGATCGAGCCCATCGCCACGTCGATGAGCAACGGGTTGCCAACCCGAAACGCCAGGTCGTCGAACACATAAGGGATGTACAGCGCGGAGGCCGCAATGGACAGGCCGAGCAGCCAGTCGACCAACGGCACGCCGCCCGGCGCGAGCCAGCTGCTGCGCAGCGGCGGGTCGCCGTCGCGGTGGCGACGGCGCGAGAACACGACGAACACCAGCCCGAGCACGAAGGCCATGTGCACGCCACGGTGCGTGGCCTCGCGCAGCAGGCCGAAGCCCGCGGTGTAGTAGTGGAACAGCGAGAGCGCGATCAGCAGCCACTTGACGATCGTCGTCGCCGGCGGCACCGTCGGCCGAAAGCGCATTTCGGGGTCGAACTTCTCCTCGAGCGCCTGCAGCTTGTCCGGGTCGATCGCGTCGGCGCCGACAACCGCTGTCACAGGTGCACCTTGCGCACTGCGTGCGGTTCCGCCCTGCGGGAGCGCTCGCGACTGTGCCCGGTGGGGCCCCTTCGCGGCCGACGGCAGCCCGTCGCGCTCACCGTCACTTGATCAGCCCGGCTTCCTTGTAGTACTTCTCGGCGCCCGGGTGGAACGGAATGCCGGCGCTCTTGACCGCGTTCTCCTTCGTGATCAGCTTGCCCTTGGCGTGGCCGGCCTGCAGCGCCTTCTGCGTCTGTTCACTGAAAAGCGCCTTGGTGATTTCGTACACCGTGTTGGCATCGGCCTTGTCGCTCGTCACCCACTGCGCGCCCACCGCGAGGGTGCGCACGCCGGCCACGCCCTTGTAGGTGTCGGACGGGATGTTGTCCACCGCGAAGAACGGGCTGGCCATGCGCAGACCCTCGGCCTGCGGCCCGTCGATCGGGATCAGCTCGATGCCGGCACCGCTCGAGGCGAGCTCGGCGATCGCCCCGGCCGGTGCGCCGCCGACGAAGAAGAACGCGTCGAGCGCGCCGTCCTTCATCTTGTCGCCGGCCTGGTTGGGCTTGATGTACTCGGGCTTGATGTCGGCCTCCTGAATGCCGTAGGCGGCCAGAATCAGCCGCGCGTTGACGAGCGTGCCCGAGCCGGGCTCGTCGAGCGCGACGCGCTTGCCCTTGAGGTCGAACACGGTCTTGATGCCCGAGCCCTTGCGCGCCACGATGTGCACGCTCTCGGGGTAGAGGTTGGCGATCAGCCGCAGCCCCGGGACATTGGGCTTGCCTTCGTAGATGCCGGTGCCCTTTTGCGCCCAGGTCGCCACGTCGGCCTGCGAAAAGCCGCTTTCCAGCGCGCCGCCGGCAATGCCGTTGACGTTGGCGACCGAGCCGTTGCTCGCCTGCGCGGTGACGACGATCTTGCCCGGCTGCGACACCGCATTGGCGATCATCCCGCCGACAGGGTAGTAGGTGCCGGCCGTACCGCCGGTGCCGATGCGGAAGAACTGCTGCGCCTGTGCGGCGCCGGGAACGGCGGCGGCCACCGCGGCGATCGAGAGGGCGAGGCCAAAGAAGCGTTTCAACATGAGCAGTCCTTGATCGAAGTGAGTTCAACAATGGGCCGAAGTGAAACACAATCGCCGGGATGCTCCAAGCTGACAATCCCTGAGGCAGCACACCGCGCGCCCCTATGCACAATGCCTCCCGACCGCGGGCCAGCCTGCCCCTGCACGGCCCCGAGGCCAGCCGCAAGATCGAACAGATCGCGCAGGCCGCGTTGCCGCCGCACACGCTGATGCGCCGCGCCGGCCTGGGCGTGGCGCGCCTGGCGCTGGCGCTGGCGCCGCATGCACGCAGCGTCTGGATCGCGGCCGGCCCGGGCAACAACGGCGGTGACGGATTCGAGGCGGCGATCGCCTTGATGCAGGCCGGCAGGCAGGTGCGGGTCACGTGGGTCGGCGAAGCCGCCCGGCTGCCCGCCGACGCGAGCGACGCGCTGGCACGCGCGCTGGCGGCCGGCGTGACGATCACCAGCGCCGACGCACCCGCAGTCGGTGGGCAAGATCTGGCGATCGATGCCCTGCTCGGCCTGGGCCTGACCCGGGAGCCTCAGGGTGCGCTGGCCGGGCTGATCGCACACCTCAACGCCCTGCCCTGCCAGGTGCTGGCGGTGGACCTGCCCTCGGGCCTGAACGGCCTGACCGGCCAGCCGCTGGGCGCCGCTTGCGTTCGCGCCACGCACACGCTGTCGCTGATGACCCTGAAGCCCGGCCTCTACACCGGCCACGGCCGCGACCTGACGGGCGAAGTGTGGTTCGACGATCTCGGCGTGGACGCCAGCGCCACGCCGGCCGACGCCTGGCTGACCGGCGCCGACGAAGCCCGTGCCGCCCACGCGCTGCGACAGCACGCGCAGCACAAGGGCAGCTTCGGCGACGTGGCCGTGGTCGGCGGCGCGCCGGGGATGACCGGGGCGGCGCTGCTCGCGGCGCGCGCGGCTCACGCCGCCGGCGCCGGGCGCGTCTTCGTCAGCCTGCTCGAACCCGAGCGCACCGGCCAGGACATGGCGCTCGACCCCGTGCGCCCGGAGCTGATGTTTCGCCACGCGTGGTGGCACAGTGCTCCCGAGGTGATCGCCGCCACCACCGTCGTCTGCGGCTGCGGCGGTGGCGACGCGGTGCGCGTTGTGTTGCCGCGCCTGCTGAGCCTCGCGCCGCGCCTGGTGCTGGATGCCGATGCGCTGAATGCCATCGCCGCCGACACTGGTCTGCAGGCCCAGCTCCAGGCCCGCACAGCGCGCGGCCATGCGAGCGTGCTGACGCCCCACCCGCTGGAGGCCGGGCGTCTGCTCGCTGTCTCGACCGCCGAAGTGCAGGCCGACCGGCTGCACAGTGCACAGGCGATTGCCGAACGCTTCGGCTGCGTGGTGCTGCTCAAGGGCTCGGGCAGTGTGATCGCCGCACCGGGCCGCGCGCCGCACATCAACCCCACGGGCAACGCAGCACTGGCCACGGCCGGCACCGGTGATGTGCTGGCGGGGTGGATCGGCGGGCTGTGGGCGCCGGACGGCAGCATCGAACACGCGCTGGAGATCGCCGCCGCGGCCGCGCATGCGCACGGTGCAGCGGCGGATCAAGGCGGCGTCACGCCGCTGCGCGCGGCGGAACTGGTGGAGTGGATGTTGAAGCTGTCAGCAGCGCATCAAGGCCGCTGAGCTGCCGTCACACGTAGTGAGTCCACATTCGAAGAACGCGAACCGTGCGTTCCTTGGGGAAGACTTCATAGACGATGCGGTGCTGAACGTTGATTCGCCGGGAGTACGCACCGGCGAGATCTCCGACCAACTTCTCGAACGGCGGCGGGCTCTGCAATGGATCGCGTCCGAGGATCGCGAGCAGTTCGGAAGCCTTCGACTTCAAGCCGCTGGCGGCGAGTTTGCGAGCGTCCTTCAGCGCGTGGCTGGCGAAGACGACTTGCCACTTCACCAGTCAAGTTTCCTCGCGCTCTTGGCAAGGGGCTCGGCCATGCCTTCCCTGACGGACTCGCGCATTCCGGGCACCGCGAGCAGGAACAGCGTTTCCTGAACGGCCTTCCAGTCTTCTTCCGAGACGAGCACAGCGCCGCCGCGTTTTCCCAGGATGTGAATCGGTTCGTGGGACGCGGCTGCCTGATCCATCAGGCGATAGAGGTTGGCCCTGGCTTCGCTAGCGGTGAGAGTCGTCATAATGCACTCCTGCAATTTGCCAGCGTACGCTAAATCGTACGTTACGTCAATGCGCTTCCACGCCCGATCGATGGATTGCGCCGATGGTTTCGTGGCTGGGCGAGCGTTGAAGTCTATTCTGGCAACCGCCCTTCCGCTCACTCGCCGGCCGCCCGAATGGCCGACAGGTACAGGCCCGTGGTCGCCTGCGACGGCTCGACGCCAACGGGCCTGCGCAAAGGCGCCGCACCCGCTCGACCAGCGAAGCGTCATCGACCGCCGAGTCGAGCATTCTCTCCAAGGCCCAGCAATCGACCCAGCATTCTGCGGTGGCAAGGCTCTCGCGCCCGTTGTGCCGCGTGATCGCGTCGGCGCCCACCAATTTTCGCAGGCGAAACAGCGTCGTGGCCTGCGCCTGCTCTCCGGCAACGCCACCGGCCGGGTCGAATGGGCCGATGGCGATGTCTACACGGGTACGCTGGTGCGCAGCATGCGCCAGGGCAAAGGCGAGTTCGTATGGGCCACTGGCCAGCGTTACAACGGCGACTGGGTGCAGAACAGGGCCACCGGCACCGGCAAGATGCTGTTCGCCAACGGCAACCAGTTCGAGGGCAGCGTGATCGACGGCATCCCCGAGGGCGAGGGCCAGCTCCACTACGCCAGTGGCGATGTCTACAAGGGTCAAGTCAGCCAGGGCGTACCGCATGGCCGAGGCACCTACCGCTGGCTCAACGGCCAGCAGTTCGAAGGCGATTGGGTGCGCGCCGTACCGCAGGGCCGGGGCGTGCTGAGCTTTCCAAACGGCAACCGCTACGAGGGTGCGATTTCGGCCGGCCAGCCGCAGGGCCAGGGGCAAATGCAATTCAGCTCGGGCGACCGCTACGAAGGTGCCTTTCACCAAGGCAAGCCGCAGGGCCAGGGCAGCTACTTCTGGAAGTCGGGAGAGCGCTATGTCGGCACCTGTGTCGGTGGCCGCAAACATGGCGCGGGCGTCTACCATTGGCCCGCCGGCGACCGCTGGGAGGGCGAGTTCAAGGACGATGAACGCACCGAGTCAGGCGTGTTCATCCGCAAGGAACGAGCCAATGATCGTCGCAGTCGCAATCGCCGTGCAGCGGCTCGACGCGCTGGTACGGGTTCGGGCCCGTAGGCCTGCCCTCCGGGTCAAGCGTGATCGCGCAGCGGCCGCGGCAAGGCGATAGGGAATCTTGCAGGGACAACGACGAACTCGCGGGCTCAGGCCGTCAGCAGCGTCGCCACCTCCGACACCGGAACCACGTCCACACCATCGGCCAACGGGTAACGCCGCGGCACGGGAGCGATCACGTAGGCGCGGTCGATCTGCAAGTCTTGGAGCGCCTGCCAGAACCCCTTGGTCGGCTTGGGCGCCGACGAGAACTTGATCTCCACGCCAAACTTGCGGCTGCCGAGTTCGATCACCAGGTCCAGTTCGGTGCCGGCCGCGGTCCGGTAGAAGCTGAGCTGCGCGTCGGGCGGCAGTCCGGCTGCCACCTGCTCCACCACGAAGCCTTCCCAGGATGCGCCGGCAATGGGGTGTCCCTGCAGATCCTGCGCCGTCGCGATGCCCAGCAGGGTGTGCAGCACGCCGCTGTCGCGCAAGTACACCTTCGGCGACTTGACCAGCCGCTTTCCGACGTTCACCAGATGCGGCTGCAGCCGGCGCACCATCATCGTGTCGACCAGCACGTCGAGGTATCGCGTGGCCGTTGTATGCGAGGCGCCGCCGAGCGACATGCCCAACTGCGAGGCGTTGAACATCTGGCCCTGCAGGTGGGCCAGCATCTGCCAGAAACGCCGCAGGGTCTCGGCGGGCACCCGCACCCCCATGCCGGGCAGGTCGCGTGGCAGGAACGTGCGAATGAAGTCCTGCCGCCAGGTGTACGAGGCGCTTTCGTCCGGGGCCAAGTAGCTCAGCGGAAAGCCACCGCGCAGCCACAGCGACTGAAGGCCTGCCAGGTCGACGAGGGGCAGTTCCGCGGCCAGCAACGGCGTGAGCTCAACATACGACACCCGACCCGCGAGCGACTCGCCGGACTGCCGCAACAGGTCGCCCGATGCGGAGCCGAGCAACAGGAAGCGGCCCGGCCGGCGGTCGGCATCGATTTCCGGCCGAAGCGCCGCGAACAGGTCGGGCATCAGTTGCACTTCGTCGAGGACCAGCAAGCGGTCGCGGTGCGCCGGAAAGAAGAGTTCGGGCCGCTGGAGCGCGGCACGGTCCGACTCGCGCTCGAGATCCAGCACCATGGCCCGTGGGTGGCCTGCGGCAATGGCCCGCGCCAGCGTGGTCTTGCCGACCTGGCGTGGCCCCAGGAGCACCACGGCCGGAACCTGACGCAACCGCTGCTCGATCGTGGCTTGAAGTTGTCGCTCAATCATCATTGCATTTTGATCGTGTGGCGATCAATTTGCAATGAAGAAAGACGCCGGCAACGGATTGGCCGGTTCGTCCCGCGGGGCGCCTAACAGGCGAGCGCTCCACCTCAGTTGATCGCTCCCGACCCCGGCACCTGCGCCCCCGCTGGCGTGAACAGCCCGCCCACATCGACTGCGTCGAAGTGGTACTTCAGCCCGCAGAATTCGCACCCGATCTCCACCCTGCCCTGCTCGGCCACGATGCCGTTCACCTCGTCGGCGCCCAGGCCGAGCAGCATGCGCCCGACCCGCTCGCGCGAGCAGTTGCAGGCAAAGCGCGGTGCGCTGTCGCCCTGCTGCGGAGCGAAGCGACGCAGCGTCTCTTCCCAGAACAGGCGGTGCAGCAGCGTCTCGGCGCCAAGCGTCAGCAGTTCGTCAGTGGTCAGCGTGCCGGCGAGCAGCGCGATGCGGTTAAAGTCTTCGTTGCGGCCGATCTCGTCTTCATTGGCGGATGCCTGCCCCCATGCCGGCTTCGCCGTCGGCTGCCCAAGGGCGTCCGGCCTGGCTTGGGACAGCCCGGCAGCCGCCCGGCCCGCCAGGTTGCCCGCGCCGGAGACCGGCATGCGCTGGACCAGCAGGCCGGCCGCCACGTCGTCGTTCGCCGCCAGCACGAGCCGCGTGTCGAGTTGCTCGGACTGCAGCATGTAGTGCTCGAGCACCTGAGACAGCTGCTGCAGCGGCTCGCGGCGGTCGCCGTGCAGCGGCACCACGCCCTGGTAGGGCTGCTGGCCGGGCAGCCGGCCCTTCGGGTCGAGCGTGATCGCGCAACGGCCGCCGCCGTGCATGTTCAGCATCGCTTCGAGCTGCGCATCGGGCGCGACCTCGCCGACCACCGTGCCGGTGACGCGGAACGCCAGGTCGGGCTGCACCTCGGCCACCGCGAGCTTGACCGGCCCGTCGCCGAACACCTGCAGCACCAGCGCGCCATTGAAGCGGATGCTCGCCTGCATCAGCACGCCCGCCGCCGCCATCTGGCCGAGCAGCGAGCGCACCGGCGCCGGCTGCGCGTCGCTCGCCGCGCGCCGCCGCAGCACTTCGCGCCAGTCGCCGGTCAGCCGCACCAGCATGCCGCGCACCGGCATGCCTTCGAAGATGAAGCGGTGCAATTCGCTCATCGGATCTGCTTGAGCTCGCCGCGAAAACGCCTCGCGTTCTCGATGTAGTGCTGGGCGCCGCGACGCAGGCCGTCGATCTCTTCGGGCCGGAGCGGGCGCACGACCCTGGCCGGGCTGCCGACGATCAGCGAGCCGTCGGGAAACTCCCTGCCCCCGGTCACGACCGCGCCGGCCGCCACCAGGCAGAAGCGACCGATCTTCGCGCCATTGAGCACCACTGCCTGGATGCCGATCAGCGTGCCGTCGCCCACCGCGCAGCCGTGCAGCATCGCCTGGTGGCCGACGGTCACGTTCTCGCCCAGCGTCAGCGGGAAGCCCGGGTCGGCGTGGAAGACGCTGCCGTCCTGCACGTTCGAGCCCCTGCCGATACGGATCGGCTCGGTGTCGGCGCGCAGCACGGCGCAGAACCACACCCCCACGTCGTCGGCCAGTTCCACCGCGCCGATCACTTGCGCGCTGTCGGCCACCCAGGCGCTGTCGGCAATGCGCGGAATCTCGCTCCCGAGTTGGTAGACGGCCATGGGGTCCTCGTTGTTGATCGCCCCCAAGACGCCTTCGGCGCCGCACCCCCAAGGGGGGATCTGCGTCGGCTTGGGAGCGGCCCGGCACCGACTGAGCGGACAATTCTACGAATGACGCCACGCCAACGTGCCCTGGAGGTCCTGTGCCTCGCCAGCCCCACCGAAAAGGCCGCGCAGGCGCGTGCGCTGTTCGACGCGTTGACGCTGGACACGATCGACCCGCAGACCACATTCATCGCCCCGCCAAGCCTGCCCGGCCGACCGCCGCTGCCGCGGCTCGTGCCACCGAAGCAGGTGCCGACGCGCTCGCCGTTCACGCCCGAAGGCCGCGCGGCGCTGCTGCACGCGATCGCGCACATCGAGTTCAATGCGATCAACCTCGCGCTCGACGCCGTCTGGCGCTTTGCCGGCATGCCGCGCGAGTTCTACCGCGACTTGCTGCGCGTCGCGAGCGAGGAGGCGCTGCACTTCACCCTGCTGCGCGAGCACCTGCGCACCATCGAGAAGCCCCGAGTGCGACTCGACCGCTGCCACGCGGGCGGGCGCTCAGACAGTTCGGAAGCCGCCGAGCGCCCCGTGAGCTTCGACTATGGCGACTTCGACGCCCACGACGGCCTGTGGGCGATGGCCGAGCGCACGGCCGGCGACATCGTGGCCCGCATGGCCCTCGTGCCGCGCACGCTCGAGGCGCGCGGGCTCGACGCGACGCCGCCGCTACAGGCCAAGTTCGCGCGGGCCGGCGACACGCGCGCGGCCCAGATCCTCGGCATCATCCTGCGCGACGAGATCGGCCACGTGGCGATCGGCAACCACTGGTACCGCTGGCTGTGCGCGCGCGACGGGCTCGACCCCGAGGCCCACTACCTGCAGCTCGCGCGCCGCCACGCCGCGCCGCGGCTGCGGCCGCCGTTCAACCTCGACGCGCGGCGCGCCGCCGGCTTCACCGAGGCCGAGCTCGACGGCCTTGGCCGCCACGACGGCTGACGCCGCAGCCCACAATGGCGCCGTGCCACCGACCCGCTTCCGAGGAACGACCATGCCGAACAACCACCCCGTCCATGTCATCAGCCCCTTGACCGCGACCGCCGGCGGCGAAGGCGGCCCCTTTCCGTTCGACCTCTTCGCGCGCCGCTGCCTGGCGCAGGGCGACTCGTGGTTCTCGATCGGAGCGATTCCGCCGAGCCTGACCTCCAACGTGCTGGCCGAGCTGGTGCTGCCCAAGTCGACCGTGGTCGTCAACTGCGCCCGGCCGGGCGCAGTGCTGAGCCACTTTACCGACACCACGCGGGAACGCATGTTCCTGCGCCTGCTGACGGGCCGGCTGGCGATGAAGTGGGACGCGATCCTGATCTCCGGCGGCGGCAACGACCTGGTCGACGCCGCGTCGGTCCGGCCGGGCGTCGAGCCGAGACTGCGCCTCTTGCGCACGCCCGCCGAGCGCGGCAACGGGCCCCTGCAGGGCGACGACTACGTCAGCAAGGCCGGCTGGCAGACCTTCGCCGACCACTTGGGCGCCGTCTTCAGGCAACTGCTGGACCAGCGCGACAGCGGCATCAACAAGGGTGTGCCCCTGCTGCTGCACAGCTACGCCCGCACGATGCCGCGGGCGGCACCGGCAGGCTTCGGCTTCGGCCCCTGGCTGCAGCCGGCGATGGCGGCCTTCGCGGTCCCGCCGCGCGATTGGCTCGCGGTGTCGGATGCGCTGACGGGCCGGCTGCAGCGGCTGCTGGCCGATCTGGTTGCGGCCCGACGTGCGATCGACCCCGGATGCGCCTTGCACATCGTCGACACGCGCGCCGCGCGGCTCGACCTGGCCGATCGCGAGGCCACGGGCCGGTCGGGCGACTTCATCAACGAGATCCACCCGACGCGCGGCGGCTACGCCAAGGTGGCCGGCGCGTGGCGCGCCGCGCTCGATCCGCTCCTGTAACGCGCCGCGCCGCGCCTGGTGCGGGCACAGGGCTCGGGCCAAGCAGGGCTCGGGCCAAGCAGGGCCAAGGCCAAGCAGGGCCAGAGCCCATGCTGCTCAGTCAGCCGTTCGCCCTGAGCCTGTCGAAGGGCCGGCGCCATCGGCAGCGAGGCTTCGACAGGCTCAGCCCGAACGGGGCGGTGGCCAAGCGAACAGTATTCGGGCTAGGGCGTCTCGAAGAAGTAGCGCTTCAGCCCGGCCAGGATCATCTCGACCGCGATCGCGGTGAGCACCAGGCCCATCAGCTTTTCGAGCGCAGAGACGACGGAGTCGCCGAGCAGGCGGCGGATGCGCCCCGCCAGCAGCAGCACGGCGCCGGAGACGAGCATCGCCACGCTGAGCGCCGCCACCCAATCCATCAGCCGCCCCGGCTGGCGCGAGGCGAGCAGCAGCACGGTGGCCATCGCCGAGGGCCCGGCCAGCAAGGGCACGGCCAGCGGGAAGATCAGCGGTTCACGCCCTTCGTCGATGCCATAGACCGCCGAGCCCGAGGTGAAGATCATGCGGATCGCCACCATCAACAGGATCACGCCGCCGGCCACTTCGAGCGAACGCTCCGATAGCCGCATCACGCGCAGGAAGGCGTCGCCGAAGAACATGAAGGCGAACAGCACGGCGAAGGCGATGCCGACCTCGCGCACCGCCACCCAGCGCCGCCGCTCGGGCGCCACGCCGCGCATGATCGGGATGAAGATGGGCAGGCTGCCCAGAGGGTCGAGCACCAGCAGCAGCAGCACCAGTGCCGAAGCGAAGCTGTGATCCATCGCTAGGCGCCTGCGGGCCGCCCGGGGCGGGACGCTCCGCACCGCCTGCGGCGCCGAAGCTCGCTTGGCGTCGTCATCGGGGGTTCAACGCCCGCGCATGAACAGCGCGTCGAGCTCGCGGATCGTCACCTGGTGCCACGTCGGCCGGCCGTGGTTGCACTGGTCGGAGCGCTCGGTGCACTCCATGTCGCGCAGCAGCGCGTTCATCTCGCCGAGCGTGAGCTGGCGGTTGGCGCGCACCGCGCCGTGACAGGCCATCGTCGACAGCAACGCGTGCTGCGCGCGCTGCATGGCGCTCGTCGCGCCGTATTGCGCGAGTTCGGCGAGCACGCTTCGCGCCAGGTCCACGCCATCGCCACCCGCTAGCGCCGCCGGCAGGCTGCGCACCGCGAGCCGGCTTGCGCTGAGCGGCGCCACGTCGAGCCCGAGCGTGCGCAGGGCGTCGGCCTGCGCCTCGGCGGTGGCGATCTCGTGCGGCGTCGCGGCGAAGGTGAGTGGCACCAGCAGGGGCTGCACCTCGATGCCCGTTCCCGCCAGGCCCGTCTTCAGCCGCTCGTACACCACGCGTTCATGGGCCGCGTGCATGTCCACGATCACCAGGCCCTGGGCGTTCTCGGCCAGGATGTACACGCCGCCGATCTGCGCCAGCGCGCGGCCGAGCGGCCATTCGCCGGCGCCGGCCTTCGCGGCGTCGTTCGCGGGCGCCGCCCCCGGCGCCACGGCCGAGGCCACGCGCCACGGTGGCGGGGCTTCCTGCGCATACAGCACGGCCAATTGCTCCAGGGCCAGCCCCGCCTGCACCGGCGACGCCATGCTGCGCCAGGGCGGATTCAAGACAGGCGCCGCGTCCACCGGCGCCGTCACCGGTGGCTGCGCTGCGGCGATCGGCGCGATCGCAGCGGCGGCCGCCCGCGTCGGCGCCAGCGCCGCCTCGACGGCGTGGCGCAGCGCCTGGTGGACCTCGCGCCCGTTGCGAAAGCGCACCTCGATCTTGGTCGGGTGCACGTTCACGTCCACGCTGTCGGGTGCGATCTCGATGAAGAGGGCGTAGCAAGGCTGGCGCGCGCCATGCAGCACGTCTTCGTAGGCCGAGCGCACACCGTGCGCAAGCAGCTTGTCGCGCACGTAGCGGCCGTTGACGTAGAGGTACTGCTGGTCGGCGCGCGAGCGTGCCGCGTCGGGCGTGCCGGCATGACCGCGGATGCGCAGCAGCCCGAGCTCGACCGACACGGTGCGGCTGTGGGCCACGAACTCCTCGCCCAGCACCTCGCGCACCCGCTGCTGCGCCGCGTCGGGGCCGTGCGCGGCGCGCCACTGCTGCTGCAGCTTGCCGTCGTGCCAGACGGCAAAGCTGACCTCGGGCCGCGTCAGCGCGTGGCGGCGCACCGCCTCGAGCGCATGCGCGAGCTCGGTGTTCTCGGTCTTCAGGAACTTGCGCCGCGCCGGCGTGGCGAAGAAGAGTTCGCGCACCTCGACCGTGGTGCCCACCGCGCGCGCCGCCGGCGCGAGCTCGCCACTGCGCGCATCGATGCGCTGCGCATGCGCCGCGTCGGCGGTGCGGCTGGTGATCGACAGCTCGGCGACCGACGCCACCGCCGCCAGCGCCTCGCCGCGAAAGCCCATCGTCGCCACGCCTTCAAGCTCGGCCAGCGAGGCGATCTTGCTCGTCGCGTGGCGGCGCAGCGCCAGCGGCAGCTCGACGGAGGGAATGCCCTGGCCGTTGTCCTCGACGACGATCGCACGCACGCCGCCGCCCGCGAGGCGCACGACCACCTCGGTGGCGCCGGCGTCGAGGGCGTTGTCGAGCAGCTCGCGCACCACCGAGGCGGGGCGCTCGACCACCTCGCCGGCGGCGATCTGGCTCACCAGTTCGTCGGGCAGCTCGCGGATCGGGCGGCGCTGAAGGCTTGTCAATACGGCAGACATGCGTCGATTGTAGGAAGCGCGGCCGCGCTGAAGACCAACTTGTGCTCGAGTTGCGTCGAAGCCGAAGCACGGCGCGCCAGGGCACCGGGGATAATCCGCCGCCATGGACTTCATCGCCTTCCTGATCGACTTCATCCTCCACGTCGACAAGCACCTGTTCACCTTCGTGCAGAACTACGGCGCCTGGGTCTATGGGCTGCTGTTCCTGATCATCTTCGTCGAGACCGGCGTCGTCGTGATGCCCTTCCTGCCCGGCGACTCGCTGCTGTTCGTGGTCGGCGCGCTGTGCGGCGCGGGGCTGATGAACCTGCCGCTGACGCTGGCGCTGCTGACCGCGGCGGCCATCCTCGGCAACCAGAGCAACTACACGATCGGGCGCTTCTTCGGCCCGCGGGTGTTCCAGTGGGAGAACTCGCGCTGGTTCAACAAGCGCGCCTTCGACCAGGCCCACGCCTTCTACGAGAACTACGGCGGCATCACCATCGTGCTGGCGCGCTTCATGCCGTTCCTGCGAACCTTCGCTCCGTTCGTGGCCGGGGTCGCGCAGATGACGCGCTCGAAGTTCACCTTCTACGACGTGACCGGCGGCGCGCTCTGGGTGGGCGGCATCACGATGGCGGGCTACTTCTTCGGCAACCTGCCCTGGGTGAAGGAGAACCTGGACAAGATCATCTGGGCTGCCATCCTGATCCCCGGCGTGGTGGTGCTGTTCGGCGCCTGGCGGGCGCGGCGCAAGGCCGCGCTGCCTCCCACCTGAGGGCCGCGCACCTGGGCGCCATTGCGCGGGCGCCGGCATCATCTGCGCCGACCGCGTGGCGAGTGTGGGCAACCCGTCCGCAGCGCCTGTGATCGCGCCTGCGGGTGCGATCATTTCGCGCGCGACGCCGCCATGCGGCCGGCGGGCCTGACGATCCCGCGACGCGACTGAAAGACCGGCCGCCGGCGTGCGACAGAGTCGCTGAATGGCCGAAGTTTCGAGGAGTTGCCACCATGACCCGCCGCCACCTGCTCTCGCTGCTCTCGGCCCTCGGCATCGCGCCGCGCGGGGCCGGTGCCCAGCCCGCTGCCGGCCCGGCGCGGCCGGACGCGGTGCGCTTGACCGAAGCGCAGTGGAAGCAGCGCCTCACGCCGGCGCAGTACCGCGTGCTGCGCGAGCAAGGCACCGAGCCGGCGTTCAGCAGCGCGCTCGACCGCGAGAAGCGCCCGGGAACGTTCCACTGCGCCGGCTGCGACGCGGCCTTGTTCAGCTCGGCGATGAAGTTCGACAGCGGCACTGGCTGGCCGAGCTTCTTCGCTTCGCTGCCCGGTGCCGTGGCCATGAGCACCGACTTCAAGCTCGTCTTCCCCCGCACCGAATACCACTGCGCGCGCTGCGGCGGACACCAGGGCCACGTGTTCGACGACGGCCCCGCGCCAACGGGCAAACGCTACTGCAACAACGGCGTCGCGCTCAACTTCGTGGCGGCGACCGCATGAACGCGCACCGCACGACCCGGCCCCTTGGCGGCGCAGCGCTCGCGCTGGCCGCATTGCTGGCCTGGCCGCAGGGCGCGCTGGCGCAGACCACCGCACCAGCCACGGCCAAGGCCATCTTCGCCGGCGGCTGCTTCTGGTGCGTCGAGTCCGACTTCGACAAGATCGCCGGCGTGGTCTCCACCACCTCGGGCTACACCGGCGGCAGCACGCCGAACCCGAGCTACGCCCAGGTCTCGGCCCACGGCACCGGCCATGCCGAAGCGGTGGAGGTCGTGTTCGACCCGGCCAAGGTGAGCTACGCGCAGCTTGTCGAGCGCTACTGGCGCACGATCGACCCGACGACGAAGGACCGGCAGTTCTGCGACAACGGCACGCCGTACCGCACGGCGATTTTCGCGCTCGACGCCGAACAGTTGAAGATCGCCCAGGCCTCGAAGGCAGCGCTGGAGAAGACCAAGCCCTTCAAGGAGCCGATCGTCACCGAAATCGTCCTCGCCGGCGCGCTCTACCCGGCCGAGGACTATCACCAGGACTACTACAAGAAGAACCCGATCCGCTACGCCTACTACCGCAGTGGCTGCGGTCGCGACGCGCGGTTGAAGCAGCTCTGGGGCGACCAGGCCGGGCACTGACTGGCACCGGGAGCGCGGCTGCCAGCGCGGATGCCGGCTCGACAGAGGCTTGATCGGCCTTCGCGGGCGCTGCCGCGCACGATCACCAGCGGCTCAGCGCCGCGCCCAGCCGCGCCTTCACATCATCATCGGCAAAGCTCGCGTCGATGGAGGTTCGCGCGACAGCACGGACATCCGCATCCGACCATGCGAACGCTTCGCTGCACCGCGCGTATTCCCGTTCGAGGCTCGTCCCGAGCAAGGCCGGGTCGTCGGTGTTGAGCGATACCGCGACCCCCGCGCGCCGCAAGCGCTCGATCGGATGCTCGGCCAGCGAAGGGTAGACGCCGAGCACCAGGTTCGAGGTCGGGCACACGCCCAGCGGAATCTGCCGCTCGGCGAGCAGGGCGACGACACGCGGGTCCTCGATCGCGCGTACGCCGTGGTCGATGCGGTCGGCGCCGAGCAGCTCGATCGCGTCTCGCACGCCCTCGGGCCCGCTCGACTCGCCGGCATGCACGGTGCGCTTCAGGCCCGCGGCGCCCGCACGGCGAAAGGCCTCGGCAAAGCGCGGTCCGGTGCGTCCGGCCGCTGCCTCGTTGCCGTCGATCGACAGCGCAACGACCCGCGGGTGGCGCAACGCGACGAGCGTGTCGACCAGTTCGGCCGCGGCGTCGGCCGACTGCGTGCGCAGCAGGCTCACGCACAGGCCGACCGGCGGCAGCCCCTCCTGCTCGGCAGCGCGAAAGCCGGCATCGAGCGCGTCGATCATCGCCCCGAGCCGTCCATGCCAGTGCTTCCAGTGCGTCGGGTTGAAGATCAGGTCCGCATACCCCGTGCCGCTGGCCGCCAACCGCTGGCTGAACGCATACGCCGCATCGGCCAGTTCCTCGCGCGTGCGCACCAGGCCGCAGGCCCAGTCAAGGAAGTGCAGGAAATCGGCCAATCCTTCGAAACGGAACAGGCTCTGGCGTGGACGCGGCATGGCCTCGCCGAACTTGTTGGCCCACTGCTCCAGCAAGGAGGCTTCGAAGCAGCCTTCGAGATGAACATGCACCTCGGCCTTGGACAGCGCCCGCAGCCGTTCGATCGGTGAGGGGGCCGTCAAGGGCGCTCCTCGTTGCGGCCACCGACGTTACGGACGGCTCGCCGCTGTGATGACGATCTCGACACGGCGGTTCTTGGCCCTCCCCTGCGGCGTGTCGTTGCTCGCCACGGGCCGCGATTCGCCGAAGCCCTGGGCCGAGATGATGTTCTGCGGCACGCCCTTCGCAACCAGGAAGCGCACGACCGCGTCGGCACGTGCCGAGGACAGCTCCAGGTTGGAAGGAAAGCGCGCCTTCAGCTCCGGCCCGATCGGCACGTTGTCGGTGTAGCCCTCAACGACGATCTGCTGGCCTTGCAGCGCGGCCAGTGTCGGCGCGATCTTGGCAAGCGCCGCCTCGCCCTTGGCGTTGAGCGTCCAGCCGCCTTCGGCAAACAGCACTTCGTTCACCAGCGTGACCTTCAGCTGGTTCTGCAACTGCGTGATCTGCGCCTGGTCGCTGCTCAACTCGCCCGACAGCTTGGTGTTGAGCGCCGAGTAAGTGTCTGCCTTCTGCACCTCAGTGTCGTAAGTCTGCTTCGTGACGCAACCGGCCGCCAGAACGGCAGCACAAAACACCAGACTGATCTTGATTGACTTCATGATTCTTCCTCGCAAGGTGGTTGGACTTAGCGGTACACCACTGCCCGACGATAGCTCCGCCGCGCGACACCGGCGACCGACACGGGCGTCAGCGGCATGCCGATGATGTCGATGAACACCGACACGTCGGCAGCCTTTGCGGGCATGTCGCCCTGGAGCACCTTGACCGTGTAGGTCAGATCGGCGCCCTTCAACATGGGATCTTCCAGCACCGCCACCACCTGGCGCAGGGTCCCGCCCTCGATGATGGAAATGTCGGCGTTGGGCGGATCGGAGAGAAAGCTGTTCTTGCCCTCGCTCCAGAACGGCACGAACGCTGCTGTCTTCATGTTGCCGGCAATGCGCTCGGGACGGTCGGAGAAGAACACGGTGATCGGGCTCACCCCCTGCAGCGTCAACTTGCCGGTCGACTTGTCGAAGCTCATGCCGTTTGCCGTTTGCACGAACAGGAAGTCGGCTTGCTTCGCCGGAGTCGCGGCGCCCTGCGCCAATGCGGACTTGAGCGCGGTTGCCGAAGCGAGCAATGTGGTAGAGGCAAGCAGGGTGCGTCGGGTCGTCATGAATTTCGTCCATGCGATGGCGTTGTCGCCGGTAAATTGCGGGCCGGCTCTGGCGAAGCGGCCCGCACGTCTCAGAATCGATTCACCACTTGCCGCATCAATTCGCTATCGAGTTGAGAATTTTCGTCTTCGCCGCCTGATATTCGCTCTGGGTGATGAGCTTTTGGTCGTAGAGCGACTGCAGTTCGGCCAGCTTTTGCTGCGGGGTCTTGGCCGGCGCGGGTGGCGCTGCCGCTGCGCGGGCTGCCGCCTCTTGCGCGGCGGCGGCAGACTGCTGTGCGGCCGCGGCGGCGGTATTGGCCGCGGCCTGCGCGTTGGCCGTTGCCGCGGCTTGCTGGGATGCTGCCGCGTTCGTCGCCGCTACGGTCGCCGCTTCTGCACTTCGGGTCGCACCCACGACCACCGCCGCTGCCGCCCACCTGCCGAAGAGGGCCCAGGCTGGTTCGGTGAAGGCGAAGAGGGCCAACCCTGCCATCAGGCTTGCGGCCCACAGGCGCTTGTTCGATTTTGCGTGGCTCATGCTTTTCTCCTGTTTCCCTTGGGGGCAACTACTTGACCTTGGTGTACTGCAGTTCCATCAGCTTGACCATCTTGGCCCCCTTTCCCTGCCCCCACAACTGGGTCAGGTGGCTGCCGTCCGGCTCGATGCTCATGCGCAGTTCAACCGGCGACGGCTTGCCGGTGAGGGCGTTCGGGATGGACCCTTTCATCAATGCCGACTTGCCCGAAGCGTCGAGCTTGCCCGTGTACAAGGTGATGGCGGTGCTCCCGGTGTCCATCCACGCCGCCTGGTAGTTCTTGGTCACGTTGTCATAGCCGATGTGGCCGGTGCCGCTGAAGGGTGCGTTCGGCGCGTCCCCGTTCAGCATCATCTGCACGAATCGCCCGCCGAGCACCCAGGTGTTGACGCTGGCAGCCGCAGATTCGATGGGCGGCCCCTCGGGGGTGACCCATATCCTGATCGCGACGTTGAATGTCCCGATCAGGGGGTTGAGCCTCTTCTGCCCCTCGCCCGGTGTCATGGCGTTCTCGAGCGCCTTGGCCATGGGCGCTTGATCCGCTGCCTTGGCGGCGCTCTGGGCCGTTGCCGGAAGTGCCGGGCCGAGCGTCGCGGCCAGAATTCCGATGATGCATATCAGTGATTTCATCTCAATTCTCCAGTTCGACAAAAAAGACCTAGCTCGGACGCTATTTTGGTTCCGCTCGATTCGCCCGAACCAAAATCGCCGTCAGGATCAGGTGCAGAACAGCCGCCGGCCACAGCAAGATGCCGCTCGCACCGCCGGTGAAACCGATGTAGGCGAGGTAAAGCGTGATCGCCGCGCTGTAGATCAACATGCCGAGCAGCGGCGGGCCCGGCCAGCAGGCGACCGACAACGCGATCAGCGCGATGCCCGCCACGCGGGCCACGACCACGGCGTTGCCGGTCAGTTCGGCGCCGAGCAGCAGTTGCCCGACCAGCGACGGCACGAGCAGCAACGCCACTCCGGTCGCGGCTTCACCGACAGCAGTGAGCACAAGCACGCTCTTCATCGCCGGCATCTCCAGGTCCGCACGGGCTTTCAGCGCCAGCCGACCCCGCGGGCACCAACGCCGACGCCGTGGAATCCGGGGCCCACACCGCCGCCCACGCCGATCCAGTCTATGAACAGCGAGGTGGCACCGCCCGCGGTGGGCACCTTGCCCTCGATCAGCTTGTAGCGGTACACGATGTCCTTGCCTTCGACCACCGGCTGGCTGATCGTGACCACGGCCAGCGCGTTCGTGCTCTGCCCCGCTTCGTACACCGAGAGCGTGGCGTTGGGCGGGTTCTTCGCGAAGTTGTTCGGACCTGCGGCAGCCGTCCATTCCTCCAGATAGGCCGGCATCGTCAGGTGCCCGGCGACGCGCTTCGGCCGATCGGAGAAGTAGATCGCCTGCGGCGACACATTCACCAGCCGCAGCGTCTTGTCGTCCGCCTTCAGGGATTCGGCGCTCTGCACGAACATCAGTTGCACCTTGTCGTCCGCGGCGCGCGCGGGGCTCAGCAGGGCGCTCAGTGGCGCGGTCAGCGCGACGAACGCGAAGACTTTGAGAAGTGAGCGACTGGAAATCATGGGGACTCCTTTGGAATATGGAACGCTCAGCATCAGTCGCGGGCCTTGGCGACCGTATGCGGCATCTGCTCACGCTGCGCCTTCTTCACCGGTTCCGGCTCGAGCTTGAACGTCACCCGGTTGATGGTGCCGGTGAACTTGAACGGCGGGTCGTAGCGGTACTGCAGCAGCGCGACACCGGTGCGCGTGTCGCTGCCGATGTCGAAGGTCTCGTCCTCGGCGAAGGTGATCGGCGTGCCGTGCTCCATCGAGTTGCGCGCGACGACCTTGCCGTCGACGCTGAGCACGCCGGTGCCGCTCTTGCCCAGCCCCGGGGCGTCGACCTTGTAGTCAAAGACGATGGTGTGCTTGCCGGGGCCGAGCTCCGGCCCTTCCCAGATCGTGCGCTTCAGGTCGAGCAGGTTGTAGAGGAACACGACCTTGCCGCGCCGCACCCCCGCCACGCCCTTGCTCAGGAACAGGCCGTAGCCGCCGAAGCGCCCGCCCTCGGTGACGATCATGCCCTCGGCGCCGCCCTTGGGAATGGTCACCTCGGCCGTGATGGTGTACGACTTGTTCAGGATGTTCGGCGCCGTGCTGCCCGGCACGTTGGCGATCGGGCTCGTGTAGGTGAACTCGGTACGCCCCGCGGTCAGGCTGGGCTTGGGCGCGTTCCAGCGCGTCAGCGTCGTATTGTCCAGCGGCAGCACGTTGTACTTGGCGGCCTCGAGGTAGAAGATGTTCTTCATCTGCGCGAGCTTGTCGGGCATCTTCGCCGCGAGATCGTTGTTCTGCGTCGGATCCTCCATCACGTTGTAGAGCTCCCACTTGTAGCCGTCGATCACGTCCGGCGGCGGCTTGGTGGAGAGCTCCCACGGCAGCGTCACCGGCGTCGTCGCCGCGACCCAGCCGTCGTGGTAGATCGAGCGGTTGCCGAGCATCTCGAAGTACTGCGTCGTGTGCTTGGTCGGCGCAGCGGCGTTGCCCTTGTCCCAGGTGTAGGCGAGGCTCGTGCCTTCGATCGGCAGCTGCTTGATGCCGTCGATGGTCTCCGGCGCCGGGATGCCGGTCGCCTCGAGGATCGTCGGCACGATGTCGATCACGTGGTGGAACTGGCGCCGGATGCCGCCCGGATCGCCGATGTGCCCGGGCCACGAGATCGCCATGCCCTGCGCGGTGCCGCCGAAGTGCGAGGGCACCTGCTTGACCCACTTGAACGGCGTGACGAAGGCCCAGGCCCAGGCCGCCGAATAGTGCGGGAAGGTGCGCTCCGAGCCCCAGAACGGGTACCAGAGGAACTGGTCCTTGACCGGCACCTCGATGCCGTTGAAGGTCGTGAACTCGTTGGGCGTGCCGTTGAGCATGCCCTCGGCGCTGGCACCGTTGTCGCCGCTGATGTAGATGACGAGCGTGTTGTCGAGCTGGCCCAGGTCCTCGACGGCCTGGATCACGCGGCCGATCTCGTGGTCGGCATAGGCCTGGTAGGCGGCGTAGACGTCGGCCTGCTTGATGAAGAGCTTCTTCTCCATGAAGCTGAGCGAGTCCCAGCGCGGCAGCTTGGCGCCGCCGTAGATCTCCTGGCCATCCGGCCAGGGCGTCAGCTGCGCGTCGGGCGGCATGATGCCGAGCTTCTTCTGGTTGGCGAAGATCGTCTCGCGCAGCTTCTCCCAGCCGGCGTCGAACAGGTGCATGTCGCCGATCTTCTTGATCCACTCTGGCGTCGGATGATGCGGCGCGTGCACCGCGCCGGGCACGTAGTAGACGAAGAAGGGCTTCTCCGGCGCCAGCGCCTTGAGCTGCTGCATGTACTGGATCGCCTCGTCGGCCATCGCCGTCTGCATGTTCCAGCCCGGATTGCCCTGGAACGGGAAGATCGGCGTCGTGTTGCGGAACAGGTTGGGCTGCCACTGGCTGGCGTCGCCGCCGACGAAGCCCCAGAAGTACTCGAAGCCCATGCCGTTGGGCCACTGCTCGAACGGCCCGGCCTGGCTGTTGGCGAAGAAGGGCGTGTTGTGGTCCTTGCCGAACCACGAGGTGGCATAGCCGTTGTGCTTGAGGATCGTGCCGATCGTGCCCTTCTCGATCGGGATGATCGAGTCGTAGCCCGGAAAGCCCGTGGCGATCTCGCCGACCACGCCGAAGCCGACCGAGTGGTGGTTGCGCCCGGTGATGATCGCCGCGCGCGTCGGCGAGCACAGCGACGTGGAGTGGAAGTTGGTGTAGCGCAGCCCCGCCTTGGCGATGCGGTCCAACGCCGGCGTCGGGATCACGCCGCCGAAGGTGCTGGGCGAGCCGAAGCCGTCGTCGTCGGTCATGATCAGCAGCACGTTCGGCGCCTTCTTCGGCGGCACGACGCGTGGCGGCCACCAGGGCGTCGACTCCGAGGCCCGCTCCTTGATCACGCCGCCGAACTTCGGATCGGGCGGCGGCAACTGATGGCCCGGAAGGGTGGTGGTGGCGCTGGGCGAACCCAGCGTGCCGGTGACTTGCTGCGCCTGCGCGCTGGCGCAGAGCAGGGCGGCGAGTGCAAGGGATGTCGCCGTGGCGCGGCCGATGTATCGAGTCATGGTAGCCCTCCTTGTTGACCAGCCTGCGCGCTGCCGCGCAGCGCTACTGCGGCCCAGCCTGCACGCGCGTCAGCGGCTTGCCATCCAGCGCCTCGGCTTGCGCACCCTCCAGCTTCTTGATGTCCGCAGGCGACAGCGTCGGCCGGTCGATCTTGATCGTCAGCTTGTTGAGCTTCGCGGTCAGCGTGAACGGCGGCTTGTAGTCGGCGTCGTTGACGCCGGTGAGCGTGTCGGAGCCGATGTCGAAGCTCTCGTCCCATTGCAAAATCATCGGCAGCGTGCGTTCCATCCGGATCGTCTGCACGGCCTTGCCGTCCACCTTGAGCGTGCCGGTGCCGGGCCGGCCGAGACCGCTCATGTTGTTGAACGCGAGCGTGCCGACGCCGAGGCCTTCGTACTTGAAGTCGAACTCGATCACGTGCTTGCCGGGCGCGAGCGCCTCGGTGCCTTCCCACTTCACGCGCTTCAGGTCCACCAGATTCCACAGGAACACCGGCTTGCCCTGGAGCAGGTAGAAGCCGTAGCCGGCAAAGCGCCCGCCGGAGGTCAGGATCATGCCCTCGGCGCCGCCTTGCGGCACGTCGATGTCGGCGCTGATCGTGTAGGACGCGTTCAGCAGGAACGGCGAATCGCCCTGCGGCAGCCCGACCATCGGCCGCGTATAGACGAACTCGGTGCGCCCGGCGGTGATGTTCGGCCGCGGCGCGACGATGCGCGCCGCCACCGACGCATCGAGCGGCAAGACCTGGTACTTCTTCGCCTCGGCGACGAACTTCGCGCGCATCGCCTTCACCTTCTGCGGGTATTTTGCGGCCAGGTCTTCGGTCTGGCTGAAGTCCTTGCTCAGGTCGTAGAGCTGGAACACCTGGTTGTTCAGCGGGTCGGGGTTGGCCGCACCGAAGGCCTCCCAGGGCGCACGGTTGACCTTGGTGCTGAGCAGCCAGCCGTCGTCGTACAGCGCCCACTGGCCCATCATCTCGAAGTACTGCGTCTTGTGGCGCGAAGCCACCTTGGCGCTCTTCGGGTCGAAGGTGTACGCAAAGCTCGTGCCCTCGATCGGCGCCTGCTTGATGCCGTCGACCATCAGCGGTGCCTTCAGGCCGGCCGCCTCGAGGATCGTCGGCACGACGTCGATGACGTGGATGAACTGCTCGCGCAGCGCGCCCTTGTCCTTGATGCGGTCCGGCCACGACACCACCATGTTCTGGTTGATGCCGCCGAGCCGCGAGGCGTTCTGCTTGAACCAGTCGAACGGCGTGTCGAAGGCCCACGACCAGCCGGCCGACATGTGGTTGTAGGTCTGCTCGGTGCCCCAGACGTCGTACCACTTCATCTGCACGTCGACCGGCAGCTCGTTCAGGCCGTTGAAGAACGCCACCTCGTTGGGCGTGCCCAGCGGCCCGCCCTCGGCGCTCGTGCCGTTGTCGCCGTTGATGTAGATCACGAGCGTGTTGTCGAGCTTGCCCAGGTCCTGGAAGTGCTGGATCACGCGGCCGATCTCGGCATCGTTGTAGGCGGCGTAGGCCGCGAAGACCTCGACCTGGCGGATGAAGAGCTTCTTCTCGTCGGCGCTCAACTGATCCCAGGGCTTGAGCATCTGGTTCGGCCAGGGCGAGAGCTTCGCGTCCTGCGGCACCACGCCGAGCTTCTTCTGGTTCTCGAAGATCCGCTCGCGCAGCTTCTCGTAGCCGTCGTCGAAGAGCTTCATCGCGCTGATCTTGTCCACCCACTCCTTCGTCGGGTGGTGCGGCGCATGCGTGGCGCCCGGCGCGTACTTGATGAAGATCGGCTTGCCCGGGTCGGTCTGGTGGATGCGCGTCATGTAGTCGATCGCATCGTCGGCCATCGCGGTGACGAGGTTCCAGGTGCCGGGCGGCTTGCCCAGGAACGGATAGATCTGCGTCGTCCCGCGGAACAGGTTCGGCTCCCACTGGTTGGCGTCGCCGCCGACGAAACCGTAGAAGTACTCGAAGCCCATGCCGGTCGGCCACTGGTCGAAGGGCCCGACCTGGCTCGCCGCGAAGGCCGGGGTGTTGTGGTCCTTGCCGAACCAGGCCGTCGAATAGCCGTTGTCGAGCAACATGCGGCCGATCGTCGCCTTGTCCTTGCCGATCAGGCTGTTGTAGCCCGGGAAGCCGGTGGACTGCTCGGCGATGACGCCGAAGCCCGCCGAGTGGTGGTTGCGCCCGGTGATCAGCGCGGCCCGCGTGGGCGAGCACAGCGCGGTCGAGAAGACGCGGTTGTAGCGCAGGCCTTCCTTGGCGATGCGGTCCATCGTCGGCGTCGGGATCACGCCGCCGAAGGTGCTGGGCACGCCGAAGCCGGCGTCGTCGGTGATGATCAGCAGCACGTTCGGCGCGCCCTTCGGCGGCACGATGCGCGGCGCCCACCAGGCCTTGGACTGCAGCGCATCGTTCTTGATGACACCGCCGAACTTCGGGTCGGGCGCCGGAAGCTGCGTGTTCGGGATCGTCGTCGTCGCGCTGGGCGAGCCCAGCGTGCCGGTGACCTGCTGCGCCGACGCACCTGCGGCGACGAGTGCAGCCATGCCCGTGGCGGTAGCCAGGCGCGCAGCGCGGATTCGTAAGGACATCAGGGTTCTCCCGGAGCAATCGACGCGGCGGATCTTACGCCCCGAGCGACAAAGGGGATCCGACATTTTCGGACAATCGAGACCGGCCAGCACCCGACCCCCTCGGGGCGCCTGGAAGGCAACAACAAGCCGACACGCTTTCGGGCGGTCCGTATCGATGAGCAAACAGCACCCCCCCTCGCCTGCCTCCGCCGGACAGCCGCCCTCCTGGCGCTGCGAGCTGCGGGCCGGCCCTCTGATGCCTGTCCCTTCGTTGCTGCGCGCGGCGGGGTTCGATCCGCAGCCCGTGCTGGCCCGATGCGGCCTGGCGCCGACCGCGTTCGACGATGCAGACACGCGCATCGACTTCGATCGGGCCACGCAGTTGCTCGAGGAATGCGCACGCCTCACCGGGCGCAGTGATTTCGGCCTCCTGATCGGCGAGCGCTTCGACTTCGGCACGCTGGGCGTGGTCGCCCAGCTGATGCAGAACGCGCCGAACGTGGGCGCGGCGCTGGCCGACCTGCGGCACTACTTCCACCTGCAAGACCGCGGCGCGGTGTCCTACCTGCGCGACCTGAGCCACGGCAGCGTGGCGCTGGGCTACGCGCTGGTGCGGCACGACACGCCCGGCGCCGGCGTGGCGATCGACACCGCGCTGGCCATCGGCTGGCGCATGCTGCGCGCGCTGTGCGGGCCGCGCTGGCGGCCGACGCTGGTTGCTTTCGCACACCGCGCGCCGACGCGGCAGGCGGCCTACCGGCAGCACTTCGGCGCGCCGCTGCAGTTCGACGCGGCGCACTCCGAGCTGCAGTTCGACGCCGCCTGGCTGGCAGCGCCGATCGCCGGTGCCAACGCCGCGCGCCTGGCCGCGGTGCGGCGCGCGGCCGAGCGTCTGGACCACCGCCGCGAACGGTCGTTCGCCGAGCGTTCGCACGCGACGGCGCAGACCCTGGTGCTCGGCGGCCGGGTGTCGGCGGCGCTCATCGCGGCGGCGCTGGCGATGCACGAGCGCACGCTGCGCCGGCGCCTGCACGCCGAAGGCACGAGCCTGAAAGCCATCATCGGCCGGGCGCGCTTCGAGATGGCCTGCCTGTTGCTGCGCCAGACGCACCTGCCGCTGCGCGACATCGCCGCGGCGCTGCACTACGCGGACGCCACGGCCTTCTCGCGCGCCTTCAGGCAGTGGGCGGGCCTGCGCCCGGCCGTGTGGCGCGCCGCGCACAAGCCGTCGGCGCGGGCGCCCTGCCCACCCGAGCCCCGCTGAGCGTTCGTGCGCTCACCGCGCGGCGTGCCCAGCGCGCCGCGGCTGCCCATCGCCCACCGCGCCGGCTTGAGTGTCGGCCCGTCGCGCTCAAGTCACCGCTGCGCGCTCGATGATCGCCGCGCAGTCCGCACCCGCGGGCAGCGTGCCGTACTGGTGATGGCCGCGGCTGTCCAGGCGCGAGCGGCAGAACGCATCGGCAACGAAGCCCGGCGCGTGCTGCACCAGCAGTGCGGCCTGCAGGCCCACCGCCATGCGGTCCACCAGGTCGCGCGCGCGGTACTCGATGTCGGCCGGCTCGGCCAGGTCGGCCTGCAACGCGCGCACATGGCGGTCCAGCGACGCGTGGCCACCGCTGGCGCACGCCAGTTCGTCGAAACAGGCCCCGACCACCTGGGGCGACTTGTGCATGGCCCGCAGCACGTCGAGGCATTGCACGTTGCCGCTGCCTTCCCAGATCGCGTTGACCGGCGACTCGCGGAACAGGCGCGGCATCGGCGAGTCCTCCATCACGCCGCTGCCGCCGATGCACTCCATGGCCTCCACGGCGTGCTGCGGTGTACGCTTGCAGATCCAGTACTTGCCGACCGCGGTGAACAGGCGCACCAGCGCATCCTCGTGGGCGTCGGCGCGGCTGTCCATCGCGCGCGCCATGCGCATCATCAACGCGAGCGCAGCCTCCGACTCCAACGCCAGATCGGCCAGCACGTTACGCATCAGCGGCTGCTCGGTCAGCAGCGCGCCGAAGGCGCGCCGCCGGCTGCAATGGTGGATCGCCTGCGCCAGCGCCATGCGCATGCCGGCGGCCGAGCCGATCATGCAATCGAAGCGTGTCATTGCCACCATCTCGATGATGGTGCGCACGCCGCGCCCCTCGTCGCCCAGCCGCCAGGCCAGCGCGCCGCGCAGCTCGGTCTCGCACGAAGCGTTCGATGCGTTGCCCATCTTCTTCTTCAGGCGCTGGATCTGCATCGGGTTCTTGGTCCCGTCGGGGCGCCAGCGTGGCATCAGGAAGCAGGTCAGCCCCGCGGGCGTCTGCGCCAGCGTCAGGAAGGCGTCGCACATCGGCGCAGAGACGAAGAACTTGTGCCCGACCAGCTCGTAGGCCTGGCCCGGCCCTTCGATGCCCAGCGGCACCGCCTGCGTGGTGTTGGCGCGCACGTCGGAGCCGCCCTGCTTCTCGGTCATGGCCATGCCGATGGTCACGCCCGCCTTGGTCTCGGCGGGGCGGTTGGCCGGGTCGTAGGCGCGCTGCAGGATCTTCGGCTCCCACTGCGCCGCCAGTTCGGGCTGCAGGCGCAGCGTGGGCACGGCGGCGAAGGTCATCGTGATCGGGCAGCCGTGCCCGGCCTCGACCTGCGAATGCAGGTAAGACATGGCCGCGCGCGCCACCTGCGCCCCGGCGCCGGGCGCGGCCCATGGCGCGCAGTGGATGCCCTCCTCGATCGCTGTCGTCATCAGTGCGTGGTAGGCCGGGTGAAAGCGCACCAGGTCCACACGGTGGCCGAAGCGGTCGTGGGTGTCGAGTTCCGGCGGGTTGCGGTTGGCGAGCACGCCGAGCTCGAGATAGGCGGCCGTGCCGATGCGTGCGCCGAAGGCAGCCAGCTCGCCTTCGGCGCCGGCCGCGCCCTCGCGCCGAACCGCCTCGCGCAGTGCCGTGTCGGTCGCATAGAGGTTGTAGTCCGCGAGCTCGCTCGACACGTTGATCACCTCGTGCGTCACCGCGAGGTAGCGCCGAGCCTGGCTCAGGGGTTCGAGATCGTTCAGGGCGTTCATGGGCGGGC
The DNA here is from genome assembly GCA_963779155.1 of uncultured bacterium. Taxonomy (GTDB): domain Bacteria; phylum Pseudomonadota; class Gammaproteobacteria; order Burkholderiales; family Burkholderiaceae_C; genus CAIKUF01. The sequence goes on along the minus strand of CAVZXE010000015.1, from coordinate 815,590 downwards.
CTTTCAGGGGCAGAACGGGATTGCCGGGGCCGCTCCAGCCGACGCAGCCCCGCGAACAGGCCTCAAGCGTACGACGCCGCCCCGGCCGGCGCCAGTGGTGCCCTACTTGGTGACGATCGCGAAGGTCCCCGGCGCCTTGTCGATCAGCGTGAAGAAGCGCACCAGGTCGATCTTGCTGCCGTCCACCTTGAGGTCGTCGCTGAGCAGCGTGTCCTTCACGCCCGCGGTGCCGGCCATCATCTTGATGAAGATCGGCTTGGTCAGCGTCAGCGTCGCGTTCGCGGCGGCGTCGGGCGCGGCCTTCTTGAAGTGCAGCACCGCGTTTTCGATCCACAACACGTACGAGTCTTTCGTATCGGTGAGCACCAGGTTGATCTTCAGGTCCTTGCCCTCGGCGGCGGGGCCGTCCAGGCCGGCGGCCATGGCCTCGAGGAAGCGCTCGATCGGCGTCTCGTGCAGCATGTCGATCAGGAACGAGCGGTCCACACCCTTCTTCGGCGGGCCGTTGCGCAGCTCGGCGGCGGCGGTGAGGTAGCTGTTGCGCCAGGTCGAGGCCTCGGCCATGTAGCCCATCTGGTCGTAGGTCCGCGCCAGAAGCTCCTTCGCGCCCTTGTGCTCGGGCGCGCCGAAGACGGCCTGGTTCAGCAGCTCGGCCGCCCAGCGGTAGTCGCCCTTGTCGAAGGCGGCCTGCGCCGCGGCAACGGCCTTGTCGGCGCCGCCGATCAGTTCGAGGTAGCGCTTGGCCGACTCCTGCGGCGGCAGCGGGTTCAGGTTCGCCGGGTTGCCGTCGTAGGCCCCGAGGTAGAACTGATACACCGCCTTCACGTTGTGGCGCAGGTCGCCGTAGTAGCCGCGCGTGCCGGGGTAGGACGCGAGCGACTTGGGCAGCTTGACCATCTCGGCGATCTCGCGCGGCGTGTAGCCCGCGTTGGTGAGGCGCACCGTCTGGTCGTGGGTGTACTTGTAGACGTCGCGGTGCTTGGTGATGAATTCGGCGATGCGCGCCTGGCCCCAGATCGGCCAGTTGTGCGTGCCGACGTAGATCTCGGCGTCGGCGAGCTGGTCGAGCGCCTGCTGCATGTAGGTGGCCCAGCGCAGCGAGTCGCGCACCTTGGCGCCGCGCACCGGCAGCAGGTTGTGCATGGTCTGGGCCAGGTTCTCGGCGCCGCCATAGAGCTTCTTGTCCGGGATCGAGAAGGTCATCTCGGCCGGCGCCTCGGCGCCGGGCACGTTGTGGAAGACGAAGCGCACGCCGTCGAGCTCGATCTCCTGCGTCGGCTGGCTGATGATCTGCGTCGGCGCAAGGATGCCGATCGCGCCGTAGGCCACGCTCTTGCCGAGCCCGGTATCGACCATGCCCTTGGCCGAGCGCTCCAGGTTCTTGCCGAACTGGTACATCGAGCGCCGGGCCATCGCGGTGCCGACCAGGATGTTCTCGCTCGTGGCCTCTTCCATGAAGCCCTCGGAGGCGATGACCGGGATCTTGCGCTCGGCCACTTCCTTCGCCGAGGCCACGCCGAGCGCGCCGCCGAAGTGGTCGGCGTGGCTGTGCGTGATGACGATCGCCGAGACCGGCTTGTCGCCGAGATGCTTGCGCGCGAAGGCCAGCGCGGCGGCCGCGCTCTCGCGCGCGGTCAGCGTGTCGATCACGATCCAGCCGGTCTTGCCCTCGACGAGCGTCATGTTGGCGATGTCGAAGCCGCGCAACTGGTAGACGCCGTCGGTCACCTTGAACAGGCCGAGCTGCGCGTTCAGGACGGCGTGCCGCCACAGGCTCGGGTTGACGGTGGCCGGCGGCTGGCCATCGACGAACTTGAAGGCGTCGAAGTCGATCAGCACGCTGCCATCGGCGCCGAGGACCTTGCCCTCGGGCTTGGCGATGAAGCCGCGCTTGGCGTCCTCGAAGTCCTGCGGGTCGTCGAGCCTCAGTTCCTGCGTGAACTGCGCGTTGGCTTGCTGCGTGGCCTGCTCGGCGTCGCCGGCCGTGCCGCCGACGCCGGCGTTCTTGCCGCAGCCGGCGAGCAGCGCGATCAACGCGGCCAGCAGCGAGGTGTGAAGTAGCTTCATCGTCATGGTTTCCAGGATTTGAGTTCGGGTCGGTGGGCGGGGCGCGCCGGCGGCGCTTTCCCTGCGTGCGTGTTCAGGTGGGAACCGGGGCGGGCTGCATTCTGGCCGCAACGGGAATCTGCGTCATCGCGTGCTCGGCCAGCGCGGTGATCGTGAGCGACGGGTTCACCCCCGGGTTGGCCGGCATCGCCGCGCCGTCGCACACCAGCAGATTGCGGTACCCGAAGACGCGCAGGCCCGCGTCGATCACGCCGCGGGTCGCGTCAGCGCCGATGACGGCGCCGCCGAGCAGGTGCGCGGTGGTCGGGATGTTGCCCAGCGCCTCGAGCACGTTGCTCTGCGCGATGCCGCCGGTGTGCTTTGCCAGCCACTCAGCCGCGGTGTTGCCGGCGGCGATGAAGGTCGGGTTCGGCTTGTCGCGGTTCTGCTCGGTCGAGAGGCTGAAGCCGCGGCCGAACCACCGCTTCTTCGCGCGCAAGGCAATGGCGTTGTCGAGCGCCTGCATCACCAGCAACATCACCATGCGCCGGCTCCAGCCGACGGGCCAGAGCGTCTTGATCCACTGCAGCGGGTGGCGCGCGATGCTGCCCAGCCACATCAGCGGCCGCGTCACCCGGCTGCCCTTGCCGACCAGGATCGTGTAGAGCAGCGCCATGAAGTCGCCGTTGCGGCCGTAGTTGACGAACTCGATGTGCGTGTCGTGATCGACGTGGATGCTGCAGCTGATGGCCACGTCGTTCCAGGTCCGGCGATCCTCGGGCAGACGCACGGTGAGGATCGATTCGCTGTTGGTGCGCACCAGTTCGCCGAGGCGGTCGCTGACGCCGGGCAAGGAGCCGCCGTGCTTGCAGTTGGCGAGCAGCTGGTTGGTGCCGAGCGGGCCGGCGGCGAAGACGACGCCGCGCGCGGTGAAGGCCTTGCGCCCCTTGAAGAACCAGGCCCCGGGGCGCTCGGTCGTGACCCGGTAGCCCGCGCTGCCGTCGGCCGCGCCCAGCGGCGCGACGTCGACCACTTCGTGCTCGGGAAGGATCTCGGTGCCCTTCTTCTCGGCAAACCACAGGTAGTTCTTGACCAGCGTGTTCTTGGCGCCGACCCGACAGCCGACCATGCAGGCACCGCACTTGGTGCAGCCGGTGCGGGCCGGCCCCTCGCCGCCGAAATAGGGATCGGCGACGGTCTTGTTCGCCTCGCCGAAGAAGACGCCGCACGGGGTGCGGGTGAAGGTCTCCTCGGTGCCGAAGTGCCGCGCCATCTCGCGGATCAGTTGCTGGTTGGCCGAATCGAAGGGCACCTGCTGCACGCCCAGCATGCGCTCGGCGGTGTCGTAGTGCGGGCGCAGCACGATTTCCCAGTCGTCGATCGCGTTCCACTGCTCGTTGCGGAAGAAGTCGGGCTTGGCGCGGTACAGGGTATTGGCATAGACGATGCTGCCGCCGCCGACGCCCGAGCCGCTGGCGGCAAACACATCCTTGAACGGCGACAGGCGCAGGATCCCTTTGAACCCCAGCAGCGGCGCCCACAGGAAGCGCCCGAGCTGCCAGGTGGACTCTGCGAAATCCTCGTCGCGAAAGCGCCGCCCGCACTCGAGCACGCCAACCTTGTAGCCCTTTTCGCTGAGCCGCAGCGCCGAGACGCTGCCCCCGAAGCCGGAGCCGATCACCAGCCAGTCGAAGTCGAATTCGGTGTTTGCCACGATTGCCTTTGCCTCCAATGAACGTCCCTGGCGACTCGCGCTGCCCACGGGGTAAAGCCGCCTTGCCACAATGCAGGGTTTGCCCCATCGTTGCGGCGGCGCCAGGCCGCACCGCGTGATGCCGGGCACCCGCACGAAGGATCAAGAGCGAGCTTAGGCCGGTGGACATGCAGCGACAAGGACAGCCAGCGCCAAGCGATGGGACAAGCGGCGCCAGCGCGCCTCCGGCGGCGGCGCGCCCGCTGCCGACGCTGCGGGACGCGGTGATCCCGATGCATCCGTTCAGCGGCCTGCTCGGCGTGGCCGTCGAGCAGGGCTGGCGCGTCGATGAGGTCTTCCGCGGTTTCGAGTTCGACCGTGCTGGCCGGCCCGTCCCGGGCCAGCACGTCAGCTTCCTGAAGGCGCGCGAGATCATCCTGCGCGCCCGCCATCGCGGCGGCGCCCTGACCGCGGCGCTGTCGGGCGCGCGCAAGTCGCTGGCCAACCTCGGCGTCATCGGGCTCGGGATCATGGCGAACGGGCGCTTCGGCGATGCGTTGCAGTTCGGCGTCGACTTCCAGCGCCTGGCGGGCTCGATGCTCGACGTGACGCTGCGGGTGCGAGACGGCGAGGCCTCGCTCGTCGCCGGCGACCTGTTCGGCGATGCCGAGACCCGCAGCTTCCTGCAGGCCGACCACCTGCTCACCGCGGTGAACGCGCTGACCCACCTGCCGACCCAGGCCTTTGGCTTGAAGCGCGTCGAACTCGAGGGCGAGCCCGCGGGCGAGCTGCTCGAGCGGCTCGAGCGCGAGTTCGGCTGCCCGGTGCTGGCGCATGCCGAGGTGGCGCGCGCGGTGTTCGACGCCGGGCAGCTCGAGGCGCCGCTGCGCTACCACGACAGCCTCACCGCGGAGCTGGCGCGTCAGGCTTGCGAGCGCGAGCTCAAGGCGCTGGGCCTGGCCCATGCACCGGCCAGCCTGCGCGACGTGCTGCTCGACGACGCCGACCGCCTGCGCAGCCCGGCGGCGATGGCGGCCGAGATCGGCGTCAGCACCCGCACGCTCAACCGCATGCTGGCCGCCGAGGGCCTGAAGTACGCCGATCTCGCGCAGCAGGTGCTCATCGAGCGTGCGCGACGGATGCTGGCGCGCGGCGTGGCCACCGACGACGTGGCCGCAGCGCTCGAGTACTCCGACGGCCGCAGCTTCAGGCGCGCCTTCGAGCGCTGGACGGGCGAGACGCCGGCGAGCTTTCGGCGCCGGCAGTGAGCCGTTCAGGTGTCGGCGTTGCGCCGCACCTGCACCGTGGCCGTCAGGCCGAGGTAGGCGTCCTTCGGCCCGTACCAGGTGCCCGAGACGGGCGCCGCGTGCGAAGGATCGCGCGCCACGCCGACGCGGATCAGCTGGTTGCCGCCAAGCAGGTTGTTCGTGGGATCGAACGGCACCCAGCCGGCGCCGGGCAGGTAGGCCTGCAGCCAGGCGTGGGTGGCGCCGGCGCCCGTGACCGGCGTGCCGTCGGCGCCGATGCCGTCGAGCGCCGGGTCGTACAGATAGCCCGAGACGAAGCGGGTCGCGATGCCGAGGCGCCGCGCGGCTTCCATCATCAGCAAGGCGAAGTCGCGGCAGCTGCCGCTCTGGATCGCCAGGGTCTGCAGCGGCGTCTGCGTGCCCTCCTCGTCGCGCTCGGCATAGGCAAGCGTTTCGCGGATGTGCTGGTTCATCTGCACCAGCAGCTCGCGGGTGCCGGTCGGCCCGTCGGTGCGGATGAACTGGCGCGCCCAGGCGGTGAGCTCGCCCCGCGGGTCGTCGTAGTGCGGGCGCAGGTAGTGCTCGAGGTCGAAGCGCTCCTCCACCGAATAGGCGAACGGAAAGATGTCGGCCGTCGGCGCGAGCGGCAGCTCGAGGTTGAAGCTCACCGCGTGCTCGATCGTGAACGAGCAGACGATGCGCAGCTCGGTGGCGGCGACGATCGGCTGCACCAGCGCGACCGAGTTCGAGTGCGGGTCCTGGATCATGCGCACGATCGCCTCGGGGCTCACCTGCAGGTCGGTCGCGAGCACGCGCAGGTCGTGGCTGTCGCGCGGGCGGAACATCACCCGGTGCTCGCCGAAGGTCACCGGCTCGCGGTAGCGGTAGAGGGTCGTGTGGACGATGTCGTAGCGGATCGGCATGGGCGGCTTCTCGGTTCGGCAGTCTCAAGCACGAATCATGCACGCCCTGCTGCAGAGGGAGCTAGCGAACCCGCTTGCGCGCCAGCGGCGGGTTGCGGGCGAAATAGCGCTGCACGCCGCTGGCCAGCGCGAGGGCGAGTTGCGCCTGGTACGCCGGGTCGCGCAGGCGAGACTCTTCCTCGGGGTTGGAGATGAACGCCGTCTCGACCAGGATCGACGGGATGTCGGGCGCCTTCAGCACCGCGAAGCCAGCCTGCTCGACGCTGCCCTTGTGCAGCCGGCCCACCTGGCGTTGTTGAACACCACGCGGTGCGTCTCCTCGGTGTCGGCCAGCGTGTCGGCGGCGTCGAAGATGAGGGCTTCGGTGCTCATGCGCTGGTTCCCTGCTTGGGAATGGCGAACACGCGGCTGGCGAGGATGTCCTGCGCGTGCAGCGTGACCAGATCGTCGCGGCTGAGCGCGCTCTCGGCGGAGAACAGCCGCGTCGCATGGCGCAGGCGGATGCGGTCGAGCGCGTTGCGGATCGAGCGTGCGTTGGCGAAGTGCGGCTGCTGGCGGCGCAGGTGCACGTACTGCTCGAAGGCCGGCACGGCATCGGCACCGAAGCGGTAGTTCAGCTTGCCCAGCATCAGCTGCGCGATCCGCATCAGCTCGGCCTCCGAGTAGTCCGGGAAGTCGATGTGGTGCGCGATGCGCGAGGCCATGCCGGGGTTGCTGGAGAAGAAGGTGTCCATGCGGTCCTTGTAGCCTGCCAGGATCACCACCAGGTCGTCGCGGTTGTTCTCCATGACCTGCATCAGGATCTCGATCGCCTCCTGCCCGTAGTCGCGCTCGTTTTCCGGGCGGTACAGGTAGTATGCCTCGTCGATGAACAGCACGCCGCCCATCGCCTTCTTGATGATCTCCTTGGTCTTCGGCGCGGTGTGGCCGATGAACTGACCCACCAGGTCGTCGCGCGTCACCGCCACCAGGTGGCCCTTGCGCACGTAGCCGAGCTGCTTGAGCACCTCTGCCATGCGCAGCGCCACGGTGGTCTTGCCGGTGCCGGGGTTGCCGGTGAAGCACATGTGCAGCGTCGGCGGCTGCGACTGCAGGCCCTGCTCGGCACGCAGCTTGTCGATCAGCAGCAGTGCCGCAATGTCGCGGATGCGGTCCTTCACCGGCGCCAGGCCGACCAGTTCGGCATCGAGCTGGTCGAGCAGCGCCTTCACGCCCGAGGATTCGAACAGTGCGCGCGGCGCGGTCGCGACGGCAGCGGCGGGTGAAGAGGCGTCCATGACGAGCGGTGGCCGGGCCGGCCGGTCAGTAGCGTGCGCCTTCGGGCTTGGCCTGCACCGCATAGCTCTCGATGCTGTAGCGGATGGTGCGGCCGGGCTCCTCGCTGCGAATCAGGCGGAAGCCTGGCTCGATGGTGGGCCGGTTGACGATGAAGGACAGCACCACCGATTCGGTGCCGTGCGTCGAGTCGAAGGCCGTCACGCGGATGTACTGCTGCGGGAAGGTCTTGCGGCAGTTGTTGATCTCCATCAGGATGCCGGCGGCGTCCTTCAGGTCGAACATCGGGTTGCCGAACATCTCCCAGAAGGTGTTGCGCGGGTGCGGGTCGTCGGTGTACTCGATGCCCAGCGCCCAGCCCTTTTCGAGGCAGTAGTCGAGCTGCTTGGTGATCTGCGCGTCGGTGAGGTCGGGCAGGAAGGAGAAGGTGCCTTGGGTGATTCGCATGTCAATGCTCCAGATTCGTTCAGCGGTTCGCTCGGCCGGCGCCGGGCCGCCCCAAGGCGGCCGAGCAACCCGCCCGGCGGGTGGCGGCACGTACTCGTGGCGCCGGGTGCTCCATGTCAGGCGACGGACGGCGTCGGCACGTAGTCCGAGGTGTCGGTCGAGGTGTAGTTGAAGGTGATGTCGCCCCAGGTGTCGAGCGCGGCGGCCAGCGGCTTGCACCACTTGGCGGCGTCGCGCAGGATCTGCGGGCCTTCTTCCTTGATGTCGCGGCCCTCGTTGCGCGCCAGCACCATGGCTTCGAGCGCGACGCGGTTCGCCGTCGCACCGGCCTGGATGCCCTGCGGGTGGCCGATCGTGCCGCCGCCGAACTGCAGCACCACGTCGTCGCCGAACAGGTCGAGCAGCTGATGCATCTGGCCGGCGTGGATGCCGCCGGAGGCCACCGGCATGACCTTCTTCAGCGCGCCCCAGTCCTGGTCGAAGTAGACGCCGCGCGGCAGGTCGACCCTGGTGTGCGTGTCGCGGCAGATGTTGTAGTAACCCTGCACCGTCATCGGGTCGCCCTCGAGCTTGCCGACCGCCGTGCCGGCGTGGATGTGGTCCACGCCCGCCAGGCGCATCCACTTGGCGATGACGCGGAAGCTCACGCCGTGGTTCTTCTGCCGGGTGTAGGTGCCGTGGCCCGCGCGGTGCAGGTGCAGGATCATGTCGTTCTGGCGGCACCAGTGGCTGAGCGACTGGATGCCGGTGTAGCCCACGACCAGGTCGACCATGATGATCACCGAGCCCAGGTCCTTGGCGAACTGCGCGCGGCGGTACATCTCCTCCATCGTGCCGGCGGTGACGTTCAGGTAGCTACCCTTGACCTCGCCGGTGGCGGCGCTGGCCTTGTTGACGGCGTCCATCACGAACAGGAAGCGGTCGCGCCAGTGCATGAAGGGCTGCGAGTTGATGTTCTCGTCGTCCTTCATGAAGTCCAGGCCGCCGCGCAGGCCTTCGTAGACGACGCGGCCGTAGTTGCGGCCCGACAGGCCGAGCTTGGGCTTGGTCGTGGCGCCGAGCAGCGGGCGGCCGAACTTGTCCAGGCGCTCGCGCTCGACCACGATGCCGGTGGGCGGGCCGGCGAAGGTCTTCACGTACGCGACCGGGAACTTCATGTCCTCCAGGCGCGCGGCCTTCAGCGGCTTGAAGCTGAACACGTTGCCGATGATCGACGCCGCGACGTTGGTGATCGAGCCTTCCTCGAACAGGCTGAGGTCGTAGGCGACGTAGCAGAAGTACTGCCCCGGGGTGTTGGGCACCGGGTCGATGCGGTAGGCCTTGGCGCGGTACATGTCGCAGGCGGTCAGGCGGTCGGTCCAGACCACCGTCCAGGTCGCGGTGCTCGACTCGCCGGCCACGGCGGCGGCGGCCTCGACCGGGTCCACGCCGTCTTGCGGCGTGATGCGGAACAGCGCCAGGATGTCGGTGTCCTTCGGCGCGTAGTCGCTGTCCCAGTAGCCCATCTGCGCGTACTTCAACACGCCGGCGGAATAGCGCTTCTTGGCGTCGGTGATCTGCTGGACGTCTTTCATGTGACCCATGGAGCTTCTCCTCGTGCGTTGCGGATGGGGTCAATGTAGGCAACTGCGACCAATTAGGAAAATTAAATCTTTTGACTGCCTCATGTCTTTTTCCTAATATCACGCCATGCCGCTGACCAAGAACGCCACCTTCCGCCAACTCGCCAGCTTCAACGCCGTGGCGCGGCTGGGCAGCGTGTCGGCCGCCGCCGATACGCTGCACCTCACCCAGCCGGCGGTGTCGATCCAGATCGCGGCGCTGGAGGAATCGGCGCGTACGCAGCTGCTGCAGCGCACCGGCCGCGGCATCCGGCTGACCGAGGCGGGCGAGCTGCTCGACGGTTACGCGCGGCGCATCCTCGAGCTGTGGCGCGAGGCCGGCGAGGAGATGGCCACGCTGCAGGGCGTGTTCTCCGGCACGCTGCGCGTGGGCGCGATCACCACCGCCGAGTACCTGCTGCCGCCGATGCTGGTGACCTTCGCCAGCGAGCATCCGCAGGTGAAGGTCAAGCTGCAGGTCGGCAACCGCGACGAGATCGTGCGCATGCTCAGCGGCCAGGAGATCGACATCGCCATCATGGGCCGCCCGCCGGCCGAGCTGAAGACCGATTCGACGCCCTTCGCCAAGCACCCGATGGCCTTCCTCGCCGCACCCAATCACCCGCTGATGTCGGGTCCGCGGCCGACCCTGGCGATGCTGTCCAACGAGCGCATCCTGGTGCGCGAGCGCGGCTCGGGCACGCGCTCGAGCGTCGAGCGGATGTTCAAGGACGCCGGTCTGCCGCTGCGCATCGGCTCCGAGCTGTCGAGCAACGAGGCGATCAAGCACATGTGCGCGGCCGGCTTCGGCGTGGCCTTCCTGTCGATGCACACCTGCGTGCTGGAGTTCAAGGCCGGCGTGCTCGCGATGCTGCCGATGGACGGCAACCCGATCCAGCGCGACTGGCACGTGATGCACCAGGCCTCGCGCCAGCTGTCGCAGGTGGCGTTGGCGTTCGAGAAGTTCCTGTGCACGCGCGGGCAGGCGGAGATCGCGCGCCAGCTCGGCGACTCGCTGGCTGCGCCGCGCCCGCGCAAAGCTCGGCGGGCCGCGCCGCGAACTTGAGGGCAGCGTCGGCGCACACGAAGGGCCGCCGTCGGCCCGGCGCGCCATGCGGTACCACCCGTTGTCCCACCCGCTGTCGCACCACGAGTTCGACGGCCTCGCTGCGCACTTTGCACGGCGCGCGCGCCATGTGGACCTGACGGCCTGCAACCAGCACGTGAGCGCGGCCGAATGACGCCTCTCGTTGGGCTCGACCACCGGTCTACCCTGGAGTCAGGCTGCGTTGGGCCGTCGCGCGATGGCTGGTGCCGCTGCTGCTGCCGCTGCCGCACATGAGCGAGCACATCGGTGTGCAAGTCTCCTACGGCAGGCGCGAAGCCCTGCGCAGGCGTTTGCGCGCCTTTGTCGATCTGGACGTCGCCGCCTGCCGAACACGACCGACTTCGTTCTGTCGCCCATGGATCTGGCGGCGGCGCAGGCCGCCTGGCGGCGCTCACCCAAGAGCAAGGACTCGACCCGGCATCAACTCGTGGAACACTGCACCAATCTGGGACCCTGGCATGGGTCCGGCGTCGGATCAGCGCCATCCGTTAGCGACGGGGCTTCAGGTCGGCGCCCATCATCCGCGACTGCACGACGATACCCACGGCGACGAGGCCCAGGAAGACGAGCAGGCCGATCCGGTCGTCGAGCCCGAGGCGGGCCACGACGAGCGCTGCGCCGAGGAGGCACGACAGCACGACGACCGCCCAGTCCATGACGGTCGCCGCGAAGACCGCACCGATCACGCCGCCGACGAGGAACGTCGCCATGCCGACCGCACCGGGGGCGAAGCGTTCGGCGACGACCAGCGCCACGTAGCCTCCGGCGTAGAAGCCGGCCATCGCGAAGCCCAGGCGCTGGACGACGAGGGCCAGCACCGCGCCGATCAGGCCGGCGACGATGCCGACCGTCCACATGACCCATGCTGGCTGTTCGGCCAGGAGCACGCGCACGACTTCGACGCCGACATAGAAGCCTGCGATGCCGACGAACAGCCAGAAGAGCTTGCGCCCGAACGCCAGCAGCAGTGCCCCGGCAACGAAGTCTGCGATCGGATGCATGCGTCAGCTCCCGTTGAATGGCTCGTCCTCAGGCGGCTCGAAGCCGATCACGATGGCGCCTGGCGGGCCCGACTGGCGGTATTCTCTGCGAACGTGTCTGCACAGCGGTCTGTGTGGCGCGGCAGGCTTCGACGGGAGGCTCTGTGAAACTTGTTCGTTACCTCGCAGCGGCATCGTTGCTCTGTGTCTCAGCCGCTTCGCTGGCCGCCGCAGATGCCGAATTCGCGATCCGCTGGGACCCCACCGAGGGCGGCCCGCAGACGGCGAAGGCAGTGCTGTCGGCCCTCGGTCTCGAGCCCGGCGCGGAGACGGACTTCGTGGTGCGCTACTTCACCGTTGCACAGCCGAGCCATTTACCCGACGGCTTTGCCGCCATCGCCCGCGAACGAACGAGTGGTGGCCGCACCGAATCGACCTACAAGCTGCGCGGCCCCGCCCCTTTCCCGACGACCGGCCCGCTGCACAAGTGGAAGTGCCCGCTCAAGGGCCACGCGGACTCGAAGGAGGAGGTGGACATCGGCTGGACCGGCGACGCGCAGCCCAAGCGCGCCTACTCGCGCAGTTGCACCGTGAAGGCCGACGCGGCGCAGGCGATGCCCAAGGACCTGCTGGCCAAGCCGCTGGGCTGCAGCGCTGCGATGCATCGCGTCGAAGGCGGCGTCATCAAGGTCGAGCGCTGGGACCTGCAGGGCGCGAAGCGCCTGATCGAGGTCTCGACGAGCGGCAAGGACAGCGCGCAAGACTTCGAGAAATTTCGCCAGCGCATCGTCGGCCCGTTGCTCAAGCTCCAGGTCAGGCCGCTCAAGGACAGCAAGACCGACATGGGCAGCGCGTGCTGAGCGCGCAGCCGCTCAAGGGCCGTCGGTTTCGACGTCCACATCGACGTGGCGCTGGCGCAGCCGCGGCACGGCGCCGCCTGGCGCAGGCGGTAGCCGCTCGCCGATCGCGCCGACTCTGGCGATCGTGAAGGGTGTCGGGCTGCGAACGACGGCGGTCACGACCGGCCTACCATCCTGCAGCGTGAACACCAGATCGTCCAGGTGTGCTTCGGGCCGTGCCGCCCGGGCCGACTGCTGGGTCTGGCGCACGGCCGCCTCGAAGCGCTGCTGGGCACATAGGCTCACGCCATGCACGGCGAGCGTGGCCAACAGGCCGAGCATCAGCACGCGTGCTGCCGCACCAGGCGGTACAGCGTGGTCTGCTCGCGGCGGTGACGCTCGTAGTCGACCGCGGCGCCATCCGGCGCCCGGTACGGCTGCCGACCGATGCCTTGCACGCGTTGCTCCGGAGGTTGTGACCTCGGACCGTGTCAGACCGCGCAAAGCGTCGCAATCGCCCTCTACGACGCCTGCCGGTGGTTGGCTACCTCCTGGTGGCCACCTCCTCGCCGCCTACAGCACCCGGTTGCGCGCCAGCGGCGGGTTGCGGGCGAAGTAGCGCTGCACGCCGCTGGCCAGCGCGAGGGCGAGTTGCGCCTGGTACGCCGAGTCGCGCAGGCGAGACTCTTCCTCGGGGTTGGAGATGAACGCCGTCTCGACCAGGATCGACGGGATGTCGGGCGCCTTCAGCACCGCGAAGCCCGCCTGCTCGACGCTGCCCTTGTGCAGCCGGCCCACCTGGCCGATGCGCGAGAGCACCTCGCCGCCGAGCTTGAGGCTGTCCTTGATCTGCGCCGCGGTGCTCATGTCGAGCAGCGTGCGCATCACGGTCGCGTCGGCCGCCTTGACGTTGACGCCGCCGACCAGGTCGGCCGCGTTCTCGCGCTCGGCCATCCAGCGCGCGGCGCTGCTGCTGGCGCCCTTGTCGGACAGCGCGAACACCGACGCACCGCGCGCCTGCGGCGTGAAGAAGGCGTCGGCGTGGATCGAGATGAACAGGTCGGCCTGCACCCGCCGCGCCTTGGCGACGCGCTGGTCGAGCGGGACGAAGAAGTCGGCGTCGCGCGTCAGCATCGCGCGCATGCCGGTGTTGGCGTTCAGCCGTTCGCGCAGTTGCAGCGCGATGGCGAGCACCACGTCCTTCTCGCGCAGGCCGCTCGGGCCGATGGCGCCGGGGTCTTCGCCGCCGTGGCCGGGATCGAGCGCGACGATCACCAGGCGGTCGATCCGGCCTTGCGCCATCGGCGGCGGCTCGGGCTCGGGGGCCGGCGTCTGGCGCGCCGGCACCGAGGCCGCGGCCAGCGGGGGCGGCGCGGGCAAGGCGGCCGGCGGCAAGCCCGGTGGCGTGATCGGCAGCGGCGGCTTGCCGAGCTTGCCGATCAGCTCGCCGAGCGCATCCTTCACCGCCGCGGCAGCCTGCTGCTCGGCGAGCTCCTTCTCGCGGATCAGCGCCAGCAGCGGGTCGGGCGGCGTGGTCGGGTAGAGGTCGAACACCAGCCGCCAGCGGTAGGCCGCCACCGGGTCGAGCGTGAACACCTGCGGCGCCGTGTGCTGCTTGAGGTCGAACACCAGGCGCACCACGCGCGGTTGGTTCTGCCCCACGCGCACGCCGGCGATGAACGGGTCGTCACTGCGCACCTTGCCCACCAGCTCGCGCAGCGCCGGGCTGAGTTCGAGGCCCTCGATGTCGACCACCAGCCGCGACGGGTTGTCGGCGACGAAGTGCTTGGCCGTGAGCGCCGCGTCGGACTCGATCGTCACCCGCGTGTACTCGTCGGCCGGCCAGACGCGCACGGCCAGGATGCCCGCGCCCCACGCCAGCGCGCGCGCGCCGAGCATCAGCGCGAGTGCGCCACCGCGCATCAGCAGTTCTCGCCGCGCCGGTATCACGGCAGCAGCTCCTGCCCGCGTGCGCTGTGGGCGGTGAAGCGCGCCTCGCGCCGGTCGGCATCGCCGATCGCGATCGCGATGCCGAGGTCAGGCGGCGGCAGCAGGCCGGCCGCCTTCTCGGGCCATTCGGCGATCTTCAGGCCGCGGCTCGCATAGACATCCCGAAAGCCGGCGTCTTCCCATTCCTGCGGATCGTCGAAGCGGAAGAAATCGAAATGCCAGACATCGCCGCCCGGCAATTCGTAGTGCTCCATCAAGGCATAGGTCGGGCTCTTCACGCGACCCTGCACGCCCAGCGCGTGCAGCAGGTGGCGCACGAAGGCCGTCTTGCCGGCGCCCAGCGGTCCGCGCAGTTCGACCGTGGCACCGCGCAACGCCGGCCGCGTGGCCAATGCCCGCGCCGTTGCGGCACAGGCCGCCTCGTCGGGCCAGAGCGCGCTGCGGGTTCCTAGAATCGGCGGATGGCGGTCGGGGCTCAAGCGTGGGATGGCGAGAAGTTGTTGGCGCAGCTGCGCGTGTGGGCGCACGCGCTTGGATTTTCCCTGATCGGCGTGGCCGACGTGGATGTGTCCACCGCCGAGCCGGGGCTCGCGGCCTGGCTCGGGGCCGGCTTTCACGGCCGCATGCAGTACATGGCGGCCCACGGGCGCAAGCGCGCGCGGCCGGCCGAGCTGGTGCCGGGGACGCTGCGCGTCATCACCGCGCGCATGGACTACCTGCCACGCGCCACGCCCGAGGGCTGGCAGGGGATCGAGTGGCAACGCCTGCGAGACCCCGCCGCGGCCAGCGTGTCGATGTATGCCCGAGGCCGTGACTATCACAAGGTGATCCGCTCGCGGCTGCAGGCGCTCGCCGATCGCATCGCCGAAGCCATCGGCCCGCTCGGCCACCGCGTGTTCACCGACTCGGCGCCGCTGCTCGAGGTCGAACTCGCCACGCGCAGCGGCATCGGCTGGCGCGGCAAGCACACGCTGGCGCTGCATCGCGAGGGCGGCTCGATGTTCTTCCTCGGCGAGATCTGCGTCGATGTGCCGCTGCCGCTCACCGCGCCCGTCAGTGCGCATTGCGGCGAGTGCCGTGCCTGCATCGAGGTCTGCCCGACGCAGGCGATCGTCGCCCCGTACCGGCTCGACGCGCGGCGCTGCATCTCGTACCTGACGATCGAGCACGACGGGCCGATCCCGATCGAGTTGCGCCCCGCGATCGGCAACCGCATCTATGGTTGCGACGACTGCCAGCTCGCCTGCCCGTGGAACAAGTACGCGCAGCGCAGCCCGCTGCCGGACTTCGACGCGCGGGCGGCGCTTTCGCAGGCGTCGCTGCTGTCGCTGTGGGCGTGGAGCGAGGCGGAGTTCCTGCGCCGCACCGAAGGCAGCGCGATCCGCCGCATCGGCCACGAGCGCTGGCAGCGCAACCTCGCCGTCGCCATGGGCAATGCGCTGCGGGCAACGCCGAGCGCCGACATCGAGAGGGCCTTGCGCGAGCGCCTTGGCGGCGCCAGCGCGCTCGTGGGCGAACACATCGCCTGGGCGTTGCGCCAGCGACCCGATTGATCCGGCCGGTCCCTTGTGCGGTGCCGCGAGGCACGGCCTCGGCGTGACCAGTTGAGCGGAGCGTGCGCAGGCCCCGCTCAGCGTTCGGCTCCCAAAGCCTGCGAGTCAGCTGGCCTTGACGGCCAGCACCGGGCACGGCACGGAGAGCAGGATGTCCTGGGCCACGCTGCCCATGATGAGCTTGCCGACCGCAGTGCGCTTGCGCAGGCCGATGATCAGCAGCGAGACCTGCAGCGAGTCGACCAGCGCTTCGATTTCGTTGACGGCGGTCTTGCCGCGGACGAACTGCTTGAACTCCGCGCCGATGCCGGACTGCGCCAGCATTTCCTCGACGCGCTCGACATCCTGGACGTCCGCCATCGATGGATCCTCCTGCTTGCCGCCGGGGCTCGCATTGACGACCACCAGGCGCTCCTGGCGGCGCTTGGCAATCTCGATGCCCTTCTCCAGCGCGGCCTGCCCCTCCGGGCGCGGCACGTAGGCTACAAGTATGGTCATGGTTTCTCTCCTTCTGTTGAGTAAGAAAGCCTTGTTCCGGCTGGTCGTCGCCGGCCTTCGGCAAAGTTTGACATGAGCGGGCACCACCGGCTTGGCCGCCCGACGGGTTCGGCCTCGCCGCAGCGACCTACAACTCCGCACACAACGCCTCTGCTGTGCGGACCGTGGCAAACGAGCCGTCCAGGGCGGCCAGATAGGCCATTTGAACACTCGCCGCATCGACCGTCCTGCCCGCAAACTGCAGATCCCTCGTGGCGCAGGCGTCGTGCGCCAGAGAGCCCCGAAAGCCGAAGTCCGTGGCGGCGCGCACTGTCGTGTCCACGCACATGTGCGTCATCATCCCCGCGAAAACCAGGTGCGAAGCCCCGAGCGCACGAAGATCCTCCAGCAACGTGGTCTCGCGAAAGCTGTTCGGGTAGTGCTTCGTCACGACCCGTTCGCCAGAGATTGGCCGCACCGACGCATGGATCTCGGCGCCGGCAGTGCCCGGCAGGAAGAAGCTTGCACCCGGGCGTTTGGCGATGTGCTGGACATGAATGATCGGCCACGCACGCTGGCGGAAGGCGTCGAGAAGGCGCGCCGCCTGGGCAACGGCAGGCTCCGCGCCCTCGAGTTCCATGGTGCCGCCAGGGAAATAGTCATTCTGAAGATCGACGAGAACAAGGACGGTGGTCATGAGTGGACTTCTCGTTTCGGAATGGATGGAGCGGCTTCGCGAGGCCTACGCTGCTGCCAAGCGTCCTGCCGATTTCGGGTCCTTTCGACCAGCGGGCTAGGCGACGCCTTGCAATCTGGGCGGGGCACGCCTATCGACTCTGCGCAGCCAGGCGAACCCCGAGGGCTATGAGCACGATGCCACAAACCCTGGACTGCCAGCGCGCGAACCTGCCATTTCCGAGAAGGCGGGACCGGAGTCGCGAGAAGGCAAGTACAAGCGCCAGTTCGTAAAACGTGTCGAGCACGGCCATGGTTGCACCGAGCACCAGGAACTGAAGAAACACATGGCCGAGGGACGGATCCACGAACTGAGGCAGGAATGCAAGAAAGAAGAGCGCGACCTTCGGGTTGAGGACGCCAGTACCGACCGCCTGGCCGAGAACCGAGGTCGGATCGGTACTCGCCTGCGCGCCTGTGCTCGCTGCGGGTGCGGCACAGGCGAGCGCCTTGATTCCGAGGTAGATGAGGTACGCGGCGCCCGCGTACTTGACGAGCGAAAAGGCCAGCGCTGAAGTCGCCAGGATGGTGGAGAGCCCGAGTGCTGCCGCGACCGCATGGAACAGAGTGCCAACGTTGAGGCCGATCGCAGTGAGGCCGCCGGCCGTGCGCCCACCGGCCAGCGTTCGAGCCAATACCAACGCCTGTGCCGGGCCCGGTACGACTATGAGTGCGACGCAGGCCGCCAGGTAGAGAAGGTACGAGGACAGGTCAGGCATTGCGTCGATCCAAGGTTACCGGTCGCAAGGAGGTTCAGGTGAGGCGGCGCCGCGCAACCGGTTCGGAGCCGACCCCGCTGGAGTGACGCGGGGACTCCGCACGCCGGCCCGGCATCGTACGTGTTTCGACGCCGCGGGTGAAGGCGTTCGTTCGGAGCGAAGGCCGACGAACCACGGCGCCTGTGCGGCAGCGGCAAGACGGGCGCCGTCCGGATGCCGCGAACGCCCCGCCCGTCACGCTGCCCCTGAGTGGCCCTGAGCCTGGTTGCCGCACAGGCTTCAGCGCGGCACCTGCATCGCCGCCAGGACGGCCAGCCACAACGGCACGCTGATCGCGCACAGCATTGTCGAGACCGTCACCAGCCCGGCCACGAACGGCCCGTTGCCGCCCATGCGCACCGCCAGCACGTAGGCACTCGGCGCGGTGGGAAGTGCCGCGAAGGCGACGATGATCGTGCGCTGTTCAAGTGGCAGCGCCAGCAGCGCACCGAGGCCGATCGCCACCGCCGGCAGCACCGCGTGCCGGATGCCCAGCAGTGCGGCAGCCAGGCCGGGCGCAGCCGTCAGCCCGCCGAACTTCAGGCCCGCGCCGACGGCCATCAGGCCGAGCGGGAGTGCGGCCAGGCCCATGCGCTGCAACGCCGCCGCCATCGCGTCCGGGAGTTGCAGTCCCGCCAGGTTGGCCGCGAGGCCGGCCAAGGTGCTCAGGATCAGCGGGTTGCGGACGATCTCGCGCCCATAGCCGTGGCCACCGTGGCGCGCCAGCGGCCACACCGCGGCCACGTTGCACAGCGGGACGCACAGTGCGATCACGAGCGCGACCCACGCCAGGCCCTGCGGTCCGGCCAGACGTTCCGCGAGCGCCAGCGCGATGAAGGAATTGAAGCGGAACGCCGTCTGCGCACCCGAGGCGTGCAGCCGCGCATCGACTCCCGGCCACCCCCTCAGCGCGGTGGCCAGCGCGATGCCGCAGGCCACCACGCCGAGCCCGGCCACGGCCAGGCCGATCGTCTCGCCCGGCTGCAGCGGCGTCCTGACGATGGAGTTGAACAGCAACACCGGGAACAGCAGGTAATAGACGAGCCGCTCGACGCCGTCCCACACGCCGCGGCCGAGCGCCGTCCAGCGGCACAGCGCAAACCCGCAAAGGATCAGCAGGAAGTCGGGCACCAGCAGCCACACATGCGCCATGCGGCGAGTGTGCCAGTGCCGTCGGAATGCCCGCCACGGCTGCGGGTATGCTGGCGCACTTGAAGGCCGGGCGACCGGCCGCCCCGGCCGCGTCGTCGCCGAACCGCATCCACCCACCGCCCCTTGCAGGAGAACCCATGCCCCGCAGATCGTTACGCGCAATCGCCCACGTCGCCGTGGCCGCACTCGGCCTCGCCGCAGCGGGTGCCGCCTGGTCCCAGGCCTACCCGACCAAGCCGGTGCGCCTGATCGTGCCGTTCGCCCCCGGCGGGACGACCGACATCGTGGCCCGCGTGACGGCCGAGAAGATCAACGCCCCGCTGGGGCAGACGATGGTGGTCGAGAACAAGGCCGGCGGGGGCGGCTCGATCGGTGCGCTCGAGGTGATCCGTGCCGCGCCCGACGGCTACGTGCTTGGCATGGCGACGGTATCGACCACCGCGGCCAACCCGGCGATCAACGCGAAGATCGGCTACAACCCGCTGACCGACTTCACGCCGATCATCAACATCGCGGCAACGCCCAACGTGATCGCGGTGCATCCGTCGTTCCCGGCGCGCGACTACAAGACCTTCATCGAGGTGCTGAAGAAGAACCCCGGCAAGTACGCCTACGCGAGCTCGGGCACGGGCGGCATCGGGCACCTGCAGATGGAGCTCTTCAAGAGCCTGTCGGGCACCTTCGTCACCCACATCCCGTACCGCGGCGCCGGGCCGGCGCTGAACGACACCGTGGCCGGCCAGGTGCCGATCATCTTCGACAACATCCCGTCGGCGCTGCCCTTCATCAAGGACGGGCGGCTGATCCCGATCGTCGTCGCCGCGCCGCAGCGGCTGACGCAGTTGCCCAACGTGCCGACCTTCAAGGAGGTGGGGCTCGAGCCCGTCAACCGCATGGCCTACTACGGCGTGCTCGGGCCCAAGGGCCTGCCCAGGGACGTGGTCGACAAGGTCTCGGTGGCGGTGAAGAAGACGCTCGACGACCCGGCGGTCAAGAAGCGCATCGAGGACACCGGCTCGATCATCATCGCCAACACGCCGGAACAGTTCGCGGCGCAGATCGCGGCCGAGTTCGACGTCTACAAGAAGGTGGTCGAGCAGCAGAAGCTCAAGCTGGAGTGACGACCAACGCAAGCGGCCTGCGGCATGCCTTGCAGGCCGCATCGGGCCTGTGGCCCGACCCTTCGCCAGGCACAAACAGTCCACCGGACCGTGGTGCGTCCGGGCTCAGCTCCCCAAGATCGGCTCAGCCGGGTTGGCAACGGCCCGGGGCCGATCGAGACGGGCCGCGACGTGACGCCGCTTGAGGCCAGCCTCGAGGCGATTGACCGCTTCATCGACGCGCTGTGGATCGAGGACGGCCTCTCTGCGAACACGCTCGCCGCCTACCGCCGCGACCTGACGCTGTACTCGCAATGGCTGGCCACGACGCACGAACGCTCGCTGGACGGCAGCACCGAGAACGACCTGCAGGCCCACGGCGTGGCGCGCCATGTCGGCAGCAAGGCGACCAGCGCCAACCGGCGGCTCACCGTCTTCAAGCGCTATTTCCGCTGGGCCCTGCGCGAGCGCCTGATCACGGCCGACCCGACGCTGCGGCTGCTGACGGCACGCCAGCCGATGCGCGTGCCCAAGACGCTCACCGAGGCGCAGGTCGAGGCGCTGCTCTCCACACCCGACACCGAAACCCCGCTCGGCCTGCGCGACCGCGCGATGCTCGAGCTGATGTACGCCAGCGGCCTGCGCGTGAGCGAACTCGTCACGCTCAAGAGCGTGCACGTGGGGCTGTCGGACGGCGCGCTGCACGTCACCGGCAAGGGGTCGAAGGAGCGCCTGGTGCCGTTCGGCGAGGAGGCGCGCGGCTGGCTCGAGCGCTACATGGCGCGCGGCCGCGCGGCGATCCTCGGCGGGCAGAGCACCGATGCGCTCTTCGTCACCGCGCGCGGCCACGGCATGACGCGCCAGATGTTCTGGCTGCTGATCAAGAAGCACGCCCTGGCTGCCGGCATCACGACGCCGCTGTCGCCGCACACGCTGCGCCACGCCTTCGCGACGCACCTGCTCAACCACGGTGCCGACCTGCGCGCGGTGCAGATGTTGCTCGGCCATGCCGACATCTCGACGACGCAGATCTACACCCACGTCGCCCGCGAGCGGCTGCGCGTGCTGCACGCCGCGCACCACCCGCGGGGCTGAGGCCGGACACTTGGCAATGCCTGCGCGCTGCCGCAATCTCTCGCAAAACCGGGCGGCCTGCAAGCTGCCAGGCTGAACTTCCGCGCCGCGAACGAGTCTGCAACCGATGCGCCTGATGACATCGCCCCGCCGCTGGCTTGCCGTCGCGGCCCTCGCCATCGCCACGCTGGCCGGCTGCGCCACCCTCGAGACTCAGCAGCGGCAGTGGATCTTCCGGCCGGTCAGCCAGACCTGGTGGGCCGGCGCGCAGGCCGCCGAGGGCATGACGCCGGTGTGGATCGCCTTCGAGTCCAAGGAGAGCGGCGTGCCGGCCCGCCTGCACGGCCTGTGGCTGCCCCACGACGACCCGGCGGCCCCGATGTTGCTGTATCTGCACGGCGCGCGCTGGGACGTGACGGGCAGCGCCGCCCGCGTGCGGCGCATGGGCAGCCTCGGCTTTTCGGTGCTCGTGATCGACTACCGCGGCTTCGGTCAGAGCACCGACCAGAGCGACGACGCGCTGCCCTCGGAGGCCCGCGCCTACGAAGACGCGCGCGCGGCGTGGGACTGGCTCGCCCGCGAGCACCCGCAGCAGCGGCGTTACATCTTCGGCCACTCGCTCGGCAGCGCGGTCGCGGTCCACCTGGCCACCGAAGTGAACGACGCCAGCGGGCTGATCGTCGAAGGCAGCTTCCCCTCGATCCCGGCGGTCTTCCAGAGCATGCCCTGGGGCTGGCTGCCGGTGACGCCGCTGATCTCGCAGCGCTTCGACGCCGCGAGCCGGATCGAGAAGGTCAGCGTGCCGGTGCTGGTGGTGCACGGCAGCGAGGACCAGCTGATCCGCCCCGAACTCGGCCGCGCGCTGTACGAGCGCGCCCGCGCGCCGAAGCGCTTCGTGCTGGTCGAGGGTGGCTCGCACCACAACACCAACGCGCTCGGCCAGGCGCAGTACGGCGTCGCGCTGCGCGAACTGTTCGGTCCGGCGCTGTAGCGCCGATGCCGCGCGTGCTCCAATCGGAGCCGGAGCACGATGCCATGGCCACCTTGAAACTGAAGAAGCCGCCCGGCCCCGGGCGCAGCGATCGCGCGCCGGTGCGCGCCGCCGGCCCGAAGCCGCGCCCGACGCTCGCGCAGGCACAGGCCAAGACGCAGGCCGAACGAAACGAGCGCCCCGAACGCGACGCGTCCCGCCCGCCGGCACGGCGCGGCGAACGGCCGCCGCCGCCCGACCGCAGCCCGGCACGCCGCGACGACGGGACCCCCAACGCCAGCCGCGGCCCGGCACGGCGCGACGACCGGGCGCCTGCTGCCGGACGCGATCCCGCACGCCGGGGCGACCGGGCGCCTGCTGCCGGACACGATCCCGCACGCCGGGACGACCGCGCACCATTCGCCGGGCGCGGCCCCGCCCCTCGCGACGACCGGGCGACTCCGCCCGACCGCGCGCCGCCCCGCTCGCGACCCGGCGGTACGGTGGCGCAACGCCACGACATGCCGGCGCCCCAGCGGCGCGGGAGCGAAGGGGTGTCGCGGCGCGGCGCACTGGCACCCCATCGGCCCGACGGCGACGTGGCGCCACGCAGCAGCGCTCCGGTGCCTCGGCGGCCCGGCGGCGACGTAGCGCCGCACCCGGCAGGCAACGCGCCGCTGCGCCGGGCACCAGCGCGCGACCGCCAGCGCGAGCGGCCCCCGCGCGAGGACCGACCCCGTCCGCCACCGCCACACCGCCCCGCCGG
The DNA here is from genome assembly GCA_963779155.1 of uncultured bacterium. Classification (GTDB taxonomy): domain Bacteria; phylum Pseudomonadota; class Gammaproteobacteria; order Burkholderiales; family Burkholderiaceae_C; genus CAIKUF01. The sequence goes on along the minus strand of CAVZXE010000015.1, from coordinate 792,896 downwards.
ACCCGAAGCGTCCTCGCAGCCCGCGACGATGCGCCTGTCCAAGCGCATGAGCGAGCTCGGCATCGCGTCGCGGCGCGAGGCCGACGAGTGGATCCCGAAGGGCTGGGTGCGCGTCGATGGCCGCGTCGTCTCCGAGCTCGGCTCGCGCGTGCTGCCCGGGCAGCAGATCACGATCGACGCCAAGGCGCGCTTCCAGCAGGCACAGCGCGTGACGGTGCTGCTCCACAAGCCGGTCGGCTGGGTCAGCGGCCAGGCCGAGGACGGCTACGAGCCGGCCGTCGTGCTGGTGAAGGCGCAGACGCAGTGGCGCGAAGACCATTCAGGCATCCGCTTCCTGCCCGAGCACCTGCGCAACCTGGCGCCCGCCGGCCGGCTCGACATCGACTCGACCGGCCTGCTCGTGCTGACGCAGGACGGCCGCGTCGCGCGCCAGCTGATCGGCGAGGACTCCGAGGTCGAGAAGGAATACCTGGTGCGGGTCGAGCCCGCGGCCGGCGAGCCGCTGTCGGCCGACGGCCTGGCGCTGCTGAACCACGGCCTGGCGCTCGACGGCGAGGCGCTGAAGCCGGCGCTCGTCGAGTGGGTCAACGACGACCAGTTGCGCTTCGTGCTGCGCGAAGGCAAGAAGCGCCAGATCCGGCGCATGTGCGAAGCGGTGGGCCTAAAGGTGACGGGCCTGAAGCGGGTGCGCATCGGCCGCGTCGTGCTCGGCGACCTGCCGCCCGGGCAGTGGCGCTACCTGCGGCTGGACGAACGCTTCGCCTGACGGCCGCTCGTGGCCGGCTCCCCGGCCGGAACGCGCTGCGGCGCGGGCGCGCTGCCGTTGGCAGCGAGCGCCCCCTCGACGAGTGCTTCCACCCCGGCCCGGCCGCCCCTCGGACGCTAGACTCGCCCGCACGAGGAGACACATGATGCGCAAAGTTCTGAAGTGGGTCCTGCTCGGCCTGCTGACGCTGATCGTCGCCGCGGCCGTCGGCGCCTTCCTGCTGCTGCGATCGGCCGGACATCCGCAGGTCGAGGGCCAGTTGAAGCTCACCGGCCTAAGCGCGCCAGTGAAGGTGCTGCGCGACGAGCTGGGCGTGCCCTACATCTTCGCGGCCAACACGCCCGACCTGATGCGTGCGCAGGGGTTCATCACGGCGCAGAACCGGCTGATGCAGATGGAGCTGTTCCGCGCCACCTGGCGGGGCGAACTGGCGGCGAGCTTCGGCGCCGACGCGCTGGCAAGCGACATCCGCATGCGCGTGCTGGGCATTCGGCGCAACGGCGACCGTCACGCCACCCGGCTCGACCCGGCATCGCGAGCCTACTTCCAGAACTACGTGGAAGGCGTCAACGCCTATATCGAAGCGAATGTGCCCGATCATCCGATCGAGTTGAAGGCAGGCGGCCTGGTCCCCAGGCCGTGGAGCGTGGCCGATTTGGTCACGCTGGTCCACTTCGTGCACTACACGCACGCCACGAACTTCAAGGCCGAAGTCGTTGCGCAGAAACTGATCGACAAGCTGGGCCTGGAGCGGGCGCGCGAGATCTTCCCGCTGACCGTGAACCCCGACTGGGCGGCCCGCACCGCGCTGGACGCGCCGGCTGGCGCTGCGCGCACCGATTGGGCAAGGCTCGATCTCGAGTGGGCCGACCTGGCAGCGGCCCCGGAAGCGCTCAATCACCAGGGCCTGGGCTCGAACAACTGGGCGGTCGGGCCATCGCGCACGGCTTCGGGCAAGGCGATGGTGTCCAACGACCCGCACCTGGACAACCGCATCCTGCCGGGCACCTGGCATCCGGTCGGGCTGTTCTCGCCCGACATCCAGGCGGTGGGCGCGTCGCTGCCCGGCATGCCGGGCATCATGGTCGGGCGCACGAAGCACGTGGCCTTCGGCGTCACCAATGCCTACGGCGATGTGCAGGACCTGTACATCGAGACACTCGACCCGACCGACCCCACGCGTTACCTCGAAGCCGGGCGGAGCGTTGCGTTCGAGGTGCTGACCGAGTCGATCAGGGTCAAGGACAAGGACGCTGCCGGCGGCTTTCGCGAGCACCCGCTGACCTTGCGCTTCACGCGGCGCGGGCCGGTGATCAGCGACCACCCTGGCCTCGGCCCCAAGGGAGACAAGGTCCTGGTGCTGCGCTCCACCGACGCCGAGGTGCTGGCGCCGGCGATCGGCATCGAAGGTCTGCTGACGGCGCCCGACGCGGCCGCGTTCGATCGCGAAGTGCAGAAGATCGACCTGATGATGTTCAACTTCGTGTTTGCCGACGACCAGGGCGCGATCGGCCACCGCGCCAGCGGCGCGGTGCCCATTCGCGCGGGTGCCGACGGCAGCCTGCCGCGGCTTGCGCCGGCCGACGGCAGCGACGACTGGACCGGCTTCATCCCGAAGGACCGCATGCCGGGCATGCTGAATCCGGCGCGTGCCTGGGTCGGGACGGCCAACAACGACACCCGCCCGGACGGCTTCCCGTGGTACTACACGAACTACGTGGCGCCGGACTATCGCTACACGCGGATGGGCCAGGTGCTGGGCGCGGCCAGGCAGATGACGGTGGACGACCACTGGAAGCGGATGCGGGACGATCGCAATCTGCAGAGCGATCGCCTGCGCACGGCCATGGTCGATGCGCTGAAGGACGACCCCGCCCAGCGCGACCTGGCGGGCATCCTGGCGCGGTGGGACGGCGTGGATCGCGCCGATCAGGCGGCGCCGCTGCTCTACCAGGCGCTGTATCGCGAGACCGCGCTCGGCACCTTCGGCGACAAGCTGGGCCTGGAGACCGCCAACGACATGCTGTCCACCTGGTACTTCTGGCAGCAGCGTTTCGATGCGCTCGCGGCAACGCCCGACTCGGCCTGGTTTGACGATACCCGCACGCCGGATCGGCGCGAAACGCTGACCGACGTGATCCGCAGTGCGGCGCCGCGAGCGCGGGCGCAGATCGAGGCTGCGCAGGGCAAGGACCCGGCCGCGTGGAAGTGGGGCAAGGCGCACACGCTACGCTTCGTCAGCCCGTTGCGCCGCAGCGGCGCGGGGCAGGAACTCGTCGGCGGCTTCACGCTGGAGCGGCCGGGCAGCGGCGAAACGCTCGATCGCGGCGTGTACGACTTCCAGAAGCCCTACGACGTGAACTTCTTCGCGTCGATGCAGCTCGTCGTCGATTTCGGCGACCCCGACAAGATCGAGGCGGTGCTCGCGGGCGGCGTCAGCGAGCGCCACTTCCAGCCGCACCAGAACGATCAGGCCAGGCTCTGGGCGGCCGGCGAGCGGCGGCCCTGGTGGTTCGCTCCGGCCCAGGTGGAAACCCACGCGAAGTCGCGGCTGGTGCTCGCACCCTGAACCCGGCGCGGCCTCGTTCACATGGGCCAACCTCGGCCCGCCGAGCGCGCGGCCGGTGATTGATCGGCCGCGCCTGATGCCGGGCAACCGGATCGAACGGGCTGCGCGCAGCCGTTCGATCCGCAGCCTCGGCCGGGCCCCGCCGGCCCGTGCCGATGCAGCGCGTCAGAGGCGTTCGAATACCGCCGCGATGCCCTGGCCGCCGCCGATGCACATGGTCACCAGCGCGTAGCGGCCGCCGGTGCGGTGCAGCTCGTACACCGCCTTGGTGGCGAGGAACGCACCCGAGCAGCCGATCGGGTGGCCGAGCGCGATCGCGCCGCCGTTCGGGTTGACCTTCTTCGGGTCGAGCTCGAGGCCCCGCGAGACCGCGATGGCCTGCGCCGCGAAGGCTTCGTTGCTCTCGATCACGTCCATCTGGTCGAGCGTGAAGCCGCCCTTCTTCAACGCCAGCTTGGTCGCCGGGATCGGGCCTTCGCCCATGACGTCGTTCGGCACGCCGGCCACCGCGTAGCTCGCCAGCCGCGCCATCGGCTTGTGGCCGGCCGCTGCCGCCACCGCAGCGTCGGCCAGCACGAAGAAGGCCGCGCCATCGTTGATGCCCGAGGCGTTGCCGGCCGTCACCGAGCCGTCCTTCTTGAAGGCGGGCTTCATCTTGGCCAGTGTTTCCAGCGTCGTCGCCGGCTTGACGTGCTCGTCGGTGTCGAAGGTCACTTCACCCTTGCGCGTCTGCCTGACGATGGGCACGATCTGCGACTTGAAGCGCCCCTCGGCGATCGCCGCCGCAGCCTTGCGGTGCGACTCGACGGCCAGCGCGTCCTGCTCCTCGCGGCTGATGCCCCACTTGGTGCACAGGTTCTCGGCCGTGATGCCCATGTGGCCGACGCCGAACGGGTCGGTCAGCGTGGCGACCATCATGTCGACGAGCTTGGTGTCGCCCATGCGCGCGCCGGTGCGCATTGCGGTGGACAGGTAGCCACCGCGACTCATCACTTCCACGCCACCGCCGATGCCGTAGTCGCAGTCGCCGAGCAGGATGTTCTGCGCCGTCGTCACGATCCCCTGCAGGCCCGAAGAGCACAGCCGGTTGACCGACATCGCGACCGACTCCATCGGCAGCCCGGCCTGGATCGATGCGACCCGGGCCACGTAGGGAAAGCGGCTCTCGGTCGGGATCGTGTTGCCGACCGTCACGTAGTTGATCGACTTCGGGTCGACGCCGGAGCGCTTGACGGCCTCCTTCATCACGGTGCCAGCCAGTTCCGCCGGTTCGATGTCGGCCAGCGAGCCGCCGAAAGTGCCGATCGCCGACCGGGCCGCGCCCAGAACCACCACGTCACGCTTGCTCATACGAGTCTCCTTGCAGGTTGAAATGCCAAAGCCGGGAGTTGACGCCCTCGAACTGGCAACGAACTTACGCCGCCTTCGGGGCGGGTGCCGCGACTGGCGTCGGTCAGGCGCCCGGCACCACCAGCCTCAGGATACGCCCGTCAGTGGCGTCGGTCAGCAGGTAGAGCCAGCCGTCGGGGCCCTGGCGCACGTCGCGGATGCGGCCGAGCACGCCCTTCAGCAGGCGTTCCTCGCCGACGACGCGGTCGCCATCGAGCGTCAGCCGCACCAGCATCTCGTCCTTCAGCGAGCCGACCAGGAGGCTGCCCTTCCAGCCCGGGTAGCGGTCGCTGGTGACGAAGGCCATGCCGCTGGGCGCGATCGACGGCACCCAATGGGTCAGCGGCGGCTCGATGCCGGACCTGGCCGTGCCCTCGCCGATCCTGCGTCCGCTGCCGTATTCGGCGCCGTAGGTGATGACGGGCCAGCCGTAGTTGCGGCCGGAAGGGGCGATGTTGAGCTCGTCGCCGCCCTGCGGCCCGTGTTCGTGCGTCCACAGGGCACCGGTGGCGGGGTGCAGCGCGGCACCCTGCACATTGCGGTGTCCGAAGCTCCAGATCTCGGGCAACGCACCGGCGGAGTGGGACCCCCAAGACGCCTGCGGCGTCGCCTCGCCGAGTGGGAGGTCGGCCGACTTGGGGCGACCCGGCGCCGCGGACACGAACGGATTGTCGGCCGGCACCTTGCCATCGGCTTCGATGCGCACGACCTTGCCGAGGTGGTTGTCGAGCGTTTGCGCATCGTCGCGGCGGCTGAAGCGGTCGCCCAGCGTCACGAAGAGCCGCCCGTCGCGCGCGAACACGAGCCGCGAACCGAAGTGCGCCGTGCTGCGCACCTTCGGCCGCTGGCGAAAGACCACCTGCACATCGAGCAGCCGCCCCTGCACGCCGTTCGATTCGAGCCGGCCGCGCGCCACGGCCGTGCCGTTGCCGCCCTCGCCGGCCTCGCTGTAGCTCAGATAGACCCAGCCGTTGTCGGCGAACTTCGGGTCGAGCGCCACGTCGAGCAGGCCGCCCTGGCCCCGCGCATCGACCTCGGGCACCCCAGCGATCGGCGGGCCGAGCTCGCCCCGAACCGTGGCGATGCGCAACGCGCCGGAGCGCTCGGTCACGAGCACACGCCCGCCGCGCTCGAAGTCGGGCAGGAACGCCAGGCCCCAGGGGTGCGACAGACCCCTGACGACCGTCACCGTCACCGGCACCGGCACCGTCACCGTCACCGTCACCGCCGCCGTCACCGCCACCGGCGGCTCGGCGGCGGCAGCGGTGACCGCCAGCAGCGCGAGCCACAGCGTGCCGACCGTGCGCCACCGAAAGCGGCGCTGCAATCCCGGCGATGACATGAGACAGGCCCTCCCATCGCGCACTGTAGGCTCGCCACCCGTTCGCGACACGCGTGGGGACATGGGCCCGGGTTGGCGAGGCTGCAGGCCCGGCTAGACTGCGCTGCATGCGACGTACCCTGCTCCTGCTCCTGCTGGTGCTGGCCCTGCCCGCCGCCTGGGCCCAACCCACGGTCTCGGCACCGGCGCCGGCCGCGGCGGCCCCCGCCGACTGGGCCGAAGCCCCGCCCGCCGAGCAGGGCATGGACGGGGCGGCGATGGAGCGCCTGCGGCAGCACCTTGACGGCGGCGCGATGCCCGGCGTGCGCGGTGTCCTCGTGGTGCGCCACGACCGGCTCGTGTTCGAGTACTACCGCCGCGACGTGACGCGCGACGACCTGCACCAGATCAACTCGGCGACCAAGAGCTTCGTGTCGGCGCTGGTCGGCATCGCGCTGGAACGCGGTGCATTCACCAGCCTCGATCAACCGATCGCCGACTTCCTGCCCGAGGCCGGGGCGCCGGGCGTGGACCCGCGAGTGAAGGACATCACGATCCGGCACTTGCTGACGATGAGCTCGGGCTTTGCCTGGGACGAGAAGGCGCGCGATGCCTGCCGCGGCTCGCGCGGCGGCGACTGCGCGCGTTTCGACGACGGCGGCGACCCGATCGCCTTTGCCCTGCGGCGCCCGCTGGCGCACACGCCCGGCCAGGCGTTCAACTACGACTCGCCGAGCGTGAACCTGCTCGCCATTGCGCTGGCGCGCGCGACGAAGATGCCGCTGCTGGCGTTCGCACAGGAGACGCTCGGACGCGACCTCGGCGTGACGAAGCTGCGCTGGGAAACCGATCCGCAGGGCAACCAACTCGGCGGCCGCGGTCTGCAGGCGACGGCGCGCGACCTGGCCAAGTTCGGCAACCTGTTCCTTCGCCGCGGTGCCTGGCAAGGCCGGCAACTCGTGCCGGCCGACTTTGTCGACGCGGCGACCCGCCGGCAGCTCGGCGCCGGATGGCCCTGGCCTGCCTGGGCCGAGTACGGCTACCTGTGGTGGCTCCTGCCAGGGCAAGGCAGCGCGGCGCCGAGCTACACCGCGAACGGGTTCGGCGGCCAGTACGTGTGGGTGATGCCTGCGTTCGACGCGGTGGTCGTGATCGCCGCCAACCCCTTCGAGCCGAAGGACACGTCGGCGATCGCACGCGACTTCATCATCCCCGCCTTCGGCCGGCCCTGAGAGCCGACCCGGGCACGCCGCCCCGCGCCCCGCAGCGCGGCCGGCGACGGCCTGCCAGGCGCCTAGACGCTGCGGTAACGCCGCACGCCGTCGGCGCCGTCCTCGAAACGCGCCTCGCCGCGCGCGAGCAGATGGTTCAGGTGCGCCAGGCTCTCGCCGGTGGCCATGCCGAGCAGATCGCCCTTGCCGTCGATCGGCCGCGCGAAAAGCGCGCCGAACACGTCGATCGCGCGCTTTGGATCGGCGAGCGTGCGGCGCAACCGCTCCAGCCCGCGCGCATGGCCGGCGGAGAGCCGGACGAGCCGCGCATGCAGGCCGTGAAAGGGCTCGCCGTGCGACGGCAGCACGAGCAAGGAGTCGTCCAGCGTCGAGCGCAGGTACTCGAGCGAAGCCATCCAGTCGCCCAGCGGGTCGGCGTCGGGCTCGGTCGGGAACACCGACACGTTCGACGAGATCCGCGGCAGCACCTGGTCGCCCGAAATCAGCACGCCGAGGTCTTTGCAAAGCAGGCAGGCATGTTCGGGCGAATGGCCGTGGCCGACGATCACGCGCCAGTCGTGCCCACCGATGCGAAGGGTCTCGCCGTCGCCGATGCGCCGAAAGCTGTCGGGCAGCGCGTGCAGGTACTTGCCGAATCCGCCGAAGCGGGCGCGGTAAACGTCGAGCGCTTCCTCGGGCCACCCGGCCCGGGCGTAGAAGCGGATCGCGTCGTCGGGCGCCTCGCGCCCGGTGTCGGCGGCCAGCGTGCGGCAGGTGAGATATTCGAGCCGCGTCATCCATAGCCGGCACTGGAACTTGCGCGTCAGCCAGCCGGCCATGCCGACATGGTCGGGGTGCATGTGGGTGACGAAGACGCGGGTCAGCCGCGCGCCCTGGCTCGTGGCGGCCAGCGGGCCGTCGGGAGCGACGAGCGCGCGCCAGGCGGACAGTGCCTCGGGCGTCTGGGTGCCGGTGTCGACGATCGCCCAGCCGGGGCCCTGCGCATCCTCGTCGGCGATCGCCCACAGGTTGATGTGGTTCAGGGTGAACGGCAGCGGCATGCGCAGCCACAGCAGGCCCGGCGTGATCTCGCGCACCTGGCCGGCGCCGGGCGGCTCGCCGCAGGGATAGCTCAGGCCGCGGGTTTCGTCGGGCCGGCCATCGGAGGTGGGAGTGGCTTCGGACATCGCCCCATTCTGCCGTCAACGGCCGCCGCGCGCCGCGCGCGTGCGGACATTCCCTCAGCGGGCGCGGCGCCGGTTCCGGGATGTCGGTGTCGCGCGGGTCGCGAAGCGGCCGTTGAGTGCCTCCGGCCCTCGACACGCAGGACGCCTGACGCTGCGGGCGTAGTTGGTGACTGGCCAGCGACGCGTCGTGCGCGGAATCTTGGCGAAAGGCCCGAGACCATGTAGCCGGCGAAGACAGCGGCCGACCTTTCCCCTTGGCCTCTTTCGATATTCTGTGCACGAGCGCGGCATCTGCGTGGACGTCAGCCGTGCTCGGGTGTCGCGCTTGGTGAATCCTTGCAAGCAGTGCGCTCCTCGCACCAGGCTCTTGAACGGTGTGGCGTCTGGTTTCGCCAGTGGATTGAACCCCGTGCAAGATCGACCCGCGGCATCCTTCGTCGCGGCGGCCTGTCCAGCAGGAGCGGCTTGACAGCGCCGCTTCCGATCTCGTGGGCCTTGAGAGACCGAACCATCGACCGGCGCGACATGATGGGCAGGTAGCCGCGGATCAGCATGCGATCGAAGCACGTGAGAACGCCATGGATGCGATCCTCGTACTTGACGACGGTCTCCTCGATGGCGCCTCCCGGCGATGCAAGGCGATGGAGCGCCGTCGTAGCAGCGCGCACGACCAGGACCGGAGCACTCGGTTGCGGCCGCAGGCCGCGCCCGGCGGTTCAAACCCCCTGTTCGTGACCCTGTGAGGTCACCTTCATGCGAAGGAACGACGCTTGCTCGCGGCGCCGGCGCGCCATTCGCCCTCGGCCAGGTGCCCACCCGCGCGACATTGTGCTGGCGGGCGACGGCATCGCCAACGGGCCGCCGAGCGAACTACTTGAAGCCCTCGGGCACCCCCGAGCCGTAGACCACGCGCCCGTCGCGAAACACGACCGAGACCGCGCGTGCACTGCTCGTGCGCGGATTGAGATAGGCCCAGGTCCAGGCCTCGCCGTAGGTCTGCGTCCGCACGTCGGTCGGCGAGCCCATCAGCGCCGAGACCTGATCTTGCGACATGCCGGGCTGGATCTGGCGCGCCTGGTTCCACTGGAAGTCGCTGCCGGCGCAGGCGGCGCAGGCGGCCGCCGCGAGCATGGGAAACCAGAGCCTGCTTCGACGAGTGTTCATGGCGTGAATGTCGGTTCGAGGTGGAGTGCGCTGACCGGACTGTGCGCCCCATGCCGCGATGGCACGGCACTGACAGGACGCGACCGACAGCCCGACTCAGTGTAGCAATCCGCCGCCGAAGTGCGGCTGCGAAGTGCGGCTTCGCCCGGCCTGCGCGAACCCGGCGCTGCGCCGTCGCGGGCGACGCCCGGCGCCCTGCAGCGCCGCTCGTTCACCTCGCGGGCGCGTGCGAGGACAGGAAATTCGAGCGCCCTTCTTCGCGCCCATGGCCAGCCACCCATGGCCAGCCCCCCTATGGCTGGCCCGGGCACGGCACTGGGCAGGCTTGATACGGTTATGGGAGTCCTGGAAGCCCTGGGAGTCAGCACGGGACAACAGAGTGTCGACGGCCGCGCCGAGTCGCGTCGGTCATCGGCGTCGCCCACCGGCAACCCTGGTCATCATGCCGCTTCGGCCCGTCGCACAGGGTCTCGGGCGCAGCAAGGCGCCGCAGCGCCGGGCGCCGCGGCGCCGCGACGCCTGCACGGTGAGCGGTCGGCATGATCAAGCGGCGTGTAGCGTCTGGCCGCGGGCTGCAGCCCGTTCCAGTGCACAGGCCTGCAGACCCAGGTGCGTGAGGATCTTCTCGATGACGGGCTGCTCCAGGATCGCTGCGATGATCTTTAGCTCGCCGCCGCAGTTCGGGCACTGTGGGCGGATCGGTGAGCGCAGCCATGTGTTCGAGTCAGCACTTGGCGCCGGCCCGGCACGCCCCCGGCGCTTGTCCGTACGCGGCCCACCCTGCCTGCGCCGAATGCGCGGCCGACACGCTTCGCCAACCGGCGCCGGAGCGAGACAGCCCGCGACGGCCGTGATCCGACAAGTGTGGCGCCGACCCATCGGAGCCCCGACGTGCAGCGCCGCGACGCGCGCCTCACCCGCAAGCGCGACCGCTAGAACGACCCGAACGCGCTGCCGAGCACGATGACGGCGACCAGCCCGAGCAAGGCGCTGACGATGCCGACCATCACGATGTCGAAGTAGCTTTCCTTGTGCGTCGCCCCGCACACCGCCAGCAGCGTGACGACGGCGCCGTTGTGCGGCAGGCTGTCGAGCGAGCCGGCGCCGATCACCGCTACGCGGTGCATCAGCGCCGGGTCGATGCCGTAGGTGGCGGCGAGCTGCATGTAGGTGTCGCCGAGGGCGCTGAGCGCGATGGTCAGGCCGCCCGAGGCCGAACCGGTCAGTGCCGACAGCACGTTGGTGGCCACCGCCAGCCCGACCAGCGGGCCGCCCTCGATGCCCAGCACCCAGTCGCGCACCATCTCGAACGCCGGCAGTGCGGCGACCACCGCGCCGAAGCCGACCAGGCTGGCCACGCTGATCACCGGCAGCGCCGAGGCGTTGAGGCCGGCGTCCACCGTCTCGCGGATAGACTTCAGGCGGGCGCGGTTGAACCCGTACAGCACCACGATGGCCGCGGTGAGCGCGACGATCACCGACCACACGCCACCCACGCTGGCGAGCGAGGTCTCGCCCCAGTGCGCCTCGGCCAGGAAGCCAGTGTCCATGCGCGGCAGGACGAGCATCGACATCGTCAGGTTGACCGTCATCACGACGACCAGCGGCAAGAGGGCGACGGCGATGCCGGGCAGTTGCTTGCTGCGTTCGCCGTTCTCGATCTCGGCCGGGTCGAACGAGTTCGCGGTGGTGGCGCGCTCGCGAACCACCAGGTCCTGGGCGGCTTCCGAGGCCGTCGACTCCGGGCGCGCGAAGCCCTCGCCGGCGCGCCGCGCGGCGGCCTCGGAGCGCATCAGCCACCACATGCCGAAGCCGAGCATCACGCCTGCCGCGATGAAGCCGAGGCCGGGCGCTGCGAACGGCGTGGTGCCGAAGAACGGCATCGGGATCGCGTTCTGGATCGCCGGCGTACCCGGCAGGGCCGACATCGTGAAGGTGGCCGTGCCCAGCATCACGGCGCCGGGCAGCAGCCGGTTCGGAATGTCGGCGGCGCGGAACAGCGCCTGGCCCATCGGCGCCAGCACGAACATCGCGACGAACAGGCTCACGCCGCCGTAGGTGACCAGCGCGCCGGCCAGCACCACGGCCAGGATGGCCCGGCTGGGGCCGAGCTTCTCGGTCATGAACTGCGCGATCGCGCTGACCGAGCCGCTGTCGTCCATCAGCTTGCCAAACAGCGCGCCGAGCAGGAACAGCGGGAAGAACTGCGCGATGAAGCCGGCCGCCGAGCCCATAAAGATCTGCGTCCAGTGCGCGAGCAGCGGTTCGCCGGCGAAGGCGGCGGCGATGAGCGCGGCGACGGGTGCGAGGCCGAGCACACTCCAGCCGCGAAACGCCAGCCAGACCAGCAGCCCGAGCCCGAGCAGGATGCCCAGCAGGCCCATGCTCAGTGCGACTCCAGCAGCGCGTCGAGGTCGAGCGTGGAGCGCTTGCCGAGGTCGTCCGCGTGGGCGTCGAGGAAGAGCTGGGCAGTGCGCCGCCCTTCGTCGCGCAAGCCGCACAGGAAGCGCCACTCGGTGATCATCTTCGAGGTCGAGTCGAGCTCGGTCACGCGGTCGGTGGCGATGCGGTGGAGGCGCATCTCGGCCCACATCCGGCCTTCGCCGTTGCCGGCGTCCGCCGCCTTGTGCAGCAGCGCGATCATGCGCAGTTCCTTCAGCAGCGGCGAGTTGAACGCCACCTCGTTCAGGCGGTTCAGGATGTCGCGCGCCGTCTTCGGCACGCCGGGGCGCTCGATCGGGTTGATCTGGACCAGGATCGTGTCGTGCGAACGGCATTCGCGCACCAGCGGCGTGATCGTCGGGTTGCCGACGTAGCCGCCGTCCCAGTAGTGCTCGCCGTCGATCTCGACCGCCTGGAACATCGTCGGCAGGCAGCCCGAGGCGAGCAGCACGTCGGGCGTGATCTCGGCGTTGCGGAACACCCGCCCGCTGCCGGTGCGCACGTTGGTCGCGGTGATGAACAGCCGGATCGGCGAGTCGGCCAGGCACTCGAAGTCGACCGTCTCGGCCAGGATGTCGCGCAGCGGATGGGCGTTGGTCGGGTTCAGTTCGTAGGGCGAGAAGATGCGCGACATCATCTCGGCGGCCATGTACATCGGCGAGTTCTCGAGTGTCCACTTGCCGGTCAGCATCTCCAGCGGGCCGCGGCGGATCGGGCTGTACTTCGACGCATCGGAAACGCACTTCCAGAAGGTCTCGAGCGCGGCGCGCGCGCCGTCGGCACCGCCGTGGGTGTGACCGCTGGCCATCACGGCCGCATTCATTGCCCCGGCCGAGGTGCCCGAGATGCCGTCGAAGCTGAGCCACGACTCCTCGAGCAGGCGATCGAGCACGCCCCAGGTGAAGGCGCCATGGGCGCCGCCGCCCTGCAAGGCGAGGTCTACGAGGAGCGGCTTGCGGCGCGTGGCGGGCTTCGCCTGGTCAGGGGTTTGTTGCATTGCAGCATGATAAGCAAGGCTTCCCGCCTTGGCAACCCGCTCAGCATCTTGGCCTGCCTCCGAGCACCGTGTGCGGCAGCGGCCCGCGGATCAGATGCAGGCGCCAAGCCCGGGCAGGAGCGTTCCGGTGGTCAGTTCGCGCCACGCGAGGGGCCGGGTCCGTTGGCCGAGCGCGATGAACGAATGCGGGTCCCGGCCGGGTGACCCGTTGTGGCAGGCGGCTTCGTGGCGAGGAACGCGGTCGCCGCAGGCGAGAATGCAGAACTCGAGCTGTTGGCCACTAGGCCAGTAGCGCTGTCACACACCATCGACACATTCCGGGAGGGGCGCATGAAGTCCATGTTTCGAGCCTGGCTGGCGCTCGTCGCGCTGTGCTGTGTCTTCGGTGCGCCGGCGCGTGCCGCGGAGGCGCCCACCATCCGCGTCGGCGTGCTGCAGTACGGCACTGTCAGCTGGGAGCTCGAAGCCATGCAGCGCGCCGGCCTGGCCGAGCGTGAAGGTATCCGGCTCCAGATCGTGCCGCTGGCGCTGAAGGACGCCGCCAATGTCGCCCTGCTCGGCAGCGCGGTCGATGTCATCGTCAACGACTGGATCTGGGTGGCGCGCCAGCGCGCGGAAGGGCGCGACTTCACCTTCGTGCCGTATTCGCTCGCGGTGGGCGGGGTGCTGGTGCGCCCTGACGCCGGTATCCGCAGCTTTGCTGACCTGCGCGGCAAACGCCTGGGCGTGGCCGGCGGACCGCTCGACAAGAGTTGGCTGCTGCTGCGTGCCTACGCCCGCCGCACGGTGGGCGAGGATGCCGCCCAGTGGCTCAAGCCCGACTTCGTCGCCCCGCCGCTGCTCAACGAACTGATGCTCAAGGGCGAACTGCCTGCCGGGCTCAACTTCTGGCACTACGGTGCCCGCCTGCGCGCGGCCGGCATGCAGCCGCTGCTGGACATGAAGCAAATCCTCGCCGCGCTCGATGTGCGCGCCGAACTGCCCCTGGTCGGCTGGGTGTTCCGCGAACAGTGGGCGACGGCCAATCCACAGGCTATCCGTGGCTTTCTGCGTGCCTCGGCGGCCACCAAGCGCCTGCTGCTCGAATCCGATGACGCCTGGGCGCAATTGCGGCCGTCGATGAAGGTCGGTGACGATGCCACGTTCGCCGCCCTGCGCGATGGCTATCGTGCCGGCATTCCCTCTGCCACCATGGGGGAGGCCGAGCAGGTGGCGCGACAGGTGTTCCAGATTCTCGCCACCGAAGGCGGTCCAGCGCTGGTCGGCAACGCGAAGACCCTCGCCGGCGGGACATTCTGGGCAGGCCATACGGGTCGGTGACGCCCGAGGCCCGCCGCAAACCCTGACATGGCAGCCGACACGGACAAAGCGGCCAGCTTGCACAAGCCGCGCGCGGCAATCTGCGTCTGGCGGCAAGGATGCGCTGACGCGTCTCGGTTCGCTGCTGGTCTTCGTGCTCGCCTGGCATGTCGCGGCCATCACCCTGCAGTCCTCGACCTTGCCGGCGCCGATGGCGGTGTTCGCCCGTGTCATCGCCGAGACCCGCTCGCTGGCCCTGCCGGAACACCTCGCCATCACGATGACGCGGGTCGTCATCAGCTTCGCCGCGGCGATGGCCATCGGCACGGCGATCGGCATTGCGATGGGCCGCTGGCGCCGGCTGGACCTGTTCCTCGACAGCTGGCTCGTCCTCGGGCTCAACATCCCCGCGCTGGTCACCATCATCCTGTGTTACGTGTGGTTCGGGCTCAACGACGTGGCCGCGATCGTCGCGGTGGCGATCAACAAGATCCCCACCGTGATCGTGACCGTGCGCGAGGGTGCGCGCGCCATCGACCGGCAGCTGATGCAGGTGGCGCGCGCCTACCGCCTGTCGCGCTGGCGGACCTTCAGGCGCGTCTATCTGCCGCAGCTGCAGCCCTACCTGATGGCCGCGGCGCGTGCGGGACTGTCACTGATCTGGAAGATCGTGCTGGTGGTTGAACTGCTCGGGCGCAGCAACGGCATCGGCTTCCAGCTCAACGTGTTCTTCCAGTTCTTCGACATCACCGGCATCCTCGCCTACACGCTGGTGTTCGCAGGCATCGTGCTGGGGGTCGAGGCGCTGCTGCTGCGCCCGCTGGAGCGGCGCGTCACGCGTTGGCGGAGCTGAGCGTGCTCGACATCGACATCGCGCGCAAGACCTATCCCGATCGCGGCGGCCGACCCCATCTGGCGCTGCGGGAATTGCGCATGCAGGTGCGGCCCGGCGAGTTCGCCTGTGTCGTGGGCCCGTCGGGCTGCGGCAAGAGCACCTTGCTGAACCTCGTCGGCGGACTCGACGCGGACTACGAAGGCCGCATCGCGCTCGACGGCAGGCAGCCCGGCAGCGGCATCGGCTTCATGTTCCAGGAGTCGCGGCTGATGCCCTGGCTGACGGTATTGGAGAACGTGGAGCTCGTGCTGCGCGGCGACCCGAGGGGCCGCGGCGGGCGCGCGAACTGCTGCGGGCGATGGAACTCGGCGAAGTGCTCGATGCCTATCCTGGCCGGCTGTCGGGCGGCATGCAGCGGCGCGTGGCGCTGGCACGCGCCTTCGTCATCGAGCCGCGCCTGCTGCTGATGGACGAGCCCTTCACGTCACTGGATGCGCCGACCGCAGACCGGCTGCGCCTGATGCTGGGCGAGGTCTGGCGCCAGCGCCAGACCACGGTGCTGTTCGTCACGCACGACTTGCGCGAGGCCCTGGCGCTGGCGGACCGGGTGTTCTTCCTGTCCGCCGCGCCCGCGCGGGTGGTGCTGGAGCTGCCGGTCGATCTGCACCGTCCTCGCGCGCCAGGCGATCCGGCGGTGCATGTCCTGTACCAGGGCCTGCTGACGCGCTACCCCGAACTGCTGGCAGGCCTGGTGGACAGCGTGTCGAAGGACGACCTGGACGTAACCGGTGTGCAGTGCTGAGCACGCTGCATGCCTGTCGCTCGGTGAGCTTGCCGCCGGAGCGCTGAACGGCCGAAGTCGGGCAGGCAAGACGTGCGCGACGAAGCCGCATTCGAGGATGGCGTCGAACGCGTCCCTGACACACTGCTGCAGCTCGGCCCCGGCCGCGGCATCGGCCCGGGCGAAGAAGGTCGCAGCATGCTGCTGCACCGGGCCGTACAGCGTGGTCTGTTCCGGGAGGTGACGCTCGCAGTGGAGCGGGGCGCCATCCGGCGTCCGGTGCGGCTGCTCAGGCGTGGCTTGGACGCGTTGCGCCCGAGGCTGTGCCCTCGGACCGTCTCAGGCCGCGCAACGCGCCGCAATCGCCCATAGGGCGCCTGCCTGCGGGTGTCTGCTTGCGGGTGTCTGCCTTCGGGTGGCTGCCTCCCGCCGTGCCCACCTCAAGCTGCCCACGACGCCGCCCGTCGCCCGGATCGCCGGCCTGGGCAGCCACGCACGCTACCCTGCGACAGCAGCGTCGCTGCGGTCCGAGATCGCGGCGGCCAACCGGCCGGCGGCGGGGGATGGGTCCGTCCCCTTCGGTCGGCAGTGGACGCGAGTTTCGTCTCACCCCGCAGCCTCGACCACCATCTGCACCCGCTGGCGGCCGTTGTACTCGTCGACGCTCAATCGGTAGGCCAGGCGCACCTGCGCGGGCAGCGGCTCGCTGCGGCCGAACCAGATCGCCTCGCGCACGCTGCCGGCGTGGCGCAGCGTGAGCTTCAGGTGCTTCTCGCCGACCAGGCGCTGGGCGAGCACGTCCACCTCGTCGGCCCACACCGGCGCCTCGAAGGCCTGGCCCCAGACCTGGGCGTCGATGGCGCGCACCATCTCGACGTTGAAGTACTCGCCGGCCAGTGGCCCGTCGGTCGGCAGCACGCGCGCGAGCGTGGCCGCATCCAGCCCTTCGCGCGCCACCTGCTGCAGCGCGTGGTCGAACACGTCGAACGACCCTTCGGCCAGCGTGCAACCGGCTGCCATCGCGTGGCCGCCGAAGCGCAGCAGCACGCCGGGATGGCGCTTGCTCACCAGGTCGAGCGCGTCGCGAAGGTGAAAGCCCTGGATCGAGCGCCCCGAGCCCTTGAGCAGGCCGTCGCGGCCGCGTGCGAAAACGAAAGTCGGGCGGTGCACGCGATCCTTCAGCCGCGAAGCGACGATGCCGACCACGCCTTCGTGGAATGCAGGGTCGAAGAGCGACAGCGCGGGCGGCGGCTGGCCGTCGGCGCCGACCTGTTCGAGCAGCGCGTCGAGCATCGCCTCCGCCTGGTCTCGCATCCCCGACTCGACCTGGCGCCGCTCGCGGTTGATCGCGTCCAGCGTCTGCGCGAGCTCGGCGGCGCGGGCGGCGTCGTCGGCGAGCAGGCATTCGATGCCGAGCGTCATGTCGGAGAGCCGCCCCGCGGCATTGATGCGCGGGCCGATTGCGAAGCCGAAGTCGAAGGCGCTGGCCTGCGCCGGGTCGCGTCCGGCCGCGGCGAACAGCGCCGCCACGCCGGGCTGCATGCGCCCGGCGCGGATGCGCTTGAGCCCCTGCGCGACGAGGCGCCGGTTGTTGGCGTCGAGCCGCACCACGTCGGCCACCGTGCCGAGCGCGACCAGGTCGAGCAGCGCGTCGAGCCGGGGCTGCATCGCGGCAGTGAACCGGCCGCGCTCGCGCAACTCGGTGCGAAGTGCCAGCAGCACGTAGAACATCACGCCGACGCCGGCCAGGTGCTTGCTCGCGAATTCGCAACCGGGCTGGTTCGGGTTGACGATCACGGTCGCGTCGGGCAGGACCACGGCGTCCTCGAGCCGCGCCGGCAGGTGGTGGTCGGTCACCACCACGGCCAGGCCGCACGCCCGCGCATGGGCCACGCCTTCGAGGCTGGCGATGCCGTTGTCCACCGTCAGCAGCACGTCGGGGCGCTGCTGCAAGGCCAGGTCGACGATCGCCGGCGTCAGGCCGTAGCCGTGCACCGCGCGGTCGGGTACCACGTAGCCTAGCGTGCCGGGCGCCGCGCCCAGCATGGCAAGGCCGCGCAGCGCAACGGCGCAGGCGGTGGCGCCGTCGCAGTCGTAGTCGGCGACGACGCACAGGCGCTGCCCGGTGGCGATCGCGTCGGCGAGCAGGCGCGCCGCGGCCTGCGCGCCGAGCAGCCCGGCGGGCGGCAGCAGGCGCGCCAGGCCGTCGTCGAGTTCGTCGGCGCTGCGCACGCCGCGGGCGGCGAACAGGCGCGCCAGCAAGGGGTGCACGCCGGCCTGCTCCAGCGCCCACGCGGCGCGCGGCGGCACGTCGCGCAGGGTCAGCGTGGGGGACGCCGCAGTCGCGTTCACAAGGCCTCCAGCAGCGGCGCCACGGGGGGCGCGCGCAGCCCGCGTGTCATGCGTGCCCATAGCGCCTGCGGCGCCGCCTCGAGCCGCTGCGCGTGGCGCTCGCCGCACAGCGTGAGCAGGGCCGGCTCGCCGCGATCGGCGCCTTGCAGCAGCGCCCTGATCGGCCCCGCGTCGTCGAGCGCGCGCCAGGCCTCGGCCCAGGCGGCCCAATCCTCGGCAAGCGCGGGGGCGCGCAATGCGGCGTCGATGCTCAGATCCGCCGGCGCGGCTTCGCGCTGGCGCACGCCGCAGCCGCTGAGCCAGAACGAGTTGACCGTCAGCGCGCCGCGCGCCTCGCGCTGGTCGTTGACCGGCTCGTGGTAGAGCAGCATCTGCACTTCGCTTTGCAGGCGGCGCACGAAGGCGGTGCGCGGGTCTGGCGGCAGCCAGGCATCGACATTGCGGCCGATCGCGCGGTCGATCGATGCGCAGGGAAGGTCGAGCAGCGCTTCGTGCGCCACGTACCAGCGCAGCGGCGCGCCCCAGGCGATGTGCCAGCCTTCGCTCTCGAACAGCGGGCGCACCGCTTTCAGCAGCGCGTGCGAGTCCACCTCGTCGAGCGCCAGTTCGGCCGGATCGACCAGGCTCACATGGTCTGCCGCCAGGTGCCAGTGCGCCGGGGTCAGCAGGCCCCAGGCGGCGTTGCCGGTGTCGATGCCGTCGAGCGCGGCCAGCCGCGCCGCCCAAGGCAGGCAGCCATCGGCGCCGTGCAGGCCCAGCGCGGCCGCGAGCGCGCGCTCGTGCGGCGGCGTGAGGCTGGTTTCATCGCTGCCTTCGCGCACCGTCGGCGTCAGCCGCGCCAGCAGGCGCGACAGGTTCGGCAACTGAAGATCGCGCAGCGTGTGCCGGCAGCCCTCCGACAGCGTGGAGGCAAACGGGATCATCAGGTGCATTGGTAGATTATCCGGCCCGCCCCCGTGACGCTGGCCGCACGCGTGAGACGATCCGCCCGAACTCCGCACTGCATCCGACGTCACCGCGAGCCCGCTGGACCGCCAGGGGCCACGAAGGGGCCCTCCGGACCCCTGGGCGGACACCGGCGTGCGCAGCATGAAGGTAGCCTATGACCCCCTCCCCCGCCATCCCGCGCAGCATCTGGGCGCTCGGCTTCGTGAGCCTGTTGATGGACGTCTCTTCCGAGATGATCCACAGCCTGCTGCCGGTCTTCATCGTCACCACGCTCGGCGCGAGCGCGCTGGTGCTGGGCCTGATCGAAGGCGCGGCCGAGGCGACGGCGCTGATCGTCAAGGTGTTCTCGGGCGCGCTGTCGGACTGGTTCGGCAGGCGCAAGCCGCTGGCCGTGCTGGGCTACGGACTCGGTGCGCTCGCCAAGCCGCTGTTCGCCGTCGCGCCGAGCATCGGCTGGGTGGTGACGGCGCGGCTGACCGACCGCATCGGCAAGGGCATCCGCGGCGCCCCGCGCGATGCCCTGGTGGCCGACCTGGCACCGCCGGCGGTGCGCGGCGCGGCGTTCGGGCTGCGCCAGTCGCTCGACACGGTGGGCGCGTTCGCCGGCCCGCTGCTGGCGATCGGGTTGATGCTGCTGTGGGCGAACGACTTTCGCGCGGTGTTCTGGTTCGCGGTGCTCCCGGCCTTGCTGTCGGTGGCGCTGCTCGCCTTCGGCGTGCAGGAGCCCGAGCGCGCGCCGGGGCAGCCGCGCCGCAACCCGATCCGCCGCGACAACCTGCGCCGTCTGCCCGCGGCATACTGGTGGGTGGTGGCGATCGGCGCGGGTTTCACGCTGGCGCGCTTCAGCGAGGCGTTCCTGGTGCTGCGCGCCGCCGAAGGCGGGCTGGCGCTGGCCTGGACGCCGCTGGTGCTGGTGGGCATGAACCTCGTCTATGCGCTGGCCGCGTACCCCTTCGGCAAGCTGTCCGACCGCATCGGCCACGGCCGGCTGCTGGCGTTCGGCCTCGTGCTGCTGATCGCTGCCGACCTGGCGCTGGCGGCCGGCAACCACTGGGGCTGGGTCTGGGCCGGCATCTCGCTGTGGGGCCTGCACCTGGGCGTGACCCAGGGCCTGCTGGCGACGATGGTGGCCGACACCTCGCCGCCCGACCTGCGCGGCACCGCGTACGGCTTCTTCAACCTCGTCAGCGGCGTGGCCATGCTGCTGGCCAGCGGCCTGGCCGGTGCACTGTGGGACGGCCTTGGCGCGAGCGCGACCTTCCTCGCCGGCGCCGCGTTCAGCGCCGTGGCGCTCGCCGCGCTGCGCCTTCGGGGTTGGCACCTGAGCCGCTGAGCGCACCGCCGCGCCTGGTCGTCAGGGAGCGCAGCCGAGGCGGTAGCGGTAGTCGGTGGTCGGCTCGCCGTGCAGTTCGGCCGCTTCGGTGGCGACACGCTCGAAGCCCAGCCGTTCGAGCAGCGAGATCGACTTCGCATTGCGCACATCCACGGTGGCGAGGAGCTCGCGCAGCGCGTATCGCGGCGGCAGATCGGCCACCAGCCAGGAGCAGGACTCGGTCGCGAAGCCCTGCCCCCAGGCCGACGGCGCGAGCGAATAGCCGATCCACGCGTTCGCGCCCGGCGTCACGGTGGCCTGCAGCGTGCCGATCGCATCACCCGTGTCCAGGCGCCGCAGCACCCAGTTGAGCCAGAGCTCGTGCGCGTCCGGCGGCGCGCCGCGCTCGAGCTCCTCGAAGCGCTGCCACAACGCCGCGACCGACGCCCGCGCCACATCGGGCACGTAGGTGTAGAGGCGCGGATCGGCGAGCACCGGTAAGAGCAGCGGCGCATGCGCGGCCCGCAGGGGCTCGATGGCCAGGCGCGCCGTTCGCGCCGACGTCATGCCCGAGCCGGCGTGGCCGTCAGTGCCTGGGCTCATGCCGCCTTGCTGCGTTGTGGCATCCGGGCATTGTGGCTGGCGCGGCACAGCAGCGCTCCGGCCAGGCCGTGCCGCGACGCGACGCGAGAGGGTGACCCTGGCGCACCCCTCGCCGGTCACGCGTCGCGCAGGCGCGGCGCTGCGGCGCCCGCAAGTTGCCACAGCAGCCGCGCCGCGGCCAGGTCTTCGAGCGCCGTGCCGACCGACTTGAAGAGCGTGATCTCGTCGGCATTGGCGCGCCCGGGGTGCTCTGCGCGCGCCAGCTCGCCCAGGTCGGCGCGGATCTCCTCGCGCGTCAGCGCGCCGCTGGCCAGCGCCTGGACGATGTCACCGCCTTCGGTGCAGGCGCCGTCGCGCGTGTCGACGAAGACGCTGGCGCGCTGCATCGCCTCGTCGTCGCTCTCGCGCATGTCGGGCCGGAACGCGCCGACGAGGTCGAGATGGGTGCCCGGCTGCAGCCACGCGCCGCGCACCAGCGGCTCGGTCGCGAGCGTCACCGTCGAGACGATGTGCGCCTGGCGCACCGCCGCCTCCAGATCGCCGACGGCCTCGGCCTCGACGCCGAGCAGCGTGCGCACGTGCTCGGCGACCGCCTGCGCTCGAGCGCGGTGCCGACCCCATACGCCGACACGTTGGATCGCCCGCACGCTGGCATGCGCGGCTGCCATGTTGAGGGCGAGTTGCCCGGTGCCGACGATCAGCAAATGGCTGGCATCGCGCCGGGCGAGCACGCTCGCGGCAAGCGCCGAGGCTGCGGCAGTGCGGCGCGACGTGAGTTCGCCACCGTCGATCAGCGCCAACATCTGCCCGCTGCGGGCGTCGCTCAGCAAGTAGCTCGACGTCACCGTCGGCAAGCCGCGTTCGCGGTTGCCTGGCATCACGGTGACGACTTTCACGCCCAGATGCTCGCCGCGCACCCAGGCCGGCATCAGCAGCAAGGTGGCGGCGGGCTCGCCCGGCACCTCCACCGTGTGGTGGTGGCGCGGCGGCATGTCGCAGCCGCCGATGAACATCGCGCGCAGCGCGTCGATGAGCGCGGGCCAGGGCAGGAACTCGCGCGTGCATTGCGCGTCGAAGATCTTCATTCGCATGCTGGTGGGCAGGGCTGCATCGCGGGATCGTCATGCGCGCAGCCTGCATGACGCCGAAGGGGGTGGGTTTGGCCCTTGCACATTCGAGGCCTGTCCCGATATACCATGCGCGGCGTCAGGTGCGCGGGATAGTGGTGTTCCCCGCCTGGCCACACGGTCGATGGTTTTGAGGAGTTGCAGCGTGAAGAAGATCCTGTTGAGCGTGTTCGTCGCCCTGCTGGGCGTGAGTTTCGTGGCCCTCGATGCGCAGGCCCGACGCCTCGGCGGCGGCGGGTCCTCGGGCATGCAACGGCAGATGCCCGCGAAGCCCATCCCGACCTCGCCCCCGGCGCAGCAGGCGCCTGCGGCCACGCCGGGCACCGCCGGCGCGGCGACTGCAGGCGCGGCGGGCAAGCGCTCGTGGATGGGTCCGATCGCCGGCCTCGCCGCCGGCCTGGGGCTGGCGGCGTTGATGAGCCACCTGGGCCTGGGCGAGGAATTCGGCAACCTGCTGATGATCATGCTGCTCGGGGTCGTCGCCGTGGTCGCGGTGCGCTTCCTGTTGCGCCGCTTCGGCCCCGCCGCGCCCGGCAACGCGCCCACGGCCCAGGGCCTGCAGTTCGCCGGACAGGGCGCCGGGCCGGGGGTCGGCTCGCAGCCGCAGTTCGGCGGCGCGCCCTTCGGCTCCGGCCCGGCGGCTGCACCCGCCGCCGCGGTGGACGCCTCCGCCTTGCCGGCGGGATTCGACAGTGCTGCGTTCGAGCGTGTTGCCAAGCTGATCTTCATCCGCATGCAGGCAGCCAACGACAAGGCCGACCTCGAAGACCTGCGCCAGTTCGCGACGCCGGAGATGTTTGCGGTGTTCAAGCTCGACCTGCAGGACCGAAAGGGCTCGTCGCAGCAGACCGACGTCGTGCAGCTCGACGCCCAGGTGCTCGACTTCGCGCAGGAAGACGCGCGCCAGGTGGTCAGCGTGCGCTTCCATGGCCTGATCCGCGAGGAGAAGGACGGCGCGGCGGCCCCGTTCGACGAGGTCTGGCATCTCGTCAAGCCAACCGACGGTAGCCGCGAGTGGGCGATTGCCGGGATCGCGCAATACGCCTGAGCCGTGACCTGCGACGCCGCTAGGCGGCGTCGAGGAAGCTGCCGGCACGCAGCGTGATCACGAGCGTGTCGCGGTGACATGGCGCCGCGTCCGAGGGGTCGATCGGCTGGATCGGCGTGCTCTCGTGGATCACCCGCTCGTCGTCGAGCAGCAGGGCTGACCACGGCTCGGTCAGCGTGAAGCGCGTGCCCCGCGGGCCGGCCGACTCGAACACCCGCGTCTCGCCGCCCTTGACGGCATGACGCGCCACCAGGAGCACCGCGACGAAATCGACCCCGTCGCGATGGGCGCCTTCGGGCGTCGGGCGCCCGATGCCGTCGGTAGTGTCGATGCGGAACTGATGCGCCTCGACATGCCAGCGCTGCGGGCCCTTCAGCGCAGAGGCAAGGCGCGCCAGCGAGCGCAGCAGCTGCGACCACACCGGCAGCGCCACCAGCCCGGGTGCGATCGGCTCGAACCAGCGCTCGATGCCGCCGTGCAGCGCGTTGTATTCGAGCGGCTGCCAGTGCGCGCGCCGCGGCACGTTGCGCACCGCATCGCCCTCGACGATGAAGCTCGCATGGCGTCGCCGCCGATAGCGGCCGCCGTCGCGCAGATAGGTGTCGGGCGGCAGATCGTTCCAGTACGCGGGCAGCGCGTCGAGCGCGCGCAGCGGCAGGTGCAGGAACTCAGTCGTGCCCTGCGGGCCCAGCACGGCGTAGCCCTGGGCGCGAAGCGCGGCTTCGAGATTCGCGGCAGCGACGATGGGCGGAGATGGCGTCATGATCGGTCGACTCGGGCGGGCCCTGCATTGCACCACGGGCGCCAGCTGCGGACGGCGGCGCCAGCAGCCTGTCGGCTGGCACGCTGAACGCCAGGCGATGCGCACGCGCAACGGTGCGCGGGCGCCCGACTCGCAGCCTGGGAGTAAAGCCCTCTCCATCCGATGGCGCCCGGCCGTCGGCTGATGGCCTCGCGCAGTCTGCGACGCGTGCCGCTGGGAGCGGGCAGCCGAAGGCACCTCTGCGCGTGCCCGTGCGGGCCATCATCGCGCGGCCTTCAATGCCCGCCACGGGCCGTGGCAGACATCGCGTCGCCCAACCGAGCCCGCACGCCCACCCGAGCCTGCACGCCCGAGCGAGCCGCCGTCAGGGTGCGCGCTTCGCGTCGGTGGCAAGGACCTCCTTCGCCCGCACCAACAGCACCGGCACCGTGGCCAGGCGCACGATCATCTCGGCATCGCTGCCCATCAGCAGACGGCTGAAACCGCGCCGTCCGTGCGTGCCGAGCACGATCAGGTCGGCGCGCCAGGCCGCCGCCTGCTCGATGACCTGGTCGCTCACCCGCCCCGCGATGCTGTCGCAGAGCACCGTGTCGACGCGCACGCCGGCCTTGGCGACGCGCGCCTCGGCCTTCTTCAGCAGCTGTTCACCGCCCTCGCGCAGCAGCTGAATCATCTCGCTCGTCACCATGCTCGCCGCCTCCATCCCGACCGCGAACGAGTACTGATCGACCACGTGCATCAGCCGCAGCCTCGCGCCGGTGAGCTTGGCCAGCTTGAGCGCCTCGTGCAGGCCGCGTGAGGACGTCGGGCTGCCGTCGATGGGAACAAGAATCTTCTGGTACATGGTGTCCTTTCGGTGAGTGGGGCATGGGTTGCCGGCAGACCGTCCGCATCATCGCAGCCGATGGTGCGGGCAGCTTTGTCGAGCGTCAAGGGAGGGATGTCAGGCTGCGCACCGTGCTGCCCGCCTCTGGTTGCCCCGCGGCGCAAGCCGGCATCCCGCCACCGAATCGCCGCCGCTGCGCGATACTTCGCACTGTCGAACCAAAGGAGAGCCGTCATGGCCAAAGGACAGCAGCGCAGCACCAAGGAAGCGAAGAAGCCGAAGAAGGACACCAGCCCGCCCAAGACGGTGGCGCCTCTCGGCGTGTCGGCCCCGATCACGACCGTGGTGCCCGACCGCAGCAAGAAGAAGAAGTGATCCCGCGGTGCGGGCTCGCCGTCAGGGCGCCGGCTCCACGTTGCCCGCTGCAGCCACGACGCGCACCCGCGTGCCATGGACGCCGACCACCTGCCCCGGCCTGACCTTGCAGGTCTTGCGCAGCTCGTCGCGCCCGTCGATCTGCACCTTGCCCGCGGCCACCATGGCCTTGGCGCCGCCGCCGCTGCCCGCCAGGCCGGTGGCCTTGAGCAAGGCGTCGAGGGTGATGTACTCGCCGCGCAATTCGAAGTCGATGGTCTGCATGCGCTGGGGTTCCTGACGCGGCCGAAGCGGCAGCGGGCGGATTGTGCGCCCGCCGCGCGGCGCGCTTCACCGATAGCGCTCGCGCGCCAGCGCTGCCCCCTTCGCCAGCGCCTCGAGCTTGGCTTCGGCAACGGCGCGCGACATCGGCGCCAGGCCGCAGTTCGTGCACGGCAGCAGGCGATGCCTGGGCACGAACTGCAAGGCGCGGCCGATCGTGTCGGCCACCTCCTCGGGCGTCTCGATCAGGTCGGAAGCGACATCGATCACGCCCACCAGGACGTCCTTGCCCTCGAGCAGCGCCATCAGTTCGGGCGGCACATGCGAGTGGATGCACTCGAGGCTGACCTGGTCGATGCGGCTGCCGGCCAGCGCCGGAAAGATCTGCTCGTACTGCCGCCATTGGTCACCGAGCGTGCGCTTCCAGTCGAGGTTGGCCTGGATGCCGTAGCCGTAGCAGATGTGCACCGCGGTCGTGCAGGCGAGGCCGCGGGCGGCGCGTTCGAGGGCTGCCACGCCCCAGGTGGCCGCGTCTTGCAGGTAGACGTTGAACGCCGGCTCGTCGAACTGGATCACGTCCACGCCGTCGGCCTGCAACGCCAGCGCCTCCTGGTTCAGCAACTCGGCGAAGGCCATCGCCATTTGCACGCGGTCGCCGTAGTGGCGGTCGGCCACCGTATCGACGATGGTCATGGGCCCGGGCAGCGTGAACTTGAGCTTGCGCGTGGTGTGGGCGCGCGCGAACCGCGCCTCGGTCTCGTGCACGCGACCCCTCAGCCGCAGCGCTGCCACGACCTGCGGCACCATCGCGTCGTAGCGGTTGTCGCGGATGCCCATCTTCACCTTGTGCTCGAAGTCGATCCCTTCCACCTGCTCGAGGAAGCCGTGCACGAAGTGCTGGCGCGACTGCTCGCCGTCGCCGACGATGTCGAGCCCCGCGTCCTCCTGGATCTTGATCCACAGCAGCGTCGCGTCGAGCTTGGCGCGTGCCAGATCGGGCCCTTCGGCGCGCCACTGCGGCCACAGCTTGTTTGTCTCGGCGAGCCAGGCGGGTTTGGGCAGGCTGCCTGCCAGAGTGGTCGGGAACATCGGGGGTCTCCGCGGAACGTGGGTCTGGCGCCGCCCCCGCGCCCGGCGATCGGCATCGCACGGCGCGCTCGGTGCGGGCGCAAGCTTGTCACAGTTCGCGCTCGGCTGCGGGTTTCGCGTCGCGTCAGCCTGTGCAAGACAGCGCAGCGACAATCGTCGGCTCGTCACTCGCTTCCTGCCGCGAATGCTCTACCGCCTGCCCTGGATGGCCGCCCTGCTCGTCGTTGCCCACCAGGCGTGGGCCCAGGCGCCGCACCCGGCCGAAGCGCTTATCGACCGCAGCGCCCAGGCCCAGCGGGCCCGCCCCGAGGAGAGCCAGCGGCTGGCCCACGAAGCACTGACGCTGCTCGCCCGGACCCCCGATGCCGACCTCGAGGTCCGCGCTCGCACCCTGCTCTGCAGCTATCTGGCGGAGCGCGACCGTGCCGCCGCCGAACGCGAAGCGGCCGTGGTCAGCGAGCTCGCGCCGAAGTTGCGCCATGGCGGCCTGCGCGCCGGCCTGCTCGCCTGCCAGGGCGAGATCCACGAGTACGCCGGCGACAACGCGCAGGCGATGAGCTACTACGAGCAGGCCGTCGGCGTGGCCGAAGCGGCAGGCGACCAGCCCCTGCTCGCCAACGCGCTGTTCCAGCGCGGCTACCTGCGCGGCGTGCAGGGTGAATATGCGACCGGCCTGGTGGATCTGCGACGCGCGCAGGCGCTGTACGAGAAGCTCGCGCTGCCACAGGAGGCGTCGAGCACGCTCAACGGCATCGCGATCGTCTACAACCGGATGGGCGACTTCGCCCAGGCGCGCGAGTACTACCTGCAGACACTGGCCCCGCAACGCGCCGCGGGCCTGTTGCGCGAGCAGGCGGTGACCTGGCACAACCTCGGCCGCGCGCACGAGAACCTGGGGGCCTGGGACGAGGCCCGGCAGGCGTTCGAGGGCGCGCTCGGCCTGAGTCGCGAAATCAAGTACCGGCGCGGCGAGGCCCATGCGCTGCGCGGCCTGGCGAGCGTGCGCAACGCCCTCGGCGACGCGAGCGGGGCGATGGCGCTGCTGGCGCAGTCCGAGACGCTGCAGTTGCAGACGCCCGACGCGCGGCTGCGGGCGCAGATCCAGCTTCAGCGCGGCATCGCGCTGCGCCTGCTCAAGCGGCCTGCCGAAAGCCTTGCCGCGCTGGGCGAGGCGCTGGCGATCTTCAAGAGCGCAGACTCGCAGGCCGAGTTGATCGCAACGTTCCGTGCGCTGTCGCAGACCCATGCCGCACTTGGCGACTGGCGCGCCGCCTACGAACGCCAGCTCGACTTCAAGGCCAGCTCCGACCGGCTGCTCCAGCGTCAGCTCGACCAGCGCTTCGCCATGCTGAAGGTCGAGTTCGACACCGAGGCCAAGAACAAGGAGAACCGCCTTCTGCTGCGCGAGCGCGATGCCGTCGAGAGCGCACTCGAACAGGCCCGCAAGGCGAGCCGCCTGCAAGTTGCGGTGATCGCGTTGGCCGGGCTGCTGATGCTTGTGCTGGCGTTGACGGCCCTGCGCATGCGTCGTGCCACGGCCCGCATGCATGCACTGGCGATGACCGACGAGCTGACCGGGCTGCCGAACCGGCGTGCCGTGCTCGAACGTCTGCGCGCGCTGCTGGCCCGGCCCGGCTCACCGGGCTCCGCGCTGATGATCGCCGACCTCGATCAGTTCAAGCCGATCAACGACCTTCATGGGCACGGCATCGGCGACGACGTGCTGCGTGCCGTCGGCCACGTACTGACCGAAGCCGTCCGCGAGCCGGTATTCGTGGGCCGCCTGGGTGGCGAGGAGTTCCTGGTCGTGCTGCCCGAGACCGATCTCGAGTCGGCCCGCCAGGTGGCCGAGCGGATCCGCGAGCAGGTCGGCGCGATCGACACATCGCGCTGGTTCAGCGATCGCGGCCTCACCGTCAGCCTGGGCGTGACCGTATCGCAGGGCAGCGGCGATACCGCGAGCCAGATGCTGCGCCGCGCCGACGCCGCGCTCTACGAGGCCAAGCATGGCGGGCGCAACCGGGTGGTCACGCGACCGGCCTGAAAGCGCCGCCGAGCCCGCTTCGAGCGCGCCGCCGTCTGGGCTCCGCGCTCGGCGCCCCGAGTTGACTCGGGGCGCTCGACCCAAGGGCGGGGATCCTGCGCCGGTGCGGGCCGGCGCGCCCCGCGACGGGCAGCGTTTGCCGAGCGCGCCAAGCGATGGCTGGGTTGATGTACAATGTACGCACAGAGTTGCGCAAGTTCCTCGTGCTTTGAGGTGTTCTTTTGTACCCTGACGCGGTTCTCGCGCCAGGTCTCGCTGGAAACCCCCGGTTCGTCTCTTGTGCGGCTTTGCATGCGCCCGCATTCGCTGCGCATATTTATTGTTTTGATTGGAACGTTAGATGACTACCCAAACCGGCACCGTGAAGTGGTTCAACGAGAGCAAGGGCTACGGCTTCATTGCCCAGGACGCAGGCGGCGCCGACCTGTTCGCCCATTTTCGTGACATCGAAGGCAGCGGCTTCAAGACGCTGACGGAGAACCAGCGCGTTGAATTCGAAGTCAAGCAAGGCCAGAAGGGCCTGCAGGCTGCGAACATCAAGCCGCTCTGAAGCTTCGCTTCGGTGAAGAGAAGGCCGCGGTTTACCGCGGCTTTTTTTCGTCCGCACGCGTTCGGGGCGCCGTCGCCTTCTTGACGCAGCGGGCATTGAACGCACCGTAAGATCGGCCCCCCGCTTGCGAAGGAGTCCGTGCATGAGCAGCCCACTCACCAACCGCCAGATCCGCCTCGCCGCCCGCCCCGTCGGCCTGCCGACCCGCGCCAACTGGAGCTTCACGACCGAGGCGGTGCCCGACCTCGCAGACGGCGACGTGCTCGTCAAGACGCGCTACCTGTCGCTCGACCCGGCGATGCGCGGCTGGATGAACGAGGGCAAGAGCTACATCGCGCCTGTCGGCATCGGCGAAGTCATGCGCGCCGGCGGCGTGGGCCAGGTCGTCGCATCGAAGAACCCGGCCTTCGCGGTGGGCGATCACGTCAGCGCGGGGCTCGGCGTGCAGGCGTACTGCCTCATTGCAGCCAAGGCGATCAAGAG
The DNA here is from genome assembly GCA_963779155.1 of uncultured bacterium. Lineage (GTDB taxonomy): Bacteria > Pseudomonadota > Gammaproteobacteria > Burkholderiales > Burkholderiaceae_C > CAIKUF01. The sequence continues at coordinate 763,154 of CAVZXE010000015.1, read as the reverse complement.
CAGCGGCCTCTTCAAGATCGACCTGCAGCTCGGCTCGGCGACCCAGTGGCTCAACGTCCTGGGCATGCCCGGCATGACCGGCTACTTCGGCCTGATGGACGTCGGCCAACCCCGGGCCGGCGAGACGGTGGTCGTATCGGGCGCGGCCGGCGCGGTCGGGCAGACGGTGGGGCAGCTCGCCAGGATCAAGGGCTGCCGCGTTGTCGGCATCGCCGGCGGCGCGGCCAAGTGCGGGTGGGTCGTCGAGGAACTGGGCTTCGACGCCTGCATCGACTACAAGGCCGGCCCAGTGCGCGACGGCCTGAAGCAGCATTGCCCGAACGGCGTGGACATCTACTTCGACAACGTCGGCGGCGAGATCCTCGACACGGTGCTAACGCGCCTCAACCGCAAGGCACGCATCGTCATCTGCGGCGCGATCAGCCAGTACAACAACACGACGCCGGTCAAGGGGCCGGCCAACTACCTGTCGCTGCTGGTGAACCGCGCGCGGATGGAGGGCATGGTCGTGTTCGACTATGCCGAGCGCTTCCCGCTCGCGATCGCCGAACTGGCCGGCTACCTGAAGGCCGGCACGATGAAGAGCAAGGAAGACGTCGTCATCGGCCTGGACACCTTCCCAGAGACGCTCCTCAAGCTGTTCAACGGCGAGAACTTCGGCAAGCTCATGCTGCAGGTCGCACCCTGACCGGCGGCGCGCAGCGCGCCCGCTGACGCCCACTGACGACATGGCGCGGGGCTACACTGCTTTCGCCCGTCCCGCGCTGCCTGCCCCGTTCATGCCATCGATTCCCGGCGCCGACGCGCCCGCGAACATCCTGCCTGCAGGCGTCAGCGCGACGCTGCCGCGGTGCACGCGCGAACTGTTGATCCTCGTCGATGCCGAGGGCCTGCTGCGCTGGTGCAACCCGCCCGTCGAGACCCTGCTCGGCCGCAGCCTTGCACAGTTGGCGGGCATCGCGTGGCACGACGCGCTGTCCGTGGCGCCGAGCCAGCGGCATGCGCTCGAATGCGCCCTGGCGCCGTGGGCACAGGGCCAGCCCGGCGCCGGGCTCGAGATCGAGGTCGAGATTGCACCTGCCGCCGTGGCGCCGGCCTGCTTGCGCATCGCAGCGCACGCCCTGGCCGCCGACGGCCCGCAAGCCGCCGGGGCAACCCGATGGCTGCTGGTGATGCAGGACATCACCGAAGCCAGGCGCTGCGAGGGCGAGGCCAGGCGCCTGTCGGAACTGCTCGAAATGGCCCAGGAGTTCGGGCGCATCGGGGTATGGGAACGCCAGATTCCGTCCGGCGCCGGCCGCTGGGATCGCCACGTGTTCGGCTTCTGGGGAATGGACCCGGCGCACGGAACGCCGAGCTACGCCGAAGCGATCGAGCACATCCATCCCGATGACCGCGCCCGGATGTCGTACCTGACGACGACACAAAGGGCCGGCCGCTACATGCAGCGCTATCGCATCCTGCGCGCCGATGGCAGCACGCGCTGGATCCAGTCGCAGTGGGAGGTGAAGAACGCGCCCTCGGGCGAACCCGAGCGCGCCATCGGCATCATGATGGACGACACCGATGTCTTCGAACTTGCTCGCTCGCTCGGCGACACCAGCGCCCAGCTCAAGCTTGCAATCGAACTCGGCAACATCGCGATCTGGCGCCACGATCTCCAGACCGGCCGCGTGCACTACAACGATCGCGCGACGCGCGTGCTGGGCGTTCCATCGAGCGTGGACGGCCTGGCGCTTCAGGAGCTGCGAGCGCTCGTCCACCCGGACGACGTGGCGCAGCTCGCCGTCTCTGCCCAGCAGGCCTTCGACGCCACCGACCGGCCGATCGACATCGAGGCCCGATTCGCCAGTTTGGACGGCGGCTACCGCACCGCGCTGCTCAGGCGCGTGCTCGAGCGCAGCGCCGACGGCACGCCTCGGGCCTGGGTCGGCATTGCGCTGGACGTGACCGACCAGGCCGAAGAGCGTCGCCGCTCGACCGAGCTGATGCGCCGTATGGAGGCGGCGGCGGCGGCGGCCGGTGTGGGCATCTGGAGCTACGACGAAGCGACCGGCGAGCGGCAGTGGAACGAGACGATGTTCGCCCTCGTCGGGCGCCCGCTCGCGCTCGGACCGCCGAGCCGCCGCGAATGGGAGGAGGCGATCGTCCACCCGGCCGACCGGGATCGGATGCGCAACTCGCTCGAGGGGCTCTTCTCGGGCCGTGGCGGCTACACCGAGCGGCGCTACCGTGTCGCGCTGAGCAGCGGCGAGATCCGCTGGCTGCAGAGCCGCGTACGCGGCGAGTACCTCGACGGCCGCCGGACGGTCTTCGGCGTCACGCTCGACATCACCGACCGCCACCGTGCCGAGGACGCGCTGCGCAATGCCGACGAGCGCGCCGCGCTGGCGGCGCGTGGCGCCGGCATCGGCACCTGGGAGATGGATCTGACGGGCAGCGGCGAACGCTGGGACGCGCAGATGTTCCACCTGCGCGGGCTCGAGCCGCGCGAGCGCCCGCCGGCCCGCGACGAGCGGCTGGCACTGCTGCACCCGGACGATGCGCCCCGGGTGATCGATTCGCGCGCCCATGCTGCCACCGATCCGGAGCCCGCGCAGTACGAGTTCCGCGTCCGCTGGCCCGACGGCCACTACCGCTGGCTCGCCTCGCGCTCGGTCGCGGTGCTCGACGAGGCCGGGCGGCCGCTGCGGCGCATCGGCGTGAACTGGGACATCACCGAGGCCAAGCGCGCCGAGGCCACGCGCCAGGAGATCGTGCTCGCACAGCGCGAGAACCTGGCGAAGTCGCGCTTCCTGTCGCGGATCAGCCATGAGTTGCGCACGCCGCTCAACGCGGTGCTCGGCTTCACCCAGCTGCTGCAGTCCGATGCCGGGCTGACCGACGGGCAGCGCACCCGGCTGGGCTGGATTCACTCGGCCGGAGAACACCTGCTGCTGCTGATCAACGACATGCTGGACCTGAGCGGGCTTGAGTCCGGCGACCAGAAGCTCCTGCTCGAGCCGCTGGCGCTGGCCGACCTGGTGCGCGACACCCTGCCGCTGGTCGAGCCGCTGGCGGTCAAGCACGGTGTGGCGCTGCGTCTCGGCGCGGCCGACGGCGTGGCGCTGGCCGACCGCACGCGCCTGCGCCAGGTGCTGATCAACCTGTTGACGAACGGCATCAAGTACAACCACCCGCAGGGCTGGGTCGCCGTCGCTGCGGCCAGTGCGGGAGGCAGGGTCACGCTGGACGTCAGCGACTCGGGTCGCGGCCTGGCGCCGGAGCAGGTGGCGCATCTGTTCGAGCCCTTCAACCGCCTCGGCGCCGAACGCGAAGGCGTCGAGGGCAGCGGCATCGGCCTCGTGATCGTGAAGACCCTGGTCGAGCGCATGGGCGGCACGGTGCGGGTGTCGAGCCAGCCCGGCCACGGAACGCGCTTCAGCATCGAACTGCCCGCCGCGCCAGCCGCACCGCGGCCGGATCGCCCTGCCACCGCCGGGGCCGCTCCGGCGCCACGCGCGGCGCCCGGACCGGGTCGGCTGCTCTACATCGAAGACAACCCGGTCAACATGCTGCTGGTCGAGGAGTTGGTGGCCATGCGGCCGGCGATCGAGATGATCAGCGCGACCAACGGCGAGCACGGCGTGCGGCAGGCCATCGAGCGGCTTCCGGCGTTGGTGCTGGTGGACATGCAGCTACCCGACTTCGACGGCTTCGAGGTGCTGCGCCGGCTGCGCGCCGACCCGCGCACGGCCGCCCTGCGCTGCGTGGCCCTGTCGGCCAACGCGCTGCCCGAGGACATCGCGCGCGCGCTCGCGGCAGGCTTCGCCGACTACTGGACCAAGCCGATCGACTTCGGCCACTTCCTCGCCGCGCTGGACGCGGTCTTCGCACCCGGCCCGACCGCGACCGACTGAGACGCGGCGGCCAGGCGCGCCGACGCTACGCGCCGCCGCCTGCTGCCAGCAGTCCGCGTTGCCTGAGCATCGGCTCGACGGTCGCCTCGCGCCCGCGGAAATCGCGGTAGGTCTGGCCCGGCTCGATCGAGTTGCCCGATGCGTAGATGCAGCGCCGCAGGCGCTCGGCGATCTGCGGGTCGAACGGGTCGCCGGCCTCGACGAAGGCGTCGAAACCGTCGGCATCGAGCACCTCGGCCCACAGGTACACGTAGTAGCCCGCGGCGTAGCTGGCGCCGGAAAACAGATGCTGGAAATGCACGAGCCGGTGGTTCACGCCGATCGCCGCCGGCAGGCCGATGCGCGCCAGCACCGAGCGCTCGAACTCGGCCACGTCGGGCGCATCGGGCTCGGTGAGCGCATGCGCCGCCATGTCCACCAGCGCCGACGCGGCGTAGCGCACGGTCTCGTAGCCCTGGTTGAACTTGCGCGCCGCCTGCAGCCGCTCGACCAGCGCGGCGGGAATCGGCTCGCCGGTCAGGTGATGGCGCGCGTGGCGCCTGAGCACGTCGGGCTCGGCGAGCCAGTGCTCGAAGATCTGCGACGGCAGCTCGACGAAGTCGCGCAGCACGCTGGTGCCCGACAGCCGCTCGTAGTTCACGTTCGACAGCAGGCCATGCAGGCCGTGGCCGAATTCGTGGAACAGGGTCCTCGCGTCGTCGTAGCTCAGCAGCGTCGGTTCGCCCGCCGCACCCTTGGCGAAATTGTTGTTGTTGACGACGATCGGCAACACGTCGCCCTGCTCCGGCCCGCCGTTTCGCGACTGCTTGCGGTACGAACTCATCCATGCGCCGCTGCGCTTGGTGGGGCGCGCGAAGTTGTCGTGCAGGAACACGCCGACGAGCGCGTCAGCGGCGTCGCGCACCTCGTACACCTTGACGTCCGGATGGTAGGTGCGGACCGACGGCTGTTCGACGAAACGCAGGCCGAACAGACGCTGCGCACAGTCGAACGCGGCCTCGACCATCCGGGTGAGAGGGAAGTACGGCTTGACGCTCGCTTCGTCCAGGTCGTAGCGCGCCTGGCGCAGCTTTTCGGCGTAGTAGCGCCAGTCCCAGGCTTCGAGCGGATGCCTGTCGCCGCGCGAGACCAGCAGCGCCTCGAGCGCTTGCCGTTCGGCGTCGGCGCGCGCCAGCGCCGGCCCCCAGACCTGGGCCAGCAGGCGCTCGACCGCCGCCTGCGTACCGGCCATGGTGTCGGCCAGCGCGTAGTCGGCATAGCTCGCGTGGCCGTGCAGGCGGGCCTGTTCGTTGCGCAGCGCGAGGATCTCGCGCGCGACCGGGCGGTTGTCGTGCTCGCCCGCGTGCTCGCCGCGCTGCGTCCAGGCGCGCCAGGCCTGTTCGCGCAGGTCGCGCCGCTCGCTGAAGCCGAGGAAGGGCATCAGGTGCGAGCGCGCCAGCGTGATCACGCCGTCGGCCTGCACGCCGCGCTCGATGGCGGCCTCGCGGGCCGCGGCGCGGACGAAATCGGGCAGGCCGGCCAGGTCGGCCTCGCCGTTGAGATCGAGCCGGTAGCCCGACTCGTCAGCCAGCACGTTCTGGGCGAACTGCGTGGTCAGCGCCGCCAGGCGTTCGTTCACCTGGGCATAGCGGCGCTTTGCCTCGGGCGCGAGCAGCGCACCCGCGCGCTCGAAGTCGAGGTGGATGCGCTCGACAAGCCGGCGCTGCTCTGCCGTCAGCGCCAGCGCGGCGCGCTGCGCGTGCACGGCCGCGACACGCGCGAACAGTCCCGCGTGCAGGTAGATCGCGCTCTCGTGTGCGGAGAGCCTGGGCGCCAGTTCGCGCTCGACCGCCTGCAGTTCGGGCGAGGTCTCGCTGACCGCGAGGTTGAAGAACATGCCCTCGAGCCGCGCCAGCAGGCGGGCACTGCGGTCGAATGCCGCGACGGTGTTCTCGAAGCTCGGCGCCGCCGCCTGACCGGCAATCGCATCGATCTCGGCGCGATGTTCGCGCATCGCCTGTTCGAACGCGGGCACGAAGTGCTGCGGCAGCACGGCTTCGAACGGCGGCAGGCCGTAGGGCGTGTGCCAGGGCTGCAGCAGCGGGTTGACGCCGGCGATCGCGTGGGTACTCGTGGTGCCGTTCATGACGGCTCCATCCCGCTGCCGGCCCGGCTCACTGGCCTGCCTTGATGGCGTCATAGTCGTCCTCGAAGTACCGGCGGTCGCCACAGTCCCTGGTGTAAGCCTGCCGATCCGCGGCGAGTTTGTCGACGCGCGTGTTGAAGGGCGGTGCCGCAGCCTGGTAGTCATCGATCATCTTCGCGCGTGTCCGCAGGCGCTCGTTGTAGGCCTCCACCGCTGCCTGGCTCGACCGATCGACGGTCGCCTTTTCGGTATCGATTTCGGCGCCGAGCCGATCGATCTCGGCACGGGTCTTGCCCATCGAGAGCTGCGTCTGCAGCAGTTCGTCGCCTTCCCGTTTCAGCCGATCCTGCTCGGCCATGCACTGGCGCAACTGCTCGCGCGTGAGCACGGCGCCGGTCGAGGTGCCCTTGCCCAGGGTGCCCTCGCGCGGCTTGTCGTCGGCGGCCTTCGCGGGCGCCTTCGGCGCCGACTTGGCGGGCGGCTTGACCGCGGGCGCTGAGGCAGCCGCGTCGGCCGCGTACGCGGGCAGGCCGGGCAGCACGCAGGCAGCGCTCGCGGCGAGCGCCAGCAGGCCCTTGCGCGCGTGAACATCGAGTCGGAACATGGAAGGCATCCGGAAGAGGGGGTCGTGGCGGGCGTGTTACCGCCCTCGCGGCGCGAATGATGCCATCCCCGCTGAAACCCTTGCCACGGCTCGATGGCGCGGGCACACTCGCCGCCCGATCATCCCCGTTGCGAGGCGACGCCATGAACCTCCTGAAACGCCTCGGCAAGTGGACCACCGTCGTGATCGTGCTGCTCGCGATCGGTCTGGTCGGTGGCGGGATGATGATCCCGCCCACGTTCCAGGTGTCGCGCAGCGTGCTCGTCGACGCGCCGCCGGAGAAGGTCTACGCATTCGTGGCCGACCCGCGCGGCTGGAAGCACTGGTCGGTGTGGAACCAGCGCGATCCGGCGATGAAGATCGAGTACAGCGGCGCGGAAAGCGGCGTCGGCGCAACCTGGAGCTGGCAGAGCAAGAGCGAAGGCGACGGCAAGATGACGTTCACGGCCGCCGAACCCGTCCGGCGCGTCGGCTTCGATCTCTACTTCCCCGATTTCGGCACCACGTCGAAGGGCGAACTGCGGTTCGCACCCGAGGGCAGCGGCACGCGCGTCACCTGGACGATGAACGGCGACATGGGCAGCAACCCGCTATACCACTGGTTCGCGCTGGGCGCCGACGGCATGGTGGGCAAGGACTTCGAAGCGGGTCTCGCGAACCTCAAGGCGGTGGCCGAGAAGTCCTGAGCACAGCGCAGCGCCAGCGCCGCATGCCCGTCCAAGCTGCGGCTGCGCGCGGTGCTGGCGCACTTCGGCGGCCGCAATGAAGGCTGGCGCGGCGCAGGCAGCAGCGTAGGCAATGCGCGGCGGCAAGCCGACCCGCCACGTGCGGGCCAGCGCAATGAGCCAGCGCGGTCTGAGCGCGTCTTGCGAGAGGGCGCTCAGCGGGCTTGGGAACGGCCCGGCGCCGGCTGATCCAGACCCTGCCCGAGCAACTGTGCCACCAGCGCATTGAGGCCGCCCTCATGCGTGGCCGCGCGCTCGGCAAGCCGGTTCAACAGTGGCTGGGGCAGCTTGCACGCGAACGGCACCAGGCCGGCGGCGGCATCGAGCCGGCGCTGCTCCCGGCGGTCGGGCAGGCCCGCGGCACCGGCGCCGAAGCGCTGCGCGACGCCCGCGCCCGCCATCCGGCCGGTGATCTTCTTGGCGAGCGCCTTTTCGAGGTCGGTTTTCTTCATGCTCATGGTGTGCGTTCCGTCGGGTTGCGTCGCGGCCATTGTCGCCCCGCGCCGATGCCGGGGCCGGCTCTGCTCTAATCGTCGCCACCCGCGCCGCGACCGGCATGCGCCACACCCCCGACCGAGACCTCCATGGCGCTCAAAGCCACGATCTACAAAGCCCAGATTCAACTCTCCGACATGGACCGCGGCGTCTATGGCGAGCACTTCCTGACCATTGCCCGCCACCCGTCGGAAACCGACGAACGGATGATGATCCGCGTCCTCGCCTTCGCCCTCCATGCGCCCGCCAGCAACGACCATGGTGCGCTCGAACTCGCCAAGAGCCTCTGGGACACCGACGAACCCGATCTCTGGCAGAAGGACTTGACCGGCCAGATCGTGCACTGGATCGACGTCGGCCAGCCCGACGAGCGGCGCATCCTGCGCGCCAGCCCGCGCGCCGGGCGGGTCACGGTGCTGAGCTTTGCGAGCAGCACGCCAGTGTGGTGGAGCCAGATCGCGAGCAAGATCACCCGCGTGCGCAACGTCGCCGTGTGGCGGGTCGAGGCGGCGCAGAGCCAGGCCCTTGCGGCGCTCGCGCAGCGCTCGATGCAGTTGCAGGTCTTGGTGCAGGATGGCACCGTCCATGTCGGCGAGGGCGTGCGATCGGTCGAGATCACGCCGCTGGCCCTGAACCCGACCTGAGAGCCATGCGGGCGACGATCGAACACCTGCCCGAGCGCGGCCGCTTCCAGGCCCGCATCGACGGCCACCTGTGCGTGTCGGACTACCGCCTGACCGGCGGCGTGATGCACATGACGCACACCGAGGTTCCGCCCGCGCTGCAGGGCCGCGGCATCGCAGCCGCGTTGGTCGAGGCGGCGCTCGCCTACGCCCGGGCCCATGGGCACAAGGTCAACCCGCTGTGCAGCTATGTGCAGGCCTACCTGCGGCGCCACCCGCAGACGCAGGACCTGCGCGCATGAACCCGACCGCCCCGGGCGCCGTCGCCGATCCCGCCGATCCCTGGCTCTGGCTCGAAGAGGTGCACGACGAACGCGCGCTCGCCTGGGTGCGCGAGCGCAACGCCGAGACGCAGGCGGCGCTGCAGGGCCGGCCCGACTACGCGCCGGCCCAGGCGCAAATGCTCGACGTGCTCGACGCCAGCGACCGCATTCCGGCCGTCACGCGTCGCGGTGCGTGGCTCTACAACCTGTGGCAGGACGCGGCGAACCCGCGCGGCCTGTGGCGACGCACCACGCTGGCCGAGTTCCGCTTGGCCCACCCGGCCTGGGAGACCGTGCTCGACCTCGACGTGCTGGGCGCCGCCGAGGGCGAGAACTGGGTCTGGGGCGGCGCAGCCTGCCTCGGCCCCGACTACCGCCACTGCATGATTGCCCTCTCGCGCGGCGGCGCCGACGCTTCGGTGCAGCGCGAGTTCGACTGCGTCGAGAACGCCTTCGTGGCGGACGGCTTCGCGCTTCCCGAGGCCAAGTCCGAACTCGCGTGGATCGACGCCGACACCCTCTACATCGCCACGGACTTCGGCCCCGGTTCGCTGACGACCTCGGGCTACCCGCGCCTCATCAAGCGCTGGCGGCGCGGCACGCCGCTGGCCGATGCGGCGCTGGTGTTCGAGGCCGAGCCGGGCGACGTCTGGGCTTCGGTCCGCATCGACCGCACGCCGGGCCACGAGCGCACGCTGTTCACGCGCGCAACCGACTTCTTCCACGCCAAGACCTTCTTGCTGCGCGGCGACGCGCTCGTGCCGCTGGACATCCCGGGCGACAGCTCGGTCAGCTTCCTGCGCGACACGCTGCTGCTGCAGATCCGCAGCGACTGGCAGGCCGGGGGGCGGCGCTTTGCCGCCGGCAGCCTGCTCGTCACCGACGCGTCGGCCTTCCTGCGCGGCGAACGCCGCCTGCGCGCCCTGTTCACCCCGACGCCGACGCGCTCGCTCGCCGGCATCGCCCTCACCCGCGACCATGTGCTGCTCAAGGTGCTGGACAACGTGATCGGCTGCCTCGAGCAGTGGCATAAGCGCGGCGGCGAGTTCGTCGGCGGCGCGATCGATGCGCCGTCGCCCGGCACGCTCGACGTCGCCGCGCTGCACGACCCGCTGATCGCCGACGACCCGCTGGCCGAGCACTACCTGCTCAGCTACACCGATTTCCTGACGCCCGACACGCTCTACCTCGCAAGCACGGCACCTGGCGCGCCGCGGGAAGGTCTCAAGGCTGCGCCGGCGCTGTTCGACACCGCGGGCATGCACGCCGAGCAGTGCTTCGCCACCTCGCGCGACGGCACGCGCATTCCGTATTTCATCGTCTGGCCGGCGGGCACCGGCGCCGACACGCCGGGCGACGGCAGCCTGCCGACGCTGCTCTACGGCTACGGCGGCTTCGAGATCCCGCTGCAGCCCGCCTATGCGGCCACCTTCGGCCGTGCCTGGCATGCGCGCGGCGGCGTGCGCGTGGTCGCCAACCTGCGCGGCGGCGGCGAGTTCGGCCCGGCCTGGCACCAGTACGCACAGCGCGAGCACAAGCAGCGCAGCTACGACGATTGCATCGCGGTGGCCGAGGCGCTGATCGAGCGCCGCATCACGTCGCCGCGGCATCTGGGCATCATGGGCCGCAGCAACGGCGGCTTGATGGTCGGCGCGGTGTTCACGCAGCGGCCCGACCTTTTCAACGCGGTCGTCTGCGCCGTGCCGCTGCTCGACATGCGGCGCTTCCACATGATGCTCGCCGGCGCGTCGTGGATGGCCGAGTTCGGCAACCCCGACGACCCTGCCGACTGGGCCTTCATCGGCCGCTACAGCCCGTACCAGAACGTGCACCCGGGAACGACCTATCCGCCGGCGTTCTTCAACACCTCGACCCGCGACGATCGCGTCCATCCCGGCCACGCGCGCAAGATGGCGGCGAAGATGCGGGCCCAGGGCCACCCGGTGCTGTACTACGAGAACATCGAGGGCGGCCACGGCGGCGCAGCCGACAGCGCGCAGCGCGCGCATCTGCTGGCGCTGGAGTTCACCTACCTGTGGCGCCAGCTCGGCGGCCCGAAAGAGGACACCCCATGACACCCATCCGACGACTCGCCGCGCTGGCCCTGCTCGGCCTGGCCACCGTCGCCCACGCCGCGTTCCCCGACAAGCCGGTGAAGATCATGGTCGGCTTCCCCGCCGGCGGCCCGCTGGACGCCCATGCCCGGCTCCTCGCCGAGCGCCTGGGCCAGGTGCTTGGCCAGCCGGTGATCATCGACTACAAGGCCGGCGCGGGCGGCACGGTGGGCGCCGAGTTCGTCGCCAAGGCGGCGCCCGACGGCTACACGCTGCTGATGGCCAACACCGGCACGATGGTGATCAACCCGGCCGTCTATACCAAGCTCGGCTACAGCACGCTGAAGGATTTCGTGCCGATCGCGCGCACCGCGCAGCAGCCGCTGGCGCTCGTCGTCAACCCCGGCGTGCCGGCCCACACGGTGCAGGAGCTTGTCGCGCTGGCGACGCAGAAGCCGGGGCAGCTCAACTACGGCTCGGCCGGGAACGGCGGCATCAGCCACCTCGTGCCCGAGATGTTCAAGACCTCCACCGCCACCTTCATCGTGCACATACCCTACAAGGGCAGCGCGCCGGCCTTCACCGACCTGCTCGGCGGGCAGGTGCAGATGATGGCCGAGTCGATCCCGCAGGCCTCGCAATACGTCAAGCAGGGCAAGCTGCGCGCGCTGGCCGTCACCGGCCGCGAGCGCAATGCCGCGCTGCCCGACGTGCCGACCTTCGCCGAGGCCGGCATCGCAGGGCTGGACGTGGTCGGCTTCTACGGCCTGCTGGCGCCGGCGGGCACACCGAAGGACGTCGTCGCAAAGCTCTCCGACGCCCTGCGCCAGACGCTCGAGACGCCCGAGATCCGAACCCGCATGGTGCAGCAGGGCGCCGATCCGGCGTACCTGTCGGCGGAACCCTTCGCAGCCTACCTCGCGGCCCAGATGCCGATCTGGGCGAAGGCGGTGAAGGACTCCGGGACGAAGCTGGACTGATGCGATGGAGGCCGCCCGCTCCGTGCTCGACTTCTGGTTCGGTGCCCCCGGCTCCGCCGCGCGCGGGCAGTCGCGCATTGAATGGTTCCGCAAGAGCGAAGCGTTCGATGCCGAGATCGCGCAGCGCTTCGGCCCGCTCGTCGAGCAGGCGCTCTGCGGCGGCCTGGAGGACTGGGCGGCGCGTGCCGAATCGGCGCTCGCCCGCATCCTGCTGCTCGACCAATTCACCCGCAACGCCTTTCGCGGCTCTTCGCGCGCCTTCGCCGGCGACGCGCTTGCGCTTTGCGCCGCACGCGAGATGGTCGCGGCGGGGCAGGATGCCGCGCTCGAGCCGGTGCAGCGCGCGTTCGTCTATCTGCCGTTCGAGCACGCCGAAGACTTGGCTGCACAGGACGAAGCGGTGCGCCTGTTCACGCAGCTCGCGGCCGAAGCACCGGCACTGGGCGACATGCTGGACTACGCCCACCGCCACCGGGCGGTGATCGCCCGCTTCGGGCGCTTCCCGCACCGCAATGCGCAGCTCGGCCGAGCGTCCACGGCCGATGAACTGGCCTTTCTGCGCGAGCCAGGTTCGCGCTTCTGACCGCAGGCACCGGCTCCGGTGCGCTTCGGCGTCAACGCGCCGGGTCAGCTCGCGGCCTGCGCCGCTTCCTCGTCCTGCAAGCGGCGCCACATCACCTTGCCCGAGCCAGACTTCGGCAGGGCATCGACGAACTGCACGATCTTGGGCACCTTGTAGGCTGCCATGTGCTCGCGCGACCAGTCGATGATGTCCTGCTGCGTTGTCTTGCCGCGGGCCTCGGCGCGCAATACGACCACGGCCTTGACGGTCTCGCCGCGGTAGGCGTCCTTGGCCGCGATGATGCAGGCTTCCTGCACGGCCGGGCACTTGAACAGCAGCAGCTCGACCTCGCTCGGCCAGACCTTGTAGCCGCTGGCGTTGATCATCCGCTTCAGACGGTCGGTGAGGAAGAAATAGCCTTCCTCGTCCATGCGGCCGAGGTCGCCGGTGCGGAAGAACGCCTTGCCTTCGATCTGGATGAATGCCGCCGCGGTGGCTTCCGGGTGCTTCCAGTAGCCCTTGAACAGCATCGGACCGTGGGTCACGATCTCGCCCACTTCGCCCGGTGGCAGTTCCTCCAGCGTGACCGGATCGACGACGCGCGAATCGACGCCGAAGATCGGCATCCCCAGGCATTGCAGCTTGGCGCGCTCGGGCGGGTTGGCGTGGCTGGGCGCGGCGGTTTCGGTCAGGCCGTAGCCCTCGGCAAAGGTGAGGCCGAACTCCCGCTGCAGCCGCTCGGCCACGGCCTGCGGCATCGCCGCGCCGCCGCCGCTCAGGTAGACCAGGCTCGACAGGTCGAAGCGCTTGTAGTCGGGGCTCGCGAACAGGTCGATGATCATCGTCGGGATGCAGGTCCAGTGCGTCACCCGGTAGCGCGAGATCAGCCGCCCGGCGAGCTCGCGGTCCCAGCGCGGCATCAGCGCCAGCGTCGAGCCGGCGTAGATCGGGCCGAGCACGCCGTAGAGCAGGCCGGTGATGTGGAACATCGGCACCACCGCCAGGCCCACGCTCTCGGCGCTGGCCCAGCCCCACTGGCCGCCGACGGCGTTCGTCATCAGCGTGCGATGGGTGTGCATGCAGCCCTTGGGCAGCGCCGTCGTGCCCGAGGTGTAAGGCAGCAGCGCCAGGTCGTCGGGCTGCGCGAGATGCGGGCCGGGCGCCAGGCCCGCGGCGAGCGCGTTGCTCCAGCGCACGAAGCCTTCCGGCAGCGGCGCGTCGGCGCGCAGCCATTGTTCGATGGCCGGCGGCAGCGCGGTGTCGGCATCGATCACCTCGGGCAGCGCGTCGGCATAGCGCGTGACCAGTACCTGCATCAGTCGCCGCCCGGCGGGTACGGCGGTGTTCGCGGTGGCGACGAAGGTGGCCAGGTCGGCCGCACAGATCACGACCTTCGTGTCGGGGTCGGTGATGTAGTGCTCGAACTCGTCGGCCCGGTTCATCGGATTCACCGGCACCACCACCGCGTTGGCGCGCATCGCTGCATAGAACGCGATCACGAACTGCGGGCAGTTCTGCATGTAGAGCGCCACCCGGTCGCCGCGTTCGACGCCGGCGCCCTGCAGCCAGCCGGCAAGCTGCTCGGCCTGGCGCCTGAGCCCGGCGAAGGTGAGCACGCCGCCTGCGTAGATGTAGGCCGCCTTGTCGGGAAAGCGCGCAGCCGAGACTTCGAGGTTGAACCACAGCGATGTGACGGGCACCGCGAGCTGGCGCGGCAGGCGGCGCGGCCAGTGGGCATGGTGCGGGCGGTCGGCGGGTGGGCTCATCATCACGACTCTGGACTTCGCGGGAAGGCCGCCAAGGTAGCGCAACGCCCGCGCTCGCACCATGCTCCACAACCCTGAACCGGCCACTCGCCGGGCAGGCGCGGCGCGGGCCTCGCGGAGCGGCCGCTCGGGCTCCGGCGGCCAGGGGCGGTTCATACTGGCGCATCGCGCTGTCGACGCCCACCGTCCATGAACTTGCCCGCTCGTCGGCCTTGCCGCCATGCCATCGCGCTGCTGTCCCTCGGCGTCCTGGCGGGCGGCGCCCCGGCCTTCGATCTGCAAGGCCATCGCGGCGCGCGCGGCCTGGCGCCCGAGAACACGCTGGCCGCATTCGCCACCGCGGCGGCGATCGGCGTCGACACGCTCGAACTCGACACGGTGCTGACGAAGGACGGCGTGGTCGTGGTGTCGCACGAGCCGCGCCTGAACCCGAACCTCACGCGCGACCCGAGCGGGCGCTGGATCGAGCCCCCGGGCGCCGCGATCTGCAGCCTGAGCCTGGCCGACGTGCAGGCCTACGACGTCGGGCGGCTGCGCCCCGGCAGCCGCTATGCGCAAGGCTTCGCGCAGCAGCAAGCGGTCGACGGCGCGCGGATTCCCACGCTCGCGGCGGTATTCGAGCAGGTGCGGCGCAGCGGCAGCGGCACGATCCGCTTCAACATCGAGACCAAGCTCACGCCGCTCGAGCCCGATCTTGCGCCGGCGCCCGAAGACTTCGTGCGCAGCGTGCTCGCCGTCGCCGACCAGCACGGCATGCGGGGCCGCATGACGCTGCAGAGTTTCGACTGGCGCACGCTGCAGGCCGCGCAGCGCCTGGCCCCGGACGTGCCCACCGTGTGCCTGAGTTCGCAGCAGTCGTGGGGCAACAACCTGGCCGATGCGCGCTGGACAGCCGGCCTGTCGCTGGCCGAAAGCGGCTCGGTGCCCAAGCTCGTGCGGGCCGCCGGCTGCGCCGTCTGGTCGCCCTATTTCGGCGAGCTGAACGCGGCCTTGCTGGCCGAGGCGCACGCGCTGAAGCTGCCGGTGGTCGTCTGGACTGTCAACGAGCCGGCGCAGATCGAGCAGATGCTCGAGCTCGGCGTCGACGGCATCATCAGCGACCGGCCCGACCGCGTTCGCGCGGCAATGGCGGTGCGCGGCATGCCGTTGCCGCCACCGGCGCCGCACGCGGCGCCGGCGTCGCGTTGAAGCGGCCGACCCTCCGATTTCCCACGCCCACGGCGCAGCGGGTCGAGTGCATCGGCGCGATCGCTCATCCGGCAGCAGCGCTCTGGGGCCGGCGCGGGGCCGCGCGGCACGTCTGTGATGACGGGCGGACGTCAATCCATGTCGCTGTCCCAGCCGACGTCGCCACAGACCACGCGCAGGCCGTCGCCGCAGCGAAACGCGATGGAGATGGTGATGCACAGGTGTGCCCCGTGCAGCGTGCGGTAGGGGCGCGTGACCTGAACCTCGCCGACGGCTTCCATCGCCCGCCGGTAGTAGGGCCGGCGCGCCAGGTGCGCGCCCGCGGTCTCGCGCATCGGCGCGAAGGCCACCGGATAGCCCTGGCGCTGCCGCGGCGCCCATGCGTTGTCGCCGATCTGGCGTGCGTCGTGGTCGAGCAGGTAGCACACCTCGGCCCGGGGCAGTTGCAGGAATGCTGCCGTCGCCTCGGCCAATGTGCGCCCCTGCGCCAGCAGCGCGGCGGCGTCGCCGATCGCATCGATGTAGGGACGGATGCGCTCGCGGTAGCCGAGCTGCCGGGCGGCGCGGCGCTGCTCGTAGTCGTCCCAGAGCTTCTCCAGCGCCAGCGGCGAAGCGCCAGGAGCCACCAGCGTGGGCGCCGGGCGCGCGAACAGGTCGCCCTGCACCAGGTCGGCAAAGGCCTCCAGCGCGACGAAGGCCTCTTCCTGCGTCTCGATGCCCTCCATCAGCACCAGCGCGCCGCACTGGTGCAACAGCGACACCATGTGCGTCACCACGCGCCGCGCCTGCGGCTCGAGCGCCGCGCGGCGAACCAGGCTGCGATCGAGCTTGACGATTTCGGGCTTCAGGCGCCACACGCGGTCGAAGTTGGAATGCGCGGCGCCGAAGTCGTCGAGCGCGATCAGGAAGCCGTCGGCGCGGGCGATGCGCACCGCGCCGTCGAAGTCTGCGTCGTCGGGCACCGCTTCCTCCAGCACCTCGAGCACCATCTGGTGACCCTGCAGCCCGCAGCGCGCCTGCAGGTCGCGCTGGAAACCCTCGTGCACCAGATGCTGTATCGACACAAAGACCTGCGGCTGCATGTTGAAGAACAGCCATTGCGCGGGCGCTGCCATCTCGGCGAAGTTCAGCGAGTGGACCAGGCGCGCCGCGCGGTCGCCGCGCAGGCGCTCGGCGAACGTGCCGCCGCCGCGCAACGCGGCTGGCGGCGCGACGGGGTGGCCGGCGGCGTCTTCGGCCCGCAACAGGGCCTCGTGGCCGACCACCCGGCCATGCGACAGGCTGTAGATCGGCTGGAAGACGCTGCGCATCAGCAGGCCCCCGACCGCCGCCACCCAGTGCCCGCCGTCGCGCCGCAGCCCGGCGCTGATGCGCTCGAAGCTGGCCTCGGTGGGGACCAATGCCACGTCCATCAGCGTCGACCCGCTGCGGCCGGCAGCCACCGGCGAAGGACCGCCAGGCATGCCACGGCCGGCCCTGGCTCGGACGCCGGGGCGCACGAGGCGTCATGGTGGTTCGTGTTCATCGGCTGGCCCACCGCGAGGGTGGACGCTCGATTACACCGCTGCCAGCGCCAACGCACAAGGGCATCGGGCGACAGGGCATCGGGCGCGGTGCCTTGAATCCCCTACAGCAACACGGGCTCTGGCTCGAGCCGGATGCCGAAGCGGCCGTAGACGCTCTCCTGGATCGCTCGCGCCAGCGTCACGACCTCGGCACCGATCGCGCCGCCGCGATTGACGAGCACCAGGGCCTGCTTTTCATAGACGCCGGCGCGGCCGACCGTCTTGCCCTTCCAGCCGCAGGCGTCGATCATCCAGCCGGCGGCGAGCTTGATCCGTCCGTCGGGCAGCGGGTAGTGCACGACCGCGGGGTCGCGGCCGATGATGTCGCGGCATTGCACCTCGCTGACGACCGGGTTCTTGAAGAAGCTGCCGGCATTGCCGACCTGCGCCGGGTCGGGCAGCTTGGCGCGGCGGATCGCGCAGACCCAGTCGAAGACCTGCTGCGCATCGGGCTCGGCGACGCCCGCCTCGGCGCGACGCCGCTCCAGGTCGACGTAGCCCAGCACCGGCCGCCACGGCCGCGGCAAGCGAAAGCGCACCCGCGTGATCACGCTCTTGCCGGCCAGCGCGCGCTTGAACACGCTGTCGCGGTACCCGAACCGGCACATCTCGCGCGTCAGCGTGACCGTGCGACCCGTCATGAGGTCCACCGCGGTGAGCGATTCGAAGCGCTCCTGCAACTCGACGCCATAGGCGCCGATGTTCTGCACCGGCGCGGCGCCCACGGTACCCGGGATCAGCGCCAGATTCTCCAGCCCCGGCCAGCCCTGCGCCAGCGTCCAGGCCACGAAGTCGTGCCAGTGCTCGCCCGCGCCGGCCTCGACGATGAAGGCGTCGGCGCGGTCCTCGATCAACTGGCAGCCCTGCACCTCGACCTTGAGTACGAGCGGCTGCACGTCGCGCGTGAGCACGATGTTGCTGCCGCCGCCGAGGATGAACTTCGGTTCGCGGCCGAACTTCGGGTGATCGACGACGGCGCGCACGTCGGCCTCGCTCCGCACGCGAACGAGCGTGTGTGCAAGCGCCGGGAGGCCAAAAGTGTTGTAGGGTCGCAGGCTGACGCCCGTCTCGATCTGCATGGCAGAATTTTCGCCGATCTCGATGGAGCCCCAGGACACCTGCGGCGTCGGTCCCCAGAGAGGCCGCCCGGTCGGCTTGCGGGCTGAGAGGCCGGGCACGGCGCCGACCGCGGGCCGCCCCGGCGTACCATTCGATTTCAGCCTCAAACCCGGTCCGACCATGCCCAGCTTCGACGCCGTCATCGACCCCAACCTGGTGGAGCTCCGCAATGCCATCGAGCAGAGCAACCGCGAGATCGGCACCCGCTTCGATTTCAAGGGCTCGTCGGCGCGCATCGAGCTCGCCGGCAAGGACAAGGAAATCACCCTCTACGCCGACAGCGACTTCCAGATCGCCCAGGTGAGCGAAATCCTGCTCGCCAAGCTGGCCAAGCGCAGCGTGGACCTGCGCTACGTCGACACCAGTGCCAAGGTGGAGAAGATCGGCGGCGACAAGGTCAAGAAGTTGCTGACGGTGCGCAGCGGCATCGAGAGCGACGTGGCGAAGAAGATGCAGACCCTCGTCAAGCAGAGCAAGCTCAAGGTTCAGGCAGCGATCCAGGGCGACAGCGTGCGCGTCAGCGGCGCCAAGCGCGATGACCTGCAGGCCGCGATGGCCCTGCTGCGCAAGGACCTGCCCGACGTGCCGCTGACCTTCAACAACTTCCGCGACTGAGCGCTGGGGAAACGTCGCGCTGACGACCCGGTGCCGCCCGAGAGCAGGCAACCGCCTCTCGGAGAGACTTGATGTTCGCCTTTCGGCCCGTTGCGGTGGTTCGGGATCGACCGCATTCGCGTGGCTTCGGCGCGGCGCGGCAGGCGGTGCCCGCCGGGGGCTCATACTGTGGCGGTCGGCGCTGCGCACCGACTGCACCGCGATGCTCGGCCTGGGCTCGCGTCGCAGAACTCGCTGCGTTCGCTTCGCTCTCTGCGCTCAGACAACTGCGACGAGTCAGATCACGAAGCGCGCTGCGCGCGCCGAGCCCAGGCCTGTGCTTCTCGTCGCCACACAAATCGCCCCCAGCCGGCACCGCCTGCCGCGCTGCACCAGCGCGTGTTCTCGCTCCGATCAACACAATTGTGTCCGCAAAGGCGCGTTCGGACAGGACGCGCAGCGCCTCTGGGGCGCCGAGAAGCACTGGGCTCGCGGCCTCGCGCGAAGCGCGAGTTGTCAACTGACTCGTCGCAGTTGTCCGAGCGCAGTGAGCGAAGCGAACGAAGCGAGTTCTGCGACGGGGCCGCGAGACCGAGCATCGCAGGGCAGTCGGCGCAAAGCGACGACCGCTCCAGTGAAGCGGAGCGGCCTGTCCGGACGTGCCTTTGCCGCCCCGGCCTGAGCGGGCGAAGCAGTCGTTCGCGAGCGACCGCAACGGGCCGGAAGCAGCCAGCCGCCGTGGAGTCACTGACACAGCGATCCCGAGCTACCCTGGGTCCGCGACTTCCGGGCGGCGCTCGACCGGCATCGGAGCGCCCGACGCCGCTCGAGGCGTTTGCGCTCCCGAGCCGGCATCCGGCGGCGCTGCTACGATGCGGCGAAGCAATCCGGAGGTTGGCATGCCCGTGCGTTACCGCGTTGCACTGCACGGTTTCAGCGAGTTCGAGCGCAAGGCCTTGACGTTCTGCTTCAAGCACGCGGCGAGCCGCGAGCCGGCATACGTGCAGGTCGATCTGATCGCCGACAGCGATTTCATCGTCGCCGACGCCAGCCACGAGGCCATCGCCGGCAGCGTGACCCGCGGCGAGCGGATGGCCGACACGCTGTTCGTCGGCGACAAGCCGCCGCGCGGCGCCAGCGCGCGCCTTGGACGCCCGATCGATCCCGAGCGCATCCTGCGCGCGCTCGATGAGATGGCAGCCCGGCGCGGCGAGCGGCCCGCCGCCACGCGGCCCGATGTGCTGCTGCCCCTGGACACGCCCGAGTCGCACATTCCGCTGCTCGACACGAGCGACATCGTCGACACCACGCCGGCTGCGTTCCAGCACGAACCCGTGTCCATCCTGTTCGCCGACCTGGAGCCTTTCGGACCGGCGAGCGCCCCGGCCTCGCCGCAACCCGTGGCTGACCGAGCGGGCGCACGACCTCCGCGCGCGGGTGCGGCCTCGTTCGCCCGGGGGTCGACGCAGCATTCAGCGCCTGCGGTCATGGCACCCGGGCCTGCCACGCCCGGCAGCACCACCCCCCCATCGCCTGCCGCGCCGGCCAAGCCGGCCCGGCGATTGCCGCTGCCGGAGGCCGAGCGCGTCGAAGCCAAGGCAGCGGCTCGGCGCGCGTCGCGGCGCGCCCGCCTAGCGCAGACGGCCTCGCCTGCCGCCGACGCGCCGCGCGACGTGCTGCTGCTCGACCCCGCGGCAGAGCCGGTCGCGCTCGGCCTCCTGCTCGAGGCGTTCGGGTTTGTCGTCCACCGCGCCCACAACATCACCGAGGCGGTGGCCGTGCTCGAACGTACGCCGCTGGCCGCCGCGTTCCTCGACATCGCGTCCGACGACGCCTCGGGCATCGACGGCCTCGATCTGTGCCAGCAGATCAAGCAGCGTGTGCTGCCCCTGTCCGGTGCGGTGCCCGCTGTGATGCTGATGACCGGACGCGACTCTGCGGCCGGGCGCGTGCGCGCCAAGCTCGCGGGCTGCGACGCCTTCCTCATCCGCCCGGTCCGGCGTGGCGACGCCGCACGGGCGCTCGAGTCGTGCAACGTCGCGCTCCCGGCCGACGCGCGCGGATCCTGAGGCGCACCAACGCCGCGCGAGGCAAGTCTCGCCTGGAGCAGGGTTGACTGGCGCGCAGCTTCGCCGCCCTGTCGCGGCCGGGACATGGGAAAATGGAACGGTCGTGCTAAAAATGGATTGAAGGCCGGCGGGCTTGGTGCTGGATCGACTCGCATCGCTCGCAGTGAGACCGAAGGAGAATTGTCGATGGACCTGAACTTCACCCCCGACGAGCTCGCGTTCCGCGCCGAGATCCGCGCCTGGGTGGCCGAGAACCTGCCCAAGCGCATCAGCGACAAGGTGCACAACGCACTGCGCCTGAACCGGGACGACATGCAGACCTGGGCCCGCATCCTCGGCAAGAAGGGCTGGCACGGCTTTGCGTGGCCGAAGCAGTTCGGCGGGCCGGGCTGGAATTCGACCCAGCGCCACCTGTTCGAGGAGGAATGCGCGCTTGCCGGCGCGCCGCGCATCGTGCCGTTCGGGCCGGTGATGGTGGCGCCGGTGATCATGGCCTTCGGCTCGCCCGAGCAGCAGCAGCGCTTCCTGCCGGGCATCATGAGCGGCGATGTCTGGTGGAGCCAGGGCTACAGCGAGCCGGGCTCGGGGTCGGATCTGGCGTCGGTCAAGACGCGCGCGGTGCGCGCGGGCAACAAGTACATTGTCAATGGGCAGAAGGCCTGGACCACGCTCGGCCAATACGGCGAATGGATCTTCTGCCTCGTTCGCACGAGTACCGAAGGCAAGCCGCAGACCGGCATCAGCTTCCTGCTGATCGACATGAAGAGCCCCGGCGTCACGGTGCGCCCGGTGCGGCTGCTCGACGGCGAACCCGAGGTCAACGAGGTCTTCTTCGACGACGTCGAGGTGCCGGCGGAGAACCTGGTGGGCGAGGAGAACAAGGGCTGGACCTACGCCAAGTACCTGCTCGCGCACGAGCGTACCGGCATCGCCGACGTGAACCGCTCCAAGCGCGAGCTCGAACGGCTCAAGCGCATCGCCAAGGCCGAGGGTGTCTATGACGACCCGCGCTTTCACGACGAGATCGCCCGGCTCGAGGTCGACGTGGTCGCGCTCGAAATGATGGTGCTGCGCGTGCTCGCGGCCGAGAAGAGCGGCAAGCAGCCGCTGGACATCGCCGGGCTGCTGAAGATCCGCGGCAGCGAGATCCAGCAGCGCTACGCCGAGCTGATGATGCTCGCCGCCGGGCCGTTTGCCGTGCCCTTCATCGCCGAGGCGATGGAGGCCGGCTGGCAAGGCGACTACGTCGGCGCGGCGCACTGCGCGCCGCTGGCGGGGAGCTACTTCAACATGCGCAAGACCACCATCTACGGCGGCAGCAACGAGGTGCAGCGCAACATCGTCGCGCAGTCGATGCTCGGCGTCTAGGCATGACGGCCCCAAGCTCACGCCGTTCGCGGCCCCCGAGGGGCGCTCAGCCGGCTTGGGAACGGCCCGGCGCCGGCTGAGAGACACCACGAAATATTCAAGCCAGTCGAGGACATCACCATGGATTTCGATTTCACCGAAGACCAGCAATCGCTGCGCGACGCGGTGCGCCGCTGGGTCGACAAGGGCTACGACTTCGAGCGCCGGCGCGGCATCGTCGCCAGCGGCGGCTTCTCGCGAGAGGCATGGGGAGAACTGAACGGACTCGGCCTGCTAGGCCTGGCCCTGCCCGAGGCGAACGGCGGGATGGGCTTCGGCGCGGTCGAGGCGATGGTCGTGATGGAAGAACTCGGCCGCGGCATGGTGCTCGAGCCCTACGCCGCGGTGTCGCTGGTGGCAGCGCCGATGCTGGTCGGCAGCCAGGCGGCATCGGCGCCGGCGCTGTTGCAGGGCGTGGCCGATGGCAGCTCGATGATCGTGCTGGCGCACCAGGAACGCAAGGCGCGCTACCGGCTGTCGCACGTCGAGACCGTCGCGGCGCGCGGTGGCGACGGCACCTGGCTCCTCAGTGGCGCCAAGAGCATCGTGCCCGCCGGCGAGCATGCGGGGGCGTACATCGTGCCGGCGCGCGTCAGCGGCGCGGTGGACGACCCGGCGGGCATTGCCCTCTTCGTGGTCTCTCGCGGCGCCGGTGTGCAGGTGCGCGGCTACCCGACGCAGGATGGGGCGTGCGCGGCCGAAATTGCACTCGACCGCGCTGCAGGCATCGAACTGCTGCCCGCGGGCCAGGCCTTCGGCGCCCTCGAAGCGGCGGTCGACCGCGGCATCGCCGCGCTGGCTGCCGAGGCCGTGGGCGTGATGGACAAGCTGGTCGACCTGACGGTCGACTACATGAACACGCGCAAGCAGTTCGGCGTCGCGATCGGCACCTTCCAGGCGCTACGCCACCGCATCGCCGACGTGAAGATGCAACTCGAACTGGCTCGCTCGATGAGCTACTTCGCGAGCCTGAAGCTCGGCGAGCCCCCGGCGCAGCGCCGCCGCGCCCTGTCCCAGGCCAAGGTGCAGCTCGGACAGTCGATGCGCTTCGTCGGCCAGCAGTGCGTCCAGCTGCATGGCGGCATCGGCGTGACCGACGAGTACATCGGCAGCCACTACTTCAAGCGCCTGACGGTGATGGAGCTCAGCTTCGGCGACACGATGCATCACCTCGGCGAGGTCGGCGCGAGGATGCAGGACACCGCCGGCGTCTTCGCCTGAGCACGACGCGGGCCGACGACATGACGCTGCCGGGCGGTGGGTCGATCACCGACGTGGCCGGCATCAAGGTCGGCCATTTCACCGACTCGCGGCGCCCGACCGGCTGCACCGTCGTCCTGACCGAGGCCGGCGCCGTGGCCGGCGTCGATGTGCGCGGCGCGGCGCCGGGTACCCGCGAGACCGAACTGCTGTCGCCACTGAACGCGGTCGAGCAGGTCCACGCCATCTTGCTCGCCGGGGGCAGCGCGTTCGGCCTAGACGCTGCGGGCGGCGTGATGCGCTGGCTCGACGAGCGCGGCATCGGCGTCCAGGTCGGGCCGGTGCGGGTGCCGATCGTTCCGGCAGCCATCCTGTTCGACCTCTGGATCGGCGACGCGCGCATCCGCCCTGACGCCGCGGCCGGCTATGCGGCGGGCGAAGCCGCGTGCGTCGAGCCGCCCGCCGAAGGTTCGGTGGGCGCCGGCGCGGGTGCGGCAGTCGGCAAGCTGTTCGGCATCGAGCGCGCGATGAAGGGCGGCGTCGGCAGCGCGTCGCTGCAAGTGGCCGGCGTCACCTTGGCGGCGCTGGTGGTCGTCAACGCCGTCGGCGACGTGGTCGACCCGAGGACGGGTGCGGTCGTCGCTGGCGCGCGCACCGAGGACGGCCGCAGCCTGCTGAACAGCATGCAGGCGATGCTGCGCGGCGAGATGCCCAGCCATCCCGAGCCCGGCGGCGCAACCACGATCGGCGTCGTCGCGACCGACGCCGTGCTGACCAAGGCGCAGGCCAACAAGCTCGCCCAGATGGCGCACGACGGCCTGGCGCGCAGCATCAATCCTGTCCATACCCTGACCGACGGCGACACGCTGTTCGCGCTCGCCACCGGGCGCAGCGGCGGGCCACCTCACCTCACGCTGCTCGGCGCCGCGGCCGCCGAAGTGATGGCCACGGCGGTGCTGCGCGCCGTGCTGCAGGCCGAGCGCCTGAGCGGCCCCGGCCTGCCGACCCTGCCTTCGGCGCGCGACCTGGCGCGCTGAAGGCGACCGGGGTTCCTGCCGCTGCCTCCGCCGGCCCGGCGTTCGAATCCAGAGCAGGGGCAATTCGTCGCCGGGTACCTCGGGCGTGATCTTCGTCGCCACAGATGACGGCGCGCATGCCAACCCCGAGCGGGGCGTGCACACTTGAACGGCTGCGGAAGTGCGGTTGAGCCTGGCGCTGGTCGTCCGCGTCAAGCCGAGGGCGGAGCGCCTGTGGCATCGGGTCTGCGCGCAACCGCCCCGCGATCTTCGTTGCGTCGGGATGTTGTTTTAGTTACACCAACCAATTGGCTATCACGTGCGATCCGGCGAAGCGGGCCGAAGCGCTGGAGAAGCGAAGCCTCGATTTCGAGGATGCCGCCTACGTCTTTGCAGGCCCGATGTTCGAAACGGAAGCGCTGCGCAGGGACTACGGCGAGAGACGAATCGTCTGCTCCGGAATGCTTGGCGACCGAATGGTCGTGGTCGGCTACACGCCGCGTGGCGCGGATCACCACGTCTTCAGCATGACGAAAGCAAGTGACCGAGAGCAAGCGCGCATCGCGCCACTCCTTGGGGTCTGACCTGGCCAAGGTTGCTGCGCACGTCATTCAACCGCAAGAGTACGAAGGGCTTCCGGAGTTGACCGATGACATGCTGGCACGGGGGACCGTCAACAAGGGCGGTCGGCCACGATCCTTGAATCCGAAGAAGCTCATTTCGATCCGCCTGACCGAGGACGTCATTCAGCGCTGGCGGTCTACAGGCCCCGGCTGGCAATCTCGCATGGCCGAGAAGCCCAGTCGCTCGGCGCCAAAGTAGCGCCAGACGCCGGCGCCCAGTCGTCGACGCGCGGATCGAGGCAGCGCAAGCATGGCTGCGATGGCGGCCCGCCCCGCTTCGGGGCAGAATTCGCCCGACGCGCCGGGGAGCCTCGGCCTGCGGATCGAAACCCACCAGCGATGAAGGAGACGACGATGGCATTCGACGGTTCGGCAATCAAGACCCTGCTCGACGGCGCGGTCGCGAAAGGCGCCGTGCACGGCGTCGCAGCCCTCGTGGTCGACCGCAACGGCCCGCTGTTTCACCACGCGGCCGGCGAGGCGACCGAGCGCTCGCTGTTCCGCAACGCGTCGATGACCAAGGCCGTGGCCACCACCGGCGCGCTGCAGCTGGTGGAACAGGGGCGGCTGAGCCTGGACGCCACCGTCGAATCGATCCTGCCCGAGTTCGGCCGGCTGCAACTGCTGGAAGGCTTCGACGGCGACAACAACGACAAGCCGCGCCTGCGCGCGCCAGCCAGCAAGGCCACGATCCGCCAGCTGATGACGCACACCGCCGGCCTGGGCTACTTCTTCACCAACGAGAAGCTGCTGCGCTACCTGGCGCTGACGGGCGAGCCGAGCCCGCTGTCGGGGCTGAAGCGCAGCCTCTCGGTGCCGATGGTCAACGACCCGGGCACGGCGTGGGAGTACGGCGTCAACACCGACTGGCTGGGGCTCGTCGTCGAGAAGATCACCGGGCAGAGCCTCTCGAGCTACCTGCAGCAGCACGTCTACGCGCCGCTCACCATGACCGACTCGACCTTCGCGCCCAGCGCCGAGCAGCGCGCGCGGCTGCTGCGCGTGATGCAGCGCCAGGCCGACGGCACGCTCGCGCCTTCGCCGGGCGAGCTGCCGCCCACGTCGGAATGGGACGCCGCCGGCCACGGCTCCTACGGCACGATCCAGGATTACGGCCGCTTCGTGCAGGCCTGGCTGAACGACGGCGCCGGCGTACTGGCCAAACCGGACACGGCGCAGATGGCGATGCAGAACCACATCGGCGCGATCCAACTGCCCGAGCTGATGAAGTCCGCGGTGCCCGAGCTGTCGAACGACGTGCCGTCGCTGCCGGTTCCGCAGGGCTGGGGCCTGGGCTTTCACCTGACGCTGGCCGACCTGCCGGGCATGCGCAGCAACGGCACCGGCGACTGGGCCGGCGTCTTCAACTCCTACTACTGGATCGACCGCGCCAAGGGCAT
The DNA here is from genome assembly GCA_963779155.1 of uncultured bacterium. GTDB lineage: Bacteria > Pseudomonadota > Gammaproteobacteria > Burkholderiales > Burkholderiaceae_C > CAIKUF01. The sequence continues at coordinate 736,817 of CAVZXE010000015.1, read as the reverse complement.
CGGCGGCGTGCTGATGACGCAGCTGCTGCCCTTCTTCGACATGCCGGTGATCGAGACGCTGATGGGCTTCGAGACGGCGGTGTACCAGCAGGTGGGCGCGGCCGTGCCCGCGGCCTGAGGGGCTGGCACGTCGCGTCGCTGGGCAGGGCGCGCGAGGAGTCTCGTATCCTCCACGCCGCAAAGACGCAAGGAGATCGACTGTGGCCGAACTCGACAAGGACGTTGCCCGCCTCATCGGCATCTACCAGTCGGCGGCCTTCGAGAAGGACGTCGACGCGTTCATGCGGCTCTACGACCCGAACGTCCGCGTCTTCGATGCCTGGGGTGTCTGGGCGTACGAGGGGGTGCAGGCCTGGCGGGTCGCGGTGGAGGGCTGGTTCACCTCGCTCGGCACCGAGCGCGTCAAGGTGAACTTCGAGGACGTGCAGGCGTGGGCCGGGAACGGCGTGTCCTCGGTCAGCGCGATCGTCACCTATGCGGCGGTTGCCGCACAGGGCGCGACGCCGCATCGCATGATGCAGAACCGGATCACCTGGGTTCTCCGTACCGTGGGGCACGTGCCGCGGATCGTCCACGAGCACACGTCCGCGCCGCTCGGGTTCGGCGACATGAAGGCGATCCTCGTACGCGCCTGACGCGGCCGGCGGATCGATCGGCCGCCCGCCGCGGCAGACCGTTCAGTCGCGGAAGCCCCCGCAGCCCTTGAAGGTCTTCTTCCCGACAACCAGCGTCGCCGTGCCGGGAAAGACCTGGCCGCTCATCGTATCCTGGCACGGCGCCGGGCCGCAGTTCAGCCGCACGGAGGTTCCATCCGCAGCGGTGCCCGACCAGCTCGTCGCGCGCACCCGCACGCTGGCAGCTTCGTAGGTCTTGGCACCGTTGTCGGTCTTGATCTGCATCGTCCGCGGCCGTGCCATCCTGACCTCGGCCGACCAGCCCGGCTCGTTACCGACCGCGAAGTAGGTGCTGGCGGTCCGACCGGTCTGATCGGCTGCGAAGCCCGGAGCCGGTTCGCCCTGCGACGCCCTGGCGGCCGGTTGCTGCGATCGGTAGCCGGGCCCGTCGGGCCCCGCCGGCCCTCTGCCGCGCATCTGGTCGGGCGCGGTGTTGCCGCACATCTGCGCCTGGGAGGGCAGCGCAAGGGCGAGCAGCATCAGGGACATGATCGTCGCTGGGCGAAGGAGATGGAGCATGGCGTAGCGTCCTTTCAGGCCACGGTGGGTGTGAGCGCGTCTGACAAGCCAGTATCGTGCATGACGCGCCTGTGTGGCGGCGTGCCGACGGCACGTCGGCCGGCCGCCCCCTTCGCCCTGCACCGCTCATGCTCAGCTTGATCGAAGCCCGCCCCTTCGACGTTCTGCGGCGCGCAAGGGCGTATCGGCGCGCAGCCACGCCGCCCTTGCCTGCGGGCCGATGAGAGGACACCGACGCCAGAAGGACACCCCCGTGGACGCCGGGCCCGCAAGTCGCATACAGTGGCAGCACGTTCCACCGTCCAGGAGATCGCCATGGCTGAACTGAAGATCAACGGGCAACGCCTGTGGGCCAGCCTGATGGAAATGGCCAAGATCGGCGCCACGCCCAAGGGCGGCGTCTGCCGGCTCACACTGACCGACCTCGACCGCGACGGGCGCGACATGTTCGTCAAGTGGTGCAAGGAAGCCGGCTGCACCGTCAAGGTCGACCAGATGGGCAACATCTTCGCCCGCCGGCCGGGCAGGAACAACGCGCTGGCCCCCGTGGGCACCGGCAGCCACCTCGACAGCCAGCCGACCGGCGGGCGCTTCGACGGCGTCTACGGCGTGCTGGCGGGGCTGGAAGTGATCCGCACGCTGAACGATCTGGGCATCGAGACCGAGCGCCCGGTCGAGGCCTCGGTGTGGACGAACGAGGAAGGCTCGCGCTTCGCGCCGGCGATGGTCGGCTCGGGCGTCTACGCGGGCGTGTTCACGCTCGAGTACGGCCACTCGCGCACCGACCAGCAGGGCAAGACGATCGGCGAGGAGCTCGCGCGCATCGGCTACCTCGGGACCGAGCCGATGGGCAACCGTCCCGTGCACGCCTTCTTCGAGACGCACATCGAGCAGGGCCCGATCCTCGAGCACGAGGGGCAGACGATCGGCATCGTCACCGACGCGCAGGGCCAGCGCTGGTACGAGTTGACGCTGACCGGCCAGGAAAGCCACGCCGGCCCGACGCCGATGCCGGTGCGGCGCGATGCGCTGCTCGGCGCAGCCAAGGTGATCCAACTCGTGAACGAGATTGGCCTCGCGCACGCGCCGAATGCGGTCTCGACGGTGGGCATGATCAACAGCTACCCGAACTCGCGCAACGTGATTCCCGGCCGCGTGTTCCTGACGGTGGACTTCCGCAACCCCGACAACGCCGACCTGCTGCGCATGGACGCGGAGCTCAAGGCCGGCGTCGCGCGCATCGCGGCCGAGGGCCGGCTCGAGCACGATCTGAAGCAGATCTTCCAGTACGACTGCGTGCATTTCGACGAAAGCTGCGTCGCCGTGGTGCGCGCCGGTGCGAAGAGGCACGGCTATGTGACGCGCGACATCGTGTCGGGCGCCGGGCACGATGCGTGCTACATGTCGACAGTGACGCCGACGGCGATGATCTTCGTACCCTGCGTCGGCGGCATCAGTCACAACGAGATCGAGGACGCCAAGCCGGAGTGGATCGAGGCCGGTGGCAACGTGCTGCTGCACGCGATGCTGACCAAGGCCAACGAGTTGCCCGAAGCCAGGCCGCAGAGCGCCGCCGCGGCGTTGGCCTGAGCGTCCGTGAAGTCGAGAAGCCGGAGAACGCCATGACCGCAGTGATCATTCGAGGGGGCACCGTCGTCAATGCCGACGCGAGCGTCCGTGCCGACGTGCTGTGCGAGGGCGGCCGGATTGCCGCCATCGGGCACGACCTGAAGGCGCCTGCCGGCGCTGAGGTGATCGACGCCGGCGGCGCGCTGGTGATGCCGGGCGGCATCGACACCCACACCCACATGGAGCTCCCCTTCATGGGCACGGTGACGGTGGACGACTTCTTCACCGGCACCGCCGCGGGGCTCTCGGGCGGCACGACGATGATCCTCGACTTCGTGATCCCGAACCCGCAGCAGTCGATGATGGAGGCGTTTCGCAACTGGAGCGGGTGGGCCGAGAAGTCGGCCGCCGACTACGGCTTTCACGTCGCCGTGACGTGGTGGGACGAAACCGTTCACCGCGACATGGGCACGCTCGTCGCCGAGCATGGCGTGAACAGCTTCAAGCACTTCATGGCCTACAAGAACGCGATCATGGCCGACGACGAGGTGCTGGTGAACAGCTTCACCCGCGCGCTCGAGCTCGGTGCGCTGCCCACCGTGCATGCCGAGAACGGCGAGCTCGTGTTCCAGTTGCAGAACAAGCTGGTCGCGATGGGCCTCACCGGCCCCGAGCAGCACCCGGTGTCGCGCCCGCCCGCGGTCGAGGCCGAGGCCACGAACCGCGCGATCCGCCTGGCCGAGGTGATCGGCTGCCCGATCTACATCGTGCACGTGTCGAACGAGGAATCGCTGCAGGCCATCATGCGCGCGCGCGGCGCCGGGCAGCGCGTGTTTGGCGAGGTGCTGGCCGGGCACCTGACGATCGACGATTCGGTGTATCGCCACCCCGACTGGCGCGTTGCCGCCGCGCACGTGATGAGCCCGCCGTTTCGCGAGAAGAAGCACCAGGACGCGCTTTGGGCCGGGCTGCAATCGGGCCACCTTCAGACGACGGCGACCGACCACTGCGCGTTCTGCGACGAGCAGAAGGCGATGGGCGCCGACAACTTCGCCAAGATCCCGAACGGCTGCGCCGGCGTCGAAGACCGCATGGCCGTGGTCTGGGACGCGGGCGTCGGGAGCGGCCGGCTGACGCCGAACGAATTCGTCCGCGTGACCTCGACCAACGCGGCGCAGATCTTCAACCTCTACCCGCGCAAGGGCGCCGTCGCGGTGGGCAGCGACGCCGACCTGGTGGTCTGGGACCCGGCGGCCCGCAAGACGATCACCAAGGCGACCTCGGTCTCGAAGGTCGGCTACAACGTGTTCGAAGGGCGCAGCGTGCAGGGCCTGCCGGTGGTGACGATTGCCAACGGCAAGGTCGCGTGGTCGCGCGGCGACCTGCGCGCGGTGCGCGGGGCCGGCCGCTACGTCAAGCGGCCCGCGTTCGCACCCTACTTCGACGCCCTGAAGCGGCAGGCCGCGCTGCACGCACCGACGGCCGTGAAGCGCAGCGCCTGATCGTTCCCATCCCTTGCCAGCCAGGAGCGCCCGATGGGACCGAGTGACATCCGCAGCGGCCGGCTCTCGGCCCACCAGTACGCCGACAACTTTGCCGACGCGCACCCACCGCTGACGCCGGTGCAGGCGCACATCGAGGCCGAGCGCTGCTACTACTGCTTCGATGCGCCGTGCACGACGGCCTGCCCCACCGGCATCGACATCCCGTCCTTCATCCGCCGCATTGCGGAAGACAACCTGCGCGGGGCCGCGCGTGCCATCCTGGAGGAGAACATCTTCGGCGGCATGTGCGCCCGCGTCTGCCCGACCGAGGTGCTGTGCGAGCAGGCCTGCGTGCGCAACGCGAACGAGGACAAGCCGGTCGAGATCGGCCTGCTGCAACGCCACGCCACCGACCATCTGATGACGCATCCGGGCAAGCCGCTGTTCACGCGCGCGCCGGCCACCGGCAAGCGCATCGCCGTGGTGGGCGGCGGACCGGCCGGCCTGGCCTGCGCGCACCGGCTCGCCCTGCTGGGTCACGAGGTCGTCGTGTTCGACGGCAGGCCGAAGGCAGGCGGGCTGAACGAGTACGGCCTGGCGCGCTACAAGACGCCGGACGACTTCGCGCAGCGCGAGATTGCCTGGTTGCTCTCGATCGGCGGCATCGAAGTCCGGCACGGCAGGATGCTGGGCCGCGACGTCACGCTCGACGCGCTCGGCGCCGGCTTTGACGCCGTGTTCCTGGCGATCGGGCTGGCCGGCGTCAACGCGCTGGGCCTGGCCGGTGAGCAGCTCGGCGGCGTCGAGAACGCGGTCGATTTCATCGCCCGCCTGCGCCAGACGAGCGACTTCTCGACCCTGCCCGTCGGCCGCCGCGTGTTGGTGATCGGCGGCGGCATGACGGCCGTCGATGCGGCCGTGCAGTCGCGCCGGCTCGGCGCCGACGAGGTGACGATCGTCTATCGGCGCGGGCAGGAGCAGATGCCGGCCTCGCAGCACGAACAGGCATGGGCGCAGAACAATGGCGTGACGATCCGCACCTGGAGCACGCTCAAGAAGTTGCACTCGAGCGAAGGCTGGGTCAGCGGCGCCACCTTCGCTAGCGTGCGCGAAGAGGACGGCCGTCTCGTCGAGAGCGGCGAGACCTGGACGAGCGACGTCGACATGGTGTTCAAGGCCATCGGCCAGACGCTCGACGCGGACACCACGGATGGCATCGTGCTCGAGGGCGGGCGGATTCGCGTCGATGAACAGGGCCGTACCTCGCGCCCCGGCGTGTGGGCCGGCGGAGACTGCACCTTCGGTGGCAAGGACCTCACGGTCGAAGGCGTCGAGCACGGCAAGATCGCCGCGCACTCGATCGACCGCGCGCTGCGCGGCGACGCGCCGGCGCCCGCTGGCGTACCGACCTGCACGCACTTGCGCCGAGCGACTTCCTGACCGGCCTGGAGCACCCCCGATGGCAGACCTTGCGACCACCTTCGCCGGCATCCGCAGCCCCAACCCGTTCTGGCTCGCCTCGGCGCCGCCGACGGACAAGGAGTACAACGTCCAGCGCGCCTTCGAGGCCGGTTGGGGCGGCGTGGTCTGGAAGACGCTCGGTGAAGACCCGCCCGTCGTCAACGTCAGCGGGCCGCGCTACGCGGCACTGTATGCGGGCGACCGGCGCCTGATCGGCTTCAACAACATCGAACTCATCACCGATCGGCCCTTGGCGCTGAACCTGGAAGAGATCACCCGCGTCAAGCGCAACTGGCCCGACCGCGCCGTCGTCGTCTCGCTGATGGTGCCGTGCGACGAGGCATCGTGGAAGCGCATCCTGCCGAGGGTCGAAGACACCGGCTGCGACGGCGTGGAACTCAACTTCGGCTGCCCGCATGGCATGAGCGAGCGCGGCATGGGCTCGGCCGTCGGCCAGGTGCCCGAGTACATCGAGATGGTGACGCGCTGGTGCAAGCAGTATTCGAAGCTGCCGGTGATCGTGAAGCTCACGCCCAACATCACCGACATCCGCCATCCCGCGCGGGCGGCGAAGAAGGGCGGCGCGGACGCGGTGTCGCTGATCAACACGATCAACTCGATCATCGGTGTCGATCTCGACACTCTGCTGATCAACCCCGCCACCGGACGCACCGGCTCGCACGGCGGCTACTGCGGACCGGCGGTCAAGCCGATCGCGCAGTGCATGGTCTCCGAGATCGCGCGCGACGCCCAGACCGCCGGCCTGCCGATCTCCGGTATCGGCGGCATCACGACCTGGAAGGATGCGGCCGAGTTCATCGCCCTCGGTGCCGGCAACGTGCAGGTCTGCACCGCGGTGATGACCTACGGCTTCCGGATCGTGCAGGACATGATCGACGGGCTCTCGAACTACCTCGACGAGAAGGGCCTGGTCTCGGTCGAAGCCTTGCGCGGCCGCGCCGTGCCGTCGATCGTCGACTGGAAGTTCCTCGACCTGAACCATGTCGACAAGGCCGTCATCGACCAGACGCTGTGCATCCAGTGCGGGCGCTGCCACGTCGTCTGCGAGGACACCTCGCACCAGGCGATCACGGCAACCAAGGACGGGCAGCGCCACTTCGAGGTCCTCGACACGGAATGCGTGGGCTGCAATCTGTGCGTCTCGGTCTGCCCGGTGCCGCAGTGCATCACCTTGAAGGCCCTGGCGCCGGGGCAGGTCGACCAGCGCACCGGCAAGCTCGTGTCGGGCGAGTACGCCAACTGGACCACCCACCCGAACAACCCCTCGGCCACTCCGGCCTGACCCGACCCGCCCCTTCCATGACCCCAGGCCCCAGCGCAGCCGAGATTGCCCCGCCCCCGACTCCCCAGAACAACGCCGTCGTTGAGGTCCGCGACCTGTCGGTGATCTACCCCGCCAAGGACCAGAGCGTCGTCGCGCTCGACCGGGTGAGCCTCACCATCCGCGAGGGCGAGTTCATCTCGCTGATCGGCCCGTCGGGCTGCGGCAAGACGACGCTGCTGCGGGTGATCGCCGACCTCGAACAGGCCAGTTCGGGCAGCGTGCTCGTCAATGGCCTGAGCTCGCATGACGCGCGGCTGGCGCGCGCCTACGGCTACGTGTTCCAGGCGCCGGCGCTGTTTCCGTGGCGCACCGTGCTGCAGAACGTGATGCTGCCGCTCGAGATCCATGGCCGCACGCCCGCCGAGGGCCGCGCGATCGCGCACGACCATCTGGCGCGCGTCGGGCTGACCGGGTTCGAGGGCAAGTATCCGTGGCAGCTGTCGGGCGGCATGCAGCAGCGCGTGTCGATCGCGCGCGCGCTCGGCTTCGAGCCCAAGCTGCTGATGATGGACGAGCCCTTCGGCGCGCTCGACGAAATCACGCGCGACCGCCTGAACGAACAGCTGCTGCGGCTGTGGGAGCGCGAGAAGCGCACGGTCGTGTTCGTGACCCACTCGATCCCCGAAGCGGCGTTCCTCTCCTCGCGCATCGTCGTGATGTCGGCGCGGCCGGGGCGCATCGTCGAGGTGATCGACTCCGACCTGCCGCCCGATCGCACGCTCGAGATCCGCGAGACGCCGCAGTTCATCGCGATCGCGCACCGCCTTCGCATCGCACTGGCCTCTGGCCATGGCCACTGAGCCACCGCTGGGCCTCGCCGATCGCATCCTGCCGGTGCTCGCGGTGCTGGCCGGCATCGCTCTCGTCTGGTACCTGGCGGCGATCTGGCTCAACGCGCCGCAGGTGATCGAACGCGTGTTCGCCGACCGCAGCGACTGGCGCTGGCACGAACTCGTCGCGCAGACCTGGCGCATGGAGCGCCCGGTGTTGCCGGCGCCGCACCAGATCGCGCTCGACCTGTTCCGCTCGGTATTCGACTGGCCGCCCGACTCGCCGCGCAGCCTGCTCTACCATGCCGCCGTGACCAGCAGTGCGACGCTGCTCGGCTTCGTGATGGGTTCGCTGCTGGGCGCCGTGCTGGCAGTGCTGATCGTCAACGTGCCGACGCTCGAACGTGCCCTCTTCCCGTGGATCATCGCGTCGCAGACGGTGCCGGTGCTCGCGATCGCACCGATCGTCATCGTGATCCTGGGCAGCTTCAACCTCACCGGCCTGCTGCCCAAGGCGATCATCTCGATGTACCTGTGCTTCTTTCCGGTCGTCGTCGCGATGGTCAAGGGCCTGCGCTCGCCCGGCGTGTTCGAGCGCGAGCTGATGCACACCTACGCGGCCTCGAAGCGGCAGACCTTCTGGAAGCTGCGCATGCCGGCCTCGCTGCCGTTCCTGTTCCCGTCGCTGCGGGTGGCGATCGCCGCCGGCCTCGTGGGCGCGATCGTCGGCGAGCTGCCCACCGGTGCCCAGGCCGGGCTGGGCGCGCGGCTGCTGACCGGGTCTTACTACGGCAACACGGTGCAGATCTGGTCGGCGCTGGTGATGTCGGCGCTGCTCGGCCTCGCGCTCACCGCCTGCGTGTCGCTGGTCGAACGCGCGACGCTTCCCGGAGGCCGGCCGTGAGCGGGGCGCTGCGCCGGTTCGCGTCGCCGCGGCAGATCCTGCTCGCCGTGCTGCCGCTGTTCCTGGCGCTGCAGGCACTGTGGCGACCGCTCGGCCTGCTGGACGGGCAGGTGCTCGAATGGTCGGCCTTCCCCACGCTGCTGCCCTTCGCGCTGGCTGCCGTGCTCGCGGCGATCTTCGGTTTGTGGCCGTTGCGCAATGCGGGTTCGGCGCTGGGCTTCGTGCTGCTCGCCGGGCTGGCCGCCGTCGCGCCGCTCGCACTGCTGGCGCAGCAAGACGGCTCGGCCGCCACGCCGCCGGTGTGGGACGCCGGCTTCTGGCTGTTCGTCGTCACGCTGGCGCTGCTGGCCGGCAGCAGCCTGCGCCGCGTGGCCGATCTCGACCTCAAGGGACCCGTCGGCGCGCAGGCGACAGCCGTGCTCTTCGGCGCCTGGGCGCTGGTGTTCTGGCAGTTGCTGACCCAGGCCTTCGAGGTGCCGCGCGTGCTGCTGCCGGCGCCGAGCCAGGTCTGGCAGGCGTTGCTCACGAGCTGGGACACGCTGGCTGTGGACTTCGTGCAGACCGTGCTGCACGCGGTGCTGGTCGGCTACGCCATCGGCTGCGGCCTCGGCTTCGCCGTCGGCGTGCTGATCGACCGCAGCCCCTTCCTGCAGCGCGGCCTGTTGCCGCTGTCGGCGCTGGCCAGCACCGTGCCGCTGATCGGCGTCGCGCCGATCTTCGTGATGTGGTTCGGCTTCGACTGGCACTCGAAGGCGGCCGTGGTGGCGGTGATGACGTTCTTCCCGATGCTCGTCAACACGCTCGCGGGGCTGAAGTCGGCTGGGCACATGGAGCTCGACCTGATGCGCTCCTACGGCGCGGGCTACTGGCGCACCCTGCTGCTCTTGCGCATCCCCGTCGCGCTGCCCTTCGTGTTCAATGCGCTCAAGATCAATTCGACGCTCGCGCTGATCGGCGCCATCGTGGCCGAGTTCTTCGGTTCGCCGATCTCGGGGCTCGGTTTCCGCATCTCGACCGAGGCGGCGCGGCTGAACATGCCGGTGGTCTGGGCGGCTATCCTCGTCGCCGCGGTGTCGGGTTCGCTATTGTTCGCGCTGCTGGCCTGGGCCGAACGCCGAGTGACGTTCTGGCATCCCTCGGTGCGCAAGACTTAGTATGACGGACCCAAGACACCTGCGGTGCCGCCCCCCATGGGGGCTCAGTCGTCCTGGGGCGGCCCTGCGCGGACTGAACAACACCTTTCTTCTCGCCAATTGGCGCAACTTGTGGAGTGATGACTATGCATAAGAAAGTCCTGGCCTTGTCGCTGGCGCTGGCCGGCCTGATGGGGTCGGCCCAGGCGGCCGACAAGTTCACGGTGCAGCTCAAGTGGCTGCCGCAGGCGCAGTTTGCGGGCTACTACGTTGCCCAGGCCAAGGGCTTCTACAAGGAAGCCGACCTCGACGTGACCATCAAGCCGGGCGGCCCCGACATCGCGCCGCCGCAGGTGCTGGCCGCCAGCGGCGCCGATCTGGCCGTCGACTGGATGCCCAGCGCGCTGGCCGCGCGCGAGGCCGGCGCGCCGCTGGTGAACGTGTCGCAGATCTTCAACCGCTCGGGGATGATGCTGACCTGCAAGAAGGCCAGCGGCGTCGCGACGCCGCAAGACTTCAAGGGCAAGACGCTTGGCGTCTGGTTCGGCGGCAACGAGTACCCGTTCCTGGCCTGGATGTCGATCCTGAAGCTCTCCACCACCGGCGCGACCCCGGACGTGAAGGTGCTCAAGCAGGGCTTCAACGTCGACCCGCTGCTGCAGAACCAGGCCGCCTGCATCTCGACCATGATCTACAACGAGTACTGGCAGGTCATCGACGCCGGCATCAAGCCCGACCAGCTGGTGACCTTCTTCTACGAAGACCAGGGCGTGGCGATGCTCGAGGACGGCCTGTACGCGCTGGCGCCCAAGCTCAAGGATCCGGCCTTCGTCGCCAAGTCGGCGCGCTTCCTGAAGGCCACGATCAAGGGCTGGGAGTACGCGATCAAGAACCAGGACGAAGCGGTCAAGATCGTGCTCGCGGCTGACACTTCGGGTGGCTCGACCGCGGCGGTGCAGAAGCGCCAGTTGGAAAACGTGGCCAAGCTGATCACCACCGCCGGCACGCCGAAGATGGGCCAGCTCGACCCGGCCGCGTACCAGCGCACGGTGAAGGTGCTGCTCTCGGGCGGCAGCGCCCCGGTGATCAAGAAGGACCCCGGCGCCGATGCGTGGACGAATGCGGTGTGGGAGAAGGCAACGGCCAAGTAGGCGTCGCGCATGCGCCGGGCCACTGCTTGTGGCCCGGCGTGCTGTCATCCTGGCCGATTCGCGCGCGAACCCCCAGGCAGCCGCGCGTCAATTGCTGATGGCGCGGATAACACGCAATTACAGTGATTGCGAAATCCCTGTGGCCGGATCTTGCGTAGGCACGACGACGGCAAGCGGCCTGTTGCTGCCGTCCGCGTGCGTCCGCTTTCTGGAGGCTTCGGCGCGGCGCGGCAGGCGGAGCCCGGCAGGGGCTCATGCTGTGGCGGTCGGCGCGCAGCGAAGACTCCACTGCGTGCCCTTGCGCTTGCAAGCGCAAGGGCGCTCGCCAGGCACAGAACAGTCCGCAGGGACTGTCCTGTGTCCGGGCTCGCTGCATCGCCCTGGGGTCGCATCGCAGAACTCACTGCGTTCGCTGCGCTCACTCCGTTCAGACAGCTGCGACGAGTCAGTCTACGAAGCGTGCTTCGCACGCCGACCCCAGGCATGGCCTTGCAGGCCGCGCCGGGCCGGGAGGCCCGGCCGTTCGCAAGGCACAAGCGGTCCGCTGGACCGCTTGTGTCCGGGCTCACCTTCTCGTCGCCACAGAAATCGCCCCCGCCGGGCACCGCCCGCCGCGCGGCAACGCTTGTGGTTCTTGTCGCGAACAGCGCCCGCGTCCCAGCAAAGGCGCGTTCGGGCAGGACGCGCATCGCCTCTGGGGCGCCGAGAAGCGCAGGGCTCGTGGCCTCGCGCGAAGCGCGAATCGTCAACTGACTCGTCGCGGATGTCCGAACGCAGCGAACGCAGTGAGCGAAGTGAGTTCTGCGACGGGGCCACGAGACCGAGCATCGCAGGGAAGTCTGAGCGGAGCGAAGACCGCCCCAGTGAAGCGAAGCGGCCTGCCCGGACGTGCCTTTGCCGCGCCAGAACTTGCCCGCAAAGCGGACGTTCAAGGTCGGCAATGGGCCGGGAGAAGACTCTTGTCCGCTTGCGCTGGTGCCCCACAAACATAGCTGCGCGAAACAAGCGGGTTCCCGCGCAGAACGTGCGCCGCAGGTCGATCGAAGCAATGTAGAGTGACTCAGATGCGCTGGTCGCAGGTTCTCTACAGCCAGGGCTTCGGCACCCGGCGCGAGTGCGATGCGCTCGTACTCGCCGGCCTCGTGTCGCACGCCGGGCTGCAGGTCAACGACCCACTGGACGCCGTGGACACCGCAGGGCTGGTGTTCGAGGTCCACGGACAGCCTTGGCCATTTCGCGACAAGGCGTTGATCGTGCTGCACAAGCCCCCCGGCTACGAGTGCTCGCAAAAGCCCAAGCACCACCCGAGCGTGATGAACCTGCTGCCTTCGCCGCTGCGCCTGCGCAATGTGCAGCCGGTCGGGCGGCTCGACGAAGACACGACCGGCCTGCTCCTGCTCACCGACGACGGCGCGCTGATCCACCGCCTGACCTCGCCGAAGAAGCATGTGCCCAAGGTGTACGAGATCGTGACGGCCGATCCGGTGACGGCGCAGCAAATCGGCGAACTCCTGCGCGGCGTGGTGTTGCACGACGACCCCGCGCCCGTAAGCGCCGCCGCTTGCGAGCAGACTGGCTCGCACGCACTGCGGATGACGCTGCTCGAGGGCAAGTACCACCAGGTCAAACGCATGGTCGCTGCCGCGGGCAACACGGTGCTGCGGCTGCATCGCAGCCGCTACGGCGTGCTCGCACTGCCGCCCGACCTGGCGCCCGGCCAATGGCGCTGGCTCGACGGTCCGCAGGCCGTCCTGGGCCCCTGAGGGCTCGCTTTCGGCGGCGCGACATCGTCCCATAATCGCCCGATGCAGGTCTTCCGCGGCATCCACCATCCCGGCATCGCCAGCGCCTGCGCGCTCACCATCGGCAACTTCGACGGCGTCCACCGCGGCCATCAGGCCATGCTGGCTTTGCTGCGCTCAGAAGCCCTGCACCGCGGCCTGCCGACCTGCGTGCTGACCTTCGAGCCACACCCGCGCGACTTCTTCGCCGCCCTGGCCGGCAAGCCCGAATTCGCGCCGCCGCGCATCGCGACGCTGCGCGACAAGTTGAGCGAACTTGAGCGTTGCGGCATCGAGCGGGTGGTCGTGGCGCGCTTCGACGCCGCGTTCGCGCGCCAGTCGCCGCAGGCCTTCATCGACGACATGCTGGTGGCCGGGCTCGGCGCGCGCTATGTGCTGGTGGGCGACGACTTCTGCTTCGGCGCCAAGCGCGCCGGCGACTACGCGATGCTCGACGCGGCCGGCCAGGCGCTGGGCTTCGACGTCGCGCGGATGAACAGCTACGAGGTGCACGGCCATCGCGTCAGCAGTTCGGCGGTGCGCAACGCGCTCGCCGCCGGCGAGATGGAGTTGGCCGCGAACCTGCTCGGGCGACCCTACAGCATCAGCGGCCACGTGCTGCACGGGCGCAAGCTCGGGCGCGACCTGGGGCGCAGCGCGCCCGATCGCGACGACGGTTTTCGCACGCTCAACCTGCGCTTTCCGCATGCCCGTGCTGCCGCGACGGGTGTCTATGCGGTGCAGACCTTCGGCCTCGGCGAGCGGCCGCTGCCCGGGGTGGCGAGCCTGGGCGTGCGGCCGACGGTCGAAGACGCCGGGCGCGTGCTTCTCGAGGTGCACTGCCTGGACTGGCCGCTCTCGCTGGGCGCCGAAGGGGGCTACGGTAAACTCATCCGCGTGGAACTGCTGCACAGACTTCGCGACGAAGCCCGCTACGACGGGTTGGCCGCGCTGACCGCCGCAATCCGGCAGGACGTGGCCGACGCGCGCGCCTTCCTGGCCGCGCACGCGGCGCAGCGGCGCCAGACCACGCGCGACCGAATTTGACCGGCCGCCGCCCCGGCGCAGCCCGGGACACGCCGCCTGCGCCGCGAGTGCGTCGCTTCACCCCCCTCCAGTCGTCTCCGGCCTGCGCCCGGGGCGACCGGCCCGCAAGGACCCGTCATGGCTGACCAGCCTTCCACCCCCGCCACCGGCACCACCGACTACCGCTCGACCCTGAACCTGCCCGACACGCCGTTCCCGATGCGCGGCGACCTGCCCAAGCGCGAACCGGGCTGGGTGAAGGCGTGGGACGACAGCGGCCTCTACAAGCGCCTGCGCGACGCCCGTGCGGGTGCGCCGCTGTTCGTGCTGCACGACGGCCCGCCGTACGCGAACGGCCAGATCCACATGGGCCATGCTGTCAACAAGGTGTTGAAGGACATGATCGTCAAGGCGCGCCAGCTGGCCGGCTTCGACGCGCCCTACGTGCCGGGCTGGGACTGCCACGGCCTGCCGATCGAGAACGCGATCGAAAAAAAGCATGGCCGCCACCTGAGCCGCGACGACATGCAGGCGAAGAGCCGTGCCTACGCCACCGAGCAGATCGCGCTGCAGATGGCCGACTTCAAGCGCCTGGGAGTGCTCGGCGGCTGGGCGAACCGCTACGCGACGATGGACCCGCAAAACGAGGCCGGCGAACTCCGCGCCTTCAAGCGCGTGATCGAGCGCGGCTTCGTCTATCGCGGGCTCAAGCCCGTGTACTGGTGCTTCGACTGCGGCTCGTCGCTGGCCGAGTTCGAGATCGAGTACGCCGACAAGAAGAGCCAGACGGTCGATGTCGGCTTCCTCTGCGCCGAGCCCGACAGGCTGGCCGCCGCGTTCGGCCTGCCTGCACTGACGAGAGATGCCTTCGCGGTGATCTGGACGACGACCGCGTGGACGCTGCCGGCCAACCAGGCGCTCAACCTGAACCCCGCCCTCGAGTACGCGCTGGTGGACACCGAGCGCGGCCTGCTGCTGCTCGCCGCGACGCTGGTCGAGACCTGCCTGGCGCGCTACGGCCTGGCGGGCTCCGTGCTCGCGACGACGCTCGGCGCGAAACTCGGCGGCCTGAACTTCCACCACCCGCTGGCGCATGTCGATCCGGGCTATGACCGGCTCTCGCCCGTCTATCTGGCCGACTACGCCACCGCCGAAGGCGGCACCGGCGTCGTCCACTCGTCGCCCGCCTATGGTCTGGACGACTTCAACTCCTGCGTCGCGCATGGCCTTGCCTACGACGACATCCTGAACCCGGTGCAGGGCAACGGGGCCTACGCGGCCGACTTTGCGCTCTTCGGCGGGCAGAACATCTGGAAGGCAGCGCCCGTCATCATCGACACGCTCAGGAGCGGCGGGCGCCTCTTCGCCACCGAGACCATCACCCACAGCTACCCGCACTGCTGGCGCCACAAGTCGCCGGTGATCTACCGCGCGGCAGCGCAGTGGTTCATCCGCATGGACGAGGGCGTTGGCGTGTTCACGAAGGACAAGGCGCCGAAGACGCTGCGCCAGACGGCGCTCGACGCGATCGACGCGACCGGCTTCTACCCCGAGAACGGCCGCGCCCGATTGCGCGACATGATCGCCAGCCGGCCCGACTGGTGCATCAGCCGCCAACGCAGCTGGGGCGTGCCGCTGCCCTTCTTCCTGCACCGCGAGACCGGCGACCTGCACCCGCACACGATGGAAATCCTCGACCAGGCGGCAGCGATCGTCGAGGCCGGCGGCATCGAGGCCTGGAGCCGCGTCACGGCCGAACAGATCCTCGGCGCCGACGATGCCGCGCACTACACGAAGAGCAGCGACATCCTCGAAGTCTGGTTCGACTCGGGTTCGACCTTCGTCCATGTGCTGCGCGGCACGCACCGCGGCACGAAGGAGCACCCCGGCCACCACCCGAGCGGACCCGAGGCCGACCTGTACCTCGAAGGCCACGACCAGCACCGCGGCTGGTTCCACTCCTCGCTGCTGATCGCCTGCGCGCTCGAGGGCCGCGCGCCGTACCGCGGCCTGTTGACGCACGGCTTCACCGTGGACAGCCAGGGCCGCAAGATGAGCAAGAGCCTGCACAACGGCATCGAGCCGCAGGCGGTGAGCCACAAGCTCGGCGCAGAGATCATCCGCCTTTGGGTGGCCGCGAGCGACTATTCGGGCGACATCGCCGGCGACGACAAGATCCTCGCCCGAGTCGTTGACGGCTACCGGCGCATCCGCAACACGCTGCGCTTCCTGCTCGCGAACACGAGCGACTTCGATGCCGCGACCGACGCGGTGCCGCTGGCCGAGATGCTCGAGATCGACCGCTGGGCGCTGGCGCGCGCGACACAGTTCCAGGCCGACGTGGTGGGCACCTGGAACGCCGAACGCGGCGTGTTCGAGGGCGGCCATTTCGGCGTCTACGAGTTCCACCCCGTGGTCGCCAGGCTGCAGCTCTTTTGCAGCGAAGACCTGGGAGCGTTCTACCTCGACATCCTGAAGGACCGGCTGTACACGACGGCGCCGAACTCGCTCGCGCGGCGCTCAGCGCAGACCGCGCTGTGGCACATCACGCACGCGATGCTGCGCTGGATGGCGCCCTTCCTCAGCTTCACGGCCGAAGAGGCGTGGCAGGTGTTCGCGCCGGGTGCGTCGCCGTCGATCTTTACCGAGACGTACTGGGCGTTCGCTGCCCCCGACGAGGCCTTGCTCGCCAAGTGGGCGCGGATCCGCGAGATCCGCGACGCGGTGAACAAGGAGATCGAGGCCCTGCGCGCGGCAGGCACCGTCGGCTCGTCGCTGCAGGCGCATGTCCGCATCACGGCGGGCCCGGCCGACCTCGCGCTGCTCGCGACCCTCGGCGACGACCTGCGCTTCGTGACCATCACCTCGCAGGCCGCGCTCGCCGAGGGCACGGCGCTCGGCGTTGCCGTCGCGCCGTCGGATGCCCCCAAGTGCGCCCGCTGCTGGCACTACCGCGACGACGTCGGCCACGACCCGGCACACCCCGCGATCTGCGGCCGCTGCACGAGCAACCTTCACGGCGCGGGCGAAGTGCGCACGGTCGCCTGATGGCAACAAGAAAGTCATCGCGCGGACTCCTGCCCTGGCTCGGCATCGCGCTGGCCGTGATCCTGTTCGACCAGTTCACGAAGACGCTGATCGTCGGCAACTTCGCGCTCGGCGACAGCCGCAGCGTCACCTCGTTCTTCAACGTCGTGCGCGTGCACAACACCGGCGCGGCGTTCAGCTTCCTCGCCGGCGCCGCCGGCTGGCAGCGCTGGTTCTTCGTCGGCCTCGGGACGCTGGCCGCGGTCTTCATCGTCTGGATGCTGCGCAGCCATGGCGGGCAGCGCCTGTTCGCCTGGGCGCTCGCGCTGATCCTCGGCGGCGCGGTGGGCAACGTGATCGACCGCCTGCTGCACGGCCACGTGGTCGATTTCATCCAGGTGCACTACGCAGGCTGGTACTTCCCGTCGTTCAACATCGCCGACAGCGCCATTACCATCGGTGCCGGCCTGTTGATCCTCGACGAACTGCTGCGCGTCCGGCGCACGCGCAGCTGACTGACCCCGGCAGAATCGCGCAATGAGCGACACACCGCCACTCGATCCAAGGCCCGCTTCGGCCTTCGGCGTCACGCTGAACAAGCTCGGGTTCGCCGACCCGTTGCGCTGGCTGGCAGCGGGCTGGCGCGACTTCCGGCGCGCGCCCGGCATCGGCCTCTTCTACGGCGGCTGCTTCGTGGCGATGGGCTGGCTGCTGCTCAAGGTATTCGAGTTCTCGCCAGCGTGGACGCTCGCGCTGAGCGCGGGCTTCCTGCTCGTCGGGCCCTTTCTCTGCCTCGGCCTCTACGACGTGAGCCGCAAGCTCGAACGCGGCGAGCGCCCCGACCTCGGCGAGTCGCTGACCGCGTGGGACACCAAGCTGGGCACGATGGCGATCTTCGGCACCGTGCTGCTGGTGCTGGAGATGGTCTGGGCGCGCGCCTCGTTGGTCGTCTTTGCGCTCAGCTTCGACGGCATGCCCGACTTCAAGGGCTCGCTGCTCAAGCTCGTCGACCCCGAGAACACCGAGTTCATCATCGCCTACACGGGCGTCGGCAGCCTCTTCGCCGGGATGATCTACGCCGTCAGCGTGGTCTCGATCCCGATGATCCTCGACCGCCAGACCGACGCCATCAGCGCCGGCCTGACGAGCGTGCGCCTGTGCCTCACCCAGACCGGCGTGATGCTGCTGTGGGGCGCGCTTATCACGCTGCTGGTCGTGCTGGCGATGCTGCCCGGCTTCCTGGGCCTGCTGGTCGTCGGGCCGGTGCTCGGGCACGCCACCTGGCACGCCTACCGCGCCGCGGTGGCCGCGGACGCGGCGCCCGCGGAGCCCGCCGCGGGGCGCTGAGCGCCTTCAGGGCAGCAGCACGCTGCAGCCGGTCGTCTTGCGCGCCTCCAGGTCGCGGTGCGCCTGCACCACGTCGTTCAGCGCGTAGCGCTGGTCGATGCGGATGGTCACCTGCCCGCCCGTGACCACCGCGAACAGGTCGTCGGCCATCGCCTGCGTGGCTTCGCGCGTGGCGATGTGGGTGAACAGCGTCGCGCGGGTCAGGTACAGCGATCCCTTGACGCCCAGCGTGCCGATCGCGAATGGCGGCACCACGCCGGAGGCGTTGCCGAAGCTCGCCATCAGACCGAACGGACGCAGGCAGTCGAGCGACTTGTCGAAGGTGTCCTTGCCGATCGAGTCGTACACCACCTTCACGCCGGCGCCGCCGGTGATCTCGCGCACGCGGGCGGCGAAGTCCTCGCTGCGGTAGTTGATCGTGAACGCGGCGCCATGCTCGCGCGCCAGGGCGCACTTCTCGTCCGAGCCCGCGGTGCCGATCAGCTGCAGCCCGAGCGCGCGCGCCCATTGGCAGGCGATCAGCCCGACGCCGCCGGCAGCGGCGTGGAAGAGCACGAAATCGCCCGGCTGCAGGCCGCCTTGCGGCAGTGTCTTCTTCAGCAGGTACTGCGCCGTCAGGCCCTTGAGCATCATCGCGGCACCAGTCTCGAAGCCGATCGCGTCGGGCAGCTTCACCACGCACTTGGCAGGCATCACGCGCAGCGTGCTGTAGCTGCCGGGCGGGTTGCTGGCGTAGGCGGCGCGGTCGCCAGGCTTCAGATGGGTCACGCCCTCGCCCACCGCCTCGACAACGCCTGCGCCTTCCATGCCCAGCGAGAGCGGCATCGGCAGCGGGTACACGCCGGAGCGCTGGTAAACGTCGATGAAGTTCAGGCCGCAGGCGTGGTGGCGGATGCGGATCTCGCCCGGCCCGGGCTCGCCCACGGGCAGGTCAACGGGGTGCATGGCTTCGGCGCCGCCGGCTTGGTCAACGCGGATCGTGGGGCTGGTCTGGGTCATGGCGCGGGTCTCCGGTGGGTGGGTTGCAATCGGGTATCGTGCCAGCACTTCGCCATGCGCGCCGGTGAGCTGCCACTGCACCCGCCGAATGCCCCATGAAACGGCTCACCACCGCCCCCAACATCGCCATCGCCACGCTCTGGGCCGACATGCTCAAGAGCGGCGGCATCGACGCCAGCGTGCAACGCTACTTCGCGAGCAGCATCGCCGGCGAGATCCCGCCCGACCAGGCCTTGCCTGAGGTCTGGGTCGCCGACGCCGCCCAGTTCGACGCCGCGACCCGCCTGCTTCACGAGCTGCGCCACCCGCCGCACCGGCGCTGGGTGTGCGAAGGCTGCCGCGAGCTGATCGACGGGCCGTTCGAGCAGTGCTGGAACTGCGGCGCGCCGATGCCGCCCACTGCGCCCCGATGACGCGCCTTTCGCCTCGCATTGCGCTGTTGATGACGCTGCCGCCGCTGCTGTGGGCCGGCAACGCGGTGGTCGGCCGCCTGATGGTCGGCAGCGTACCGCCGTTGACGCTGAACTTCCTGCGCTGGCTGCTGGCCACGCTGATGCTGCTGCCGTTTGCATGGCGCGTCTTCAAGCGGCCGCAGGACATCACGGCGCGCTGGCCGCACCTGCTGCTGCTCGGCCTGCTCGGCGTGGGAACCTACAACGCGTTGCAATACCTGGCGCTGGTGACGACCACGCCGATCAACGTGACGCTGATTGCCGCCAGCAGCCCGGTGTGGATGCTCGCCGTCGGCTCGACGCTGTACGGCGAGCACCCGCGGCGGCAGCAGCTCGTCGGCGCGATCTTCTCGCTGGCCGGCGTGCTGCTGGTGATCGCGCGCGGCGACCTGGCGGCGCTCGCCCGGGTCCAGTTCGTCACCGGTGACCTGTACGTGCTGGTCGCGATCATCGCCTGGGCCTTCTACAGCTGGATGCTGGCGCGCCCGCCGGCATCGATGCGCGCGCCCGATCGGCCGCCGTGGGACTGGGCGCAGTTCCTGCTCGTGCAGATGCTGTTCGGCCTGCTCGGCGCCGGCGCAGCGGCCGGGGCCGAGATCGTGCACGGCAGCGCACCGATCGCGTGGAACGGCTGGGTGGCGGTGGCGCTGCTCTATGTGGCGGTCGGCCCGTCGATCGTCGCCTACCGCTGCTGGGGCCTCGGGATCGCCGCCGGCGGGCCGGCGCTGGCAGCGTTCTTCGCCAACCTCACCCCCGTGTTCGCTGCACTGATGTCGGCCGCGCTGCTCGGCGAGCCGCCGCGCTGGTTTCACGCCCTCGCGTTCGCGCTGATCGTGGCCGGCATCGTCGTGTCGTCGGCGCGGCGGCGGGCTTGAGCCGCTGCGTGGACGTGCTCCCCTGATGCTGCGGCCGCTGCCCGGCAGCGGCCCTCCACCCGGCTCAGAACGTCCCCGGATAAGCCCCGCCGTCGATCAGGATGTTCTGCCCCGTCAGATAGCCCGCGTGCACGCTGCACAGGAACGCGCAGACGGCACCGAACTCCTCGGCGCTGCCGAAGCGGCGCGCCGGAATGCCCTGGGCGCGCTGCGCGAAGAGCGTCTCGAAGGGCTGGCCCGTCTTCTGCGCCGCGCCCTGCATCGTGACGCGCAGGCGGTCGGTGTCGAAGGCGCCGGGCAGCAGGCCGTTGATCGTCACGCCGCGCGCGGCGATCCTGCTGCGTGCCAGGCCGGCGACAAAGCCCGTCAGCCCCGAGCGCGCACCGTTGCTCAGGCCGAGGATGTCGATCGGCGCCTTCACCGCGCCCGAGGTGATGTTGACGATGCGGCCGAAGCCGCGCTCGGCCATCGCATCGACGGTGGCGCGGATCAGCTCGATCGGCGTCAGCATGTTGGCGTCGAGGGCCTTGATCCAGGCCTCGCGCCCCCACTCGCGAAAGTCGCCCGGCGGCGGGCCGCCCGCGTTGTTGACGAGGATGTCCACCTGCGGGCAGGCTGCCAGCGCCGCGGTGCGGCCTTCCGGCGTGGTGATGTCGCCCGCGACCGCGCGCACCTGCACCGCGGGGTGGGACGCGCGCAGTTCGGCCGCCGTCGCCTGCAGCGCCTCGGCGCCTCGCGCCGTGATGACCACGTTCACGCCCTCGGCCGCCAACGCCTGCGCGCAGCCCTTGCCGAGACCCTTGCTCGCGGCGCAGACCAGCGCCCACTTGCCGTTGATGCCCAGATCCATCGTCACTCCTTCGTTGTTCGATCACTGCCCATTCGCCACCCGGCGGGTCATGCGCGCGTTCGCGCCAGCAACCAGATGCCGGCCAGCACGAGCACTGTGCCGGCGGCGATCCAGGCAGTGAACGGCTCGCCGAGGATCAGCACGCCCATGGTCAGCGTCGACAGGGGGCCGATCATGCCGGTCTGCGCGGCGACCGTGGCGCCGATGCGCTCGATCGCCATCATCACCATCAGCACCGGCGCGAAGGTGCACGCCGTGGCGTTGAGCACCGACAGCCAGATCACCTCGGGCGCCACCGCCATCGCCGCAAGCGGCCGCAGCAGCAGGAACTGCGCGATGCACAGCAGGCAGGCCACGCTGGTGGCCAGGCCGGTCAGGCGCAGCGCGCCGAGGCGCTTGACCTCCTCGCCGCTGTACACGAGGTACAGCGCGTAGCTCACCGCGCTGGCGAACACCAGCGCCGCGCCGAGCGCGGCATGCGGGCCGACGAGCTGCACCTCGTGCCCGAACACCAGCACGACGCCGCTGTAGCTGACGGCCAGCAGCAGCCCCGGCCAGAGCGGGCGCGGCGCGGCGCCGGCTGCCGGCAATGGGGAAGGCGCGGTCATCGCGGGCATTCTACGAATGTGCTGCCCGCGGCCTCCCGGCCGGGCGCTGCGGCCAGCGAGGATGCGCGCGCCCCTCGGTTAGCATCCTTGCTGAATGAACCTCCCCTACGAACTGCAGATCGGCTGGCGCTACACGCGCTCGGGCCGCAGCGGGCGCCGCAACGGCTTCATCTCCTTCATCTCCGGCGTGTCGATGCTCGGCATCGCGCTCGGCGTGGCGGCGCTGATCATCGTGCTGTCGGTGATGAACGGCTTCCAGAAGGAAGTGCGCGACCGCATGCTGAGCGTGGTGGCGCACGTGGAGGTCTATGCGACCCACGGCGCGGCGCTGCCCGACTGGCAGGCGACGGCAGCGCAGGCGAGGCGCAATCCGCAGGTGGTCGGCGCGTCGCCCTTCGTCAATGCGCAGGCGCTGATCGCGCGTGGCGACGAGATGCGCGGCACCATCGTGCGCGGCATCTCGCCCGCGGACGAGGCCACCGTGACCGACCTGGCCGCGCGGCTGAAGGACAGCTTGCTCGCGCAGCTCACGCCGGGCGGCTGGAACATCGCGCTCGGCACCGAACTGGCACGCGCGCTGGGCGTGAAGCCGGGCGACAAGATCACGCTGGTCGCCCCTGGCGGGCAGCTCACGCCGGCCGGCGTGGTGCCACGCCTGAAGCAATTCACGCTCGTCGGCAGCTTCGATACGGGCCACTACGAGTACGACAGCGGCCTGGCGCTGATCCACATCGACGACGCGGCGCGCCTGTTCCGCGTCGAAGGCCCGACCGGCGTGCAGTTGCGCCTGAAAGACCTGCACCAGGCGCGCGAGGTGGCGCAGCAGCTCTCGCGCGAGTTCGGGCCGAACGTGGTGGTGACCGACTGGACGCGCACCAACCGCAACTGGTTCGCCGCGGTGCAGCTCGAGAAGCGGCTGATGTTCATCATCCTGACGCTGATCGTCGCGGTCGCGGCGTTCAACCTCGTCTCGACGCTGGTGATGACGGTGACCGACAAGCGCGCCGACATCGCCATCCTGCGCACGCTGGGCGCAAGCCCGCGCTCGGTGATGGGCATCTTCATGGTGCAGGGGGCGCTGTCGGGCGTGATCGGCACCTTCGGCGGCGTGGCGCTGGGGCTGCTGGTGGCGTTCAACGTCGACGTGATCGTGCCGGCGATCGAGCGCCTGCTGCACGTGAGCTTCCTGCCCGGCAGCGTGTACCTGATCAGCCGCATGCCGAGCGAGCCGCAGAGCGCCGACATCGTGCCCATCGTCGCGATCTCGCTCTTGCTGGCCTTCGTGGCCACGCTGTACCCGAGCTGGCGCGCCAGCCGCGTGCAGCCCGCCGATGCGCTGCGCTATGAGTGACGGTGCCCCCAAGACGCCTTCGGCGTCGCCCTTGCAGGGCGCGCCGGGCCTGAGGCCCGGCTCCTCGCCAGGCGCAGATCGCCCGCAGGGGCTGTCTGCGCCCGGGCTCGGCCTCCAAGGGGGAGCTCGGCCGGCGCGTGGGCTGAGGCCGGACAAGGCCAGTCCCTGCGGACTGGCCGTGCCTGCCGAAGGACAGCGGGCTCTGGCCGATGGCGGCCCGGCGCCGACCGAGATGGCCCGCGACGTGGTGCTCCAATGCGCCGGCCTCGACAAGCGCTTCCACGACAGCAGCCTCGACGTGCACGTGCTGCGCGGCGTGAACCTGCACGTGCATGCCGGCGAGACGCTGGCGGTGGTCGGCGCGTCGGGATCAGGCAAGAGCACGCTGCTGCACCTGCTGGGCGGGCTCGAGGCGCCGTCGGCCGGCAGCGTCGAGCTGATGGGGCGCGACTTCGCGTCGATGAATGCCGCGCAGCAAGGCGATTGGCGCAACCGCCACCTCGGCTTCGTCTACCAGTTCCACCACCTGCTGCCCGAGTTCAGCGCGCTCGACAACGTGGCGATGCCGCTGCGCATCCGCCGCATGGCCCCCGACGCGGCGCGCGCGCAGGCCGCCGCCGTGCTGGCGCAGGTGGGGCTGGCCGAGCGCGTGGCGCACCGGCCGTCGCAGCTCTCGGGCGGCGAACGCCAGCGCGTCGCGATCGCCCGCGCGCTGGTGGCGCGGCCGGCCTGCGTGCTGGCCGACGAGCCGACCGGCAACCTCGACCGCGAGACGGCCGACGGCGTGTTCATGCTGATGCTCGAACTGGCGCGGCAGCACGGCACCGCGTTCGTGCTGGTGACGCACGACGAGGGGCTGGCCGGGCGCTGCGACCGGATGCTGCGCCTGAAGCTGGGCGTGCTGGTCGGGCCCGACTGAAGGGCGCTACCGGCTGCTGGTGCCAGCACGCAACGCTTCGAGCCTCAACGCGACCGCCAGTTGCCTGTCGACGAGCCGTCGGCGCAGCGCGCTCTCGCGCTCGGAATCGCCCGCCGCGGCGGCGAGCTCGCGCTTCAGCTCGGCCAGCTCGTGCAGCATCTCGACCTCGGGCGGCACGACGCCGGCGTCCTTCAGCACCTTAAAGGGCATGCGCCATTCGGGCGGTGTCTCGTCGTAGCCGCCGCCGAAGTCGAGCGGCTTGCCCCAGCTCGGCGCCGCCGTCAGTTCGCCGCTGGCCTCGGTTTCGCGCATCGAGCGGCCGATGTGGTCGTCCAGCAGTTGCAGGCGCTGTAGTCGCTTGTCCTCGTGAGTCATGCGTGCTCCTTGTCGTGAAGGTTCAGCACTCCGGTCGATCGCTACGCCGCTCGGCGCGCGAAGTCGGCCTGCACCGCAAGCTCGGGCTCACCGCCCGGCGCGACGTTGCACATGGTGATCGCCAGCGCGTCGGCCGCGGGTTGGGTGACGGCGATCGTCCAGCCCCAGTCCGGTCCGGGCGGCGCCTCGTAGCTGCCCTGCAGCCGGATCGCGCCGTCGGACGCGACCTGCCCCGCGCAGTGCATCAGCCGGCCGCTCATATGCCAGGAGTCGCCCCAGGCGGCGCTCGCCGCCTCGCTGGCGTTGGCGTTGCCCGCGATCAGCAGCCCTTCCTGCGGCGCGCCCTCGAAGTCCCAGGTGTAGGCGAACGACAGGAACGCACCCTTCGCGACCGGCGCAACCACGAGCTCCGCTGGCGAGCTGCGCACCGGGCCGGAAGCGCCTTCCATCCACAAGCGTTTGGTGCCGGTCCACACGCCCACCAGCAGAGGATGCAGTTCGATCATCTTCATGGCGTGCCCTCCATCGCGGCGGTGCGCCGCGGGTCGCGAGTCCCGTCGGAAACTGCAAGCATAGGCAGACCGGCCGTTCCCGTCCATTTGCCCGGATACGCCGTCATGGATTGCTGGCACGATAGCGCGATGCGCTGGATCGACACCCATTGCCACCTCGACGCCCCCGAGTTCGACGCCGACCGGGCCGAGGTGATGGCGCGCGCGCTGGCGGCGGGCGTGACCCGGCTGGTGCTGCCAGCCGTGGAGGTGGCGAACTTCGGCGCCGTACGCGCGCTTTCCCATGCGCACGGACAGGCCTATTCGCTAGGCATCCATCCGCTCTACGTCGACCGCGCCAGCGATGGCGACCTGGCGACGCTGCGCGACGCGCTGGCCGAGCACCGCGACGACCCGCGCCTGGTGGCCGTCGGCGAGATCGGGCTCGACCACTTCGTGCCCGGTCTCGACCGCGAACGCCAGGCGCGCTTCTTCGCTGCGCAGCTGACGCTGGCGCGAGAGTTCGCTCTGCCGGTGATCCTGCACGTTCGGCGCTCGGCCGACGAGCTGCTAAAGCACCTGCGCCGCATCGCCGTGCCGGGCGGCATCGCACACGCCTTCAACGGCAGCGAGCAGCAGGCGCAGGCCTTCCTAGGCCTCGGCTTCAGGCTCGGCTTCGGTGGCGCGCTGACCTTCGAGCGTGCGCTGCAGATCCGCCGCCTCGCACAGACGCTGCCCGAGACGGCGCTGGTGCTCGAGACCGACGCGCCGGACATCGCGCCACAATGGCTTTACCGCGGCGCCGAGGCCCGCGCCCGGGGCGAGACGGCGCGCAACGAACCGGCCGAGCTGCCGCGCATCGCCGCCACGCTGGCTGCGCTGCGCGGCTGGACGCTGGCGCAGACGGCAGCGACGACCGCAGCGAACGCGATCGCCGCGCTGCCGCGCCTGGGAGCGCTGGACGCGCCCGCGGCGCCGGGCACCGCTGCGCGATGACCGAGCGGCTCCAAGGCCTGCCACCGGTCATCGGCCGCCACACCCGGCTGGTCCTGCTCGGCAGCTTCCCGGGCGCGGCGTCGCTGGCCGCGCAGCAGTATTACGCGCATCCGCGCAACCAGTTCTGGCCGCTGCTGTCGGCGCTGTGGGGCATCGAACTGCTCGCCCTGCCGTATCGACAGCGGCTCGCCGTGCTGCGCGAACGTGGCCTGGGGCTGTGGGACGTGTACGCGAGCTGCCAGCGCGAAGGCAGCCTGGACAGCGCGATCGCAGCCGCCGAGCTGAACGACCTGGCGAGCCTGCGCCGGCGCGCCCCGGGGCTGCGGGCAGTGGCCCACAATGGCGGCGAATCGGCGCGCAGCATGCGCCTCACTGTGGCTCTGGGCGTGCCGGTGCTCAGGCTGCCGTCGAGCAGCCCCGCCAACGCCCGCTGGTCGTTCGAGCGCAAGCTGGCCGCGTGGCGCGCGGTGTTCGCCCAGGCCGAAGTCCTTTGAAAGCCGTTCGATGAGCCCGCACCACCAACCCGCACCCACGCTCGCCCCGGCCACCGTGTCAGAATTCGACGGCGTGCGCTACCTGCACCTGGACACGCCTTGGGTGCAGGGCGCGATGCGCATCGGCAAGTCGCACGCGATCGAGCTGGAGTACGTGCAGCGGATGATGGCCTGGATGCTGTGGCGTCCTGCCGATGCCATCGGCCGCGGTCAGGCCGTGCAGCTGGGCCTGGGCGCGGCATCGATCACGCGCTATTGCCACAAGGTGCTGCGGATGCAGACCATCGCGGTCGAGATCAACCCCTCGGTGATCGGCATGTGCCGGCAATGGTTTCATCTGCCGCCGGACGACCGCCGGCTGACCGTCGTGAACGACGACGCCGCACGGTGGGTGGCCGACCCCGCGCACCTGCGGACGGTGCAGGTGCTGCACGTCGACCTCTACGACCACGACGCCGCAGCGCCGGTGCTCGACGACGAGGCCTTCTACCGCGCCTGCCGCGGCGTGCTGGTCGAAGGCGATGGCAACGCCGACGGAGGCGGCCTGATGACGGTCAACCTGTTCGGCCGCGACGCCAGCTTCGAGGCGAGCTTGCAGCGCATCGCCGCCGTGTTTGGCGCTTCCCAGGTGTGGAACCTGAGGCCGACGCGGGAAGGCAACACCGTCGTCGTTGCCGCGCGCGGCGCGGCGCTGCCCGATCGCGCTACGCTGGCCGCGCGGGCCGATAACATCGAGGCCCGCTTCGGCCTGCCGGCGCGCAAGTGGCTGCGCATGATCCGGGTGCCACTCTCGCCGTCCCCCGCATGAACAAGACCGCTCCGAACCCGAAGCCCGCCGCACCCGCCGGCCCCCTGGCCTGGCGCAGCCTGCTGCAATGGCTGCGCGACGACAGGCTGATCAGCGCCGCCGACATGGAGCGCACCGCGCAGCGCTTCGGCTCCGGTGACAGCCGGCAGCATCCTCTGGTGCGCCTGGGCGGCGCCGGACTCACCCATGCCGGCACCGGCAGCGCGCTCGACGCCGAGGCGCTGACGCAATGGCTCGCCCACCGCAGCGGCCTGCCCTACCTGCGCATCGACCCACTCAAGGTCGATGTGGGGCGCGTCGCCGAGGTGATGTCGATCACCTACGCCGAGCGCCGCCACGCGCTGCCGGTGCAGGTGGGCACGCACGAGGTGACGATCGCCACCTGCGAGCCGTTCGACACCGCCTGGGTGCCCGAAATCGAGGCGCACACACGCAAGGCGGTGCGGCTGGTGCTCGCGAGCCCGGTCGAGGTGCAGCGCTACACGACCGAGTTCTACACGCTGGCGCGCTCGGTGCGCGCGGCGATCAAGAGCGGGGAGTCGGCGGCGGCGTCGAGCTTCGAGCAGCTGGTCGAGCTCGGCCGCAGCAACAAGCCGCTCGACGCCAACGACCAGGGCGTGGTGCAGGTGGTCGACTGGCTGTGGCAATACGCGTTCGACCAACGCGCGAGCGACATCCACCTCGAGCCGCGGCGCGACCTGGCGGCGATCCGCTTCCGGATCGACGGCGTGATGCACACCGTCTACCAGATGCCGCCGGGCGTGATGAGCGCGATGACGGCGCGCATCAAGCTGCTCGGCCGCATGGACGTGGTGGAGAAGCGCCGCCCGCAGGACGGCCGCATCAAGACCCGCAACCCGCGCGGCGACGAAGTCGAGATGCGCCTGTCCACGCTGCCGACGGCGTTCGGCGAGAAGATGGTGATGCGCATCTTCGACCCCGACACGGCGCAAAAGCACGTCGAGGCGCTCGGCTTCGGCGCCCACGACGCGCCGCGCTGGGAGGCGATGACGGCGCGCACGCACGGCATCATCCTCGTCACCGGGCCGACGGGCTCGGGCAAGACGACCACGCTCTACGCGACCTTGAAGCGCCTGGCGACCGACGAAGTCAACGTCTGCACGATCGAAGACCCGATCGAGATGATCCAGCCGGCGTTCAACCAGACCCAGGTGCAGACCGGCCTCGACCTCGGCTTCGCCGAAGGCCTGCGCGCGCTGATGCGGCAGGACCCGGACATCATCATGGTCGGCGAGATCCGCGACCTGGCCACGGCCGAGATGGCGATCCAGGCCGCGCTGACCGGCCACCTCGTCTTCAGCACGCTGCACACCAACGACGCGGCGTCGGCGATCACGCGGCTGGTGGACCTCGGCGTGCCGCCCTACCTGATCGGCGCGACGGTGATCGGCGTGCTCGCGCAGCGCCTGGTGCGAACGCTGTGCCCGAGCTGCAAGCAGATCGACCCCGAGACGACGCGTGAGTCGCTGCAGGAAGCGATCAAGCCCTGGCGGCTGACCGGCGAGATGCGCGCCTACAGGCCGGTCGGCTGCCTCGAATGCCGCATGACCGGCTACCGCGGCCGGGCCGGGCTGTACGAGCTGCTGAGCGTGACCGAAGCGGCGCGTGCGGCCATCCACCCGGTGCCCGACGCCGCGAAGCTGCGCGGACAGGCCCTCACCGACGGCCTGCGGCCGCTGCGAATGGCCGGCGCGATGAAAGTGGCCGAGGGCGTGACGACGATCGAGGAAGTGCTGAGGGCGACGCCGGCCTGGGACTGACAGCGTCAGAGGCCGGGCGCAGGATTCCACCAGTAGCGGTGGCAAGCGCCGCGGATTAGGCTCGAATCCTCTCCCGTCGATGGACTGCCACCCATGAACTCCGACCGCCTGATCCTCGACCACGTCTTCGACCACGAAGCCAGCCACCCCGAGCGCATCTACCTCACCCAGCCCATCGGCGGGGGCAAGGTGATCGACATCACCTGGGGCCAGATGGTCGATCAGTCGCGCCGCATGGCCGCGCACCTGCAGGGCTTCGGCTTCCCGCGCGGCGCACGCATCGCGATCCTGTCCAAGAACTGCGCCCATTTCATCATGGCCGAGCTCGCCATCTGGATGGCGGGCTACACCACGGTGGCGATCTTTCCCACCGAAGGCGCCGAGACCGTCGGCTTCGTGCTCGGGCACAGCGAGGCGAGCCTGCTCTTCGTCGGCAAGCTCGACACCTGGCCGCAGCAGCAGCCGGGCGTGCCCGCGGGGCTGCCCTGCATCGCCTTCCCGCTCGCGCCACCGACCGCGTTCGACACCTGGGAGGCGATCGTCGCGCGCACGGCGCCGCTGCCGGGCCGGCCGCGGCGCGAGGCCGACGAACTGGCAATGCTGATCTACACCTCGGGCTCGACCGGGCAGCCCAAGGGGGTGATGGTCAACTTCCAGTCGATCACGCGCGCCGGCGCGGGCTTCGCCGCCTACCTGCGCAATTGCCTCGGCAAGGACCTGGAGGGCCGCGTGCTCTCGTACCTGCCGCTGGCGCACAGCATGGAGCGCTCGACGGGCGAGGTCGCGACGCTGATCGATGGCCACACGCGGGTGTTCTTCGCCGAGTCGCTCGACACCTTCGTGCAGGACCTGCAGCGCACCCGCCCGACGACCTTCACCTCCGTGCCCCGGCTGTGGCTCAAGTTCCAGCAGGGCGTGTTCGCGAAGATGCCGCCGGCCAAGCTCGACCGGCTGCTCTCGATCCCGATCCTCGGGCGCATCGTCGCGAAGAAGGTGCTCAAGGGCCTGGGGCTGGACGCGGTGGTCCGCGCCTTCAGCGGCTCGGCGCCGCTGCCGCCGGAGCTGATCCGCTGGTACGGGCGCCTGGGCCTGCCGCTCTACGAAGGTTACGGCATGACCGAGGACAACTCGTACTCGCACCTGTCCGACGAGAAGTTCAACGAGCCCGGGTACGTCGGCGTGCCGCTACCGGGCGTGCAGGTGCGGCTCTCCGCCGAGGGCGAGGTCCTGATCAAGTCGCCGGGGCAGTTCAGCGGCTACTACAAGCAGCCCGAACTGACCGCCGAGTCGTTCACCGAGGACGGCTTCTTTCGCACCGGCGACCGCGGCGAGCGACGCGCCGACGGGCTGCTGAAGATCACCGGCCGAACCAAGGAACTGTTCAAGACCGCCAAGGGCAAGTACGTGGCACCGGCGCCGATCGAGAACCTGCTCAACGCGCACCCGATGATCGAGCTGTCGCTGGTCTCGGGCGTCGGCCAGACCGCCGCCTATGCCCTCGTGGTGCTGGCCGAGCACCTGCGGCCGCGCCAGGCGAGCGATGCCGCGCTGCGCGCCGAGGTCGAGCGCGAGATGGCGCAACTGCTCAGGGACGTCAACGCCAGGCTGCCCGACTACGAGCGGGTGCGCATGATCGTCGTCGCCGGCGAGCCGTGGTCGGTCGAGAACGGCCTCCTGACGCCGACGATGAAGGTGCGCCGCTCCCGCATCGAAGGCAGCGTCGCGCCACAGGTCGAGGCCTGGTACGCCACCTCGAGCACCGTGACCTGGGCCTGAGCCGGACGTATGACCGCGCCTGCGCGCGGGGATACGCCTACGAAGGGGCGGCGCGTCCTCGCGCCGCGTGGCCTGCAAGGCCTGAGCCGGACGGTTGACCGCGCCTGCGCGGGGGCGGGCGGCAGCCCAGTCGGCCTGTCGCCGAACGCTCAGTGCAACGCGCAAGCGCCCGGCCCGTCCGGGTGGCCGCAACTGCCGCAGGGGCCGGGCATCGCCGGAACCGAGTCGGGCGCCGAGGCCGCGGTGGCGAAGACCGACAAGCGCTTGGCCAGCTGGGTGGACCGGCAGACCGGGCAGGCCGGCACCTGGCCCTGGCGAACGAGGGTTTCAAACTCGCTTGCGCAATCCTGGCAGGCGTATTCGTAGATCGGCATCGTCGTGGACTCCTTTGCGCCCCGGATTGTCGCGCGCTTCGCGGCGGCTACGCGAGCACGATGCGCGACTTGTTCGCCGCCAGCCACTGGGCGAAGGTCTGCAGCGCCGGATTGAGCGCCCTCGAGCGCGCCAGGTCGCGCGCATTGCAGAAGTCGGTCGCGAACTCGGTGTTGAACTGGAACATGTTGCCCAGGTCCTCGGCGCCGGGGAACCCGAAGCCCCGATAGACGGCTGGCGGGACTGCCTGGTAGCGCACCGGCTCGCCGAAAGCCTGGCTCATCGCTTGCGCCATCTCGGCACCGCTCAGGTGATCGCCGGCAATGCCGACACGCTGCCCGACGTACTCGGCGCCGCGCTTGAAGATGCCGTAGGCGCAGCGCCCGATGTCCTCCACCGCCATGCCGGGGAACTTGGCGGTCCCGAGCGGCATCGCCCAGTCGAGCACGCCATCGGCGGCGCGTTTGGGCGCCATGCCGAAGTAGATCAGGTTCTCCCAGTAGAACGAGGTCAGCAGGAAGGTCGTGGGCACGCCCGCCTCGGTGAAGAACCGGTCGGACTCGCCCTTGGCGTCGAAGTGCGGCACCTTGTACAGGCCCATCAGCGTGGGCATGCGCTCGTCGGCGAGCGGGATGAAACGGCGCGAGTCCTCGAGCGTGGACCAGATCGCGTGCGCAATCCCGGCCGTCTTGGCGGCGCGCGCCATGGCGGCCGCCTGCGCCTTCTCCTTGTCGGGCGAGAAGTGCTCCCAGAAGTTGGTCACGAAGTAGGCGCCGTGGGCACCCTGCAGCGCGCGCACGAGACTGGCCTCGTCGTCCAGGTCGGCGGCGACGATCTCGGCGCCCGCAGCGGCGAGCGCGCGGGCGTTGTCGGAATCGATCTTGCGCGTCAGCGCGCGAGCGGCAAAGCCGCCGCCCGCATCGGCAAGAATGGCCCGGGCCAGGCCGCCGCCCTGCGCGCCCGTGGCACCGACGATCGCGATGAGCTGGGTGTCCGACATGTCCGTCTCCTTTCGACAGTGGATGGGCTCGAGCTACCCGGCCGAAGCCCGCCGTCAAGCATAGTCAAGAGTGGCATCTGCAACCAAGACCGCGACGGGCCAACGGTCATGCGTCGCCGGCATCATGGCCAAGCTGGCACGGTGCTCGCGGTGGGCGGACACCGGGAATGCCCTGATGCCCGTGCCGCCTGGCGCAGGGGCGGCCGCGTGGGTGCTCAGCTTCGGCGCTCGAGCACGAGCGCGCGCCGGCAGCACAGCGCGGCGACCGCGGCGGCGCCGGCTGCGGCCCAGAACACCGCGGCGAAGCCGAACGCCTCGCTCAACGCGCCGCCAGCCACGCCGCCGACCACGCCCGAGGCGCCGTAACCGAGCACGGTGTAGAGCGCCTGTCCGCGGCCGCGCAACCGGCCCGGAAAGTGGCGGTTGATGACGCCGATGCAGGCCGTGTGCTGGGCCGCGAAGGTCACCGCATGGGTGCATTGGGCCAGCACCAGCACCCAGGCGACTTGTCCGAAAGACGCCGTCGCTGCGAAGCGCAGCACCGACACCAGCGCGGCCAGCAGCAGCCAGCCGTGCATCGACAGGCGACGCACCCAGCGGCCCTGGAACCAGAACCAAGCCACTTCCACCATCACGCCCAGCGCCCACATCAGGCCCACCGCGCCGGTGCCGTAGCCCAGCGAGTGCAGGTACAGCGACAGGAATGCATACAGGCTCATGTGCGCAAGCACGGTGAAGAACACACCGGCAAAGAACCAGGCCACCGGCGGCCGACGCAGTACCGCCAGGGCCCCGGCCGCGCTCTGTTCGGTGTGCGCCGCCTCGCGCACCTCCGGCAGGCGCAGCGCCGCGGCCAGCAGCAACGCGAGCAGCCCGACCACCAGCAGCGGAAACCTGGCCACGCCCAGCCACTGCAGCACGAAGCCGCTGCCGGTGACGGCCAGAATGAAGCCGACCGAGCCCCAGACGCGCACCCTGCCGTAGCGCCCGGCGTCGAGCGCGCCGTCGCGGCTGACGAGGTGGGCCAGCGCCGCCTCGTTGATCGGGATCACGCCGGCAGTACAGAGGAAGAGCGCCACCGTGACGACGACGATCCAGGCCCACGACGTCCGGGCGAGCAGACCGAGCGAGCACAGCAGCGCCAGCGCGACCGCCCAGCGCAACAGCAGCGTGCGCGCGCCCGTGTGGTCGGCCAGCCAGCCCCAGCCGTAGGGGCTGACGAGGCGCGTGGCGGCCTGCATCGACGCCAGCGTGCCGATCGCCAGCGTGCCAAAGCCCAGGCTTTGCAGCCACAGCGGCGCGTAGGTGGCAAACAGCCCCGTGTAGGCGAAGTAGGCGAACGAGACGCTGCCGAAGGCGAACAGCGCGCGACGCGCCGGTACCGTCATTCAGCCGGCGCCGGGCCGTTGCCGAGGCGGCCGCACGCCCCCTCGGGGGGCGGTGAACGCAGCGAGCCCGGGCGCCGACATTCAGCGCGGCGCTTGGGCCGCGATCGGCGGCGTCGAGATGCTCACGTCGCCACACTGCGCGCGCTGGCGCAGCGCGTGGTCCATCAGCACCAGCGCGAGCATGGCCTCGGCGATCGGCGTCGCGCGGATGCCGACGCAGGGGTCGTGACGGCCGAAGGTCTCGACCGTGGTCGGTGCGCCCGAACGGTCGATCGACGCGCGCGGCGTGCGGATCGAGCTCGTCGGCTTGATTGCGATCGAGACCGTGATGTCCTGCCCGCTGCTGATGCCGCCGAGCACGCCGCCGGCGTTGTTGCCGCGAAAGCCCTCGGGCGTCAGCTCGTCGCCGTGCACGCTGCCGCGCTGGGCGACGCTGGCGAAACCGGCGCCGATCTCGACGCCCTTGACGGCGTTGATGCCCATCATCGCGTAGGCGATCTCGGCGTCGAGTTTGTCGAACAGCGGCTCGCCCAGGCCGGCCGGAACGTTGGTCGCCTCGACGCGGATGCGCGCGCCGACCGAGTCGCCGGTCTTGCGCAGCTCGTCCATCGCCGCTTCGAGCGCTGGGATCAGCGTCGCGTTGGCGGCGAAAAAGGGATTGTTCGGCACATGCTCCCAGCCTTCGAATGGAATCTCGATCTCGCCGAGTGCCGTCATGCAACCGCGGAACTGCGTGCCGTGGTGTTCGCGCAGCCACTTGCGCGCGA
The DNA here is from genome assembly GCA_963779155.1 of uncultured bacterium. Lineage (GTDB taxonomy): Bacteria > Pseudomonadota > Gammaproteobacteria > Burkholderiales > Burkholderiaceae_C > CAIKUF01. The sequence continues at coordinate 702,324 of CAVZXE010000015.1, read as the reverse complement.
CGGCGCCGGCACCGACCATCGGCGCCGTCAGCCGCGCCGACGCGCGCCCGCCGCCACGCGGGTCGCGCAGGCCGTACTTGCGCCAGTAGCTGTAGTCGGCGTGGCCGGGGCGGAAGGTGTCGAGGATGTTGCCGTAGTCCTTGCTGCGCTGGTCGGTGTTGCGGATCAGCAGGCAGATCGGGGTGCCGGTCGTCAGGCCCTCGTAGACGCCGGAGAGGATCTCGACCGCGTCGGGCTCGTTGCGCTGCGTCACGTGGCGGCTGGTGCCGGGGCGGCGGCGGTCGAGCTCGGGCTGGATGTCGGCCTCGCACAAGGCCATGCCGGGCGGGCAGCCGTCGATCACGCAGCCGATCGCCGGGCCGTGGCTCTCGCCGAAGTTGGTGACGCGAAACAGGGTGCCGAGGGTGCTGCCGGACATGGCGACCTTGAACAATGCGCGTCGCGCTTCGGTGGAGGCTCTCATCGCGCAGCGATGTGATGCCGGAACCAAGACCACCGCCCGCGGTCGGTGGTGCAGGAGGGAGAGGAGATTCTAGTTCGGGGCCGCCTTCTCGCCGCTCGGCTCTTCCTCCACCGGCCAGTCGCGGATGTAGGCCTTGAGCATGCGGTTCTCGAAGTCCTGCGCGTCGACCACGGCGCGGGCCACGTCGTAGAACGAGATCACGCCCATCAGCATGTTCTCGCTCATCACCGGCGTGTAGCGGGCGTGGCGGCCGAGCATGATGCGACGCAACTCGTCGATCTCGGTCTCGGGCGTGCAGGTGAGCGGGTGGTCGTCCATCACCGCGCCCACCGTCGTGCTGCCGACGCTGCCACCGTTCTTCACCACCGCCTGCATCACTTCGCGGAAGGTCAGGATGCCGGCGAGCTCGCCGTGGTTCATCACGACCAGCGAGCCGATGTCGTTGAGGGCCATGGTCTCGACGGCGTCGGCCAGCGCCTGTTCGGGCGTTACCGTGAAGAGCGTACCGCCTTTGACGCGCAGGATGTCACTGACTTTCATGGGAGCCTCACATCGGCTGACGGATACAACTCAACATAGCACACAATCCGACGCACTGACATCGCGGAGACCCCATGCCCGGCCATTCCGACCCCGGCTTCGACACCCTGGCGCTGCATGCCGGCGCGGCGCCCGACCCGGCCACCGGCGCCCGCGCGCTGCCGATCCACCTGACGAGCGCGTTCGTGTTCGAGTCGAGCGAGCATGCGGCCTCGCTGTTCAACCTCGAGCGCTCGGGGCATGTGTACAGCCGCATCAGCAACCCGACCAACGCGGTGTTCGAGGAGCGCATGGCGGCGCTCGAGGGCGGCGTCGGCGCGATCGCCACCGCGAGCGGCCAGGCCGCGCTTCACCTGGCCATCGCCACGCTGGCCGGGGCGGGCTCCCACCTCGTGAGTTCGAGCGCGCTGTACGGCGGTTCACACAACCTGCTGCGTTACACCTTGTCACGCTTCGGCATCGAGACGACGTTCGTCAAGCCGGGCGATATCGACGGCTGGCGTGCCGCCATTCGACCGAACACCAAGCTGCTGCTCGGCGAGACCTTGGGCAACCCGGGCCTGGACGTGCTCGACATCCCCACCGTCGGCGAGATCGCCCACGCAGCCGGGGTGCCGCTGCTGGTGGATTCCACCTTCACCACGCCTTGGCTGATGCGCCCGTTCGAGCATGGCGCCGACCTCGTCTTCCATTCGGCGACCAAGTTCCTGTGCGGCCACGGCACGGTGGTTGGCGGCGTACTGATCGATGGCGGCTCGTTCGACTGGAGTGCCGCCTCGCGCTTCCCGGAGCTCAACCAGCCCTACGAAGGCTTCCACGGCATGGTGTTCAGCGAGGAGAGCACCGACGGCGCGTTCCTGCTGCGCGCCCGCCGCGAGGGGCTGCGCGACTTCGGCGCCTGCATGAGCCCGCACACCGCGTGGCTGATGTTGCAGGGCATCGAGACGCTGCCGCTGCGCATGGCGCGCCATGTGGAGAACACGCGCAAGCTCGTGCAGTTCCTGGCAGCCCAGCCGCTGGTCGCGGCCGTCGGCTATCCGGAACTCGAGGGCCACGCAAGCCATGCGCTCGCGAAGGCGCTGCTGCCGCGCGGCGCGGGTGCGGTGTTCAGCTTCGACCTCAAGGGCTCACGGTCGCAGGGCAAGGCCTTCATCGAGTCGCTGAAGATCTTCTCGCACCTGGCCAATGTGGGTGACTGCCGCTCGCTGGTGATCCACCCCGCATCGACAACGCATTTCCGGATGGACGACGCCGCGCTCTCGCAGGCCGGCATCACGCCGGGGACGATTCGCCTGTCGATCGGGCTCGAGGACGCCGACGACCTGATCGACGATCTCAAGCGCGCATTGAAGGCAGCGGAGAAGGCGCCATGAGGCTCACGGTCCAGGGGCGGGAGGCCTACGCGTACACCGGGGGCAAGCCCTTCGATCCCGCCCTGCCCTGCGTGGTGTTCATCCACGGCGCGCTCAACGACCACAGTGTGTGGACCCTGCTCGCGCGCTGGTTCGCGAACCACGGCTTCGGCGTGCTCGCGGTCGACCTGCCCGGCCACATGCGCAGCGCCGGGCCGGCGCTGACGGGTATCGAGGCGATGGCCGACTGGACGCTCGCGCTGCTCGACGCCGCCGGCGTGCAGCGGGCAGCGCTCGCCGGCCACAGCATGGGCTCGCTGGTCGCGCTCGAGGCGGCCGGCCGCGCGCCCGAGCGCGCAACGCGGCTCGTCATGCTGGGCACCGCCCACCCGATGGCCGTGCCCAAGGCCTTGCTCGACCTGTCTGTCGAGGCGCCGCTGAAGGCGATCGACCGCGTGGTGAACTTCTCGTTCTCGACGCTCGCCGCCAAGCCCTCGTACCCGGGCCCGGGGGTGTGGCTGCGCGGCGCCGGGCGGCAACTGATGCGGCTGGTGCTGCGCCACCAGGGCGACGCGACGCTCTTCCACAATGACTTCGCGGCCTGCGACCGCTACGCGGGCGGCCTGGAGGCTGCGGCGCGCATTCGTTGCCCGGCCCACCTGGTGCTCGCTCGCGACGACCAGATGACGCCGACGCGGGCGACATCGGCCCTCGCCGCGGCGCTCGGGGCGCAGGTCCACACGGTCCAGGCCGGACACATGCTGATGCAGGAATGCCCCGACGGCGTGTTGAATGCCATGCGCACGGCGCTGCGCTGAAGGAAAGCCCCGATGACCGTTGCCAATGCAGATCCGAAGGCCTTCAAGACCTTCGCCGAGTTCTACCCGTTCTACCTCGGCGAGCACCGCAACCGCACCTGCCGCCGCCTGCATTTCGCCGGCTCGACACTCGCCCTGCTGTGCCTCGCGATGCTGATCGCGAGCGGGCGGCCGCAGTACCTGCTGTATGCGCTGCTGTGCGGCTACGGCCTGGCGTGGGTCGGTCACTTCGGCTTCGAGAGGAACAAGCCGGCCTCGTTCAAGCGGCCGCTGTACAGCCTGATGGGCGACTGGGTGATGTACCGCGACCTGTGGACCGGAAGGATCCCGCTGTGATTCGCGCGGCAGGGATCCGCGCGCAATGATCCGGGGCGAACGCGTCGCGCTGCGCACGGTGCGGCAGTCCGACCTGCCTGCGCTGTACCTGCTGATCAACGACCGCTCGCTGCAGGGCGAGCACCTGGAGCTGCCGCTGCGCTCGGAGCCGTCGTTTCGCAAGGAGTTCGACGAGACCGGCTTTCTCGACCGGCTTCGCGGGCGCTTCCTGGTGACCGACCTCGAAGACCGCACGCTGGGAACGATCGTTTACTTCAGCGTCAACTACATGGACGGCTTCGAGGTCGGCTACCAACTGTTCGATCCCGCCTCGCGCGGCCAGGGCTTGATGAGCGAGGCGCTGCGCCTGGCCGTGCGCTACCTCTTCTCGAGCTACAAGATCAACCGCCTGCAGATCGCTACCGCGCCCGACAACGAGGCCTCCAGGCGGCTGGCGCTGAAGTGCGGCTTCCGCCTCGAAGGCACTTTGCGCGGCAACGTGCTCCACCACGGGCTCAACCGCGACTCGCTGCTGTACTCGCTGCTGCGCGACGAAGCGGCGGCGTAGCGGCGCGGCAACACCGGGTCCGCACTTCGACGCGCCATGCCGAGCCCTGCGAATCTGCCACGCTCGCCCGTCGAACGGCTGTTCGACGCGATCGACCTGCCCATCGGTTGCTGGGACGCGCAGCACCGCTTGCGCCTGTGCAACGCGCCCTACCTTCGCTGGGCCGGGCGGGAGCGCGCGCAACTGCTGGGCCACACGCTGGCCGAGCTTTATGGCGATGCGGCCTGGTCGGCCGCCCACGGCGCGTTCGGCGAGGCGTTTGCCGGTCGCGAGGCCAGCTATGAGCGCTTGCTGACCCACCTCGACGGCACGCCCCGCTGGGCGCGGGTCAAGGTGTTTCCCGAACCCGGCCCCGATGGCGCCGTCGACACGATCTACACCGTCGCCTTCGACATCCACGACGACGTGATGCAGCGCGAGGCCCTGCAGGCGGCGCAGCGGCGTCTCGACCGCTTCACCGACAACATTCCGTACCCGCTCACCTACGTCGACCGCGACTTCGTGATCCGCTTCGTCAACAAGGCCTATTGCGCCGCCACCGGCGTGGCGGCCAGCGACCTGATCGGCCGCCACATCGGAGACGTGCGGGGCCGCCGGCGCTGGGACGAGCACCGGCCGTTCTTCGAGCGTGCGCTGGCCGGCGAGAGCGTGCAGTACACGCGCATGGCGGAGCTTGTCGCCAACGGGCCGCGCTGGCTGCGCACGAGCTACGAACCCGACCGCGGCGCCGACGGGGAGGTGCTGGGCCTGTACACGGTCAGCATCGACGTGCACGAGATGACGCTGGTGCAGGAGCGCCTGCGGCGACGCGCCGAACGCGACGCGCTGACGCAGGTCCTCAGCCGACGCGCCATCATCGAGCGCATCGACGCCGCACTGCCCGGCACCGCCGACGCGCCGCTGGCGCTGTTCTTCATCGACCTCGACGGATTCAAGGAAGTCAACGACTCGCTTGGCCACCGCGAGGGCGACCGCCTGCTGGCCGCCGTCGGGCGCGCGCTTCAGGGCGCGTTGCGCGCCGACGACTGCGTCGGGCGCTTCGGCGGCGACGAGTTCATCGTGCTGGCCAAGGTCCATGACCGGGCCGGTGCCCACACGCTGGCGCTGCACTTGCTGCAGGCGGTGCAGCACTGCAACCCGGGCGGCGAGGGCGCTCACGCCGTGAGCGCGAGCATCGGCTACGCGCTGGCGCCCACCGACGCCAACCAGACCCGGCACCTGATCCAGTGCGCCGACGAGGCGATGTACCAGGCCAAGCACAGGGGCCGCAACCAGGCCGCTCACTGCGGCGGCGAATCCGGCTGAGCCCGGGAAGGCGCCGCGGCGGGTGTCGCAAGGGACCGGGCCGCGCCGCTTCGGATCAAGCCGACACGATGTCGGCCAGCGTCAGCTCGTCGAAACGGGCGCGTTGCCAGAAGAGCTGCAGCGATGTCGTCGGGTCGAGCAGCAACTCGGCGAGCAGCGGCCGCGCCGGCGTGGCGGCGGGCTCGCACAGCAGCACATAGCGCGCGCCGCCGGGCTCGTCGAGCCGGCCCACCCAGTCGATCTCGACCAGCGTGTCGAGCAGCGGCTCGACCTGCAGCGGATCGGTGCGCAGCACCTGCGCGAGCTGCTCCGCGCTCAGCCCGCGCACCGGCTCGCCGCGCACGCGCACCAGTTCGCGCAACATCGCCACCGCGAGACGAAAGCGCACCCCGGGCGTGTCGGGCAGCGGCAGCATGCGCATCTGCAGGCTCGGTGCATAGGCGGCGATCACCGCCCCGAGCAGCACGACCACCCAGCTCAGGTAGATCCAGATCAGGAAGATCGGCAGCGTGGCAAAGGCGCCATAGACCAGTGAGTACGTCGGCACCTTCACGAGGTACCAGGCGAGCCCGCGCTTGGCCAGCTCGAATCCGACCGCGACGAACAGGCCGCCGGCCAGCGCGTGACGCCATCGCACCTGCGTGTTCGGCACGAAGCGGTACATGGCGGCCATCGCGCCGGCAAGGAGCACGAAGCCGAGCGTGTCGAGCAGCAACCCGATGCCGCCCGGCAGGTCGGCGAGGAAGCCGCGCGACGCCGAGACCGCGACCGACGTCGCGCTCAAGACGACGCCAAGCATCAGCGGCCCCAGCGTCGCCGCCGACCAATAGATCAGCACGCGGCGCAGCAGCGAGCGCATCTGTCGCACACGCCAGATGGCGTTGAGCGTGCGGTCGATCGTGGCCATCAGCGCCAAGGCGGTCAGCACCACCAGCAGCAGGCCGAGACTGCCGACCCGTTGCGACTGTTCGGCGAACTGCGTGAGCGCCTGCAGCACGGGCCGGGAGATGCTTTCGGGCACGAGGCTTTGCAGGAAGTAGTTCTGCAGCGCCTCCTGGAACCGCGCGAACATCGGGAACGCGCTGAACACCGCCAGCATCACCGTGGCCAGCGGCACCAGCGCGATGATGGTGGTAAAGGTCAGGCTGCTCGCCGTGAGGCCGAGCCGATCGGCTCGAAAGCGCTCGCGCAGTGTCTGCAACGTCGCCAGCCAGGGCCAGTCCTGCAGCGCCACGAGTGCACGCGCCACCTCCTGCCGAAGTGTGGTGCGGGTGCTCGGCAGCGTCACTTCAGCGGCTCCACCGCGCTTCGCCGACCTGCCTCGCATGCAGGGCGATCGGGGGGTCTGCAAGACTGCTTTCGGCCCATTGCTGCCCTTGAACGTGCGCTTTGCGGGCGCGTTCTGGCGCGGCAAAGGCACGTCCGGGCAGGCCGCTTCGCTTCACTGGGGCGGTCTTCGCGCAGCGAAGACTTCCCTGCGATGCTCGGCCTCGTGGCCCCGTCGCAGAACTCACTTCGCTCACTGCGTTCGCTGCGTTCGGACATCCGCGACGAGTCAGAGGACAACTCGCGCTTCGCGCGAGGCCACGAGCCCTGGCCTTGCAGGCCGCGCCGGGCCAGTCGGCCCGGCCGTTCGCAAGGCGCAAGCGGTCCCCCGGACCGCTTGCGCCCGGGCTCACCTTCTCGGCACCCCAGAGGCGCTGCGCGTCCTGCCCGAACGCGCCTTTGCTGAGACACTGGTGTTGACCGCAGCCCGAGCACCCGCCGCTCCAGCGCGGCGGGCGGTGCCCGGTGGGGGCGATTTCTGTGGCGACGAGAAGCGCAGGCCTGGGGTCGGCGTGCGAAGCACGCTTCGTAGACTGACTCGTCGCGGATGTCTGAACGGAGTGAGCGCAGCGAACGCAGTGAGTTCTGCGACGCGACCCCAGGGCGAGCATCGCAGTGGAGTCGGAGCGAAGCGCCGACCGCCACAGCATGAGCCCCTGCCGGGCTCCGCCTGCCGCGCCGCGCTGAAGCTACGCAAGAGCGGACGCAGGCGGACGGCAGCAACGGGCCGCGACCAGCCCGCCATGACCCGTCGGTGTGCAGCTGCGTCATCGCGCGGCCGGTCGCTCCCGAGCCAACGGTTCCCTCATCAAGCCACGCTGCCAACGCGGTGGCCGATCAGGCGCGCACAGGCGGAATCGGCGGCGCGATGCACGACCTACCGGAGGCTTCGAACGGCACGCATCACCAAAGGCGTGCCGGCCTGGGCTTGAGCTCTTCATTGCTGGCATCATAGCCAGCCATGACCCTCGCGCCCCCGAGCAAACTCGTTGCGCCGCCGCCCCTGCCCGGCCCGGTGGCATGGTCGCGCGCCCTCGCCGTGGGCAGCCTAGTCGGGCTGATCGTGCTCGGGCTGGCGTGGGAGCTGTGGCTGGCGCCCACCGGCAGCGGCTGGCTGGCGCTCAAGGTGCTGCCGCTGCTGGTACCGCTGGCCGGACTGCTGCGCAACCGGATGTACACCTACCGCTGGGTTTCGTTGTTCGTCTGGCTGTACTTCATCGAAGGCGCGGTCCGGGCCGCGAGCGATCGCGGGATCGGCGCCGTGCTGGGCCTGATCGAGGTGGCGCTGTGCCTGACGCTGTTCGTGGCCTGTTCGCTGCATGTGCGCTGGCGGTTGCGCCACGCGCCGATGGCACCGACGCCTGAATGAGCGCCTTGCTGCCGGCGCTGGTGGCCGCGGTCGGGCCGGCGCAAGTGCTTTGCGCCGGCGACCTGTCGGCCTTCGAGCTCGACTGGCGCAAGCGCTTTCGCGGCCGTGCATTGGCCGTCGTGCGCCCGGGCAGCACCGCCGAAGTGGCCGCGGTGCTGCGCGCCTGCGCCGCCCACGGCGCGGCGGTCGTGCCCCAGGGCGGCAACACCGGGCTGGTCGGCGCATCGGTACCCGATGCGAGCGGCACCCAGGTGCTGCTCAGCCTGACGCGGCTGAACCGCATCCGCACCGTCGATTGCGCGAACCTCACGCTCACCGCCGAGGCCGGCTGCGTGCTGCAGACGGTGCAGGAAGCCGCCGCCGCGCAGGGGCTGCTGTTCCCGCTCTCGCTGGCCGCCGAAGGCAGTTGCACGATCGGCGGCACGCTGGCGACGAACGCCGGCGGCACGCAGGTGCTGCGCCATGGCAACGCGCGTGAACTGTGCCTCGGGCTCGAGGTCGTGACACCCGGCGGCGAAATCTGGGATGGCCTGTCGGGGCTGCGCAAGGACAACACCGGCTACGCGCTGCGCGACCTGTACATCGGCAGCGAAGGCACGCTGGGCGTGATCACCGCCGCGACGCTCAAGCTCTGCCCGCAGCCCGCGGCGCGGATGACGGCGCTCGCTGCCTGCGCGTCGCTGGACGCCGCCGTTGAACTGCTGCAGCTCGCCCAGTCGCGGCTGGCCGCCGGGCTGACCGGGTTCGAGGTGATGGGCGACTTCGCGTTGTCGCTGGTGGCCCGGCACTTCCCGCAGCTGCGCCGCCCGCTGGCAGCGGACCCGGCCGCGCCCTGGACCGCGCTGCTCGAGCAGTCCGACAGCGAAGGCGAGGCGCACGCCCGCGGCCTGTTCGAGGGCCTGCTTGCGACCGCGCTCGACCGCGGCCTGATCGCCGACGCCGCCGTGGCCGAGAGCGTGGCGCAGTCGCGCGCGATGTGGCAATTGCGCGAGGCCATTCCGCTGGCGCAGGCCGAGGAGGGCCTGAACGTGAAGCACGACATCGCGCTGCCGATCTCGCGCATCGCTGCCTTCGTCGCTGCGACCGACGCCACGCTGATGCTGGCCTTCCCCGGCATTCGACTGGTCAACTTCGGCCACCTCGGCGACGGCAACCTGCACTACAACGTGCAGGCGCCGCACGGCGTCGCGGCCGAGGACTTCCTGCACGAACACGAGCACGCCATCAACACGCTGGTGTACGACGCTGTCGGCCGTTACGAGGGCTCGATCTCGGCCGAGCACGGCATCGGCGCGCTCAAGCGCGACGAGCTGGCCGCGCGCAAGTCGCCGGTGGCGCTCGCCCTGATGCGCGCGATCAAGGGCGCGCTCGATCCCCAGGGGCGAATGAATCCGGGGCGCCTGCTTTGATCCGACCCGCCGCGGCTGCGGGGGTGTCGCTCATTGCACCGGCCCCTTCAGCGCCGCCGGCAGGGGCAGCGCCAGGACCTCGATGCCCTCGTCCTGCAGGGCCTCGGCTTCGCTGCGCGACGCCTGGCCGCGGATGCCACGCCGCTGCACCTCGCCGTAATGGATGCGGCGCGCCTCCTCGGCGAAGCGCTCGCCGACGTCCTCGGTGCGGTCCATCACCTGGCGCACGGCACGCAGCCATTGCGCCTGCAGGTCGCCCGGTGCGGGCAGGGCCACACTCTCGACCGGCGGCTCCGCGCCGAAGTTCAGCCGCGGCGCGCTCGGCAGGCGCCGGATCTCGCCGTCGCCGCACAAGGGGCATGCCAGCAGTCCCCGCTCGCGCTGCGTCACCTCGTCGTCGTCGGACGCGAACCAGCCCTCGAAACGATGGTCCTGCGAACAGCGCAGGTTGAGAACCTTCATGCCCCGATTATGGGCAAGTGCCGCTCAAGGCGCTGCGCGCCAGTCCAGCGGCCACTGCCCGGCACGCCAGCGGGCCAGCCAGAGCAGCCCGATGAGCGTCTTGCCGTCGGTGAGCTCGCCGCTCGCCGCAAGGGCGTTGAGCTCGTCCTCGCTCATCGCCGCGACGTCGAGGAACTCGCCGGCTTCGAGCTGCCGCTCGCCGAGCGTCAGGCCGCGCGCGAACCAGATCTCGATGCCCTCGGTCGAATAGGCGATCGCGTTGTGCAGCAGGCCGGCGCGGGCCCATTCCCGGGCGCGGTAACCGGTTTCCTCGGCCAGCTCGCGCAGCGCGCAGGCCAATGGCGTCTCCCCGGCGTCGAGCTTGCCCGCCGGAAACTCGAGCATCGCGCGGCCCATTGGGTAGCGGTACTGGCGTTCGACGACGACTCGGCCGTCGTCGAGCAGCGGCACGATCATCACCGCGCCGGGGTGGACGATGTATTCGCGCACGCTGATGCCTCCGTCGGGCAGGCGCACCTCGTCGCGCCGCACGTCGAGGAAGTGGCCGCGATAGACCTGCATGCCCGACACGCCGACCTCGCGCAACTGGGGGTCGGCGGCAGGGTCGATCGCGGGCAGCGGCGGTGCGGCGATCACGTCGGGCGGGGCTTTGAACGGCGGCGTGGCGGCACGCCGCATGGCCGCGGGCGCGGCGGGAGCTGCGATTCGCCGATGTGCAGCATGCGCCTCAGCTCGCCAGCGCCCGCACGACGGCCTGCGCGCACAGCGCCATCAGGCCCCCGGGCAGGACGCCGAACAGCAGCACCGCGGCGCCGTTGAGCGAGAGCAGGGCACGGACTTCGCCGCTCGCGACGATGGGCGCGCGGTCGAGCGGCTCGTCGAAGTACATGACCTTGACGACCCGGATGTAGTAGTACGCGCCGACCAGCGAGAACATCACCGCGGCGACCGCGAGCACGATGTAGCCGGTCAAGTTCGTCGTGACGATCGCCTGCAGCACCGCCAGCTTGGCGTAGAAGCCGACCGTCGGCGGAATGCCGGCGAGCGAGAACATGAAGATCGCCATCACGCCGGCATACCAGGGGCTGCGCCGGGCCAGGCCCTTCAGGTCGTCGATCTGCTCCGCTTCGTGGCCGCGCCGCGACAGCAGCAGGATGAGGCCGAAGGTGCCGAGCGTGGTGAAGACGTAGGTGACCACGTAGAACATCGCCGAGCTGTAGCCGTTGGCCGCCGAGTAGGTGTTGGACGAGATCACCGTGGGCGTGAAGCCGAGCAGCATGAAACCCATCTGCGCGATCGTCGAATAGGCAAGCATGCGCTTCAAGTTGCTCTGCGCGATCGCGGCCAGGTTGCCGATCGCCATCGAGCCGACCGAGAGCACGATCAGCATCTGCTGCCAATCGACTGCCAGGCCCGACAGGCCTTCGACCAGCAGGCGGAACGTGATCGCGAAGGCCGCCAGCTTGGGCGCGCCGGCCACCAATAGCGTGGCCGCCGTCGGCGCGCCCTGGTAGACGTCGGGCACCCACATGTGGAACGGTACCGCGCCGAGCTTGAAGCCGAGGCCGGCGACGACGAAGACGAGGCCGAAGGCGAGCACCGACTTGTTGATCCGGCCGCTCGCGATGGCCTTGAAGACCTCGGGAATGTCGAGCGAGCCGGTGGCGCCGTACATCATCGACAGGCCGTAGAGCAGGAAGCCGCTCGCCAACGCGCCGAGCACGAAGTACTTCATCGCCGCCTCGGTGGCCGGCGGATGGTCGCGCCGCAGCGCAACCAGCGCGTACAGGCTGAGCGACATCAGCTCGAGGCCGAGGTAGATCATTAGGAAGTTGTTGGCCGACAGCATCACCGAGATGCCGAGCAGCGAGAACAGGCTGAGCGTGAACAACTCGCCCTTGAGCATGTCGCGCTCGGCCGCGTAGGCGCGCGAATAGGCGAGCGTGACCATCACCGCGACGGCGGCGAAGAACCCGAGCAGGTGGCCGAGCGGGTCGGTCACGACCATGCGCTGCATGCCGTACACCGTGGCGCCGCTGTCGAAGTAGGCGATATGCATCGCCGCCACGACAGCCAGCGTGGCCTGGGTCAGCAGGTAGGTCGGCGTGCGCAGCGGATGCTCGACGAACAGGTCGACCAGCGTGATCACGCAGGCCATCGTGAGCAGCACGATCTCGGGGTAGATGGCGAGCCAGTTCATGTCGCTCTCAGTTGATCTTCGACACGGCGACGTGTCTGAGCAGTTCAGTGACCGAGGCCTGCATCACGTCGGTGAACGGTTTGGGATAGAGGCCCATCCACAGCACCGCGATCGCAAGCAGCGCGAGCATCAGCACCTCGCGCCGGTTCACGTCGACGAGGGCTCGAACTTCCTCGTTGGCCACCGCGCCGAAGTAGACGCGCTTGACCATCCAGAGCGTGTAGGCGGCGCCGAGCACGAGCGCCGTCGCGGCGAGCGCGCCGAGCCAGAAGTTGGCCTTGACGCTGGCGAGAATCACCATCCATTCGCCGACGAAGCCCGCCGTGCCGGGCAGGCCACAGTTGGCCATCGCGAAGAAGACCACCAGCGCGGTATAGGTGGGCATGGTGTTGACGACGCCGCCGAAGCTCGCGATCTCGTGCGAGTGCATGCGGTCGTAGAGCACGCCGATGCAGAGGAACATCGCCGCCGACACGAAGCCGTGCGAGATCATCTGCACGATGCCGCCGGCCACGCCGAGCTCGCTGAAGAGGAAGAAGCCGAGCGTCACGAAGCCCATGTGGGCGATGCTCGAATAGGCGACGAGCTTCTTCATGTCCCGCTGGACGAGTGCGACCAGCCCGATGTAGATCACCGCGATCAGCGACAGCGTGATGATCAACCAGGCCCACTCGTGCGAGGCGTCGGGCGTGATCGGCAGTGAGAAGCGCAGGAACCCGTAGGCGCCGAGCTTGAGCATGATCGCCGCCAGCACCGCCGAGCCGCCGGTCGGAGCCTCGGGGTGCACGTCGGGCAACCAGGTGTGGACGGGCCACATCGGCACCTTGACCGCGAACGCGGCGAAGAAGGCGAAGAAGAGCAGCGTCTGCGTCGGCATCGCCAGCGGCAGCGCGTGCCAGGCCAGGATGTCGAAGCTGCCGCCCGACTTGTAGTACAGGAAGATCAGCGCGACCAGCATCAGCAGCGAGCCGGCCAGCGTGTAGAGGAAGAACTTGAATGCCGCGTAGATGCGGTTCGGTCCGCCCCAGACGCCGATGATGATGTACATCGGGATCAGCGTGGCCTCGAAGAACACGTAGAAGAGCAGGCCATCGAGGGCGCAGAACACGCCGATCATGATCCCGGAGAGGATCAGCAACGCCGCCATGTACTGGTTCACGCGGCTGGTGATGGCCTCCCAGCCGGCGATCACGACGACCAGCGTGATGAACGCGGTCAGCAGCACGAACCAGACCGAGATGCCGTCCACGCCCAGGTGGTAGCGCACGTTGAAGCGGTCGATCCAGGCCAGGTTCTCCTGGAACTGCATCGCGGCGGTGCCGCTGTCGAAGCCGGTGATGAGCGGCAGCGTCACGAGAAAGCCCGCCAGCGCCGCAACGAGTGCCGCCCAGCGCACGGCCCCGGCGTGCTCGTCGCGGCCGAGGGCCAGCAGCACGACGCCCGCGGCGATCGGCAGCCAGATGGCCAGACTCAGCAAACCCATGTTCTTGTTCTCCGTGTCCGGGTCATCGCGTCAACAGCACGCTCAGGAAGGGCCACAACTGCCAGGTCATCAGCCCGACGACACCGAGGATCATCACCAGCGCATACCAGTAGAGGTGCCCCGTCTGCACCAGGCGCACGGCGCCGGCCACGGCACCCACCACACGCGCCGAGCCGTTGACGATGGCGCCGTCGATCAGTCCCAGGTCGGCGCCTTGCCACAGGCCCTGCCCCAGCCAGCGCGCACCGGCGGCCAGAACGTTCTCGTTGAACCAGTCGAAGTAATACTTGTTGTCGAGCACCCGGTTGATGAAGGTGGTGCGTGCCTTGATGGCGCCCGGGATCGACGGCTTGACCAGGTAGGCCACGTACGCCGCCGCCACGCCGCCAAGCGCGAGCCAGAACGGCAGCGCCGTCAGCCCGTGCAGCGCCATCGCCGCGGCGCCGTGGTATTCCTCGGCCAGTTCCTTCATCGCCGGGTGGCGTGCCGCGTCGACGAAGATCGAACCGTCGAAGAAGCCGCCGAACAGCAGCGGGCCGATCTCGACGTAGCCCACCAGCAGCGACGGGATCGCCAGCAGCACCAGCGGCAGCGTCACCACCCACGGCGACTCGTGCGGGGCGTGGCCGTGGCCGTGGCCGTGGCCGTGGTCATGATCGTGCTCGCCCGGGAAAGGCTTGTGGTGGAAGCGCTCCCGGCCGTGGAAGACGAGGAAATAGACGCGGAACGAATACAGCGCCGTCACGAACACGCTGGCCACGACGGCGAAGTAGGCGTAGCCCGAGCCCGCCAGGTGGCTGAAGCGGACCGCCTCGATGATGCTGTCCTTCGAGTAGAAGCCCGAGAACAGCGGCGTGCCGATCAACGCCAGCGAGCCGATCAGGAAGGTGATCCAGGTGATCGGCATGTACTTGCGCAGGCCGCCCATGTTGCGGATGTCCTGGTCGTGGTGCATGCCGATGATCACCGAGCCCGCGCCCAGGAACAGCAGCGCCTTGAAGCAGGCGTGCGTCATCAGATGGAAGATGCCCACCGAGTAGGCCGAGGCGCCGAGCGCCACCGTCATGTAGCCGAGCTGCGACAGCGTGGAGTAGGCGACGACGCGCTTGATGTCGTTCTGCACGATGCCCAGGAATCCCATGAACAGCGCCGTGGTCGCGCCGATCACGAGCATGAAGCTGAGCGCCGTGTCGGACAGCTCGAACAGCGGCGACATGCGCGCAACCATGAAGATGCCGGCCGTCACCATCGTCGCGGCGTGGATCAGCGCCGAGATCGGCGTCGGGCCTTCCATCGAGTCGGGCAGCCACACATGCAGCGGCACCTGCGCGCTCTTGCCCATCGCACCGATGAACAGGCAGATGCAGGTGACGGTGATCAGCATCCAGGGCTCGCCGCCGAAAGGGTTGGCGAAGGTGAGCTTGGCCAGTTCGCTGTTCTGGGCAAAGGTCTCGGCGTAGTTCAGCGTGCCGGCGAAGGCGACGACGAGGCCGATGCCGAGGATGAAGCCGAAGTCGCCGACCCGGTTGACGAGGAAGGCCTTCATGTTGGCGAAGATCGCCGTCGGCCGCGTGTACCAGAACCCGATCAGCAGGTACGACACCAGGCCCACCGCCTCCCAGCCGAAGAAGAGCTGCAGGAAGTTGTTGCTCATCACGAGCATCAGCATCGAGAACGTGAACAGCGAGATGTAGCTGAAGAAGCGCTGGTAGCCCGGGTCGTCGGCCATGTAGCCGATCGTGTAGACGTGCACCATCAGCGAGACGAAGGTGACGACGACCATCATCAGCGCCGACAGGCCGTCGATCAGGAAGCCGATCTCCATCTTCAGGCCGCCGAAGCTCATCCACTCGTAGACGGTGGCGTCGAAGCGTGCCCCGCCCAAGGCGACGTCCTTGCAGCACCAGCACCGACAGGATGAAGGAAATCAGCACGCCGAGGATCGTGACCGTGTGCGCGCCGCGGCGGCCGACCTGGCGACCGAAGAAGCCGGCGACCACGGCGCCGACCAGCGGCGCCAGGGGAATGGCCAGGAGCAGGCCCGGGGAGAGTGCGGTCGTCATGTCAGCCCTTGAGCTCGTCGAGCTCGTCGACATTGATCGTCGCCCGATTGCGGAACAGCACGACGAGGATCGCGAGGCCGATCGCCGACTCGGCCGCCGCGACGGTCAGGATGAAGAAGACGAACACCTGGCCGTGCATGTCGCCCAGGAAGTGCGAGAACGCGATGAAGTTGGTGTTGACGGCGAGCAGCATCAGCTCGATCGCCATCAGCAGCACGATCAGGTTCTTGCGGTTGAGGAAGATCCCGATCACCGACAGCGCGAACAGCATCGCGCCGAGCGACAGAAAGTGCCCCAGCGTGACCGGGCCGAGGCTCGTCATGGCTGGCCTCCGCCGCGTCGCGCCGTGGGCGGTGTCTGGACGGTGGCGTCCATCTTCACGATCCGCAGCCGGTCGGCCTTGCGCGCCCTCACCTGCTGCGACGGGTTCAGGAACTTGCTGTCCTTGCGCTGGCGCAGCGTCAGCGCGATGGCCGCGATGATCGCCACCAGCAGCAGCACCGCGGCGATCTGCAGCGGATAGACGTAGGTCGTGTACATCTCGATGCCCAGCAGCTTGGTGTTGCCGAGCTTGAGCGCGGCTTGCGTGGGCGGCGGCGCCTCGCCGAGGTTGAAGCCGCCCAGCAGCACGGCCGCCATCTCGAGCGCGATCACCACGCCGACCAGCGCGGCCAGCGGAAAGTGCTTCCAGAAGCCTTCACGCATCTCGCCGACGTTGATGTCGAGCATCATCACGACGAACAGGAACAGCACCATCACCGCGCCGACGTAGACCAGCACCAGTGCGATTGCCAGGAATTCGGCCCTGAGCAGCATCCAGACGCAGGCCGCGGTGAAGAACGCCAGCACGAGGTAGAGCGCGGCATAGACCGCCGTGCGCGCGGTGATGACGCGAAACGCCGCGAACAGCAGCACGGCCGAGAAGACGTAGAAGAGAGCGGTGGTGGTGTTCATGTGGTTCTGTGCGCGTTGCCGCTGGGGCAGCCTCCGGGGCCGAGCGGCAACCCGCAGCCGACTTCAGCGGTACTTCGCGTCAGCCTCCCGGTTCGCGGCGATTTCGCGCTCGTAGCGGTCACCCACCGCCAGCAGCATGTCCTTGGTGAAGTAGAGGTCGCCGCGCTTCTCGCCGTGGTACTCGAAGACATGGGTCTCGACGATCGAATCGACGGGGCAGCTCTCCTCGCAGAAGCCACAGAAGATGCACTTGGTCAGGTCGATGTCGTAGCGCGTGGTGCGTCGCGAGCCGTCGGCCCGGATGTCCGATTCGATGGTGATCGCCATTGCCGGGCATACCGCCTCGCACAGCTTGCAGGCGATGCAGCGCTCCTCGCCGTTCTCATACCGGCGCAGCGCATGCAGGCCGCGAAAGCGCGGCGACAGCGGCGTCTTCTCTTCCGGAAACTGGACCGTGATGTGCGGCGACAGGAAATGCCGCCCGGTCAGCGCCAGGCCCTTGAAGAGTTCCGTGAGCATGAAGCTCGAGAAAAGGTCCTTGAGGGAAGTTGCAGCCGACATGTGTTGCCTCACTTCCAGATGTTCAGCGGCGACTGGATCCACAGCCCCACGACCACCAGCCAGACCAGCGTCACCGGGATGAAGATCTTCCATCCGAGACGCATGATCTGGTCGTAGCGGAAGCGCGGGAAGGTGGCGCGGATCCAGAGAAACATCGTCACCACGACGAAGGTCTTCAGGCCGAGCCAGATCCAGCCGGGAATCCAGTTGAAAAGCGCGCTGTCGATCGGCGGCAGCCAGCCGCCGAGGAACAGCGTCACGGTCAGGATCGAGACCAGGATCATGTTCGCGTACTCGGCGAGGAAGAACATCGCGAACGCCATGCCCGAGTACTCGACCATGTGGCCGGCGACGATCTCCGATTCGCCTTCGACGACGTCGAAGGGGTGCCGGTTGGTCTCGGCGAGGCCCGAGATGAAATAGACGACGAAGATCGGCAGCAGCGGCAGCCAGTTCCACGACAGGAACGACAGCCCCTTGTCGGCGAAGACACCCCTGTTCTGGCCGAGCACGATCTCGGTCATGTTGAGGCTGCCGCTGACCATCAGCACGACGACCAGCGCAAAGCCCATCGCGATCTCGTAGCTCACCATCTGCGCCGACGCGCGCAGCGCGCCGAGGAAGGCGTACTTCGAGTTCGAGGCCCAGCCCGCGATGATCACGCCATAGACCTCCATCGAGGTGATCGCCATCAGCAGCAGCAGGCCGGCGTTGATGTTGGCCAGCGCGACCTCGGGGCCGAACGGAATCACGACCCAGGCCACCAGCGCCGGCATGATCGTCATCACCGGCCCGAGCAGGAAGAGGGGGTGGTTGGCCGCCGACGGCAGGACGATCTCCTTGAAGATCAGCTTGACGGCATCGGCGATCGGCGTCAGCAGGCCATAGGGGCCGACGCGGTTCGGGCCGGGGCGGATCTGCGTCCAGCCGATGGCCTTGCGCTCCCAGAGCGTGAGGTAGGCAACACAGATCATCAGCGGCAAGACCACCGCGACGATCTTGAGCAGCGTCCAGACGACCGGCCACAGGCCGCCGAGGAGCGAACTGCCGTAGGTGGAGAGGCTGTCGACCATGCTCAGGCCTTCTCGACGCTGATCGGGCCGAACATCGCGCCGAGTCCGGCGGTGTCGGGGTGACCCGCGGCCACGCGCACGACCGTGGACGGCAGCGAGGCGTCGGCGCGCGCCGGCAGCACGGCTTGCGCCGCGCCCTGCGATACGCGCAGCCTGGCGCCGTCGTGCAAGCCGAGTTGCTGCCACAGCGCCGTCGACACAGCGACCACGGGCGGGCAGGCGTCGGCGGTCCGCTGCAGCGACGCCGCCCGACGCACCAGCGCGTCGGCGGCGTAGATCGGCACGTCGGCGAGCCGCTCCAGCGCGGACCCAGCTGCAGGGAGCACCCCGATCGCGGCGACGCCGCGGTTGTCGAGCCGGGCCGCGAGATCGGCGTCGGGCAGCGCCGCCCTCCGCACGTCCTCCGACGTCTCGAAGTCGAAGCCTTCGAGGCCGAGCACGTTGCCGAGCACGCGCAGCACCTTCCAGCCCGGCCGCGCCTCGCCGAGCGGCTTGACGACGCCGTGGAAGCCCTGCACCCGGCCCTCGGCATTGACGAAGGTTCCCGCGGTCTCCGTGAAGGGCGCAATCGGCAGCATCACGTCGGCGACGTCGGCGGCCGCCGACTTGAACGAGGTCAGCGCGACGACCATCTCGGCCGCGGCGAGCGCCGCGCTCGCGGCAGCCGGGTCGGCAGCATCGAGCGCGGGCTCGACGTCGAGGAGCACGATGGCCTTCAGGCCATCGCCTCCGGGGCGCAGCATCTGGCCGGCATCCATCCCGCCTTCGCACGGCATGGCGCCGACGAGCTGCGCGCCGACGCTGTTGGCGGCCTCGCCGAAGTAGCCGACCGATGCGCCCGTGTGCTCGCCGAGCCAATGCGCCAGCGCGAGGAGCACACCCGCCTGCGGATGCTGTGCGGCGGCGTTGCCGAGCAGCACCGCCTTGCGCTCGCCCGACAGCAGCGCCGCGGCGATGGCTTGCGCGGCGGGCGTGGACTGCCCCGCCGCCGGGGCCGGCACGCCCTTGCCTTGCGCAACGGCGGCGCACACATCGGCCAGCGCCTGCGCCCAGCCGCTCGGCGCCACCGTGATGCGCCCGGCGATCGGCAGCAGCCAGTCGTCTTCGAGTGCGTGGATGCTGAACACCTTGGCACCCTTGCGCGCGGCCTGGCGGATGCGCTGCGCGAACAGCGGATGGTCCTTGCGCAGGAACGAGCCGACCACGAGCACGCGCTGCAGGCCCGACAGCGCAGCGATCGGCGCGCCGAGCCAGCGCGCCGCGCCGGCCGGAGCCGCATGGGCGAAGTCGGCGTGCCGGAGGCGGTGGTCGATGTTGTCGCTGCCCAGGCCGCGGATGAGCCTGGTCAACAGGTGCAGTTCCTCGACCGTCCGGTGCGGCGAGGCGAGCGCGCCGATGCGTTGCGCGCCGTGCGAGGAAGCGATGCGCCTGAGGCCGAGTGCCACGTAGTCGAGCGCGGTCGTCCAGCCGACCTCCCGCCACTCGCCGCCCTGCTTGATCATCGGCGCGGTGAGGCGATCCTCGCTGTTCACGGCCTCGTACGAGAAACGGTCGCGGTCGGCGATCCAGCACTCGTTGACGGCCTCGTTCTCGAGCGGCACGACGCGCATCACGCGGTTGCCCTTGACCTGCACCACGAGGTTGGCGCCGGTGCTGTCGTGCGGGCTGACCGACTTGCGGCGCGACAGTTCCCAGGTGCGGGCGCTGTAGCGGAACGGCTTGCTGGTGAGCGCACCGACCGGGCAGATGTCGATCATGTTGCCCGAGAGCTCCGAGTCGATCGTCTCGCCGGCGATGGTCGTGATCTCGGAGTGCTCGCCGCGGTGGATCATGCCGAGCTCCATCACCCCGGCGACCTCTTGCCCGAAGCGGACGCAGCGCGTGCAGTGGATGCAGCGGCTCATCTCTTCCATCGAGATCAGCGGGCCGACCTCCTTGTGCAGGACCACTCGCTTCTCTTCGGTGTAGCGCGAGGCCGAACCGCCATAGCCCACCGCCAGGTCTTGCAGCTGGCACTCGCCGCCCTGGTCGCAGATCGGGCAGTCGAGCGGATGGTTGATGAGCAGGAACTCCATCACGCTCTGCTGGGCACGCAGCGCCTTCTCGCTCCGGGTGCGCACGACCATGCCCTGCGTCGCGGGCGTCGCGCAGGCCGGCATCGGCTTCGGCGCCTTCTCGATGTCGACCAGGCACATCCGGCAGTTGGCCGCGATCGAGAGCTTCTTGTGATAGCAGAAGTGCGGAATGGTGGTGCCTGCCGCGTCGGCCGCATGCATCACCGTGCTGCCTTCGGGCACCTCCACCTTCTTGCCGTCGAGTTCGATTTCGATCATGGGGCTCTGAGTGCCTTACGCGTGGGCCGGAACCAGGCAGGTCTTGTGCTCGATGTGATGGACGAACTCATCACGGAAGTTCTTGATCATCGCGCGCACCGGCATCGCTGCGGCGTCGCCGAGCGCGCAGATGGTGCGGCCCTGGATGTTGTCGGCCACCGAATCGAGCAGGTCGAGGTCCTCGATCCGCCCCTGGCCGTGTTCGATGCGATCGACCAGGCGCCACAGCCAGCCGGTGCCTTCGCGGCACGGCGTGCACTGCCCGCAGCTCTCGTGCATGTAGAAGTACGACAGCCGCAGCAGGCTTCTCACCATGCAGCGCGAATCGTCCATCACGATCACCGCGCCCGAGCCGAGCATCGAGCCGGCCTTGGCGATGGCGTCGTAGTCCATCGTCGTCTCCATCATCACCTTGGCCGCGAGCACCGGAGCCGACGAGCCGCCGGGAATCACGGCCTTGAGCGTCCGCCCCTTGCGCACGCCGCCGGCGAGTTCGAGCAGCGTCGAGAAAGGCGTGCCCAGCGGCACCTCGAAGTTGCCCGGCCGCTCGACGTCGCCCACCACCGAGAAGATCTTCGTGCCGCCGTTGTTGGGCTTGCCGATCTCCAGGTAGGCCTGGCCGCCGTTGCGGATGATCCACGGCACCGCGGCGAAGGTCTCGGTGTTGTTGATCGTCGTCGGCCTGCCATACAGGCCGTAGCTCGCCGGAAACGGCGGCTTGAAGCGCGGCTGGCCCTTCTTGCCTTCGAGCGACTCGAGCAGCGCCGTCTCCTCGCCGCAGATGTAGGCGCCGAAACCATGCGCGGCGTGGAGCTGGAAGCCAAAGCCCGAGCCGAGGATCCGATCGCCCAGGTAGCCCGCGGCACGCGCTTCTTCCAGCGCGAGTTCGAAGCGATCGTAGGCGTCGAAGATTTCGCCGTGGATGTAGTTGTAGCCGACGCCGATGCCCATCGCATAGGCCGCGATCGCCATCCCTTCGATGACGATGTGCGGGTTGAACATCAGGATGTCGCGGTCCTTGCAGGTGCCAGGCTCGCCTTCGTCGGAGTTGCAGACCAGGTACTTCTGGCCTGGAAACTGGCGCGGCATGAAGCTCCACTTCAGGCCGGTCGGGAAGCCCGCGCCGCCGCGGCCGCGCAGGCCCGAGCCCTTGACCTCGGCGATCACCTGGTCGGGCGTCATCGGCTCGCCACCGTCGTCGCCCTTGAGCACCTTGCGCAGCGCCTGGTAGCCACCCCGGGCCTCGTAGTCGGACAGCGACCAGTTGCGGCCGTCGAGGCCGGCGTAGATCTGCGGCCCGATATGCCGCCCATGGAAGCACGTCTCGGTGCCGCTGGCCTGAAACTGCGAGAGGTCCAACATCGTCTGCGTCTTTGCTCTTGGGTCGGTTCAGCCGGCCTGGGTCTTGAGCGTGTCGAGCAGGGCGTCGAGCCTGTCGTTGCTCATGAAGCTGCACATCTGGCGGTCGTTGACCAGCATCACCGGCGAGTCGGCGCACGCGCCCAGGCATTCGCTCTTCTGGACCGTGAACAACCCGTCGGGCGTGGTGCCGCCCTCTTCGACCCCGAGCCTGTTGCACAGATGCGACAACGCGTCCTCGCCGTTGCGCAACTGGCACGGCAGGTTGGTGCAGACATTCAGCTTGAAGCGGCCGACCGGCTGCTGGTTGTACATGTTGTAGAAGGTCGTCACCTCATGCACCGCGATCGGCGCCATGCCCAGGTAGTCGGCGACCTCCTTCTCGCTCTCGGCGCTGACATAGCCCCGCTCCTGCTGCACGATCGCCAGGCAGGCCATCACGGCCGACTGCGCATGCTCGGGCGGGTACTTGGCGACTTCGCGGGCGAAGCGTTGCCGGATGTCGTCGGAGATCATGCGTTGCCTCCGGCAGCGTCGGCCACACGCCGCCCGGCGGCCGGAGCTCCACGGGGGCCACAAAGGGGCCTCGGCGTGGCCCTTGGGGGCGCGAACGAAGTGAGCTCGGGGGTCGTCATCTGTCGATCTCGCCGAAAACGATGTCCATCGTGCCGATGATCGCCACCGCGTCGGCGATCATGTGGCCGCGCGCCATCTCGTCGAGCGCGGCCAGGTGCGAAAACCCTGGCGGTCGGATCTTCAGCCGGTAGGGCTTGTTCGCGCCATCGCTGACGAGGTAGATGCCGAACTCGCCCTTCGGGTGCTCGACCGCGGCGTAGGCCTCGCCCTCGGGCACGTGGAAGCCCTCGGTGAAGAGCTTGAAGTGGTGGATCAGTTCTTCCATGTTGGACTTCATGTCCACCCGGGAAGGCGGTGCCACCTTGTGGTTGCTGGCGATCACCGGGCCGGGGTGGGCGCGCAGCCACTCCACGCACTGCAGGATGATGCGGTTGGCCTGGCGCATCTCCTCGACGCGGACCAGGTAGCGGTCGTAGGTGTCGCCGTTGACGCCGACCGGGATGTCGAAGTCCATCCGCTCGTAAACGTCGTAGGGCTGGTGCTTGCGCAGGTCCCAGACGATGCCCGAGCCGCGCAGCATCGGGCCCGTCAGGCCGAGATTGAGCGCGCGCTCCGGCGAGACGACGCCGATACCGACGGTGCGCTGCTTCCAGATGCGGTTGTCGGTGAGCAAGGTCTCGTAGTCGTCGACGTTCTTCGGGAAACGGCGGGAGAAGTCCTCGATGAAGTCGAGCAGCGAGCCCTGGCGCGTTTCGTTCAGGCGCGCGATCGTCTTCGCATTGCGCACCTTCGACGCCTTGTACTGCGGCATCGTGTCGGGCAGGTCGCGGTACACGCCGCCGGGACGGAAGTAGGCCGCGTGCATGCGCGCGCCCGAAACCGCCTCGTAAACGTCGAACAGGTCCTCGCGCTCGCGGAAGCAGTAGATGAGGATGTTCATCGCCCCGCAGTCGAGCCCGTGGGCGCCCAGCCACAGCAGGTGGTTCAGCAGCCGCGTGATCTCGGCGAACATCACGCGGATGTACTGCGCGCGCTCGGGGACTTCGATGCCAAGCAGCTTCTCGATCGCCAGACAGTAGGCGTGCTCGTTGCACATCATCGAGACGTAGTCGAGCCGGTCCATGTAGGGCAGCGACTGGATGTAGGTCTTGCTCTCGGCGAGCTTCTCCGTCGCGCGGTGCAGGAGGCCGATGTGCGGGTCGGCGCGCTGGATCACCTCGCCGTCGAGTTCGAGCACGAGGCGCAGCACGCCGTGCGCGGCCGGGTGCTGCGGTCCAAAGTTCAGCGTGTAATTCTTGATGTCAGCCATACACCACCCCGCTGGGCGGTAGCGAGCTCCGCTCGATCTCGGCGCGGGCTAACTTGGCTTCAGCCAAGTTAAGCGCGCGAAGCGCGCGGCCGGAGTCAAAATCGAGCGTGTAGTTCTTGATGTCGGCCATGTCAGTGGCGCCCGGCCGCCCGAAGGCACTGACGCACCCCCTCGGGGGGCAGCGAGCGAAGCGAGCGTGGGGGTCGTTTCATCCTAGTGGAGACCGCCGTAGTTCTCTTCGCGAACGATGCGCGGCGTGATCTCGCGCGGCTCGATGCTCACCGGCTGGTAGATCACGCGCTTGGCTTCGGGGTCGTAGCGCATCTCCACATGACCCGAGGTGGGAAAGTCCTTGCGGAATGGGTGGCCGATGAAACCGTAGTCGGTCAGGATGCGGCGCAGATCGAGGTGCCCTTCGAAGATGATGCCGTAGAGGTCGAAGGCCTCGCGTTCGAACCAGTTCGCGGCATTCCAGACCGGCGTCACGGAAGCCACCAGCGGCATTTCGTCGTCGGGACAGAAGACCTTCAGGCGCAGTCGCCAGTTGTGCCTGACCGAAAGCAGGTGCGACACGGCGGCGAAGCGGGGCCCTTCGTGCGGGCGGTCCTGCCAGGCCGAGTAGTCCATCCCGCACAGGTCGACGAGTTGTTCGAAATGCAGATCGGCATGGTCGCGCAGGGCCGTCGCGACCTCGAAGTAGTCGGCCGCCGCGACCGTGAGCGTGAGTTCGCCGAGTTCGCTCTTGAGGTGCCTGACGCGCGCGGCCAGCACGCTCTCGAGGGCCGCCTGCAGGTGGTCGAGTTTGCTCATCGGGCGATCGTGTTCTCGCGGCGGATCTTGGCCTGCAACTGCAGGATGCCGTACAGCAGCGCCTCGGCGGTCGGCGGGCAGCCGGGCACGTACACGTCCACCGGGACGATCCGGTCGCAGCCGCGCACGACCGAATAGCTGTAGTGGTAGTAGCCGCCGCCGTTGGCGCAGGAACCCATCGACAGCACCCAGCGCGGCTCGGCCATCTGGTCATACACCTTGCGCAGCGCCGGCGCCATCTTGTTGCACAGCGTGCCGGCGACGATCATCAGGTCGCTCTGGCGCGGGCTGGGGCGGAAAAGCATCCCGAAGCGGTCGATGTCGTAGCGCGCCGCACCCGCATGCATCATTTCCACCGCGCAGCAGGCCAGGCCGAAGGTCATCGGCCACAGCGAGCCGGTCTTCGACCAGTTGATGACCGAGTCGAGGCTCGTCGTGACGAAGCCTTCCTTGAGAACGCCTTCGATACCCATGCGATTTACCTTGGTCCTGCGCTCATTCCCAGTCCAGCGCACCCTTCTTCCACTCGTAGGCGAAGCCGACGACGAGGATGGCGAGGAAGATCATCATGGCCCAGAACCCTGACGCCCCGATTTCATTCAGCGACACCGCCCACGGAAAGAGAAAGGCGATTTCGAGGTCGAACAGGATGAACAGGATAGCGACGAGGTAGTAGCGCACGTCGAACTTCATTCGCGCGTCCTCGAAGGCCTCGAACCCGCATTCGTAGGGGGACGCTTTGGCTGCATCGGGCCGTTGCGGCCCGAGCAGGTAGCCGAGCACCTGGGGCAGCACGCCGACCACCGCACCGACGAGGATGAACAAGATGACGGGGAGGTAGGCGTCCAGGTTCATGTCGGCATCTCGGCGCTGTGCGCTGTGAATGGGGCTGAGTGCTCTGGCTGATCTGGCGCGGGCCGATCTCGGCGCCCTGCCACTCACCTTGGTGCCGACGGCGAGACTCGAACTCGCACAGCTTTCGCCACTACCCCCTCAAGATAGCGTGTCTACCAATTTCACCACGTCGGCGGCACTCAAAACAATGTCTGGTTGGCATGAGGACTTGCGCACCAAACTGCGATGAATTCTACCCTCAATAGCAGTGCGGTCCGACCTTCGCGCTGCGTTGCAGCAATGCGCTGAAGCGCTGCCGGACCGCGGCGGCTCCTACTTCACCGGAATGGCTGCAGCACCCGACGCCGCCACCGCGGGGGCGGGCAAGGCAGGTGCCGGCGCTGTCCCCGGAATCTGCGCCGCACCCTGGGCCGGCGCGCTCGCCGCCGACGCGGCGATCGCGGGGCTGTCGAGCGCACTGCCGCTCGACGGGCGCGAGCGGTCGTTGGACAGGAACGCGAGCGCGAGCGTGCAGGCAAAGAACAGCGCCGCGCACACCGCCGTCGAACGCGACAGGAAGTTGGCACTGCCGGTGGCGCCGAACAGGCTGCCCGATGCACCGCTGCCGAACGATGCGCCCATGTCGGCACCCTTGCCGTGCTGGATCAGCACCAGGCCGATCATCACCAGCGCCGTGAGGATCTGCAGCGCAACGATCAGGTTGAGGAACAATGGCATTTCGAGTGGCTCCAGAGACGGAAGGCGCGCGCGGTCAGGCGGCTGCGCGACAGATGGCGGCGAAGTCCGCCGCCTTGAGCGAGGCGCCGCCGATCAGGCCGCCGTCGATGTCGGGTTGCGCAAACAGCGTGGCAGCGTTGTCGGCCTTCACGCTGCCGCCGTAGAGGATCAGCATCTTGTCGGCCTTTTCAGTGGCGGCGTGCAGCTGCGCGCGCAGCAGCGCGTGCACCGCTTGCGCCTGCTCGGGCGACGCGGTCAGGCCGGTGCCGATGGCCCAAACCGGTTCGTAGGCAACGACGACCTGCGAGATGCAGTGCGCCAGCGTGTGGATGACCACCGACAACTGCCGCTTGACGACGTTGGCGGTCTCGCCGGCTTCGCGCTGCGCGAGCGTTTCGCCGACGCACACGATCGGCGTGAGCTGGTGCGCCAGCGCCGCCTTGGCCTTGTCGGCCACGAGCTGGTCGCCTTCGCCATGCAGCGCGCGGCGCTCCGAGTGTCCGACGATGACATAGCGGCAGCCGAACTCGGCGAGCATGCTCGCCGCCACTTCGCCGGTGTAGGCACCCGATTCATGGACCGAGCAATCCTGGGCGCCCCAGGCGATCGAAGAGCCAGCGAGCAGTTCGGCCACCTGCGCGAGGTACGGAAATGGCGCGCAGACGGCCGCATCGCCAGGCCATTCGGCCTGCTTGGCGCGAAGGCCGGCCAGCAGTTCAGCATTGGCGGCGCGGCTGCCATTCATCTTCCAGTTGCCGACGACGAGTTTGCGACGCATCAGGCAGTCCTCCTAGGCGGGCATCGGTTCACCATGACAGCACCAGCTTGCCGATATGCTGGTTCGACTCCATCAGCGCATGCGCCTGCGCCGCTTCGGCCGCAGGGAATACCCGATGGATCACCGGCTTGACGCGGCCGGACGCGAGCCACGGCCAGACCTGCCGTCGCAGCGCGGCAGCGATCGCGGCCTTGAACGCGACCGGGCGCGGACGCAGCGTCGATCCGGTGATCACGAGGCGCTTGCGCAGCAGCAGGCCGGCGTCGAACTGCGCCGCGGTGCCGCCCTGGACGGCGATGACGACGAGCCGTCCGTCCTCGGCCAGGCACGACACCTCGCGCGCGACGTAGTCGCCGGCCACCATGTCCAGGATGACGTCGACGCCGCGCTGTGCAGTGATGCGCAGCGCCACCTCCGCGAAGTCGTGGCCGCGATAGTTGATCGCGTGGTCGGCGCCGAGCGCCAGGCAGGCGGCGCACTTCTCGTCGCTGCCGGCGGTGGAGATGACGATCGCACCCCAGGCCTTGGCGAGCTGGATCGCGGTCACGCCGATGCCGCTCGTGCCGCCCTGCACGAGCAGCGTTTCGCCCGGTTGCAGGCGCGCCCGCTCGAACACATTCGACCAGACGGTGAAGAAGGTCTCGGGCAGGCTCGCGGCCTCGATATCGCTCAGGCCTTGCGGCACCGGCAGGCATTGCCCGACGGGCGCCACGCACTGCTCGGCATATCCGCCGCCCGCGACCAGCGCACAGACGCGGTCGCCGATCGCCAGACCCGCGGCCGCCATAGCCTGCGCGTCACCGCCGACGATCTGCCCGGCCACCTCGAGGCCCGGCACGTCCGATGCGCCCGGCGGCACAGGGTACAGGCCCTTGCGCTGCAGCACGTCGGGGCGGTTCACGCCGGATGCGCTCACGCGGATCAGCAGCTCGCCGGCGCCCGCCGTCGGTGCCGGGCGCTCGACGGCGCGCAGCACCTCGGGCCCGCCGGGCGACGCGATCTCGATCGCGTTCATGAGCGCAGGCGCCGCGACATCAATCGCGCACCGGCTGCGGCTGGCGCTCGAGCAACGCCTTCATCGACAGCTTGACGCGGCCCTTCTCGTCGGTCTCGAGCACCTTGACGCGAACGATCTGGCCTTCGCTCAGGTAGTCGGTCACCTTCTCGACGCGCTCGTGCGCGATCTGGCTGATGTGCAGCAGGCCGTCCTTGCCCGGCAGCAGGTTGACGAGCGCACCGAAGTCGAGGATCTTCGTCACCGGGCCCTCGTAGATCTTGCCGATCTCGACCTCGGCCGTGATCTCCTCGATGCGCTTCTTGGCATGCGCGGCCTTGTCGGCGTCGGTCGAGGCGATCGTGATCGTGCCGTCCTCGCCGATGTCGATCGTGGTGCCGGTCTCTTCGGTCAGCGCGCGGATCGTCGCGCCACCCTTGCCGATCACGTCGCGGATCTTCTCCGGGTTGATCTTCATCGTGTACAGGCGCGGCGCGAACTGCGACACCTCGGCCTTGGCCTCGCCCATCGCCTCCTGCATCTTGCCGAGGATGTGCATACGCGCTTCCTGCGCCTGGGCCAGCGCGACCTGCATGATCTCCTTGGTGATGCCCTGGATCTTGATGTCCATCTGCAGCGCGGTCACGCCGGTGGTGGTGCCTGCCACCTTGAAGTCCATGTCGCCGAGGTGATCCTCGTCGCCCAGGATGTCGGTCAGCACCGCGAAGCGGTTGCCGTCCTTGATCAGGCCCATCGCGATGCCGGCCACATGGGCCTTCATCGGCACGCCCGCGTCCATCAGCGCGAGGCAGCCGCCGCAGACCGAGGCCATCGACGACGAGCCGTTCGACTCGGTGATCTCAGAGACCACGCGCATCGTGTAAGGGAAGTCCGCTTCGCTCGGCAGCGCCGTGGCCAGCGCGCGCCGGGCCAGGCGTCCGTGGCCGATCTCGCGCCGCTTCGGGCTGCCGAAGCGCCCCGCTTCGCCGGTGGCGAACGGCGGCATGTTGTAGTGGAGCATGAAGCGGTCAGTGAACTCGCCCGCCAGTGCGTCGATGCGTTGCGCGTCGCGCGCGGTGCCCAGCGTGGCGGCGACCATCGCCTGCGTCTCGCCGCGCGTGAACAGCGACGAGCCGTGGGCGCGCGGCAGCACGCTGTTGCGGATCTCGATCTGGCGCACGGTGCGCGTGTCGCGGCCGTCGATGCGCGGCTCGCCGGACAGGATCTGGCTGCGCACGATGCGCGCCTCGATGTCGAACAGCAGGCCTTCGACCTTGACCTTGTCGAATGCCGCACCCTCCTCCACCAGCGTACCGATGACCGAGGCATAGGCCTCGCGGCAGGCCTGGGTGCGGGCCTGCTTGGAGCGGATCTGGTAGGCCGCGCGCAGCGGCACTTCCGCAAGCGCGTTCACCTTCGCGATAAAGGCCTCGTCGCGGGCCGGCGGCTGCCAGTCCCAGGCCGGCTTGCCGGCATCGCGCACCAGTTCGTTGATCGCGGCAATGGCGATGTTGCCCTGCTCGTGGCCGAACACCACGCCGCCGAGCATGATCTCTTCGCTCAACTGGTCGGCTTCCGACTCCACCATCAGCACCGCGGCCTGCGTGCCCGCGACGACGAGATCGAGCTTGGAATCGAGCAGTTGCGTCTTGCCCGGGTTCAGCACGTACTCGCCGTTGATGTAGCCGACCCGCGCCGCGCCGATCGGCCCGTTGAACGGGATGCCCGAGATCGCGAGCGCCGCGCTGGCGCCGATCAGCGCCGGGATATCGGCCGACACCTCGGGGTTGAGCGACATCACGTGGACGATCACCTGCACCTCGTTGTAGAAGCCCTCCGGGAACAGCGGGCGCAGCGGGCGGTCGATCAGGCGGCAGGTCAGCACCTCGAGTTCGCTCGGGCGGCCCTCGCGCTTGAAGAAGCTGCCGGGAATCCGGCCGGCGGCGTAGCTCTTTTCGGTGTAGTCGACCGTCAGCGGGAAGAAATCCTGGCCCGGCTTGGCGCTCTTGGCCGCGACGACGGTCGCCAGCACCACGGTGTCTTCGATGGTGACCAGCACTGCGCCCGAGGCCTGGCGGGCGATTTCTCCGGTCTCCAGCGTGACGCTGTGCTGGCCCCATTGGAAGGTCTTGCTGACTTTGTTGAACATGCTCATGACGTGTCTCCGTGGAATTGGGCGCGATGGATTCGGCTGCGCCCTTCGCCTGGAGCCGCGGTCACCGTAGCAACAATGCCATTCCAGCGCGGTTCGAAGCGCCCGGCGGTGCGAGACCGCGCTGGAATGACACAGCAGTTGCCCGGTAGGCCCAACTCCAAAAAAACAACAAGCCTGTGCTGGGGTGCCCAGACAGGCTTGCGTGTTCCGTTCGCGCCTACTTGCGCAGGCCGAGTTTCTGGATCAGCGCCGTATAGCGGTCGGCGCTGCAGTCCTTCAGGTAGGCGAGCAGCCGCTTGCGGCGGTTGACCATCTTCAGCAAGCCGCGGCGGCTGTGGTGGTCCTTGATGTGGGCCTTGAAGTGCGGCGTCAGATCGTTGATGCGCGCGGTGAGGATGGCCACCTGCACCTCCGGCGAACCGGTATCGTTGGCGGCGCGGGCGTGTTCCTTGACTATCTCGGCCTTGTTCAGGCTGGCATTCGACATGGTTGTTTCCTGGTGTGCGCCGCGCACGATCCCGAACGGAACGGGCGGCTGTGAACTTGCGGTCGCAGGTGAAACGTACCCGCGCCGTGCTGTACCCGACGCTCTCGCGAGCGCAAAGCCTATCAATTATAGCCGAAGGGCCGAGGCGAGACGCTCGACGCCCTGCACCAGCCGCGACGGGTCGCGCGACGCAAAGCACCACCGCAACCAGCCCTCGGACTCGTCGCCAAAGGCAGCCCCTGGCGCGAGCCCGAGTCCGGACTCGACGACCAGCCGCTTGGCAAATGCGAGCGAGTCGTCCTGCCCCGCGACGCGAAAGAACGCATACATCCCGCCGGCCGGGACCGCGACGCTGACCCCCGGCAAGGCGGCCAGACGCGGCAAGAGCGTATCGCGACAGGTCCGCAACCGCTCGACCAGCCCGGGCACGAAGGCATCGGCCTGCGCCAGCGCGGCCAGGCCGCCGCGCTGCACGAATACCGGCGCACACGAGGTGTTGAACTCGATCAGCTTGCCGAGCGCATCCATCAGCGCGGGCGGCGCCACCAGCCAACCGAGCCGCCAGCCCGTCATCAGGAAGCTCTTCGAGAAACTCTGCGCCACGACCAGCGAGTCGTCGGCCTCGGCAATGTCGAGAAAGCTGGGCGCCGCCAGGCAGCTAGCTTCACCAAAGCTGGGCGCCGCCAGGCGGCCAATTTCACCAAAGCTGGGCGCCGCCAGGCAGCCAGCTTCACCCAAGCTGGGCGCCGCGGGGCTTGCGCAGCGTCGCGCAAACTCGGACGGCCCGAAGAAGATGCGCTCGTACACCTCGTCGGCGACGATCCAGGTGCCGGTCCGCCGGCAGTGCGCCAGGATTGCCTGCTGCTCGTCGCGCGTCAGCGTCCAGCCGGTGGGATTGTTCGGCGCGTTGACCAGCAGCACCCGCGTCCGCTCGGTCACCGTGGACAGCAGCGCCTGCAAGTCGAGCCGCCAGGCACCATCGCTCACGTGCAGCGGGAACCGCTTCACCTGGGCGCCGAGGATCGCCGGCTGCGCCGCCAGGTTGGGCCATACCGGCACGACCACCACGACCTCGTCGCCCGGCCCGGCGAGTGCCTGCATCGCGATCATCAGGCCGCTGACCCCGGACGAGGTGACGGCGATGCGGGCCGCGGGCAGCGGCAGATGGAGCGCGCCGGTGTAGCGCGCGATGGCTTCGCGCAGTTCGGGCAGCCCGAGGTTGTGCGAATAGAAGGTCTCGCCGCGCATCAGCGACTCGGCGGCTGCGACGCGCACGAACTCGGGGGTGGGCTCGTTGCCCTCGCCGAACCAGAAGGCCAGCACATCGCTGCGTCCGAGGCCGGCATTGGCCACTTCGCGGATCTTCGAGCCGGGCAAGCGGTCGATCAGGCTTCTCATGTACGCCCCTCCAGCAATCAGGCGCCGGCCTCGACGCCCGGCGACACAGCGGTGAGCGGCCAACGCGGCAACACGTCGAACGCATAGTCGCGGCGCGCGTCGGCGATGCCGCGCTGCAAGCGCATCGCCGCGGCGAGGGCAATCATCGCGCCGTTGTCGGTGCACAGCGCCGGCTCCGGGTAGTGCACCCGGACGCCGAGCCTCGCGCAGCGTGCGTTCAAGCGCTCGCGGAGGTGCTCGTTCGCGCCCACGCCGCCGGCGACCACCAACCGTTCGAGTCCGCTGGCCTCGAGCGCCGCGACCGACTTGTGCACCAGCACGTCGACGATCGCGGCCTGCGTCGCCGCGGCCAGGTTCGCCTTGTCCTGCTCGCAGACGTTGCTGCCGCGCTTGCGCAGTTGCGTCATCACGGCCGTCTTCAGGCCGGAGAACGAGAAATCGAGGTTGCCGCTGTGCAGCAGCGGGCGCGGCAGCTCGAAAGCCGCCGCGTCGCCGAAGGCTGCCAGGCGCGCCAGTGCCGGCCCGCCGGGATAGGGCAGGCCCATCATCTTGGCCGACTTGTCGAACGCCTCGCCGGCCGCATCGTCGATGGTCTCGCCGAGCAGCGCGTAGCGCCCCACGTCATCGACGCGCATCAGCTGCGTGTGCCCACCGGAGACCAGCAGGGCAACGAACGGAAAGCCCGGCGGGTCGACTGAAAGGAAGGGCGACAGCAGGTGGCCCTCGAGGTGGTGCACGCCGAGCGCCGGCCGGTCGAGCGCCGCGGCGAGCGCGCAAGCCACCCCGGCCCCGACCAGCAGCGCGCCGGCCAGTCCCGGACCGCGCGTGTAGGCGACGACGTCGATGTCCTCCAGCGCCGTCCGCGCCTCGGCCATCACCTGGCGGATCAGCGGCAGCACGCGCCGGATGTGATCGCGCGAGGCCAGCTCGGGAACCACACCGCCATACGCGCGGTGCATGTCGATCTGGCTGTGCAGCGCCTGCGCCCGCAGCGTCGGCACTTCGCCGCCCTGGGCCTGCACCAGCGCCACGCCGGTTTCGTCGCAGGAGGATTCGATGCCGAGGACGATCATGGAACGAGTGTATGCGGCGCTGGCCGCCGGACCGCCGGACCGCGGGACGCCAGGCCAAGCCAGGCCGGCGCCGCAGTGCCGCGCTTGGCAGTGAATCGCCCGACGGCTAGACTGTACGCATGTACAGCCTGTCGAACGGTTGATCGATGCTCGAAAGAGCGTCCGGCGTTGCCGCGCCGCCCCCGTTCAGGCGGCTCATCGCCCACCTCGACATGGACGCCTTCTACGCGTCGGTCGAGCTCTTGCGCTACCCCGACCTGCGCGGCCGGGCGGTGGTGATCGGCGGCGGGCGCGACCACGCGCCGCGTGTGCAGCCCGACGGCACGCGGCGCTACGCGCAGCTGCGCAACTACGTGGGGCGCGGTGTGATCACCACCGCCACCTACGCGGCGCGCGCGTTCGGCGTCAACTCCGGCCTCGGGCTGATGAAGGCTGCCGCGCTGGCGCCCGACGCGGTGCTGCTGCCTGTGGACTTCGACGAATACCGCAGGTACTCGCGCCTGTTCAAGGCCGCCGTGCGCGCGATCGCGCCGCTGGTGGAAGACCGCGGCATCGACGAGATCTACGTCGACCTGAGCGATCTGCCCGGCGCGCAGGCCGACCGCGGGCGCGCCGCCGGACAGGCGCTGAAGGACGCCGTATTCGCGGCCACCGGGCTGACCTGCTCGGTCGGCATCACGCCGAACAAGTTGTTGTCGAAGATTTGCTCCGAACTCGACAAGCCCGATGGCCTGACGCTGCTCGCCGAGGCCGAGATTGCGGCACGCATCTGGCCGCTGCCGGCGCGCAAGATCAACGGCATCGGGCCCAAGGCGTCGGCCCGGCTCGAAGGTCTGGGCATTCGGAGCATCGGCGATCTGGCCGCCGCCGACCCGGCTATGCTGCTGGCCGAGTTCGGCAAGAGCTACGGTGCCTGGATGCATGCGGCGGCGCACGGGCGCGACGAGCGGCCCCTGGTGACGACCAGCGAACCGAAGAGCATCAGCCGCGAGACGACCTTCGAGCGCGACCTGCACGCGGTGCGCGACAAGCCCGTGCTGACAGCCCTGCTCAACGACCTGTGCACTGCGCTGGCCGGCGACCTGGCGCGCAAGGGCTACGCCAGCAAGACGATTGGCGTCAAGCTGCGATTCGACGACTTTCACGTCGTCACCCGCGACCTCACGCTGCCGGCGCACACGATGGACGCGCGCGGCATCCGCCGCGCCGCGGGCGCTTGCCTGAAGCGGGTCGACCTGACGCGGCGCCTGCGCCTGCTGGGCGTGCGCGCCGGGGCGCTGGCCAGGCTCGTCGATCTGGTCGGCCCGGCCGCCGCGCTCGAGGCGGCGCCCACGCAACGTGCCGAGGAACGGAGCGTGCACTACGGTCTGCCGCTGTTCGACGAACTTGCGCCGTGAGCCTCGCCGCCGCGCCCGCGCCTTGCGACAATGGGTGCGGGGCCGGAACGGCCCGACGCAAGCTGCGCCCGCGCACGACGGGCTCCACCGGTATCGCGCCCCGCAAGAACGAGGAGACCCCATGCCCGTGATCACCAACATCGAAGACCTGCGCATGCTGGCAAAGAGGCGCGTGCCGCGCATGTTCTACGACTACGCCGACTCCGGCAGTTGGACCGAGAGCACGTACCGCGCCAACGAGGCCGACTTCCAGGCCATCAAGCTGCGCCAGCGCGTGGCCATCAACATGGAGCACCGCAGCACGGCAACGAAGATGGTCGGCGTCGACGTGGCGATGCCCGTGGCCATCGCGCCGGTCGGGTCGGTCGGCATGCACCATGCGGACGGCGAGATCCTGGTCGCGCGCGCAGTCGAGAAGTTCGGCATACCGTTCACGTTGTCCACGATGAGCATCTGCTCGATCGAGGACATCGCCACGCACACCCGGGCGCCGTTCTGGTTCCAGCTCTACGTGATGCGCGACCGCGACTTCATCGAACGCCTGATCGACCGGGCCAAGGCCGCGAACTGCGGCGCGCTGGTGCTGACGCTGGACCTGCAGATCCTGGGCCAGCGCCACAAGGACCTGAAGAACGGCCTTTCGGTGCCGCCCAAACCGACCCTTGCGAACTGGATCAACCTGGCGACCAAGCCGCGCTGGTGCCTGGGGATGATGGGCACGAAGCGCCGCCAGTTCGGCAACATCGTCGGCCATGTCAAGGGCGTCGAGGACATCAGCTCGCTGTCCGATTGGACAGCCCAGCAGTTCGACCCGCGGCTGAACTGGGATGATGTCGAGTGGATCAAGAGGCGCTGGGGCGGCAAGCTGATCTTGAAGGGCATCCAGGATGTCGATGACGCCCGGATCGCCGCCAACTCGGGCGCCGACGCGCTGATCGTCAGCAACCACGGAGGGCGCCAGCTCGACGGTGCCGAATCGAGCATCCGCGCGCTGCCGGCGATCGTCGATGCGGTGGGCTCGAAGATCGAGGTCCACATGGACGGCGGCATCCGCAGCGGCCAGGACGTGCTCAAGGCCTGGGCGCTGGGCGCGCGCGGCACCTATATCGGCCGCGCCTTCCTCTACGGCCTGGGGGCGATGGGCGAGGCCGGCGTCACCAGGGCGCTCGAGATCATCCACAAGGAACTCGACCTGACGATGGCCTTCTGCGGGCACACGCACATCGGCACCGTCGATCGGCGCATCCTGCTGCCCGGCACCGTGCCGGGCTGAACCGTCGCGGCCCTCGTGCCGCGTCAGGAGGGCTCGCCGGTTCGCGGCGTCGGCACCACGGCCGGACGGCCCGGCAGCGTCGCAACACAGGCTCTGGCCAGATCGCCCACCTGCGCCGCGTCGACCGGCTGCCCGACGCGCCACGTCAGGTGGCGCATGCCCTTGCCGGCGCCCACCAGCGTGGCGAAGCGCGCCGCGAGTTGCCCGCCGTTGAAGACCTGCAGCTTGACCTGGCCCTTGTGCGGCGCGACGGCCAGCGCGTGCGTGCCCCGATGCAGGAACACCAGGTTGCCCCACTTCACGACTTGCCCCAGTGTGGGCACGGCGTCGATCAACAGCCGCTGCAGTTCGCGCGCCAAGGTGCGCTGTTCCGGCGGCAACGTGTCGAACCAGGCCTCGACGACCGCGTGCGAGTGCTGCGGCGAGCGCATGGTGCCGCGAGCGCCCCTACAAGGAGCGCGCCTCGAAGGTGTTGCACTGCTGCACGCTGCCGCCCTGCAGGCCACGCTTGAACCAGGCGACGCGCTGCGCGCTGCTGCCGTGGGTGAAGCTCTCGGGGACGACGGTGCCTTGGGACTTGCGCTGCAGCGCATCGTCGCCGATCTGCGTCGCCGCGTTCAGCGCTTCTTCCACGTCGCCCGCCTCCAGCACCTGTCGCGCCGCCTGCGCGTGGTAGGCCCAGACGCCGGCGAAGCAGTCGGCCTGCAACTCGAGTTTGACGCTCATCGCGTTCTGCTGCGCCTGGCTCACGCGGCCGCGCATGCCGTCGACCTTGGCCGTGATGCCCATCAGGTTCTGCACGTGGTGGCCCACCTCGTGCGCGATCACGTAGGCCTGCGCGAAGTCTCCCGGCGCGCCCAGGCGCGTGCGCATCGTCTCGTAGAAGCCGAGGTCGATGTAAACCTTCTGGTCGCCCGGGCAGTAGAACGGGCCCATCGCCGCGGCGCCCTGGCCGCAGGCCGTCGGCACCGAGCCGCGAAAGAGCACGAGCTTCGGGTCGCGATAGGTCGAGCCGGCCTGCGCGAACTGCTGGCGCCACACGTCCTCGGTGTCGGCGAGCACGGTGGACACGAAGCGCGCCATCTTGTCGTCGGGTGGCGGCTTGGCCGTCGGTGCTTGCTGCTGAACAGCGGGCGACCCGCCGCCCCCGCTCATCAGCCCGAGCAGGGTCAGCGGGTTGATGCCGAAGATCCACCCCGCGACGAGAGCGACCGCCACCGTGCCCAGGCCGATGCTGCGCCCACCGCCGAAGCCGATGCCGCTGCCGCCGCCGGCGCGTGCGTCCTCGACGTTGTCGCTCTCGCGGTTGCCTTCCCACTTCATGCTTGCGTTCCTCGTCGAGCCGGGCCGTGCGGGCGATCGTACGCCGCCGGCGTCAGGCCCGCGGCAAGGTCACGCCGACCTGGCCCTGGTACTTGCCGCCGCGGTCCTTGTAGGACGTTTCGCAGACCTCGTCGCTCTCGAAGAACAGCACCTGCGCGCAGCCTTCGCCGGCGTAGATCTTGGCCGGCAGCGGCGTGGTGTTGCTGAACTCGAGCGTCACGTAGCCCTCCCACTCCGGTTCGAAGGGCGTCACATTGACGATGATCCCGCAGCGCGCGTAGGTGCTCTTGCCGAGGCAGATCGTCAGCACATTGCGCGGGATGCGGAAGTATTCGAGCGTGCGCGCCAGCGCGAAGCTGTTCGGCGGGATGATGCAGCTGTCGCCATGGAAGTCGACGAAGCTCTTCTCGTCGAAGTTCTTCGGATCGACCACCGTGCTGTGGATGTTGGTGAAGACCTTGAACTCTGGCGCGCAGCGGATGTCGTAGCCGTAGCTGCTGGTGCCGTAGCTGATGATGCGGTGGCCGTCGGCGGCCTCCCGGACCTGGCGCGGCTCGAAGGGCTCGATCATGCCGGTCTGCTCGGCCATGCGTCGGATCCACTTGTCGCTCTTGATGCTCATGACTTGGCGTTCCCTGAAGTTGCCGGCATTCTAGGATCGAGTCGGGCCGGGCCAGAGCCCACGCGGGCCCCCGCCGGAGCTCGGGTCATGCGCGTGGTGCAGCCCTGGCGGCCCTGCGAGCCATCGCACAGCCGATCCCGACACTCCCGGCTCAGGCCGTGCCGCGCGCCGGCTCGGGCTGGGCGTCGAAGCGTTCGAAGCCGCTGTAGCAGATGAAGTGGCGGTTCGTCGCGCGGCCGAACAGCGCCAGCCCGAGGCGGGTGGCGAGTTCGTACCCCATCTGCGTGATGCCGCTGCGCGACACGATCACGGGCACGCCCATCTGCGCCGACTTGAGGACCATCTCGCTCGTCAGGCGCCCGGTGGTGTAGAAGATCTTGTCGCCGCCGCCCACGCCGTGCAGCCACATCCAGCCGGCGATGGTGTCGATCGCGTTGTGGCGCCCGACGTCCTCGACGAAGGTCAGCATTTCGTCCTGGCGGAACAGCGCGCAACCGTGCACCGAACCGGCCGACTTGTAGGTGCTCTCCTGCACGCGCACGGCGTTCAACAGCCCGTAGAGCGTCGACTGGCTCAGGCGCGCAGCCGGATCGGTCGCCGGCGCGAGCTTCAGGCTGCCCAGCTCGTTCATCACGTCGCCGAACATGGTTCCCTGCCCGCAGCCGGTGGTGACGACGCGCTTGGCGGTCTTGCGGTCGAACTGCTCGACGCCGCGATGCGTGCGGACCGCCGCCGCCTGCACCTCCCAGTCGACCGTGATCGACTCGATGTCGTCCACCGAATCGACCAGGCGCTGGTTGCGCAGGTAGCCGAGCACCAGCAGCTCGGGCGCGGCGCCGAGCGTCATCAGCGTCACCAGTTCGCGCCGGTCGACGAAGACGGTCAGCGCCCGCTCGGCCGGGATCGAGACGCTTCGGACGACACCGAACTCGTCCCGCGCCTGCACCTGCTGGATCAGGGGAGCGCTCGCCTGGGTCAGCCGCGGTGAACGGGTCATTGGGGCGACTGTAGCCAAAGGGCAAACGCCGCTGCGCCGTCGCGGCCGTTCGGCGCAGACCGGCTCTGATGCCGGCGAGCTGCGACGACCGTTGACAGTCAGGGCTTGGCAGCCGCGACGGCAGGCGCCGAAGCGGCCGCCGCCACGGGGGCCGACGCCGCAGCCGGCGGCGTATAGACGAACGGGCCCGGGTCGGCGCAGGGTGGCATGGCCACCGGCGGCTTGACGTCCTTGCCCGCCTTCTTCGCGTCTGCGTAGTAGGTCGCTGCGACCGCGTCCTGCGCCTTGCAGAGCTGGAAGTCGGCCACCTTGCCGCTCCAGGCGGTCTTGGCGGCGGCCTCGGCCGCCTTGGCCTTGGCCTCGTCGCTCAGCGGCGGCAGCTTGGCGACGGCGGCAGTGCAAAGAAGCGCCGCCAGCATGAAGCCGAGTCGTGAAAGTCGGGGGGTTGCCATGATGTCGTCTTCCTGCGTTCAAGTGCGAAGCGCGGCGGGTTCGCCCGGTGCGGCCAGCGGCGGCACTGGCGAGCGCTGCGCCGGAATCTTGCCGGCCTTGATGTCGTCGTACCAGAGTTCGTGGTGCTCCCGGGCCCATCCTTCATCAACGTAGCCGGTGCGCATACCCTGGTAGGCCCCCTTCATGCCGATCGAGCCGAGGTAGATATGACCGCAGAACATCGCCATCATCAGCACCGAGGCGACGGCGTGGATCATGTTCGCGACCTGCATGTCGCCGCGGGTATAGGCCATGCCCGGAACCAGCTTGTCGAGCACCAGGCCCGAGGCGACGACCACCAGCCCCAGCACGATCACGCCGCCCCAGAACACGATCTTCTCGCCAGCGTTGAAGCGGTGCGACGGCACTTCCTGGCCACCGAGCATCCCGCCGCCCTTGGCGAGCCACTTCAGGTCGTGGGCACGAGGAATGTTGTCGCGAACATAGGTCACGATGAAGATCACCAGCGCGACCGAGAACACCGGGCCGGCAAAGTTGTGCGCCGTCTTCAGCGCATACGTCAGCCAGCCGAAGAGCGTGCCCCCGATGATCGGCAGCAGGAAGTACTTGCCGAACGCCATCACGAGCCCGGACACGGCCAGCACGACGAAGGCGATCGCGACGCTCCAGTGGGCCGCCCGCTCGAAGTAAGTGAAGCGCTCGATCACGCGCCCGGTGTCTGGCACGTGGCCGCCCATGCTGCCCCGGCGCCAGTAGAACAGGCCGATCGCCACCGCCACGATCAGCAGCAGTGCCCCGCCGTAGGGAATGATCCAGTTGTTGCGCGCCTGCCGCCAGGCCTCGCCCGCGGTGGTGTAACGCGAGCCTGGGTATTGCGTGAAGGCCTGGATCAACGTGCCCGCCTCAGCGCCCGCCGCGGTCGTGGTGCCGGGAACATTGCCCGAGTCGCGCGCCGCGCGCCAGGCCGGCGCGTTGTTGCCGGGCTGGGTCCTGGCGCGCTGGGCGTTGGTCTCGTCGGGCTTGGGCTCGGCCGGGGCGACGAAATCGGCCGGCGGCGCGGCCTCGGCGGTCGCGGCCGGCGCGGAGGCGCCTTGCGACCAGGCCGCGCCCGACAGCGTCAGTGCCAGGGTGCAGGCCAAGGCTGCCCGGCGCAGCAAGCTTGCGGTCATCGCGTGCATGGTCTCTCCTGAGATGAGAGGGCAGCCATCGCCCTTGCAGTCGGTCGCATCGTCGATCAGTTCGCGCGCAGGTACTCGTTCTGGTTCTGCGCCCGCTGGGTCATGTGCGCCTGCCAGCTCGCCTGGTCGCCGGACTTCCAGCCCGGCGCGACGAACGGGTCGGCCGCAGCATCCCAGGGCGGCTGCACATTGCGCCTCGCGGAGGCCGTCTGATCGGACCGCGCGCGTTCACCGCAACCGCTCAAGGCGCCCGCCAGCAGGGGCAGCGCGCAGAGCATGCTGAACAGCAGGCGCTTCATGATTTCGTCGTCCCGTTCGCCGGCGTCGCCGCGGCCGCCGGTTTGCCGTAGGCCGTTCCCCAGCCCCAGACCTCGCTGCCCTTGCCGCGCACGAGCACCCGGTTGCGCAGGATGTCGGCCACCACACCGCCGTCGCCGCCGAGCAGCGCCTTGGTCGAGCACATTTCGGCACACGCCGGCAGCTTGCCTTCGGAGAGCCGGTTGCGGCCGTACTTCTCGAACTCGGCCTGGCTGCCGTTGGCTTCGGGGCCGCCGGCGCAGAAGGTGCATTTGTCCATCTTGCCGCGCAGCCCGAAGGCGCCGTTGGTCGGGAACTGCGGCGCGCCGAACGGGCAGGCGTAGCTGCAATAGCCGCAGCCGATGCAGACATCCTTGTCGTGCAGCACCACGCCTTCCTCGGTGCGATAGAAGCAGTCCACCGGGCACACCGCCATGCACGGCGCGTCGCTGCAGTGCATGCACGCGACCGAGATGCTCTTCTCGCCCGGGACACCGTCATTGAGCGTGACGACGCGCCGCCGGTTCACGCCCCAGGGCACGTTGTTCTCGGCCTTGCAGGCCGTGACGCAGCCGTTGCACTCGATGCAACGCTCGGCGTCGCAGATGAATTTCATTCTTGCCATGTCTGGTTCCTCGCAGTCTCAACCCTCGCCGGGCCGCCCCAAGGGGGTTGAGTTCCCCTCGGGGGGCGATGCCGAAGGCATCTCGGGGTGGTCATCGCAACCCTCGCCAGGCCGCCCCAGGGGGGTTGAGTTCCCCTCGGGGGGCGATGCAGTAGGCATCTTGAGGTCCTCATCTAGGCGGACTTCTCGATCTGACAAAGCGTCGTCTTCGTTTCCTGCATCATCGTCACGCTGTCGTAGCCGTAGGTCGTCGCGGTGTTGACCGCCTCGCCCTGCACCAGCGGCGCCGCGCCGTCGGGGTAGTACTGCCTCAGGTCCGCGCCCTGCCAGCGGCCCGCGAAGTGGAAGGGCAGGAACACCGTGTCGCGCCCGACTCGCTCGGTGACCAGCGCCCGCACCTTGATCCGCGCCCCGGTCGGCGAGCTGACCCAGACCAGATCGGCGTTGCGGATGCCGCGGTCGTTCGCCGACGCCGGGTTGATCTCGACGAACATCTCCGGCTGCAGTTCGGCCAGGAACCTGTTGGAGCGCGTCTCGTCGCCGCCGCCTTCGAACTCGGTCAGCCGGCCGGAGGTCATGACCAGCGGGAACTGCTTGCTGATGTCGATGTTCTTGGACTGCACCGACTTGAAAAGCGTCGGCAGGCGCCAGAAGGCCTTGCGGTCGTCGTGCGTCGGGTACTTGGCGACCAGGTCCGGCCGGTTCGAGTACAGCGCCTCGCGGTGCTGCGGGATGGGGTCGGGGAAGTTCCACACCACGGCGCGTGCCTTGGCATTGCCGAAGGGATGGACGCCGTGGTTCTGCATCGCCACCCGGATGATCCCGCCCGAGAGGTCGGTCTTCCAGTTCTTGCCCTCGGCGGCCTTCTGCTCGTCGGGCGTCAGCTCGTCCCACCAGCCGAGCTTCTTGAGCATCACCGCGTCGATCTCAGGGTAGCCGGTCGTGATGTCGGAGCCCTTACTGTGCGAGCCGTCCCCCGCGAGCAGGTTGACGCCTTCGCGCTCGACGCCGAAGTTGGCGCGGAAGTTGCCGCCGCCATCCATGACATGCTTGCTGGTGTCGTACAAATTCGGCGAGCCGGGGTGCTTGAGTGCCGGCGTGCCGTAGCACGGCCAGGGCAGGCCGAAGTAGTCGCCGTCGAACTTGTAGCCGGTCTCCTTGTCGACGCCGCCCTTGGCCTTGAGCGTCCTCACGTCGAAGACGTTCATGTTGCGCATGTGCGCCTTCAGCCGCTCCGGGCTCTGCCCGGTGTAGCCGATGGTCCAGACGCCGCGGTTGATCTCCTGCAGGATCGACTCGGTCTCCGGCTCCATCATGCCGGCCTTGCCGGCCACGAGCTTGGTCTTGGCCACCAGCTCCTTGTCGAAACCGAGCTTGCCGGCGAGTTGGTACATGATCATGTGGTCGGTGCGGCTGTCCCACAGCGGCTCGATGACCTTCTCGCGCCACTGGAGCGAGCGGTTCGACGCCGTGCACGAGCCGGTGGTCTCGAACTGCGTCGTCGCCGGCAGCAGATAGACGGCGCGGTTCGGGTTCAGGTCTTCCGGCTTGCCCGGCATCGCGGCCATCGCCGCGGTCGCCGACGGGAAGGGATCGACGACGACCAGCAGGTCGAGCTTGTCCATCGCCTTCTTCATCTCGAGCCCGCGCGTCTGCGAGTTCGGCGCGTGGCCCCAGAAGAACAGGCCGCGCAGGTTCGACGGCTGGTCGATCAGGTCGTTGGCCTCGAGCACGCCGTCGATCCAGCGCGACACGGTCATGCCCGGCTTGGTCAGCATGCCGGGCGCGTACTGCTTCTTGATCCACTCGAAGTCGACGCCCCAGACCCTGGCGAAGTGCTTCCACGAACCTTCCGCCAGGCCGTAGTAGCCGGGCAGCGAATCGGGGTTGGGCCCGACGTCGGTCGCGCCCTGCACGTTGTCGTGACCGCGGAAGATGTTGGTGCCGCCGCCGCTCTTGCCCACGTTGCCGAGCGCGAGTTGCAGCAGGCACGAAGCGCGCACGATCGCGTTGCCGATCGAGTGCTGCGTCTGGCCCATGCACCAGACGACGGTGCTCGGCCGGTTCTCGGCCAGCGTCTTGGCCACCTTGAAGGTGGTCGCCTCGTCAACGCCGCAGGCCTCTTCGACCTTGTCGGGCGTCCACTTGGCCATGATGTCGTCACGCACCTTGTCCATGCCATAGACGCGGTCGGCGATGTACTGCTTGTCTTCCCATCCGTTCTTGAAGATGTGATACATCACGCCGA
Organism: uncultured bacterium; assembly: GCA_963779155.1. Classification (GTDB taxonomy): domain Bacteria; phylum Pseudomonadota; class Gammaproteobacteria; order Burkholderiales; family Burkholderiaceae_C; genus CAIKUF01. The sequence continues at coordinate 658,806 of CAVZXE010000015.1, read as the reverse complement.
ACAGGAACGGGATGTCGGAGCCGGAGCGGATGCGCACGTACTCGTCGGCCTTGGCCGCCGTGCGGGTGAAGCGCGGGTCGACCACGATCATCTTGCAGCCGTTCTCCTTGGCATGCAGCATGTGCAGCATCGAGACCGGGTGCGCCTCGGCCGCGTTCGACCCGATATACATGGCAGCCTTGCTGTTCTGCATGTCGTTGTACGAGTTCGTCATCGCCCCGTAACCCCAGGTATTGGCGACGCCGGCAACCGTGGTCGAGTGGCAGATGCGCGCCTGGTGGTCGCAGTTGTTCGTGCCCCAGAGGCTGACCCACTTGCGCAGCAGGTAGGCCTGCTCGTTGTTGTGCTTGCTCGAGCCGACGACGAAGATCGAGTCGGGGCCGCTCTGCTTCTTCAGTTCGAGCATCTTCGCGCTGATCTCGTCCAGCGCCTGGTCCCAGCCGATCTTCTGGTACTTGCCGTTGACGAGTTTCATCGGGTACTTGAGGCGGAACTCGCCGTGGCCGTGCTCGCGCAGCGCGGCGCCCTTGGCACAATGCGCACCGAGGTTGATCGGCGAATCGAACACCGGCTCCTGGCGCACCCAGACGCCGTTCTCGACCACGGCGTCGACCGCGCAGCCGACCGAGCAATGGCCACAGACGGTGCGGCGAACCTGCACCTTCGGCGCCGCTGCGGCGGCTGGCGCATCGGCCGCCTGCGCCTTGCGCATCAGCGTGAGCTGCGAGCCGGCCAGGCCGACGCCGACACCCAGGCCGGAACGGCGCAGGAAGGCCCGCCGGTCCATCGTCGGCGTGGCGCGCGACACACCCCGCGCCAGTGCGGCCACGAGCGAAGAAGGTAGCGTGGCCGATGGCCCGCCAGAGGATTTACGCGTCAGCAACATGGAACCTCCCGAATCCCGCGCAGCGCGGTCGGAGTGAAATGACGACCGCCGGACGCCTGCGGCGCCCAACCGCGGCGAGTCCAAGACCGCTGGCCCCTGGCCGATGGCGGCCGGGCGAGGTCTTCGGCATCGGGATCAGACCCGAGCGGTTTCGTAGTAGCGCAGCACATGCTGCGAAAGCCGGTACCCCTCGGCGTCCTTGTCCGGCGTGGCAAGCACCACGGGCTCGGGCGCGGCGGGCTGCAAGGTGCGCGACGCCACGGCCGCCGCGACGCCGGCGACCGCGGCGACGCCGGTGCCGAGCAGCATGCCCCGCCGCCTCAAGGACGATGCGACCGCCGTGGGTTTCGAATCGGGTTCAACGGGCGGGTGCGCCATGGTCTCGTCTCCTGGAACTGGCCTCGGGCTCTGCGGAGCGGGTTGGCCGTTCGCCCGCCGGCCCCGCCCAGCACTCATCAAAAGTGTAGTAGCGCTACGCACCCCTTTGCATAGGGGTAGGCCCCGACGCTGGCGCGCCAAAACGCGCTTCCTGCGTCAGTTTCGCGACAGCTTCGTCACGCGTCGAGCATGTCGAACGCCTGCGCCTCGACACTGAAGAAGTCGCGCCCGAATGCGGCCACGGCGCGGTAGAAGTCGCTGCGCGGGTGCATTTCGAGCGCCTCCCAGAGCGCCTCGACCCAGCCGCGAAGGTGGGCGTTGAAGAAGCGCTGCTGCGTCGCCAGGTTGCTCACGGCGAGGTCGTCGCCGGCGATCAGGAAGCGCATCACCTCGCACAGGCAGGCAATGTGGTCCTCGGTCACGAACAAGGCCGGGTCGCGTTCGAGCCCGAGCGCGCGCAGCTCGTCGCGCAAGGCCACGAGCGGCGTCTCGTTGAGCGAGCCGGCGACGAAGTACGACCCGTAGAGAAAGACCTCGGGCTTGCCGATGCCCATGAAGAGCGCGTCGTACTCCTCGCGCACCGCATCCAGCGGCATCCGGCGCGACGCTTCGACCAGTGCGCCGAACGCGCCTTCGAGGAAGGCGCCCGCCGCCGGCGCCTCGGTCACGGCCACCTGAAGCTGGCCGTAGAGCTCCTCGGCAGGCGCAGCATTGAACAGCACGCTCAGCAGGCCATAGACCTCTGCACGCGCGAGTTCCTCGCTGTCATCGACGCCGGGGCTGAACTTGAGCGTGCTCACCGGAGCCCCTCGACCGACGAGGTCGTCGGCCCGTCCCCAGCGGCCACGAAGGGGCTCCTCCTGCGCGGCCCTTGGACGCGCGCCGGATCGGGAGCGGCGCGGCGCCCGGCCCGCAGCAGTCGCGTCAACGCAGGCTGTCTCATAGGTCCGTGATTCTCACTTCGTTGGGGTCGGTATGGATGTCGATCACGCGGCAGTCGCTGCACATCTTCAGCCGATCGGCCGCCGCGCCCTGGAACATCGCGTGGCCGGCCAGCCGGCCCACCATCGCCTCGATCGCGCGCAGCGTGCCGAAGGGCTTGCCGCAGCGCAGGCAGCGGTATGGCTCGGCCTCGTTGAGCACGCGCATCTGCTTGCGCGCCTTGCCGCCGTCGGCCAACCACAGGCGCGGCTGCAGCGCAATCGCCCGCTCGGGGCAGGTGACGGCGCACAGCCCGCACTGGACGCAGTTCTTCTCGATGAACCTGAGCTGCGGCCGGTCGGGGTTGTCGGCCAGCGCGGCCTCGGGGCAGGCACCGACGCAGCTCAGGCACATCGTGCAGCGCTCGGTGTCGATGACGAGACTGCCCCAGGGGCTGGCGCTGGCAGGCAGTGCGATCGATTCACCCGCCTGCGGTGCCTGTGCCAGAAAGTGGTCGATCGCCAGGTCGAGCGTGGCCCGCTTGTCGGCCTGCACCGCAAAGCCGGCCGGGCGGATGGGCGGCGCCGCCGGGCGCGCCTGCAAGGCGGCATCCAGCTCGGCCAGGTCGCGCGCGTCGCGCACCGCCAGCAGGCGCACGCGCTCGCCGCCCAGGCCCAGGCCCTCCATCAGCGCATTGGCGACGGCAGCCTGCGCAGCCAGCGCCTCGCGGTACTCGGGCGCCTCTTCGTCCGTCAACAGGATCCAGACCTGGCCCGCGCCGTAGGCGAACGCCGCCAGCCACAGGTCGAGCCCGGCGCTCGCGGTGTGCCACAGGTCCAGCGGCAGCACGCGCGCCGGCACGCCGCGCGTGGCCGGATCGACGCTGGCCGCACGGCCCAGTTCGTTGAGCCAGCGCGTGCCCGCGCCCTGGCTGTGCAGCAGCAGCGCCGCACTGCCCGCCGCGCTCACGCCACCGGCGCGCTGGTAGGTCTGCAACAGCGTGCGGATGCGTCGCCCCTGGTGCGCCGCCGTCGGGGTGGCAAAGGCCAGCGCGCCGCTCGGGCACACCGTGGTGCAGGCGCCGCAGCCGACGCAGAGCTGTGGCTCGACGACCACTCCGCCACTGGCGCCGACGTCGCTGCGGATCGCGCGCGCCGAGCAGACCTCGATGCAGGCCTTGCAGCCCACGGTCTCGTTGCGGCTGTGCGCGCACAGCTTCGCCTTGTACTGGAAGAACTTCGGCTTTTCGAACTCGCCGACCATCTCGCGCAGTTGCAGCACGGCGTCGAACTGCCTGCGCTCGTCGGCTCCGGGGCGAAAGTAGCCCTGCGGCGGCTGGTGCAGCGAAAGGAACGGCGTCGCCTGGAGATCGAGCACCAGGTCGAACGGCTCGCTGACCTGCTGCGGTGCCCGGGCGAAGTCGATCGCACCGGCGGCGTCGCAGACGCGAAGGCAGTCGCGGTGCGCCTTGCAGCGATCCAGGTCGATCTGGTAGCCGAAGTCGATCGCGCCTTCGGGGCAGGCCTCGACACAGGCATTGCAGCGCGTGCACAGGTCGAGGTCGATCGGATTGCCGCTCTCCCAGCGGACCGCGAAGCGGCCGAGCCAGCCTTCGATGGCCTTGACGATCCCGGCGTGCACGGGGTAGCCGCGCTCCTGCGCCACCGCGCCGCCGCCTCGCGTGAGCAGCACGCTCAGGTCGAGCTTGTCACCGAGCAGGGCGGCTGCGCGATGCACCGCATCGGCAGCGCCGATCACGAGCACGCGGCCGGCCGAGCGGTAGCTCACCGTCGGCACCGGGTCGGGTTCGGGCAGCTGGGCCGCGGCGATGAGCGCGGCGATCTTCGGAACGACGGATGCGCGTGCCGTCTTGGCGTCCTTCGACCAGCCTGCCGTCTCGCGGATGTTGACGAAGCGGATCGGCCGCTCCTGCAGGCCCGGCGCGCCTTCGGTTTCGCCGTTGAGCTCGAGAAAGAGCCGGCTCTCCTGCGTGCAGGCAACGAGCAGGTCGTCGCCGCTCTTGGCGGCACGCTGGAAGGCGCCCGCCTCGCGCCGGCACAGCAGCGTGTGCTGCGTTTGCAGCCCGTCCGCCGCGTCAGGGCCGAGCACCTTCGCAATCCGGTCCAGCGCCGGTCGGTCCAGCGGCATCGTCCGGTTGCAATCGCACAGCAGTGTCTTCATCGTTCGGGTCGGGGTGGTCGTCGCCGCTTGCGCGGGCGTTCGACTGTGGCAAGGGTGGCGCAGCGACGCCATCGGGCGAAGCCTCGGGGGGGGCGATGCTCGCCACGGCCTCGGGCGGCGACACTTCTTCGTCGAACAGGCGCATGACCTTCGACTGCGTCATCCGCCGCAGCATCGCGTCGGGAATCGGGTCGGGCTTGCCATAGTCGTCGATGTAGATGTCCAGGCCATCCATCACGTTGAAGTGCGGGTCGCTGAACAGCTTCTTCATGGCCGCGTTCTTCACGGTCGCATCCACACCGGGCATCACGAAGCGGGAGAAATCGGAGTCGTGCGAGAGATCCGCGACGTCCGCCAGCGTCGGCAAGGGCGGTGCCGGCTTCGCGTCGCTGCCCTCGGCGCCGGCCGGCGACGGCGACGGCCCGTAGGCGGCGGATTGCGACGCAAGGGTTTGCGGCGGTCCGGCCTTGCCCTGCCCACCCAGCGGTACGAGCGGCGGCACGACCGGCGGGTCAGCGGGCAGCGTGCCGCTGCGGGCGAGCGCCTTGCGGCGCGACCAGCGCGCAAGGAGGCTGTCGTCGTCGCTCATGACGGCCCCGATGAGCGCGCCTTACCCACCGCGCTGCTCGGGCGGCAGGAACGATGCCGGGCGGCGGCGGCGCTTGACCTCGGGGCGGTAGTGCTCGTCGATGAAGGCCTGCAACCACGCCACCAGTTCGGGCGGCAAGGGCAGGTTGTCGACGTGCTCCTGCGCGTCGAGCCAGCGCCCGGCCTCGTTGTAGGACACGCTGACGATCTCGGGCCAGGCAAGCGACGGGTCTTCGTCGTCGCTGCGCCACATCACGAACCAGACCGGCGCGCCCGAAGTCAGGTTGAGGTGGTAGCCCTCGCACTCGTCCTTGAACAGCTCGAGCCGAAAGCCCGGGTGCAGCGTACGCCTCGACCGCCCGTCGTCGCGCAACACGCGCGGCTGGTTGCCGAAGGCGTCCTCCCGCAGCAGCACCTCGGCCGGCCGATGGCGCCAGGCCTCCCAGCGGTTGGGCGCGGCCTCGCGCTCCATCACCACGGCGAGGTCGATCGAAGGGCGCTCCATCGCACGGGCCGTCAAGTGGTCTTCGAGATCGAGATGGTCGGGAACTTCGACGAGAAATCCTTCGCGCGCTGCGCGATCTTCACCGCCACCTGGCGCGCCACGCTCTTGTAGATCGCGGCGACCTCGCCATCGGGATCGCTGACCACCGTGGGCCGCCCCGAGTCGGCATCCTCGCGGATGCTCATCGTCAGCGGCAGGGCGCCCAGGTAGTCCACGCCATACTCGGCCGCCATCTTGCGCCCGCCGTCGGCGCCGAAGATGTGTTCGGCGTGCCCGCAGTGCGAGCACACATGCACGGCCATGTTCTCGACGATGCCGAGAATGGGCACGCCGACCTTCTCGAACATCTTCAGGCCCCGCTTCGCATCGAGCAGCGCGATGTCCTGCGGCGTGGTCACGATCACCGCGCCGGTCAGCGGCACTCGCTGGCTGAGCGTGAGCTGGATGTCGCCGGTGCCGGGAGGCATGTCCACCAGCAGATAGTCGAGCTCGGCCCAGTTGGTCTGGCGCAGCAGTTGCTCGAGGGCCTGGGTGGCCATCGGGCCGCGCCAGATCATCGGGTTGTCGGCATCGACGAGGAAGCCGATCGACATCACTTGCACGCCGTAGTTCTCCATCGGCTCCATGGTCGTGCCGTCGGCACTTTCGGGACGACCCTCGATCCCCATCATCGTCGGCTGGCTGGGGCCGTAGATGTCGGCGTCGAGGATGCCCACCGACGCCCCTTCGGCGGCCAGCGCCAGCGCCAGATTGACCGCCGTCGTGCTCTTGCCCACGCCGCCCTTGCCCGACGCGATGGCGACGATGTTCTTCACCTTCGGCAGCAACTGCACGCCCCGCTGCACCGCATGGGGGACGATCTTCACCGACAGGTTGACGCTGACGTTTTGCACGCCCGGCAGGCTGCGCGCAGCGGCGATCAATCCCCGGCGCAGCGCCGCGACCTGGCTCTTCGCCGGGTAGCCGAGCTCGACGTCGAAGGCGACGTCGCCGCCCTCGGCCTTCAGGTTCTTCAATTGCTTGGTCGAGACGAAGTCCTTGCCGGTGTTCGGGTCGACGACGGTCCGGAGGGCTTCGAGCAGGCTGGCTTCGGTGATGGGCATGGGTGAGGGGGTCGGTTGAGTGGGGCGACGATCGGGGCGCGCGGAGTCTATCGCAGCGGGCTTGTCCCCTATGGCGTCGCGCCTAGAATTCGAGGTTTCCCTGCAGTGCCGGCGCGTGTCGGCCGCCCTGTCCATGCCCGCCGCCCTGACTGCCCGCAAGCTCTTCGTCACCACCGCGCTTCCGTACGCGAACGGGCCGTTCCACATCGGCCACGTGATGGAGTACATCCAGGCCGACATCTGGGTGCGCTTCCAGCGCATGCAGGGGCACCAAGTGCACTTCGTCGGCGCCGACGACGCGCACGGCGCGCCGATCATGATCGCCGCCGAAAAGGCCGGCATGACGCCGCAGGCCTTCGTCGCCGCCATAGCCGCCGGGCGACAGCAGTACTTCGACGGCTTTCACATCAGCTTCGACAACTGGAGCTCGACCGACGGCCCCGAGAACCATGCGCTGAGCCAGGACATCTACCGCGCGCTGCGCAAGAACGAGCTGATCACGACGAAGACGATCGAGCAGTTCTTCGATCCGGTGAAGGCAATGTTCCTGCCCGACCGGTACATCCGGGGCGAGTGCCCGAAGTGCGGAGCGAAGGATCAGTACGGCGACAACTGCGACGTCTGCGGTGCCGTCTACGCGCCGACGGACCTCAAGAACCCCACCTCCACGCTGTCCGGCGCGACACCGGTGATGAAGGAGAGCGAGCACTACTTTTTCAAGCTCAGCGACCCGCGCTGCATCGACTTCCTGAAGCGCTGGACGCAGCAGGGACACCTGCAGACCGAGGTGCTGAACAAGATCAGCGAATGGTTCAAGACCGACGACGAAGGCCGCGGCGGCCTCGGCGACTGGGACATCAGCCGCGACGCGCCCTACTTCGGCATCGAGATCCCCGACGCGCCGGGCAAGTACTTCTACGTCTGGCTCGACGCGCCGATCGGTTACCTGGCCTCGCTGAAGAACCACTTCGACTTGGGGCAGGCGCGCAAGCTCGGCGAGTCGCGCTCGTTCGACGAATTCATGGCCGATCCGACGACCGAGCAGGTCCACTTCATCGGCAAGGACATCACCTACTTCCATACGCTGTTCTGGCCGGCGATGCTGCACTTCGGCGGCAAGCATCAGGACGACGGCAGCTACGTGCCGCGCAAGACGCCGACCAACGTGTTCGTGCACGGCTTCATCACGGTGCGCGACGAGAAGATGAGCAAGAGCCGCGGCACCGGCATCTCGCCACTGCGCTACCTCGAGCTCGGCATGAACGCCGAGTGGCTGCGCTACTACATCGCCGCCAAGTTGAACGCGAAGGTCGAGGACATCGACTTCAACCCCGAGGACTTCGTCGCGCGGGTCAACAGCGACCTGGTCGGCAAGCTCGTCAACATCGCGAGTCGCGCGAGCAGCTTTCTGCAACGGCACTACGAGGGCCGGCTGGCCGGCGTCGTGATCGGATGGTTCGACTTCAAGGGCGAGCGCATCGAGGCGCCCGTCTGCCCCGCACTGCACTCGGCGATCGACGCGGCAGGCGACCTGGCGCGGCTGTACGAGGAGCGCGAATTCGGCAAGGTCGTGCGCGAGGTGATGGGCCTGGCCGACGCCGTCAACGAGCACTTCGACGCCAAACGGCCGTGGCTGCTGGCGAAGGACATCGCGCAGCACCGCGACGAATTGCACGCCGTCTGCACCGACGTGATCAACGCGTTTCGCCTGCTCGCGCTGTACCTGGGCCCGATCCTGCCCGAGCTCGCCAAGCGATCGGCGGCCTTCCTGAATTGCCGGCTCGACACCTGGGCGCAGGCGGCGACGCTGCTGCCCGAAGGGCATCAGGTGGCGCCATACGAGCACCTGATGCAGCGAGTCGATCCCAAGCAGCTCGATGCGCTGCTCGAGGCGCCGGCCGCCGCCTCGGTATCCGTGCCAGTGCCACCCACACCCCCCGGCGGCGAACCCATCGCGCCGACCATCGCCATCGACGACTTCGCCAAGATCGACCTGCGCATCGCGAAGATCGTCGCTGCCGAGCGTGTCGAAGGCTCGACCAAGCTGCTGCGGCTCACGCTCGACATCGGCGAAGGCGCCGACCCGCAGGGGCTTCCGATCCTGCGAACCGTCTTTGCCGGCATCCAGTCGGCCTACGCGCCGGATGGCCTGGTCGGCAAGCTCACCGTGATGGTGGCCAACCTCGCGCCGCGCAAGATGAAGTTCGGCCTCAGCGAAGGGATGGTGCTTGCGGCGTCGCACGCCGATGGGAAGGCGCATCCGGGCCTCTACGTGCTCGAACCCGGGCCCGGCGCGGCGCCCGGGATGCGCGTGCGCTGAGGACACCCGCCGTCACGTGGCCCGACAGTGTCCTGGCCCAGCGCCAGGACACCGGCAGGGCGCCGCCTGATGGACCGAGCCCGAGCCTCTGTGCGACGGCGGGCGCCCGCGCCAAGCGCCTGCCGTGCGCGCCCGCAGACGGGGAGGAAGCGCTGCAACGACCGGCCGAGGCGGCGCGCCCGACGCGGCGAACCCCGATGTGGCTTGCCTGAAGTGGCGCGCCCGTCGTGCCGGCCTGTCGGGCCGGCCTTGAGCTCGAGTCCCGATGCGCGTAACATTTGCGTTCAACGCACATCGCATTACCATGCAAGGCCTATGGAACTCAAGACCGCCCGCCTGACGCTGCTGATCGACCCGGCCAAGAAGTCTGCGTTCGAGCGCCTGTGCGCCGGCCAGGACCTGACGCCGTCGCAGGTCGTGCGCCAGCTCATCCGCGACTACCTCGCGCAGCACGGGGTGTCGTACGTGCCGAGCGGCGCCGACCCCGTCAAGGCGCTCGCGCGCGGCGCCGCGAAGCCCCGGCAGCCGCGGCGGCGCGGCTGAAAGTCGTGGCGCAATACGGCCTCGCAGCCGATCGGCCTCGCCCCGCGCGGCTTGTGCACGCGGATGGGCACGCCCGGCCGCCCCAAGTGCTCCAGCGCCAGCTCGGCGGGACCGGCCGCAGGGCTTGGCTTGCCTCATGAGTGCGCATGCCCACATCGCCGACTGGCTGATGCTCGACGGCGTCCTCGTCGTGCTCGGCGCCTGGCTGCTGGTCGGCGTGGCGGGCATCGGCGCGCTGCGGCGCTTTCGCTTCGTCGCCCGGGTGCTGTTTCCGGTCGGTGGCCTGCTCGGCTTGCTGCTCGCCGGCCTGGCGCTGGCGGCGGTCTCGGGCACACCCGAGGTCGCCGTGCTGCCGATCGGCCTGCCGGGCCTGCCCTTCCATCTGCGCCTGGACAGCCTGGCGGCCTTCTTCCTGATGGTGCTCGGCTTTGTCGCGGCCGGCGTGTCGGTCTTCGCCGCCGGCTACTTCCGCAAGGGCGAGGGCACGCCGCCGGGCCTGCTCTGCCTCGAATACCACGTCTTCCTGGCCAGCATGGCGCTGGTGCTGCTGGCCGACGACGCGTATGCGTTCATGGTGATGTGGGAGACGATGGCCCTGTCCTCGTACTTTCTGGTCACGGCCAACCACCGCATCCGCGAGGTCCGCAGCGCGGGCTACCTCTACCTGGTGGTCGCGCACATCGGAGCGATCGCGATCCTGCTCTGCTTCGGCGTGCTGCAGGCCAACACCGGCGACTACAGCTTTGCCAACATGCGCGCGCAGGCGCTGACGCCGTTCTGGGGTTCGGCCGCGTTCCTGCTGGCGCTGTTCGGCTTCGGCGCCAAGGCCGGCCTGCTGCCGCTGCACGTCTGGCTGCCCGAGGCGCACCCGGCGGCGCCCTCGCCGGTCTCGGCGCTGATGAGCGCGGTGATGCTCAAGATGGCGGTCTACGGCATGCTGCGCGTCTCGTTCGACCTGCTGCAGGCGCGGCTGTGGTGGTGGGGCGCGCTGCTGCTCGCGCTCGGCCTGGCCACGGCGCTGTTCGGCGTCGTGTTCGCCTCGGTGCAGGTCGACATGAAGCGCCTGCTCGCGTACTCGTCGATCGAGAACATGGGGCTGCTCTTCGCCGGCATGGGACTGACGCTGACCTTCTCGGCCTACGGCATGCGCCCGATGGCTGCGCTGGCGCTGACGGCCACGCTCTATCACGTGGCGAGCCACGCGTTCTTCAAGAGCCTGCTCTTCCTCAGCACCGGCTGCGTGCTGCACGCCACCGGCGAGCGCAACCTGGGCCGCCTGGGCGGGCTGATCCGCACCATGCCCTGGCTCGCCTGGGTCACGCTGGTGGGCGTGCTGGCGAGCGCCGGGCTGCCGCCGCTCTCGGGTTTCGTTTCGGAATGGTTGCTGCTGCAGAGCTTCCTCTTCACGCCCGGACTGCCGGACCCGCTGCTCAACATGCTGATCCCGGTGGTCGCGGCGCTGATCGCGCTCGTCGCGGCGCTGGCCGGCTACACGATGGTGAAGTTCTTCGGTGTCATCTTCCTCGGCCAGCCGCGCGAGGACAAGCTCGCCCAGGCGCGAGACGCCGGCCCCTGGGAGCGCGCCGGCATGCTCTGGCTCGTCGCCGGCTGCATCGCGCTCGGCCTGCTGCCGGTGCAGTTCATCCAGCTCCTCGATCCGGTGACGCGCCAGCTCGTCGAGGCGGGCCTGGGCAACGCGGCCGAGGGCGGGGGCTGGCTGCTCGCCCCGAACGGCGTCGAGCGGGCGAGCTACGGCCCGGTGATCTTCCTGCTCGGCGTGGCGGCAAGCTTCGCGCTGGCCTACCTGATCGTGCGCATTTTCTATCACGGCCGGCTGCGCCGCGCACCGGCCTGGGACTGCGGCTACCCATGGCAGACGGCCCGCATGCAGGACACGGCCGAGGGCTTCGGGCAGCCGATCCGGCAGATGTTCGAGCCGTTCTTCGTGATGGAGCGCGAGCTGCCGTCGCCGTCCGACAAGCACCCGCGCTACCGGGTCACGGTCGCCGACCACTTCTGGGGCTGGCTCTACCTGCCGGTGGTGGCGCTCGCCGAGCGCATTGCGCGGCTGTTCGGCCTGTTGCAGCAGGGACGCATCGCGACCTACCTGCTGTACAGCTTCGTCACGCTCATTGCGACCCTGCTGGCGGTGAAGCGATGACGGCCCTCCAGCCCTGCGCCGGCCGCGCCCATGCCGTCTCGAACCCTCGCCCGCGGTGGGCGTGCGGGGTACCGAAATGACGCTTGCCGGCTTCTTCTCGCAACTGCTCGAGATCGTCGCCGCGCTCGCCCTCGCGCCGCTGCTGACCGGCTGGGTCAACCAGTGGCGGGCCTGGCTGCAGAACAAGTCGGCGCCGAGCCTGTGGCAGCCCTACCGGATGCTGCACAAGCTGTTCAACAAGGAGTCGGTGCTGGCCGAGCACGCGTCGCCGCTGTTTCGCAGCACGCCCTACATCATGTTCGGCTGCATGGCGCTGGCCTGCGCCATCATCCCGACGCTCTCGACCGATCTGCCGCTGTCGCCGGCGGCCGATGCGATTGCGCTCGTCGGCCTGTTCGCGCTGGCGCGCGTCTTCATCTCGCTGGCGGCGATGGACATCGGCACTGCTTTCGGAACGCTCGGCGCGCGGCGCGAGATGCTGATCGGCTTTCTCGCCGAGCCCGCGCTGCTGATCGTGCTGTTCTCGGCCTCGCTGATCTCGAAGTCGACTTCGCTGACGACGATCGTCGAGACGCTCGCCCACCGCGAGTTCGCGATCTACCCGGGGCTGGCGTTTGCCGGGGTCGCGTTCTCGATGGTCTCGCTGGCCGAAAACGCCCGCGTGCCGGTGGACAACCCGGCGACGCACCTCGAGCTGACGATGATCCACGAGGCGCTGATCCTCGAGTACTCGGGGCGCCATCTGGCGCTGATCGAGTGGGCAGCCAGCCTCAAGCTGTTCGCGTATTCGTGCATCGGCGTGGCGCTGTTCGTTCCCTGGGGCGTGGCCGAAGCCGGCGAGCCACTGGCGATGCTGCTCGCCCTGCCCGCGCTCGTCGCCAAGCTGGCGATCGGCGGCGTCGGGCTGGCGTTGCTCGAGACGCTCAGCGCGAAGATGCGCATCTTTCGCGTGCCGGAGTTTCTGGCGGCGGCATTCCTGCTCGCCGTCATCGGCATGCTGGTCCACATCCTGCTGGCGGCATGACGGCCCCCAAGCCCGCTTCGTTCGCGCCCCCGAGGGGGCCGGGCCCGGACATGAGCAGTCCTGCGGACTGTTCGTGCCTGGCGAGGGGCCGGGCCGCTGGTCCAGCGCGGCCTGCGAGGCCTCAGTCGCCTTGGGAGCGGCCCGGCGCCGCCTGACATGAACGCAGTCCTGGCCCAGTTCATCAACCTGCTCGGCGCGATGCTGCTGATGCTCGCCTTCGCGATGATCTCGCAGCGGCGCATCCTGTCGCTGATCGCGCTGTTCACGATGCAGGGCGCGGTGCTCGTGCTGTCGACGCTCGTCGTCGGTTATGTGACGGGGCAGCCGCACTTGTATGTGTCGGCCGGCATCACCTTCGCGCTCAAGGTGGTGCTGATCCCGCTGCTGCTGCACCGGGTGATCGATCGGCTCGAGATCCGCTGGGACGTCGAGACGCTGTTCAACATCCCGACGACGATGCTGATCGGCATCCTGGTCGTGATCGTCGCCTTCAACCTTGCGCTGCCGATCGCCAAGCTGTCGACCTCGCTCGCGCGCGGCACGCTGGGCATCGCGCTGGCTTGCGTGCTGCTGTCGTTCCTGATGATGATCACGCGCGCCAAGGCGGTGCCGCAGGTGATCGGCTTCCTGGCGATGGAAAACGGCCTCTTCTTCGCCGCCACCTCGGCCACCTACGGCATGCCGATGGTGGTCGAGCTCGGCATCGCGCTCGACGTGCTGATCGGCGTGCTGATCCTCGGCGTGTTCATCTTCCAGATCCGCGAGCAGTTCGACAGTCTGGACATCCGCCACCTCGAGAAGCTGAAGGAAGAGTAGCTTGCAGTCGCTTCACGCTCCGGTGCACGCAGTCGCGGCGACGTCTCCGTCGCGGCGCCAGCTCTGACATGCACCCGCTGCTATTCGTCCTCGGCATCCCGCTCCTCGGCGGGCTGGTGCTCGCGCTGGTCGGCCACCGCGACCGGGCGCGCGACGTCAACGTGGCGTTCAGCCTGGGCACCTTTGTCGCCGCCTGCGTGTTGACGGCCCAGGTCATCGCCGATGGCCCGCAGTTCGTCTGGCAGCGCGAGTTCTTCATCGATGCGCTGAACGTCTTCCTGGTCACGCTGACCGCCTTTGTCGGCCTCACCACGGCGATCTTCTCGCGCCCCTACATGCGCATCGAGCGCGACCGCGGCAAGATGACGCCGCCACGGCTGCGCCTGTACCACAGCATGTACCAGCTGTTCAGCTTCACGATGCTGCTCGCGCTGATGACGAACAACCTGGGCATCCTGTGGGTGGCGATGGAGGCCGCGACGCTGACTACCGTGCTGCTCGTCAGCGTCTACCGCACCGCGGCCAGCCTGGAAGCGGCGTGGAAGTACTTCATCCTGTGCGGCGTGGGCATCGCGCAGGCGCTGTTCGGCACCGTGCTGCTCTACATGGCGGCCGAGAAGGTGCTCGGCTCCGAGGGCGGCGCGCTGCTCTGGACCAACCTCGACGCGGTCAAGGCGCAGCTCGACCCCGGCATCGTCACGCTGGCCTTCGCGTTCCTGTTCATCGGCTACGGCACCAAGGTGGGCCTGGTGCCGCTGCACAACTGGCTGCCCGACGCGCACGCCGAGGGCCCGACCCCGGTCTCGGCCGTGCTCTCGGGCCTGCTGCTGAACGTGGCGCTCTACGCGATCCTGCGCTGCAAGGTGCTGACCGACGGCGCGCTGCACGGCAACCTGGCCGGGCGCCTGATGATGGGTTTCGGCATCGTCTCTGTGGTGGCCGCGGTGTTCTTCCTGATCCGGCAGAAGGACGTCAAGCGCATGTTCGCCTACTCGTCGATCGAGCACATGGGGCTGATGACGTTCGCGTTCGGCGTCGGCGGGCCGGTGGCCACCTACGCCGGGCTGCTGCACATGACCGTGCACTCGCTCGTCAAGTCGGCGATCTTCTTCGCGGTAGGCCACGCGACGCAGAAGGCCGGCACGCAGCTGATGGACGAGATCCGCGGCCTCATCCGGGTCAGCCCCACCGTCGGCTGGGGGCTGATGCTGGGCACGCTGGCGATCCTCGGGACGCCGCCGTTCGGCGTCTTCGCGAGCGAGTTCCTGATCATCACCACCGCGATGCGCGAGCAGCCCTGGGCCACGCCGCTGCTGCTCGTCGCGCTCGGCGTCGCATTTGCCGCGGTGTTCGCGCGCGTTCAGCCGATGGTCTTCGGCGACACCTCGGTCAAGCCGCTGCCCCATCCGCCGGCACTGATCCCGGTGTTCGTCCACCTCGGCCTGGGCTTGATGCTGGGCCTCTACATCCCGCCCTACCTGGACGCGTGGTATCGCCAGGCGGCGCAGATGCTCGGGGGCTGATCCGATGAAGTTGCCGGGCCTCGACCTCGAATTCAAGCCCTTGGCCGCCCCGCTGCCGATCGGGCGCGCCACCGTCGACGCCTTGCAGTGGCAGGCCGCCGCGGCCGCGGCGGCGCAGTCCGGCGGGCGGCTCGTCTCGCTGTGGGGCAGCGACCACCCCGACAGCGGCGGCGACGCGCTCGCCGTCTCGGCGGCGTACGCGCTGCCCGATGGGCTGGCCTGGCTCGACCTGGCGCTGCCGAGGGCGCAGCCGCGATACCCCGACCTGTCGAATCGTTTCCACGCTGCACTGCGCATGCAACGCGCCGCGAGCGACCTGCTCGGCATCGAGGCCATCGGCGTCGAGGACCGTCGCCCCTGGCTCGACCACGGCGCCTGGCCGGCCGGCATGTTCCCGCTGCGGCTCGACGCGGTGGCCGACACCTCCGCGCCGCGACAAGCGGCCGGCGACTACGCCTTCGTTCGCGTCGAGGGCGACGGCGTGCACGAGATTCCGGTCGGGCCGGTGCACGCCGGCATCATCGAGCCGGGGCATTTCCGGTTCTCGATCGTCGGCGAAAAGGTGCTGCGGCTCGAACAGCGGCTCGGGTACACGCACAAGGGCATCGAACGCCGCTTCACCGAACTCGCCCCGCTCGAGGCGTCTCGGCTGGCCGGCCGGGTTTGCGGCGATTCGACGGTGGCGTTCGCCTGGGCCTACTGCATGGCGCTGGAGTCGGCAGCGGATTGCGTCGTGCCGGCGCGCGCGACCTGGCTGCGCGCGCTGATGCTCGAACGCGAACGCATCGCGAACCACCTCGGCGACCTCGGCGCGCTCGGCAACGACGCCGCCTTTGCGTTCGGCCTGGCGCAGTTCTCGCGCCTGCGCGAGGACTGGCTGCGCCTGTCGCGCGACGCCTTCGGGCATCGCCTGATGATGGATGGCGTGCGGCCCGGCGGTGTGGACGCGGCGCCGGACGCGGCCGCGCTGGATCGCATGCGCCTGCAATGCGACCGGATCGAGGCCGAGGTCCGCACGCTTCGTGCCATCTACGAGGAGCACGCAGGGCTGCAGGACCGCTTCATGACCACCGGACGGGTCACACCCGAACTCGCCGCCGAGTTGGGGCTCACCGGCCTCGCGGGGCGGGCAAGCGGCCAGGCGGCCGACCTGCGCTGCGACCGCGCCTGGGCCCCGTATGACGCGCTCGAGGTTCGCAAGGCGACCCGAAGCGAAGGCGATGTGGCAGCCCGCGTCGGCGTGCGCTTCGACGAAGTCTTCGAGTCGCTGCGCCTCGTGCGCGACTTGTGCACCCGGATGCCGGCCGGCCCGGCGCAGGCGGCGCTGGTGCTGCCGACCGGAGCCGCCGCAGGCGCCGGCTGGATCGAGGGCTGGCGCGGCGAGGTCTTCGTGGCGCTCGAACTCGGCGCCGACGCGAAGATCCGCCGCTGCCATTGCCACGATCCGTCATGGCACAACTGGCCCGTGCTCGAGCACGCGGTGATCGGCAACATCGTTCCCGACTTCCCGCTCATCAACAAGTCGTTCAACCTCAGCTATTCCGGGCAGGATCTCTGACATGTGGAAAATCCTCCGGCAGATCGCGCGCCACGGCATCCGGACCGAACCGGCGCCCCAGAGCGATGACGCGCTGCGCGTGTCAGCCGATCGCATCCAGCGCGACATCCTCGACATCCTCGGCCAGGCCCTGGCGATCCGGCAGGTCGATGCCGGCTCCTGCAACGGCTGCGAGCTCGAGATCCACGCCCTCAACAACCCTTACTACAACATCGAGGGCCTGGGCATCCGCTTCGTCGCCAGCCCTCGTCACGCAGACATGCTGCTCGTGACCGGCCCCGTCTCGCGCAACATGGAGACCGCCCTGCGCCGCACCTACGAGGCCACGCCCGAACCGCGGCTCGTCGTCGCGGTGGGCGACTGCGGATGCAGCGGCGGGATCTTCGGCGAGAGTTTTGCGAGTTGCGGCCGGGTCTCGAACGTGATCCCGGTCGATGTCGCCGTCGGCGGCTGCCCGCCACCGCCGCTGGAGATCCTGCGCGGCATCCTGACGGCCGTGCACCACGGCCGCGCGGGCGGTGCGGCCGCCGCGGCGTCGCCGGGCGGCGCGCCGGTGCAGAGCTGCTGACCGCGCCCGAGCCCGGCTGAGCCCGCCCAAGAGCAGCACGCTCAGCCGCGAGCGCCCTGATCGACGCGCCCGCAGTAGCCTGGCGTGCACAGGTGCGCCAAAGCGGTGGCTTCGCCTTTGGCGCCCGCCGTCCAGGCGAGCAAGCGACCATCCGTCGAATTCAGGCCGCTGGTCGCTGCCTGCAGGTGCGCATCGCCCCAGCTTCGAGTCGCGAGTGTCGCGCCAAAACAACTCGCGCGTCCGACGCGTCTTCGGGGCCAGGCCCCAGCGGATGGACGACGCCACGCGCGGTGCGACCAGAGTGCACGAGCGCCATGTTCAAGACTGTTGACGCCCCAACTGTGTCAGCGTAGAGTAACACAGACATGTGTAAGTCTTGCTTTACACACACATGTTGTAAGGAGATGCCTGGCTGTAGAAGCCATGACCAGCCCGCGTGCGGGTTCAGCACGAGTGGGGTCGCATGACCCAGAAGGAGAAGGACGATGCATATTGATCCAGAAAAGGTATGGCCGACAGGCTTGACCCTTGCGGAGGCTGAGGAGTTGCATAGGCACGTGATCGAGGGCACGCGCATTTTCGGCTTCATTGCGGCGCTGGCCCACTTGCTGGCCTATATCTACACGCCGTGGCTTCATTGAGGAGAACTGCACATGAACCAAGGTAAGATTTGGCTGGTAGTCAACCCGACCGTGGGTTTGCCCCTGTTCTTGGGTGGTGTCACCGTCATCGCGCTGGCTGTTCACGCAGCGATATTGACGAAGACCGATTGGTACCCCGCCTACTACAATGGCAATACGAAGGCAAAGCCCGTTGCAACGGTCCCTGCGACCGTCGTCGCGGCGGCCCCGGCGGCAGTTGTCGCACCGGCCGCTGATACGAATGCTTTGCCGACGAAGGCTCCAGTAGCCAAGAAATAGAGGAGTTCCTATTGCCGCTGGTCCGTGACAGGGGCCTGGATTCATGAATCCAGGCCCCTGTGCCTTACTGCGGCCATTCGAAGGTGTTGCCGCGCCCAATACAGGCGCCGGCAAACACGATCAGAATAGAGTGCGGGTCCAGGTCTTGAATGGGTCGCGTCGGTGCCATCTGCAGCACCCTTTGCCCGCGGGCGTTTGACGCTCAGGTTGTCGCGTATCGAGCCGAAGGGCGAACGAGTGGAGCCATCGCCACCATCGTCGCGAGCAATAGCATTACTTCGACGGCGTAGACAAACGTGTATCCGGTTGCCGGCTCGTTCAGTGCCGACGAGAGCCAGTTTCTGGCGGCAAATCCATCCACCACATCTCTGCCGACGCCGCCCAACGCGACCGCAATACCGGCTGCGGTGGCCTGCACCGCGCCCCAGGCACCGAGGGCCAGTCCCCTCTGATTCTCTGGCGCGAGATTCATGGTCGCGGTCAGGGTGCCGTGACCGAAGAGTCCGCCACCGAAGCCGATCAGGAATGTTCCGAGGCCAAACAATACCGGCGAACCCGCCGGTGCGGCGGCAATCACTGTCAGGAATGCCGGTACGCCGACCAACGCGCCGGCGCTGGCCATGCGGAACGGATCTGCGCCGCGACTCAGGACGCGCGACGCAAGGCCGAAACCGATGAGTCCGCCGAGCGCCAGGGTCGCGGTCAGCTTGGTCGTCGCTCCGACGGCCAGGTGCAGCACCTGACCGCCATAGGGCTCCAGCAGAACGTCCTGCATGCTGAAAGCCATCGTCCCCAGGCCGACGGCCACCAGGCGGCGCAACGCATGCTCGCCCTCGCGAAACACTTCCCACGACTCCCGGAAGGTGGGCTCCGGGCGGTTGCCCGCACCCCGGGATGGCCGGCGGGTTTCCTGCTTCCACAATGCCAATATGTTCAGGGCGATCGTAGCCACGGCCGAACCCTGAATCACCTGGATCAGGCGCGCCGGCGTGAATTCAGAAAGCAAGGCGCCAAAAACCAGTGCGCTGATGATCGTGCCCACGAGCAGCATCACATACATCAGGCCCACGACCTTCGGATGCGATTCGGTCGGCGTCAGATCCGTCGCCAGCGCAAGGCCGGCCGTCTGGATCGTATGCAAACCGGCTCCGACCAGCAAGAACGCCAGTCCCGCTCCCAATTGCCCGATCCAAACCGGCCATTGGCTCGCATTTCCGCCGCCTGAAAGCACGAGCAGTGCAAAGGGCATGATGGCCAGGCCACCGAATTGAATCAACGTCCCTTTCCAAATATACGGAACCCGTTTCCAACCTAGCGCCGAACGGTGGGTATCCGAACGAAAGCCGATGAGTGCCCGAAATGGCGCGAAGATGACCGGCAACGAAACCATCACCGCCACCAGGGAGGCCGGCACGTCGAGTTCGACGATCATCACCCGGTTCAGCGTGCCTACCAGCAGCACCAAGGCCATCCCGACCGATACCTGAAACAGCGACAGGCGCAGGAGCCTCGAAAGCGGCAGATCCGGCGTCGCGGCGTCCGCAAACGGCAGAAAGCGGCTGCCCATACCGGCCCATGCGCGTATCAGTTTTTGACTAAGACGATTCATCGGATGAGCCATTCAATGCGAATCGGCGCCTCATAGACCGCACAACTGCATTCCTCGTTGCCGGGTCTCCGGCGCGTCACCCAGCGCGGGAAGTCCGGCCCGGCGCGGAACAATGGCCACGAGTTGATTGCGTTGTCGGACTCTGCCCCGGCGTTCGCCGTCTACCCCGGCGTCCGCCGGACGGTCCCGATTCTAGGGCATCGGACCCGGCCCACGTGGGCAGCGTCCGACGGAACAGGTGTACCTGCCGAATGTCGCCGGCACCTCGTGCCGCAGGGTTTTCAGTGGCGCCAGACGGCCTGCAGTACGGACGGGTATCGCAAGTATCGTGGGGGGACGCCACGACATGGCCGCGGGCCGCCTCCCCCGCCTTTGCATTCGCCGCCAGGGCGCGAACCGAGAGACTTGGCCCGTATCGTCAAGTTGACACGCGCGATCTGACACCGGCGCCCCGGCGATCGCATCCTAGCCGCCTCGGTGAACCCTCCAGAATGGTTCGGCACGCCTGAAGCGCTTGAGCGTCGCAACGCTCTCGGCCAGCAGGACGTCGCGCCGCGCGGTCAACCAGCCGATGGCGAACCAGGCGCGCGGATCGTCGCCGACGGCGCTGCGGTAGGTTGCCAAGCCGACGCACAGGTCGTTGTAGCGGCCCAGGCTGTCCTGCACCGGCGCCAGCTGGGCCAGGTAGCGCGCCACCGCCTTGCCCTTGTACAGCGAGGCCGCGAACTCCGCGGCATAGCGCAGGCGCTTGACGCGCTTGCGCAGCCGGTGGCGGGCCATGTCGTCTAGCTCGCCGTAGTGCGCTGCGGCCCGAACGACGCGACGATGCCAACGCTGCAGCCGATCTGCAACCGTGTCGGCCAGTGACGCTGCAGCCCACGGCTCCGGCACCGGCGAGGCCTCCGGCGCAGGATTGGTACCCGCCGGTACCGCGGGCGCGGCCGCGCCGCTGACCTGATAGGCCAGCAGATCGAGCAGCAGCAGCGTGGCGCCAGCCGCGCGCAGCAGCTCCGTCGGCGTCGGCCCCTCGGGTGCCGGCGGCAGCTCGAACAGCGGTGCACCGGCCTCGCGCAGCGCGGGCAACAGCGATGCGGCGAGCGCGTCGCGGTCGCGCGCAACGCCGAGCTGGCGGAACAGGGCCGTCAGGTGCTCCGCCCACGCAGGATCGACCGGCACTGTCCAGCCGGCGAAGAAGCGCAGCGCAGTGCGCAGGCGGCGCAGGCCGACGCGCAACTGGTGGACGTGCTCGTCGCTGCAGGGGCCGCCGGCAATCTCGCTCGCGTTGGGCAGGACTTGCTGCAGGCAGTGGGCGACCACGGCGTGCAAGGCGGCGTCGGCACTCATCGCGCGATCGAGTTGCACTGCGCCGGCCTTGATCGCCGGGCCGAGCACGATGCCGCGCGCCAGACGGTCGCCTTGCTCGGCCTTGCTGCGCACGTCGAGCCACAGGCCATGCCGGCGCACCCAGCGGCGGGCGGCATCGATCACCGCGACGGCCTGGCCGCGCAGGAGTTCGAACTCGAGCTCGCACACCGGCCGGCGGCGATCTCGTGCCAGGATCTCGCCGCTGTCGAACGCGAGTTCGACGCTGCCGCCGCGCACCCGCAGCGTGCGTGTGCGGCGCCAGATGTCGGTGCGGTACAGCGCGACCAGGCGCGACGCAGACTGCTCGCCGTCACGGGCAGCGAGCGCGGCGTTCAGCAGCTCGCCACCCGGCGTGCCCGCGTGGCGCAAGGGATCGACACCCGGCACGGCGCCGGCCGGCACACTCATCGCGCCGCTCAGCGGCACGTTGTGTTCGATCCGCTGCATCGCGTTCGGCCCCGCAGCCTTGAGCGTCTGCACCCAGCGCCGGCCTTCCTTGCGCAGCCGCAGTGCCATTCCCGCGGCGGCCAGCCGGCGGTCCGGCGTGTCGAAGTAGATCGCCTGCAGGCGCGTTCGTGGCGAGTCGCCGGCCCCGACGGCCGCATCGACGGCGCGACGCGAGGCCGCCGGCACCTGGAACTTCAGCTCGATCTCGAACATCGGCGTTGCTTCGGCAAGGGGCAGTGAAACCGCGCCGATGATCGCATGCAGGCGCGCCGCAGGGCGCGCCTGCGCCCGCAGCTACTTGTCGTACTGCTTGATCAACGCGCGCGCTTCCTCGAGCAGCTTCTTGCCGTCGGCGCCCTTGGCCGTGACTTCCTTCACCCAGTCGTCGTCCACGCTGTCGCTGGCCTTGATCCAGCGCTGCATCTCGGCCTGGCTCATGAACGAGATCGTGTTGCCGCGGTCCTTGGCCAGCTTGCGGAAGGGCTCGACCACGGCGTCGAAGGACTTGGCGCCGACCTCGCCCGACACGGCCAGGCCGCTGTTGGCGTCGATCACCTTCTTGAGCTCGGGCGGCAGGCTGTCGTACTTGGCCTGGTTCATCGCGAACGCGAAGATCGTGTTGGCGATGCGCTGCGCGCCCTGCGGCACGTCGAGGTGATACTTGGCGATCTCCTGCAGCTTGATCGACGGCACGCCTTCCCAGGGCACCATCGCGGCGTCGATCACGCCCTTGGACAGCGCCTCGGGCACCTGCGGCAGCGGCATCTGCACCGGTGTCGCACCGAGCGCGGTGAGCATGCGCGAGTTGATGCGCGTCGCGGCGCGGATCTTCATGCCCTTCAGGTCGTCGAGCGACTTCACTTCCTTGTTTGTCGAGTGCAGCAGCGCCCCGTCGTGCACGTGCATGAAGATCAGGTGCGTGCCCTTGAACTCGTCGAGCGCGTTCTTCTGCACGTAGGCCCACAGCGCCTGGCTGCCGCCCGCCGCCGTGTGCGCCATGAACGGCAGCTCGAACACCTCCGACTTCGAGAAGCGCCCGGCCGAGTACGTCGGCACCGTCCACACCAGGTCGGCCACGCCGTCGCGCGCCTGGTCGAACAGTTGCGGCGGCGTGCCGCCAAGCTGCATCGCGGGGTAGATCTGGCACTTCAGCCGGTCGTTCGAGTCCTTGGCGATCTTGTCGCACCAAGGCTGGATCAGGTTGACCTGCGCATTCGACGTGCTGGGCAGGAAGTGGTGCACCTTGAGCAGGATCTGCTGCGCCTGCGCGGCCGAAGCGGCCAGCATCAGCGCTGCGACAGTGGCGAGCTTGAGGGTCTTCATGGTCTTGTCTCCTTCTTGGGTCGTGGTTGTGGTCGAAGTCTCGCAAGCACGCTTCGTCACGGCGGCCCGCGCGAAGTGGTGCGTATTCTGGCGGCGCGGCGGCGGGGCGCAAGGCTCATCAGGGTTCTCCCTGCGGCAGCGCCTTGCGCCCGGGCTGGCGCCGGACCCAGCGGATCGGCTGCGCCACCACGCCGCGCGCCGGCGCGCCGTGGCGCAGCAGCGTCTGGTCGAACGCCTTGCCGGTGTCGTCGGCCAGCGCCGCGGCGCGCGCGGCGCGGATTGCCTCTGCACGCGCCTGTGGCGAGTCGAACGGCGCCGCAAGCGCCAGGTGGTCGATCACGTGCAGCAGGCGGTCCTTTCCGCGCTCGTTGGTCGAGCCGTAGCCCTTGATCAGGCGGCCGCACTCGGCGATCTCGTGGCCGACGCGCCAGTCCATGCGCAGGCCCTGTTGCACCGCGTCGAGCCAGCGCTCGATGAGCACCTGTTCGGTCGCGAAGCGCTCGCCGCGCCGGCGCAGCCCCTTCAGGCTGGCCAGCGTGCGCAGCATCGCGAAGCCGGCCACCGTGTGCGTGCCAATCTTCAAGGGCAGCGCGAGCGGCGCCTTGCCGGTCTGCTGGCGCGCGCGGTCCCAGCGCGTCAGCGCAGCCGCCCATCCGGCCGGCAGCAGCGCGGCGAGTTCGGCGACACCGGGCTTGAAGTGCTCGTAGACGCGCAGCAACTCGTCGTCGCCGGCATTGACCTCGGCGCGCACACGCTGGACGCGGCTGGCGCGCGTCTTCAGGTCGGCGACGCGGACGATGTCGTCGAACGCCATCCACAGCGCGAGATGGCGCGCCGTCTCGCGCGTGGTGGCAAAGGCATGTTCAGCCGCCGGGTCGGCGTCGCGCTCGACCTGCAGCACGCGGCGCAGGCGCTCGACGTACAACGCCGCGTAGTCCGCGCCCTGGTAGTCGAGCAGTCGCGCATGGCCGAGCGACAGCATGTCGTGTGTCGGCACCGGAAAGTCTGCGGCCACGGCGGGTGGCAAGTGCGCACCCGGGTTCGCGCTGCGGTCTGCAGCACCGCCAGCCGCAGCGGGCACAGCGCCGTGATCCGCCCGACCGGCATCCACCGAATCGAACGCGGCGGCAAACCCGCGCAGGCTGGGTTCGACGCCCTTGCCGCCGCTGCGGATCACGCGCTCGAACGCGTCGCGCGGGAACGGCAGCACGCCGCTACCGGCGATGGCGCCGAACAGCACCGCGCTCGTCACCGTGCCGGCCTGCGCGGCCATCGCGGCCATGTCGAGCAGCCGGGCCTCGCGGCTGTGCGCGCGGACGACCTTCAACAGCGCGTCGGACGGCGCCCGCCCGTCGCCGAGCTGCATCTTCTCGGCCGTCGTCAGCGTGCGGTGGGTCGATGCGATGACAAAGGTGCGTTCGGCCGACGCCATGCCGTGGCCGATCTGGCGCACCGTCTCCAGCAGCTCGGAAGACACCAGCGCATCCAGCGCGCCGGGCACCGGGCTCAGGCCGAACACCGGGCGCCTGCCGGCAGGCGCGCTGTCGGGCAACGGGAAGACTTCGACGTAGTAGGTCGTCGCGCCGGTGCGCTGCGCGACACCGGGGATCGAGCTGCTCTGCGCGCTGTGGCCGCACAGCACGGCCGTCTCGACCAGCCATTCGGCGAGCACGCCGCCACCCTCGCCGCCGAGCGCGCAGACGAGCAGCGTGATCGGTCGCGGCGCGGCAGGGGTCATGGGCGCGCTCGTCATGCCGGTTGCAGCAGACCGATCACCGAGCGGCGCATCCGGTCGAGCGCCCGCTCGTGCCACCTCGGGTTGCGCACGATCTCGGCGCGATAAAAACTCGGGCACAGCGTCGCCGCATGTGCGTTCTCGCCGCACAGGCCGCAGCCAACGCAGCCGTCGATGACGGTCGCGACCGGGTCGAGCTTGAGCGGATCCGGGTTGTCCTTCAGCGTCAGCGTCGGGCAGCCCGAGAGGCGGATGCAGGCATGGTCGCCGTTGCACACGTCCTCGTCGACGCCGTATTTCACGCGCACGACGCGCTCGCCGCGCTGCAGCCGCCCTGCGTTCCACGGCTTGATGCGGCGCTGGCGCTCGAGCTGGCACTCGCCCTCGGCGATGATGACCTTCAGCCCCGCAAACGGCGTCGTGAAGGCCTCGTCGAAGGTCTTGCGCATCTTCGCCACGTCGTAGGTGTGGACGCTGCGCATCCACTGCACGCCCAGGCCGGTGAGCGTCTTCTCGATCGTCTGGTTGCGGTGGACGAGGCTTTGGTGCTTGTCCTCGGCGATGTGCCTCGCGTCCGCGTCCGGCGTCGAGATGATCTCCTGCGTGCCGGTGGCCGAGGTGTAGCCGTTCTTCATGATCACGAGCACGGCGTCGTCGCCGTTGAACAGCGCCGACTGCACGCCCGTGAGCAGCCCGTTGTGCCAGAAGCCGCCGTCGCCCATCACCGACAGCACGCGCCGCTGCATCATCGGCGAGACGCCGGCGCGGCTGGCCAGGCTCATGCCGTAGCCGAGGATCGAGTGGCCGAACGAGAACGGCTCGAAGGTCGCGAACGCGTGGCAGCCGATGTCGCCCGCGATGTGCACCGGCCCGACGTCCTGCTGCGCCAGTGTCAGCGCGGCGAACACGGGCCGCTCGGGGCAGCCGATGCAGAACTGCGGTGGCCGCGCCGGCAGCGGCTCGGCGAGGCTCGCTGCGACCGCCTGCCGACGCGCGACGTTGCCGGCCAGCCAGGCCCTTCCGGCGGCGATGTCGACACTTGGCAGATGGCGCTCGCAGAACGCGGCGAGGCCGGTGGCCAGCACCTCGACCGTGTACTCGCCGGCCGGCGGCAGCAGATCCTTGCCGTGGATCAGCGTCTGAAGGTCCAGGCGCCGCAGCGTGGCCAGGATCTCCTGCTCGATGTACTCGGGCGTGCCCTCCTCGACCACCAGCACGGCGCGCTTGCCGAGGCAGAAGCGCGAGATTTCCTCGGGCACCAGTGGGAAGGTCACGTTGAGCACGAGCAGCGGCAGCTCGCTCTCGCCGAACGCGTCGGCCAGGCCGAGCTGCTGCAGCGCGCGCACCAGCGCGTTGTAGAGACCGCCCTGCACGATCAGCCCCACGTCGTCACGCCGTCCGGCAAAGTGCTCGTTGAGCGCGTGCTCGGCGATGTAGCGGCGCGCGGCCGGGATGCGCTCGTTGACCTTCAGCTTCTCCTGCGCAAAGGTGACCGGCGGGTGCGACAAGCGGGTGTAGTCGAACGCCGCCGGCTCGCGCATCAGGTGTTTCGTCGACACCGCGGGTGCGACGTTGTCCTTGCACACGAAGTGTCCGCGCACGTGGCAGGCCCTGATGCGCAGCTCCAGGATCGCCGGCATGTTCGACGCCTCGGACAGTGCGAAGCCGTGCTCGACCATGCGCACCATCGCCGGCAGGTCCGGCCGCGGGTCGAGCATCAGCAGTGTCGACTTCAGCGCGTAGGCATGGGTGCGCTCCTGGATCACGCTCGCGCCTTCGCCGTAGTCCTCGCCAACGACGATCAGCGCGCCGCCCTTGACGCCAGGCGACGACAGGTTCGACAGCGCGTCGGCGGCGACGTTGGTGCCGACGATCGACTTCCACGTCACCGCGCCGCGCAGCGGGTAGTGGATAGACGCGCCGAGCATCGCCGCCGCCGAGGCCTCGTTCGAGCAGGCCTCGACGTGCACGCCGAGCTCGTCGAGGTAGGGCCGGGCCTGCACCATCACGTCGAGCAGGTGCGACACCGGCGCGCCCTGGTAGCCGCCGACGTAGGCCACGCCCGACTGCAGCAGCGCCTTGGTGATGGCGAGGATGCCTTCGCCATGGAATGTCTGCCCCTGGCCGAGGCGCAGCAACTCCACTTCCTTGCTGAAGGACACTTCCAAGGCCTGTCTCCCGTCGCGCCAGCTCATGGCAGGGCGCTTGTCGTGAGGCGGACTTTAGGCAGCGATGGGCTGGCCGGCGAGGCGATGAACGATCTAAGTACTATTGACGGCGTGCATATCACCGACCTCGACCTGAACCTGCTGCGCATCTTCGACGCGGTGCACAGCCAGCGCAACGTGAGCCGTGCGGCCGAGCGGCTGGGCCTGTCGCAGCCGGCGGTGAGTCATGGGCTGACGCGCCTGCGTCTGCTGCTGAAGGATCCGCTGTTCGTTCGCAGCGGCGCCGGCATGCGCCCGACGCCACGGGCCGAGCAGTTGGGCCAGAACGTGCAGCAGGCGCTGCACCTGCTCGAGCAGGCGCTGCTGGAGGCGGAGGTGTTCGACCCCGCGCGCTCGCAGCGGACGTTTCGGCTGCACATGAGCGACATCGCCGAAGGCGTGTTCCTGCCCGGCCTGATGCATGCCGTGCGGCGCGTCGCGCCGGGCGTGCGTATCGAGACCCACCAGCTCGAAGTCGGCCAGATCGAAGGCGCGCTCGAAACCGGCCGGCTCGACCTGGCGCTCGGCTACCTGCCCGGCGTCGACGGCACCGAACAGCAGGCCTTGCTGAACGAACGCTACGTCGCGCTGCTGCGCGCCGACCACCCGCTGGCCGACGTGGCGACCACGCACGAGGGCCTGCGCCAGCTCGACTACATCCTGGTGCGCCTGCACTCGCAGACCGCGCGGCTGCTTGAACGGCTGG
Organism: uncultured bacterium; assembly: GCA_963779155.1. Classification (GTDB taxonomy): domain Bacteria; phylum Pseudomonadota; class Gammaproteobacteria; order Burkholderiales; family Burkholderiaceae_C; genus CAIKUF01. The sequence continues at coordinate 631,419 of CAVZXE010000015.1, read as the reverse complement.
GCCTGCAGGACAACGTCCACCTCTCGATCCCGCACTTCATGGTGATCCCCAGCATCGTCAGCGAGACCGATCTGGCCGTGATCCTGCCGCACCGCACCGCGCTGGGCTTTGCGCGGCGGGGGCCGTTTCGCATCATCGAGCCCGACTTCGAGCAGCCCGGCTTCACCGTGGCGCTGCACTGGTGCCGCCGCTACCGCAACGATCCGGCGCAGCGCTGGCTGCGCGAGCTCATCATCGCGCGCTTCTGCGAGTTCGCCGGACCGGGACGCGACGCCGCGGCGGCGCCCGAGCCGTGAGGGTCAATCGCCGCGCAGGAAGGCGGTCAGGGCCTCGACGAGCAGGGCCAGCCGGGCGAGGCCCTTGCGCGGGCGGCCCTTCGTGCCGAGCCCCCGCAGCGGCAACACCAGGCGAGCCAGCCCGGCAACCCAGGGCAGCGCGCGCGTCAGCGCCGCCCGCACGCGCGGATCGGGGTTCGCCGCAAAGTACGCGCCCAGAAGCTGGGGCAGGAGCGAGCGGGCTTCGGCCTCGTCGATCGGCCCGGCGAGCGAGACCGAGTTCAGGAAGAGCACCAGGTCGAGCGCCTGGGCTGCCGGCAGCGGCACGCCTTCACCGAAGTCTTCCTCGAAATCGATGCGGTAGGTCTGGCCGTTATTGCGCGTCAGGTTCTTGATCTGCGCCGCGCCGTGCCATTGCCCGGCGCCGTGGAAGGTGCCCAGTTCCCGCGCCAGACCGAGAAGTTCATGCCGGAGCCGGTCGGCCGGCCAGTCCTCCAGCAGGCTCGCGACGGTCGCTCCGCAGTGCTCGAGCAACAGGTACCCGGCGCCCAGGTGAACGACCCGTGGCACGCGCACGCCGGCGAGCGCCAGCGCCTCGAGCCGACGCGCTTCGTAGTTCACGCCGGACGCCGCTTCCGAGAGCAGCAGCGTTCGCATCGGGAGCGACTCGCCGGTCACCCGCTTGACCAGCCAGCGCAAGAAGAGCGCCTGCGAACGCCGGCGCGGACGGTCGGCCCTGCGCTTGGCGACATAGCGCTCGCCGCCATGCTCGACCAATACGGTGCGTTGATCGGTGGCCGCCAGCGCAGCCACGGCGGCTGCGACGAGCGATTCGTCGGTTCGGTCGGTCATCGGGTGCGGCTCGCGGCCACCAAAGCGACGCGGGCCGCGGCGCCGGGCATTATCCGCTGGCGCCCTGCCCCGGGCCCGGTGCGCCGCGCGGCGGTGGGACAATCCTCGCCGAACGGGCGTCGGGTCGTTCATCGCCATGGGCACCGCCTTTGCGCGCTGCCACCTTGGCGCGGCCCCGGCGCAACGCAATCCCTGCCCGAACAACCGATCCATGTCATCTCCGGACAGCCGCTGGCAGTCGATCCCCGACCGTCGCCACTCGATAGCCCTGCTCATCGCCGGGTTCACGCTGCTGCGGCTGCTGCTCGCGGCCGCAGTGCCGCTGCTGCCGCAGGAGGCCTACTACTGGAGCTGGAGCCGGCACCTGGACTGGTCGTTCTTCGACCATCCTCCGCTCGCGACCTACAGCGTCGCCCTGACCACGGCCGTGTTCGGCACGACGGTATTCGGCATCAAGGCCGCCTCGGTGCTCTGGTCGCTCGGCTGGAACCTGCTCTGGGCCCGGCTGATCCTCGACATGTACGCCGACCGCCGGCTCGCCTTCTGGACCCTGGCGGCGCTGAACCTGAGCGTCATGTACGAGGCCTTCGGCGTCGGCCCGACGCCCGATGCGCCCTTGATCTTCGCCTGGACGGGGGCGATCTGGGCCACCTGGCGCCTGAGTCGTGGCGGCGACGGGCGCTGGTGGTTTGCCGTCGGCGCGTTCGTCGGCCTGTCCTGGCTCGGCAAGTACTCGGGCGTCCTGCTGCTGCCGGTCATCTTCCTGTACCTGCTGACGTCCTCCCAGCAACGCCACTGGCTGCTCAAGCCGCAGCCCTACCTGGCGGCCTTGCTCGCCGCCGCCGTCTTCTCTCCGGTGCTGATCTGGAACGCACAGCACGAGTGGGTCTCGCTCGCCTTCCAGAGCAGCCGCCGCGTCGGCGAGATGGGCGGCTTCAAGCCGCGTTACTTCCTGATGCTGGTTGCGACGCAGTTCCTGCTGCTCACGCCCTACCTGTTCGTGCTTGCGATCGCCGCGCTGCTGCGCGGCGCGCGCGACGGCTTCACGGGCAAGCTCGACGACCGCGCGCGGCTGTTGCTGCTCAGCGGCGCCGTGCCGATCGCGCTGTTCACCGTGATCAGCTTTCGCTCGATCGTCAAGCTCAACTGGCTGGCACCGGCGTACTGGTCGCTGATGATCCTGGGCGTGCAGCACGTGCTCGCACACGCCAACGGCACGCGGCGCCTGGTGCGGGGCCTGGCCTCTTCGGCGGCGATCCTGCTCGCGGCAGGCACCCTGGTGGCCATCCCCAACCTGCCGATCGCCGGCAACCTGAACAGCTGGAGCGGCTGGCAGGAGGCCGCGGCACGCGTTGCGCAGGCCGAGGCCGCGGTGCGCGCCGAGGGCAAGCAGACCTTCGTCTTCTCGCCGAACTACAAGATCAGCTCGCTGATCCGCTACTACCTGCCCGGGCAGCCGCGCACCTTTGCGCAAGACATCTTCGGCGAGAAGGCGCTGCAGTTCGACTACTTCCCGCTCGAGCGCGACCTGCGTGGTGACACGGGCATCCTGGTGCTGTCGGACCAGGACCAGGGCGACCTGGACCTCGCGCGCCTGAAGGCATACTTCGACTCGGTCGAACTGGTGGACGTGGTCGAGGCCCGCGCGTTCGGCAAAGTCACGCGCCGGGTCGAGATCTACCGCGCGTCGAACTACAAGGGGCACCCGCGCTGGCGCGTGCCGCCCACGTCGCCGTGAAGGCGGCCTCCAGGCGGGCGCGAGGCGGTTCGGTGCCCGGCCGCCGCAGGCCCGCCGCGGCCGGACCACGGCAGGGCTGACCTGCGAACAAGGGAGTCCATGCCACAGCTTTCCGTCATCGTGCCGACGTTCAACGAGGTCGGCAACGTCATCGAACTGAGAGACCGCGTCGCCGAGGCGCTTGCGGGCGTCGACTGGGAGATGATCTTCGTCGACGACGATTCGCCCGACGCCACCGCGACGACGCTGCGCGAGATGGCGCAGGCCGACCGCCGGGTGCGCTGCATCCAGCGCATCGGCCGGCGCGGGCTCTCGTCGGCCTGCATCGAGGGCATGCTGGCGTCGTCGGCGCCGGTGGTGGCGGTGATCGACGCCGACCACCAGCACGACGAACAGTTGCTGCCGCGGATGTTCGAACTCATCAGCGGCGGCGACCTCGACGTCGTGGTCGGCAGTCGCTACGCGGAGAGCGGCGGCATCGGCACCTGGGACGAGTCGCGCGCCGCCTTCAGCCGCCTCGCGACGCGGCTGAGCCGCCTGGTGCTCAAGGCCGAACTGCACGACCCGATGAGCGGCTTCTTCATGATCCGCCACGACGCCTTCGTCGAGTGCGTCAAGGCGGGCGTCTCAGGTGTCGGCTTCAAGATCCTGCTCGACTTGTTCGCCACCTCGCCGACGCCGCTGCGCTACCGCGAGCTGCCCTACCAGTTTCGCAATCGCCTCGCCGGGGAGAGCAAGCTCGACACCAACGTGGCCTGGGAGTATTTCATCATGCTCCTCGACAAGTTCATGGGCGGCGTGGTGCCGATCCGCTTTATCGCGTTCTCCCTCGTCGGCGGGCTGGGGTTGGTGGTGCACCTGATCGTCCTGAGCGCGCTCTTCAAGGGTGCCGGCACGTCCTTCCTGTGGGCGCAGGCGGCGGCGACGATGGTGGCCATGACGAGCAACTACGTGCTCAACAACGTGCTCACCTACCGCGACCTGCGCCTGCGCGGCTGGGGCTTCGTGCGCGGCTGGTTCTCGTTCGTGCTCGCCTGCAGCGTCGGCGCGCTGGCCAACGTGGGCATCGCCGACTATCTGTTCCAGAAGGACAGCTTCTGGGTCTCCTCGGCGATCGCCGGCGTGTTGGTCGGCGCGGTGTGGAACTACGCGGTGACGGCGGTCTACACCTGGAAGACGCCCAAGAGCGCGTGACTCGGCGGAGGCGGCGCCGGGCCGCCCGCGCCGGTAAAATCGCGGCTCACCCTGCACCGCCCCTTTCCGGGCGCACTCGTCATGCCGCTGTTCTGGAAGCCCTACAAGTCCGACGTCACCTCGTTCCTCGAGGAGCTGAAGGCCAAGAAACCGACCCTCGAGGACGAACAGCGCCAGGGCCGGGCGCTGCTGTGGGACCGCGCGGTCGACCGCGAAGCGCAGGCCGAATACCGCGAGGCGCGAGTGCCGCAGCAACCCTACGTCTATCAGACCCGGGCCGACTGAAGGCCGCCACGTGATCGACGACGTCCTGGCACCCGAGGTGCCCGAAGTGCCCGCGCCCGGCGCGGCCTCGGTGGACGACGAAGGACTGCCCGAGGCGGTGGACCAGATTGCCCTCGCCCGCCTGTACGGCGAGCCGCTGTTCGCGCTGCCGACCGATCTCTACATCCCGCCCGACGCGCTGGAGGTCTTCCTCGAAGCCTTCGAGGGCCCGCTGGACCTGCTGCTCTACCTGATCCGGCGCCAGAACTTCAACATCCTCGACATTCCGCTCGCCGACGTGACGCGCCAGTACCTCGCCTACGTCGAGCAGATCCGCAAGCGCAACCTCGAGCTCGCGGCCGAGTACCTGCTGATGGCAGCGATGCTGATCGAGATCAAGTCGCGCATGCTGCTGCCGCCGCGCAGGAGCGCCGAAGGGGCCGAACCGGAAGACCCGCGCGCCGAACTGGTGCGCCGGCTGCTCGAGTACGAAAAGATGAAGCTCGCCGCGGCGCGGCTCGACGCCCTGCCGCTGCTGGGTCGCGACTTCCTGCGCGCGCAGGTGGCGATCGAGCAGTCGCTGCAGCCGCGCTTCCCCGATGTCGAGGCGAGCGAACTGCGCGATGCGTGGCACGACATCCTGAAGCGCGCCCGGCTCAACCAGCACCACACGATCACCCGCGAGCAACTGAGCGTGCGCGAACACATGAGCATTGTGCTGCGCCGCCTGCAGGGCCGGCGCTTCGCGATGTTCGAGGACCTCTTCGATGCCAGCCGCGGCACGCAGGTGATGGTGGTCACCTTCATCGCGCTGCTCGAACTCTCCCGCGAGCACCTGCTGGAAGTGACGCAGGCCGAGGCCTTTGCGCCGATCTACGTGCGCCTCGCGTACCAGCCGGCTTGAGCGACGCTTCCAGTCCGGACCGGAGCAGAGATTGATCACGACCTCTCCGAAGCATCTCCTTGCGGCGCTGCTGGCCGCGACCTTGGCCGTTGCCGGGCTGGCGACAGGCGCCTCGGCACAGGGCGCGCCACCTTCGGCCGCGGCCACGCCGCCGGCCGTGCTGTTCCGCGACGTGCGCGTGTTCGACGGCCGCCGCGCCGCCCTGTCGGGGCCGGTGGACGTGCTGGTGCGCGGGCAGACGATCGTGCGCATCGGCGCCACGCCGCTGGCGACCGACGCGGCGGCGACTGCCACGGTGATCGACGGCCGGGGCCGCACGCTGATGCCCGGCCTGATCGACAACCATTGGCACACAATGATGGCCGCCACCCCGCTACCGGTGCTGATGGAGGCCGACCTCGGCTACCTGAACCTGCTGGCCGCCGCGCAGGCCGAGGCGACACTGATGCGCGGCTTCACCACCGTGCGCGACCTGGGCGGGCCGTCGTTCGCGCTCAAGCGCGCGATCGACGAAGGGCTGCTCGCCGGCCCGCGCGTCTACCCGTCGGGCGCGATGATCTCGATCACCGGCGGCCACGGCGACTTCCGCAGCCGCAGCGAGCTGCCGCGCCAGTTGGGCGGCCCGTTGACGCGGCTCGAACTGATCGGCGGCAGCATGGTGGCCGACTCGCCCGACGAGGTGCGCGTGCGGGCGCGCGAGCAGTTGCTGCTCGGCGCGTCGCAGATCAAGCTGACCGCCGGCGGCGGCGTCGCCTCGCCGCACAGCCCGCTGGACATCTCCACCTTCGACGATGACGAGCTGCGCGCCGCGGTGCGCGCCGCCGGCAACTGGGGCACCTATGTCGGCGTGCACGCGTACACGCCGACAGCGATCCAGCGCGCAGCGGCCGCGGGCGTCAAGGTGATAGAGCACGGCCACCTGATGGACGACGCCAGCGCCAAGGCGATCGCCGACAACGGCCTCTGGCTGAGCTTTCAGCCGTTCACCGACGACGGGCATGTACCGCCGCTGGCGCCCGCCAACCTGCTGCGGCTGCAGCAGGTGTGGGCCGGTACCGAGCGTACCGTGGCGCTGGCGAAGAAGTACAAGCTGAAGATGGCGCTCGGCACCGACATCCTGTTCTCTGCCGACGGTGCGGCGCGGCAAGGCGAGGTGCTGGTGACGATGAACCGCTGGTACAGCGCGCCGGAAGTGCTGGCGATGGCGACCAGCACCAACGGCGAGCTGCTGAAGCTCTCCGGCCCGCGCGACCCCTACCCCGGCAAGCTGGGCGTGGTGGAGGAAGGTGCGCTGGCCGACCTGCTGCTGGTGGACGGCAACCCGCTCGAGAACCTTCGCGTCGTCGAAGACCCGGCGCGCAACTTCGTCGTCATCATGAAGGACGGCGTCGTCTACAAGAACCTGCTGCGGTGACGACGCATCGCGCGCAATAGCCCCGGTCACGTCGCGAGGATGGACAAACCCCCGCCGTTGCCTTAGCGTTCCTCCCGCGCCCGAGATGCACGGGCAAGGAGCGACCATGGAAGCACCGTATTACCCGATCATCTACGTGCGCGGCTACGCCATGACCGAAGGCGAGCGCGACGAGACCGCAGCCGACCCGTTCTGCGGCTTCAACCTCGGGTCCACGGTCTATCGCGCCACGGTCGACAAGAACGCGCCGGCCCGGCGCTTCATCTTCGAGTCGCCGGTGCTGCGCCTGGGCAGCGACTTCGACTACTCCGACGTCTACGAGCAGGGCGCCGACATCATGGACCCCGACTGGCAGCCGCGCGGCGACCGGGTCGGCATCGACGCGCGCTCGGTGATCGTCTATCGCTACTACGACGCGGGCTCGACCCACTTCGGCGAAGGCAAGGCGAGCCCGATCGAAGACTACGCGCGCGGCCTGGACGCGCTGATCCTGAAAGTGCGCGACCTGGTGTGCAAGCAGGAGGCCGGCGCGCTGGCGCCCGCGGACTTCCGCTGCTACCTGGTGGCGCACTCGATGGGCGGCTTGGTGGTGCGCGGCTTCCTGCAGAACCCCGCCCTCGGCAGCGCCGAGGCGCGCCGGCTGGTCGACAAGGTGTTCACCTATGCGACGCCGCACAACGGCATCGACGTGGCCGGCATGAACGTGCCGAGCTGGTTCACCGCCAACGAGATGGACACCTTCAACCGCGAGCGCATGGCGGGCTACCTGGCGCTGCAGGCCGCCCACGCGAAGTACGGCCGCGTCGACTACCTGCCCGCAAGCGCCTATCCGCTCGAGCGCATCTTCTGCATGGTGGGCACCAACCGCAGCGACTACGAGGCGGGCAAAGGCCTGTCGCGCACCTTCGTCGGCCATGGCAGCGACGGCCTGGTGAAAGTGGAAAACGCATCGGTGTGGGGCATCGACGCGCAAAACAACATCACCGGCACCGCCGCCACCGCCTACGCGTACCGCTCGCATTCGGGCTACTACGGCATCGTCAACAGCGAGGAGGCGTACCAGAACCTGACGCGCTTCCTGTTCGGCGACGTGCGGGTCGATCTCTGGCTCGACATCGCCGAGGTGCGCCTGCCGGCGGAGATCGAGAACGACGACGTGGATGCGCTGTACCAGTTCGAGCTGCTCGCCCGGCCGCGCGGCAAGCGCTGGCTGCTGAGCCGCCGCGTCGCCGAGGAAGATTCGCCCGCCTGCCGCACCCACAGGCAGCTCAAGACCCAAACCGCCGCCGGGGCCGGCCTCATCTACCTGTCGACGGTCTTCCTGGCCAACCGGGCCAGGGTGTCGAAGAACCCCGACGACCGCACGCTGTCGTATGCGATGGACGTGCGCGTGCGCGTGCCCGACTACGAGAAGAAGAACGCGTTCTGGCCGAACCGGCACTACGAGGGCAGCTACCTGTTCCGCGACTCGCTGATCATCACGATGACGCCGGCCGCGACGCCAGGCGGGGCGTGGACGGTCGAGTACGGCTGGGAGTCGAAGACGGTCGGCGTCGCCAGCCAGACCCTGCCCTACACGGCGCTCAAAGACAACAAGCTGCGGCTGGAGGTCGAGCTGCCGTCCCCGGCCACGAAGCCGGGCATTGCGGGCAAGGTGGTGCTGATCGCGTCGGCGTGGAACTGAGCGCGAGAGACAGTCTGCGGCCCCCGCATCGGATCGCCCCTCGCGGCCCGGTCTACCGCAGCCCGAGCTTGAAGCCGATCATCGCGCGCAGCTTGTTGGGCACCACTGGCTTGATCAGCAGGTGGAAGTCGTCGCGCTCGGCCTCGGCGTCGTGGCCCGTCATCGTGCTGCCGGTGACCATGATCGCCGGCAAGGCCTGGCCGAAGGCTTCGCGCAAGACGCTGATCGCCTCGACGCCGGTGTGGCCGTTCTCGAGCCGGTAGTCGACGATCAGCAGCTTCGGCCGCGTCGCCCGCAGGTCGCACTGGCGCGCCCAGGCCGCCGACGCAGCGACCGAGTCGAAACTCGCCACCGTCGCACCCCAGCCCTTGAGCAGCACTTCCAGGCCGCTGCGCACCGCCGGCTCGTCCTCGACGATCACGATCAACTGGCCATCGAGCGTCAACCCCAGCGGCGCCTTGGCCGGGACGCTCACGCTGGCCACCGGCACCGGCTTGCCTGCGGGCACCTCGAGCACAAACACCGTGCCATGGCCGGGCAGCGAACGCAGCACCAGCGGCTCGTTCATCAACGCCGCCAGGCGCCTGACGATCGCCAGCCCGAGCCCGAGGCCCTTCTTCTGTCCGGGCGTCGGCGCGGCGTTGCCGGGCACCTGGTAGAACTCCTCGAAGATCCGCTGCTGCTCGGCCTCGCGGATGCCCGGCCCGGTGTCCCACACCTCCAGCCGCCGCCGGTCGCCGCGGCGCCGGCAAGCCACGAGCACGCCACCGTCCTCGGTGTAGCGGATCGCGTTGGCGACCAGATTGCGGAGGATGCGCTCGACCAGCAGCGGGTCGGCATGAACGAAATGGTGTTCGCCACGAAAGCGCAGCGCCAGGCCCTTCTCGAACGCGGTCGGCTCGAAGTGCAGGCGCAGCTTGCGGAAGATGTCGGCGATCGCAAAATCGGCGGGCCTGACCTCGACGCCGCCGGTGTCGATGCGGGTGATGTCGAGCAGCTCCGAGAACAGGCCTTCGAGCGCGTCGACCGAGGCGTTGATGCTGTTGACGAGCCGGATCACCTCGTCGTCGTGGCTGCGCTGGCGCAGCGCCTCGGCAAACAGGCTCACCGCGTGCAGCGGCTGGCGCAGGTCGTGGCTGGCGGCGGCGAAGAACTGCGTCTTGGCGCGGTTGGCCACCTCGGCCTCTTGCCGCGCCGCCTCGGCGGCGGCCTTCTCGGCGCGCAGTTGCTCGCTCAGCCGCTCGGCGCGCAGCTTGAGCTCGAGCACGCTGTTGGTCGCGGCGCGATAGTTGCGCCCGAGCACGATGGTCAGGCCGAGGATCAGCGCCATCGCGAAGGCGAGCTGCAGGTCGAGCGCCTGCATCGACGCGCCGACGCGCGTGATCAGCGGCAGAAACATCAGCAGCACGTAGGCGAGGAAGAGCCTGAACTGCGGCGCGAGCACCGGCACGCAGGCAACGCAATAGCTGTAGATCACCAGCACCAGCGCGATCCGCCGCGGCGCGTCGCCGTCGCCCCAGAACACCCAGGCGGCCGCGCCCCACATCACCGCCGTCAGCAGGGTGCCGGAGTTCCATCTCCGGAGCCAGCGGCGGTAGTCCTCGGGCGTCACCGGATCGGCGCGCGACCAGGCCCAGGCCAGCACGGTGCGCGCAAGCCACAGCACGCCGAACAGGCCGCCCCAGGCGGCGCGACGCTCAAGGCTCGTGACCGCGGAGAACATCGACAGGATGATCGCAATGCCCACCAGGTGCGCCGCCAGCGAAGTGCGGTTGTAGGCGAACATCGCGTGCGCCTTGTCGCGCAGCAGCGCGAAGGCGTACGCATCGGATTCCGGCCGCGCCTGCGGCAGCAGCGCGGACGCGACAGGCGACATCGCTTCGAGCGCCCGCTCGGCCTAGCGCAAGGTGCTCGGCCGCCAGCCCGGGATGCCGCCCTGCTCGTGCGTCATCTGGCTCACCGCCAGCACGGCCTGGGTGCGCGATGTGACGTCGAGCGCGCGCAGCACGGCCGCCACGTGGTCCTTGACCGTCTCGACCGACAGCCCGAGTTCCCGCGCGATCAGCTTGTTCGGCTTGCCCTGCAGCAGCAGGCCGAGCACGTCGGTCTGGCGCGGCGTGAGCCCGATCGCCGCCAGCGAGGGCTGAGTCTGCGGCTCGCCGCCAGACGCCTGCTCGCGCACGATGGCGAGGTAGCCCGGGACGGTGTCGCCTTCGGGCTTGGGCCCGGGGCGCTCGGAGCCGAGCGTCATCGGCGGCACGTAGATGCCGCCCTGCATCACCAGGTGCAAGGCCTCGAACAGCGTCTCGTTGCTGGCCCGCTTGGGCACGAAACCCATCGCGCCGAGGTCGATCGCGCGGATCACGTCGGCGGTGCGATCGGACGCCGACACGATCACCACCGGCAAGGCGGGATAGGTGCTGCGCAACTCGACCAGCACGTCGAACCCGTTGGCGTCGCCGAGTTGCAGGTCGAGCAGCACCAGGTCGTAGTCGTCGCTCGCCTTGAGCGCCTCCCGGGCCTCGTGCGCGCTGGCCGCGCCGATCACCGTCACGTCGTCGCCGAGCCCTTGGATCACCGCCTGCAGCGCAGACAGGATCAGCGGGTGGTCATCAACCAGCAACACCTTCATGGTCGGGCCCTCGGCAAGCGCTTGGCAAACCCAGCTTCGTCACGCGAAGATCGTAGCCTACCGGCCCGTCCAGCCGGTGGGCTCACACATAGCGCCGCGACACCGATTCGGCGATGCAGACCGGCTTGGCCGAGCCCTCGCGCTCCATCGTGACTTCCATCGTGACCTGCGCGCCGCCTTCGATCGGCTCGAAGGAAAGCAGCTTGAAGCGCCCGCGCAGGCGGCTGCCCACTGGCACCGGGGCCATGAAGCGCACCCGGTTCAGGCCGTAGTTCACGCCCATGCGTGTGTCGCGCAGCTCGAACGCGCTGATCGCCATCTCGGGAAGCAGCGAGAGCGTCAGGAAGCCGTGCGCGACCGTCGCGCCGAACGGCCCGGCCGCGGCCCGCACCGGATCGACGTGGATCCACTGATGGTCGCCGGTCGCGTCGGCGAACAGGTCGATGCGGTGCTGGTCGATCGCGATCCAGTCGCTGTCGGCCACATGCTGCCCGACCAGCGGCTGCAGGTCGGCGAGTTTGTCGAAGCTTCGCATCAAGGATCCTTCAGTTCTCGGGAGTCCGCAGAGGTTCGCCCGGTCCGGCCTCGGCCCATCGAACGATCGCCTGCCACTGCTCGAGATCGCGCTCGACGCGCCCGACCGCCACGTCCCACAGCGTCAGACCGCGCGCGGCCAGATGCACGTAGTTCTGCGTGTCGCGCAGGTAGCCGAGCACCGGCAGGCCGAGCTTGCCCAGGAAGCCTCGCAATTGCTCGGCGGCGATCGTGTTGTCGCGCACCCGCATGCCGACGAGTCCGATCTGCACCCTGTCGCTGCGCCGGTGCGCCTGCAACTGGCGCAGGAAGTCGTGCGTCGCGCGGATGTCGAAAATGCTCGGCTGCAGCGGCACCAGCACCCGGTCGGCGAGCTTCATCACCTCGTCGAGCCGCTTGCCGTGCAGGCCGGCCGGCGTGTCGAGCACCGCGTGCGTGGTGCCCTTCGGCGGCCGGACCACGTCGCCGTGCTGCACCTGCCAGGTGCTGATCGCGGGCAGGCTCGGCGGCCGCATGCCGAGCCAGCCGCGGGTGGACTGCTGGCGGTCGACGTCGCCCAGCATCACCGCGTGGCCCTGGCGCGCCAGGTAGCCCGCCAAGTTGGTCGACAGCGTGCTCTTGCCGACCCCGCCCTTGGGGTTGGCGACCACGATCACCGGCATGAACGCCTCCTTCGTTTTGCAGGTATGGTAGCGGCGCCCGCGCGGCGGGCCATAGCGACTAACCTGCATCGCCCACCGATGGCCGACGTCCTCGTCCTCGCCGCGCATCCGCACCTCGAGTCGTCGCGCGTCAACCGGGCGCTGGCGCGAGCCGCCACGGCGCTCGGCGAGCGCCACGTCGAAGTCCGCGACCTGTATGCGCTGTACCCCGACTACCTGATCGACATCGAGGCCGAGCAGGCGGCGCTGGCGCGCGCGCGGCTGGTCGTCTGGCAGCACCCGATCCACTGGTACAGCATGCCCTCGCTGATGAAGCTGTGGGTCGACGACGTGCTCGCCTTCGGCTGGGCCTATGGGCCGGGCGGCACCGCGCTCAGGGGCAAGGACCTGTGGCTTGCCGCAACGACCGGCGGACCCGAGGACTCCTACCACCCGGCCGGCTACAACCGCTACTTCTTCGATGCCTTCCTGCCGCCCTACGAACAGACGGCCATGCTGTGTGGCATGCGTTTCGTTCCGCCCCTGCTGCTGCACGGTGCGCACCGCGTCAGCGACGAGGATCTTGCCCGCCACACCCAGCTCTACACGTCGCGCCTGCTGAGCCACCCGCACTGGCCCGAACTGGTCGACATGAAGGCGCAGGAAGCCTGCAACGTTCCCGCCGAAGCGCGGCCCGAGGAAGACTGAGGTGAAACCGCTGCACACTCAGGGGGCGGGGTGGACTGCTTTCGGCCCATTGCTGCCGTTGAACGTCCGCTTTGCGGGCGAGGACTGGCGCGGCAAAGGCACGTCCGGGCAGGCCGCTTCGCTTCACTGGGGCGGTCTTCGCTTCGCTCAGACTTCCCTGCGATGCTCGGTCTCGTGGCCCCGTCGCAGAACTCACTTCGCTCACTGCGTTCGCTGCGTTCAAACATCCGCGACGAGTCAGTTGACGATTCGCGCTTCGCGCGAGGCCACGAGTCCGGCGCTTCTCGGCACCCCAGAGGCGCTGCGCGTCCTGCCCGAACGCGCCTTTGCTGGGACGCGGGCGCTGTTCGCAACAAGAACCACAAGCGTTGCAGCGCGGCGGGCGGTGCCCGGCGGGGGCGATTTCTGTGGCGACGAGAAGGTGAGCCCGGACACAAGCGGTCCAGCGGACCGCTTGTGCCTTGCGAACGGCCGGGCCTCCTGGCCCGGCGCGGCCTGCAAGGCCAGGCCTGATCGGGATAGGGGCCGGCCAGGCCGGACCCCTCCCACACCACCCGGCATGCGGGTCCGCACCGGGCGGTTCGAGAAGTTGAGGTCAACACAGTCGGGGAACTCCAAGTCGGTCGAAGTACGCCACCGTCAGCACTTGCTGGATCGCGCCTCGGCTCGCACGCCACCAGCGTCCCACAGAGCCGGCCATCTTGACGGCCTGATCGTGGGCCGCACCCAGCGCGCGCATCTCCCGGTAAACCGTGGGAGCTTGGCGCCATTGCTTGAGCTGCAGCGCACGCAGCCGCCTGCGCATCCAACCCTCCAGTTGGCGCAGGTCCAGGTGATCTCGGGCCAGGCTGTAGTACGCCGCCCAGCCTTGGAGTTGCTCGCGCAACTGTTGCGCGATCTGTTCGAGACTGCGCCCGCGCAATCGCCCGGTCAGTCCTCGAATGCGATCTCGCACGCTCACCATCGCCTGTTTGCTCACGCCCAGCGCCGCGTCACCCTCCCGGGTGCGCCACAGTCGGTAGCCCAGGAACTTGCGGTTCCAGACTTCGGCCACCGCTGTCTTGGCTTCGTTGACTTCCAGTCTGAGCCTGGCATAGCACTTCCTCAGCGCCCGCAGCACCCGCTCGCCCGCCTGCTGGCTCTTGACGTAGACGTTGCAGTCGTCGGCGTAGCGCACGAACCGGTGGCCCCTGCGCTCCAGTTCCCGATCCACTTCGTCCAGCAGCACGTTGGCCAGCAGCGGCGACAGCGGCCCGCCTTGCGGCGTGCCTTCTGTGCGCTGACTCACCAGTCCGTCTGCCATCGCCCCAGCCTGCAGGTAGCGCCGGATCAGCCGCAGTACCGCTTTGTCAGCGATCCGCCGGGCCAACCTGTCCATCAAGATGTCGTGGTTGACTCGGTCGAAGAACTTCGCCAGGTCCACGTCCACCACCGTCGTGTAGCCCGAGCGCACGTACTGCTGCGCCTGCCTCACCGCCCCGTGCGCGCTGCGCCCCGGCCGGAAGCCGTGGCTGTGCTCGCTGAAGGTCGGGTCCAGGATCGGTTGCAGCACTTGCAGCAGGGCTTGCTGGATCAGCCTGTCCACCACCGTGGGGATGCCCAGCTCGCGTGTGCCTCCATCCGGTTTGGGCAATGCCACGCGGCGCACCGGCTCGGGCCGGTAGCTGCCGTCCAGCAGTTGCCTTCGGATGCTTTCCCACGCTTGCTTGAGGTACTCCCCCGTGGCTTGCACGTCGCGTCCGTCGACGCCCGCGCTCCCCTTGTTGGCTTTGACGCGTTTCCACGCCGCCACCATGTTGTGTCTGGCCAGCGCCTGCCCAAGCAGGTCCCCGGCCCCCGAGCTGTCGTTCCCACGGCGCGCCGGTCGTGCTTCATCGCTGCGCGGGCGACCTGCGGCTTCACCGCTTGCCGTCTCGCGCCGCCCGGGCTCGCTTGTCAGCTCCCCCGGCATCTGATGCCTTGCACTCCCAAGCACCATGGCTTGGCTCTCCTTCTCGTTCGGCCCTTCACCGGTTGCCCGGCTACTACGGCCTCTGCTGACTTCTCGCTCCAGTCTCATGACCGTCACCCTTTCAGGCGCAAGGCGAGATCTCCCCAGGTAAGTACACGTTCCTTCCCCGCACAACCGCCGCATCTACGCCACTTCGCCTTGACCACAAGAGCTTCGCGATTACCCGCCCGCTCGCCCTGCTCGGCAGCGCCTCATATCCGGTTCGTGTTCCTCGGCTCACGGTTTCGTTCCACGCTTCCTCCCCACGCTCGGTCACCCTCGCGCAGTTGCGTTTCGCTTCGCTTGCTGTGGTCAGCTCGCGAGAGGACTTGCACCTCCAAGATCGTGTACGTGCTGGGCGCACGGGTCGGCGTGCGAAGCGCGCTTCGTAGACTGACTCGTCGCAACTGTTTGAGCGGAGTGAGCGCAGCGAACGCAGTGAGTTCTGCGACGCGACCCCAGGGCGAGCATCGCAGTGGAGTCTTCGCTGCGCGAAGACCGCCGCAGCATGAGCTTCCACCGGGCACCGCCTGCCGCGCCGCGCTGAAGCCGCGAGAGAGCGGACACCGGGCAACGGCAGCAATGGGCCGGGAGATGCCTTTCGGACACCACTCGCACCTGCTGCCCCATGTGTCGTGACATGCAGGTCGGAGCGTGAGATGAAGACGCCCTTGGTCCAGCCATGTCGAATCCCGGTCGCGCCCGAGATCATGCGCGGCAGCCCGCTTCGGGCGATCGACCTGTTGCGCAGCGAGGACTGACCTTGGACCACGCCAACTGGCTGACGAGCAGCCTGATCTACCTCGCCGCCGCCGTCGTCGCGGTGCCGCTGGCGCGGCTTGCCGGACTGGGCTCGATCATCGGCTACCTGGTGGCCGGCATCGCGATCGGGCCCTGGGGCCTGAAGCTCGTCACCGACCCGAAGCAGATCCTCGATTTCGCCGAGTTCGGCGTCGTGCTGATGCTGTTCCTCGTCGGCCTGGAGCTGGAGCCGCAGCGGCTGTGGTCGCTGCGCAAGCCCATCTTCGGCTGGGGCAGCGTGCAGCTCCTCGGCTCGGCGGCGCTGATGTTCGGCGCCGGCGTGCTGGCCGGCGTGGCGTGGCCGCTGGCGCTGGTGGCGGCGCTCGGCCTGGCGATGTCGTCCACCGCGATCGGCCTTGGCGTGCTGGCCGAACGCAACCTGATGGCCACTACCTCGGGCCAGAGCGTGCTCAGCGTCGCGCTACTGCAGGACGTGGCCGCGATCCCGATCCTCGCCCTCGTGCCGCTGATGGCCGCGGCCGACGTGCACGACAGCGGCGGCGGCTGGCTGGGCGCGGCGAAGGCGATCGGCGTCATCGCCGCCATCGTGCTCGGCGGGCGGCTGCTGCTGCGCCCGGCGCTGCGCTGGATCGCCGGCAGCCGCACGCCCGAGATCTTCACCGCCGCGTCGCTGCTGCTGGTGGTGGCCACCGCGGCGCTGATGCACGCGGTGGGCCTGTCGATGGCGCTCGGCGCCTTCCTTGCCGGCGTGCTGCTCGCGGAGAGCGAGTACCGGCGCGAACTGGAGACCGACATCGAGCCGTTCAAGGGCCTCTTGCTCGGCCTGTTCTTCATCGCCGTCGGCATGACGATCGATTTCGCCGTCGTGCTGCAGCGGCCGGGGCTGATCGCGCTGCTGGTCGCCGGCTTCCTGCTTGCCAAGGCGGCCGTGCTGTGGGCGATGGCGCGGCTGATGCCGCTGCCGCGGCCGGAGCGTCCGGTGTTCATCATCCTGCTCGCGCAGGGCGGCGAGTTCGGCTTCGTCGTCTTCCAGTCGGCTGCCGGTGCGGGCGTGATCGAGCCTTCCCTGGCGTCGCTGCTCGTCGCCGCGGTGGCGATCTCGATGCTGCTGACGCCGCTGCTGCTGGTGGCGGCCGACCGCTGGTGGATCCCGCGTCTCGCCGGGGGCAGGCGCAACGGTCTCGCCGAGATCAGCGAGCCGCAGCACGCACCGGTGATCGTGGCCGGCCTGGGCCGCTACGGGCAGATCGTCAGCCGCATGCTCTACGCCAACGGCATCACGCCGACGGTGCTCGACCACGACGCCGACCAGATCGAGGCGATGCGCAAGTTCGGCTGGCGCGCGTTCTACGGCGACGCCTCGCGGCTCGACCTGCTGCGCACCGCCGGTGCGGCCACCGCCAGGGTGCTGGTGCTGGCGATCGACGACGTCGGGCAAAGCCTGAAGGTCGCCGCGCTGGTGCGCGAGCACTTCCCCGACCTCGCCATCGTCGCCCGCGCACGCAACGTGCAGCACTACTTCCGCCTGCGCGAACTCGGCGTGACGATGATCGAGCGCGAAACGCTCGACGCCTCGCTGATGAGCGCGCGCAGCGTGCTCGGGTTGCTCGGCTGGCAACCGCACCACGCACGCACGCTGGCGATGCGCTTCCGCCGCCACACGATCCGCCAGCTCGAGGAGATGCTGCCGCACGCGAAGGACGAGGCGCGCTTCGTCGCCATGGCCAAGGCCGGCCGGCAGCAGCTGGAAGAACTCTTTGCGCAGGAGCGCCAGAACGCCCGGCGCAACCAGCGCGAGGGCTGGAGCGACAAGCCGCCGAGCGAGCCCTGAACGGGCGCTATCGCAGGCCGTCCCAGAGCAGCTTGACGCCGGTGAGGAACATCCCCGCGTAGGCCAGGCGATAGAACCAGGTCGGCCGGATGTGCCGCGTCAGCCGCACGCCCAGCCACACGCCCAGCGGCGCGAGCGGCATCAGCACCAGCGCGGTGCCCATGTTGCGGAGGTCGATCAGGCCGAGCCAGGCGTACGGGATCCACTTCGACAGGTTCACCGCGGCGAAGAACACCGCCATCGTCGCCGCGAAGCGGATCGGCGGCAGCCGCAGCGACAACACGTAGGCGCTGATCGGCGGGCTGCCGGCATGGGCGACGAAGCTCGTGAAGCCCGACGCGATGCCGAGCACGAAGCCGAGCTCGCGCGGCGGCGGCGCGCTGGCGGCATGCGGCGGGAAGGCGAGCCGCTGCGCCAGGAAGACGAGCGTCAGCGCACCCACGACGCCCGACACGGCGGCGACGCTGAACACGCCGAACAGCGCCGTGCCGACCAGTGTGCCCAGCAGCCCGGCCGGCAGCAGCAGGCGCAGCAGCGCCGGGTCGCGCTCGCGCCACAGCCGCTGCAGGCCGGCGCCGTCCATCACGAGCAGCAGCGGCAGCATGATCGCCGCCGCCTGTGGCACCGGGATCGACAACGCCATCAGCGGCGTCGCCAGCGCGCCGAAGCCGCTCGCGAAACCGCTCTTCGAGAGCCCCATCAGCAGCACCGCCGGAATGGCTGCAGCGTAGAACCAGGGGTCGGTGATCAGGCTCGCGGTCAAGCGATGGTGCAGGCTTCGTCGAAGGTCAGCCTCGGGCTGCGCGGGAACAGCTTGGCCGCGTCGCCATGGCCGAGGTTGCAGATGAAGTTGCTCTTCAGCGTGGTACCGGCGAAGAACGCGGCGTCGAGCCTGGCGGCGTCGAAGCCGCTCATCGGCCCGCAGTCCAGGCCGAGCGCGCGGGCCGCGATGATGAAGTAGCCGCCCTGCAGGCTGGAGTTGCGAAACGCCGTTGCCGCGATCATGTCGGGCTTGCCGGCGAACCACGGCCGCGCGTCGGCGTGCGGGAAGAGCTGCGGCAGCTTGTCGTAGAAGGCCATGTCCATCGCGATGATCGCCGTCACCGGTGCCTGCTTGGTCTTCTCGAAGTTGCCCGCGCTCACGCAGGCGAGCAGCTTCTCCTTCGCCTCGTGCGAGGTGACGAAGACGATCCGCGCCGGGCTGCAGTTGGCCGAGGTCGGGCCCCACTTCATCAGGTCCCACAGTTGGCGCAGCGTCGCCTCCGGGATCGGCGCGGTGTCGAACGCGTTGTGCGTGCGGGCGTGGTCGAACAGCTGTTCGGTGGTGATGTTCATGCGGTGCTCTCGGTGGGTGAAGCGACAATTGTCGAATGTTCTCCCCCTCCCAGCACGACGTGAGGCAATTCTTCTGCGGCGCTGCCGCCAAGCTGCGCCACGGCCTGCCGCTCACGCCGCTGGAAGATCTTGCCGCGCGCTGGATCGGCGAGCACCCCGAGTACACCGCCGACCTGGCCGACACCGGCGCCGCGCTCACGGCCGAATACATGGTGGAGGACGGCCGCAGCAACCCCTTCCTGCACCTGTCGATGCACCTGTCGATCAGCGAACAGGTCAGCATCGACCAGCCGCGCGGCATCCGCCAGGCGTTCGAGCTGTTGGCCGCCCGCCGCGGCTCGGCGCACGAGGCGCAGCATGCGGTGATGGAGTGCCTGGGCCAGATGCTGTGGACGTCGCAGCGCAGCGGCCGCCCGCCAGACGGCGAGGCCTACCTCGAATGCGTGCGCCGCCACGCGATAGGCTGACGATGGCGAGCGCGCCGCAACCGAAGAACCCGCTGCACGGCGTGACGCTCGAGCGGCTGCTGACCGAACTGGTCGCGCACTATGGCTGGCCGGCGCTGGGCGAACTGGTGGCGATCCGCTGCTTCCGGCAGGACCCGAGCATCGCATCGAGCCTGAAATTCCTGCGCCGCACGCCCTGGGCACGCGAGAAGGTGGAGAGCCTGTACCTCTTCATGCGCCGCGACATCGCGCGCGGCGAGCGCGCCAGCCGGTCCGCCGGCTGATCACGGGCGACCGATGGCCCCGTGTCAGGTCGGGCCCGCAACTCGGCAAAGTCGCGCCAGCGCCGGTGACGACAGGCAGCGCCGGCCGCGTCGACCACTTCCTGACGCCGCTGGGTGTGTTCGCGCACACGCTGGACAACCCCGACTTCCGCGCCGAGGGCACGTTCAACGAGAACGGCCTCCGCGGCGACGGGTTGCGCGGCATGCGCGTGCTCGCCTTCGGGTGGGTCGTCGCCGACCGCACCTGGGGGCGCCGGCGGGCGCAGCCCGATGCGGCTACAGATGCACGCCACCGACCCCGACAAGCTGGAGCCACGCCTGGAGCGCCCCGACTCGTAGGGCTGCATCCGCATCCCGGCGACCCTGGACCGCTTCATCGACCGCTACGCGCTGCTTGACGCCGACTCCGAGCCCGCGTTCGCCGGCGCCGAGCGCCTCGGGCTGCCGCTGCCCGAGCGCTCGCCCGTGCCGTGGCCGGGGCGCTTTCGCGTGGTGGTCGACTCGGCGACGACCCCGCGTCCGCCGTGGGCCACGCCGCGCCGATGCCGAGGCCGACCCCGCCGGCGAAGGCGTTGCAGGTGTCGGGCACCGGGGTCAGGCCGGCCCCGGCCTGCTGACGCCGAACGGGCGACGGGTCGCGCCGCGTCGCGAGTCGGCGCGCGGTGATCGCGGACCGGGGACGGCGCGCGCGGAAGGCACTGCCGCCGTCAGCGCAAGGCGCCGGGCGCCGTGGCCATGACCTCGGTCGACGCGAAGCCGCTGGTGGCGATCGCCGTCTGCGCAAAGCCGTGGTCGGGCACGAGCTTGTCGACCAGCGCGCGGCGCGCCGCGGCCGCCTCGGCCGCTGCAGCCGCGGCATCGGCGCGGGGGTCGCGCGCGGCCGTGGCGGATGCCGGCGCCGATCGCGCCGGTGGCCGCGCGGCCAGTTCGGCCTGGAGCTGGGCGATCTGCCGCCTCACCTGGCCGGCACGCTCGGCCTCGGTCTGGCGGGCCGCCTTGTGCTGGGCCACCAGCGCGGCGATCTTGCGCTGGTGAAACCACGCGCTGGCGAACCAGCCGGCGGCCAGCGCCACGAGGGCGGGAAGAATCCAAAGCAGCGTCGTTGTCATGGTCGGGCGGCGCCGGGCAGTCCGGGCGCGGTGGTGGCTTGCCGGGTCTTCGGCCGGCGCGCCGCGATCTTGAGATCGCGCCGGCTGCCGCCGTCAGTCACCGGCCCCGGGCCCGGCGCGAAACGCCACTTCGAAGCGCTCGCACACGACTGGCATCTTCGGGCCGCTGACGCGCCCGATGCGCTGGCACTCGCGGCCGAAGTAGGCCCAGTGCACATCGCGCCAGTAGCGCAGCGAACCGTCGCCCTCGCCTTCGGTGGCAGCGAACTCGGCGGACACCTCGTCGTAGGGCACGATGTCGACCCGCTGCGTCTCGATGACGCACAGCGGCGTCTTCGCCCAGTCGGTCACGACGCTCAGGTCGCCGACGCGCGGCAATGGCACCAAGGCGTTCTCGAACGACCACACGAGGCCGGCGCTTGCCCGCTTCGCGCCCGCGAGCACCAGCCGGGCCAGCGCGTTCGCGCTGCGCTCGTTGTCGTCGAAGTGGAAGGCCTCGAAGAAGCGCGGCGTGGGGTCCACCGTCCGGGTCCGGACGAACGACTGCCAGAAAGGGGCGATGTGGGCAGGAATGTTCATCGGCGTCGGCACGTGGGTGTTCCGTGTGGCGCGGACTCAATCGCGCTGGCCGGGCCGCTCCATCGCCACCTGCGAGACCGTGAAGCCCAGCTTCTCGTAGAACGCGGCAACGCCGGCTCTGCCGGCGCGGAGCACCCAGGTCATTTGGCCGTTGTCGCCCATCGCCCGCCTGACGAGCGCCGTGCCGACGCCGCGACCTCGGTGCGCCTCGGCGACGACGACCATCGAGATGTAGCCGTTGAAAAGGTCATCGGTCAGCGCGCGCAGGAAGCCGACGACGTGCCCCGCCTCGACCGCGACGAGGGCGATCTGCGAACGGCGTACGAGTTCCGCGAACGTGGCCGCGTCGGCCACGCGAGCGCCCCAGCCGTTGGCCTGGAGCAGCGCGCGAGCCGCCTCGACCTCGGCGGCCTCGATGCTGCGGATGTGCATGGCGTGAAGCTGGTAATCCATTCAACGGCCCTGTCCACCGCGCCGGGCACCGCCTGCCTAGCCCGGAATGTCGGGCTCGACGAGGGTGGCCAACTGGGCGAGCGACTCCTGCCAACCCAGGTAGCACATCTCGAGCGGAATCACTTCCGGCACCCCTTCCTGCACGATGGCGATGTCGGTGCCGCAGGACACCTTGGTCAGCACCACCGTCACCTGCATTTCGCCAGCCAGGTTGGGGTCGTCGAACTTGTCGGTGTAGCGGAGGCGCTCGTTGGGGACGAGTTCCAGGTACACGCCGCCGAAGGCGTGGCCGTTGCCGGTGCCGAAGTTGGCGAACGACATCCTGAACGTGCCGCCGACCCGGGCGTCCATGTGGTGCACCTTGCAGGTGAAGCCGTAGGGCGGTATCCACCTGGCCAGGGCGTCGGGCTCCAGAAACGCGCGGTAGACACGTTCGGGCGGGGCGCGCAGCACGCGATGCAGTCGGACGGTTCCGGTGGGCATGTTCAAGTCTCCTTTCGTGGTTGCAACTGGGCGGCCAGTGCGGCGGCCACACGGCCGATCAGTTCGACGGGCAAGGGCTCGTCGTGAGGGAACGACAGGTTACCCTTCGGGCCGCGGTATCGCTGCGTCTCCAGCACGACCGCCGGGTCTTTGATGACCGGCGGATAGACGCCGATGTGCTTCTTGAACGCGGCAAAGTAGAAGAAGATCCGCTGCTGCCTGAACGACGGCATGTTGTAGCCGATGCAGCGCACGGCGCCCGGAACGCGACGCTCGACCTCGGCCTGGATCTGCCGCAAGCGCTTACCGGCCTCGGCATCGACCGTGGCGAAATAGTCCTCGTGCGTCGCAAACGGCATGGGGGGCGGCTCCGGGATGGCTGTTCGATGGGTAAGCCTGCCAGAGCGAGCGAGCGGTGTGTCGGGCCGCCGAGCGCTGGCACGGCCCTAGAACCAGTAGTCGGCCACGCAGCGGCCGTCCCGCGGCAGGTCGTCGAAGGTGACGAGTCCGTCGAAGTGGTCGATCGGGATTTGCGCCACGGCTTCCGGTTCGGCAAGACGCAGGTTCACCGCGATGCGGATGCGTCCTTGGTCATCCTTCTGCAGTCCACGCCAGAACGCCACGCAGCCGCAGGCCGGGCAGAAGTGAAACTCGAGCGCCGTCCCCCGGACATAGGCCTGCGTCGGGCCCGAGACCTGGATGCCCTCACCTTCGTAGTCGTAGGCCCAGAGCACGCCATAGCGCCGGCACGCCGTGCAATTGCAGGCGGTGGCGCCGTCGGGCTGGCCCTCGAACTGCCAGTGCACCCGGCCGCAGAGACAGGATCCTTGAATCATGGCGATTTCACCTCCCTTGCGCACATTCTGCCGCCGATGGCATTCCGGCTGCGCGAGTGCAGACTCGATCTCCGACACGGCCTCAATCGCCTCAAGCAGATCGTTCATGCGCGCTCGATGACTGCGTTCCGGTGTTCACCGAAGATGTCGCGTCGTCGGACTATCCGGTCTTCAAAGGCTGGGCAACCTTGTAAGTACTGAAGATGATGCCGGACGGAAGTGCATTCGTGCTGACGAACTCGAATGAGCGTGCCGGGGTTCCCTCAGCAAAGAAGCGCTTCCCCGTGCCCAACAGGACCGGATAGACGGCCAGCCGGACTTCATCCGCAAGCCCATGTTCAAGGAGCGTCCATGTCAGCGTGGAGCTCCCCGAAAGGACCAGGTCCGGGCCGTCCTGCGACTTGATGCGGCGAATGCCCTCGATGATGTCCGGCCCAAGGCCCTCGAACGGGCCCCATTCAAGACTTTCCGGACGGTGAGTTGCGACAAATTTGGTTGCCGCATTGAGGCCGTCCGCCATCGGACTGCTCGGCGCTTTTGGCCAGAAGCCCGACCAGATGTCGTAGGTGCGACGGCCCAGCAGCAGATCGAAGCTCCCGCCGTATGCGGCGAGCATTGCGTCCCGGCCAGCGGGGGTCCGATAAGCCGCGGTCCAGTCGCTGTAGGGGAAATCGCCGTCATCTGCGGAGTGCTGGATCACGCCGTCCAGCGAGATGTGTTCGATGAGTCTGAGCTTTCTCATTCGAGTCTCCATGATCTGGAGTGCCAAGACCAAGGTCTCCACATCAAGTGATGTGTCTTATCTCCCCAGCGTGCTTTCGACAGCACTTCTGCGCTCGTAGCCGGTTAGCGGCTCCATTCTGCCGGCATATCCGGATGGCATGGCGGGCACCGCTGATCGTCGGCGCCATCCCCATCCGCGACATCGAAGCTGTCGTCGACCGCCGTCCATCCCACGCCGCCATGCACAAAGAGCATCGCATTCACCCTGCTCAATGCGCCTCGTCCCAATTCCGCCCCACCCCCACCTCCGCCAGCAGCGGCGCCTTCAGCGCCGCCACGCCGGCCATGATCCTCGGCACTTCCACCTTCGCCCAGTCGAGTTCGGCCTCCGGCACCTCGAACACCAGTTCGTCGTGCACCTGCATCACCATCTTCGTCGCGCGGCGCTCGTCGTCCAGGGTCTTCTGCACCGCGATCATCGCCAGCTTGATCAGGTCGGCCGCCGTGCCCTGCATTGGCGCGTTGATGGCCTGGCGCTCGGCACCAGCGCGGCGCGGGCCGTTGCCGCCCTTGATCTCGGGCAGGACGATGCGGCGGCCGAACATCGTCTCGACGTAGCCGCGCTCGGCGGCTTCGCGCTTGGTCTCGTCCATGTAGCGCTTCACGCCGGGGTAGCGCGCGAAGTAGCGGTCGATGTAGTCGCGTGCGGCCTTCTGCTCGATGCCGAGGTTGCTGGCCAGGCCGAACGCGCCCATGCCGTAGATGAGGCCGAAGTTGATGACCTTGGCATAGCGCCGCTGCTCGCTGCTCACCTCGGGCACCGGCACGCCGAAGACCTCGCTCGCCGTGGCGCGGTGCACGTCGATGCCTTCGGCGAAGGCGCGCAGCAGCCCTTCGTCGCCGCTGATGTGGGCCATGATGCGCAGCTCGATCTGCGAGTAGTCTGCGCTCACGATCGAGTGCCCCGGCGGCGCGATGAAGGCCTCGCGCACGCGCCTGCCCTCGGGCGTGCGGATCGGGATGTTCTGCAGGTTCGGGTCGTTGCTGGAAAGCCGCCCCGTCACCGCCACCGCCTGCGCGTAGTTGGTGTGCACGCGGCCGGTGGCGGGGTTCACCATCAGCGGCAGCTTGTCGGTGTAGGTGCCCTTCAGCTTGGAAAGCCCGCGGTGCTCGAGCAGCTTGGCCGGCAGCGGGAAGTCGGCCGCCAGCTTCTCCAGCTCGGCCTCGTCGGTGGAGGGCGCGCCGCTGGCCGTCTTGCGGCCCACCGGGAGCCCCAGCTTGCCGAACAGGATCTCGCCGATCTGCTTCGGTGAGCCCAGGTTGAACGGCTGGCCGGCCAGCGCGTGGGCCTCGGCTTCGAGCGCCAGCATGCGTTCGGCCAGCTCGCGGCTCTGCGTGGCGAGTAGCGCGCTGTCGATCAGCACGCCGTTGCGCTCGATGCGCGCCAGCACGGCGGCAGTGGGCATCTCGATGTGTTCGTAGACGAAGCGCAGGCCGGCCTCGGCCTCGATCTGCGGCCACAGCGCGCGGTGCACGTGCAGGCACATCTCGCTGTCCTCGCCGGAATAGCGCGCCGCATGTTCGATGTCCACCTGCGCGAACGGGATCTGGTTCACGCCCTTGCCGCACAGGTCTTCGTAACTCAGGCCTGTGCGGTTCAGGTGGCGCAGCGCCAGGCTTTCCAGGCCGTGCGCCTTGTGCGCTTCGAGCACGTAGCTCTCGAGCATGGTGTCGTGCACGTAGCCGCGCACTTCGATGCCGGTATTGGCGAAGACGTGGGTGTCGTACTTGATGTTCTGGCCGAGCTTGGCCTTGGAAGCGTCTTCGAGCCAGGGTTGCAGGCGTGCCAGCACGTCGGCCACGGCGAGCTGGTCGGGCGCACCGGCGTAGCTGTGGCGCAGCGGGATGTAGGCCGCCTCGCCGGGCGCGACGGAAAGCGAGATGCCCACCAGCTGCGCCTGCATCGCGTCGAGCGAATCGGTTTCGGTGTCGAGCGCCGTCAGCGGCGCGGCTTCGATCTTCGCGATCCACGCGCCCAGCGCCTCGAGCGTCAGCACGGTGTCGTAGCGCAGGTCGGAGACGCCGGCCACCGGTGCCGGTGCCACGCTCAACGGCGCCTCTGCAGCCGCCGCGGGCGCCGGGTCGGTGGCCAGCAACTCCCTGCGGAAGGTCTTCAGGCCGTAGCGGTCGAAGAAGCCCAGCAGCCCGTCGCGGTCGATCGGCAGGAAGTGCAGCGCTTCGAGCGCCGGCCAGCCGGGCACCTGCGCCGACAGGTCGCAGTCGGTCACCACCGTGACGAGCCGCCGCCCCTGCGGCAGCCAGGCCAGCGCCTTGCGCAGGTTCTCGCCAATGGCGCCCTTGACCGTGGCGGCCGCGGCGATCACGCCGTCGAGCGAGCCGTACTCGGCGATCCACTTCACGGCCGTCTTCGGGCCCACCTTCTCGACCCCGGGCACGTTGTCCACGCTGTCGCCCACCAGCGTCAGGTAGTCGACGATCGCGGAGGGCGGTACGCCGAACTTCTCCTGCACACCGGCCACGTCGAGCCGCTCGTTGGTCATGGTGTTGATCAGCGTGACGTTCGCATCGACGAGCTGCGCCAAGTCCTTGTCGCCGGTGGAGATCAGCACCCGGTGGCCGCTCGCCGCGGCCACGCGCGCCAGTGTGCCGATCGCGTCGTCGGCCTCGATGCCGGGCACTTCGAGCACCATCCAGCCGAGCAGCCGCACCACCTCGTGGATGGGCTCGATCTGCTGCACCAGCGGCTCGGGCATCGGCGCGCGGTGGGCCTTGTACTCGGCGTACCAGTCGTCGCGAAAGGTCGGGCCCTTGGCGTCGAACACGCAGGCCGCGTGCTCGGCCGGGAACTGCTCGCGCAGGCGCTTCATCATCGCGACGAAGCCGTGCAGCGCACCGGTCGGAAAGCCGTCCGGGCCGCGCAGGTCGGGCAGCGCGTGGTAGGCGCGGTAGAGGTAGCTCGAACCGTCCACCAGCAGCATCAGCTTCTCGCTCATCGGGGCCCTTTCATGCCGCGAGCGCCGCCTGTCGCCGCGGAAGCCGCAGGCCCCGCTTCGGTGCTGCGGGCGGCCCGGCGGGCTCGCGCGCCAATTGTCGCGGAACGACGGTGCGATCGGCGGCCCCGGCTGATAGAGTGCCCGGAGGCACCACTCGCCCGCCCGCGCCATGCAAGAACCCCGCTTCCGACGCCGTGCCCTGCTCCTCGCGCTGGGCCTGCTGCCGTTGCTGCCGGCCCGTGCGGCCGACACGCCGCCGCCGTCGCTGATGCTGGCCAAGGTGTATCGCGGCGACGTCCGCCTGGCCGACTACTGGGTGAGCGAGAAGTACGACGGCGTGCGCGGCTACTGGGACGGGCAGCAGTTGCTCACGCGCGGCGGACGCGCCATCGCCGTGCCGGCCTGGTTCACCGCCGGTTGGCCGAAGCAGCCGCTCGACGGCGAACTGTGGGCCGGCCGCGGGCGCTTCGACGTCGCGCAGTCGACCGTGGCCCGCGCCACCCCCGATGACGCGGCCTGGCGCGGCATGCGCTACATGGTGTTCGACCTGCCGACGCATCCGGGGCGGTTCGACGAACGCATCCCAGCCCTTCAGCGGCTGCTGGCCGATCTGGACGTGGCCTGGGTGCAAGCGGTCGCGCAGCGCAAGGTGGTCGATCGCGCCGAACTCAAGGCACTGTTGAAGAAGACTGTCAACGGCGGCGGCGAAGGGCTCGTGCTGCATCGCGGCGACTCGCTCTACCGCGGCGAGCGCAGCGACGACCTGCTCAAGCTCAAGCCCTACGAAGACGCCGAGGCCACCGTCGTCGCGCACCTGCCCGGCAAGGGCAAGCACGCGAGCGCGCTCGGCGCGCTGCTCGTGCAGACGCCGGGCGGCCTGCGCTTCAGCCTGGGCAGCGGCTTCAGCGACGCCGAGCGACGCGATCCGCCGCCCGTCGGCAGCCAGGTGACCTACCGCTACATCGGCCTGAACGCCAGCGGCGTACCTCGTTTCGCCAGCTTCCTGCGCGTGCGCAGCGAGTAGGAGAGCCCCAGCCAAGACGCGCGTTGGTCCGCTCTCGGCCCGTTGCGGTCCTTCGCGGCTTACCCCGAAGCCGGCACTCGGAGATCGGAGCGCGCAAGCCGGTGGGCAAGGCCGCTCGCGCTTCGCCCACCGCCTTGGCCGGGGCAGGGGGCATTCATGCAGGCAAAGCCCTGCGTTGCCACAAGGCCGGGGCGGGTGGGTGCGGCGGCGCCTGTGCGGCGCCGAGCACCGCAGCGCAGCGGGGGGAGTCCGACGCAGTCGGACCGGCGAGAACGCTCTATGCAGGGCCGCGTCCAGCGGCGCTGCGGAGTGATCGCAGCCGCCCCGCGGAGCGAGGAGCGCAGGGGACCCGCAGCGAAGCGAAGGGAGCCGCAGTGAAGCCGCCGCGCCCGCCCGCCCCGGCCTTGCCGCGCCGATGCCGGCAGGCCGCGGAGCGGGCGCTACCAAGGTCTGCAATGGGGCGAATGCAGACCGTCGCTGCCGGCTGACTGCTCGCTGCTGCCTGAAACGGCCTTCCGCTTCGGCACGGCTCGGTGCGCTTCGTCGCACAGAAGCCACTGCAGGCGCAGCCAGATCAATGTTCCGGTTGACCGGGGCCGCTATCCTCGAACCCGACGATGGGTCGAACCGCATTCCGCAAAGCATCGATTCGTACCGCCACCTGCTGCCTGGCACTGGCCTGGGCGCCCGCATCGCCGGCTGCCGACCTGCTGGCGGACCTGGCCGAGAATGCGACGCTGGCCCTCGGCGCATCGACCAGCATGTCGTCGAACACGACCTCGTCGGCCTACTCCTTCCAGGCGCGCCCGGTCTGGGCGTTTCAGTACGGACGGGTTCGCTTGAGCACCGGCGGCGCTGCCGCCGTGCTCGGCATCGCGCAAGACCCGCGCGGGCCCGGTGCCAGCGCCGAGTTGTTCAGCAGCGACAAGCTTCGCCTGGGCGTGGCGCTGCGCATCGACCGCGGCCGCAACTCGGCGTCGATCGAGGGCCTCGAGGGCATGCCCGACGTGCCGGCCACGCTGCGCACGCGGGTCTATGCCTCGTACGCGCTGACGCAGCGCTGGACGGTGGCCAGCAGCATCTCGCAGGACGTCCTGGGCCGCGGCGGAGGCACGGTGGCGACCGCCGACTTCGGCTATCGCGCGCCGCTGACGCCCGCTGCCGAGTGGTATGCCGGCACCGGCGTGACCTGGACCGATGCGCGCTACATGAACAGCTACTACGGCGTGCCGCCCGACAGTGCCGCTGCGACGGGCCTACCGACCTACACACCGGGCGCCGGGCCGACGAACCTGCGCGCCGGGGTCGGCTTCACCGCGGCGCTGACCTCGCGCTGGATCCTGTTTGGCGGTGCCGGCCTGACCAGCCTGCTCGGCTATGCCGCCGACAGCCCGCTGACCAAGGTGCGCGTCACGACCTCGGTATCGCTCGGGCTGGCCTACCGCTGGGGCGCGAAGTACGAAGGCCTGACATCGGTGTTGCTGCCGGCGGAGCCGCCCGCCCCCTGAAGGTGGCGCTTCGCGCTGCGCGGCCTCGGGCCGGGCCTGGCCACAAGCGGCTTGCCGCCCGGCCGGGTTGCAAACTCGCGTGGCATCTCCACTACCCGGCGGGGCGTCCACCGGCGGCAGTGCCGGCAACCCTTCCTATACTGCCGGCCATGGCTTCCCGGCTTTTCGTGTCGCGCTTGCTGTTGGCCCTGGCACTCGTGCTGGCGCAGCAGCTCGGTGCCATGCACCGCCTTTCGCACGCCATCGACCAGGTTCACGGCCTGGCACCGGAACCGGCCTGCGAAGCCTGCCTCGCGCTCGCGGCACTCGACAAGCCGGTCGCCTCAAGCGCCGTGGCCATGGCGGCGCTGCCCGAGCGCCTCGCGGCGGCGCCGAGGGCGCACCCCGTCCTGGCGGTCGCGAGCGGCGGACGCGGCGCCTACCGCAGCCGGGCGCCACCGATCCACGGATGAAGCGTGGTGCCCCCGGCCAACGGGCCGGAGGCACTGGCCAGCCGGCGCGACCGTCGGTCGCGCAGCACTTCAATCCGCGGAGCCCGACATGACATCTCTACTCTCGATCCGGCACTGGCAAGGCCTTCGCGCGGCCTTGGTCGCGTTCGCCGCGCTGGCGAGCCCGGCCTTGCAGGCGGCCAGTGGCGACGCGCACGTCCACGGCACGGCGGCGTTGCGCATTGCCGTCGAAGGCCCTCAGCTCGTGGTCGAGCTCGAAAGCCCGCTGGCCAACCTGCTCGGCTTCGAACACGCGCCGCGAACCGATGCACAGCGCGCCGCCGTGCGCGCCATGGCCGACAAGCTGCGCCTACCGCAGGTGCTGCTCAAGCCCAGCGCAGGCGCAAGTTGCGTCGCGGGCGGCGTCGAGATCAACGCGCCGACCCTGCCGCCGGAATGGCTCGGCAACCCGGTGCCCGCGGCCCAGACCGCTGCCGGCAAGGCAGGCGGCGAACACGCCGACCTGGCCGCAACGTACCGCTGGCGCTGCGAGGCTCCGGCGCAGCTGCGCGGGCTCGAGGTCGGATTGGTGCAGGCCTTTCCCGGCCTGCGCCGCATCGACGTGCAGGTGGCCGGACCGAAAGGCCAGTCTGCGGCCGTGCTCACGGGGGCGATGCGGAGCGTTGCCTGGTGAGCACGCCGCCCGCCCCACTGATCGGCGTCGAGCAGTTGCGCTTCCGCTGGAACCGCGACCAGCCGCCGTGCATCGACATCGAGCACCTGGCCGTGGCGGCAGGCGAGCGCGTCTTCGTGCACGGGCCCAGCGGCAGCGGCAAGAGCACGCTGCTCGGGTTGCTGGGCGGCGTGCTGGTGGCCGAACGGGGGAGCGTGTGCATCACCCTGCCCGGCAGCACCACGCGCCTCGGCGCGCTGGGCGGCGCGGCGCGCGACCGCTTTCGCGTCGACCACATCGGGTTCATCTTCCAGCAGTTCAACCTCGTGCCCTACCTGAGCGTGATCGACAACGTGCTGCTGCCCTGCCGCTTCTCGGCGCGGCGCCGGCAGCGCTGCGGCGGTGCGATGCAGGCCGAGGCCGAGCGCCTGCTGCGCGCGCTCGACCTCGCTCCCGAGCTGGCCGGGCGGCCGGTGACGCAACTCTCGGTCGGCCAGCAGCAGCGCGTGGCGGCAGCGCGCGCGCTGCTCGGCCGGCCGGAGATCGTGATTGCCGACGAGCCGACCTCGGCGCTCGACGCCGAGCGGCAGGACCGCTTCCTCGAACTGCTGCTGCACGAGTGCGCTGCGTCGAATGCGAGCCTGCTCTTCGTCAGCCACGATCGCCGGCTGGCACGCCACTTCACGCGTGAACTGGCGCTGCACGAGATCAATCGCGCTGCCGCTGCCAGCGAGGCCGAAACATGACGCATCTGCTGCGCCTCGCGCTGGCCAGCGCCTGGAACCGCCGCGCCACGCTCGGCCTCACCGTGATCGCGATCGCGCTGGCGGTGACGATGCTGCTCGGCGTCGAGCGCGCCCGCCAGGCGGCGCGAGAGAGCTTTGCCCAATCGGTCTCCGGCACCGACCTGATCGTGGGCGCCCGCACGAGCCCGGTGCAGCTGATGCTCTACGCGGTATTCCGTCTCGGCGAGGCGACCAACGACATACGCTGGAGCAGCTTCGAGGCCGTGGCGGCCCACCCCGCCGTGGCTTGGGCGGTACCGCTCGCGCTCGGCGACTCGTACCGCGGCTTCGCCGTGCTCGGCACGAGCCGCGACTATTTCGAGCACTTCCGCTATGGCTACCAGCGGCCGCTGGTGGTCAACGCCGGGCGGCCCTTCGCCGGCACGCTCGACGGGGTGTTCGAGGCCGTGATCGGCGCCGACGTGGCGCAGGCGCTCGGCAGCGCGCTGGGCCAGCGCATCGCGCTCAGCCACGGCGCGGGCGGCACGGGGATGGCCGAGCACGCCGACAAACCGTTCAGCGTGGTCGGCATCCTCGCGCGCACGGGCACGCCGGTGGACCGCACGGTGCACGTGAGCCTGCAGGCGATCGAGGCGATCCACCTCGACTGGCAGGCGGGCGCACCGATCCCGGGCCTCACGATCCCGCCCGAGTTCGCACGCAAGTTCGATCTGCAGCCCAAGCACATCACCGCAGTGCTGGTCGGCCTGAAGGACCGCAGCGCGGTGTTCAAGGTGCAGCGCGCGATCAACGAGCATCCCGCCGAGCCCCTGCTGGCCGTGCTGCCCGGCGTGGCGCTCGATCAGTTGTGGCAGGTGGTGGGCGTGGTCGAACGCACGCTGCTCGCGGTGTCGGCGATGGTCGTCGTCGTCGGCCTGGCAGGCCTGGTGGCCGTGGTGCTGGCGAGCCTGAACGAGCGCCGCCGCGAACTCGCGATCCTGCGCTCGGTCGGCGCCGGGCCGCGCCACATCGCAGTCCTGCTCGTGGCCGAGAGCCTGGTCTGCACGACGGCCGGCGCCGCACTCGGCCTGCTGGCGCTGGCCCTTGCGGCCGCGCTCGGCGGCGGCTGGCTCGAGCAGCACGCGGGCGTGAGGCTCGCCGCCGGCATCGGCGCGGCGGGCGAATGGCAGCTTCTGGCCGGCGTCGTCGCGGCCGGCCTGCTCGCCGCTAGCATTCCGGCCTGGCGCGCGTGCCGCCTGGCGCTGGCCGACGGCCTGACGCCCAAACTGTAGAGGTTGACGATGAAGATCCCTTCGATCCCTGCGCTCGCATTCGCCGTGCTCGGCGCCGCCTGCTTGCATGCCGCGTCGCACGCCGCTGGCAGCGCCGCACCGGCGGCCGAGGCCGCCTATCGTGTCGGCGACAAGCTGGCACCGCCAGCACCCGCGGCCAAACCGACGGCCGCCCGGAAGGGCGACTTCAAGCTGACCGAGTGGGACTCGCTGATGCCCAAGGACTGGGATCCGATGAAGGAACTCAAGGACCTGAACCTCGGCGCCCTGCGCGACGGCGACCCGCGCGCGAATGCCGCGCTCGAGCGCATGAAGCGCGCCTTCGACACGGCGCCGACGGAGCCGGCGCTCAACGGCACCCGCATCCGCATCGCCGGCTTCGTGGTGCCGCTGGATGTGCAGGGCGACCAGTTGCGCGAGTTCCTGCTCGTGCCCTACTTCGGGGCCTGCATCCACACCCCGCCACCGCCGGCAAACCAGATCATCCACGTCACCTCGGCCAAGCCGATCAAGGGCTACCGCACGATGGACGCGATGTGGGTCAGCGGCACGCTGAGCACCGCGATCAGCGACACCGCGATGGGCGCCTCGGGGTACAGGCTCGAGGCCGAGGAAACGGCTCCCTATCGCGAGGGCAAGTAGCGCCGCTGCGCGGCGGCGGCGCGACCCCGCCCTTCAGTTCACGGGCGTCAGCTTGGCGATGCCGAGCGCCAGCCACTTCGCTCCATGGCGGCCGAAGTTGATCTGCGCGCGCGCGTCGGCGCCGCTGCCTTCGAGGGTGACGATCACGCCCTCGCCGAACTTGTTGTGGAACACGCTCTGCCCCGGGCGAAAGCCGTGGCCCGGCGCCTTCGGCGCCAAGGCCGGCGGCGGCGACACCTTGCCCACGCCGACGATCGAACCCAGCCCCGAGCCGCGCGCCCACGCCGCCTGATATTCGCGCGCATGGCCCGAGCCGAAGCCCTGCTGGCGCGGCGTGATCCACTTCAGCGTGTCTTCGGGCAGTTCGTCGAAGAAGCGGCTCTTGACGTTGTAGCGTGTCTGCCCGTGCAGCATGCGCGTCTGGCTGAAGCTCAGGTACAGGCGCCTGCGGGCGCGGGTGATGGCCACGTACATCAGGCGCCGCTCCTCCTCCAGTCCGTCGAGTTCGGCGGCCGAGTTCTCGTGCGGGAACAGGCCTTCCTCGAGCCCGGTGATGAACACGCAGTCGAATTCCAGCCCCTTGGCGGAGTGCACCGTCATCAGCTGGATCGCGTCCTGCCCGGCCTGGGCCTGGTTGTCGCCCGCTTCCAGCGCGGCGTGGGTCAGGAACGCGGCCAGCGGCGACATGATCTCGCCACTCTCGACATCGGCAAGCGCCACGCCCGCCTGCGCCTGCGCGGTCGCGGCGCCCGACGAAGCAGCGGTCTCGTCCACCGGCAGGGCCACCGCGTCCTTGCCGAAGCCTTCGATGGTGACGAAGGCCTCGGCCGCGTTGACGAGTTCGGCCAGGTTCTCGAGCCGATCCTGGCCGTCGCGGTCGCTGCGGTAGAAGGCTTCGAGCCCGCTCGCCTCGAGCACGTGCTCGATGATCTGGCGCAGCGTGAGGCCTTGCGTGGCCGATCGCATCGCGTCGATCAGCGCCACGAACGCGGCCAGGCTGCCGCCGCCCTTGCCGGCGACGGCGCCGACGCTCTGCATCAGGCTGCGGCCCCCGGTGGGCCCGGTGGGGCCGCCTTCGTGGCCCTGGCGCGCCGCGTCCTGCAGCAGCTCGATCGTGCGCGCGCCGATGCCGCGCGTCGGGAAGTTCACGACGCGCAGGAAGCTCGTGTCGTCGTTCGGGTTCTCGAGCAGCCGCAGGTAGGCCAGCGCGTGCTTGATCTCGGCGCGCTCGAAGAAGCGCAGCCCGCCATAGACGCGGTACGGAATGCCGGCGTTGAAGAGCGCCGATTCGAGCACCCGCGACTGTGCGTTGCTGCGGTAGAGCAGCGCGATCTCGGCCCGCGGCGTGCCTTCGCGGTGCAGCTGCTGCGCCTCCTCGATGAACCACTGCGCCTCGGCAAAGTCGCTCGTCGCCTCGAACACGCGCACCGGCTCGCCGGCGCCGGCCTCGGTGCGCAGGTTCTTGCCCAGGCGCCGCGTGTTGCGCGAGATCAGCGCGTTGGCGGTGTCGAGGATGTTGCTGTGGCTGCGGTAGTTCTGCTCCAGCTTGATCACGCGCGCCACCTTGAACTCGCGCTCGAAGTCGGCCATGTTGCCGACCAGCGCGCCGCGGAAGGCGTAGATGCTCTGGTCGTCGTCGCCCACGGCGAACACGCCCGCCGGCGGCACGCCGGCTCGCGGATCCCCGGGGCTGGCGAACATCTTGAGCCACTTGTACTGCAGCTTGTTGGTGTCCTGGAACTCGTCGACCAGGATGTGGCGGAAGCGCCGCTGGTAGTGCTCGCGCAGCGCCGCGTTGTCGCGCATCAGCTCGTAGGTGCGCAGCATCAGCTCGGCGAAGTCGACGCTGCCCTCGCGCTGGCACTGCTCTTCGTAGGCCTGGTAGATCTCGGCGAGCTTCCTCGTGTGCTCGTCGCGCAATTCGATGTCGCCCGGGCGCCGGCCGTCGTCCTTGGCGTGCGCGATGAAGGCACTCACCTGCTTGGGCGCGAAGCGCTCCTCGTCCAGGCCCATCGCCTTGACGATGCGCTTGACCGACGAAAGCTGGTCCTGCATGTCGAGGATCTGGAAGCTCTGCGGCAGCGCGGCGAGCTTCCAGTGCGCGCGCAGGAACCGATTGCACAGGCCGTGGAAGGTGCCCACCCACATGCCGCGTACCGGCATCGGCAGCATCGCGCCGAGGCGCGCGAGCATCTCCTTGGCCGCCTTGTTCGTGAACGTCACCGCCATCACGCCGCCGGGCGAGACCTGGCCGGTGGTGATCAGCCAGGCGATCCGCGTCGTCAGCACGCGCGTCTTGCCCGAGCCCGCGCCAGCCAGGATCAGCGCCGGCTCGGCCGGCAGCGTGACCGCCGCGAGCTGCTCCGGGTTCAGGCCGCGCAGCAGCCTGCCGCTGCCCGCGCCAGGGCCTTGCTCGCCCTGCCCGGACGGAACTTCATCAGAATGCGGACTCATCCGGGGATTCTAGGAGCCGCCTTGTCGCCGACCTTGCATCGCGCCGCGCGCTGGGTGATCGTGCCGGCCCTGGCGCTGCCCCTCGCAGCGCACGCTCAATGCCCGGCGCAGCCGAGCGAGCTCGTCGAGCGCTTCATCGACGCCGACTGCGCTGCCTGCTGGCGCGAAGCCAGCGCGCCTGCCGCGGCTGCGTTCGTGCTCGACTGGATCGTGCCGAGCGAGCGCGGCGACGAGGCCGCGCTGTCGGTCGCTGCGCTGGCCGAAGGTGCGCGGCGCGCCGGCACGCCGCCGCCCGAGCCATCATCACAACGCCGGCACGCGCTGGCGGCACGGCCGGAGTGGCGCGTCAGCGTGAAGGATGGGCCGGCCTGGAGCGGCTACATGGCGGTGCAACTGCACGCGCAGCGCGACGGCGCGGCGCCGCCCGCCGTTGCGACGGGCTACCTGGCGCTGGTCGAGACCGTGCGCGCCGGCAGCGAGGGCAGCCCGCTCGAGCGCCGCCTGGTGCGCGCGCTCGCGGGCCCGCTGGCGCTTGACGGAGCCAGCGGGCGCATCGAGCACCTGGTGGCGCTGCGCATCCCGCCCGGCGCCAGGACCGAGCGGCTCGCCGCAGTGGGTTGGGTCGAGGGCCCGGCGGGCAACGTCATCGCGCTCGCGCAGGCGGCCGCTGCAGGCTGCGCAACGGCGAAGTAGCGCGGGCTCGACGCGCGTAGAATTCGCCACCGGGCCCAAATTTTGAGGCCCGGTTTTCGTTTCCGGCTCCCGTGCCCGCGCACGGCGCTCAGCCGGCGGCGGCCGGGCCCCAGGTCAAGTGCTCTTCACACGCCCTGGAGCCTGCACATGGAAATCTTCGACTACGACAACATCCTGCTGCTGCCGCGCAAGTGCCGCGTCGAGAGCCGCAGCGAGTGCGACGCCTCGGCCGAGCTCGGCGCTCGCGTCTTCAAGCTGCCGGTCGTGCCCGCGAACATGAAGACCGTGATCGACGAGCCGATCAGCGAATGGCTCGCCGCCAATGGCTACTTCTACGTGATGCACCGCTTCGACCTCGACAACGTCGCCTACGCGAAGCGGATGCGCGACAAGGGCCTGTATGTCTCGATCAGTTCGGGCGTCAAGCAGCCCGACGTCGAGGTGATCGACCGCCTCGCCGCCGAGGGCGTGGGCGCCGACTACGTCACGATCGACATCGCCCATGGCCACGCCGAGGGCGTGCGCAAGATGATCGAGCACATCAAGAACAAGCTCCCCGGCACCTTCGTGATCGCCGGCAACGTGGCCACGCCCGAGGCGGTGATCGACCTCGAGAACTGGGGCGCCGACGCGACCAAGGTGGGCGTCGGCCCGGGCAAGGTGTGCATCACCAAGCTCAAGACCGGCTTCGGCACCGGTGGCTGGCAGCTCTCGGCGCTGAAGTGGTGCGCGCGCGTGGCGACCAAGCCCATCATCGCCGACGGCGGCATCCGCGACCACGGCGACATCGCCAAGAGCGTGCGCTTCGGCGCCGCGATGGTGATGATCGGCTCGCTGTTCGCCGGGCATGTGGAGTCGCCCGGCAAGACCGTCGAGGTCGACGGCAAGCTGTTCAAGGAGTACTTCGGTTCGGCGAGCGACTTCAACAAGGGCGAGTACAAGCACGTCGAGGGCAAGCGCATCCTCGAGCCGATCAAGGGCCAGCTTGCCGACACGCTGCGCGAGATGCGCGAGGACGTGCAGAGCTCGATCTCGTATGCCGGCGGCACGAAGCTCGCCGACATCCGCAAGGTGAACTACGTGATCCTCGGCGGCGACAACGCGGGCGAGCACCTGCTGATGTAGAGCCCGGCGCGCCTGGCATCGGCTGGCCAGGCGCGGACCGCGTCGAAGGCGCCCTTGCTAGCGGATCACGCCGCGGTCGAACAGCAAGGCAAGCACGCGGTCGGCCGCGTCCTCGGCCGCGGTGCTGGTGGTCTGGACGCACAGCGCAGTGCCGGACGGAGGGTCGCCGAGCGCGGCGGCACCCGGCGGCGGGTCGACCTCGATCGCGATGAATTCGTCGTCGTCCACGGCGCTGCGCAGCGCAACCCGCCCGGCAGGATCGGGCGATGGAGATGCGAACAGCACGATCAACCCGGCATCGAGCAGCACCGGCGCCAGCTCGGCCGCGCGATGCGGCGTGCCATGGCCGAGCAGGTGGGTGTGACGCCCCCGCGCGAACAGCCGCTGCTCGACGCGGCGAGCCAGCGACAAGGCCGCGGGCCCGGCGAACCACAGCACGCAAGGTTTCTGGCCCTTCAATTGCGCTCGCGCCGCCTTGTCCACCTCGACGCTGCCATCGGGACCGTCCGGCGCCCGGTGCAGCGCGAAGTGCAGCATGCCGGCGCCGACGGTGCCGTTGCTCAGGCGGTCGATCAGGATGAAGCCGCCGGTGTCGCGGTTGGTGGTGTAGGGGTCGAACGCGATCGCGCGGTCGAGCGCGATGTTGCACACGCCGATCTCGTTGAGCTCGAGCTGCGTTGCTGCCAGGTGCTCCATCGTGTTGACGTTGAACTTGTACTTCGGCGGGCTCGCCGTGGCCGTCACGGTCTGGGCGCCGATCTTGAGCAGGTACTGGCGGCCGGGCAACAGCGGCGCCTCGGCCATCCAGACCAGCGTGGCCTCGAACTGGTCGGCCACTTCGGCCGGCGCCGCGCTGTTCGAGAGGATCGCGCCGCGCGAGACGTCGATCTCGTCCGCGAGCGTCAGCGTGATCGATTGCCCGGCCACGGCCAGCGCCAGGTCACCGTCGGCGGTGACGATGCGCGCCACCGTGCTCTCGCGCCCCGAAGGCTGCACCTGGAGGCGGTCGCCCGGCCGGACGGCGCCGCTGGCGATGGTGCCCGAGAAGCCGCGAAAGTCGAGGTTCGGCCGGTTGACCCACTGCACCGGCATGCGGAAGGCCTCGGCCCGCTGGTGCACGTCGCCCACGTCGACGGTCTCGAGATAACCCATCAGTGTCGGGCCGCGGTACCAGGCGGTGTGCGCACTGTGGGCGAGCATGTTGTCGCCGCGCAGCGCCGCAGAGCGGGATCGCGGTGATGTCCTGCAGCTCGAGGTGTTTCGCAAACTCGCGGTACTCGGCGACGATGGCGTCGAAGACGTCTTGCGAGTACCCCATCAGGTCCATCTTGTTGATCGCCAGCACGACCTTGCGGATGCCGATCAGCGAGACGAGGAAGCTGTGCCGCCGCGTCTGCGTGAGCACGCCGCGGCGGGCATCGACCAGCACCACGGCCACGTCGGCGGTCGAGGCGCCGGTGACCATGTTGCGCGTGTACTGCTCGTGGCCGGGCGTGTCGGCGACGATGAACTTGCGCCGGTCGGTCGAGAAGTAGCGGTAGGCGACGTCGATCGTGATGCCCTGCTCGCGCTCGGCGGCCAGGCCGTCGACGAGCAGCGCGAAGTCGATCTCGCCGCCCTGGGTGCCCCACTTGACCGAGTCGGCTTCGATGGCGGCGAGCTGGTCTTCGAAGAGCATCTTCGAGTCGTAGAGCAGCCGCCCGATCAGCGTGCTCTTGCCGTCGTCGACGCTACCGCAGGTGATGAAGCGCAGCAGGCTCTTGGTCTCGTGCAGCGTGAGGTACTGCTCGATGTCGGTGGCGATCAGGTCGGAGACGTGGGCCATCAGAAGTAGCCCTCTTGCTTCTTCTTCTCCATCGAGGCCGACTGGTCGTGGTCGATCAGGCGGCCCTGGCGCTCGGAGGTGCGCGTCAGCAGCATCTCCTGGATGATCCCGGGCAGCGTGTCGGCGTCCGATTCGATGCCGCCCGACAGCGGGTAGCAGCCGAGCGTGCGAAAGCGGATCTTGCGCAGCATCGGCACTTCGCCCGGCTTGAGCGGCATGCGCTCGTCGTCGACCATGATCAGCGTGCCGTCGCGGTCGACGACCGGCCGCTCCTTGGCGAAGTACAGCGGCACGATGGGAATGCGCTCGAGGTGGATGTACTGCCACACGTCGAGCTCGGTCCAGTTCGACAGCGGGAAGACGCGGATCGACTCGCCGGGGCGCTTGCGCGCGTTGTAGAGCTTCCACAGCTCCGGGCGCTGGACCTTCGGGTCCCAGCGGTGCTGCTCGCTGCGAAACGAGAAGATGCGTTCCTTGGCGCGCGACTTCTCCTCGTCGCGGCGCGCGCCGCCGAATGCGGCGTCGAAGCCGTACTCGTCGAGCGCCTGCCGCAGGCCCTGGGTCTTCCACAGGTCGGTGTGGACTTGCGAGCCGTGCTCGAAGGGGTTGATGCCCAGCGCCTGCGCCTCGGGGTTCTGGTAGATCAGCAGTTGCATGCCGGTCTCGCGGGCGATGCGCTCGCGCTCGGTGTACATCTCGCGGAACTTCCAGGTCGTGTCCACGTGCAGCAGCGGGAACGGCGGCAGCGAGGGGTAGAAGGCCTTTTGCGCCAGGCGCAGCATGCAGGCGCTGTCCTTGCCGATCGAGTACAGCATCACCGGCTTTTCGGTCTCGGCAACGACCTCGCGCATGATGTGGATCGCCTCGGCCTCGAGACGCTGCAGATGGGTCAGGTTCATGGACGGGTCGCGGTTGAGAGCGGCGAATCCTATCGAACTTGACATTGCTTTGCGTAATATCGAAAGAGCACCCATGACACCAGACGCCGCGACGCACGCAGTGCTGCTTGAAGCGGTCATCCAGATCGCGCGCCGGGCCGGCGAAGTCGTGATGGCCGTCTACGCCACCGACTTCGCCGTGCGCGACAAGGACGACCATTCGCCGGTGACGACGGCCGACGAGCGCGCCGAGGCCGTAGTCGTTCCCGCCCTCGAAGCCCTGCTGCCCGGCGTGCCTGTGGTGGCCGAAGAAGCCGTGGCGCGCGGGCACGCGCCGATCGTGGGGCGGCGCTTCTGGCTCGTCGATCCGCTCGACGGGACGAAGGAGTTCGTCAGCCGCAATGGCGAGTTCACGGTCAACATCGCGCTGATCGAAGATGCCGTCCCGGTGTTGGGCGTGGTGCTCGCTCCCGCGCTCGGCCGCCTGTTCGCCGGCGCGCTTGGCCTTGGCGCATTCGTCGAGGACGACGGCGGGCGGCGCCCGATCGCCTGCCGCGCGGTGCCGGCCGAAGGCCTGGCCGTGCTGGCGAGCCGCTCGCACGGCGATGCGGCGGCGCTGGCGGCCTTCCTGGCCGGGCGCAAAGTGGCGTCAATCTCAAGTGCCGGTTCGTCGTTGAAGCTGTGTCTGATCGCCGCCAGCGAAGCCGATCTGTACCCGAGGTTCGGCCGCACGATGGAATGGGACATCGCCGCCGGGCATGCGGTGCTGCTCGCGGCGGGCGGCGAGGTGCGTCGCCTCGACGGTGAGGCGCTGTGCTATGGGAAGCCGGGATTCGAGAACCCGCATTTCGTTGCGTCAGGTGGCCCTCTGCCCTTGCGGGGCATGCCAGCCGCGAGGCGAACCCCAGACGCCGCCGATCCATGAGCGCGGCAGTGTCAACCTGTCGGGTCAATCGGCGTGTGGGCAGACCTCCTGAAGCCGCGCGACGCCAGGCGCTTGCTCGGGCGTCATCGTCAGCGGAATACAACCTCTTCTGGCCGCACTCTCGCGCAACCCGCCCGCCGATTGCACTCCATTCTTCCAAGTGGATATACCGCAGAGCTATTTCGATTTTGTTCGCTGGTTTCGGGGCGCCCCCCCTGGACGGGGGGTTGCCGGTGCGGTCTGGAGCGACGAGTATTCACGCAGGCGGCTGCTTGAAGAGTGGTCGTCCTCCTCCGCAGTCTCAATCCATCCTTTCAGGGAGTTCTCACATGGTTCTTAACAAGCTACTCGCCGCCATCGGCGTTACGGCGCTGATGCTGTCGGCAACGGCGGCGAAGGCGGTCACGGTGTACAGCGACCTCGCATTGTGGTCCGTCGACGTCAGCGTCTTCCAGGGCACTGCCGTGACTGGCGACGCGGAGTTCTCGACGCCTTCGTCGATCACTCTGGGTGGAGGTTCGGTGCTGAGCAACTTCTCCAGCCCGGTTTCGACGCGTGTCATCGGTTCGAGTTGGGCCACGTGGCCGGGACAACCTGGCTCCAATGGCACCACGGTGTACTCTTCGCTGGGTCAGAATTCGGTGTCGTTCGACTTCACCGGTGGACAGGTCTTCAAGTCCCCCAACCTGCTCCCGGTCGACGCGTTTGGCGTCTTCATTGAACCCAACCCGTTCAGTGTTCAATCCATCACCTTGACCTTGGCTGGTGGCCAGTTCGTCACCCAAAATGTCGACGGCAATGGCGGAGCCAAGTTCTTCGGCTGGACCGGCAAGGGCGTGACCGGCGTGACGATCAGCGGCACCAGCGACTTCGCCTTCGGTCAGTTCTACGAGGGCCACACGGCCCCCATTCCTGAGCCGGAGACCTACGCGCTGATGCTCGCCGGCCTGGGCGCCGTAGGCTTCGTCGCCCGTCGCCGCAAGGCCTACAACGCTGCCTGAGCGTTCAGGTTCTGCGTTGTCAAGCCCCGCCTCGGCGGGGCTTTTCGCTTGCCCGCGTCGCGTGCAATCTAAGCATTCTCGAAGTCGCCCGCGCCGCCTCGGAGCATTGCCTTCAAGCCTCGTCCATGGGTGAACCTGCCAGGTCGTTCAAACCCGCCGCGATCGAGGCGCACTTGCCGACGCTGCAGGAACAGTGGCGTGTCCGTGAACACTCTCTGAACGCGAACCGGCCATCGCCTTCCATCAGATTGCTGCCGCCGAACGCGACCGGCACACTACCAATGGGCCACGCGATCACCCCACCCAGCAAGACGAGCCGACGCGCTACCGGCGCATGCATCGCGTCAAGCTGCTGCTAGGGCCGGGCAACGCTCGCGCAGCGCACCCCGGATCGGGCTTCGCGCACAGCGCCACGCCACACAGCGCAGCGAAAGACGTGCACCCCTTCCCCGGGCATCAACACGTCCGCCTCCCCTCCATCCCGGGGGGCACCCCCGACATCAGGGCTAGCTGCCGCGAACATGACCGGCGAACATTCATTCACACGGCGGACCCGCTGTGTGCTGCCCGGCAACCCCACCCGGCGTTCCCTTCCAGCTTACGCACCTTCGGAGCAACTCAAACATGAAACTGAAAACCCTCGCCATTGCTGCGGTGCTTGCATCCAGCGCAGCCAGCACCTTTGCAGCAGACCAAACCATCGACCTCTCGAGCGGCTATGCGTCCTTCATTGGAACGGCCCCGCTGCTGGCGGGGGGCGACGACGTGCTGTCCTTCAGCAATCTGGCCGCCGGCACGTACAACTTCGACTTCACGTTGAGCTCGCAGTACGCGGCCATCACATCCGTCACGGTGAACGGCCAGCTGGCCAGCCTCGTCACGGCTGGCAACTACAAGTTCGCCGGCCTCAGCAGCACATCAAGTACGCCCTTCACGGTGGAAATCTTCGGTACCGCCTCCGCCAAGTCGCTGTATTCCGGCGAACTCCAGGTGACCGCCGTCCCCGAGCCCGAGACCTATGCTCTGATGCTCGCCGGATTGGGCGCCGTCGGGTTCGTCGCGCGTCGCCGCAAGGCGGGCAGCGCCGCCTGATCCGTCGGACCCCCAAGCGCCTCCCAGCCCCGCTTCTGCGGGGCTTTTCGCTTCTTGGGCGCCACCTACAATCAAAATCTGCCACGACCCCCGTTGCGCCATGTCGAAGCACTGGCTGCAAACCCCTTGTCATGACCCAACTCGCCAAGTCCTTTGAACCCGCCGCGATCGAGGCGCGCTGGGCGCCGCTGTGGGAGCAGAGCGGCGTCTACGAGCCGTCGCTGGACGCGAGCCGCCCGTCGTTCTCGATCCAGCTGCCACCGCCGAACGTGACCGGCACGCTGCACATGGGGCATGCGTTCAACCAGACGATCATGGACGCGCTGACGCGCTACCACCGCATGCGCGGCTTCAACACGCTGTGGGTGCCGGGCACCGACCATGCGGGTATCGCGACGCAGATCGTCGTCGAGCGCCAGTTGCAGGACCAGGGCCAGTCGCGCCACGACCTGGGGCGCAAGAATTTCGTCGCCAAGGTGTGGGAGTGGAAGGAAGCCTCGGGCACGACGATCACGCGCCAGATGCGCCGCATGGGCGACAGCGTGAGCTGGGCGCACGAGTACTTCACGATGAGCGACAAGCTCTCGCCGGTGGTGACCGAGACCTTCGTCCGTCTGTACGAGGAAGGGTTGATCTATCGCGGCAAGCGGCTCGTCAACTGGGACCCGGTACTCAAGTCCGCAGTCTCCGACCTCGAGGTCGAGAGCGACGAGGAAGACGGCTCGCTGTGGCTGATCCGCTACCCGCTGGAAGACGGATCCGGCTCGGTCGTGGTGGCGACGACGCGCCCGGAGACGATGCTTGGCGACACCGCGGTGATGGTCCACCCCGACGACGAACGCTACGCTGCGCTCGTCGCCAAGCGGGTCGTGCTGCCGTTGTGCGGCCGCACGATCCCCGTGATCGCCGACGACTACGTGGACCGCGAATTCGGCACCGGCGTCGTCAAGGTCACGCCGGCGCACGACCTGAACGACTATGCCGTCGGCCAGCGACATGGCCTGCCGACGATCGGCGTGCTAACGCTCGATGCGCGCATCAACGACAACGCGCCCGCGACCTATCGCGGGCTCGACCGCTTCGCCGCCCGCAAGCGCGTCGTTGCCGACCTCGAAGCGCAAGGCGTCCTCGTCGAAGTGCGCAAGCACAAGCTGGTGGTTCCGCGCTGCGCGCGCACCGGCCAGATCGTCGAGCCGATGCTCACCGACCAGTGGTTCGTCGCCACCACCAAACCGGGCCGCGGCGGCAAGAGCATCGCGCAGCAGGCGATCGACGCGGTCGAGAGCGGCGAGGTGAAGTTCATTCCCGAGCAGTGGGTCAACACCTACAACCAGTGGATGCGCAACATCACCGACTGGTGCATCTCGCGCCAGCTTTGGTGGGGCCACCAGATCCCGGCCTGGTACGGCGGCGACGGCGAGCTCTTCGTTGCCCGCGACGAGGCCGAGGCACGCGCCAAGGCCGATGCCGCCGGCTACGTCGGCGCGCTGACGCGCGACGCGGACGTGCTCGACACCTGGTACTCGTCGGCGCTCGTGCCGTTCTCGACCCTCGGCTGGCCGGCGCAGACGAAGGAACTCGAACTCTTCCTGCCATCGAGCGTGCTCGTCACCGGCT
Source organism: uncultured bacterium (assembly GCA_963779155.1). Lineage (GTDB taxonomy): Bacteria > Pseudomonadota > Gammaproteobacteria > Burkholderiales > Burkholderiaceae_C > CAIKUF01. The sequence goes on along the minus strand of CAVZXE010000015.1, from coordinate 586,829 downwards.
ACGAAATCATATTCTTCTGGGTCGCCCGGATGATCATGATGACGACCCACTTCACCGGCAAGGTTCCCTTCGAGACGGTGTACATCCACGGCATGGTGCGCGACGCCGAAGGCCACAAGATGAGCAAGTCCGAGGGCAACGTCATCGACCCGGTGGACCTGATCGACGGCGTCGACCTGCCGACGCTGATTCACAAGTCGACCGTCGGATTGCGCAAGCCGGAGACCGCGCCCAAGGTGGCGCGCCGTGTGGAAAGGGAGTACCCGCACGGCATTCCGGCCTATGGCGCCGATGCACTGCGCTTCACGATGGCGAGCTACGCCAGCCTCGGGCGCAACATCGCCTTCGACACCAAGCGCTGCGAGGGCTACCGCAACTTCTGCAACAAGCTCTGGAACGCGACGCGCTTCGTGCTGATGAACTGCGAAGGGCAGGACTGCGGGTTGAAGGAACACACCAAGGCCGAGTGCGCCCCGCCTCGCTTCGACGAAGCGGGGCGCCTCGTGGCCCCCGCCGGACCCTTCCACCAGTACCTGAGCTTCTCGAACGCCGACCGCTGGATCACCGGCGAACTCCAGCGCGTCGAGGCGGCCGTCGCGAAGGGCTTTGCCGACTACCGGCTCGACAACGTGGCGGGTGCGCTCTACTCGTTCGTCTGGGACGAATACTGCGACTGGTACCTCGAGATCGCGAAGGCTCAGTTGCAGGGCGGCAGCGAGCCCGGGCAGCGCGCGACGCGCCGCACGCTGCTGCGCGTGCTGGAGACGGTGCTGCGCCTGCTGCACCCGATCACGCCGTTCATCACCGCCGAGTTGTGGGAGACGGTCGCCGTCGTCGCCGCGCGCAAGGCGCCTGGCAGCGACGAGTCGATCGTGCTGGCGCCGTACCCGCAGGCGCAGCCCGAGCGCATCGACCCGGGGGCGGACGCCTGGGTGGCACGGCTGAAGGAGATCGTCGGCGTGTGCCGCACGCTGCGCAGCGAGATGTCGCTCTCCCCCGCGGCGCGCGTGCCGCTCTACGTTCACGGCGACGCCGAGTTCGTCGAACAGGCCACACCCTTGCTGAAGGCGCTGGCCAAGTTGTCGGAAGTCAGGCCCTTTGCCGGAGAGGCCGACTACAGCGCCGCGACGCGCTCCTCGCCGGTGGCCGTGGCCGGAAGCGCCCGCCTGGCCCTGCATGTCGAGATCGACGTCGCCGCCGAACGCGAGCGCCTGGGCAAGGAGATCGCGCGCCTCGAGGGCGAGATTGCCAAGGCCAGGGCCAAGCTTGCCAACCCGAGCTTCGTCGAGCGCGCGCCGGCGGCCGTGGTGGCGCTCGAAACGCAGCGCGTCGCCGACTTCGCCGCCACGCTGGGCCGGCTGCAGGAGCAGTCGGCGCGCCTCGGGTAGCAGCGACGCTGCCGCGGGGTAACGGGGAGGTCAGCCTGCGTGTCGCGGCCAGGCGCAGGCCGTGGCGGGCGGCAGCTAGGCTGCATTCTCGGGCCGGATCAGTTCGTCGATGCGCTTGGCCACGGCCCAGGCGCTGCGCCGGTGCGACTCGCGCGTGGTGCTCGCCACCCGAGGCGAGACCTGAAGCGTCTCGATGCCGTGCAGCGGCCTCCCGGGGTCGAGGGCACCGGGTTCCAAGCTGTCGAGCCAGACGGCGGCCAGCCTGTCGGTGGCCAGCGCTTCGGCAAGCCAGGCTTCGTCGAACAGCGCCGAGTGCGAGATGCTGACGATCACCTGGTTCGGCTTGCAGAACGGCAGGAAGCGCTCGCCGAGCAGGCCTCGATATCGGCTGAAGTAGGGCAGTTGCACGCACACCGCGTCCGCCTCCTGGAGCAGCTCGCGCAGGCCCAGCGGCAACACACGCCAGCGCTCCCAGACGCCGTCGGACAGGTGCAAGGCGGGGTCGTAGCCGACCAGCTTGGCATCGAAGCCGCCGAGCATCTGCGCCATCGAGCGGGCAGCGGGGGCCATGCCGATCAGGCCCACGGTGCAGGCGCCCAGTTCGCGCCCGGCCAGCTTGCCGTCGGGCCCGACGACGGGAAAGCGCCTCAGCAGCGACAGCAGCGCGTGGATCATGAACTCGGCCTCGGCCTGTGCCGACGCGGCGAGGCTGCGCACCACCTCGACCCCGGCGCGGGCACAGGCATCGAGGTCGATGTTCTCGGCCCCTGCGCTGACCCGGCCCACGACGCGCAGCCGCGGCGCGTGCTGCAGCGTCAGCGCGTCGAGCGCCAGCGAGGGCGGCGCGATCAGCGCCCGCACGTCGAACAGGCCCTGCCGGAAGGCGCGCGGGTCGAGTGCCAGCTCTGGCGCGTAGCGCACCGAGTGGCGCGACTCGAGCCAGCCGATCACCTCGGGTTCGAGCGCCTCGGCGATCAACACGTCCATGGGGCCCGTTGCCTGTCGGCGGCGCGGCCGCGGACGGGGGCGTGCCACAATGAACCGGAGCCCACTTCAAGTTGCAAGGTCATGCTGGTCAACAAAGCGATCTTTCCCGTGGCCGGACTCGGCACCCGCTTCCTGCCGGCCACGAAGGCGCAGCCCAAGGAAATGCTGCCGGTGGTGGACAAGCCCTTGATCCAGTACGCCGTCGAGGAGGCCTATGCCGCCGGGGTGCGAGAGATGATCTTCGTCACGGGCCGCCACAAGCGCCCGATCGAAGACCACTTTGACATGACTTTCGAGTTGGAGATAGCCCTCGAACAGGCGGGTAAGCAGGACCTGCTGGACGTGGTACGCAGCGTCAAGCCCGACGACATGGAGTGCATCTACGTGCGCCAGGCGCAGGCGCTCGGTTTGGGCCACGCGGTGTTATGTGCGCAGCGGCTGGTCGGCAACCAGCCGTTCGCGGTGCTGCTGGCCGACGACCTGATGGTCGGCACGCCGCCGGTGCTCAAGCAGATGGTCGACCAGTTCGCAGAGTGGCGGGCGTCGATCCTCGCGGTGCAGGAAGTGCCGGCCGAGCAGACGCGGCGCTATGGCATCGTGGCCGGCACGCCGGTCAGCGACCGCATGCTCGACATCACCCGCATCGTCGAGAAGCCCGCGCCCGAGGACGCGCCGTCGCGCCTGGGCGTGGCCGGGCGCTACATCCTGACGCCCGGCGTGTTCCACGAGATCGCCAACCAGCCGCGCGGCGTCGGTGGCGAGATCCAGCTCACCGACGGCATCTCGGGCCTGTTGCGACGCGAGAAGGTGTTCGCCTTCCGCTACGAGGGCAAGCGCTATGACTGCGGCAGCAAGGAAGGGTTCTTGCGCGCCAACGTCGAACTCGCACTGGCGCACCCGGAACTGGGCCCGGGCTTCCGCGAGTTCCTGCGCGGCCTCGACATCTGACGGCCCGGGGCGGCGCCGCTTCAGCGCCGCCGCAGCAGGTGCACGAACTCGTCGCCCAGCGCCTGCTGCTCGACGAGTTCGTTGCCGGTCTGGCGGGCGAAGGCCTGGAAGTCGCGCATCGAACCGGGGTCGGTCGAGACGACTTTGAGCAGCTCGCCGCTTTGCATGTCGGCCAACGCCTTCTTCGCCTTCAGGATGGGCAGCGGGCAGTTCAGGCCCCGGGTATCGAGTTCTCTCTGGGCGTCCATCATCGGCGGGTCCTTGCAGGTCTCGGACTGATTCTAGTGACATGACGACCCCTGGACTCCCGCGGCGTCGCCCCTGCGGTGCCGCCCCCCAAGAGGACTGAGCACACCGCTACCGCGGCAGCTCGATCCACTGCGGCGTGTGGCCGCGCGCGGTCAGCCAGTCGGCCAGCGCGTAACCGGTGCCGGCACGCCAGCAGCGCACCGAGGCCGGCGTGAAGAGCCGGTACTCGGCCAATTCGGGCGACAGTGCGATCTCGCCCCGCGCCACGGCGTGATAGGCGATGATCACCTGGTTCATGCGCTGGAAGTCATAGACGCCGATGATCGAGAGCGCTTCCACCTCGAGCGAAGTCTCCTCGGCCACTTCGCGCACGGTGCCCTCCTGGGGCGATTCGCCCGCCTCCATGAAGCCGGTGACGAGGCCGAAGAACTTGCCGGGCCAGGTGGCGTTGCGCGCCAGCAGCAGTTGCCCGTCGCGGTCGGCCAGCTCGATCACCGCGGCGAGCACCGGCGTCGGGTTGTTCCAGTGCGTGTAGCCGCACGCGGCGCAGCGCAGACGCGTCTTCGGGCCGCTGTCCTCGTCGGCGGCGATGGGCGTCAGCCCGGTCGAACAATGCGGACAGAAGCGGAACTCGTAGCGCACAGGCCCTCCGATGGCCGTCGTGGAATCAGGCCGGAAAGACCCCCGTGGACAGATAGCGGTCGCCGCGGTCGCAGACGATGAACACGATCGTCGCGTTCTCGACCTCGCGTGCGATCTGCAGGGCCACCCAGCAGGCCCCGGCGGCCGAGATGCCGGCAAAGATGCCCTCTTCACAGGCCATGCGCCGCGCCATCTCCTCGGCGTCGGCCTGGCTCACCTGGGCCGTTTCGTCGATCCAGGTCGGGTCGTAGATCTTCGGCAGATAGGCCTCGGGCCACTTGCGGATACCCGGGATGCGCGAGCCCTCGGCCGGCTGCGCGCCGACGATGCGCACCGCCGCGCTCTGCTGCTTCAAGTAGCGCGAGACGCCGGTGATCGTGCCGGTCGTGCCCATCGCACTGACGAAGTGCGTGATGCGCCCGCCGGTGTCGCGCCAGATCTCCGGACCGGTAGTCTCGAAGTGGATGCGTGGGTTGTCCTCATTGGCGAACTGGTCGAGCACGCGGCCCTTGCCGTCGCGCTGCATCTGTTCGGCCAGGTCGCGCGCGTATTCCATGCCGCCCGAACGCGGCGTCAGGATCAGCTCGGCGCCGAAGGCCTTCATCGTCTGCGCGCGCTCGACGGACAGGTCTTCCGGCATCACGAGCAGCATCCGGTAACCGCGGATCGCCGCCGCCATGGCCAGCGCGATACCGGTGTTGCCCGAAGTGGCCTCGATCAGCGTGTCGCCCGGCTTGATATCGCCGCGCTCCTCGGCGCGGCGGATCATGCTGATCGCCGGGCGGTCCTTCACCGAGCCGGCCGGGTTGTTGCCCTCGAGCTTGCCCAGGATCACGTTCCCGCGGCGATCGTTGTCGGCACCCGGCAGGCGAACCAGGCGCACCAGCGGCGTGTTGCCGATCACGTCTTCGATGGTCTTGTAGGCGGTCATGAACGTCCCAGAGGTGACAGGCCCTGGAGGGGCTCGGCCGGCGCGAGGCGGGCTGGCACTGGCTGCGGCATTGTCTCAGGCCAGGCGCCCGGGCGTGGGCCGCGTGCCATAATTCCGCGCGCTCGAATTGCGCAGTTCAGCACCTGGCCTCGGTGGCGAAATTGGTAGACGCGCGGGACTCAAAATCCCGTTCCGCGAGGAGTGTCGGTTCGATTCCGACCCGAGGCACCACGAAGGCCGCGCTCGCCTGCCTCGCTCCACAGGAATCCGCGCATGCCCCCGATGCCCCCAGTCACCCAGGCCCTGCTGCTCGTCAACGTGGCCATCTTCTGCCTCGACCTGTTCGTCGGGCCCTGGTTCGGGCGGCTGTTCGCGCTGTGGCCGCTCGGGCACGGCTTCATGCCGTGGCAGGTGGCCACCTACGCGTTCCTGCATGGCAGCTTCATGCATCTGTTCTTCAACATGCTCGGGCTGTGGATGTTCGGCGCCGAGCTCGAGCGCGTCTGGGGCCAGAAGCGCTTCATCCAGTTCTTTGCCGCCAGCGTGCTCTCCGCAGCGGGCATGCAGTTGCTCGTCAACATGCTGCTCGGTTCGCCCTACCCGACCGTGGGCGCCTCGGGCGGGCTGTTCGGCCTGCTGCTGGCCTTCGGGATGATGTTCCCGAACCGCACCATCATGCCGCTGTTCCCGCCCATTCCGATGAAGGCCCGGACATTCGTGATGGTGTTCGGCGGCCTGGAACTGCTGCTCGGCGTGACCGGCACACAGTCCGGCGTGGCGCACTTCGCGCACCTGGGCGGCATGCTCGGCGGCTACCTGATGATCCGTTACTGGCGTGGGCAGGCGCCGTTCGGACGGCGCTAGCGGCTCCGACCGGCAGCGGATGCCCCTGATCCACGCAGGGCCGCACGAAAGGTTCAGGCTGCACCCTGGTTTGGACGCCGGAGGTTGAAATGGCAACGTCGCGTTCGCGTTTCGCTGGCCTGGCCCTCGCGTTCGGGCTGCTGGCCCCCCTGGCAATCCCTGCCCCGGCACGCGCCGACAACGCAGCGCAGATGCCCGAGGCCGCGTCGATCATCGAGAGCAAGGCCCAGGCGCTGGTGCAGGCCCAGGCGGCCGTGGTCGGCCTGCGAACGGTCGCGGTAAGCGATGCGCGCTCGATCGAGACGCTGGGCCGCGAGCGCCAGGGTTCCGGCGTCGTCATCGGCGCCGACGGGCTGGTGCTGACGATCGGCTACCTGGTGCTCGAGGCCGACGAGGTCGATCTGCTTGTCGGCGACGAGCGGCTGGTGCCGGCACGCGTCGTCGCCTACGATCTGGCCAGCGGCTTCGGCCTCGTGCAGGCGCTGACACCGCTGAAGCTGGCGCCGGTGCGCCTGGGCCGGTCGGGCCGGCTCGCCGCCGACGAGCCGCTGTTGATCGTCAGCGGCGGCGAAGACGGCGCGCTCAGCCTGGCGCGCATGGTCTCGCGGCGCGCCTTCTCGGGCTTTTGGGAATACCACATCGAGGGCGCCCTGTTCACGGTACCGCCCCGCGCCGACCACAGCGGCGCCGCACTGTTCAATGGCGACGCCGAGTTGCTGGGCATCGGCTCGCTGCTCGTCGGCGACGTGCTCGGCCCCGGCCAGCCGCGCCAGGCCGGCAACATGTTCGTGCCGATCGACCTCTTGAAGCCGATCCTGGCCGAGCTGCGCGAGCGCGGCAGCTCGCGCCAGAGCCACCGCGCCTGGCTCGGCGTCAACTGCGTCGAGCAAGCCGGCCAGCTGCGCGTGCTGCGCGTCGCCCGCGACAGCCCGGCCGAGGCCGCCGGCCTGCAACCGGGCGACCATATCGCCCGCATCGACGGCACAGCCGTCAGCGCGCTGAAGCCCTTCTATGCGGCCTTGTGGCGCGGCGACAGCCCGGAGCGCGAGGTCACGCTCGAAGTCCGCCGCGGGCCGCAGACGCAGACCGTCAAGCTGCGCTCGGTGGACCGGATGACCACGCTGCGCCAGCCCCAGGGGATCTGACACCTCGCGCACGAGCGGCGCCAGCCCCGGGATGCGCCGCCGGCCGGCCGTCGATCGCCCTCAGGCGACCAGCCCCTCGCGCACCGTCGGGTAGCGCAGCACCAGCCGCAGCTCGCGCTTCAGGCGCCGGTTGTCGAGCCGGCGCGACTCGCTCATGAACGACAGCAGCATCGGCGAGAGCTGCACGCGCGCCGCCTCGCGTGTGATGCGCGGCGGGCGCGGCAAGCCGCACAGGTCGGCGGCGAGGTCGAAGTAGTCGCCCATCTTCAGCTCGGTGTCGTCGCAGACGTGCAGCACGCGCTGCGGCAGGCCTCGCATCAGCGCGGCGACGCAGGCGCGCGCCAGGTCGTCGGCGTGGATGTGGTTGGTGTAGGCGTCGTCCTCGGCGGCCAGCACCGGCGTGCCGCGCGCCAGGCGTTCGCGCGGGTGCCCGCCCGGCCGGTCGCCGGCGTAGATGCCGGGAATGCGCAGCACCGTCACGCGGGTACCCAAGGCCTTGCCGAACCAGCGCACGCGCCGCTCGGCGTCCACACGGCGCTGCGCCCGGTCGGTGGCCGGACGCACGGACCGCGTCTCGTCGAAGCGCGCGCCGTGAGCATCGCCGTACACCCCGCTCGTGCTGGCATAGACCAGCCGCTGCACGCGGCCATGACGCGCCAGCGCCTGCAGCAGGCCCGCGGTGCGCTCGTCGGTGGCGCCGCCGGCTGCGGGCGGCGCCAGGTGCAGCACCGCATCGGCCAGGCCAGCCAGGCGTGCAAGCGTCGCGGGCTGGTCGAGGTTACCAACCAGCGGCAGCACGCCCAGCGCTCGAAGCTCGTCGCGGCGTTGTGCGTTCGAGGTCAGCGCCAGCAAGCGGTAGCGCCCGCGCAGCAACCGCGCCACGCGCAAGCCGATGTCGCCGCAGCCGACGATCAGCAGCCGCGGGCGCCGCAGGCGGCCGACGAGGCAGGGGCTCATCGGCGGGCACCGGGCAGGCAGAGGGCAGAATCGCGCATCTTTCGAGCTTATGCGATCGCCAGGACATTCCATGCCCTTCACCGTCACCCTGCAGCCCAGCGGGCGCAACTTCCAGGTCGACAGCGACGAAGCCGTGCTGCAGGCCGCCATCCGCCAGGGCGTGGGCCTGCCCTACGGCTGCAAGGACGGCGCCTGCGGCTCGTGCAAGAGCCGCCTGCTCGACGGCCGGGTGATCCACGGCGCGCACCAGCACAAGGCGCTCAGCGCCGACGAAGAGGCCGCCGGATTCATCCTCCCCTGCTGCGCCGCGCCGCAGACCGACCTGGTGATCGAGGCGCGAACCGTCGTCGGCGCCGGCGAGTTCCCGCCGCGCAAGATGCCCGCCCGCGTGACGAGCCTCGAGCGGCCGGCGCCCGACGTGGCGATCCTGCGCCTGCAACTGCCGGCCAACGAGGTGTTTCGCTATCGCGCCGGCCAGTATGTCGAATTCATCCTGCGCGACGGCAGCCGGCGCAGCTACTCGATGGCCAACGCGCCGCACAGCCAAGCCGTGGCGCCGGGCATCGAACTGCACCTGCGCCACATGCCTGGCGGCAAGTTCACCGACCACGTCTTCGGCGCGATGCAGGCGAGGGAAATCCTGCGCATCGAAGGCCCGTTCGGCAGCTTCTTCCTGCGCGAGGAGTCCACCAAGCCGATCGTGCTGCTGGCCTCGGGCACCGGCTTCGCGCCGATCAAGGCGATCGTCGAGCACCTCGAGTTCACCGGTAACACGCGCCCGGTCGTGCTGTACTGGGGCTGTCGGCAGCGGGCCGACCTGTACCTGCACGACTGGGCCGAGCAGGCCGCCGCGAGGCTCCCGCAACTGCGCTATGTCCCGGTGCTGTCCGAGTCGCGGGCCGACGACGGATGGCGCGGCCGCACCGGACTCGTCCACGAAGCCGTGATGGCCGACCTGCCCGACCTGTCGGGGTATCAGGTCTACGCCTGCGGCGCGCCGGTGATGGTCGAATCGGCGCAGCGCGATTTCATCGCCCGCTGTGGCCTGCCGGTCGACGAGTTCTACGCCGACGCGTTCACCTCCGAAGCCGACAAGCATTGATCGAATCGGTCACGGTTCGATCGAAGCTTGCGGTGCAGGCTCATCTGGCGAAGCCAGGTGGAGCCGCGAAGCGGCGGGCCGAACCCACACGGACCGACCCGCGCCGACGCGGCCGGCGCCTCGAGGCGCTACTTCCTGGTCGGCGCCTTCGGCTTGGCGGCGCCGTCCTTGGCGGCAGGCGCCTGCGCGCCGCCCTGGTCGCCGAGGACGGTCTTGAGCGGGCAGATGCCGAAGGCCGGGCATTTCTTGCAGCCGACCGCGAGCGCGATGGGACAGACTGTCATGGTGACTCTCCTGGGTGAAGCAAGCCTAGGCTCGCAACCGTACAGTGGAACACATCCGCACGGCAGGCGGCGGTATCCTCGGCAACCCCTTCTCCCGCGACGCCATGGCCGCCCTGCACATCACCGACATCGAATCGGCCATCAACTGGTGGCGCGAGCGCAAGCCTTCGCCGGACGGCATCACCGCCTGCGCCGAAGTGCGAGCGCTGGCCGAGGTGTACGCGCGGCTCGTCTACGACCACGCAAGCGAATCCGACGAGGACGCGCTGCCCATGCCGGCGCGCGACGCCTGGCTCGCCTGGTACGCCAGCACGCCCGACGCGCCGTGCATCGCGATCTGCTCGACGAGCCAGGGCGACGACGTCTGCAAGGGCTGCGGCCGCAGCTTCGACGAGGTCCAGCACTGGCCATTGATGACGCCGGGCGAGAAGCGCCGCACGTGGCGGCGGATCACGATGGAAGGCACGGCCTGGCGCTTCACGCGCTACGCGGAGCGCGCGCGCGAAGCGAACGGCGTCGATCACGCGCCATTCGGCCCAGCCGCCGGAGCGCCTGGCGGCGCCGCCGGGCCGACGCCCCGCGTCGCACCTGAGCGCTGAGCGCTTGCCATGCCCCAGAGCGCCGCCTCGCTGCACCGCAACCCGCGCATGTCCTTCGCCGACGACGCGCGCCGCATCGCGCCGCTGGCCTGGCCGGTCTTCGTCGGGCAGCTCGCCGTGCTCGGCTTCGCCACCATCGACACCGTGCTCGTCGCCCGCTACAGCGCGCTCGACCTGGCGGCGCTCGCGGTGGGCGGCGCCGCCTACATCAGCGTGTTCGTCGGCCTGATGGGCGTGGTGCTCGCGGTCGGGCCGATCGCGGGCAAGCTCTTCGGCGCCGGGCGCCCCATCGAGTCGGGGCAGCAGTTCGGGCAGGCGGTGTGGCTGGCGCTTGCGCTGTCGGTGCTGGGCTGCCTGCTGCTCGTGTTTCCGCAGCCCTTCCTCGCCGTCGCGCAGGCCGAAAGCCACGTGGCCGACAAGGTCCGCGTCTATCTTGGCGTGCTCGCCTTCGCGCTGCCGCCGGCCCTGGTCTTCACCGCGTTCCGCGGCTTCAACACCGCCGTATCGCGCCCGAAGGCGGTGATGGTGCTGCAGCTCTTCGGGCTCGCGCTGAAGGTGCCGCTCAGCGCGCTGCTGGTGTACGGGCTGACGCTGCCGACGCCCCTCGGCGAGCTGCGTGTTCCATCGCTCGGCGTGGCCGGCTGCGCTGTGGCGACGGCGATCGTGATGTGGGGCCAATGGCTCGCCGCGCTCGCCTTGCTGCGGCGCGATACGTTCTACGTGCAGTTCGGGCTGCACCGTCCGTGGCTGGCCAGGCCGCAGGCAGCGGCGCTGCGCGCGCTGCTGAAGCTGGGCGTGCCGATGGGGCTGTCGATCGCGCTCGAGATCACCGGCTTCACCTTCATGGCGCTGTTCATCTCGCGCCTCGGCGCGACGCCGGTGGCGGGACACCAGGTCGCGGTCAACCTGGTGTCGCTGATGTTCATGATGCCGCTATCGCTCGGCAACGCCGCCTGCACGCTGGTCGCGCAACGCCTGGGTGCCAACGACCTGCGCGACGCGCGACGGCTGTCGTGGCACAGCCTGGAGCTCGGCCTCGCCATCGCCACGCTGGTCGGTGCGAGCGCCTACCTGCTGCGGGCGAGCCTGCTGCGCGCCTACACGCACGACGCGGCGATCATCGCCGCGGCGCTGCCGCTGCTGGCGTGGGTCACGCTGTTCCACATCGCCGACGCGGCGCAGATCCTGGCCGCGTTCATCCTGCGCGCCTACCACATGGCGCTGGCGCCGATGCTGATCTACGCGGCATCGCTGTGGGGCGTCGGCCTGGGCGGCGGCTTTGCGCTCGCCTTCAACACGACCGGCCTTGCGCCGCCCGCGCTGCTGGGCGCGCCGGGCTTCTGGGCGGCCGTCACCACGGGCATCACGATGGCCGCGCTGGCGCTGTGCGGGCTGCTCGGCTGGGTGCTTCACACCAAGCGCCGCGAGGAGCGGCGCGAGAAGCGCAGCCTGAGAGCGCCCCCAGGCCGACGACCTACGTCGTCCGCCCCCCGAGGAGGGTGAGCAAACTTGGGGCGGCCCGGCGTTTGCTCATGAGCCGCTACAGCAGGCTGAAACGCACGCCGGCCGGGCCGAGCGCCTCCACCGCTTCCAGCCCCAGGCCGCTGGCCGGGGTGACGATGCCGACATGCGGCGTGCGCCCCAGCGTGCCGAGCGCGAGGCCCTTGGCCATGGCCACCGCCATCTCGGGCGTCGAGCGGTAGCCGGGGTGGCCGTCGGCGTCCATGCGGCCCTGCACGCGCTGCCCCCCGGCGCCGGTGGCGAAGATGTCGAACGCATAGCCAGTGCCGTCCAGCGCCGCCTCGCTCGGCCCTTCGCCGGGCTTCGGCGCGAAGTGCTCGATCAGCTTGCGCAGCGCACTGCGCTGGAACTGCAGCGGCCCCGACACGGTGGCACCCAGGCCGGCCAGTGGCGCGGCGAGCGACGCGGCGGCGGCGAACTGCAGTGGCAGCGTCGCCGCGGCCGGCACGAAGCCCGGCACCCCGACCAGGCTGCCCATGTGCGTGCCCTCGTGGTAGCGGAAGTCCGGCGTGAACAGCGTCTCGTCGTCGATCAGCGCCCAGCTGCGCAGCACCATCGGCGGGTTGATGAACGGCGCCGGCACGGTGGGTGCGGTGACGCACTTCAGATCCGCGTCGTACTGCGGAATCCAGGCGATCGCGCTGCGCCGCGCCACGGCTTGCGCGTCGCGGCGGCCTTCCGGCAGCAGGCAGGCCACGTTGCGCACGCTGTCGGTCCGGTCGAGGTCGAGCAGCATGCGCATCGAGGCCACGGTGCCGCCGCTGGCCACGTCAGCCAGGCTCGTCAGCCGCTTGCCGGTGAAGCTGACGATGAGCTTGACCGCCCGGCACGCCTGGCCGTGGCGCTGGCGCAGCGCGTCGGCGATCCAGAGCGCGGCCAGGTCGAAGGGCAGCACCTCGTAGCCGCAGCTGGGGATGATCTTCACGCCGGCTTGCTGCGCCGCCAGATGGTGGCGCTCGATCATCTGGCGAACCCAGAAGGTTTCGCCGGTCAGGTCGAGGTAGTGGGTCCCGTGGGCGATGCAGGCCCGCACCACGGCTTCGCCGGTCAGCGCGTAGGGCCCGGCCAGGTTCAGCAGCACGCGCGTCTGCGCCGCGAGCGTGGCGAGCGAGTCGGCGTCGGTGGTGTCGGCGAGCAGCACGCCCGGCCTGGCAGCACCCGCCTTGGGGCCCTCCCCGGCCCCACGCCTGGCGCCATCGGCAATGACGGCCTGCAGGGCCGGCACGTGGCGCCCGGCGACGGCCCAGCGCACGCCCTCGCCCTGGCGCCGCATCGCGCGCACCGCCTGGCGCCCGGTGAAACCGGTCGCGCCCAGGATCACCACATCGAACGACTTGCCGGCCATGCGTCCTCCACGATCGCGCCCGCCTCGAGCGCCAGGCAGTCAGCATAGCGCCAGCCGGCGGCTGCCTTCGCTTCAGGCGCCGGGCAGGCTCAGCACGAAACAGCTGCCGCCACCCTCGCGCGCCTCGCAGCGCACGCTGCCGCCGTGGCGCGCGGCGATCTGCTTGACGAGGCTCAGCCCCAGGCCCACGCCGCCGGTCTGCTCGGCATGGCCGGACAGGCGGTAGAACGGCTCGAAGATGCGCTCGCGGGCGGCCTCCGGCACGCCCGGGCCGCGGTCGCACACGCGAACCAGCGCCTGGCCGTCGCGCAACTGCGTGCCCAGGCTCACCTCGCCACCGCCGTAGCGGCGTGCGTTCTCGAGCAGGTTGCGCAGCGCGCGGCGCAGCAGCCGCTCGTCGCCGTTGACGACGACCGCCTCGCCGCCCACCGACACGCCGAAGCGCGCCGCCTCTTCGGCGGCAAGGGCCAGCAGGTCGATGCGCTCGGGCGGCGCCAGCGCCTGCGACGCGTCGTCGAGCCGGCTGGCAAGCAGCACCTCCTCGACCAGCGCGTCGAGCTCGGCGATGTTGGTGTCGATCTCGCGGCGCAGCCGTTCGCGCTGGCCGGCAGGCGCCGCCGCGGGGGTGTCGTCGAGCAGCGCCAGCGCCATCTTCAGCCGCGCCAGCGGCGAGCGCAATTCGTGGCTCGCGTTGGCCAGCAGCGACTGGTGCGATCGCAGCAGCGCCTCGATGCGCGCCGCGGCGCGGTTGAAGCTGGCACCGACGGCGGCCACCTCGTCGTTGCCGTCCTCGGCGACGCGCCGGCTCAGCGCGCCGGCGCCGAAGGCCTCGACGCCCTGCTTGAGCGATTCGAGCCGGCGTGTCAGGCGCCGCACCACCGGGTAGGCGCCGATCGAGATCGCCGCGAACAGCACCGCCAGCGTGAGCACCAGCCCGGCACCCGGCACGCCGAACCAGCCGAGCGCCCCCGGTGGCAGGCGCGGCCGCATCGGTCCACCGGGGCGCATCATGCCTCCCGGGCGCAGCACCCACAGCGTGCGCGCGTCCGCCAGCGGCAGCGCGACCGCCCGCGGATCGGGCCCGCGCCCTTCGCGGGCGCCGCGCTCGCGGTGCGTGAACATCTCCGACGCGGCGATGCGCTCGCCGCTGGCGCTGTCGAGCGCGAGCGGCAGGTGCATGCGCTCGGCCAGTTCGAGCAGCGCGGCGCGCTGCTCGGCCAGCGGCGCGCCGGCCGGCGGCAGCTGGCTCTGCGCCAGTTCGGCCCAGGCCTCGAAGTGCTCGCTCCAGGCCTTCTGGCCTTCGGCGCGCGCGCGGTCGATGTCGCGCTGGAACACCCAGCCCGAGACCAGCGCGAACACCAGCAGCACCGCGACGACGGTGAGGTAGATCCGCAGATAGAGCGTCTTCACGAGAGGCCCTGCGTTTGGGCCGGCCGAGATCGCCCTTGGGGGAGCGACGGCGCAGGCGTCCTGGGGGCCGACTCAGGCCGGTTCGAAGCAGGCGCGTGCCGGCTCGGCGCGAGCGGCTCAACCCGCCGCATCGCCGTCCTGCTTCCGGGCGAACAGGTAGCCGGCGCCGCGCACCGTGAGTACCCGCCGCGGCGCTTTCGGGTCGTCCTCGATCGCGGCGCGGATGCGCGAGATGTGCACGTCGATCGAGCGGTCGAACGCATCCATCGGGTGGCCCTTGAGCGCATCCATGATCTGGTCGCGCGACAGCACGCGCCCCGCGCTTTGCGCCAGCACCACCAGCAGGTCGAACTGGTGGCTCGTCAGCTCGCACGGCCGGCCCGCGACGCGCGTGGCGCGTTCGCCGAGGTCGATCTCGAGCTGCCCGAAGCGCAGCACTTCGCTCGCTGCCGGGGGCGGCTGGGCGCGCCGCAGCAACGCCTTGATGCGGGCCAGCAGCTCGCGCGGCTCGAAGGGCTTGGGCAGGTAGTCGTCGGCGCCGAGTTCGAGGCCGACGATGCGATCGGTCGGTTCGCCGCGCGCCGTGAGCATCAGCAGCGGCAGCTGGCGCGTCGCCGCACTGCCGCGCAACTCGCGGCACAGGTCGAGCCCGTCGCCGTCGGGCAGCATCAGGTCGAGCACCAGCGCGTCGTAGCCGCGCGCACCCAGGCGCTCGCGGCCGGCGGCGAGCGACGCCGCCGCGTCGACCTCGAACCCGGCCGCACGCAGGTAGTCGCCGACCATCGCCGTCAGGCGCGCGTCGTCGTCGATCAGCAGCAGGTGAGCGGTCATTGGCGTGGTCCGGTGCGACGCGCCGCCTGCCGCGCGGCCAGAGGGCCACACGGCGCGGAACTGTCGCGAGCATAGCGGCGCGGGCTGCGCGACGGTCCGGGCTTCAGGCCGCCAGGGCCTGCCCCGCCGGGCGACGGGGCGCCTCGCCTGTCACGGCCGTTCCGCTGGCCCGCCTGTGCCAGCCCTCAGCCCTTCTGCTCGGGCGGGCGATGGCTGCGCTGCATGCGTTCCTGCATCCTCTCGGAGCGCTGCTTCATCCGCTCGCCGAGCTTGGCGCGCTGTTCGGGCGAGAGCACCTTGCCGATATCGAGCATCGCCTGCAGCATCCGCTGGCTCGCCTGGTCGTGCTGCGCCAGCATCTGCTTGCGCAGCGCCTCGGCCGCGGCGGCGTCGATCGTCGGCGCCGCGAGGATTTGCAACCCCTTCTCGCGCAGCGTGCGGCCGGCTTCGTGCTGCGCCTTCATGTCGGCAGCGGCAGCCTGGGCGATCTGCTTGATCTGGGTGCGCTGGGCGTCGGTCGCGTTCAGGCCGTCGAGCAGGTGGTCGATCCGGCGGCCCATGCGCGCCGGATCGCCCATCATCACGCTGGGGCCGCCCATGCCCGGCCCACCCATGTGATGCCCCCCCATGCCGGGGCCGCCCGGCATGCCCTGGGCCCAGACGGAGAAGGCCGCGCCGGCGGCAAGCGCCAGCAATCCGGTGGCCAGGAGCCGCCCCAAGCCGAAGCGCGGCTTGCGTGGTGTGACATTCGTCGTTGCAGACATCGTTCGCTCCTTGCGAAACAGGCCCGATCGGCCATGGCGCCATGGTCGTGCCGGGCCGTGAAGGCACCGTGGCGCGATCGTAAAGTTCTGTCAACCAGGCAGCCAGCCCGCGGGAGCCGCAGCGCTGCCGCAGGGAACACCCCCGACTCGCGGGCTGCCCACTCGTGCCAAGACCGACGCACAATCCGGCCATGGCGAAGAACAGCTACAAATGGGACGGAGACTCCCGCGACGAGCGGCAGAGCGAGTTCGCCCACAGTGGCTACTCGACGACGACCGCCGGTGCGTTCCACAGTACCTGGGCCCAGGAACGGGTGGTGCGCAAGCGCCGCTCGCGCCTGGCCGGGCTCCTCTGGCCGCTGCTGGCCGCAGCCGGCGCGAGCGCGCTGGCGCTGTTCGCCATCGTCGCCCACCTGCGCGGCTGAACCGACCCGCCTTCGCCTGCGAGCATCCCCGCGAACCCCGTGTGGGCCCGTAGAAGCTTCTTGCGGCGCGGGTGATTTCGATCAATGCCGTGGCGAACTGCGGCGATATCGTTTTCTTTGTAAATCAGCATGCGGAGCTTGGCCAAGGGGCCGGCCCGCTCCTTACAAGGAGAACCCGCCATGACACGCCGCTTTGCCCTGACCCGGATCGCTGCTGCTGCAGCCACCTTGAGTTCCGTGCTCGTCGCGAGCCCGGCGCTGGGTGCCGGCTTTGCCCTCCAGGAAAATTCCGGCAGCGGGCTCGGCAACGCCTATGCCGGCGGCGCCGCTGCGGCCGAGGACGCATCGACGGTATGGTCCAACGCCGCCGGGATGGCGCGGCTGGGCAGCGGGCAGGTCGCCGGCGCGCTCAACCTCATCCAGCCGTCGATGAAGTTCAGCAATAGCGCCTCGCAGCCCGCAGCGCTGCAGCCGCTCGGTGGTGAGGGCGGCGAAGCAGGCAGTCTGGCCGCAGTGCCGAACCTGTACCTCACCTATCCGATCGATCCGCGCTGGACGCTCGGGCTCGGCGTCAACGCTCCGTTCGGTCTGGTCTCCGAGTACGACGGCGGCTGGATCGGCCGCTTCCAGGGGCTGAAGTCCGAGATCAAGACGATCAACGTCAACCCGGCCGTTTCATGGAAGGCAACCGACAGCCTCGCGATCGGTGTCGGCCTGAACTACCAGAAGATGGACGGCACGTTCACCAGCAACGTCAACTACGCGGGGGTGCTGCTGTCGAGCGCTCAGCGCAGCGGCCTGTTCACCCCGGCCGAGTTGGGTGCGATCGCGGCGGGCACCGCGGGCCTCACGAGCGACGCCTCGGTCAAGGGCAGCGACTACGCTTGGGGCTGGAACCTCGGCATCCT
Organism: uncultured bacterium; assembly: GCA_963779155.1. GTDB lineage: Bacteria > Pseudomonadota > Gammaproteobacteria > Burkholderiales > Burkholderiaceae_C > CAIKUF01. The sequence continues at coordinate 569,529 of CAVZXE010000015.1, read as the reverse complement.
GGTGAACATCGACGAGGCCAACCGGATCGGCGCGCAATACCGGTCGGCGATCAAGTACTCGCTGACGGGTGGCGCCGAATTCACCAATCCGGCGCTGCCGACGGTGCCCGGGCTGTCGCCGACTGCCGAAGCCAAGCTGGGCGGCGTGGCCGCCGAAGTCAACAGCACGGCGCTCTACAACTCGGGCATCACCTCGGAGGTCAAGTTGCCCGAGATCGTCAACATCTCGTACTTCGGGACGCTCAACCGGCAATGGGATGTCATGGCCGACCTGCAGTACACCGGCTGGGGTTCGATCCAGGACCTGACCTTCCTGCGCAGCACCGATGGCAGCCCGTTGCAGTCCACCACCATGAACTTCAAGGACGCGTGGCGCTTCGCCGTCGGCGCGAACTACCGCTACGACGAGAAGTGGATGTTCCGCGGCGGCCTGGCCTACGACCAGTCGCCGGTGCAGACCGAGTACCGCACGGTGCGCCTGCCCGACGCCGATCGCACCTGGCTCTCGCTCGGCGCGCGCTACATGTTCAATCCCAAGCTCTGGCTCGACTTCGGCGGCGCCTACATCTGGGTGCGCAGCGGCAGCATCGACAACATCGGCCCGAGCAACCTCGGCATGCCGCCAGACGCGAAGCTGAGCGCGCAGGTGAACGGCAACTACAACAACAGCGTGGTCGTCCTCTCCGGGCAGCTGACCTACGCGTTCTGACACGGCGCCGCGCGCAGGGACCGACCCGCGCGCGCGTTGCGCCGGCTCAATCCGCCCGCCGCCTATGCGGGCGACCATGACACCCGAGTTCATCGGAGGTGGCGATCATGGCGGCAAAGCAACTCATCTTCCACGAGGCAGCGCGCGACAAGATCCGCCGCGGCGTCGATGCCTTGGCCGAGGCCGTCAAGGTCACTCTCGGCCCGCGCGGGCGTACCGTCATCCTCGAGCGCGACTACGGGGCGCCGCAGATCGTCAACTCGGGCGTGCTGGTGGCCAAGGCCATCGAGCTCGAGGATCCGTTCGAGAACATGGGCGCGCAGTTGCTGCGCGAGGTGGCCGCGCGCACCAGCGAGATGGCCGGCGATGGCACCACGACCGCGACGGTGCTCGCGCACGCGATGATCCGCGAGGGCCAGCGCTACCTGGCCGGCGGCATGAACCCGATGGATCTCAAGCGCGGCATCGAGCGTGCGGTCGAGGCCGTGGTCGGCGAAGTCAAGCGGATCGCAAGGCCCTGCGCCACCTCGACCGAGATCGCGCACGTGGCGGCGATCTCGGCCAACAACGACCGCTCGATCGGCGAACTGCTGGCCCGCGCGATCGACAAGGTCGGCCGCGAAGGCGCGATCTCGATCGAGGACGGCTCGGGGCTGGTCAGCGAGCTCGAGGTGGTCGAGGGGATGCAGTTCGATCGCGGCTTCCTGTCGCCCTACTTCATCAACAACGCCGAGCGCCAGGCCGCGGTGCTGGAAGACGTGGCGATCCTGCTCTGCGACAAACGCCTGTCGTCGCTGAAGGAGCTGCTGCCCTTGCTCGAAGAGGTGGTCAAGGCGGGTCGGCCGCTGCTCGTGATCGCCGAAGACATCGACAGCGATGCGCTGGCCGCGCTGGTCATCAACACCATCCGCGGCTCGCTCAAGACCTGCGCCGTGAAGGCGCCGGGCTTCGGCGACCGGCGCAAGGCGATGCTGCAGGACATCGCCGTGCTGACCGGTGGCAGCGTGATCAGCGACGAGCTCGGCCTGCCTCTGGCCAAGGCGACGCTGGCCGACCTCGGGCGCGCCAAGCGGGCCGAGATCGGCAAGGAAGACTCGACGCTGATCGGCGGCGGCGGCGATGCGGCGGCGATCAAGGAGCGCATCGCGAGCATCCGCAAGGAGCGCGAGGCGGCCACGAGCGACTACGACCGCGAGAAGCTCGACGAGCGCGCGGCCAAGCTCTCGGGCGGCGTGGCGCTGATCAAGGTCGGCGCGGCCACCGAGACCGAACTGAAGGAACGCAAGGTGCGCGTCCAGGACGCGCTGCATGCCACCCGCGCGGCGGTGGAGGAAGGCATCGTTCCCGGTGGCGGGGTCGCCCTGCTGCGCGCGCGGCGCGCGCTCGCGAGCCTGAAGGGCGAGACGCTGGACGAGGACTCCGGCATCCGCATCGTCGCGCGCGCGCTCGAGGAGCCGCTGCGGCGCATTGTCGACAACGCGGGCGACGAGCCGTCGGTGATTCTGAACCGCGTCGACGCCTCGGCCGACAGCGCGTTCGGCTACAACGCCGCATCGCGCGAGTACGGCGACCTGCTCGCGATGGGCGTGATCGACCCGGCCAAGGTGACACGGCTGGCGCTGCAGAACGCGGCGTCGATCGCCAGCCTGATCCTCACCACCGACTGCATGATCGCCAACGCGCCGAAGCCGGCACAGCCGTCCATGCCGGGCATGGGGCCGGGCGGCAACGGGGCCGAGTATTGATCGGCCCCGCGGCGACCGGCGCCGGATGGCGAGACATTGAGCCGGCTCAACAAGCACGCCGCGGCAACGCCGAAGATCGCTCCAAGGATGTGGACATGAGATCAGTCGTGGAGCGTGAGTTGGTGCGGATCGGGGCGCTCGGATTGCCGGGCGAACTCGAGTTGCCGGCCAGTCCGCTCGGGATCGTCGTCTTCGCGCACGGGAGTGGCAGCAGCCGGCTCAGCCCGCGCAACCTCTTCGTCGCCAGCGTACTGCACGGGCACCGTCTGGGCACCTTGCTGTTCGACCTGCTCAGCGACGCCGAGGCTGCGGACCGGCGCAACGTGTTCGACATCGATCTGCTCGGCGCGCGCGTCGTGACCACACTCGACTGGCTGGCCGAGCGGCGCGGCGTGGCCAGCCTGCACGTCGGGCTGTTCGGCGCGAGCACCGGAGCCGCGGCCGCCCTGTACGCCGCCGCCGAGCGCCACGGGCACGTCGGGGCAGTGGTTTCGCGCGGCGGCCGGCCCGATCTGGCCGCCGAGCGCATCGGCCGCGTCGATGCGCCGACGCTGCTGATCGTCGGCGGCCTCGACACCGAGGTGCTGCAGCTCAACCGCGCCGCGTTGCGCGCAATGACGTGCCGCAAGCGGCTCGAGATCGTTCCCGGTGCGACCCATCTGTTCGAGGAGCCGGGCACGCTGGACGCCGTGGCCCATCTCGCCGGCGCATGGTTCGAGACCCATCTTTCCGAGGGGCACACGCGATGAGGCCCGCCTTCGCGAACCGACCCGAAGCCGCGCGCGTGCTCGCGCAACGCCTGCTGGCGATGAAGCTCGCGCCGCCCATCGTCGTCCTCGCGCTGCCGCGCGGCGGCGTGCCGATCGGCGCTGAGGTGGCGCGCGTCCTGCACGCCGGGCTCGACCTGGTGCTGGTGCGCAAGATCGGCGTGCCGTGGCAGCCCGAGCTCGCCGTCGCGGCGGTGGTGGACGGCGAGCGGCCGGAGATCGTCATCGACGACGAGGTCCGGCGCATGGCCGATGTCGATCGCGACTACATCGAGGCGCAGGCGCTGACGGAGCTGAAGGAGATCGAGCGGCGGCGCCAGGTCTATCTGCGCGGGCGCGCGCCACTGCCGCTGGCCGGCGCGACCGCCATCGTCGTCGACGACGGGATTGCCACCGGCACGACGGTGCGCGCTGCGTTGAAGGCGCTGCGGCGGCACCGGCCGGCGCGGCTCGTGCTGGCGGTGCCGGTGGCCCCGCACGACACCGTGGAGGCGCTGCGCGGCGAAGTGGACGACCTGATCTGCCTCGCCGAGCCGGAGCCGTTTCATGCGATCGGCATGCATTACGACGACTTCCATCAGGTCAGCGACGACGAAGTGCTGGCCGCGCTGGACGAGGCCGCGGATTCTTGGACGAGGAGGGAGTGATGGACAGAACCTGGATCGTGGTGGCCAACGCCGCGCGTGCACGTCTTTGCGAGTACGACCCGCGCGACGGCTCGCTCACCGAACTGGGCGACTTCGTGCATGCGGCGGCACGGCAAAAGGGCAGCGAGCTCGGCACCGACCGCCCCGGGCACGCCGAGAAGGGGCAGGCCAGCCTGCGCACGAGCTTCGAGCCGCACACCGAGTTGCACCACAAGGAACGCGAGCACTTCGCGCGCGAACTGGCGCAGCACCTGGACGAAGCCGTGGTGCAGGGCCGCTGCCGCGCCGTGGCGTTGATCGCGTCGAGCCCCTTCCTGGGCGAGCTCAAAGCCCAACTCGGCACCGCGGCCAGCAAGGCCATCGTCGCCACCGCGCCGACCGACCTGACCCACTGCGACATGAGGGAGCTCGGGCGCCGGGTGACCAGCATCCTCGAGCAGGCGCAGCGCTGATTTCGACACGCAGGAGAGCGCCATGTTCAAGATGCTGGTGGCCGTCGATGGGTCTGACCATTCGCAGCACGCGATCGAGGCGGTCGCCACGCTGGCCAAGGCGATGCCCTCGCTCGAGGTCGTGCTCGTCAATGTGCGCGAGGCGGCCGCGCTGTACGGCGACCTGCCGTCGCTCAGCCTCGAGCAGATCGAGGACGCGCAGCAGAAGCAGCAGGATCAGGTGCTCGACGCTGCCGCCGAGCACGCCCGCGCCTGCGGCCTCGTGGTCAGATCGATCCAGCGCGCCCAGGGGCTGCCAGCGCCCGAGATCGTTCGCGTGGCCGTCGAATGCGGGGCCCGGCAAATCGTGCTCGGCACGCGTGGCATGGGTGCGCTGGGCAGCCTGTTCATGGGGTCGGTGACGCAGCGGGTGGTTCACCTCGCCAAGGTGCCGGTGCTGCTCGTCAAGTAGGCGCTCGCGCCGACCCGTGTGCTCGCGCGAGCGGGGCCGGTGTTGGTACGCCCCGAAGTCAGCGCGCAGGCTTGCCACGGGTCCCGGCGGGCTGCTTTCGGCCCATTGCCGTCCTTTAGCGTCCGCCATGCAGGACACGACCGGCGCGGCAAGGGCGCGTCCGGGCAGGCCGTGGCGCTTCACTGGAGCGGTCGGCGCTGCGCGCCGACTCCCCTGCGATGCTCGGTCTCGTGGCCCCGTCGCAGAACTCACTTCGCTCACTGCGTTCGCTGCGTTCAGACATCCGCGACGAGTCAGTTGACAACTCGCGCTTCGCGCGAGGCCACGAGACCTGCGCTTCTCGGCGCCCCAGAGGCGCGCCCCGTCCTGCCCGAACGCGCCTTTGCTGGGACGCGGGTGCTGTTCGCGACAAGAACCACAAGCGTTGCAGCGCGGCGGGCGGTGCCCGGCGGGGGCGATTTCTGTGGCGACGAGAAGCGCAGGCCTGCGGTCGGCGTGCGAAGCACGCTTCGTAGACTGGCCCGTCGCACCTGTTTGAACGCAGAGAGCGAAGCGAAGTGAGTTGTGCGACGCGACCCCAGGGCGAGCATCGCAGTGGAGTCGGAGCGAAGCGGAGACCGCCACTGTATGAGCCCCTGCCGGGCACCGCCCGCCGCGCCGCGCCGAAGCCTCCAGAAAGCGGACGCGGGCGAATGGCAGCAACGAGCCGAATGTGGTCGCTCAGCCCCCAAGGCCTGCTTCACTTCGCGCAAACCCCGAGCGGCCATGCGGCCAGTGCGGGCTGCGCCCGGGCTCCGCTCAGCGTGGGGCGCCGCTCGAGCCGTGGCTCGGCGCGGGCCGTCCGTCTTCCTCCTGCAGCCCGTGTTCCAGACCGTAGCGGATCAAGGCCGCCATGCTGGGCAATTGCAGCTTTTCCTGGATGCGCGTCTTGTGCGTGCTGATCGTCTTGACCGACAGGTGCAGCGCCTCGGCGATGTCGGTCAGGCGCTGCCCGGCCACGATGCGGCGCAGCACCTCGAGTTCGCGGTCCGACAGCTGGGCATGACGTGGGACGTCGACGGCGCCATTGAGCTGCTGCACCACGCGCTCGGCCAGGCTGGCGGTGACGTAGGCCCCACCGCCGATCACCTTGCGCACCGCGCGCAGCAGCTCCTCGGCGGCGCTGTCCTTGGTCAGGTAGCCGTTGGCACCGGCCTTGAAGGAACGCAGCGCGTATTCCTCCTCGGCATGCATGCTCAGCACCAGCACCGCGACGCCCGGGTATTCGGTCCTGATGCGCCGGATCAGGTCGAGCCCGCTCATCCCCGGCATCGACAGGTCCACGATCGCCAGCTCGAACACCTGGCGGCGCAGGCACTCGAGCGCCTGGAAGCCCGAACTGGCCTCGGCAATCTGAAAGCCCTCGCCGGTGGCCTCGAGGATGCGCCGCAGGCCGTCGCGAACGATGGTGTGGTCGTCCACCAGCAGCAGCTGCGTCGGGCGGACCGAGGACGGCGCGTTCATCGCTGCACCCTGCGGCCTGCGGCCGACCCCGCCGGGCGCGAGCATGAACGCTCGGCCCGGCCCGCCGCGCCCAAATCCGCGCCTGCGCTCAGGAGGGTTGACCCGGGAGGCCTCATCGCACGGCCTTCGCTTCGGGGTCGTCGGCGCCGCGCGCGAGCGGCAGCCGAACCGTGACGCGGCCCCCGCCGCCGGGGGGATTGTCCAGCGCCATCTCGCCGCCGAGCATGAACGCGCGTTCGCGGATGCCCAGCAACCCGAACGAGCCGTCCTTGTGCGTCGCTCGCTCCGGAAAGCCGATGCCGTTGTCTCGCACCGTCAGCACCAGCGTGTCGGCGTACTGCACGACCTCGACCTCGACTTCGGTGGCACGGGCGTGCCGCGCCACGTTGGTCAGCGCCTCCTGCACCATCCGGTACAGCGCGATCGAGGCGCGCTCGCCGAGCGGTGGGTCGCCCTCGCCGAGCCGAACCGTGACCTCGACGCCCATCCGGCGTGCCGCGTCGCGCGCCAGCCATTCGATCGCCGCGTTCAGGCCCAGGTCGTCGAGCATCAGCGGCCGCAGGTCGGCCGAGATGCGGCGCACCGAGGCCACGGTCTCGTCGAGCATCTCGAGCATGGCGCCGATGCGCTCCTGCGCGCCGGGCGCCGTCGTGCCCGGGCCCAGGCTGGCGAGTTCCATCTTCAGCGCGGTCAGGCGCTGCCCGAGGTCGTCGTGCAGTTCGCGCGCGATGCGCCGCCGTTCGTCCTCGCGCGCCTCGACCAGCCGCTCCGACAGCCCGCGCAACGAGTGGCGCGAACGCGCCAGTTCGAGCGCCTCGTGCTTGCGTTGGGTGACGTCGCTGATCACCATCTGCAGCGCCGTCTGTCCGTGGTCGGGCAGCGGAGCGAGCGCAATCTCGACGTCGCGCACCTGGCCGTCGAGCCGCTCGATGCGCTCGTGCAGCAGCGGCATCGCGGCGCCCGGGGTGAACGCCTGCCCGATCTCGCGCCGCACCGCGGCGTGCGATTCGCTCCGCAGCAGCGAGTAGATCGACCGCCCGATCAGCGCCTCGCGCGAGGGCGCCGCGAACAGCGCGATGCAGGCGTCGTTGGCGAACACGATGCGCTCGCCTTCGGTGACCCACACCGCGTTCGGCGACAGCTCGAAGATCGCCTTGAAGCGCCGCCACAGCGTGCCGATCTTCGCCTTCAGCTCGGTCTCGACGCTCAGGTCGCACAAGAAGGCGGTGAAGAAGCGGCCCGATGCGAACGGGCCCGTGCCGTCGGCCCGGCTGATCGTGACGGCGACGGGAAACTCCGTGCCATCGGCACGCAGCCCGGTCACCGCCCGGCGCTCGGCCATCGATCGTTCGGGCTCGCCCGAGGCATCGAATTCCCGCACATGAACCACGTGCGCCGCGCGGTGGCGCAGCGGTATGAAGCGTGACAAGTCGCTGCCCAGCGCCTCGGCGGCAGCGCAGCCGAACATGCGCTGCGCGGCCGGGTTGAGCATCACGATGCGCTGCGACTCGTCGATCGTGACGATGCCCTCGCGGGCCGCATGCACCAAGCTGCCCGGCACGTCGTCGAGCGGCCCGGGCAAGGTGTGCGATTCATGCAGGCTCACGATCGGCGCGCTCCAGGCGCGCGCTGGCGCAGACGGGACGATGCGGTCACGGAAGGACTCCTTCGCGATCCGGCCTTCGCAAGGCCCATCGCGCTGTGCGCATCGTAACGCGCAACGGCGCGCCGAAGCCGCCTGGCTAGGCGATCGGCAAGCGCTTGGACGATGTGGTCGTCTTCTTCGGCAGCGTCAGCTCGAGCACGCCGTCCTGGTACTTCGCGTTGGACTTCGCTTCATCCACTGCCGCGGCGAGGGTGAAGCTGCGGCTCGCGTAGCCGTACTGCCGCTCTGAGCGCAGCACCCGGCCGTCCTTCTTCTCCTCGCTTTCCTTCTTCATCTCGGCGCCGATCGTCACCTGGTTGCCGTCGATGCGAACGTCGATGTCCTCCTTCTTCACGCCGGGGATCTCGGCCTTGACCGTGTAGTTCGCGTCGGTCTCGCTCAGGTCGATCTTGATCTGCGGCGCGCGCTGTCCGAGCTCGGCTCGGAAGGGCCGCAGAAAGCCGCGGAACATGTCGTCCAGCGGCTCCATCGCAAACAGATCGTTCACGCGCAGTTCGTTCATGACATCGCTCCTTCAAAATGGTTGATCGCGGACGGGTCAGCCTTGCGCCACCCGCCTGAGAGCAATCCTGCCGCGCCGCGCGCAGCGAGCGATTGAGCCTGCGCAACGCAGGCCCGCCAGCGCGGTGTAGGAATATTCCGATTCGACGATCGGATTGCGCGCAGCCCCTTCGGACAAGGCTCGCCCGAAGTCGCGCCCCGCGCCGATAGCGGCCGCCTCGGCTTTCGGCCAAGCTGCATCCATGCGTCAACCAGGCGCAGGTGCGAAGAAACCGAGGCGAACCATGAACCACACCGCATCGTTGGGCACACAAGGGTTTCGCGCCGAAGGCGCGTGGTATGTACGTTCCGAGTCGCCCGCGCCCAGCGGCCTGGGCGATCTGATGCGGCTGATGGGCCTGCCGCTTGACGATCCCGGCCTTGCCGAGGGCCTGGGCGTATCGACCCGCCGCGTTCATTCCGGCACTGCGCTGTTCCACGAGGGCGCGCCCGCCCAGGCCATCTACTTCGTCGCCGTGGGCACCTTCAAGTCGCTGCACATCGCCGAGGACGGCTACGAGCAGGTGCTCGGCTTTGCCGGGCGCGCCGAGGTGCTGGGTTACGACGCGGTGTGCAACGGGCTGCACCCGACGACCGCGATCGCGCTCGAGGACTCGACGGTGTATGCGATGGCGCTGCCGGATCTCTTCGCGCTCTGCCAGCGCGTGCCGGCGCTGGACCGCGCGCTGCACCTGACGCTCAGCCGCCAGCTCGTGCATCAGGTAGAGATCGCCAACCTGATGGCCGCGGTGTCGGCCGAGGTGCGGCTGGCGCGCTTCCTCGTGCAGCTCTCCGAGCACATGGCCGAGCGCGGCCAGTCGCCGCGGCGGATGTTGCTGCGCATGAGCCGTCGCGACATCGCCAGCCACATCGGCGTGGCGCACGAAACGGTCAGCCGCTCGTTCAGCGTGCTGGTGCAATGGGGTTGCCTGGCGGTCTGCAACCGCGAGGTCGAAATCCTCGACCTGGAGCGGCTGAAGGCCTGCGCCAGCAGCACGCGCGGGCTGGCCGATGCACACCTGCCCCACCATCCCCCAGCCCGCCCCACGATGGCCTCCATGCAAGCCGTTTGCGTCTGAGGGCCCCCCAGCCCCAGGTTTCGCCCAACCCGCCCCCGTGGGGGGCCAAGGAAACTTGGGACCGCGCGGCGTTTCCTCGAGCGGGGGCCCAGGCTCGGGCTTCGGCCCGCCCGCCCCCGAGGGGGCCAAGGAAACCTGGGACGGCCCGGTGTTTCCTTGAGATCACGCCAAGCTGATGGGCGGCGCTGCGCAGGCGCGACCGTTCGGCATCCGGCCTCAGCCCGACGCCTTCTCGTCCCGGGCCTGCTCGACATCGAACTGGCGCAAGAGCTCGGCTTCGGCCTGCAGCCAGTTTTCCAGTTCGCGCCCCTCGATGCAGCCACTTCGCTCGTACGCGAAGTAGGCGGCCTCGCGCACGAGTTGTTCGCGAGAAGGGTCGGGCCGCACTTCGGCCTTGCCGGCCGGAGCGGCGCGGCGCGGCGAGGCTACGCGCGGCTTCGCAGGGCCGGCCTTGGACGCGGGGCTCTTGCGGCGCACTTCCTTGGTTGCGACGGATTTCATAGCGGTTCTCCAGCGACAAGCGACTTCGATCGATCACCCGTGCCCGTCAACATGGCCTGACGTGCCTGCCAAAGCTAACCCGCGCGGCCACGCTGGCGTTGAGCCCGCTCAACACAGCGCAAGATGGGGCGGAATGCGGCAGCGCCATGCCCGCCTTCGCCCAGGCGCTTGACCGTACGCAATACCCCACTGCGGCATCGGTGCCAAGGTGACGCAAGATTCGTCGTCCTGCATCGGAGGTTTGCCATGCCCTATCACACGATCCTCGTTCACCTGGATTCGGGCCCCACCTGTGCCGCCCGGATCGAGATCGCCACCCGGCTCGCGCGCGAGCACGGCAGCCACCTCATCGGCCTGGCGCCTACCGGGGAGGTGGACATCCCCGTCGATATCGCGTCCACCCTGCTCGAGCCCGGCTTCCTCGTCGCGTCGAGGCACCACCTGCGAGAGCTGGCCAGGTTGAGTTGCGAGGAGTTCGAGGCGTGTGCCGCGGCGGCCGGCCTGAGTTCCTTCGAGGCGCGCATCGACGAGGCCGACCATGCGGCGAGCGTGATCGCGCAAACCCGCGGCGCCGATCTGGCCGTGGTCGGGCAGACCGACCCCGAGGCGCCCCTGGGCATCGTCAACCGCGACCTGCCGGAGCAGGCGGTGCTCGGCTCGGGTCGCCCGGTGCTGATGGTGCCCTTCGCCGGGCACTTCAACGTGTTGAGCCAGCGCGTGCTGGCGGCGTGGAACGACAGCCGCGAGGCGGCGCGCGCCTTCGCCGACGCCCTGCCGCTGCTCCAGCGGGCGCAGAAGGTCACGGTGATGACGCAGGCGGCGCCGGGCGCTTCGGCGCCCGCGACGCACGGTCTCGAGGCCTGGCTCGCGCGTCATGGCGTGAAGGCCGCCTTCATGCACGAGGTGTCGCCGCTCGACGTGGGCAACTCGCTGCTGTCGCGCGCGGCCGACCTCGACATCGACCTGATCGTGATGGGGAGCTACGGCCATTCGCGCCTGACCGAGCGCGTGCTCGGCGGCGCGACCCGCTCGCTGTTGACGCAGATGACGGTGCCGGTGCTGATGGCGCATTGAATCTCTGGCGGCCGTGTGCGCGGCAGCGGCAGGAGCGAGAAGCGATCGGAGTCGACGATGAAGGCAATGCTGCTCGAGCGCGCCGGCGCACCGCTGGTGGCGCGCGATCTGCCAGACCCCCGGCCCGGCGGCCAGGACGTGCTGATCCGCGTCCATGCCTGCGGCGTCTGCCGCACCGACCTGCACATCCTCGACGGCGAGCTCGCGCGGCCGAAGTTACCGCTCGTCCTGGGCCACGAGGTCGTCGGCGAGGTGATCGGCCTCGGCTCGGCGGTCGCCCGCTTTACGCTCGGCGACCGCGTCGGCGTGCCCTGGCTGGGCTGGACCTGCGGCGAGTGTCCCTACTGCCGCAGCGGGCGCGAGAACCTGTGCGACCGGGCGCGCTTCACCGGCTACGACATCGACGGCGGCTATGCCGAACTCACCCTGGCCGACCAGCGTTACTGCTTCGCGCTGCCGACCGGGCCGACCGCGCAGGCCGCCGCGCCCTGGCTGTGCGCTGGCTTGATCGGCTACAGGGCGCTCAGGCTCGCCGGCGCGGCGCGCCGGCTCGGCATCTACGGCTTCGGTGCGGCTGCGCACCTGGTGGCGCAGGTGGCGATCGACGAGGGGCGCGCGGTCTTTGCGTTCACGCGCGATGACGACGACGCCGCGCAGGCGTTCGCGCGCTCGCTCGGTGCGGTGTGGGCCGGGCCGTCGTCTGCGCTGCCGCCCGAGCCGCTCGACGCAGCGCTGATCTTCGCGCCGGCCGGTGCGCTGGTGCCGGCGGCCCTGCGCGCGACGGCCAAGGGCGCGACCGTCGTCTGTGGCGGCATCCACATGAGCGACATTCCGGCCTTCGCCTACGAACTGCTGTGGGGCGAGCGCGTGCTGCGCTCGGTGGCCAACCTGACGCGGGCCGACGCGATCGAGTTCCTGCCGCTGGCGGCGCGCATCCCGGTGGCGACGCACACCGTGGCCTACCCGCTGGCGCAGGCGAACGAGGCCCTGGCCGACCTGCGCGCCGGGCGCTTCAGCGGCGCGGCGGTACTGCTGCCGTAGTCAGGGCGCCGCGGGCAGCGTGCCGCGGGCGACGAAGACACCGCCGAGCAGCGTGGAGTGCACCTCGAGGTCGGGCATCGCCTCGGCGAGCCCTGCCCACGGTGCGTCCAGCCCTTCGAGCGAGGTGACCGAGCGCAGCGCGGCCGGCAGCACGAACAGGTTGGTCGGCCAGCGCCACGGGCCGGCCCACTTCAGCCCCGACGCGACGACGCGCGCGCCGGGCTTCAGGTGGCGCAGCACGTTGGCGACGGCCTCGGGCCGCTGCAGGATGTCGTGCGTGAAATGGAACAGCGCCGCGTCGGCGCGCCTCGGGATCCGGGCCGCCTCGACCGGCGAGCAGATCAGGCTCACGTTGCCCCAGCGCTGCCGGTGCACGCGCTGGCGGGCGCGCTCGATCATCTCCGGGCTCTGCTCGATGCCGACGATGCGCCCGGCCGCCCCGACGCCCTGCTCCAGCAGCGTGAAGCTCAGGCCCGTGCCGCAGCCGACGTCGAGCACGACTTCGCCGTGCTGCAACGCGAGCATCGCGACGGCACGGCGCCGGATCGGCTCGAACAGCGCGAGCTCCAGGTCGTAGATGCCGGCGCGGCGCCGGTACTGCGCCAACGCGGCGTTGCGATCGGGCGCGCTGCGTGACCGGATTCCTGGCTGCTTCACTTCGAACCTCCACCCCGGTTGCGCGCTCCGCCCCGCAAGACGCACTTGGCGTACAGGTCGCCGAGCGCGTTCGCCGGATCGTAGGCGCGCTTGAGACAAGCATAGGCCTTGCGGTCGTGCAGCGCCCAGAACTCGGCCTCGGGGTAGTACGAATCGGAGTAGAGCGACTTCAGCCCGCCGAGCCGTGCGACCTCGCGCTCGATCTTGCGGTTGTGAAAGCCCGGCGGGTGCGGCGTGCGGCCCGACACCACATCCCAGAAGCCGAAGTTCAGGTACAGCGTTCCCGCCTCGAGCGGATAGAGCGTGAACGGCGCCATCGGTTCGCGCGCCCGCAGCGGGCAGATCCAGACCGGCCAGATGCCGATCTCGCGCGCCAGGAAGTCGAGGAATTCGGCGCCCTGCGCGAGCGGGATGTCCACGTCCTGGATCACCGATTCGGCGTGCAACCCGCGCACGCGCTGCCAGGCGCGCGTCAGGCCCCAGCGCGCGTTCCAGCGCATCACCCGCTGCCAGGTCACCGAGTTGAGCCGCTCGCGCCCGAGCAGCCGGCGCACCAGCGCATGCTGCGCGCCGAACTGCCGCGAGCACCAGAACCAGTCGGTGTCCCAACGCCAGAGATAGTCGCGCGTGCCCATGAAATCGGTGCCGCGTTCGCGGAGCGACCGGTAGTAGATGCGCTCGAAGCCGTAGTCGCTGGTGTAGGGCGCGGCATCGACGAAGCGGCCCAGCGTCAGCACGAGGTCGTCTTGCGCAAACGCAACGCCGTCGAGGAAGTCGACGTCGTCGGCTGCGCACAGGCGCGCCAGCTCGGCAAAGCAGTCGCCGCTCGAGGTGTAGCGCCGGTGCTCGATCGCGACGAAGGGCTTGACCGGCTGCGTGCGCGCCGTGACCGCGAGCGCGTAGCCGAGCGTGCCGTAGGCGTTCGGAAAACCGAAGAACAGCGCGCGGTGCTCGTTGTCGGGCCTGCAGTGGACGATGCGGCCGTCGCCGGTCAGCACGTCGAACGCGGTGACCGTCTCGTGCACCAGGCCGTGGCGGAACGACGTGGCCTCGATGCCGATGCCGGCCACCGCGCCGCCCAGCGTGATCGACTTCAGCTGCGGCACGACGCAGGGCATCGTGCCGTGCGCGAGCGTCGCGTCCACGAGATCGGCGTAGGTCGTCATGCCCTCGGCTTCGACGCTGCCCGCCGCCGGGTCGACCGCGATCACCTCGTCGAAATGGTGCAGATCGACGCTCGGCGGGAGCGCGGGCGCGCGGTCGCGAAAGAGGTTCGAGGTGCGCTTGGCCAGGCCGACCGTGACCGCGCCCGTCGCCGCGGCCGCGTCGAGCGCGACGCGCAACTGCGCGACCTTGCGTTCGTGCCCGGACGCCGTCATCGCCTCAGCGGTACAGGAAGTCGCGCGTCATCGGATAGGCGGCGCCGACGTTGCCCTTGCTCACCGTCACCTGGAACAGCCCGATCTGCGGCCGGCGGGCGCGGAACAACTCGGCGCAGGACCACAGGTAGGTGCGCCAGGTTCGGCGGACACGCTCGTCGAAGCGGACCGGATCGAGGGCGTGGATCTCGTCCCAGTGGCGATCGAAGCGCTCGGCCCAGGCGTCGAGCGTCAGCGCGTAGTGGCGGCGCAGGTTCTCGACGTCCACCACTTCGAGGCCGCAGCGCTCCATGCACGCGATCGCCTCGGCCAGGCTCGGAATCCAGCCGCCGGGGAAGATGTACTCGCGGATGTAGAACTCGGTGTCGCGGCTGTCCACGTGGCCGATGAAGTGGATCACGCCGAGCCCGCCGGGCTTGAGCGCCGCCGCGTGCGCGCGCACCACCTCGGGCAACTGGTCGCGGCCGGCGTGCTCGAGCGTGCCGATCGAGAGCAGCTTGTCGTACTGGCCGGGGATCTCGCGGAAGTCGCACTCCACCACCTGCAGCGTGTCGGCCAGGCCGCGACGTGCGATCTCGGCGCGCGACTCGGCCACCTGCTCGGTCGTCGTGTTGACGCCGGTGCCGATGGCGCCGTAGTGCTCCCACGCGTGCAGCAGCAGCCCGCCCCAGCCCGAGCCGACGTCGACGAAGCTCTCGCCCGCCTTCAACTGCACCTTGCGGCAGACGTGGTCCATCTTCTGGCGCTGCGCCTCTTCGAGCGTGCGCGTGCCGTCCTGCCAGTAGGCGCAGGTGTAGGTCATCGACGGCACGTCGAGCCACGGGCGGTAGAAGTCCTGGCCCATGCCGTAGTGAAAGCGCGCGTTGGCCTTGGCCTGCACGACCGACGCGTTCGAGAAGCGCCATTCATGGCGCTTGTTGCGCAGCACGATGAACGGATTCACCGCCGTGTCCAGGTCGCTCGCAAAGCCGGCGCGGAACGCGGCCGCGAGGTCACCGTCGATGTCGACCTCACCGTCGAAATACGACTCGAGCAGGCTGACGTAGCCCATTGCCAGCACGCGCCGCTCGGCCCGCGCGCTGCGAAAGCGGATCGTGAACGCGGGCGGCGCGGCACCGTGCTCGAACGCGCTGCCATCGGAGAGGACGGCGCTGAACGGCACCTCGCTCCCGGCAACGATGCGCTCGAGCATCCGGCGCAGGAGTGCCGAAGAGCCGGGAAGCAGCCCTGCCAACGGCTGGTCGGTGGCGGATGAGTCGGGCGTGCGCATCGGGGAACCTCCAGAGTCGCTGCACGGTCGCAGCACCTGGCCGATTCTGTGCCGCCGCAACGGCCATCGATTGACAGCCGTCAAGCAGCGGCAGGTCACGACCGGCGAGGATGCTCAGAAGGCCGTGAGCAGATTCGCATCAGCGCTTGATCTTTGCGCGCCCGCTCCCACGTGCTGTTCGAAGGGGGATGGTGATGACTATTGCAACTGCAGTGATCCGACCCGCCGCCGTGGCGGGCATGTTTTATGAGGCCGATCCGCGCGCGCTGGCGGAGGACGTGGATCGCCTGCTCGACGCTGCGGCTGCGGGGGAGGTGGCGCGTGCGCCCAAGGTGCTTGTCGTGCCGCACGCGGGCTATGTGTATTCGGGTCCTGTGGCGGCCCACGCGTATGCGCTGCTCGCGCCGTGGCGCGAGCAGTTCCGGCGCGTCGTGCTCGTCGGCCCGACGCACCGGGTCGCGGTGCGTGGCTTGGCGACGCCGACCGTCGCCGCCTTCGAGACGCCGCTCGGCCGCGTCGAGCTCGACACCGCTGCGCTGGCCCGGCTGGCCGGCTTGCCCCAGGTGCGGCCCAGCGATGCCGCGCACGCGCAGGAACACTCGCTCGAAGTCCAGCTGCCGTTCCTCCAGCGCGTGCTCGGCACGTTCACGCTGCTGCCGCTGGCGGTGGGCGACGCGAGCGCCACCGAAGTGGCGCAGGCGCTGGAGCGCGTGTGGGGCGGCGCGGAGACGCTCATCGTCGTCAGCACCGACCTCTCGCACTACCTGCCCTATGCCGAGGCGCGCGCGAGGGACCGCGTCACGGTCGAACGCATCCTGCGCCTCGACCCGGCACTCGACCACACTCAGGCCTGCGGCGCGACGCCGCTGTCGGGCGCATTGCTGGCCGCGCGCGCGCATGGACTCGCACCGCGCCTGCTCGACCTGCGCAATTCGGGCGACACCGCGGGCGACCGCTCGCGCGTCGTTGGCTACTGCGCGATCGCCTTCGAGGCGAGGGAGCCGAGCCTTGGCCCGGACGAGGGCGGCTCGCGCCGGCACGAGGCCGAGGGCACGGCGCAAGACGCCAAGCTCGGCGCCGCCCTGATCAGCCGGGCGCGCAATGCGATCGCCGATGCACTCGGCCTGCCCGCCGCACACGAGCCCGTTCACGCCGCGCTGGCCGCCCCCGGCGCCACCTTCGTGACCCTGCGTCATGGTGGCGAACTGCGCGGCTGCGTCGGCACGCTGTCGGCCGATCGGCCGCTGGCCGACGACGTTCGCGTACACGCGCTGGCGGCGGCGTTCCGCGACTCGCGCTTCGAGCCGCTGGTGGTCGAGGAGTTCGCGCAACTCGAGATCGAGGTCTCGCTGCTCGAGCCTGCCCAACACCTGCCGGCCGGCAGCGAGGCCGACGCGCATGCATCTTTGCGCCCCGGCCTCGACGGCGTGGTGCTGGAGTGGCGCGGCCGGCGCGCCACCTTCCTGCCCCAGGTATGGGAGCAGTTGCCCCAGCCGCGCGAGTTCCTGGCGGCGCTCAAGCGCAAGGCAGGGTTGCCGGCCGACTTCTGGGCGCAGGACCTGCGGCTCTCGCGCTACCGGGTGCGCAAGTTCACGCAGACCGAGCTGTGCGCATGAACGCGCCCGAGAGGCTGCCAGCCGAGACCCACGCCGCCCGCTGGTGGCACCGCCTTGACGACGGCCGCCTGCAGTGCGACCTGTGCCCGCGCGACTGCCGGCTGCACGAAGGCCAGCGCGGGTTGTGCTTCGTGCGGGCGCGCGAAGGCGATGCGATGGTGCTCAGCACCTACGGGCGCAGTTCGGGCTTCTGCATCGACCCGATCGAGAAGAAGCCGCTGAACCACTTCTACCCTGGCAGCAGCGTGTTCTCGTTCGGCACCGCAGGCTGCAACCTCGCGTGCAAGTTCTGCCAGAACTGGGATATCTCGAAGAGCCGCGAGATGGACCGCCTGATGGATGCCGCCTCGCCCGAGCGCATCGCCGAGGTGGCGCTGGAGACCGGCTGCAAGAGCGTGGCCTTCACCTACAACGACCCGGTGATCTTCGCCGAGTACGCGCTCGACACCGCCGACGCCTGCCACGCCCTGGGCGTGCAGACGGTGGCCGTGACGGCGGGCTACATCCACGCCGCGCCGGGAGCCGAGTTCTTCGCGAAGATGGACGCTGCCAACGTGGACCTGAAGGGCTTCACCGAAGACTTCTACTTCCGCCAGACCGGGGCGCACCTGGCACCGGTGCTGGAGACGCTGGAGTTCATCCATGCCGAGACTGCCTGCTGGCTCGAGATCACGACGCTGCTGATCCCCGGCCAGAACGACAGCACGGCCGAGATCGAGGCGATGACGCGCTGGATCGCCGAGCGCCTGGGCCCGGAGGTACCCTTGCACTTCACCGCCTTCCACCCCGACTACAAGATGACCGACGTGCCAGGCACGCCGCCGGCCACGCTGCAGAGGGCGCGGGCGATCGCGCTGGGCAACGGGTTGCGCCATGTCTACACCGGCAACGTGCACGACACGGCGGGCGGCACGACTTCGTGCCCCGGCTGCGCCGCGCCGCTCATCGTGCGCGACTGGCATGCGATCCTGCGCTACGAGATCAACGACAGCGGCGCCTGCCCGCATTGCGGCGCGGCGATCGCCGGGCGCTTCGGCAGTTACTCGCCTGCGCTCGGCCGTCGCCGGATTCCGCTGCGTGTGGCGCCGTGACGTCGCGGCGCCGGGCAGGCCGGACGCATCGGCGTGGAAGACACCCGCGCTGACGCGACCGCCAGCGCGCGCGTGTTCATCGCGCTGTGGCCCGACGCCCGCGTGCGTGACGCGCTCGCGGCGTGGGGCGAGCAATGGCAATGGAACGCCACCGCGAAGCGCGTGCCTGCCGAGCGGCTGCACCTGACGCTGCACTTCCTGGGCAAGGTGCCACGCGAGCGGCTGCCCGAGTTGCGCAGTGGCCTGATGCTGCCGTTCGCGCCGTTCACGGTCTCGCTCGGGCGCCCGGCCGTCTGGCGCGGCGGCGTCGCGGTGCTCCAACTCCATCGCGTGCCGCCGCGCCTGCGCCAACTCCACGCCGCGCTCGGCGAGGCCTTGCAGCGCCTCGGGATGCCCACCGACGCGGGGGCCTTTCGCCCGCATGTGACGCTCGCCCGCCGCGCGGCTTCGGCCCTCCCTCCAGCCGAGGCTCCGCCGCAGCGCTGGCCGGTGCGTGGCTATGTGCTGGTCGAATCGCGCCCGCAGCCCGCGGGCGGCTACGTGCCGATCCAGTTCTATCCGTGAGTCGGCGGCGCGTCGCGCCGCGCCGCGCCCTGAGGCCGGTCGCGGTGTTCGATGGCCAGGCCGGCCAACTCGAGCGCCGAGCCGAGTCCGAAGGCGATCAGCCCGAGTTCCACCGACGGCGACAACAGCATCAGCAGGCCCGCGACGATGAGCCTGGAACGCCGGTTTCGAATCATCGTGACGGATGCCCTCGCAAGCTCGCGCGCACCAGGGCGCCGTGCGTTGCATGTCGTGCAGACCGCTGCCCGAACGCGCCGATGATCCGGCGCAATGCAGCCGCCCTCGAGCCGGCTTGCCGCGCGCAGCCTACCGCGATGGGCGTCGCGCTACGCTTCATCGGCGAGCGACGCGATCGCGCGCCGCGCTGCCTCGCGCAGCCTGACCGCGGCCGCGAACACGTGCGGCGCGTCGGCGGCCGGCGCGATCGGCTCGCCGAAGTGGACTTCGAGCCTCGCCCGGCGCGGCGACCAGCGGTCTGCCGGCAGCAGCTCGCGCGCGCCGCGGATCGCCACCGGCACCACCGGCGCGCCGGCACGCGCAGCGGCCAGGAAGGCGCCGAGGTGGAACGGCAACAGACCCGGCCGGGCGACGAATGTGCCCTCGGGAAAGACGTGCAGGGACCTGCCGCCAAGCACCGCATCGGCCATGCGGCTTGCGTCGGCGACGCTCTGCTGCACCTCGAAGCGTTCGACGAATTCGACGCCCAGCCGCCGCAGCGGCGGTCCGAGCACGGACTGGCGCTGCAACTCGCGCTTGGCGACGAACGCGACCTCGCGCGGCAGGGCCGCCATCAGGATCACGCCATCGAGGTAGCTCGCGTGGTTGCTGACGAGCACGCAGGCGCCCACGGGCATGTGCTCGACGCCGTGCACCACGACCGGCATCGCGGCCAGCCGCAGCAGCAGCCGCGCTGCCGCGCCGCCGATGCGCCAGGCCGCCTGCGGGGTGCGGGCCAGCACGATCAACAACCAGGCCGGCGGCGCGAGCACGGCGAGCAGCAGCCCGGCGTAGACCGCGTAGAGCGCGCGGCCGACGCCCGCCAACGCGCGCCGCGCCCGCAGCGCGACGCTGCCGAGTGCCAGCCGCAGCACCTGCCGGCGCGCCGTGGCCGGCGCGGCGCCGATGGCGCCGGCCTCGTACAGCGCGCGGCAGGCCGAGCGGCGCACCTTGCCGCTCGAGGTCTTGAGCACGGTGTGCGGCGGCGCGAGCACGACCGCGTCGGGCGGCTCGCCGATCGCGGCCAGCACGGCGCGCAACACGGCGTCGCGCAGGCGGGCGTCGGCGGCGCCGGGGCGCACTTCGGCGAGCACGACGAGGCGCTCGGTGCCCGCCTCGGGGTCTGCGCTGCCGAACACCGCGACGCAGCCCTTGCGGATGCCTTCGACCTGTCCGACGGCCTCCTCGATCTCCTGCGGGTAGAGGTTGCGCCCGCCGCGGATCACGATGTCCTTCACCCGGCCGGTGAGGAAGACCTCGCCATCGACGAGGTAGGCGCGGTCGCCGGTGTCGAGCCAGCCGTCGCGGAAGAGCTTGGCCGTCTGCACCGGGTTGCGGAAGTAGCCGTGCGTCGCCGACGGGCCCTTGAACTCGAGCCGGCCTTCGACGCGGTCGGCAACCTCGTGTCCTGCATCGTCGACGACGCGGATCGCGTGGCCGGCAAGGACCCGGCCGCAGCCGACGAAGCGCAGCGCGCCGGCGTCGTCGGCGCGGGCCGGCACGGCGCGCCGCTCGCGCGTGAAGGGCTCGCGCTGCACGGCGTCGATCGGCGCCACGCGCCCGAGCGGCGGGAACAGCAGCCCGACCGACGCCTCGGCCAGGCCGTACACCGGCGCCACAGCCTCGGCCTTCAGGCCGCTGGCGGCAAAGCGCTGCGCGAAGCGCCGCACCGTGTCGGGGCTGACGGCCTCGGCGCCGTTGAACGCGAGCCGCCACGAACTCAGGTCGAGCCCGGCGAGCGCCGCGTCGTCGATGCGCTTCAGGCACAGCTCGTAGGCGAAATTTGGCCCCGCAGACAGCGTGCCGCGGTAGCGATCGATCGCCTGCAGCCAGCGCAGCGGCCGCGACAGGAACGCGAGCGGCGACATCACGACGAGCGGGAAGCCGACGTACAGGCTGCCAAGCCACGCGCCGATCAGGCCCATGTCGTGGTACAGCGGCAGCCAGCTCACGAACACGTCGCTCGGCGTGGCTTGGATGGCCTGCGCCATCGCGCGGATGTTGGCGAGCAGGTTGGCGTGCGTCAGCGCGACGCCCTTGGGGTCGCCGGTGCTGCCCGAGGTGTACTGGATGAACGCGATGTCGTCGCCGCGCAGCGCGACCGGCGCCGGCTCGCCGCCCGGAGCGAGAAGCTCATGCGCCGTCGCGACGCGGCGCAGGCCGGGTACGCGCGCCTGCAGCAGGCGCGCCACGACCATCGCCTCGGGCACGGTGACGAGCAGCACGGCCTGCGCGTTGGCGAGGATGCCGGCATGGCGCAGGACATGGTCCTCGAGCTGCGACGCACGCGCGGGCGGGTAGATCGGCACCGGGATCGCGCCGGCCAGGAGGATGCCGAAGTAGGTGCTGAAGTACTCGGCCGAGGTCGGCAGCATGATCGCCACCGACTGGCGTGGACTGACGCCGGTGCGTTGCAGGCCGGCCGCGAAAGCGGCGGCGCCGCTGGCGAGCTGGCGGTAGGTGAGGGCCTGCTCGCGCTCGTCTTGCAGCAGCACGATCTGCCTCTGGTCGGGGTGCGCCTGCAGGTGCCATTCGAGCACGCCGGTCAGCGTGGTCGCCTCTGCAACGCCGGGGCCCGCGCTCGGCCTGCCCTCGGGCCGCGGCGCGATTTCGATCGGCCGCGCGGCGGCGCGCGGACCCGGTCCGGCTTGCCCGGGCACGGCCGGGCACTGCTGGACGGCGCGCAGCAGCTCGCCCACGGTTTCGGCACGCTGCAGCGTGTCCTGCGGCAGCTCGACACCGAACGCGCGCTCGGTGCGCAGCACGAGCTCCATCCGCGCCAGGCTGTCGAGCCCGAGGTCGCGATCGAGCTGGCTCTCGAGCGTCGCCGATGGCACGCCCGGCGCACCCGCGGCCAGCTCGCGCAGCGCGGCGTCGACCACAGCGAGCAGCGCCTCGGCGGTCCGGGGTTGCGGTGGGGCGTCGGTCGTCGAGGCGTCAGCCATGAGGGCTCCTGCACGGGCACGTCGAAACCGCGACCTGCACGCCAGGCATCATGACATCGACCCGGCGCGGCCGCGGCCGTCCGAAGCTGCCTCGAGCGACCGGGCTTGCGCTTGCTCAATGCAAGGCCGGTGGCGGCACGGTTGAATCGAAGCCGGCAATGTCGCCACACCCTGCGGAGACCGAAATGCCTGCAACGCTCGAGTCGCTGGCCACGCCGATCGTCGTGACGGCCACGCCCGACACCACTTCCACGCGCGCGGCGCAACTGATGCGCGAATACCATGTCGGCTCGCTGGTTGTCGTCGATAGCGAGTCGGATACCGGCAAGCCGGTCGGCATCGTGACCGATCGCGACCTCGTGCTGGCCGTGATGGCCGAAGAACTGGATCCGTCGCTGTTCACGGTCGGCGACATCATGTCGACCGACCTGGTGACCGCGCCCGCCAGCGCCGACCTGCTCGACGCGACCCACATTCTTCGTCGCCACCAGGTGCGCCGCCTGATCGTGCTCGACGACGCCGGGCGCGTGGTCGGCCTGGCCGTGCTCGAGGACCTGCTCGAGGCGCTGACCCGCGAGTTCAGCGAACTGGTGCTGGCGCTGCGCGGCGCGCGCGACCGGGAGGTCAAGGAGCGGCGATAGCCGCATGCGCAAGCGGCCTCCCGCGCCCCGAGCACGCGGACGATGGCCGGCCCGGCCCCAGCGAGAACGGGCCGCAGGGGCCCGTTTGGTCTGACGTTCTGGCGGAAGAGGTGGGATTCGAACCCACGTTAGCCTGAAAGGCTAAACCAGATTTCGAGTCTGGCGCATTCGACCACTCTGCCACCCTTCCTGGATTCGCGTCGGCGGGTCGATTGCCGAGGCGCAGATTCTAGCGCAGCGTCAAGGCGCGAGCTGCTCCAGGCCGCCAAGGTAGGGGCGAAGCGCGACGGGCACGTCGATGCTGCCGTCGGACTGCTGGTAGTTCTCGAGCACCGCCACGAGCGCGCGGCCGACGGCCAGGCCCGAGCCGTTGAGCGTGTGCACGAATTCGTTCTTGCCCTGCGCGTTCTTGAACCGCGTCTGCATGCGTCGCGCCTGGAAGGCCTCACAGTTCGAGCACGAGCTGATCTCGCGGTAGGTGCCCTGCGCCGGCAGCCAGACCTCGAGGTCGTAGGTCTTGGTCGAGCCGAAGCCGAGGTCGCCGGTGCACAGAGTCACCACGCGATACGGGAGTTCGAGCCTTTGCAGGATCGCCTCGGCGTGGCCGACCATCGCCTCCAGCACCGCGTAGCTGAATTCGGGGTGCACGATCTGCACCATCTCGACCTTGTCGAACTGGTGCTGGCGGATCATGCCGCGCGTGTCGCGGCCGGCGCTGCCGGCCTCGCTGCGAAAGCAGGGGCTGTGGGCGGTCAGCCTGATCGGCAGTTGCGCGGCGTCGAGCAACTGCTCGCGCACGCTGTTGGTGAGCGAGATCTCCGAGGTCGAGATCAGGTACTGTTCCTGCGCCTGCTCGCCGCCGCCCTCGTCGCCGCGATAGACCCAGAACATCTGGTCCTTGAACTTCGGCAGTTGCCCGGTGCCTTCCAGCACCTCGCGGTTGACGATGTAGGGCGTGTAGCACTCGGTGTAGCCGTGCTCGGTGGTTTGCACGTCGAGCATGAACTGGGCGAGCGCGCGGTGCAGCCGGGCGACCGGGCCGCGCAGGAAGCTGAAGCGCGACCCGCTGAGCTTGGCGCCGGTATCGAAGTCCAGGCCCAGCGGCGCGCCGAGGTCCACGTGGTCCTTCGGCGCAAAGTCGAACGCCCGCGGCGTGCCCCAGCGGCGCACTTCGACGTTCGCGCTCTCGTCGACGCCTCCCGGCACGCTCTCGTGCGGCAGGTTGGGCACCGACATCAGCATTTCGGCCAGCGCGGCCTGGATCACGTCCAGCCGCTCGGCCGATGCCTTCAGCTCCTCGCCCAGGCCGCCCACCTCGGCCATGGCCGAGGCCGGGTCTTCACCCTTGCCCTTGGCCTGGCCGATCTGGCGCGACAGGCTGTTGCGACGCGCCTGCAGTTCTTCGGTGCGCAACTGGATCGTCTTGCGCTCGGCCTCCAGCGCGCTGAAGCGCGTCACGTCCAGAAAGGGTTGGGGCGACTGGCGCGCTTCGAGGCGGGCGACGACCTGGGGCAGGTCCTTGCGCAGCAAGCTGATGTCGAGCATGGGCGTGGAAGCCGCCAGAGGCGCGGCCACTGCGGAGTGCGTGAAGCGGCGCATTGTAGGCAAGCCTTGGACGCTTCGGCGCTTCGTCGCCAGGCCTGCATCGATTCCGCTGCCAAGCCAAGGCCACACGCTGCACGCTGCACGCTGCACGCTTCGAGCGGATCCCTTGATCCGGCGCAAACGAACGGCGAATGCGAGCGGTTATCATTACCATTGGAGTTTTCATGAAGAGCACCTTGCTTTCCGACCTGCCCAACGGCGCCCGCGCGACGGTGGCACGCGTCGTGGCCGAGGCGCCTGAAGCCGACGAAGCGCTGTTGCGCCGCCTTGGTGAGCTGGGGTTCATCCCGGGCGAGCCGTTGCAGGTCATGCGGCGCGGCCCGGGCGGGCGCGAGCCGCTGGCGGTGCTGATCGGCGAGACGATGTTCGCGCTGCGCCTGCTCGAAGCGCGGTGCGTTCGCGTGCTCGCCGCCTGAGCGCGCGCGGGATGTCGCACACCCTCGCCACGGCCGAGGCGCATGCCCCCTGGCGCATCGCGCTGGTCGGCAACCCGAACTGCGGCAAGACAGCCCTCTTCAACCTGTTGACGGGCGCGCGGCAGAAGGTCGCCAACTATTCCGGCGTCACGGTCGAGCGCAAGATCGGCGTGGCGCGGCTGCACAACGGGCAGAGCGTGTCGGTGATCGACCTCCCCGGCGCCTACAGCCTGACGCCGGCAACACCCGACGAGCAAGTGACGCTCGAGGTCATCGAGGGCCGGCGTCCGGGCGAGGCCGCGCCCGACGCCATCGTGGCCGTCGTCGATGCGACGAACCTGCGCATGAACCTGCGCATCGTGCTCGAGCTGACACGGCTCGGCCGGCCGATGCTGGTGGCGCTGAACATGGCCGACGTGGCGCGCGCGCAGGGCCTGGCGATCGACGTGGCGCGCCTCGCCGCCGAACTCGGCTGCCCGGTCGTCGAGACGGTCGCGGTGCGGCACGACGGCCATGCGCAGTTGCTGACGCAACTCGAGCGCCAGCTCGGCAGCGCAGTGCCCGCGCAGGCACCGCAGCACCCGCCACCCGATGCGAGATCGTTCGCCGAGTTGCAGGCCGAGGTGCGACGCATCCTGGCCGTGGTCGCCCCGGGCGCCACCCAGTTCCAGCGCTTCCACCACCGGATCGACGCGCTGGTGATGCACCCGGTATGGGGCCTGGCGATTCTGGCGATCGTGCTTTTCCTGATCTTCCAGGCCGTGTTTTCCTGGGCCAGCCTGCCGATGGAGGCGATCCGCGAGGCCATCGCCGCCGCCGGCGCGTGGACGAACGCGCACCTGAGCGCCGGCCCGCTGCGCAGCCTGCTCGCCGACGGCGTGATCGCCGGGGTCGGCAGCGTGATCGTGTTCCTGCCGCAGATCCTGATCCTGTACTTCTTCATCCTGCTGCTCGAGGACTCGGGCTACCTGCCGCGCGCCGCCTTCCTGCTCGACAGCCTGATGGGCAAGGTGGGCCTCTCGGGGCGCGCCTTCATTCCGCTGCTGTCGAGCTTCGCCTGCGCGGTGCCCGGCATCATGGCCACGCGCACGATCGCCAACGGGCGCGACCGCCTGGCAACGATCATGGTCGCGCCGCTGATGACGTGCTCGGCGCGGCTGCCGGTCTATGCGCTGCTGATCGGCGCCTTCGTGCCCGCGCGCAGCGTGGGCATGTTCAACCTGCGCGGGCTCACGCTGTTCGGCCTGTACGTCGCCGGCGTGCTGGCGGCGATGGGGGTGGCCTGGGTCATGAAGCGTGCCTGGATGAAGAGCCGCTACCAGCCGCTGATGCTCGAGCTGCCGCCCTACCGCCTGCCGGGCCTGCGCAACTTGGTGCTCGGCCTGTGGGAACGCGCGCGCACCTTCCTGCAGCGCGTGGGCGGCATCATCTTCGCATTGACGGTGGTGCTGTGGTTCCTGGCCAGCTACCCGGCGCCTCCGGCCGATCTGAACCCGGAAACGGCAGGTCCTGCGATCCAGTACAGCCTGGCCGGCATGCTCGGCCACGCGTTGCAGCCCGTGTTTGCGCCGATCGGCTTCAACTGGCAGATCGCGGTCGCGCTGGTGCCCGGCATGGCCGCGCGCGAGGTGGTGGTGGGTGCGCTCGGCACCGTGTACGCGCTCTCGGCGCAGGGCGACTCGGTGGCCGACGCGCTCGCGCCGGTGATCGCCCAGGGCTGGTCGCTCGCCACCGCCTACTCGCTGCTCGCCTGGTACGTGTTCGCGCCGCAATGCCTGTCGACGCTGGCCGTCGTCAGGCGTGAAACGAATTCCTGGCGCTACCCGTTCCTGATGGCGCTGTACCTGTTCGCGCTGGCTTACGCGGCGGCCTTCGCCACGTACCGGCTCACCCTGTGGTGGGGCGGCTGAATGGGCCCGGCGGCGCAAGGCCTCGCGGTGGCGCTGATCGTCGGCGCCTGCGCCCTCTACGCGCTGTGGGCGCTGCTGCCGTCGGCCGCGCGTCGCCGCTTGGCGACCGCAGCGCCGCGCTTGCCCCTGCCGGCGCGACTGGCCGCCGCTTTGCGCGCCGAGGCCCGAGGCGCGTGTGGCGGCGCCTGCGATGGCTGCACCGCCACGCGCGCGCCCGACGCCGGGGCGACCAGGCCGCTGAAGTTCCACCCGCGCCCGCGCCGCTGATCGCGGCAGGCATCGGCCACCTTCACTGGCTCAACCGGCGGGAAGCGCCATCGACTTGTCGCCGAGCCCCATCGGCAGCGGAAAGTGGATCGTCTCCTGCACGCCCGGCATGTGGCGCACCGACACCGCGCCCAGCGCGCGCAGGCGGGCGATCACCTGCTGCACCAGGATGTCGGGCGCCGAGGCGCCGGCCGTCAGCCCGACGCGGCGCTTGCCGACGAACCACTCGGCGCGGAGGTCCTCGGGCTGGTCGACCATGTAGGCATCGGTGCCCAGGCGCTGGGCGAGTTCGCGCAGGCGGTTGCTGTTCGAGCTGGTCGGGCTCCCGACGACGATCACCACGTCCACCTGCGGGCTCAGCATCTTCACCGCGTCCTGCCGGTTTTGCGTGGCATAGCAGATGTCCTGCTGCTTGGGTTCGCGCACCTTCGGAAAGCGGCGCTTCACCGCGGCCAGGATCTCGGCCGTGTCGTCCACCGACAGCGTCGTCTGCGTCACCACGGCCAGCCGGTCGGGCCGGGTCACCGCCACCGTTGCCACGTCGGCCACGTCCTCGACGAGGTAGATGCCCCCGGTCAGCTGGCCCATCGTGCCCTCGACCTCGGGGTGGCCCTTGTGGCCGATCATGATGAACTCGTAGCCTTCGCGGTGCAGCTTGGCGACCTCGACGTGAACCTTGCTCACCAGCGGGCAGGTGGCGTCGAACACCGCAAAGCCGCGCTCGGCGGCTTCGCGCCGCACCTCCTGGCTCACGCCGTGGGCGCTGAACACCAGTGTCGCGCCGGGCGGGACGTCGGCAAGCGCCTCGATGAAGATCGCGCCCTTGGCCTTGAGATCGTTCACGACATAGGTGTTGTGCACGATCTCGTGGCGCACGTAGATCGGCGCGCCGAACTTCTTCAGCGCGCGCTCAACGATCTCGATCGCCCGGTCCACTCCGGCGCAGAAGCCGCGCGGCTCGGCCAGCAGCACATCCTGCACGCCGGGTTCGGGCAAGCCGCCAGCGCCGCTCATCAAAGCACGCCGATCACATGCACTTCGAACCTGAGCGGCGCGCCCGCCAGCGGATGGTTGAAGTCGAACAGCAGCCAGTCGTCGCCGACCTCGCGCACCACGCCCGCGTAGCTGCCCGCGCCGTCGGGCGTGGGGAACCGCACCACGTCGCCGACCGCATAGGGTTCGTCCGGATCGCCAAGCTCGCTCAGCAGCGCGCGCTTGACCCGCTGCAAGAGCTGCGGGTTGCGTGCGCCGAAGGCCTCGCCGGCGGCCAGGTCGAAGCTCGCGCGCGCCCCCTCGGGAAGGCCGATCAGCCGGGCCTCCATCGCCGGTGCGAGCTCGCCCGTGCCCAGCGACAGCGTGGCCGGCTTGTCGTTGAAGGTGTTGACGACGTCCGCACCCGCGGCGCTCGCCAGGCGGTAGTGCAGGGTCAGGAACGATCCGGGCTGGATGGCATTCAAGCGCTTCTTCCGAGTTGGATAGACTGCCCGGATTCTAGTTTCGAGCTGACCTGCGTGCAGCTCAGTCTCCACTGAAACTGCGTCTTGGGCGCTGGCCCCGCGCCGCCCACCCTGCCTCCGGATCCCGACCGATGACGATCAAGGACCTGCCCGCCGCAATGCGTCCGCGCGAGAAACTGCTCGCCCACGGCGCGGGCGCGCTCGGCGACGCCGAGCTGCTCGCCTTGCTGCTGCGCACCGGGCTCAAGGGCACCGGCGTGCTGCAGCTCGCCGAGCAGTTGCTGAACGAATTCGGCGGCGTCGCCGGGCTGCTGAACGCCGGCAGTGCCGACCTCCGGCGCATCAAGGGCCTGGGGCCGGCCAAGCGCGCCGAGCTGGCAGCGGTGCTCGAACTCGCGCGCCGCTCGATGGCCGGCGAGTTGCGGCAGCGCGCGCTGTTCGACACGCCGGGCCGCGTCAAGGACTTCCTGCGGCTGCAGCTCGCGCAGCGCGAGCACGAGGTGTTCGCGGTGCTCTTCCTCGACGCCCAGCACCAGCTGCTGAAGATGGAGGAGATGTTCCGCGGCACGCTGACGCAGACCAGCGTCTATCCACGCGAAGTCGTCAAGCGCGCGCTCGAGATGAACGCTGCCGCCGTCGTCTTCGCGCACAACCACCCGTCGGGCGCCGCCGAGCCTTCGCGCGCCGACGAGTTCCTGACCCACTCGCTCAAGAGCGCGCTCGCGCTGGTGGACATTCGCGTGCTCGACCACCTGGTGGTCGGCCACGGCGAGGTGGTCTCGTTCGCCGAGCGCGGCCTGCTGTGAAGGCGCGCGCTCCGGTCGGCCTGCATGAGCTCGCCAGGCTCAAGGCCGCGCTGGAACGCCAGCGGCGCGATGCGGCCGAGCGCGAGGCGCAGGCGCGCGCGGCGCTGGAGCAGGAGCGGCTGGCGCGCGAGGTGTTCTCGAGCAGCGTGGGCCCGGTGACGCCGCTGCGGCCGAGCGGCCGTGCGGAGCATCGCACCGCCAGGCCGCGGCCCGAGCCGATGCAGCGCCGGCGCGACGAAGCGGCCGCGCTCCGCGAGACGCTCTCCGACGCCTTCGACGTCGACTCGCTGCTCGAAACCGACGCGGCGCTGTCGTTTCGCCGCCCCGACGTCGGGCCCGACGTGGTGCGCAAGCTGCGCCGTGGCGGCTGGGTGATCCAGGCCCAGATCGACCTGCACGGCCTGCGCCGCGACGAAGCGCGCGCGCAGCTCGCCACCTTCCTGCGCGAGGCGGCGCGCCAGGGGCTGCGCTGCGTGCGCGTGGTGCACGGCAAGGGCAATGGCTCGCCGGGCCGGGAGCCGGTGCTCAAGCACCGGGTCCACGGCTGGCTGGTGCAGAAGGCGGCCGTGCTCGCCTTCACGCAGGCGCGTGCGGCGGAGGGTGGGAGCGGCGCGCTGGTGGTGTTGCTGCAGCCGAATTCATCGGCCTGACTCGCTCAGCCAGCCCGGTTTCGCATCCAGTCGGCGGTACCGAAGAACGCAGCGTGCAGCCGCTCGGCCAGGCTGGCGTCGAGACCGCGATCGGCCATCGCATGGCGCATGCAGGCAAGCCACTGATCACGCTCGGCGATGCCGATCGCGTACGGCAGGTGCCTCGCCCGCAGACGCGGGTGGCCGACGCGTTCGACGTAGTGCTGCGGCCCGCCGAGCCAGCCGCAGAGGAACCAGTGCAGCTTGTCGCGCGAGCCTTCGAGCGACGCCGGGTGGAGCTTGCGGATGCCGGCAAAGACCGGCTCGAGCTCCATCAGGTCGTAGAAGCGCTCGACGAGCGCACGCACCGCGGCCTCGCCCCCCAGCGCGTCGAACGCGCTCACGTCGGCCGGCGCGTCGGCGCTCACGACGCGAGCCTGGCCGCCAGCGCGTTGACGGCCTTGGCCGCCGCCGACCCCGGATAGACCTCGAGCAGCAGCTGGCGCTTCTGCACCGCTTCGCGCACGGCCGCGTCGGCCGGAATCTCGCCCAGAAGGTCGAGCCTGACCGTCGGCTCGGCCGCCGGGTTGACGAAGCGGTCGATCACCCGCTGCAGCTGGGCGCGGATCGCGCGCCCCTCGCCGAGGCGGCTGACCTGATTGACAACGAGCTGGATCACGCCGCGGCGCTGCTGCGACGACAGCACCTTGACGGTGGCGTAGGCGTCGGTCATCGAGGTCGGCTCCGAGGTGACGACGAGCGCCACGTCGTCGGCCAGCGAGACGGCGTACAGCACCACGTCGGAGATACCGGCGCCGGTGTCGAGCAGGATCCGATCGAAGCGCGGCGCGAGCGTCTTGATGACCTCGAGCAATTGCGCGCGCACCTCCGGCGTCAGGCGCGAATACTCGACCATGCCCGAACCCGCCAGCAGCACCGAGAAGCCGCCCGGCGCGGGGACGATGGCGTCGTCCAGCGCCGCCTTGCCGGTGAACACATCGTGCAGCGTGACCTTCGGGAACAGGTTGAGCACGACGTCGAGATTGGCCAGGCCGAGGTCGGCGTCGAGCACCAGCACGCGCTCGCCGCGCCGGGCCAGCGCGGCCGCGAGGTTGGCCGACACGAAGGTCTTCCCGACCCCGCCCTTGCCGCTCGTGATGGCCAGCACGCGGGCGCGCCGCGGCGACGGCGCGGGCGCCGGACCGGAGGGGATCTCAGGGGTGTCGATGTTCATTCGAGGTCTTCATACTGTGAGGTGCTGAACAGCAGACTCTTTTCTTCGGCGCTGACCTGCGAATCGGGCGCTTGCTCCAGGCAGGCGCGGTTGCGGCCCTCGGCCTTGGCGCGATAGAGCTGCTGGTCGGCGCGCGACAACCACAGCGCCGCTGTCGAGCGCACCCACTGTGGCGCGAACGCGCCCCCGAGACTGATCGTCACCGCGATCGGCACCCCGCCTTCGACCGGCACGGGCTGCTGCTCGATCCGGCGCCGGATGCGCTCGGCCACCGCGAGGCCAAAGGTCGGCGGGCAATTGGGCAGGATGATCGCGAACTCCTCGCCGCCGTAGCGCGCCACGGTGTCCATCGGTCGCACGCAGTCGAGCAGGCGCACTGCCACGGCCTGGAGCACGCCGTCGCCGGCGGGGTGGCCGTGGGTGTCGTTGACGCGCTTGAAGTGGTCGATGTCGACCATCAGCACCAGCGCCGGCTCGCCAGCGCGGGCCACGCGGTCGATCTCGCGGGCCAGGGCAATCTCGAACTGGCGCCGGTTGGCCAGCCCGGTCAGCGCGTCGCGGCTCGACAGGTCGCACAACGCGTCGAGCACCGCCTGCAGCCAGGCCGGGTCGCCGCGCTCAGGCAGTTCGCGCCCGGATTGCCGCAGCAGCTGCAGGGCGCCGTCCAGCCGCAGCGCGGGCGTGGCCGGTGAGTGCTCGGCGGGATCGGTGGGCACGTGAGGGGCGTTGAGGGTGGGTCGCGCAACGCCACACCGGAGTTCGATGCGGCGGGCCAGTCTAGCAGCGGCCGCGCCGGCGAACGCCGCGAACTGGGCCACCTTTGCCACGCTGTTGCGGGCAGTCCCGGCCGCTCAAGCCGGGCATGCTTGCGGCCGATAACCGCGCATGCGCAGCACTGCCCGCAGCGCCAGAACCCGCCCACGCTCCCGGAGTCCGCATGAGTGCCGTACTGAATGTCCTGGATGCCCCTGCCGAACGCGGCATCCAGCGGCCCGGGCCGGTGGAGTCGGAGTTCACGTTCGGCGGCGCCGACTTCGAACGCGTGCGCAGGCTGATCTTCCAGCGCGCCGGGATCAGCCTCGGCCCGGGCAAGCAGGCGATGGTCTACAGCCGGCTCTCGCGGCGCCTGCGCGACACTTCGCACCACTCGTTCAACGGATACCTGCAGTGGCTCGAGCACTCCAGCGGCCCGGCAGCCGAGCTCGAATGGCAGGAGTTCGTCAACTGCCTGACCACCAACCTCACCTCGTTCTTCCGCGAAGAGCACCACTTCCAAGCGCTGGCCGCCGAGCTGGAGCGGCGTGCCGGTGAACGGCTGCGCATCTGGTGCAACGCCGCCTCGACCGGCGAAGAGCCCTACTCGATCGCGATGACCTGCGCCGAGGCGCGCGGCGGCGGGCAAGGCCTGCAGATCGTCGCCAGCGACATCGACACCCGCGTGCTCGCCACCGCCAGCCGCGGCGTGTATCCGGCCGACGCGCGCGGGCTGTCGCCCGAGCGCCTGCGCGAGCACTTCCTGCGCGGCAAGGGCCTCAACAGCGGCTTCGTGCGCGTCAAGCCGGAGCTCGCGCAGCGCGTCGAGTTCCGGCAGTTGAACCTGATGCAGGCGCCGTGGTCGATCGGCGGGCCGTTCGACATCGTGTTCTGCCGCAACGTGATGATCTACTTCAACGCCGCCACCCAGCGCAGCGTGCTCGAGGGCATCCATGCCGCGATGAAGCCGCAGGGGCTGCTGTTCGTCGGCCATTCGGAGAACTTCAGCGACGCGAGCGACCTGTTCCGGTTGCGCGGCCAGACGATCTACGAGCGCGTCTGACGCCGGGGCCGCAAGCGCGCCATCGGGTCTCCGACATGCGGCAACCAGCTCCCGCCTTCGCCGCCACGCCGGCCCCCTCGCGCCTCGAGCGGCTGGGCGCGCAACCGCGCCGGGAAGGCGTCGCCTCGTTCTTCTACCACGATGCGCACTTCGGGAGCGACGCGGTGAAGATCCTGCCCGGCGAGCACTTCGTGCACGACGAGGACCTGCTGCTCATGACCACGCTGGGCTCGTGCATCGCGGCCTGCCTGTGGGACCGTCTGGCCCGGGTCGGCGGGATGAACCACTTCATGCTGCCCGATGCCGGCGGCGACGCGTCGGCCCAGGCGAGCGGGCGCTACGGCTCGTATGCGATGGAGCTGCTGATCAACGAGATGATCAAGCGCGGCGCCTCGCGCACGACGCTGGAGGCCAAGGTGTTCGGCGGCGGCCAGGTGATCAGCGGCATGAACACGCTCAACATCGGCGAGCGCAATACCGCCTTCGTGCTGGACTACCTGAAGACCGAGCGCATCCCGGTCGTGTCGCGCGACGTGCTGGGCGAGACACCGCGCAAGGTCTGCTTCCTGCCCGCCAGCGGCAAGGCCCTGGTCAAGCGTCTGGCCAGCACCCAGAGCGAGGCGCTGGCTGCGCAGGAGCGCGCCGCCGCGCAGCGAGCGGTGCCGCGCGCGACCGGCGGCGGCTCGGTGGACCTCTTCTAGTGCAGTGTTCCACGCTTTGCAGCACATAAACCCGCGTCCTTGCCGCCCTGGCATCGTTGCAAGTCCTCGCGAGACCTACGGGTATCACTGTGGTTTGCGCCTAGCCAGGGCGACAAGTCCATCGGCTTTCTTGCGTGCCGCACAGCGTGGAACACTGCACTAGCGCGGTCGGCGCGGCACGACGAAGACCGGTGATGGACAGGACCCGCGTGCTCGTGGTGGACGACTCGGCCCTGGTGCGCAGCCTGCTCGCGGAGATCATCAACCGCGAGGCGGACCTGCAGTGCGTCGGCGCCGCGAGCGACCCATTCGTCGCGCGCGAGATGATCCGCAGCCTCGACCCCGACGTGATCACGCTCGACGTCGAGATGCCGCGCATGGACGGGCTCGAGTTCCTGGCGCGGCTGATGCGCTTGCGTCCGATGCCGGTGGTGATGGTCTCGACGCTGACCGAGCGCGGCGCCGAGGCGACGCTGCGCGCGCTGGAGCTTGGCGCGGTCGACTTCGTGGCCAAGCCGAAGATCGGTGTCGCCGACGGTCTGCGCCTGCTGGCCGCCGACCTGACCAACAAGCTGCGCATCGCCGCCCGCGCGACCGTGCGCCGCGCGCCTTCAGTACCCGCCGCAGCGGCTGCGCTGCCGGCCGCCCGGGCAGCGGCCAGGCCCGCCGCGCCATCGGCCGGGCCGGCATCGAGCGAGAAGATCGTCTTCATCGGGGCTTCCACCGGCGGCACCGAGGCGACGCGTGCCGTGCTCATGGCGCTGCCGCGGGAAGCGCCCGCAGTCGTGATCACGCAGCACATGCCGGCCGGCTTCACGCGCAGCTATGCCGCGCGGCTGGACGGCCTGTGCGCGATTCGCGTCAAGGAGGCTCGGGACGGCGAGCCCATCCTGCCCGGACACGCCTACGTCGCGCCGGGCGGGCTGCACCTGCGTGTCGAGCGAGCGGGGGCGCACGTCGTCGCGCGCGTTCGCGACGGCGAGCCCGTCAACCGCCACAAGCCCTCGGTCGAGGTCCTGTTCAGCTCGGCCGCGCGCGTCGTGGGCGCGAACGCGCTGGGCATCATGCTGACGGGCATGGGCGCCGACGGTGCGAAGGCGATGCGCGAGATGCGCGACGCCGGGGCCTACAACCTGGCCCAGGACGAGGCGAGCTGCGTCGTCTTCGGCATGCCGCGCGAGGCCATCGCCGCCGGCGCGGCGCACGAGGTGTTGCCGCTGGCGCAGATCGCGCCGAGGCTGCTCGAGCGGCTGCGCGGCGACGCGGGCGTGACGCGCCGCCACCCGTAGCCCCGGCAGAAGCCGACGCGGACGCTGCCTGGGCGGCACGGGGCTCAGCGTGCGGGCAAGAACAGCCCCTGCAGATCGCTCAGCAGGTCGAATCCGCGCTCGGTCGGCCAGACGCGCCGCAGGTCGCGCCCGACGAGGCCGCGGCGTTCGGCCTCGGCCAGCGGGGCCTCGATGGCCGTGAGCGCGAGCCCGGTGCGTTCGCAAAAGCGCGCGAGCTCGAAACCCTCTTTCAGCCGCAGCGCGTTGAGCATGAACTCGAACGGCAGCTCGCTGCGCGCAACCTCGTCCTGCTGTGCGACGGCGTCGCCCCCGAGCGCCTGCGCCATGTAGCGCGCCGGGTCGCGGTAGCGGATCTGGCGCAGCACGCGGTGCGGAAACGACAGCTTGCCGTGTGCGCCGGCGCCGATGCCGAGGTAGTCGCCGAATTCCCAGTAGTTGAGGTTGTGCCGGCAGCGGTGGCCGGGGCGGGCATAGGCCGAAACCTCGTAGCGCGCCAGACCGCGCTGCGCTGTGCGCTCGGTGATGCGGTCGAGCATGTCGAATGCGCAGTCTTCATGGGGTAGCGCCGGCGGGTGCGTCGCGAACCGCGTGTTTGCCTCGATCGTCAGGTGGTAGATCGACAGGTGCGGCGGCTCGTACGCGAGCGCGGTGGCGAGGTCGGCATCGAGCGCGGCCAGGGTCTGGCCGGGCAGCGCGTACATCAGGTCGAGGTTGAAGGTGTCGAAGGCGTCGCGCGCCTCGTCGAGCGCCGCCCGCGCCTGCGCGCCATCGTGCACGCGGCCGATGCGCTGCAGCGCGGCATCGTCGAAGCTCTGCACGCCGACCGACAGCCGCGTCACGCCTGCCGCTCGAAAGCCGCGGAAGCGGTCACGCTCGAAGGTGCCCGGGTTGGCCTCGAGCGTCACCTCGCAGCGGGGCTCCAGCGGCAGGCGGGCGCGGATGTCGGCCAGCAACGTGTCGATGGCATCCGGCGCGAACAAGCTCGGCGTACCGCCACCGATGAAGACGCTGTGGACGCGCCGGCCCCAGACCAGCGGCAGCGCGGCTTCGAGGTCGCAGCGCAACGCGTCGAGGTAGCGTGCCACCGGCAGATCGCCCCGCGCCGCGTGCGAGTTGAAGTCGCAGTATGGACATTTCTTCAGGCACCACGGCAGGTGCACGTAGAGTGACAGCGGCGGCAATGCGCCGAGAGTGAGCGTGCCCGGACGCAGGGCGTGCGCCAGACCATCGGCCATGGCGCCGGCCGCGGCGGGCACATCAGCCACCGAGCCAGGCCTCGCGCATCAAGGCCAGCATCTGGCGCGCCGCGATCGCGCGGTGGCTGTGCGCGTTCTTGGCTGCGGCGTCGAGTTCGGCCACGGTCCGCCCGAGCGCGGGGATGAACAGCAGCGGGTCGTAGCCGAACCCCCCGGCCCCGCGCGGCTCGCGCAGCAGCATCCCCTGCCAGCGGCCTGTCGCGATCAGCGGCTCGGGGTCGTCGGTGGAACGCACGGCGACGAGCGTGCAGACGAATCGCGCGCGGCGATCGGCCGCGCCCTGCATGCGTTGCAGCAGCAGCGCGTTGTTGGCGGCGTCCTGTACCCGGCGTTGCGCCTCGCGCTCGCCTGGCGGCAGCGCCACGGCAGCAAAGTGAGCCGAGATCACGCCCGGGCCGCCGCCCAGCGCATCGACGCACAGCCCAGAATCGTCGGCGATCGCCGCGCCCTGGCTCGCCTGCGCCGCGTGGCGTGCCTTCGCCAGCGCGTTCTCGACGAAGCTGGCGTGCGGT
Organism: uncultured bacterium; assembly: GCA_963779155.1. GTDB lineage: Bacteria > Pseudomonadota > Gammaproteobacteria > Burkholderiales > Burkholderiaceae_C > CAIKUF01. Next base: position 533,077 of record CAVZXE010000015.1, on the reverse strand, counting down.
TCCTCCGCCTCGCCGACGCCGAGCGCACCCTGGGTCACCAGTTCGACGCCGAGCGGCGCGAAGAGCGTCTGCAGCTCAGCCAGCTTTCCAGCGTTGTTCGATGCCAGGACCAGCCTCATTTCAGTTGCTCCACCGCGCCTCGCGCGTCCCGCGACGCATGAAACGCGGCAGCGCCGCTGCCGGCTGCTTTCGGCCCATTGCTGCCCTTGAACGTCCGCTTTGCGGGCGAGTTCTGGCGCGGCATCGGCACGTTCGGGCAGGCCGCTTCGCTTCACTGGGGCGGTCTTTGCTCCGCTCAGACTCCCCTGCGATGCTCGGCCTCGTGGCCCCGTCGCAGAACTCACTTCGCTCACTGCGTTCGCTGCGTTCGGACATCCGCGACGAGTCAGTGGACGATTCGCGCTTCGCGCGAGGCCACGAGCCCTGGCCTTGCAGGCCGCGCCGGGCCAGTCGGCCCGGCCGTTCGCAAGGCGCAAGCGGTCCCCCGGACCGCTTGCCCCCGGGCTCACCTTCTCGGCACCCCAGAGGCGCTGCGCGTCCTGCCCGAACGCGCCTTTGCTGGGACGCGGGCGCTGTTCGCGACAAGAACCACAAGCGTTGCAGCGCGGCGGGCGGTGCCCGGTGGGGGCGATTTCTGTGGCGACGAGGAGCGGAGGGCTCCAGTCGGCGCGCGCAGCGCGCTTCGTAGACTGACTCGTCGCAGTTGTCTGAGCGCAGAGAGCGCAGCGAACGAAGTGAGTTCTGCGACGCGACTGAAGGCCGAGCACCACAGCGGAGTCGGCGCGCAGCGCCGACCGCCACAGCATGAGCTTCCACCGGGCACTGCCTGCCGCGCCGCGCTGAAGCCACCAGAGAGCGGACGCACGCGGCAACGGCAGCAACGGGCCGAAAGCCGACAGCCAGACTTTCGCCTGGCGAGGCCGCCTCATCTCATGCCCAGGCATGTCTCGGTAGCGTCAACCAAGCGCGGCCTGCTGCGCCGCGATCAGGTCGCGAATGCCCCTCTCGGCGAGCAGCATCAGCGCGTTCAACTCGTCGCGCGTGAACGCCGCACCTTCGGCGGTGCCCTGCAGTTCGACGAACCCGCCCGAGCCCGTCATCACGACGTTCATGTCGGTGTCGCAGGCCGCGTCCTCGACATACTCCAGGTCGAGCAGCGGCGTGCCCTGCACGATGCCGACCGACACCGCGCCGACGAACTCGCGGATCGGCGACGCGGCGACGAGCCCGCGTTCGCGCAGCCAGCTCACCGCGTCGTGCGCAGCGACGAAGGCGCCGGTGATCGCCGCGGTGCGCGTGCCGCCGTCGGCCTGGATCACGTCGCAGTCGAGCGAGAGCGTGCGTTCACCCAGCAGCCGAAGGTCGAACACGCAGCGCAGCGAGCGCCCGATCAGACGCTGGATCTCCTGCGTGCGCCCGCTTTGCTTGCCGCGCGCCGCCTCGCGGTCGCTGCGGGTGTGGGTCGCGCGCGGCAGCATGCCGTATTCGGCGGTGACCCAGCCTTCGCCGCTGCCGCGCTTGTGCGGCGGCACCTTCTCCTCCACCGACGCGGTGCACAGCACCTTGGTGTCGCCGAACTCGATCAGCACCGAACCCTCGGCATACCGGGTGTAGTGGCGCGTGATCGTGATCGGGCGCAGGGCATCTGCTGCACGGCCTTGCGTGCGCTGGAAAGCTGTCATGGTGGTCTCAGGAAGTCTTCTTGTGCGACGAGCGCCGGATGGCGTCGTTGATCTCGCGGATCGAGCGCTCGATCTCGGCCTCGTCGAGCTCGTCGGCGACGTCCTGCCCGAGCACGCTGGCCTGGATGGTCGAGGCGAAGACTTCGTCGCCGAGCGCCTGGGTCGAGATGCCGCCCGCGGCATCGCCGCTCTCGGCCGACTCCCACTCCAGCGCCAGCACGGTCACGTTGTCGCATTTCGGGCCGCCGGTGCGCAGCGCCATCTCCACCAGCTCGGGCGCGGCATCGGAGATCGGCTGGCGCGCCAGCTGCTCGGTCACCGTCGCATCGCTGAGGTTGCCCCACAGGCCGTCGGAGCAGAGCAGGATGCGGTCGCCGCGTTGCAGCAGCATCGGCCCCACGGTGTCGACGACCGGCTTGCCGGGGCTTCCCAGGCAGGTGAACAGCACGTTGCGGTTGAAGCGCTCCCCCATCGGCACGACCTGGTTCAGCGTGGCCTGCAGCTCGGTGTAGGAGTGGTCGCGGGTGCGCGCAACGAGCTTGCCGCCGCGCAGCAGGTACAGCCGCGAGTCGCCGCAGTGCGCCCAATAGGCCGCGTTGCCCTGCAGCAGGCAGGCGACGATCGTCGTGCGCGGCGTGTCGAGCAGCGACCTTTGCGTCGCGTAGCGCAGCAACTGGTGATGGCCGGCGATGATGGCTTCGTTCAGGAAGCGCGTCGGGTCTTTCAGCGTGGGCTTGGCGTCGCGCTGGAACAGCGCGGCGAGCGTCTGCAGCGCGAGTTGGGAGGCCACCTCGCCCTCCGGATGACCGCCCATCCCGTCGGCCAGCGCGAACAGCCCGGCGTCGCGGGTGTAGCAGTAGCCCATCCGGTCTTCGTTCTTCTCGCGGCCGCCCTTGCGGCTGACCTGGTAGACGGTGAATCGCATCGGGTCAGCGCACCCCGGTCCAGCGCAGGGCCGCCGCAGGCGTCGGGCCGGGCCTCCCCTCGGGGGAGTGCGAGCGCAGCGAGCGAGGGCTTGTCATCCCTTCACGCCTTGGCGCCGCCGGTCAGGCTCTCGAGCTGCAGCTTGAGCCGCTCGCTGAAGCTGAGCTTGGTGTACTGGCGCTCGGTCTCGCGCGCGAGCTCCTTCTGCAACGCGAAGACGCTCTGCGGGCGCGACAGCGGGTCGAGCGACATGCACCACTCGGTGACTTCGATCAGGTTGTCGGAGTACACATTGCGCAGCCGCGAAAGGCTCAGCGCCAGGCGGTCCTTCTCGATGCGCTGTGGCGCGTCGTTCGGCGGGTAGCCCTGCATGCAGGCGTAGATGCAGGCGCCGATGGCGTAGATGTCGGTCCATGGCCCGAGCGTGCCGTCGCGGCGGTACATCTCGGGCGCGGCGAAGCCGGGCGTGTACATCGGGCGGATGAAGTTGCCTTCCTTGCTCAGCACTTCGCGCGCGGCGCCGAAGTCGAGCAGCACCGCCTTGTTCTCGTTGCTGATGAAGATGTTCGCCGGCTTGATGTCCAGGTGCAGCATCTTGTGCTGGTGCACGATGCGCAAGCCGCGCAGGATCTCGTCGAACAGCGAGCGGATGGTCGACTCGCGGAAGACCTTATCGCGCTTGAGGTCGCGCGCGGTGACGATGAAATCCTGCAAGGTATCGCCTTGCAAGTAATTCATCACCATGTAAACGGTCTCGTTCTCGCGGAAGAAGTTCAACACCGAAACGACACTCGGGTGAGAAATCTGCGCGAGCGAACGCCCTTCCTCGAAGAAGCTCTTCAGGCCCAGGCGGTACAGCGGCTGTTTCTCGGGCTTGACGCGCGGCGTCAGTTCACCCGGCGCACGTTCGGCCAGCGACGAGGGCAGGTATTCCTTGATCGCCACCATGTGGCGCTCGGTGTCCTCGGCCAGGTACACCACACCGAAACCGCCGGCCGCAAGGCGCTTGACGATCTGGTACCCGCCGACCACCGTGCCCGCGGGCAATGGGGCGGGTTTTGGCTTTGACATAATTGATGTTTTGCTTGCGCGAAAGCTCGATGGCAGTCTACAGCATGACCGGTTACGCGAGCGCCAGTTCCGGCCTCGCGCAGGCACACGCCGCCAGCGGCGAAGGCGGCGCGCCAGCCCCCGAAAGGGCCGCCGCGGGCGGCAGCGTCACGGCCGAATTGCGCTCGGTCAATGGGCGCTTCCTCGACCTCTCGATGCGCCTGCCCGACGAGTTGCGCGGGCTCGAGCCGGCGCTGCGCGACCTGGTGTCGGCAGCGTTCCGACGCGGCAAGATCGAGCTGCGCCTGAGCACCCGGGCCGACGCCGAGACGGCCTGGCCGCAGCCGCAGCCCGAGCAGTTGCACCGCCTCTCGCGGCTCGAGGACTCGGTGCGCGCCTGGCTGCCGGAGGCCAAGCGGCTGTCTGTCCACGAGGTGCTGCAGTGGTGCAAGGGTGGCGGCATTGCCGAGCGGCTGGACGAGCCTGCGCTGGCCGCTGCGCGGCTCGCCATTGCCGGCCTGCGCGAGGCGCGCGAGCGCGAGGGCGCGCGGCTGGCAGCGGTGCTGCTCGAGCGCGTGGCCCGCCTGCGCGAACTCGCGCTGCAGGCCGAGCCGCTGGTGCCCGCGGTCGTGCAGCGCCAGCAGCAACGCTTCCTGGAGCGCTGGAACGCCGCCCTCGAGGCCAGCGGCGCAGCGCAGACGATCTCGCGCGAAGCGCTGCAGGAGCGCGCCCTGAACGAGGCTGCGGCGTTCTCGATCCGCATCGACGTCGCCGAGGAACTGGCGCGCCTGCGTTCGCACCTCGACGAGATCGCGCGCCTGCTCGAGCGCGGCGGCGAAGCGGGAAAGCGGCTCGACTTCCTCATCCAGGAACTGCTGCGCGAGGCCAACACCATGGGGTCGAAGTCGGCTGCGCTGGAGCTGACCAACATTTCTGTCGAGATGAAGGTGGCCATCGAGCAGTTGCGCGAGCAGGTGCAGAACATCGAGTAGGGCTCGGGCGGCGGTGCCTGCCGGAATCCCCGGGCGCGCGTGGTGCCACGCGCCGCGCCCAACACGTGCGGTTGCGATCTGCGGCAAGATGGCGCCCGGACAGCGCCGAAGGCCAGAGTTTCAGGAGAATTCAGACCATGCCATGCTCGCAACGCCGTGCCACCTTCAGCTGGTCGGGTGCCGTGTTGGGCCTGCTGCTGCATTGCGGACTGGCCCGCGCCGACGAGGATGCGGCGCAGTACGTGCAGTTCACCCAGGAACCCACCGCGACCTGCGTGACGCGCAACGGCCAGCAGATCCAGGTGAGGAACGCCCACCCGACGCGCACGCTGCGCGTCTGGCTCGACCGCGTCTACATGGGCGTGGGCACCGGAGACCGTTCGCGCTCCGACCTCGCGCCCGGCGCCGAGCCCGAGCCACTTGGTTGTTCGCGCAATCTCAACGGCGTGCAGGAGTGGCGCGTGGCGCGGGTCGTGTTCCTCGACTGATGCCCGGCGCGCGCGACGCTAGAAGCACTCCTCCTGGGGAATCTGCAACCGGCAACTCCAGCGGAAGTTCTCGGCGCCGCGCTTGGCCGATCGCCTGAAGACCGCGGTGGGCTCGGCGGCAATGGCGTCGGCCAGCGGCGCGCCAAGCGGCGCACCGGTCGAATTGGTGAAGAAGTTCAGGAAGCAGGTCTGGTCCAGCTCGCACAGCCGCTGGATCTGCCGGGCGTAGGCCGCGCGGTCGCGCACCTGTTCCGGAGGCACGATCACGAATCGCACGATCCCCTGCTGCCCGGCCAGTGGCCAGGGCTCGTCGGGAGCGGCACGCAGCGCCGGCGCCGCGCAGACGGCGAGCGCCGTCAGCAGGGCGGCACGGCCGCCGCTCGAAGCCAGGGCAGCAAACGCGTGCCGCGTCGACAAGTTCGGGATGGTCATCACGGTATCGGGGCCCCTTCGGCCGCAGGGCGCAGCGTTGGATGCGGATGGTATTCGCAGCGCGGCACCGCCCCCATCGGTACAAAGCCGCGCAGCCGGTCCAGGCTTTCGCGTCCCGCATGTCCGCAGGCAGGCTCGAGAACAGGCGCCGAGCCGTGGACCGCCCGCCGGGTGGCAGCGGCACCTGCAGACCGGCGACACAAGCTTCAGCTAATACTTAATTCGCAGGTCAGTAATGCTTAGTTGTGCTTAGCGACGCGGACTCCTACAGTCCCTCCCAGCACAACCCCCGATCAAGGAATCATCATGGACCAGTCGAACCGTTACGCCGACCTCAGCCTGCGCGAGGAAGAACTGATCCGCGGGGGTGGCCACATCCTCGTGGCCTACAAGATGAAGCCGAAGGCGGGGCACGGCTACCTGGAGGCCGCAGCCCACTTTGCGGCCGAGTCGTCGACCGGCACCAACGTCGAGGTCTCGACCACCGACGAATTCACCAAGGGCGTCGATGCGCTGGTGTACCTGATCGACGAGGCGAGCGAGGAGATGCGCATCGCCTATCCGCTGGATCTGTTCGACCGCAACATCACCGACGGCCGGATGATGATGGTGTCGTTCCTGACCCTGGCGATCGGCAACAACCAGGGCATGGGCGACATCGAGCACGCAAAGATCTACGACTTCTACATGCCGCCGCGCGCGATCCAGCTGTTCGACGGGCCGAGCAAGGACATCTCCGACCTCTGGCGCATCCTCGGCCGGCCGGTGCACGACGGCGGCTACATCGCCGGCACCATCATCAAGCCCAAGCTGGGCCTGCGGCCGGAGCCGTTTGCCGCGGCGGCCTACCAGTTCTGGCTGGGCGGCGACTTCATCAAGAACGACGAACCCCAGGGCAACCAGGTCTTCTCGCCGATGAGGAAGACCATCCCGCTCGTCTATGACGCGATGAAGCGCGCCATGGACGAGACCGGCGAGGCCAAGCTCTTCTCGGCCAACATCACCGCCGACGACCACTACGAGATGCTGGCGCGCGGCGAATTCATCCTGCGCGAGTTCGGCCCCGATGCCGACAAGGTGGCCTTCCTCGTCGACGGCTATGTCGGCGGCCCGGGGATGATCACCACGGCGCGGCGCAACTTCCCCAGCCAGTACCTGCACTACCACCGTGCGGGTCACGGCGCCGTCACCTCGCCGAGCGCCAAGCGCGGCTACACCGCCTACGTGCTGGCCAAGATGAGCCGCCTGCAGGGCGCTTCGGGCATCCACGTCGGCACCATGGGCTACGGCAAGATGGAAGGCGAGAAGGATGACCGCGCGATCGCCTACATCATCGAGCGCGACAGCTACACCGGGCCCGCCTACCACCAGGAGTGGTACGGCATGAGGCCGACCACGCCGATCATCTCGGGCGGCATGAACGCGCTGCGCCTGCCCGGCTTCTTCGAGAACCTGGGGCACGGCAACGTCATCAACACCGCCGGCGGCGGCTCGTATGGCCACATCGACTCGCCGGCCGCAGGCGCCACGTCGCTGCGCCAGGCCTACGAATGCTGGAAGGCCAAGGCCGATCCGATCGAGTGGGCCCGCGAGCACCGCGAGTTCGCGCGCGCCTTCGACTCGTTCCCGAAGGACGCCGACAGCCTCTACCCGGGCTGGCGCGACAAGCTGGCCGGCGCGCACCGCTGATCGCCACCATGTCACAGCTCCGCATGCAGGCCGAGCGCAGGGCACCTCACAAGGCGGCCCGCGCCAGCCGCGAGACGCCGCTGGTGCTCGTGGTGTCCAAACCGGCTCCTGCCGGCTCGGAGCCGCGCCATTCAATCCACCCGGGGGAGCGTAGGCGGACAAGAAAGCCCCGACCGCTCGGGGATTGCCCGCCGCAGCGCCATCCGGCCTGCAAGGCGGGTAGCCGACCGGCGCACCCGCCGGGCGAGGGGCTCCATTGAGCGCACTGGACGACTGGCGCATCACGGCCGAGCCGTACTACGCGCCGCAGGGCGATGAAGTCGCGCTGTTCGAGGCCGCGTACGGCGCGCGCCTGCCGGTGATGGTCAAGGGGCCGACCGGCTGCGGCAAGTCGCGCTTCATCGAGTTCATGGCCTGGAAGCTCGGCCGGCCGCTCGTCACCGTCGCCTGCAACGAGGACATGACCGCGGCCGACTTGGTCGGCCGCTTCCTGCTCGAGCCCGGCGGTACGCGCTGGCAGGACGGGCCGCTCACGATCGCGGCCCGGCACGGCGCGATCTGCTACCTCGACGAGATCGTCGAGGCGCGGCAGGACACCACGGTCGTCATCCACCCGCTCACCGACTACCGCCGCACGCTGCCGCTCGACAAGAAGGGCGAGCTGGTGCGCGCGCACCCGGATTTCCAGCTCGTCATCTCCTACAACCCGGGCTACCAGAGCCTGATGAAGGACCTGAAGACCTCGACGCGGCAGCGCTTTGCCGCCCTCGACTTCGACTACCCGCCGGCCACGCTCGAGGCCGAAATCGTGGTCCGCGAGACCGGCATCGCGGGCGACCAGGCCAGCGCGCTGGTGCAGGTCGCCGCGGCGGCCCGCCGGCTCAAGGGCCACGGGCTGGACGAGGGCATCTCGACGCGTCTGCTCGTCTATGCCGGAAACCTGGTCCGCCAGGGCGTGGCCCTGCGCGAGGCCTGCCGCATGGCGATGGTGCGCCCGATCACCGACGACGCCGACATCCGCGAGACGCTCGACCACGCCATCGACGCCGTGCTGGCGTGACTGGAGGCGACCGCGACATGAGCCCGCCGGGCCGCCATCAGCCGGAGGCTGATGTCCTTCTGCAGGCGACAGACAGTCCGCAGGGACTGTCTGTGTCCGGCCTCAGCCCTAAGGGCGAACACCGGAGTGCGAAGCACGAAGGTACACCAGCGAACCCGGCGGGCCCGGCCGCGAAGGCGAGACCCCCGGCGCGCTGCACGAAGGGCCCGCGGTGAGCGGCCCCGCCACGCGGTTCGCCGCCTACGGCCGCCGGCCGGACCTGCCGCGCAGCGATCGCCCCCTGCTGCGCCACCAGGCCCTGCGCGACCGGCTCGATTGCCGCTTCGAGGCCGTCGACGATGTCTTCGACGAATGCATCGACGAGGCGCGGCGCCAGCTCAGCGCGCCCGGCCTCGATGCCTACCTGGAGCTCGCGGCGAAGCTGGGCAAGCTCGGGCGCGGGGTCGAACCGCTGCTGGTCTTTCTCGAGATCTGGCCGACGGTGGCGAGCCTGTCCGGCGAGGCCTCGCTCGAGCCCCTGGCGCAAGCGATCGAGGCCTTCCAGAAGTCGCCCAACGGCCCGGCCATCGTTCCCCTGCTGCAGAGCCTCCCGGCGGTGGCGCGGCGCCTGCGCTCGCCCGAGCTGATGGCGCAGTACTTCGCACTGGCCGCCGTGCTGATGCAGCGCACCAGCATCTCGATCCACGGCGGTCACGCCACCGAACCGAGCCCCAGCCTGCCGACCTTCCTGCACCAGGCACCGTTGCTGGTCGGCATGGTGCCGCTCGACGGCTTGCGCCGCTGGCTGCTGGAGGGCATCCGCCTGCACGGCCAGCACCCGCAGCGGCAGATCGATTTCTTCGGCCTGGCCACGTCCGACAGCCGCGCGCTGCTGCAGCGCGAGCGCCACGGCACCCTGCTCGTCGACGCCGAGCGCCGGCTCGAGCTGACGCTGCGCAGCCTGTGGGGCGAACAGGTCGCGCTGATCCCGTACCCCGTGAGCGCCGACGAGGACCGGGCGGCCGCGACGATCACGCTGCCCTATGCGCAGCCGGACGGGTTTCGGCTTCCCGAGGTGCTCGACGATTGGCCAGCCTCGCGGCCGGCGCCGCGCGACCCGGCCACGGCCGCATCGGGCGCGTGCTTCGCCCACGCGCAGGCCAGGGGTCGGGTCAGCGGGCTCGGGCGCTACCGCGCCATGCTGGCGCACTTGGCAGGGCACCGGCGCTGGAGCCGGCCGCAGGTGGCCGACAACCTGAGCCCGCTGCAGCGCCTGGCCGTGGAGTGTTTCGAGGACTGCCGCATCGACCACCTCGTGATGCGCGGCTACCCCGGGTTGCGCCAGGACTTGCTCGCGCTGCACCCGGCGCCGGCAGAGGACGCCTGCGACCCCGAGCGCGAGGCCTGCCTGCGGCACCGCCTGGTGTGCCTGTCGCGAGCCGTGATCGACGCCGCGCACCCGTATCGCGACCCGGTGTTGCTGGACTTTCGCGGCCGCTTCCACGAGCTGCTGCGCGATGGCGAATCCTCGACCCGCGAGATGGCGGCGCTGGCCCTCGAATGGGCGGCACGCACGCGACGCCAGAGCGACCAGCAGGCCAGGATGCGCTTCGACGACACCTGGGTCGACTACCGCGACGACAACCGCCACCTGTGGATCTACATCGAGGCCGGCGACGAAGAGCAGGCCTTCGACGAGCGCCGCTCCAGCAGCAGCGTCGACGACGCGTCGCTGCCGCCGCGCCACTACCCCGAATGGGACGAGACCACACATGCCCACCGTCCTGACTGGGTGAGCGTCTACGATACCTTGCAGCCCGCGGGCGACCCGGCCGAGATCGACACCCTGCTGGCCCGCCACGCGCCGGTGGCACGGCACCTGAAGCGCCTGCTCGACCTGCTCAAGCCGCAGGACCGCACGCGGCTGCGCTACCAGGAGGAGGGCACCGAGCTCGACCTCGACGTGGCCGTGCGTGCCCTGGCCGACTGGCGGGCCGGCGCCCAGCCCGACCCGCGCATCCACATGAGCACGCGCACCGACGGGCGCGACATCGCCGTGCTGCTGCTGGTGGATCTCTCGGCCTCGGTCAACGACGCCGTCCCCGGTACCGATGAAACCGTGCTCTCGGTCAGCCGCGCCGCGGCGGCGCTGCTGGCCTGGGCCATCAGCCAGCTCGGCGACCAGCTCGCGATCGCGGGCTTCCACTCCAACACCCGGCACGAGGTGCGCTACCTGCACATCAAGGGCTTTGCCGAGCCCTGGGACGACCCCGTGAAGGCGCGCTTGGCGGGGGCTCGCGGCGCGTTCTCCACCCGCATGGGTGCCGCGCTGCGCCATGCAGGCCACTTGCTGAGCGGCCGGCGGGCCGACAGGAAGCTGCTGCTCGTGCTGACGGACGGCCAGCCGGCCGATGTCGACGTCAGCGACCCTGAACACCTCAGTGCCGACGCCGCGCAGGCCGTTCGCGAACTCGACCGGCTGGGTCTCTACACCCATTGCATCAGCCTGGACCCGAAGGCCGATGCCTACGTCGGCCGCATCTTCGGCCCGCGCTTCACGGTGATCGACCGGGTGGCGCAGTTGCCGCGACGCTTGCCCGAGCTGTTCCTGTCGCTGACACGTTGAAACCGGTCTGTCTCGACCCGGCGCCTTGCGCCCGAGGCAGCGCTGGTCGCGGCGGGGGCCAGCCACGCCGGCTGCGCTGCGGCTTGCCGATAATCAGCGGCCGCCGACCTCCTTGCCATGACCCGCCACTCCAAGCACCGGCCCAAGCCAGCGCCTTCGCGCCCGGTGTATGTCAACCTGCACGGCGAGCCGCTCGATCTGCGCACCCTGCGCCAGCTCGGCGCGCCCAGGCCGGCGGAGTCGCCAGCCGCAGCCCCGGCCGAGGCTGCCGAGCCGGCTGCGGAGCTGAGCGCGGCCGACCTGGGCGCGGTCTACGACGCCCTGTGCCTGGCCGGCGGCCCGCGCGGCAAGACCTGGGTTCTGCAGTTTCTGCGCTTCGCCGAGTGCCGCAGCGCACGCGGCGTGTACTTCACGGTCGCCGAGGTCGATGCGGCGTTGAAGGCGCTGCGCGCCGACGGCCGTGTGATCGACAGCCCTTACAGCGGCCCCGAAGTCCCTGCGGCGCAGCGCGAGCTTCGCCTGCCCGACCTGCTCGGCAGCGAGATCGCGGCCACCGCCTGGAAGGCCTGGGCGCGCGCCTCGTCCACCTACAACCAGCATCGGCCCGAAGTGCCGATGCCCAATTACCGCCTGCCGCATGAGCCGAAGGCCCTGGCCCGCCTGGTGCTGTTCAGCGGCATCGGGCGCGAGGCATTCGCCGAGGTGGCGCAGCGCGTGCTGGGCCAGGCGGCGCATCCCGGTGTGTTGGCCGAGGCCGTGCTCATGCCCTTCATGCCGGCACTGTTCGAGCGCATGGACGACGGTCTGCGCCAGCACCTGCTGGCGACCTTTGGCGAGTCCTTCGATCTCGACGCGCAGGCCTGGCAGCCGCTGTTGGCCTGGGTCCGGCAACGCCTGGCTCAGGCGCCCTCCAGCCTGCCGGCCAGCCTGCGCGCAGCGCTGGCCGAGCGTTGCCTGCACTGCGGCGACATGGCGGGTTGCGAGGCTGCGCTGGAGACGATAGGCGGCCCCAGCGTGGCCCTGTTCCGGGCCGCGCAAAAGGCCTGGGCCGGCGACTGGGCACGTGCCAGCGCCGACTTTGCCGCCACCCTGAAGGATCTTGCCAAGGCAACCGGCCAGCGGCGCGGACTGGGCAGCGCGGCCTTGTTGCGCTGGTATGTGCTGAGCCTGATGGCGCAGCCCGAGGCGGCCGCCTGGACCACGGCGCGCAAGTTCTGCGTTGCCGAATCGGGTTCGCGCAAGCCAGGCAGCGGTGACGGCTGGGGTCTCTGGGCCCACGCCATCGCCGCCCGGCTGGGCGACGAGCCCCTGAAAGCTGAGGTGTTCGAGCCGAATCGCTACGGCCCGGCGCCGATGACCCGCGAGGACAACGCCAGCCGCATCATCCTGGCCGCCTGGCTGGCGCACCGGCCCGATGGCTGGACCGAGGCCGACCTGGCCACGCTGGTGCGCGCCCGCCATGACGCTGGCAAAGCCTGGCAGGCCGATCTGCTGCGCCAGGCCTGCGTTCGCCTGGGCTGGCCCGAGCCGCAGCGGACCGAGGCCGATGGCCCGGCCTGGCCCGTGGCCTTCTACGGTGCGCCACAGGAGGCCTGGCGCGACGCCCTGGCTGCCATCGAGGCGCTGGGCGCCAGGCGCGATGCCGTTGCGGCAGGTGCCGAGCCGGCCACATTGCAGTGGCATCTCGAACTCGATGCCGACGGCCGCGTCGTCGGCGTCACGCCCTTCGAGCGGGTGGCGGGCGCGCGCGGCCTGGGCAAGCCCAAGCCGGTGAGCCTGTCGCGCGTGAAGAAAAGCACCCGCATCGACCCGCGTGATGCGGCCGTGGCGCGCTGCATCGACGCCAGCTACTGGTCACCGTCGCAACTGGCCATCGACGTCACCGGGGCGGCCATGGCACTGGTCGGCCACCCGAGCCTGTATTTCTCAGACGCACCGGGCCAGGCGGTGGACCTGCGCGAGGCCTTGCCCGTGCTGGAGGTGCAGCGCCAACGCAGCAAGGATGGCGCGGAGAGCTTCGTGTTCCAGCTTGCCGACCCGCTACTCGCCAAGGAACTGCCCAGGACCGGCTACGACTTCACCGCCAGCGACACGAAGACCGAGGCCGAACGCCGCAACGGCCTGCGCATCTACCGCGACGGCACGGCCGCCGCGCGGCTGATCCGCATCAGCCCGGCGCAGCGCCGGGTGGCCGAGCTGGTGGCCAAGCAGTGGGCCGTGCCGGTGGCTGCGCAAGAGCAACTCGACGCCGCATTGCGCGTGCTGGCGGGGCACTTCCAGCTGCACAGCGACGCCGATGGCGGCCAGGCCGTGGCGGCTGAATCGCGCCTGCGCGCGCAGTTGAGCCCGAGTGGCGACGGCCTGCAACTGCGCCTGCTGGTGCAGCCCTTCGGCAGCTTCGGGCCGGCCGTGCCGCCCGGGCGCGGCCGGGCCCGGCTGATGACGCTGCATGAGGGTCTGAGCCTGTCGACCGAGCGCGAGCTGGAGGTCGAGCGCAGGCACTTGCTGGCGGTGCAGGATGCGCTGCCCTTTCTTGCCGATGCCGATGGCGAGCAGGGTGAATCGAGCTGGCGTCTGGACGACCCCGAGCAGGCCCTGGCGGCGGTCGAGCGCCTGCCGCAACTGCCTTCGGTGGCCGGGGTCGATTGGCCACGCGGCAAGCCGGTGCGGGTAATCTCGGTGGTGCCCAAGCGCCTGCAGGTATCGGTGGCCAGCGGTGCCGACTGGTTTGCCGTCGACGGCGAACTGCGCGTCGACGAGACCCGCGTGCTGAGCTTGCAGCGCCTGATGCAACTGCTGGACGAATCGCGCAGCGGCCGCTTCGTGGCGCTGGGCGATGGCGAGTACCTGGCCCTGACCGAGCAGCTGCGCCAGCAGCTCGCGGATTTGCGGGCCTTGGCCCAGGCCGACAAGAGTGGCCTCAAGCTGCCTGCGGCGGCGGCGGCCTGGCTGGCCGAAACCCTGGACGGCGTGGCGCTCAGCGGTGACAAGACCTGGGCCCGGCGCCTGACGCTGCTGGAGGAGGCCGCTGCGCTGATGCCCGAGGTGCCGGCGGCTCTGCAGGCCCAACTGCGTGGCTATCAGGCCGAGGGCCATGCCTGGATGGCGCGCCTGGCCCACGCCGGCCTGGGCGCCTGCCTCGCCGACGACATGGGCCTGGGCAAGACCGTCCAGACCCTGGCCTTGCTGCTCGGGCGTGCGGCGAGCGGGCCGCAACTGGTGATTGCGCCGACCTCGGTCTGCGCCAACTGGGTGGCCGAGAGCGATCGCTTCGCGCCCGGCCTGCGCGTGCAGTGGTATGGCGACGTCGAGCGCGCCGGCGTGCTGGAGGCGGCCGGTGCGGGCGACCTGATCATCGCCTCCTACGCGCTGGCGCAGATCGATGTCGATGCCTTTGCCAAGGTGAACTGGACCACGCTGGTGCTCGACGAAGCGCAGGCGTTGAAGAACGCGGCCACCAAGCGCGCCCGGTCGGTCGCCACGCTGAACGCCGGCTTTCGTCTGGCGCTCACCGGCACGCCGGTGGAAAACCGGCTCGCCGAACTGTGGTCGATCATGAACCTGCTCAACCCGGGCTTGCTGGGCAGCAGCGGCCAGTTCAACGAGCGCTTTGCCAACGCCATCGAGCGCGGCCGCGACGAGCCCACGCGGGCGCGGCTGCGCCGCCTGGTCTCGCCCTTTCTGCTGCGCCGGACCAAGGCCCAGGTGCTGCCCGATCTGCCGCCGCGCACCGAGATCATCCATCGCGTCGAGCCTGGGCCCGAGGAGCGCAGTTTCCTTGAAGCCACGCGGCGCAGCGCCATCGAGCGCGTGGCCAGCCTGGCCAGCGACGTTGGCGAAGGCCAGGCCTCGTTCCACGTGCTGGCCGAGCTGACCCGCATGCGTCGCGCCGCCTGCGACCCGCGTCTGGTAGCGCCCGAGCTGGGCATCGTGGGCGCCAAGGTGCATGAGTTCGAACAACTCGCCAGCGAACTGGTGGCCGGCCGCCACAAGGCCCTGGTGTTCAGCCAGTTCACCGATTTCCTGAAGCTGCTGGGTGAGCGCTTGCAGAGTGTCGGCATCAGCTACCAGTACCTCGACGGCAGCACCCCGGCGGCCGAGCGCGGCAAGCGCGTCGCCGCCTTCCAGCGCGGCGAGGGAGACCTGTTCCTGATCAGCCTGAAGGCCGGCGGCTTTGGCCTCAACCTGACGGCGGCCGACTATGTGCTGATCGTCGACCCGTGGTGGAACCCGGCCGCCGAGGACCAGGCCATGGGCCGCGCCCACCGCATCGGCCAGCAGCGGCCGGTGACCGTCTATCGGCTCGTCACCGCCGGTTCGATCGAGGAGCGCATCGTCGAGCTGCACCGCGACAAGCGCAGCCTGGCCGACGGCATCCTGGAGGGGCAGGACAACGCGGCGCCGTTGCGGCCGGACGATCTGCGCGCGTTGCTCGGCGGGGCCTGAAAAGGGGTGCGGTACGCGCCAGCCTGCTGTTTGTGGGCGCCGGCGCGAACAGGCACGAAACTGGCCGGTCCGAGAGTGCAGGTCTTGAAGAGTTGAAACGGGCTTGGCAGCGTGCCGGGCTTGACCCAGTGCGGCGACAAAGCTCGGCTGCTTTGCCAGAGGCGACGGCCGCATGTTCCAGCCACTGGCGGCCAGCGCCGCCAGTTGGAATTGATCACCGGGATTGGCAAAGTGAACCCGTCGAGCGCAGGTCCCACGGATCGACTGCTTTCGGCCAGAGCAGTCGTTCAGGGGCCCGGCCGGAGGGCGGGATCAGACTGGCTGCTGCCGTTCGATTTTCGCGGCTCAATGGCAGCTGACGCCGACACCGGACATTGATCGATCCACGGGCCGGCTGTCCGCTGTACTTCCGAACCGGCCGTTCAACCGCGATCGCGTGGCGGGCGATCGTGCTCCGCCACAACTCGGCTTGGCCAATGACCGCTGTCACAGGCTGCGAACGGGAACTGTCGACCCCTATGCATAGAACTCAACTATGTGTAGGTCCGCGGCACCCGGCACCGCCGTTGGCTGGGTCGGCCGACGTGCCTGGGCTCGCGGCGCTTTGCATAGTTACAGGCTCTGCAGGAACTTCATCAGGTCGTCGCTGGCGCGGAAGCGCCTGAGCTTGATGTCGGGTGCCTCGAGCCGGGCGAGCGCCTTCTCCTTCATCGCCAGGTTGGCCTCGACGTAGCGGTGCGTCGTGTTCGTGCTCTCGTGGCCGAGCCACAGGGCGATGATGTTGAACGGCACCCCGCTTTGCAGCAGATGCATGGCCGTCGTATGCCGCAAGCTGTGCGGCGAGACGCGTTTGGTCTTCAGGCTCGGCTGCTCGACGCAGGCGCGGCCGACCGCAATCGCCAGTCGCTGCGCCACGTTGCACCGCGTCATCGGGTCGCCGGATCGATTGGGCAGCAATGCCGCCGAACCGCGCAAGTCGGGGTTGGCATGCAGCCAGGCGCGGATGGCTGCGGCGGTCGACTTCCACAGCGGCACCGAACGATCCTTGCGACCCTTGCCGTGAAGATGGACGCAGGCCGCGCCGTCCAGCACCACGTCGATGACGCGCACCCCGACGATCTCCGACACGCGCGCGCCGGTGTTGTAGAGCAGGCTCAGCAGCAAGTGGTCGCGCTGCGAAGTCCAATCGGCGCCGGGTTGCCCCAGCACGGCGATCATCTCGGGCCGCGTCAGGTGGCCCAGCAGCGTCCGCTCGAAGCGCTTCATCGGCACGGCCATCACCCGTTCGACAGCGTGCAGTGCCGTCACGTCGCGTCGGCCCGCGAACTTCAGGAACGCCCGCAAGGCTGTCAGCCGCAGGTTCCGGCTTCGCACCGAGTTGTGCCGATCGCGCTCCAGGTGGGCGAGGAACTTCAGGACCAGTTCCGGCGTGATGTCGATCAGTTGCACGGCCGTCGGCGTCTTGCCCAGGTGCTGGGTCGCGTACCCGAGGAACAGCGTCATCGCGTCGCGGTAGCTGGCCACTGTTCGCGGGCTGAGTGCGCGCTGCGCCACCAGGTACTCGGTGAAGAACTGCTGCACCAGCGCCGGGAAGCTTGGCGGGGATCCCTTGCGGTGGTGGGCCTCAGGCATGACCGAGCTCCGGCATGCACGACTCGAAGCGCTGCGCGGCCACCGCCATCAACTCCGGCACCGCCTGCAGATACCAGTAGGTGTTAGTCACCATCGCGTGCCCGACGTAGGTCGACAGCGAGAGCATCGCCTCGTCGACTTCGATGCCTTGCTGCTGCCACAGCAGGATGCGCCTGACCACGAAGGTATGCCTCAGGTCGTGGATGCGCGGCGCGTGGTGCATGCCGCGGTTGATCCAGCCCAGTTCACTGCGCAGTTGGGCGAAGACGTTGTCTACTTGGCTAACGCTGATCGGCTTGCCGAACAGGCGGCCCCGGGTGCCGATGAAGAACGGCGCATCGTCGTCGCGTGAGGCGCCGGCGACGTCCCGCGTCCAGCGGTATCGGCCCAACGCCTTGGCCGTGCTCGGATGCAACGGGACCTGGCGGGACTTGGCGAACTTCGTGCGCCGGATCGTCAGCACTCCTCGTCGGAGATCCAAGTCGCCGATGTTCAGCGACAGGGCTTCGGACAGGCGCAGACCACAACTGGCGATCAAGCCGAACAGCGTCTCATAGACCAGGCCTCGCAGACCGGGGCTGGGGCCGAGTTCGCGCGCGGCAGCCAGCAACTGCCGCACTTCCTCGGGGCTGTAGATGTGAGGGGCCTGGCGCTCGGGCAGCCGCCCGAAGATCGTGTCGTCGGGCACTTCGGTGGCCGGCTCGAACTGCTGCATCCACCGCGCGAAGGAGCGCAACTGCTTCAACCGCCGGGCCCAGGTCCGGGGATCGACACTGGCATGCGAGTCCTGACGCGCCCACTCGGCCATCACCTCCAGGGTCAAGGGACCGCGGTGACGTGTGCGTCCGACGTACTCGGCCAGGCTGCGCAGGCTGTAGGCGGCCGAGCGCAGTTGGAAGCCAAGGGTGCGGCGTTCCTTGAGGTAGCGCTCCACGAGCGCGGTCAGACCGATCGTCATGACGCCCTCCCGGTCGTGGCAGCGGCGGAGATCCCTGGCCAAGGCAGGGCCACTTCGACCAAGTGGCCGCTGTCGAGCTTGGCGTAGATCAGCGTCGTGTTCAGCGAGCGGTGCCGCAGCACGTCGGCCACTTCCTTGAGCGAGGCGCCGCCGGCCAGCAGACGACCGGCCATCGTGTGACGCAGCAGGTGCGAGCGCGTGTATGGCAGCCCGGCGCGCGCGTAGGCCTGGCGAATGGTCTTGCGCACGAGGTCCGGGCCGATGGGCTGTTCCCGTGGCGTCATGTGCCGGGCGAAGACCATCCGGTGCTGGGTCTTCGGTCGCTCGTCGCGCAGGTATGCGGCGATGGCCTGCCCGGTGGCCTCCGGCAGGGGCATCACGTCTTCACGCCGGCCCTTGGTTCGGCGCAAGGTGATCGTGCCGGCTTCCCAGTCGATATCGTCCAGGCCCATGCGTGCAACTTCGCCGCTACGCAGACCCAGATCGAGCATGCAGCGCACCATGGCGTCAGCACGAAGCATTGACGGGCCGCTCTGGCCAAGGGCAGCCTCAAGCTGTTCGACCTCTGCCGGCTCCAGCGACTTCGGCAGCGATGCCAGTTGCCAGTTCGCCGGATATGCCAGCGCACCAACCAGCGCATGGGTGCGGTCGCCCAGCGTCGCACGCCAGCGGAAGTAGCCGCGCAGGGCCGAGACCACGGCGCCCAGGCTCGTCGGCGCCTTGTAGTTCTTGGCCTGGGCGGCGAAGAAGCGGCGCACGCGCTCCGGCGTGATGACCTCGAACTGGATGGCGTTGTCGCCGAAGTGCTGGCGCAGCAACGATTCAACGAGGCGCAGCGCGCCTTCGCGCGTCTTCGGGGCAAGCCCCCGAACCTGCTCCATGTACTGGTCGTAGCGGCGCAGTTCCTGGCCCACCTCGGTCATGTCCAGCGGCCTGGGCACGATGGCGTCGGCGGCGCGCAGGACGACAAGCAGGTGGCCCAGCGCGGCGCGCACGGTGCCCGGATGGCGAGCACTCGTCGCGCAACGGCAGCCGGGAAGGTGATGCTCGACGAACTCGGCAACGAGCCCCTCGTCGACGTCGGCCAGACGCTTGTTGGCGTCCTTCAACCACATCGACAGGTGCGCCACCGCCGCTTCGCAGTTGCGCACGTAGCCAGCGGCATTGCCGCGATCCGAGAGGTACTGGCGGTAGCCCAGGATGTGGCGGTCCAGCTGGGCGCAGCTGCGGGAACGGCCTGAGGGATCGGGGCGAGAACGAGGCTTGGTACGCATGGCGGTCTCCAGGTTGTGGAGCGCCAGTGCACCTGCGGGCGAGGACTATGTATAGATGCTCACGACATCCACGGCCTGCAGCGCGCGTCTTGCCTCATCAACGACCGCCCTGCGACGGGCAACTTCGCATAGTTGAGCGCTATGCATAGGGGTCGGCAGCGTGAGTTCGGCGGCGTGAACAGCAGTCGTCCGCCGGATCTTGGACGGTGTCGGCCCAGCGCCGACGTCGGCTACGGCAGCTGTACCTCGGATACCGGTCGCTGGCGCCGCTGCTGGCTGGGGGCCAATGACCGCAATGGATCCGAGACCGTGAGCTCGGCGTCCGCCGACGACTGACCGCACCCGCTGCATTGCAGACGCAGCGCCCAGTTGAGCAAATGACGGCAGCGCGTCGGAAAGCGGCTGCTCAGGTCGCCGGGCCGCTTGATCAGGTGAACTGGAATGCGCCACGGGCATGTAGACATTCGGAACAAGACGCCTCGGATGAGACTGGTCCGAAGAAGACTGAGAGCGACGAAGACCAAAGAAACCGGCATCTCCGGAACGGCCGAAGACGTGCAGCTTCATCTCGGCGCTACCCTGCCGTCTTGCGCACGCCCTCGATCCACGGCCGGTCATGTTCGGCGAGGTAGGCCTCGCCGTGCTCCAGGATGAAGTAGCGCAAGGCCTCGGCCGCGGGCGAGAGCGTCTTGGCTTGCAGGTGAACGATGTTCCAGGTCCGCACGACAGGGCTGTTCTGCACCTGAACGATCTCGATCAGGCCGCACTTCAGCTCCAGGCCCAGCGTGTGCAGCGAAAGGAAGCTCAGCCCCATGCCGGCCATCACGGCCTGCTTGATGGTCTCGTTGCTGGGCATCTCCATGGCGATGCGCGGCTCCAGCCGGTGGTCCTGGAAGAAGCGGTCCATCAGCGCGCGCGTGCCCGAGGCCGGCTCGCGCACGATCAGCGGGTAATTGGCCAGGGCCTCCACCGGCGGGTGGTCGATGGCCAGGACGGGATGCCCGGGCGGCGCCACGAACACATGCGGGTGCGCGGCGAACGGCTCCGCGCGGGTGGCCAACTCCTTGGGCGGACGGCCCATGATCGCCAGGTCCACTTCGGCCTGCTGCAGCAGCGCCACCAGCTGCTCGCGGTTGGCGCCGACCTGCAGCCGCAGTTCAATGCCGGGGTGCTCTTCCTTGAACCTCGTCAGCAGGTGCGGCAGAAAGTACTTGGCCGTGCCCACCATGCCGACGTTGAGAAGGCCCGATTCGAGCTTGCGAAAGCGCGCCATCGCATCGTCGGCGTCCTTCAGCGCCACCAGCAGGCGCCGGGCGTGGACGAGGAAGTACTCGCCCGCGGTGGAGAGCGAGACCGTGCGGCCCTGGCGGTCGAACAGCGGCAGGCCGACCTGGGACTCGATTTCCTTGATCTGCATCGACACCGCTGGCGGCGTGAGGTGCAGCGTCTCGGCCGCGCGGGCCATGCTGCTGTGCTTCGCGACCTCGGCGAAGACCCGGAGCTGCCGGAAGGTGATGTTCACGGATGTCTGCTTAGTCAGCTTTATCTTAAGCCTGAGGAAAGTAACTCTGACTTTCCTTGAACGAAGCGACACCCTACATTCCCCTCAAGCCGACGTCAACTGCGTCGCTTCACCCCCCGGAGACCCTCGATGCCCAAGACACTGCGCGCCCTGATCTTCGATGTCGACGGCACCCTCGCCGACACCGAGAGCTCGCATCGCGCGGCCTTCAACATCGCTTTTGCCGAGGCCGGCCTCGACTGGCAGTGGGACGAGCCGCTCTACACCCGGCTGCTCGATGTCTCCGGCGGCAAGGAGCGGATCCTCCACTACTGGGGCGAGGTCCATGGCGACATCAAGGCGATCGACTCGGGCGCGCTGACCGACACGGTGCAGCGCATCCACGACCTCAAGACCGCCGCCTACGAGCGCATGGTGCTGGACGGCGCCGTGCAACTGCGGCCCGGCGTGCTGCACCTGATCGAATCGGCGTTCAAGGAGGGCTTGCGCCTGGCGATCGCGACGACGACCTCGCCGGTCAACATCGGGGCCCTGCTGCGATCGGCGATCGGGTCCGACTGGGCCTACTACTTCCAGGTCGTCGAAGACGCCTCGACGGCCCCGCGCAAGAAGCCGCATCCGCAGGTGTACCTGCAGACGCTGCAGCGGCTGCAGCTGTCGGCCGCAGAGTGCCTGGCCTTCGAGGATTCGGCCAATGGCCTGAAGGCCGCGCAGGCCGCCGGCCTGGCCACGCTGGTCACGCCCAACGCCTTCACGGCCGGGCACGACTTCACCGGGGCCTTGCAGGTCCTGCCCAGCCTGCAGGGCGTCACCGTGGCCGAGCTGCGCGGCTGGCATGCGGTGGCCGGACTCTGACCCAACCCCTGCCGAACGCACTGCGATCGCCGCCTGACTCGAACCGCCGACCCGAAAGACGACCATGCCCCTGTCCCACCGCTCCACCCTCACCCAGTACCTGATCGAACAGCGCCGGCGCTTTCCGGCGGCCAGCGGCGACTTCAACGCGCTGATCCTCGACGTGGCGCTGGCCTGCAAGGCGATCGCGCGGGCCGTGGCCTTCGGCGAACTGGGCGCCGCGGCGAACCCGCAAGGCGGCGGGGTGGGCGGCAATGTCAACGTGCAGGGCGAGACCCAGAAGCCGCTCGACGTCGTCAGCAACCAGTACTTCACCCGCATGAACGAATGGGGCGGCCACTGCGCCGGCATGGCTTCGGAGGAGATGGACGAGCCCTACCAGATCCCGGCGCAGCACCCGCGCGGCAAGTACCTGCTGGTGTTCGACCCGCTGGACGGCTCGAGCAACATCGACGTGAATGTCTCGGTGGGCAGCATCTTCAGCGTGCTGCGCGCGCCGCAGGACGCGATCGACAGCGGCCGCGACGTGACCGAGGCCGATTTCCTACAGCCCGGCACGCAGCAGGTGGCCGCCGGTTACGCGCTCTACGGCCCGACGACGATGTTGGTCCTGTCGGTCGGCAACGGGGTCGCCGGCTTCACGCTCGACCCGAACCTCGGCGAGTTCATGCTGACCCATCCGTCCATCCAGGTGCCGGCCGACACGCAGGAGTTCGCGATCAACGCCTCCAACAGCCGCTTCTGGGAAACGCCGGTCAAGCGCTATGTCGACGAATGCCTGGCCGGCAAGACCGGCCCGCGCGGCAAGGACTTCAACATGCGCTGGATCGCCTCGATGGTGGCCGAGGCGCACCGCATCCTGATGCGCGGCGGCGTCTTCATGTACCCGCGCGACACCAAAGACCCGTCCAAGCCGGGCCGGCTGCGTCTGCTGTACGAGGCCAACCCGGTCGGCTTCATCATCGAGCAGGCCGGCGGCCGCGCCAGCACCGGGCGTCAGCCGATGCTGGCGGTGCAACCCACGTCGCTGCACCAGCGCATCGGCCTCGTGTTCGGGTCGAAGAACGAGGTCGAGCGCATCGAGCGCTACCACGCCGAGCCGGTCGAGGTCGAGTTCAAGAGCCCGCTGTTCGCCACCCGCAGCCTGTTCCGCGACTGAAAGATTCAATAGCCACGAGGAGTCCCCATGTCAGAACGCCACCCCATCATCGCCATCACCGGCTCTTCCGGCGCGGGAACCACATCGGTCACGCGAACCTTCCAGAACATCTTCCGGCGCGAGGGCGTCAACGCCGCCATCATCGAGGGCGACAGCTTCCATCGCTTCGATCGCAAGGAGATGAAGCTGCGCCAGGCCGAGGCCGAGCGCGCCGGCGACAAGAACTTCAGCCACTTCGGCGCCGAGAACAACCTCTTCCCGGAGCTCGAGGCGCTGTTCCGCGACTACGCGACCAGCGGCACCGGACGGCGCCGCAAGTACCTTCACGACGCCGAGGAAGCCGCGCCCTACAAGCAGGAGCCGGGCACCTTCACCCCGTGGGAAGCGATGCCGAAGGACACCGACCTGCTGTTCTATGAAGGCCTGCACGGCGCGGTGGTAACGCCCGAGGTGAACATTGCCCAGCATCCCGACCTGCTGATCGGCGTCGTGCCGGTGATCAACCTGGAGTGGATCCAGAAGATCTACCGCGACAAGACGCAGCGCGGCTACAGCACCGAGGCCGTGACCGACACGATCCTGCGCCGCATGCCCGACTACGTGAACGTCATCTGCCCTCAGTTCACGCACACCCACGTGAACTTCCAGCGCGTGCCGATCGTCGACACCTCCAACCCCTTCATCGCGCGCGACATCCCGTCGGCCGACGAGAGCATGGTCGTGATCCGATTCGCCAAGCCCAAGGGAATCGACTTTCAGTACCTGCTGAAGATGGTCCACGACTCGTGGATGTCGCGCGCCAACACCATCGTCGTGCCCGGCGGCAAGATGCAGCTGGCGATGGAACTCATCTTCACGCCCTTCATCTGGCGCATGATGGAACGTCGCCAGCGCGCGCTGGGAGCGCTCTGACATGACGACCTCCGCGCCGCAAGCTCAGACCCACGCGGGTGCCGGTTCCACGCCCGAGCTGGCCGGGCGGATGGCCAACACCATCCGCATGCTCGCCGTCGATGCGGTCGAGAAGGCCAAGTCGGGCCACCCCGGCGCGCCGATGGGCATGGCCGAGATCGCCACCACGCTGTGGAGCCGCCACCTCAAGCACAACCCGGCCCACCCGCAGTGGGCCGACCGCGACCGCTTCGTGCTCTCCAACGGCCACGGCTCGATGCTGCTCTACGCACTGCTGCACCTGACGGGCTACGACCTGCCGATGAGCGAGCTGCGGGCTTTCCGCCAGCTGCACAGCAAGACGCCGGGACACCCGGAAGTCGGCGTCACCCCCGGCGTCGAGACGACCACCGGCCCGCTCGGCCAGGGCATCGCCAACGCGGCCGGGATGGCGCTGGCCGAGAAGCTGCTCGCCGCCGAGTTCAACCGCGAGCACGCCGGCCAGCGCCACGACATCGTGGACCACTTCACCTACGTGTTCCTCGGCGACGGCTGCCTGATGGAAGGCATCAGCCACGAGGCCTGCTCGCTGGCCGGAACACTGCGCCTGTCCAAGCTGATCGCGCTCTACGACGACAACGGCATCTCGATCGACGGCCATGTCGACGCCTGGTTCACCGACGACACGCCGCAGCGCTTCGAGGCCTACGGCTGGCATGTGATCCCGGCTGTGGACGGGCACGACGCCGGCGCCGTCGACGCGGCCCTGCGCGCGGCGCGCGAGCAGGCGCTGCGGCCGGACGGCCGGCCGACGCTGATTGTCTGCAAGACGGTGATCGGCAAGGGCTCGCCGCACAAGGCCGGCACGCACGACGTGCATGGCGCCGCGCTCGGCGCCGACGAAGTGGCGGCCACGCGGGCCGCGCTGAACTGGACCGAGGCACCGTTCGAGGTGCCGGCCGACGTCGCCGCGGCGTGGGACGCCCGCGAGCGCGGCGCGGCCGCCGAGGCGCGTTGGAACGAACGCTTCGAACGCTACCGCGCGCTCTTCCCGGCCGAAGCCGCCGAGTTCGAGCGCCGCATGCGCGGCGACCTGGCGGCCGCCTACGCCGAGCGGCTGGGCGCGGTCTTCGCCGCGATCGCCGCCAGGCCCGAAGCGGTGGCCACGCGCAAGGCGAGCCAGAATGCGCTCGACGCGCTGGCGCCGCTGCTGCCCGAGTTCTTCGGCGGCAGCGCCGACCTGACCGGATCGAACCTGACCAACTTCAAGGGCTGCGTCAAGGCGGGCCGCGACGTGCGGGGCAACCACCTGTCGTACGGCGTGCGCGAGTTCGGCATGGCGGCGATCATGAACGGCGTCGCGCTGCACGGCGGCTTGATCCCCTACGGCGGCACCTTCCTGACCTTCAGCGACTACAGCCGCAACGCGATCCGCATGGCGGCGCTGATGAAGCTGCGCGTGATCCACGTCTTCACGCACGACTCGATCGGCCTCGGCGAAGACGGGCCGACGCACCAGAGCGTGGAGCACGTGCCCAGCCTGCGCCTGATCCCGGGGCTCGATGTCTGGCGGCCCGCCGACGGCCTGGAGACGGCCGTCGCCTGGGCCTGCGCCGTCGAAAGGCGCGACGGGCCGACGGCGCTAGCGCTCTCGCGCCAGAACCTGCCACGCCTGGCCGCCGATCCGGCCTGGGCCGAGCGCATCCGGCGCGGCGGCTACGTGCTGGCCGACGCGGCCGGCGCCGAGGCGATCATCGTCGCGACCGGCTCCGAGACCTCGCTCGCGGTGGAGGCCCAGACGCTGCTAGCCGCCGAAGGCATCGCGACGCGGGTGGTGTCGATGCCCTGCACCAGTGTGTTCGACCGTCAGAGCGCCGCCTACCAGGATTCGGTCCTTCCGCTCGCGCTGCCCACGGTGGCTGTGGAGGCCGCGCACCCCGACTTCTGGCGCAAGTACGTCGGCCGCACCGGCGCGGTGGTCGGCATTGCCAGCTTCGGCGAGTCGGCCCCGGCGGGTGACCTATACGCGCACTTCGGCATCACCGCGCAACGCGTCGCCGACGCAGTGCGCGCGCTCGTGCGCAAGACGACACAGCCGGCCTGAGCATGAAGCAGCCCGATGCACACGTGGCCCATCGGGCTGCTTGCGGCCCTAAGCGGCCTTTGGCCGCTTCGGGCCTCACGGCTTTGTGCACTGCTCCCCCGAGCCGCCTCCGGGAGGGGGCTCCAGCATGTTCCACGGCTCCCCGCCAGCCCCCTCCGCGAGGGGGCTCCAGTTCGAGTGACGAGTCGGCCCGCGGGCCGACCCCGTCTCGAGCCAAGTGGCGCTGCGCCGGCCGGCAGGCCGGCCCGACGGTCATGCCGGTGCCCCCTCCCGGAGGGGGCGGGGGGAGCCCAATGGACGGGCCTTGGCCCGAAGCGGCCTTTGGCCGCTTCGGGTCGAGAGTCGACCTTCGCGCCCGATCGGCGGTGGGTGCGACGAACCTTGCCACCGTTCGCTTCGCTGGCCGCATCCGTGGCTGTCGAGCAGCCGCTTCATGGCCCCTGAGGCGCCCCACAGCGCTCGCGCACTGAGACCGACCATGGCCCTGCCCTATGACCTGGTGATGTTCGACCTCGACGGCACGCTGATCGAGACCGCGCCGGAGATCTGCGACGCCGTCAACGACACGCTGCGCCAGTTCGCGCTGCCGGAGGTGGCTCAAACGCAGGTGGAGCGCTGGATCGGGCACGGCACCGGCGAACTGCTGATCCAGGCGCTGGCCTCGGCCACGCGGACCGACGCGGCGCAGGTGCGCGCCAGCGACACCCTGGCGTCGGTGTCGCCGGTCTTCGACCGCCACTACCGCCAGCGCTGTGGCACGCGAAGCCACCTCTACCCGCAGGTGCGCGAGACGCTGGCGCAATTGAAGGCGCAGGGCGTGAAACTCGCGGTCGTCACCAACAAGGAAGGGCGCTACACCGACACCGTGCTCGGCGCACACGCGCTGGCGGGAAGCTTCGATCGCGTGATCAGCGGCGACACCCTGGCGACCAAGAAGCCCGACCCCGCCGGCGTGCGGCGCTGCCTGCAGGACTTCGCGGTGCCACCGCAGCGCGCGCTGTTCGTCGGCGACTCGTCGATCGACGCGGCCACGGCCCGCAACGCCGGCGTGGCGGTGTGGCTGCTGCCCTACGGCTACAACATGGGCGAGCCGATCGAGCGCTGCCTGCCCGACCGGGTGATCGCCGACTTCTCAGCGCTCGGCGCCGCGCCCTGACCCCAGCAGCCTTCCCAATTCATTCATCACTACGAGAGCCCTCCCAATGACCATCAAGATCGGCATCAACGGCTTCGGCCGCATCGGGCGCATGGTGTTCCGTGCGGCCGTGCAGAACTTCAGCGACATCGAGGTCGTCGGCATCAACGACCTGCTCGAACCCGACTACCTGGCGTACATGCTCCGGTACGACTCGGTGCACGGCCGCTTCAAGGGCGAAGTCGCGGTGGACGGGAACACCCTGGTCGTCAACGGCAAGCGCATCCGCCTGACCGCGCTGAAGGATCCGGCTGCGCTGGCCTGGGGCGCGGTCGGCGCGCAGATCATCGTCGAGTCCACCGGCTTGTTCCTGACCCAGGAGACCGCGCAGAAGCACATCGACGCCGGCGCGAAGAAGGTGATCCTGTCGGCACCGAGCAAGGACGACACGCCGATGTTCGTCTACGGCGTCAACGACAAGAGCTACCGGGGCGAAGCGATCGTCTCCAACGCCTCGTGCACGACCAACTGCCTCGCGCCCGTGGCCAAGGTGCTCAACGACAGCTTCGGCATCAAGCGCGGCCTGATGACGACCGTTCACGCCGCCACCGCGACGCAGAAGACCGTCGACGGCCCGAGCAACAAGGACTGGCGCGGCGGCCGCGGCATCCTCGAGAACATCATCCCGAGTTCCACCGGCGCGGCCAAGGCGGTCGGCGTGGTGATCCCGGAGCTGAACAAGAAGCTCACCGGCATGGCGTTTCGGGTGCCGACCTCCGACGTGTCGGTGGTCGACCTCACCGTCGAGCTGGTCAAGGAAGCGAGCTACGAAGAGATCTGCGCCGCGATGAAGGCAGCCAGCGTCGGCCCGATGAAGGGCGTGCTCGGCTACACCGAGGACAAGGTCGTCTCGACCGACTTCCGCGGCGAGGCGATGACTTCGGTGTTCGACGCCGACGCCGGCATCGCGCTCGACAAGACCTTCGTCAAGGTCGTCGCCTGGTACGACAACGAATGGGGCTACTCGAACAAGGTGCTCGAGATGGTGCGCGTCCTGGCTCGCTGAACCCACTGCGGAAGGAATTGACGATGAAGATACTTCGATTCGCAGAGGTCGTGGCCAGCGGCTCCGCCACCGGCAAGCGCGTGTTGATCCGCGCCGACCTGAACGTGCCGCTGGACTTCGCCGCCACAGGGGGCGCCCGCATCACCGAAGACACCCGCATACGCGCCTCGGTGCCGTGCATTCGCATGGCGCTCGACGCAGGCGCGGCGGTGATGGTCACGTCGCACCTGGGCCGGCCGACCGAGGGCGAGTTCAAGCCCGACGACTCGCTCGCGCCGGTGGCCAGGCGCCTCGGCGAACTGCTCGGCCGCGAGGTGCCGCTCGTGTCGAACTGGATTGCCGGGGTCGACGTGAAGCCCGGCGAGGTGGTGCTGCTCGAGAACTGCCGCCTCAACAAGGGCGAGAAGAAGAACGACGAGGCCCTCTCGCGCAGGATGGCCGCGCTGTGCGACGTGTTCGTGCACGACGCTTTCGGCACCGCGCACCGCGCCGAGGCCAGCACCTACGGCATTGCGCAGTTCGCGCCGATCGCCTGCGCCGGGCCGCTGCTCGCAGCCGAGGTCGACGCCACGGCCAAGGCGCTCGCCAACCCGAGGCGGCCGCTGCTGGCCATCGTCGCGGGCAGCAAGGTCAGCACCAAGCTCACCATCCTGCAAAGCCTGGCGGCCAAGGTCGATGGCCTGATCGTCGGCGGCGGCATCGCCAATACCTTCATGCTCGCCGCCGGTCTGCCGATCGGCAAGAGCCTGGCCGAGCCCGGCCTGGTCGGCGAGGCGCGGGCCGTGATCGAGGCGATGAAGGCGCGCGGCGCCGAGGTGCCGATCCCGCTCGACGTGGTCACCGCCAAGACCTTCGCCGCCAACGCCACCGCCACCGTCAAGGCGGCCGCCGAGGTGGCCGACGACGACCTGATCCTCGACATCGGCCCGCAGACCGCCGCCCTGCTGGCCGAGAAGCTCAAGGCCGCGGGCACCATCGTCTGGAACGGCCCGATGGGCGTGTTCGAGTTCGATGCCTTTGCCCACGGCACCGAGACGGTCGCACGGGCGATCGCTGCCAGCAGCGCGTTCAGCATCGCCGGCGGTGGCGACACGCTGGCGGCGATCGCGAAGTACGGCATCGAAGGCGACATCGGCTACATCTCGACCGGCGGCGGCGCCTTCCTCGAAGTGCTCGAGGGCAAGACCCTGCCGGCGCTGCAGATCCTGGCGCAACGCGCCCAACCCTGACCCACCGAACCGAAAGACCCACCATGCCGCTGATCTCACTGCGCCAACTGCTCGACCATGCAGCCGAAAACGACTACGGCGTGCCGGCCTTCAACGTCAACAACATGGAGCAGATCCAGGCCATCATGCAGGCCGCCGAGGCCTGCGATGCGCCGGTGATCCTGCAGGCCAGCGCCGGCGCGCGCAAGTATGCCGGCGAGCCCTTCCTGCGCAAGCTGGTCGAGGCCGCGCTGGAGCAGTACCCGGCGCTACCGATCTGCCTGCACCAGGACCACGGCGCCTCGCCGTCGGTGTGCCTGCAGGCGATCCGCAGCGGCTTCTCCAGCGTGATGATGGACGGCTCGCTGATGGAAGACCAGAAGACCCCGGCGAGCTACGACTACAACGTGGCCGTGACCCGCCGCGTGGTGGAGATCTCGCATGCGGTGGGCGTCAGCGTCGAAGGCGAACTCGGCTGCCTGGGTTCGCTCGAGACCGGCACCGCCGGCGAGGAGGACGGCGTCGGCGCCGAGGGCACGCTGGACCACTCGCAGTTGCTGACCGACCCCGACCAGGCGGCCGATTTCGTCGCCCGCACCGGCGTCGATGCGCTGGCGATCGCCATCGGCACCAGCCACGGCGCCTACAAGTTCAGCCGCCAGCCCACCGGCGATATCCTCGACATCGAGCGCATCGCCGCGATCCATCGGCGCATCCCGAACACGCACCTGGTGATGCACGGCAGCTCCAGCGTGCCGCAGGAATGGCTCGCGACGATCCGTGAATTCGGCGGCGACATCAAGGAGACGTATGGTGTGCCGGTCGAGGAGATCCGGCGCGGCATCCTGAGCGGCGTGCGCAAGATCAACATCGACACCGACATCCGCCTGGCGATGACCGGCGCGATGCGCAAGCTCATGTTCCAGAAGCCCGACGAGTTCGACCCGCGGGCGTTCCTGAAGGCCGCCACCGCGGCCGCGCGCGACGTGGTCAAGGCGCGCTTCGAGGCCTTCGGCTGCGCCGGGCAGGCCTCCAGGATCAAGGTGCTGCCGTTGACGACCATCGCACAGCGTTACGCGCAGCACGACGCCGCGCTGCGCCAGGCCGCCTGAGAAGGGCTGCCCGAAGACACCTGCGGTGTCGCGCCCCCGGGGGGAGCTCAGCGCTCCCGGGAGCGTCCCATCGAGCGCTGACCCCCACACGGAGCCCCCCATGCGCCAACCCAACCTCATCGCGCCCAGCATCCTTTCGGCCAACTTCGCCCGCCTGGGCGACGACGTGGCGCAGGTGGTGGCAGCCGGCGCCGACTGGATCCATTTCGACGTGATGGACAACCACTACGTGCCCAACCTGACGTTCGGCCCGATGGTGTGCGAGGCGCTGCGCCCGTTCGCCGGCAAGGCGATGATGGACGTGCACCTGATGGTCGAGCCGGTCGACGCGCTGGTGCCGGCGTTCGCCAAGGCCGGCGCCGGGCTGATCAGCTTCCATCCCGAGGCCAGCCGGCATGTCGATCGCACGCTGGCGATGATCCGCGAGCAGGGCTGCCAGAGCGGCCTGGTGTTCAACCCGGCCACGCCGCTGCACTGGCTGGACAGCGTGATGGACAAGCTCGACCTGGTGATGCTGATGTCGGTCAACCCGGGCTTCGGCGGGCAGAGCTTCATCGCCTCGACATTGCCCAAGCTGCGCGAAGCGCGCCGGCGCATCGACGCCTACACGCGCGAGACCGGGCGCGCGATCCGGCTCGAGGTCGACGGCGGCGTGAAGACCGACAACATCGCGGCCATCGCCGCGGCCGGGGCCGACACTTTCGTCGCCGGCTCGGCCGTGTTCGGCAGCGCCGATTGGGGAGCGACGATCACCGCGCTGCGGGCCGCGGCCAACTCGGCATCCGCCTGATCCCGTCGCCGGCGCAGGTCGCCGGGTCGGGCTCGGGCCGCAGGCGCGCCGCAGGGCCGGCGCGCGCGGGGTCAGACTTCCTTGGTGTCGAACATCAGCAGTTCGACGCCGGCCTGTGCGAAGTTCGCGAGGTCGGCCGCCGTGGCCTGGCCTTCGGGGGTGCCGAGTGCCGTCTGAATCGCCGCCAGCGAGTCGAAACTCAGCACCGCCACGAGGTGATAGGGCGAATCGCCCTGCCCCGACCCGACCGCACCGGTGCTGACTTCATAGCGCCGCAGGCCGGGAATCTTCTTGGCCGTCGGCACGTGGGTCGACGTGTAGTACCGGTCGAACGCCGCAACGTCCGCGGGCTTCTTGTACAACGCGATGACTTTGGCCATGGGGATGTCTCCTTGCGTGAGGTTGGAACGCGGCCGAACGGTACAACAGAAACGGCGGCGCCGGGTGCGCAGGCCTATCGCGGGAGCGCCGCGCCACCGCGCGCCCCGGCATCCGGCCGCGCGCGCGAGGCAGGCATGGTCTATGACTGTGCGGCCTGCGGCGCCATCGGCATCCCGCCGCGCGCGCGAGGCAGGCATGCCGCACGGCCGTGGACGGACGGCGGGTCAGGCAAGCCCGGGCAGCATCTTGCGCATCCGCTGCGAGAGCGGCGCTGCATGGCGCGCCAGCAGCAGGCACAAGGCCAGGCCCGCCAGCACGACCCGCAGGTCGGTGCGAAACGGCACCGGCTTGGCCAGTGCCGAAGACTGCAGCGCCGCAGCCAGCCCTTCGGGCGATTGCAGGTGAAGAAAGGCCAGGCCCTGCTCGCGCGCGAGCAGGCGCAGGTACTCCTCCCGCAGCGCCGACAGGTGCTCTCCCCCCGGCACCGCGCCGAGCGACGGCGCGGCCGTTCCGGCACGGTCGTCCACCATCGCTTCGCCCGCCACGCTGCCGCCTCGGCCCTGGCTGAGCGGGTCGGTCTGCAGCACCTCGTCGGCACCCCAGAAGCCGAGCGGCCTGCCTTGCGGGTCGGTCTTCGGGATCGGCGACGGCAGCCGTTCGCCAACGCCGACGATCAACCCCTGCACCTCGCCCGGCTTGTCGTCGAAGACCGGGCGGTAGCGTGGGTTCAGCGGCGGCGCCTCGTGGCCGTCGGTGACGAAAACCAGCGACGGCGGCCCCGGCAGTTGCCTGGCGATGCCGATCGCGCTGTGCACGCCCTTGGCCACCTCGCTGTTGCCCGACCAGGCCATGCGTCCGTCGATCTGCGCCAGCGTCGAGCGCAGTTCGTCCAGGTTGGCGCAGACCTCGACCGGCGCCAGCAGCAGGAACGCACGGTACTCGGTGAAGAGGGCCCAGCCGACCTTGGAGCCGCAGGGCAGCCGCAGCAGCGATTGGCGCAGCGCGTGCTTGGCGAAGGCCAGGCGCGAGACCGGCTTGCCGTCGAGCTGCGTGTCGGTGACGTTCATGCTCTGGGTGACGTCGAGCACGATCACGTGCTCGAACAGCGCTCGATCCATCGTCAGGCCTGGATTCGTGAAGCAGCCTGCCAGGGCCAGCGCCGCCCCGCCCAGCAGCCAGCGATCGCGGCTGTGCCGCCACGACACGCCGAGGCGCTGCCAGGGCGCCTTCACGGCAGGCCCGGCGAGTAGCCGCGCATCGTGGTGGCCGCGCGTTCCGCGTTGCGCTGCGGTCCGGCCGGATCGACATCGACCTCGTCGGGGTCGGCCAGCAGGCGCTGCGCGCGCTCCAGGTTGTAGCGTGCGTCCCAGTGCTCGGGGTCGACGCGCAGCACGTCGCGGTAGATCTCCTTGGCCAGCTCGATCAGCGTGATCGCCATGCCGGGCTGCGTGCCGGCGCGCACCACCGCCGCCTGCCGCAGCAACAGGTTGGCGCTGTTGTAGCGCGCGGCCTGACCCAGCGGCGAGTCGCCCTGCAGGCTGCGATAGCGGTGCAGCGCCGCATCGTCGGTGCCGCTGGCCGCCAGCGCATAGGCCTGCGCAAACTGCACCTGCGGCGGCAGATCGCTGCCCTCGGCCGGCAGCGGCCCCGCACTGATCAGGTCGTTCCAGCGCTGCTGGCGCCAGGTGCGCACGCCGTCGATCGCCGCCACGGCAAGCGTCAGGGCGAGCAGCACCAGCACGGCGCGAGTCCGGCGCTTCGAACCTAGGCCCATCGCCGGATCTCCATCAGGTTGGCCGCCAGCAGCAGCACGACGCAGGCGAGCGCGGCGCCAAAGCACGCTGCGGACAGGTCGCGCCGCGGCATCGTGTCGAGGTAGGTGATGGGCAGGTGCTCGAGCCGGTTCACCGCGTCGATGGCCTCCTGAAGCGCCTGGGCATTGCCCGCCTCATAGGGGCGGTACGGCGTGCCGATCGATTCGAAGAAGCGGTGCAGCACGATCTCCGGCACGGTCTCGGCGTACTGCGGCGACTCGCCTGCCGCGGGCACCAGCCCCGGGCTGCTGGCAGAGCGCAGGTAGAGCCAGTAGATCGCGACGCGGTGCTTGCGCACGAGGTGCGCGATGCGCTCGCTGGCGTCGCTGTCGAGCCGGTCGCCGCCGTCGGACACCAGCATGATGATGCGCGAACCGGTGTAGGGCTGATCGTCGAAGTACGACAGGGCCGACTGCAGCGCCAGGCCGATGTTGGTCTCGGCCAGGCCGCGGCCGATGTTGCCGGCCGCGATCGCGGCCTGGATCGCCTCGTTCTTCTGCGTGAACTCGAGCACCCGGATCGGCAGGGTGCTGAAGACGATCATGCCGAAGCGATCGTCGGGCCGCTTGGCGGCGAACTCGCCCAGCAACTGCCGGGCGACCTTGCCCTTGGACTCGCGCAGCCGGCCGGGCGTCTGGCTGAAGTAGTAGTCGATGGCCTCGGGGCCGGTACCCTTCACCGCCGCGCCAGCGGGGCGCGCGCCGGCAAAGCCCTGGTCCATGCTGCGGCTGCGGTCGAGCACCAGCACGATCTCGGCGCCGCGGCCGACGCGCTCGATCGGGTACTCGGGCCGGTACGGGCCGGCCATCCCGATCACCAGCGCGGCAAGCGCCAGCACGCCGGCGCCACGCAGCACCCAGCCCAGCAGCTCGGAGGCCCTGTCCCGCGGCACCAGGCTCAACCACGCGTTGTTGAGCGCGCCGCCGGGCTGGGCCAGCAGCGGCAGTGCGGCCAGCGGCAGCAGGCACAGCAGCCAGGGATGATCGAGGCTCATGGCGTGCCCCGCTCCGCGTCGCTGCAGCGGCGGCAGAACCCGATCAGCCAGCGCCGGTCGTCAGCGGCGGTGTCACCCGCGGCGAAGAACGCGCGACGCGACAGCTGGAAGAACCTGAGCAGGTCGCCGCGCAAAGGCTCGAAGCGCGGTTGCGAACCGATGAACCGTTCGATGCCCGGCTCGAACACGACCTCCCCCGCAGTCCGGTTCAGGGCCTCGTGCAGGCGCTGAACCGCCTCCCGCCACTGCCCTTCGCTGCCGTCGGCCCGCAGGCTGCGCATCGAACGCCACGCCAGCGTGAAGGGCCTATGCGCGCGCACCCACCAGGGCAGGCCGACATAGACGTGGGCCAGGTACGCCAGCAGCAGCATGATCACGGCGCCATAGGCGAAGAGCCGAACGCGCGCGGCCGAGGTGTCGATCAGCGGCGGCGGCGTGTCGGGCTGCAATTCGCCCAGGCCGCGCCGTGGCGACACGTCCACCGGCACCAGCGGCGAGACCGTCACCGGCCAGGCCTCGATGCGGATCTGCTGCGGGCGCGGCTGCCCCTCGAAGCGCAGCGTGAAGGTCGGCAGCTCGAGCGTGCGCGCCTGGGGCGGCGAGAGCATCAGCTGGTACTCGAGCGTCAGCTCATGGCGCCGCCCGCCGGGCTCGGCGCTGCTGCGGCGCGCGACGCTGCGCAGCTCGATCGCCTTGCCGCGCGCACCCGGCTGCGGGACGCTGGCTTCGTCGAGCACCAGGCCGTCCGGCGCGTGGACCGTGATGTCGCGCGACACGACATCGCCGACCTGGTAGCCGAAGGCGCGCGGCTCGCGGGTCGTGGCGTCCAGCAGCGCGGCAGGCGCTGCGGCCGCGCCGAGGCCGGGCGCCAACACCAACACCAACGCGAACGCCGGCGCCAGGATCGCAGCGCAGAGCCGCCGTCTCATCGCTGGCCGCTGCTCATGAATGAAAGTGGCGCGTCACCGCGTCGGCGTCGAAGCCGCCCTCGATGAACAGCGGCTTGAGCCGCGTCGCCCGGAACAACTGCAGCAGCGCGTCGCGGCGCTGCTGCTGCGCGACGATCC
Source organism: uncultured bacterium (assembly GCA_963779155.1). Classification (GTDB taxonomy): domain Bacteria; phylum Pseudomonadota; class Gammaproteobacteria; order Burkholderiales; family Burkholderiaceae_C; genus CAIKUF01. Next base: position 497,747 of record CAVZXE010000015.1, on the reverse strand, counting down.
AGCGCTCGCGCAGCGTCGGGCGCCACCACACCAGCTGCCGGCGGCCGCTCTCCGGATCGACCCCATGTACCAGGCCGCGCTGCGCGCTCAGCGTGAATTCGACCGGGTCCCACACCACGACCGGCACGAGGTCGTGGTGGGCTAGCGAGGCGAGCACCGCCTCGACCTCGGGCAGCGGCAGGTGAAAGTCCGACACCAGGAAGACGAGCGAGCGCTGCCGGCTCAGGTGCCGGTGCGCGGACGACAAGGCGCGCGCCGAGCTGCCTTCGAGATGCAAGGCCCGCAGCCGCGCGGCCAGTGCGCTGCCCACGCCGCGCGAGCGCGTCTGCGGCAGCAGCAGCTCCTCGCGCACCGCGCTGTCGCAACCGACGAAGCCGAAGCTGTCGCCGGTCCGCCAGGCCGACCAGGCCAGGCTGTCGACGAAATCGGCCACCACGTCGAGCTTGCGGCGCGCGCCGACGAAGCCCATCGACGCCGAGAGGTCGGCCACCATCACCACCGGAACCGCCTTGCGCTGGCTGTACACGCGCACGATCCAGTTGCCGAACGGGTCGCGCAGGCTCGCGTGCAGGTCGAGCCGTCGCGGGTCGGGCGCGTCGAGCAGCGCCGCATGGCCGCGGAACTCGAAGCCGCTGTCGCCCCGCGTGCTGCGGTGGTGGCCGGGAAAGTGGCCCAGCGCCGGCGCGCCGACGCGGTAGTGAAGCTCCCGCACTGGTGGCGCCGGCGTCATCGGGGCGCCCGCCTCGTCGCCGGGCCGGGCCAGGAGCGCAGACAGGCCGCTCTCATGGTGCGGCCACGCTGGCCAGGATGCCGCTCATCAGCCGCCCCGAGATCTCGTGGCGGCGCATCTCGTACACAGGCTGGTAGCACAGCCGGTGCGCGATGGTCTCGACGAAGACGGCCTGCACGTCCTCGGGCGTCACGTAGCCGCGCCCGTCGAGCCAGGCCGCGACGCGGGCCGCGCGCAGCAACAGGCTCATGCCACGCGGGCTGGCGCCGGCCAGCATCAGCTGCGCGCTGTCCAGGTCCGACAGCCGCACGCCGTATTCGGCCGGGGCGGCCGTCGCGCGCCACAGGCCGAGCGCGTAGTTCTGCAGCGCGTCGGACGCCTGCACACTGCGCTGGATCGCCTCGGCCACCTCGTTCAGCTGCCGGTAGTCGAGCATCGCGGCAGCGAGTTCGCCGACGAGCCGGTCGGTGTCGTGAAAGCGCGGCTCGAACATCAGGCTGCGCCGGTCGGCATCGGTCGCGGGGGCGTCGATGGTGACCTCCATCATGAAACGGTCGCGCGCCGCCGACGAGATCTCGAATGTCTCTTCGCGCTCGACGCGGTTGCGGTCGGCGAACACCAGCAGGTGCGGGAAGCGGAACTCGCGGTTGAACGCGGCGACGCTGCGCTCGGCCATCACCCGCAGCAGCAGCGCATGCACCTGCGGGCGGGCACGGTTGATCTCGTTGAAGAAGAAGATCGCGAGGTCTTCGCCGTACTTGATCAACGGCCCGTGCTCGACGGCGGGCCGGCCCTCGGCGCTGATGTAGGTGTAGTAGATCAGGTCGTTGGGCATCAGGTCGATCGTGCCCTCGGTGCGCGCGAAGTCGCCCCCCAGCACCTGCGCGAACGCGCGCAGCAGCGTCGTCTTGCCCACGCCGACGTCGCCCTGCAGCAGCACATGGCCGCGCGCGAACACGGCGGTGTTGACGAGGCGGATCACCCGCGCCTGCCCGATCACGGCCTTGGCCACCTCGGCTTCGAGCGCCAGCGCGCGCGCACGCCAGTCGCTCAGCAGCGCATCGTTTCCATCCATCCGGAATCCTCTCGAAGTGCCGGGTTGATCATCGCCGTCGCGCCATCGCCTGGCCTCCGGCTGGCAAGCCGGCAGCCGCCCAACCGCGGCTCGGTCGATCGGCGCAGGTTGGTCCGGCTCACGGTCGGGTTCAGGCGCCGATCGTGCCGATGACGCGATGCCGGATCGCCAGATGCGCCAGCGCTGCCGAGGTGGCCACGCCGAGCTTGTCCTTGATCAGCGTCTGGTGGTTGGCGATGGTCTTGGGGCTCAGGTTGAGCGCCTGCGCACACTCTGCCGACGAGTGCCCCTGCGCGAGCAGGCGGAAGACCTCGAACTCGCGCGCGCTCAGTGCGGCCAGGCGCTCGGCCTCCTCCTGGGGATCGCGCTGCAGCAGCGCGGGCGGCAGGTCGGGCCCGAGGTAGCGCTGCCCGCCGTGCAGGGCGCGGATCGCGACGACCAGGCAGTCGGGCGAGCTCGCCTTGGTCAGAAAGCCGCGCGCGCCGCCCTCGAGCGCGCGCCGTACCAGCAGCGCCCCGTCGTGCATGCTGAACACGAGCACCCGCGCGTCGGGCGTTCGCAGCCGCACGCGGCGGATCAGCTCGAGCCCGCCGCTCCCGGCCATCGACAGGTCGGTCACGAGCACGTCCGGGGCATGCGCCATGAAGGCGGCGTAGCCGCCCGCGCAGTCGCCCGCCTCGGCGACGACGGCGATGTCGCCCGCCTGCTCGAGCAGTCGCCGGTAGCCGGTGCGCACCACCGGATGGTCGTCAACCAGTACGACGCGGATCATGCGGCCTCCTTGAATGCCCATTTGTTCGACGATGCAGCGGCCAAGGGCTCGACCGCGGGGGCCCGAGGCAGCGGTACGCGCAGCGCGATCGTCAGCCCCCGGCCGGGCGCGCTTTGCACGTGCAACTCGCCGCCCACGGCTGCCGCGCGCTCGACCGCGCCGAGCAGGCCCAGGCCGCGCGTGGCCAGCTTCAGGTCCGTGCCCTGGCCGTCGTCCTGGATGCTCAGCGTGACCTCCGCACCCGACACGCGCGACAGCGTCACCTGCACGCTGCCGGCGCGCGCGTGACGCGCCACGTTGGTCAAGGCTTCCTGCGCGACGCGATAGAGCGTGATGTCCACCGTGTCGCCCAGGGCTTCGGTGCAGCCCTCGTGGCGAAACTCGCAGGCGATGCCGGTGCGCTCACGCCACGACTCGCACAGCTCCTCGAGCGCCGCAGCGAGACCGAGCGTGTCGAGGTTGGCCGGCCGAAGCCGGCGCAGCAGGCTGTTCACCAGTTGCTGCAGACCCTGTGCGGCCGCATCGGCGCGACCCGCCGCGGCGAGCATGTCGTCGCGCCGGTCGGCCGCGCAGTGGCGCAGCAAGGCGGTTTCGACGCGGATCGCGGTACAGGTCTGGCCGAGCTCGTCGTGCAGTTCGCGCGCCAGCGCCAGCCGTTCGCTTTCCTGCAGCGAGATCAATTGCCGCGCGAGTTCGCGGTTGTGCGCCAGCAGATCGGCATTGCGCGCCTCGGCCTGCACCCGCAGATCGAGTTGCGCCTGGACCTCGCGGCGGCGGCGCATTGCATACCAGGCCAGGCCGCAGGCCAGCACCGTGAGACTGAGCGGTATCTCGTCGGCCTGCCAGCTCTCGAAGCGTGCCAGGCGGTGCGCCAGCGACTCCTGCAACTCCAGTGCCGACGCAGCGAGGTAGCTGCCGACCGTGGCCGCGGCCACCCACAGCAGGTCGGTGCGCCAGCGCGACGCTCGCGCCGGCGATTCGACGGCCCTAGCCATTGGATCCACGCCGCGTCCCCCGCCGCTCGGCGGCGGCGCGCTCCTTCGCGACCTGCTCGCGGCAGGCGCGGGCGTAGTCGTCCGGGCCGAGGTAGTCGATCTCCTGGTCGTACTTGGCCAGCTCCTGGACCATCAGCGGGTCGAACAGCGCCTTCTTGAAGGCGTCGTGCAGCACCGTCACCACGCCGGGCGGGAGCCCGCGCGGGCCGGCCAGTCCGTAGGCCGACATCGCAACGATGTCGAAGCCCAGCTCGCGCAGCGTGGGCACCTGCGGCCAGCGCTTCGAGCGCTGTGCGGCCAAGGTCGCGAGCAGCCGCAGCCGGCCCGAATCGACCAGCGGCCCGAAGCCGGTGGAGTTGACGCCGGCCATCACCTGGCCGGCCTCCACCGCGATCGTCAGTTCGGCGGTGCCCTTGTAGGGCACGTGGATGTAGCGCAGCCCGCGATCGGTGAACAGCTCCTCGAGCACGAGGTGCGGTGTGGTGCCCACGCCGTTGGTGGCAATGCTCAGCTCGCCGGGGCGCGCGCGCGCGAACGCGAACATGTCGTCGAGCGTGCGCAGCGGGCTCGCCGCCTGGACCAGCATGCCGAAGGTGACGCCCGAGAGCTGGATGATCGGCGTCATGTCGCGCAACGGGTCCCACAGCACCTTCTGCATGAAGGGCGCGCGAAAGACCGGCTGCGGCACTTGCGCGATGGTGTAGCCGTCGGGTTCGGCCATTTGCAGGATCGGCATTGCCAGCGTGCCGCCGGCGCCGCCGCGGTTCTCGACCAGCACGCGCTGGCCGAGCGCTTGCGCCGCAAGTTCGGCCAGCAGCCGCAGCGAAGCGTCGGTCGCGCCGCCGGCCGCCCAGGGCACCCACATCGTGACCGGCCGCGACGGAAACACACTCGATGCGAACGCGCCGCGAAGCGGCCATGCGCCTCCGAGCGCCAGCGCCGCGGCGCGGCCCAGCCAGTGGCGGCGATCGGCGTTCATGCGGTGCCTCCGCCCCGCTTGGTCAGGCCGCCGAACCCGCGCTGCGGGTCGTAGCCCCAACAGGCGAGCAGGAAGAAGACCGCCATGCATCCGAGCACCACGTAAGGCGCGGCGCCAGGGTCCTTGGCGTAGAGCGCGAAGCGGATCCACTCGATGACGTAGGTGAAGGGGTTGAAGCGCGCCAGCTGGTACACCCATTCGGCACCCGACTCCTGCAGCTTCCACAGCGGGTAGAGCGCGGTGGACAGGAAGTACATCGGGAAGATCACGAAGTTCATCGTGCCGGCGAAGTTCTCGAGCTGCTTGATGTGAACCGACAGCAGCAGCCCGAGCGCGCCCAGCATCAGCGCCCCGCATACCAGCGCCAGCAAGGCATGCAGGGCGCCGAGCGACAGCAGCGGCAGCTCGGTGCCGAGCAAGGCGGCGACGATCAGGAAGGCCAGCGCCTGCAGCACCGACAGCAGCGCCGTGGCGCAGAGCTTCGAGAACAGGAGCCACCAGCGCGGCAGCGGCGCGGTGAGCAGCAGGCGCATCAGGCCCATTTCACGGTCGTAGACCATCGCCAAGGACGACTGCATGCCGTTGAACAGAAGCACCATGCCCACCAGGCCGGGCACGATGTACACGTCGTACGGAATGTAGGTGTCGTAGGGCTCGACGATGGCGATGCCGAACACGTTGCGAAAGCCCGCCGCGAACACCGCCAGCCACAGCAGCGGGCGCACCAGCGCCGACACCAGGCGCCCGGTCTGCTGCGAGAACTTGAGCAGTTCGCGCATGACGATGGCCTGCAAGGCCTGCAGCGCATGGGCGAGCCCGCGGCGCGCCGCGGGTTCGGCGGAGTCAGGCGCTGCCAGGATCATCGCGCCGCCTTGCACAGCTTCTCCGCGGCGTCGGCGCCCAGGGTGTCGAGCACGTTGCTCGGGTGCAGCAGGCCGTCGATCGGCGCCTGCGCGATCACGCCCTGGCCGTCGGTGAGCAGCACGGTCTGGCGAAGCTGCCCGTCCCAGGCGCGAAAGCTCAGGCTCACGCCCTTGGAACCGTCCAGCGGCGTCTTGGCGAGCGCCTGCGCCCAGGCCGCGTTCGGCCCTTTCGGCGCCGCCGTGGCGATCGCGATCAGCGCCTTGCCCGCCATCCAGGCCGACCAGTCGCTGGCCGTCATCGGCCGCTTGGCGGCCTTGGCGAAGCGGCGCGACACCTGCGGCGCGCCGTAGCGTTCGAACTGCGAGTGCCAGGCCAGCGCCACCAGCCCGGCATCGCCGACCACGGGGCGCGGCAGCACGGTCCGGTAGGGCAGGCCGCGCGCGAACTCGCCGTCGCTGTCGACCACCCAGACGGCGTCGTAGCTGCTGCCGGCGGTCAGCAGCAGCGGATTGGCCAGGTCGCGCTCGCGCGGGTCGGCCGACAGCTTGAACGGCTTGGTGGCCACCACCTGCAGGCCGTAGCGCTTGATCGACGCCTGCACCGTGGCGGCGCGCAACTGGTCTTGCGCGCTCGGGCCGACCAGCAGCAGCAGCTTGCTCCACTTGCGCGCCACGAGCGCCTGCGCCAGCGCATCGGCGCGCATGCGTTCGCTCGGCAGGATGTGGAACAGGCGCGCGCGGCAGTCCTGCTGGCGCAAGCGGTCGGCAGCGTTGCCGAGGTTGATCACCGGCAGCTTCACCGCATCGACGACGGCCAGCGTCCAGTCGGCCGGCAGGTCCGTCAACAGCACGGCTGCGCCGGCCTTCTCGGCCGCGAGCGCGGCGGCGCGCGCGGCCTCCAGCGTGCCGGCGGCCTGCGCCGTCAGCGCGACGTCGGCATCGACGGCCTGGAGCTCGAACTGGCCTTCGTCCAGCGCCACCTGCACGCCGTCCGCGGCCGGGCCGCCGGGGTGGCCGAGGTAGGCGCGTTCGAGCCGCGAGCGCTCGAGCCGGGCGTCGGGGTCGGGCGAGATCAGCGTGGCCTTCAGGGTGGTGGCCGCCGCTGCAGGCACGGCCGCGCCCAGCGCCGCCAGCAGCAGCGCCAGGCCCAACGGCCGCACGGGCCCCGTCATTCAACGACCACCAGGCCGTAGGGCACCCGGCCGACCGGGATGCTCTTGATCGGCTTGGCGCCGGCGACATCGACCACCGTGACGTCGTCACTCAGGCCGTTGACCGCGTACAGCCGCACCTCGGCCTTGTCGAGCGTGACGTTCCAGGGTCGCTTGCCGACCAGCACGAGGTCGGTGACCTTGCGCCCCGCCACGTCGATGAAGGCGACATGGTTGGCCTTGCCGAGCGCCACGAAGGCGCGCTTGCCGTCGCGCGTCATCGTGATGCCCACCGGCGTGATGTCCTCGGCGCGCGCGCCCTTGACCTGGAACTTGAGCGTGCCGGCGACGCTGTGGTCGGCGGTGTTGACGATGCTGACGCTCGCGTCGAGCTCATTGGTGACCCACAGTTCCTTGCCGTCGGGCGTGAGCGCCATGCGGCGCGGCCGCTTGCCGACCTTGATGTTCTTCACGATCTTGGCGCTGGCCACGTCGATCACGTGCACCAGGCTCGCAACCTCGGATGTCACGTACAGCGTCTTGCCGTCGGCGCTGACCTTCACGCCCTCGGGTTCCTTGCCCACCTTGACCGATTTCAGCGTCTTGCCGGTCTGGGCATCGACGAAGATTGCCTCGCCTTCGTCCTCGTTCGAGACGTAGATCGTCTTGCCGTCGGGCGAGATGTCGAACGCCTCCGGTTCGTTGCCGAGCGGAATGCGCCGCAGCGACTTGCCGCTGGCCGGGTCGATCACGTCGGCGGCGTTCGAGTCGGTGCAGGCGACCATGACCTTGCCGTCGGGCGTCAGCTGGATGTGGCGGCCGCGCTTGCAGGTCGGGACCGTGCCCTTGACGCTGAGCGTAGCCAGGTCGATCAGCGTCAAGGCCTGGTCTTTCTCGCTCGACACGTAGGCCGTGCCCTGGGCCATGGCGGCGCTGGCCAGACCGGCGGCCAGCAATGGCGCGCCGAGGTGGATGGCAAGTGCGTGGAGTCTGTTCGGTCTGTTCGTGTTCATGCTGTCGATGGCTCCTTGGATTGCTTCGAGACTGCGGATGCGCTCGTGCGGGCGATGAAACCCGCCTCCAGCGTCGGCTCGCCGAGCGCTTGCGTCACCTCGGCCGGTGTGCCGTCGGCGAGCAGCGCGCCATTGTGCAGGACCAGGACGCGGTCGGCGCCGAGGGCCTCTTCGACCCAATGCGTCGCCCACAGCACGCACAGGCCGCGCTCCTGCACGTCGGCATGCAGCGCGCGCAGCAAGTCCTGGCGCGACTTGGGGTCGAGGCCGACGGTGGCCTCGTCCATCAGCAGCACCGACGGCCGGTGCAGCGACGCGCGCACCAGTTCCACCTTGCGCCGGTTGCCGCCGGACAACTCGCGCACCTTGCGGTCGAGGTTGGCGTCGATCCCGAGCCGGGCGCAGCCGGCCTCGATGCGGGCCGCGGCCAGGCGTCGCGGCAGGCCGTGGAGATCGGCCTGGAACAGCAGGTTGCGGCGGATGCTCAGGTCGAGGTCGAGCGAGACCTGCTGGAACACGACGCCGATGTGGCGCAGCGCCGCCGTGGCGGAACGGCCGAGCGAATGACCGGCCACCTCGACCTCGCCCTCGTCGGCAGCGAACAGCCCGGTGAGCACCTGGAAGAGCGTCGACTTGCCGGCGCCATTGGGCCCGAGCAGGGCCACGAACTGCCCGGCCTCCAGGCTCAGCGACAGGTTCTGCAGGGCGGCCCGGGCGCCGTAGCGCTTGGTCAGGCCGGTGGTTCGCAGCATGGTCGTCGGGTGGGGGGTCGCGGTCATCAACGTGGAAGTCTTCTGTCACTTGCGAAGTCGCAGGTCGCCGTGATCGCGACTCGGCGCCTGCGGGCCAGGGTCCGTGCCGGCCCATGGCCCAATGCAGAGCAATACGCGCGCCCATCGGGCGAGGGTTGCACCCGCTTGCGCCAGATGCAGCACCCGCCGGCGACGCGCAGTGTAGGGCGCGAAACGTCCTTCACGCGCCCCGCCGACTCCACGGCAAGCCACGGTGTCCGACCTTCGGCGAGCGCCCGCGATGAGATTGAAACACTCTGTGCCGAAACTGACCGCGACCGTGCCGGCGCAACCGCGTCTGGCGCAGGGGCGCTCGAAAGCGTTGGGCCGTCGGCATGCGGGCAGACCCTAATATGGCTATCCCTAGGTGCCTTGCTGCCGCGGCCGAAATGCCCCCCGGCGGCGTCCGGCACTAGGGTTAAACCGCAGTTCCGAAGACCTCGAAGAAGGCTCAGCATCGCGCCTGCCGGCTCTGGCCGGACCCTGCGGTTCCAGGGTTTTCGAACAGGCTCGCAAATTGCAGTGAGGGTCCCGCCGGCTGACTTCCAGTCGCACGGCGGTCGGCCTCTCGGCGGTTCGGTGCGGGTGGGCTCGGGTGATGTAACTTAGGAGACTTCAATGCGAATTTCAGGGCAATCAGACGGGCGCTCGTGGCGTCCATGGGCAGCAACGTTGCTCGCCGTACCGGTGCTGGCGTTCGCCAACGCCGACGTCGAGAAGAACATCGCCAATTCCAAGAACTGGGCGATGCAGGCTGGGGACATGTTCAACCAGCGCTACAGCAAACTCAACCAGATCAACACCGGTAACGTCGGCAAGATGCAGGCTGCGTGGACGTTCTCCACCGGCGTGCTGCGCGGCCACGAGGGCTCGCCGCTGGTGATCGACGGCATGATGTACCTGCACACGCCGTTCCCCAACAAGGTCTTCGCGATCGACCTCGACACGCAGAAGATCGTCTGGAAGTACGAGCCGAAGCAGGACCCGGCGGTGATCCCGCAGATGTGCTGCGACACGGTCAACCGCGGGCTGGCCTTTGCCGAAGGCAAGGTCTTCCTGCAGCAGGCCGACTCCAACCTGATCGCGCTCGACGCCAAGACCGGCAAGCTGATCTGGAGCGTCAAGAACGGCGACCCGAAGATGGGCGCGGTGAACACCCAGGCACCGCACGTGTTCAAGGACAAGGTCATCACCGGCATCTCCGGCGGCGAGTGGGGCGTGCGCGGCTTCCTGGCGGCGTACGACATCAAGACCGGCAAGCAGGTCTGGAAGGGCTACAGCACCGGGCCGGATGCCGAAATGCTGATCGACCCGGACAAGACCATGACCTGGACCGACGGCAAGATGGCGCCGGTGGGCAAGGACTCTTCGCTGAAGACCTGGAAGGGCGATCAGTGGAAGACCGGCGGCGGCACGACGTGGGGCTGGTACAGCTACGACAAGGCCACCAATGCCGTGTACTACGGCAGCGGCAACCCCTCGACCTGGAACCCGTCGCAACGCCCGGGTGACAACAAGTGGTCGATGACCATCTGGTCGCGCGACGTCGACACCGGCAAGGCCAACTGGGTCTACCAGATGACACCGTTCGACGAGTGGGACTTCGACGGCATCAACGAAATGATCCTGGCCGACATCGACGTCAAGGGCAAGCCGACCAAGGCGCTGGTGCACTTCGACCGCAACGGCTTCGCCTACACGATGGACCGCGTCACCGGCGCCCTGCTGGTGGCCGAGAAGTTCGACCCGAAGGTCAACTGGGCCACGCACATCGACATGAAGACCGGCCGCCCCGCGACGGTGGCGCAGTTCTCCACGGCGCGCAACGGCCCCGACGTCAACACCAAGGGCATCTGCCCGGCGGCGTTGGGCAGCAAGGACCAGCAGCCGGCCTCGTATGACCCGCAGACCAAGCTCTTCTACGTGCCGACGAACCACGTCTGCATGGACTACGAGCCGTTCAAGGTCGAGTTCGTAGCGGGCCAGCCTTTCGTCGGCGCGACGCTGTCGATGTTCCCGGCGCCGGGCAGCCATGGTGGCATGGGCAACTTCATCACCTGGAACGCCGGCACGGGCAAGATCGTTCAGAGCGTGCCCGAGAAGTTCTCGGTCTGGAGCGGCTCGCTGAACACCGCGGGCGGCCTGTCCTGCTACGGCACGCTCGAGGGCTACCTCAAGTGCGTCGATGCCAAGGACATCACCAAGCTGCTCTACAAGTTCAAGACCCCGTCCGGCATCATCGGCAACGTGTTCACGTATGAGCACAAGGGCAAGCAGTACATCGGCGTGTTCTCCGGGATCGGTGGCTGGGCCGGCATCGGCATGGCCGCGGGCCTCGAGAAGGACCAGGATGGCCTGGGCGCCGTGGGTGGGTACAGGGAACTCAGTCAATACACCGACCTCGGTGGTTCGTTGACCGTCTTCGCCCTGCCCAACTGAGGCCAGACCGAGGGGGCGGCGCCGTTTCTGGCCGATCCCCTTGGCCCCATCGGGAGATGGCAGCCGCAAGGGTGCCGTCTCCCTTTTCTTTCCCTTTCTCCGACTCGAGGATCATGGACTCATGAAAGCGAAGAAGGCAATTTTGCTGGCGCTGATGTGCCTTGCAGGCGCGGCCCAGGCACAGGACAAGCCGTACAAGGTCGTTGACGGTTACAAGGTCGATGCCGAGACGATGAAGGGCTTTCGCACCTGGCGTGCAGCCGCCTGCGATCGCTGCCACGGCGCCAACCAGGAAGGCATGGTCGGCCCGTCGCTGATCGTCAGCCTGAAGACGCTGTCGAAGGCCGACTTCATCACGACGGTCACGAACGGCAGGCTCGACAAGGGCATGCAGAGTTTCAGCAGCAGCCCGGTGGTGATGGACAACATCAATCAGCTCTATGCCTATCTGAAGGGCCGCTCCGACGGCGAGATCACCCGCGCCAAGGTTGAAGAAATCAAATGACACGTGACCGCATTCGCTGCGCAGGTCCGCACGCGCCCGAGCGCCGCATGGCGCCGCTCGTCGCCGGCCTGGTGCTGAGCGCGCTCGCGGCGAGCGCGACCGCGCAGGACACACCGCCGCCACGCACTGCGCTGCGCGTCTGCCAGGACCCGAACAACCTGCCGTTCTCGAACGTCGCGGGCGAGGGTCTCGAGAACAAGATTGCCGAGGTCTTCGGCAAGGCGCTCGGCCTGCCGGTGACGTACTACTCGTTTCCGCAGCGCATGGCGTTCATCCGCAACACCCTGCGATACAAGCTCCCCGGCCAGGACTATCCGTGCGACATCGTGATCGGCGTGCCCGCCGGCTTCGACCAGGTGTCTGTCACCCAGCCCTATTACCGCTCGACTTACGCGTTGGTCTTCCCGAAGGGCAAGGGCATGGATCAGGTCGCCTCCGCCGAAGACTTCCTGAAGCTCGATCCGGCCAAGCTGGCGAAGCTGCGCATCGGCGTCTATGACCGTTCGCCCGCCTCGGAATGGCTCAACAAGCACAATCTCGTCGAGCAGGGTGTTCCGTACCAGCTTCTGAACGCCGACCCCTCGCAGTATCCGGGCGAAATCATCGAACGCGACCTCGCCGCGGGCAAGCTCGACGTCGCCATCGTCTGGGGCCCGATCGCCGGCTACTTCGCGCAGCGGGTGAAGTCCCCCGAACTGGTGGTCGTGCCCTTGAAGTCGGAGCGCGGCGTCAAGTTCGACTACCAGATGGCGATGGGCGTGCGCTACGGCGAGCGCGAATGGAAGCAGCAGGTCGAAGGACTGATCGAATCGAAACGCCCCGAGATCCAAGCCATCCTGAAGGAATACGGCGTGCCGCTGGTCGATGCCTCTTACGAAGCCCCCAAGCAATAGCGTTCGCCTCTTCGGTTCGACGATGACACGCCTGCTCGTTCTTGTGCTGTGGGCTCTCGCAGCAGCGCCGAGCTGGGCGGAACTCGACCGGGCCACGCTGTTCCGCCTGAGCGCGAGCGTGCTGAAGATCGAGGCGCAGCGCGTTCAAGGCGGGTTCGCGCTCGGGTCCGCGGTGGTCGTCGCCCCTGAGACCGTCGTGACCAATTGCCACGTCACCCACGACGCGCTGAAGGTCAGCGTGCTTCGCGGCGGCGTGCGTTGGCCTGTCGACGCGCAACTGAGCGACCTCGACCACGACCTGTGCCTTCTGCGCGTCCCCGGCCTGCAGGCTGACGCCGTGGCGTTGGGACGGGCCGACGAACTCAAGGTCGGGCAGCCGGTGGCAGCGCTCGGATACACCGGCGGCCTGGGTCTGCAGAACAGCCAGGGCCAGGTGCTCGCGCTGCATCGTCTCGACGGCGGCCGTGTGATCCGGAGCTCGAACTGGTTCAGCTCCGGGGCCAGCGGCGGCGGTCTGTTCGACGAAGAGTTGCGGCTGGTGGGCATCCTGACCTTTCGCCTGCGCGGTGGCGAGGCGCACTACTTCGCCGCCCCCGTCGAGTGGCTGCGGACCATGCTCGATGCCCCGCACCTGGCGGCCTATCGCGAGGTGGCGCCCGAGCGGTCGCAGCAGGTGGCGTACTGGCAGCGGCCCATCGCCGAGCAGCCCAGGTTCCTCAGGGCCGCGCTGCTCCTGCGCGACGACCAGTGGCCGCAGCTGGAGTCGCTGGCGACCGAATGGGCACGCAGCGACGCCACCGATCCCGAACCCTGGGCCCTGATGGCCACCGCACTGACCCGCATGAACCGGCTGCCCGAGGCGCGACAGGCCCTCGCCTGCTCGCTGGCGATCGAACCCGCCGCCGCCTCGGCTCCGGTCGCGCCGGCCGTTGGCGACCTCGACGCTGAAGACACTTGCGGAACGTCTGCGCAGTGCGCGGATCGAACGGCCGCGAGTTCCGGCGCTACATGCGCCAGAGATTTGGCATTACCACGAACACAATGAAATCGACCCCACAGCTTCTTTGCACCTGCGGCCTGCTCCTCGGGCTGACCCTGCTCTGGCCCGGCCTTGCGCTCGCGGCGGACGACTTCTCGGCCGCCGAGCAGGCGATCTTCATCGACAACCACTTCGCCAAACTGAAGCCGCCGCTCACGCTGCACTACGACTTCCGCAAGACCGGCAGCCTGGAAGAGAGGTTCGAAGACAAGGTCGAGGTGATGCTCAAGGCGCAGGCCGACGGCAGCTGCTGCGCCGCGAGCGCCAAGTTCCTCACCGGTGCGCGCGAGCAGCGCCAGCCCGAAGTGGATGGCGCCGAGGGGAACCCGGCCATCCTCTACTTTCTCGAACGGGACATCCGCGAGATGCAGCGCCTCACCAAGGGCCAGCCCAACTACTTTCGCAAGCGCATTCGCATGTCGGTGTACCAGGGGGCGTCGATCCGCAACATCACGCTGCCCTACCAGGGCCGTGCGGTGGAGGTGCAGGAGATCAGCATTGCGCCCTACCTCGACGACCCGAACCGGTCGCGCTTTGAGAAGCTGGCCAACAAGAAATATGTCTTCATGATGGCGAAGGCCGTGCCCGGCGGTCTCTATGGCATCCGTACCCGCATCGACGCCGCCACCGGCGAGCCGCCGCTGATCGTCGAAGAGATGCTCATCGACGGTGCCGGACCGGCATCACCCCAACGTCAACCCTGAGTGCCTGACCGAACCCCATGAAAATATTGCCTCCACGCCGCAAGCTGCTGCTCCTGTGCGCCCTCTCGATGGCCGGCGCCGGCGCCTTCGCCAACGACTTCCCGACCATGGACCGGGTGCTCTACGTGCAGGAGTGCATCCGTCTGCACCCGGGCCCGCAGTTCGAGATGATCGCCAAGTGTTCGTGCGCGCTCGACGCGTTCGCCAGCGAAGTCAAGTACGACGACTACGTGACGATCAGCACCGTCAGCAAGGCCATGACGATCGGCGGCGAGCGGGGCGGCGCGATCCGCGACGCACCGTCGCTCGCGCCGCTGGCCAAGCGCTACCGCGAGCTTCAATTGAAGTCCGAGAAGGCGTGCTTCATCACCCCCGAGGCCAGGTAGGCGCGTGACGCCCCGCTTGCGGTTCACCGTGCCGCGCTGGCTGCTGTCGGCCCTGGCGTCATTGCTGCTGGGCTGCGCCGGTGGCGCCGCCGCGCAGGCCGGGCGCGTGATTGCGCCGCTGGCCGTGACCCAGGTGCAGCCCGGCGTCTTCGTGCACATCGGTGCGATCGAAGACTGGGGCCCGGCCAATGGCGGCGACGTGGCCAACCTCGGCTTTGTCGTCGGCAGCCGCTGCGTCGCGGTCGTCGATACCGGCGGCACGCCAGGCGTCGGCCAGGCGCTGCGAGCGGCGATCGAACGCACGACGCCGCTGCCGGTGTGCTACGTGGTCAACACGCACGCCCACCCCGACCACATGCTCGGCGCCGTTGCCTTCGTCGACGCGGGCCAGCCGCCGCCCCGGTTCGTCGCCAGTGCCGGTTTCGCCCGCACGATGGCAGCGCGCGGACCTTACTACCTGAATGCACTGCGGCGCGACTTCGGCATCCAGGCGCCGCCCGCGGCGATCGTGTACCCCACGATCAGCGTGGACAAGTCGCTCGATATCGATCTCGGCGACCGCATCCTGACGTTGCAGGCCTGGCCGACCGCGCACACCGACAACGACCTCAGCGTCCTCGACCGGCGCACGCGCACGCTGTTCGCGTCCGACCTGCTGTTCGTGCAGCACCTGCCGGTGCTCGACGGCAACCTGCGCGGCTGGTTGGCGGTGATGGCCGCGTTGAAGGGCCTCGATGTCGCCACCGTCGTTCCGGGCCATGGCCCGGTGAGCAACGACTGGCCGGCCGCGATGGACGCACAGGCCGACTACCTGAATGGTCTCTTGCAGGACACGCGTGCCGCCATCCGGAACGGGCTGACAATCCAGCAGGCGATCGAGCGCACCGGCGTCCCGCCCGGCTCGCAATGGCTCTTGACCGATCGCTTCCATCGGCGCAACGTGACCGCGGCGTATGCCGAGCTAGAGTGGGAAGATGAGGCCCCCAAACCGCCCGCAGTGCCCTCCCCGGGCGGCAGTTCAACCTTCGCCCCGCCGGCCGGCCGCGGTTGAGGCGCTTGACAGGTCCGACATCATGAACAACGCCATGCGATCCGCTGCGGTCTGCGCCCTGTTCTTCTTCGGCCTGTGCGCCGGGGCAGCGGCCCAGATCAAGACCGCAGACAACCCCGAGGCCAGCCCGGTCTGGCAGAAGGTTCGGGCGAGCCTGTTCCAGGCGCGGCCGATCTCGACCTCCTCGGACGACGTGATCTCGCTCGACGTGCCCGTGCGCGCCGAAGACGCGGCGATCGTTCCGATCGCGATCAAGACCCGCTTCCCGCAGACCCCGACGCGCTACGTCGACAAGGTGTACCTGATCATCGACAACAACCCGTCGCCGATCTCGGCGGTGTTCCAGTTCACGCCGCTGAGCGGGCAGGCCGACATCGAGACCCGGGTGCGCATCGACGAATACACCCACGTGCGCGCCATCGCCGAAACGAACGACGGGCAGCTGCACATGACCACCCGCTTCCTGAAGGCTTCCGGCGGGTGCTCGGCACCGCCCGGCAAGGACGCGCAGGCCGCGCTGGCCACGCTCGGGCGCATGAAGTTTCGCGTCGAAGGCGACGCGGCGGCCGCGCCGGGGGGCAAGCAGCCGGTGCTCGCGCAGTTGATGATCAGCCACCCCAACAGCTCGGGCCTGGCAATGGACCAGGTCTCGCGCCTGTTCACGCCGGCGCACTTCGTGCGCCAGGTGCGCATCACCTACGGCGGCGAACTGGTGATGTCGGCCGATGTCGACTTCTCGATCAGCGAGAACCCGAATTTCCGCTTCTACTTCGTGCCGCGCGGCGATGGCGAACTCCGGGCCGAGGTGGTCGACTCCAACGACCTGCGGTTCGAGAGCGCGCTGAAGTATCGGCGGCCCGATTGAAGAAGGGGCCACTGCCGATGTCGTGGCGCTTCGCGGCCCTGGCCTTCGCGCTCGCGGCCAGCCCGGCCGCGCTCGTCCAGGCGCAGCCATTTGCCTACATCACCAACCAGGGCAGCCACGATGTCTCGGTGATCGACCTGGCGTCGCAGGCGGTCGTGGCCACCGTGCCGGTGGGGCGCTCGCCGGCCGGCGTGGTCGCGTCCAGCCGCGCCGGACGGGTGTTCGTCTCCAACCCCGACAGCAAGACGATCTCGGTGATCGACATGCGCGATCAACGGGTCGTCGAGACCCTCGCCGCCGGAGACGGCCCGGTGGGCATCGATGCCGCGCCCGACGGCTCGCGCGTCTATGCGGCCGACTGGTATCGCGACCGCCTGCTGGTATTCGATGCCGCACCGAGCGTCCCATCCGCGGCGGGCCCCGGCAGGCCCGTCGCCGCCATCGCCGTCGGCCGCGCGCCGGCCGGTGTGGCCGCGAGCGACCGGCCGGGCATCGTCTTCGTCGCCGAGCGCGACGACGACGCCGTGGCGGTGGTCGATGTGAACGCCGGGCGCGTGCGCTCGCGTGCGCGCGTCGGCAGCCACCCATTCGCACTGCTGTTCGACGCCCCGCGCCAGCGGCTGTACGCCCTCAACGTGCAGAGCGACGACGTGTCGGTGCTCGACACCAGCGACGCGAACCGCTTGCGCCTGGTGGCCACGGTCAAGGTCGGCAAGGCGCCCTACGGCGCAGCGCTCGCCGCCGATGGCACGCTGCTCTACGTGACCAACCAGCACGACGACACCGTCAGCGTGATCGATGCGAGCTCGCTGACGCTGCTGCGCACGCTGACCGGCTTCGGCTATCCGGAAGGCGTGGCCGCGCACGCCGACCGTGTATACGTCGTGAACTGGATGGACGACAAGGTCAGCGTGCTCGACGCCCTGAGCGGGCGCGCGCTGGGCTCGGTCGCCACCGGAACCAACAGCCGCGGCTTCGGCGCCTTCATCGGCGCGCCCATCACCCCTTGATTGCAACCCCATCACACACCAAGGAAGAACCAGCATGTTGCCCATCCGCTGCGCACGACGCGCACGCTCCTTCGTCGCCATGGCGCTCGCCGCGACGCTCGTTACCCTGTTCTCGACCGCGGGCCAGGCCCATGGCCCGACGCGCCAGAAGGTGGTCGAGAAGATCACCATCAACGCGCCGCCGAGCGCGGTGTGGGCGAAGATCAAGAGCTTCGACGGGCTCAAGGACTGGCATCCGGCCGTCGCCGAAAGCCCCGCCGACAAGGGCAATGCTGAAGGCTCGGTGCGGCAGATCAAGCTCAAGGGCGGCGGCACGCTGAACGAGACGCTCGAGAGCTACGACGACGCCAAGATGAAGATCAGCTACCGCGCCAAGGACGGCGGCGCGCTCCCGGTGACCAACTACACCTCAACGATCAGCGTCAGCGCCGAAGGCAGCGGCTCGGTCGTCGAGTGGCGCGGCGCGTTCTATCGCGGCTTTCCGAACAACGACCCGCCGCCCGACCAGAACGACGAAGCGGCCGTCAAGGCGATCACCGGCGTGTACAAGGGCGGGCTCGAGAACCTGAAGAAGCTGGTCGAAGGCAAGTAGCCCGCCGTGCGCCGCTTCGGCAGGACCATGCTCGTGTCGATCGCCGCCGCTGGTGCGACGATGCTCGCCCATGGCGTGGCGGCCGCCGCGCCAAGCGACGCGCCCGCGCGGGCGATCGAAGTGGCAGCCGGCGTGTACATGGTGCCGGGCGCGCCGGGCGAGGTGGACACCGACAACCTGGGCCGCATCGGCAACGCCGGGTTCATCGTCGGCGAGACGGGCGTGGTGGCGATCGACACCGGCACCTCCTACCGCCACGGTGCGGCCCTGCTGGCCGCGATCCGGCGCGTGACCGACAAGCCGGTGCGCCTCGCGCTCATCACCCACCCGCGGCAGGAGTTCCTGTTCGGTGCTGCCGCGTATCGGGCGCAGGGCATTCCGATCCACATGCACAGCAAGGCCGCGGGCTTGATGCAGTCGCGCTGCGAGCGCTGCCTGAAGACGCTCAGGAAGCAGCTCGGCGAAGACGAGATGCAGGGCACCGTGATGTTCAGGCCGGACCAGGCGTTCGAGCAGGCGCACGCGATCGACACCATCGGCAGGCGCGTCCGGGTGCTCTTCTACGGGCACTCCAGCGGGCCGGGCGACGTGGCAGTGTTCGATGTGCGCACCGGCACGCTGTTCGCCGGCGGTTTGCTCGACGCGCTGCGCATCCCGGATGTGCAGGACAGCGATCTCGAAGGCTGGGTCCGCGCGCTGCAGGCGCTGCGGGCGCTGCCTGTCAAGGCGATCGTGCCGGGGCACGGACCCGTGGCGTCGGTGGAGGCCATCGACGCAGTCGAACGCTACCTCGCTCAGCTGCAGGCGCGCGTGCTGGAACTGCTGGCCGCCGGCGCCGCGTTGAGCGAAGTGCCCGACGCGGCGGCGCTGCCGGCATTCGCGCGCTGGGACGGGTACGAGACGATCCACCGCCGCAATGCGTCGATCCTGTTCGTGCGCCATGAACGCGAGCAGATGGTCAAGCAGGCCGGCGCCCAGGAGTGAAGGCTGACAGGAACGCACCATGCGCAGGATGAACTTCATCGGCCGAATGCTCGGCCTCTCCGCGGCTTGCCTGGCGCTGTCGACGGCGGCCCCGTGGTCGCACGCCGCACCGGGCGGACTGCCCGCACCCGCTGGCCACGCCGATTCGTCGCCCGAATGGGAGAACCTGCGCCAGAAGCTGTTCCAGTCGCGCCCCATCGACGCCGCGCCGGGCACGGTGCAGATCATCGCCCCGCTGCGTGCCGCATACGGCGCCTCGGTGCCGGTCAAGATCGTCTCGAAGCTGCCGCAAACGCCCGGCCTCTATGTCAAGCGGCTGACCCTGCTCGTCGACAAGAACCCCTCGCCGGTCGCGGCCGTGCTCGACCTGACGACCGAAGTCGGGCAGGCCGATTTCGAAACCCGGCTGCGGGTCGATGAATACAGCCACGTGCGGGTGGTCGCCGAGCTGTCCAACGGCGAGCTGCACATGGACTCACGCTACGTGAAGACCTCCGGGGGCTGCTCGGCGCCACCCAACCGCGACGCGCTCGACCTGATCGGCAAGACGCTGCTGAAGGTTTCCGGGCCGGTGACGATGAACCAGCCCACCCCGGCCGAAGTGACCGTGGTGCACCCGAACGACACCGGCTTCGAGCTGAACAACGTGACGGTGATGTTCATCCCGCCCCATTTCGTGCGGTCGATCAAGGTGAGCTTTGCCGACCGGAAGGTCTTCGACGCCGAGCTCGATTTCTCGATCAGCGAGAACCCGACGCTGCGTTTCAACTTCGTGCCCCACGGCCAGGGCCAGTTGAAGGCCGAGGTCGAGGACACGAAGGACGGACACTGGTTCGGAACGCTGGCGGTGCGCTGACGCAGCGGCCTCGCGGACGCCCCTTGTCGACGCTGCGACCGAAAACCCCTCTGAACTCAGCCGACATGCAACACCTCGTCGTCGCCGCGTGTCTCGCCTTGTGGTTCGCGCTGGTGCCGGCGGCCGCCGCGGGCGTTCCGGCGCCGTACGCGCCGATCGTCGTCGAGCCTGCCGGGCTGCCGGCACGCTACGAGTTCGACCTGAGCGCCGCGCTGGCACGCGCCCGGCGCGAGCACAAGCGCCTCTATGTCTATCTCGGCGCGAGCGACTGCCCGTACTGCCGCAAGTACGAGGCCTTCCTCGACCAGAACGCGGCGGCGCTGGTACCGCACTTCGCCGCGCAATACATCGTCGTCGATCTGCGCAGCGCCCTGTCGGTCACCGCGCAGCGGCTGTACATCCGGATCGGCGAGCGCGCCCTGCCCTACGCCGAATTCCAGCGCTCCATCGGCGACGAACGCGCTCGCATGCTGGTCTATCCCAGCGTCTGGCTGTTCGACCAGGATGCCAAGCCGCTGATGCAGATGCCCGCTGGCACCGGCACCTTCCAGACCGTGCCCGAGCAGCTGGAAATCTTGCGTCTGGAACAGTAGCCGGCGCGCCGGGGCGGACTACGGGCTGACGGGCTCGCTGAGGCGCCGCGAGTTCACCCGATCGCGAAACACCAGTGGATGCTCGGCAACCCGCGCCGGCGCGGCGGCGCGTTCGACGGCCTCCTGCACCAGGTGGTGGTGGGGGCTCTTCACGCACACCGGGTCGGCAGCTTCGGGGTCATTGGCGAGCAGGTAGGCCTGGCAGCGGCAGCCGCCCAGATCGACCTCGCGCTGGTCGCAGCTCGAGCACGGCTCCTTCATCCAGGCTGTGCCGCGATAGCGGTTGAAGCCGTCGGAATCGAACCAGATGTCGCGCAGGCTGTGCGCGCGCACACTCGGGAAGCTCAGGCCCGGCAGCATCCGCGCGGTGTGACAGGGCAGGGCCGTGCCGTCCGGCGCGACGGTGAGGAACATGTTGCCCCAGCCGTTGACGCACTTCTTGGCCTTGCCTTCGTGGTAGTCGGGCGCAACGAAGAAGATGCGCATGCGCTCGCCCAGCTTCGCCCGCCAGGCATCGGTGGTGCGCTCGGCCTGCCTCAACTGGGCATGGGTCGGCAGCAGGTGGTCGCGGTTCTGGAACGCCCACGAGTAGTACTGCGTGTTCGCAAGCTCCAGGTACTCAGCGCCGAGCTCGGCCGCCATGCCGATGATGCGGTCGATGTGGTCGATGTTCATGCGGTGGATCACCACGTTCATCACCATCGGCCAGCCCTGGTCCTTGATGATCCGCGCGACCCGATTCTTCAGCTCGAAGGTCCGGGTGTGCGAGAGGAAGTCGTTCATCTCGCGCGTCGAGTCCTGGAACGACAGCTGCACATGATCGAGACCGGCACCCTTCAGCGCCGCGGCGCGCTCGACCGTCAGGCCCACGCCGGAGGTCAGCAGGTTGCTGTAGTAGCCCAGCCGGTGCGCTTCGGCGACGATCGTCTCCAGGTCGTCGCGCACCAGCGGCTCGCCGCCCGAGAGGCCGAGCTGCACGGCACCCAGCGCGCGCCCTTCGCGCAGCACGCGCAGCCAATCCTCGGTGCCGAGTTCTTCTTCCTGCCGCGCGAAATCGATCGGGTTGTAGCAGAACACGCAGTGCAGCGGACAGCGGTACGTGAGTTCGGCCAGCAGCCACAGCGGCGGCCCCGGCGGCGCATGGACGCCCTTTGCTGGCATGAGTCCGGCGTCCATCAATCCCACGCCAGCCAGCGTTGCTTGCCCGCCATCGCGACGAACGCCAACACATCCGCACCCAGCCCGCTCGTCGAGAAGGCCTGCTCGAGTTCGCTGGTGATGCCGGCCACGCTGCGCTGCCCATCGCAGCGCGTCATGATCTCGCCGCCGCTCTGATTGAGCTTGACCATGCCTTCGGGGTAGAGCAGGACGTGGCAGGCCTGCACCGGCTCCCATTGCAGCCGGAAGCCGGAGCCGACGCGCGGCTGCGATGCCATGCTCGGTGGCGTCACGTGGTCGCCTCCGAACCCAAGCGCATTGCCTCCGGTCCCCGGGTCGGCGACCCGACCGCATGACGCTGGTCGATCCCCGTTCCGGGGGCCCTCGCCCTTCGCTTCATGCGGTCACCCCATACTTCAGCGCCATCGCGTCGTTCATGGCCCACAGGATGTCGAGCTTGAACTGCAGCACTTCGAGCGCCCGCTCCTGCAAGGGCCGGGTATCGAAGTGTGCGAGCGTGACCGCCAACCCCTGCTCCACATCGCGCCGTGCCTGGCTCACGCGGTTGCGGAAGTACGCCATGCCCTCGGGCTCGATCCAGGGGTAGTGCCCGGGCCAGGTCGCGAGCCGCTGCTTGTGGATCTCGGGCGCGAAGAGTTCGGTCAGCGACGAGCACACCGCCTCCTGCCACGGCGCGCGGCGCGCGAAGTTCACGTAGGCATCGACGGCGAAACGCAGCGCCGGCACCACGTGGCGAAGGTCGAGCACTTCGTCGCGCGCCAGGCCCACGGCCTCGGCCAGGCGCACCCAGGCTTCGATGCCGCCTTCGTCGCGCACGCCGTTCAGCTCGAAGCCGTCGTGGTCGAGGATGCGCTGCACCCAGCCGCGCCGCAGCTCGCGATCGGGGCAGTTCGACAGCACCGCAGCGTCCTTGATCGGAATCGCGATCTGGTAGTAGAAGCGGTTGGCCACCCAGCCGCGCACCTGCTCGGGCGTGGCCCGGCCGGTGTTGAGCATCACGTTGAACGGGTGGTGGATGTGGTAGGCCCGGCCGCGCTCGCGCAGCCGGACCTCGAAGTCCTCGCGCGACCATGCCGGCGCGCCGGGTTCGCCAGCCGCGGCGGTGCCGGCGAAGTGCCTGGCCTTGATCATGTCGGCACGCATCGTGTTCAGACCCTGATTTCCATGCCGTCCTCGCACAACGCGATGCCGGCGCGGGTGAGCGTCGCGCGTTCGGCGGAGTCTTCGTCGAGGATCGGGTTGGTGTTGTTGATGTGGATCAGCAGGCGCCGCGTACCCTCGGGCAACCTGGCCAGCCACTCGATCATTCCGCCGGGGCCGGACTGCGGCAGGTGGCCGATGTCGCGCGCCGTCTTGCTGCCGAGCCCGAGGCGCGGCATCTCGTCGTCGGTCCAGAACGTGCCGTCGACGAGCACGCAGTCGGCGCCATGCATGGCGTCGAAGACCGCGGGGGTGATCAGCCCCAGCCCCGGCGCGTAGAACACGCTGGTGCCACGGCGGGCATCGTGGATCAGCATGCCGATGTTGTCGCCCTGCACCGGTTGGTCGCGATGCGGCGAGTACGGCGCGGCCTTGCTCGACAAGGGCAGCGCACGAAAGCTCAGGTCGGGCACGCCAGCGACCTCGAACGCACTGCCGTCCAGCGCGATGCGGTGGCGCTCGACGCCACAGTAGTGCGACAGCACGCGCAGCACGGGGTTGCCGTGGCGCAGGTCTTCCTCGACCGGATCGGTGCACCACAGCGGCAGCGGCTGGCTGCGTTCGCGCAGCATGAACAGCCCCGTCGCGTGGTCGATCTGGCCATCCATCAGGATCACACCGGCGATCGCCGAGTCGCGCAGCGAGCGTGCGGGCTGCAACGCGGGCCTGCTGCGGATCTGCTCGAGGATATCCGGCGACGCGTTGAACAGCACGCCGTCGACGCCGCCGTCAGGCTGCACGAAAATGGACGATTGCGTACGCGCCTTCGCGTTCACGCTGCCGGCGCGAACACCGGCGCAGTTGCGGCAATTGCAGTTCCACTGCGGAAAGCCGCCGCCAGCGGAAGAACCCAGGATGGTGATGCGCATCGCGTGGGGGAGTCGAAAGCCGACGTCCGGACGCGGCAAGTCCGGCACCCCGAGCGGGCAACCCCGAGGCGCCGGACCTGCCGCAACCCGGGTCAGCGGGCGGCGACGTACATCGTGATTTCGAAGCCGAAGCGCAAATCAGTCGCGGTGGGGGTTTGCCATTGCATAGCGAATCTCCTGTCGGGTGGCACAGGTGCCGGACGGCACCTGCGGGGACGCCTGCGTCCCGTACCGCATGGTCGCGCCCGCTGCGCGATCGGCACAGCCGGCGCACCATGAATCGAACCTCATGATTTTCATGAATCGGCACTCGGGCCGGCCCGGCCCAGCCGATACCATCGGCGCAGTGTCCGTTCCCATCCCGAGCCCGACGCCGAACCCGCAGGGCGAAACCCGAGGTGCGCCGCACGAAGGTCCCCTGATGAGCCTGCGCCTTCAAATCAACCTCATCGTCGCCGCACTGTCGCTCGTGTTCGCGGCCGCCGTGCTCGCGCTGCAATTGCGTAGCATGCGCGAGTCGGTGCACGAGGAAGTGGTAGCGGCCAACCGCGTCGCCTCGCAGCTGCTGCAACGCACGGTCTGGCGCTACGCGGCGCAGGGCACGCCGGCAATGCTGGCGTTCCTGCAGGGCATGGGACGGCTGCGCTCCAACGACATCACGCTGTTCGACACCCAGGGGCAGGAGCTCTATCGCTCGCCGCCGCCGACCTACAAGGCCGGCCGCGATGCGCCGGAGTGGTTCAGCGCGCTGATCGCGCCACCGCCCTCGGTGCAGGCGATCGAGTTCCCCGACGGCAAACTGGTGGTGCGCGCCAACGCATCGCGCGCCGAGATCGATGCCTGGGACTACGTGCTGGCCCTGGCGGCCGGAACCCTCGCCTTGCTGGTGGCAGTCAACGCAGCCGTGTTCTGGCTGGTCGGTCGTGCTGTGCGGCCGTTCAGCCAGATCGTGCAGGCCTTGAACCAGCTGCAGGCCGGGCGCTTCGAGGCGGCGCTGCCGCAGCTGGCGGGCACCGAGGCGGCAGCCATCGGCGCCGCATTCAACCGCATGGTCGGCGAGTTGCGCGGGCACATCGAGACCGAACGCCGCGCGGTGCGGGCCGAGCTTCAGCTCGCCGACAGCCGTGAACTCACGCAGTGGATCGACCAGCGCATCGAAGCCGAGCGGCACATGATCGCGCGCGAACTGCACGACGAATTCGGCCAGTCGGTAACGGCGATGCGCAGCATGGCGCTGTCGATCGCCACCCGCGTCCGCTCGCTCGATCCGCAGGCCGAACAGGCGGCGCGCCTGATCGCCGACGAGTCTTCGCGCCTGTACGACGCGATGCACGGCATCATCCCCCGCCTGACGCCGCTGGTACTCGACAAGTTCGGCCTCGCCGAAGCGCTCACCGACCTGGTCGAACGCACCCGGCGCAGCCATGCCGAGGTTCAGATCGCACTGAAGGTCGAACTGGCGGACGCGGTGATCGGCACCGACGCCTCGCTCGCGCTGTACCGCGCGGCGCAGGAAGGCCTCACCAACGCGCTGCGCCACGGCCAGGCCCGCCTTCTGCAGCTCGCCGTGCTCGGCCGCGACGGCGAGGTGTCGCTGGAGCTGGTCGACGACGGCAGCGGCCTGCCGGCCGAGGGCGTGCAACGCAGCGGCCACCACGGACTGCGCTGGCTCGCCGAGCGGGTGCAGGGGCTGGGCGGACGGTTCAGCGTTGCCCCGGCGTCCCCGCACGGTGCGCGGCTGCAGGTGCATCTGCCGCTGGCGGCAGGCGCGGAGGCGGCATGATCCGCGTGATGCTGGTCGATGACCACGCGCTGGTGCGGATGGGCTTTCGCATGCTGCTGACCGACGCGCAGGTCGAGGTCGTGGCCGAGGCCGACAGTGGCGAACAGGCCTGCATCGACTACCCGAGTGTCCGGCCCGACGTGGTGGTGATGGACCTGTCGATGCCCGGCATGGGCGGCCTCGAAGCGGTGCGGCGCCTGCTCGCGCAGGACCCCAAGGCGCGCGTGCTGGCGCTCTCCGCCCACGAAGACACGGCCCACCCACGGCGGGTGCTGCGCGCCGGAGCGCTCGGTTACCTGACCAAGCGCAGTGCGCCCGATGCCCTGATCGCCGCCGTGAGCGCCGTGGCGCGCGGCCAGCGCTATGTCGATGCCGGGACGGCGCAGGCGCTGGCGCTGGCCCAGCTCGAAGGCGGCGCGAGCCCGGCCGACACCCTGAGCGAGCGCGAGTTCTCGGTCTTCATCCAGCTCGCCCGCGGGCAGAGCGTGGCGCAGATCGCCGAAACGCTGAACCTGTCGCCCAGCACGGTCGGCACGCACCTCTACCACGTGAAGCAAAAGCTCGGCGCCAGCAACCAGTCGGAGCTGACGCTGGTGGCGCTGCGCTGGGGATTGATCCAGGCCTGAGCGGGACGTTCGCCTGCGAAGGGGCGAGCGCATGCAAGCGCGAGCGCGGGCTGCAGGCCTGAGCGGCGGTGCGCCGGTCCCGGCTCGGCCGCGCCGTGAGGCATGGCCTGGCCCCGGACCAGGGTGGGGTCGAATGGGCGCTCGCGCGCTTCACACGCCCTGCGGCATCGGCCGCAGCAGGCGCGCCGGCAACGCACCGCGCAGCGCATTGCACACGACGAGGGCGTCGGCGCGTTGCAGCTCGGCCAGGCTCAGCCGGCGCTCGGCCGCAGCCCAGGCCGGGTCCTCGAGCAGCAGGCCGCGCATCACGCCGGGCAGCGCGCCGTCGGCGACGGGCGGCGTCCACCAGCGGCCGTCGAGGCGAACGAAGACCGAGCTGCGCCCGCCCTCGATCAGCCAGCCGCTGTCGCTGAAGAACAGGCTGTCGAACGCACCCGCCTGCTCGGCCGCGCGCACGCCCTCGTCGTAGTGAGTGCGCAAGGTGGTCTTGTGCGCGGCGAGGGGGTTGTCGTCGGGCAGGCGCTGCGGCGCGATCCGCAGCGTCACGTCGCCGGCGGGCAGCGGCGTCAACGGCGCTTGCGTCAGCGTCAGGCGGCCGCCGTGTGCCAGCGCCAGACGCAAGCGGCGCGGCGCTTGGCTTGCCGGCGCCACGCCTTCGAGCAGTGCGCTGCGCGCCGCGTCGGCATCGAACGCGAAGCCGAGCGCCGCAGCGCTGCGCGCGAGCCGATCGAGGTGGCGCTGCAGATGGGGCAGCTCGCCCGTGGCCGTCGCGAGCACGGTCTCGAACAACTCGAAGCCCGGGTCGAGGCCGGTGAGGAAGCGTGCCTTGAGCAGGCACTCGTCGAACTCGTCGGCGGCGCGGCTGTCCTGCACGATGCCGGCGCCGATGCCCAGCCGCAGCGGCCGCAGCCCGCGCTCGGGTTCGCCGAGCGTCAGCGTGCGGATCGCCACCGAAAGGCAGAAGTCGCCGCAGCGCGCTGCGCCGGCCGGCGCATCGACCCAGCCGATTGCCCCGCAATACAGGCCGCGCGGCGTGCTCTCGAGCGCGGCGATCAGTTCCATCGTGTGGTGCTTGGGCGCGCCGGTGATCGAACCGCAGGGGAAGACCGCGCGCAGCAGGTCCGCGAAGCCGAGCTCGGGCCGCAGGCGCGCCTGCACCGTCGATGTCATCTGGAACACCGTCGCATAGGGCTCGACGGCAAACAGCTCGGGCACCTGCACCGAGCCGGTCTGCGCGATGCGGCCGAGGTCGTTGCGCAGCAGGTCGACGATCATCAGGTTCTCGGCGCGGTTCTTGATGTCGAGCGACAGCAGGCGTGCGGTCTCGCTGTCGCCCTCGGGCGCGGCAAAGCGCGAGGCGGTGCCCTTCATCGGCCGCGCCGTGACGACGCCGGCTTCCTGGCGCACGAACAGTTCGGGCGAGCACGACAGCACATGCGTGACCGCGCCCCCCGCGGGCAGCGCGATGAACGCGCCGTAGGCCACCGGCTGACGCTCGCGCAGGCGCCGGTACAAGGCCAGCGGCGAACCGAAGGCCTGGCCGTGCAGGCGGTAGGTGTAGTTGACCTGGTAGGTCTCGCCGGCGGCAATGGCGGCGTGGATGCGCTCGATCGCCTGCGTGAACTCGGCGCGGCCGACGCTCGGGGCGAGCCCCAACACGCCGCAGGCGGCTGCGGCAGACGCATCCGCTGCCGCGCGTTCATCGAGCCAGGCCGTGGCCTGATCGCAAGACAGGTGCTCGAGCCTGCTGAACATCAACACGCGAAACGCCGCGCCGTCGTCGGGCGCGAGGCGCGCGTGCCCGGCCCGCAGCAGCTTCGCGCCCCACTCGTAGTCGGCCAGCAGCACGGCATGTGCGCCGGCGCGCTGGTCGGACTCGACCTGCGCCCAGACCTCGTCGAGCGCCGCCGGGTTGGTGCAGCGGTGTTCGCGCAGAAAACCGGTGTAGAGCCGGCTCGTGGGCCGCTCGCGACTCGCCGCGCGGTCGTCGAGCAGCGCGAACGCGGGCATGGAAACGGCTAGGACCAGTCGTCCATGTCGTGCCTGATCTTGTGCCGGTTCGCGATCAGTTCCTCGACCGAGGGCTCGTTGTTGAGCGCACGCTTGATCGCGAGCTTGGTCGCCTCGTGGTTGGTGCGGTACATGTCCTTCTTGTCGAGGTTCGGGTCCTTCGCGCAGCGCGGATCGATCCAGACCAGGCTGATGATGCACAGCTCGTTGGCGAGCGACTTCGGAATGATGCCCTCGATCAGGCAATCGACCACTGCGTCGGCAGTGGCGGCCTGCACCACCCCGCCGAACAGGTCGATGTTGGCCGAGTCCTTCAGCGTGACCTTGGGCACGAGCATGGTGGCCGGTCGCACCAGCTGGTTGCAGGCGCGGATCGCGAACATCGCCGTGTGGCCCTTGCTCTGCGCCATCAGGTTGGCAAAGGCCTGGCCGACAGGGCCGCTGCTGCGTCCGATCAGGATCTCAGGCATCGCGTCGGTGAACTGGCCTTCGCGCGCGAACACGGTGGCTTCGCCGGCGTGAAAGAGGTAGTCGTGGCTCATGGTGGGCTCTAGGAGTGGTCAACGAGATTCAGCACGACGACGATCAGCTCGCCCTTGCCGCCGGCGGCCAGGTCGCCGAGGCGGCGCGTGATGCGCCGGCCAGGCAATCCGGCGAAGACGCCGCCGTGGCGGGCCAGGTCGCGGGCGAGCAATTGCCAGAACACGGGCGCATCGGCGATCGCCGGCACGAAGGTCGGCGCCGCTTCGGGTGCCGCGCCGGCGAACACCACGCTGCCGCGGCGCATCCCATAGCCGACATGCGCACCGGCGCGTCCGCCGACGGCGATCGTGCCGGCGACCATGCGCGAGGCGAGGAAGTCGCCTGCGTCGCCGAACACCACGGCGCTGCCGCGCCGCATGCGGTCGCCGAAGCGTGCACCGGCGCTGCCCTTGACGACGACCGTGCCGCCGCGCATGCCGTCCATGCTGCCCGGCAAGGTGCTGGCGGCGAAGTCGCCGGTGCTGCCGTCGATGCTGAGCGTGCCGCCGGACATCTCGCAGGCGGCCAGGGCACCGGCATCGCCCTGTACCGACAGCTCGCCGCCGCGCATGCAGGCGCCGGCGTAGTCGCCCACCGGGCCCTCGACGATCAAGACCCCGCCGTCCATTTGCCACCCGACACGGTCGAATCGCCGCAGGTCCGCGGCGAACACGAGCGACTCGTCGCTGCGCGGTTCGAAGTGAAAGAATTCGGCGAGTGGGACGTGCGCATTGCCGTAGCCGACCGGCACCCGTTCCACCTCGGCGCGCGACAACAACGCGAGCGCACCGGGTGTCACGCCCCGCAGGTCGACCCGCAGCGCCGGCGGCTGCTTCGCGCGCAACGTCCAGCCGCTCATGGCTGCCTCCCGCTCGCCGAACACGTGGAGCGCGCGAGGGTTGCACCCGGCTTCGAGTGGCCGTGCCCCAGGCTCATGCCCCGCCTCCGCCGAGCAGCTTGTGCAGATGGAAGTGGAACGGCCCGAGCTTGCCGCCGTAGTTGCCGGCCGAGATGCGCAGCAGCCCGCCGGCCGCGCCGAGCGCGATGCCGGCATCCATGCCGACGCGCATCGCGGCGCCGACATCGGCCTCGGTCAGGCC
The DNA here is from genome assembly GCA_963779155.1 of uncultured bacterium. Lineage (GTDB taxonomy): Bacteria > Pseudomonadota > Gammaproteobacteria > Burkholderiales > Burkholderiaceae_C > CAIKUF01. The sequence continues at coordinate 468,172 of CAVZXE010000015.1, read as the reverse complement.
GTCGATCACGATCTCCATCACGCAGCGGGTCTCGGGCGTCAGCTCGCTCCTGGGCACCAGGCCGACGGAGCGTCGGGCAGAAGGCATCATTGGTCGATGCGCTCAGCGCCGGGTACTTGCTGCCGACCTTCGAGCCCGAGCGCACCACGCCGCCGGGAAACGGCATCACGACGTTCGGCAGGCGGCGCATCGCCGCCACGGCCGCTTCGGCTGCCGCCAGCGCGGCGTCGGTGTCGCGCGCCAGCAGCAGCAGGTTGCCGCCGCCCACGCCCTTCACGACCGCGGTGGTCTCCTGGGCGACGAATTCGCCGTCCATCACCGGCACGCGCCAGTAGCGCACGCCAGCGATCACCTTGCTGATCTGCCAGCCGTCGCCGAAGAAGCGCAGGTTCTTGCCCAGGGCCACCGCTTCTCCGTCTGCGATGCCGGCATACACCGCCGTCGTCGGGCAGGTCAGCACGCACTGGCCGACGCGGCGCTCGATCTGCTTGGCGAGTTCCTTGCCCGACATCGAGAACAGCAGCACGCGCGATCCCCGGCCGCCCGTCGGGCGTCTCGGCGGGGGCGATCTCGCGCTCGATGCCGGCCTCGCAGCCGCAGGCGATCACCGAGGTCGCGAAGCCGGTCGCGGCCACCGCCGCATGGCGCGCCCACTCGATCGTGTGGGCGGTGATGACGATGCGCGTCGCCTTCATCGGGAAGGCTTCGGCGAAGGTGTCGTCGATGACGACGCCGTTGCGCTGCAGCGGGCCGTTCATGCGTTCGTCCCTTGAAGGCACGCCGCCGGCAACAGCCGCCCGCCGTTGCAGCAACTGCACAGCTCGTCGTGCCCGATCGCCACATGGTCGAAGGCGATCGCGCCGTGCGCGTTCCAGTGGCGGCGCAGCGTCTTCTCGATCGCCGGGTCGTAGCCCGGCTCGACGAAATGCGTGCCGCCAACCGGCGTCGCCGTCACGCGGCCGGCCCGTGCAACCAGCCCACCGTCCTTGAATACGTACTCCGGGGTCCTGAACATCGCCTCGCGGTCGGCGGCCTCGCGGTAGACGGCGATGTCGGCTGCGGCGCCGATGCCGAGCTGGCCGCGGTCGGGCAGGCCGAGCAGCCGCGCCGGCGCGGCGCGCGTCATCACCGCGATCTCGTCGAGCGTCAACTCGCGCGTGATCGAACGCAGCGCGCAGTTGGCCGCGACCTCGGGGTGCAGCTTCGCGATCTGTTCCTCGCGGAAGCTGCGATCCATCAGCAGGCGGATCAAGTGCGGGTAGCTGGTGAACGGGCCGCCGTTCGGGTGGTCGGTGGTCAGCACGACCTGCCACGGGTTCTTGACCAGCAGGAAGATCTCGAGCCCGATCGCCCACTGCAGCGCGTTGACGTAGCTCTGCTCGCGGTAGCGGAACGGCACCACGCCGCATCCGGCCATGCCCTCGATGTCGGCGCCGACCCACTTGCGCGGGCTCGCCAGATCCGACTGCGCGTACTGGCGCATCGTGTCGCCGGAGGCGGTGACGGTCTGGCCGAACATCACCTGGCCGATGTCGATGCTGATCTGCGGGTTCGCGTTCACCGCCTCGGCGAGCTGCAGCGCGGCCGACGAGAACTTCTTCGGCCCCTCGGCGCCGTAGGCGTGGAACTGGATGTGCGTCAGGTGCGCCGGCAGGCCCTCGAGCGCTTCGATCGTCTCCAGCGTCGAGCGGATGTTGCCGGCCACGCCGAGGTTGCTGCCGTGGATGTGCAGCGGGTGCGGCACGCCGAGCTCGCCGAGCGCGCGCGCCAGCGTGTGCAGCACCTGGCGCGGCGTGACCTGCCAGTGCACGTGGGGCTCGTTGACGTCGAGCTTGCGCTGGTTGAACTTGAAGGCCGAGATGCCGCCCGGGTTCACGACCTTCACGCCCATCGCCTTGCTGGCGTGGATCGTCCACGCCGTGTAGTCGCGGATCTGCGCGAAGTTGCGCGCGTCGGGCCCGCCCTCGGCCAGCAACTGCAGGAAGAGCTCGTCGTTGCCGAGCATCACGTAGGCGCCGTGGTCGAGGATGGGCACGTCGCCCATCTCCATGTGCGCGTGGCGCGCGTTGCTCGGCACCATCGCCGGCTCGAAGGCCGCCGTGTAGCCCATCTCGACGTAGCGGTAGCCGGTGGCCAGCGTGCCCGGCGCGCAGGTGCCGCACGACGCCAGTTCGAGCGCGTTCGTGGGCAGCGCGATCGGGTTGACGCCGTCGCGATGGTCTTCGGCCATCAGCAGGCGCGCCAGGTTGACCTTGCCGCCGCCGATGTGGGTGTGCATGTCGATGCCGCCGGCCATCACGACGCAGCCGCTGGCGTCGATGTCCTGGTCGAAGCCTTCCCCCGCCGCCGGCAGCACGATGCGGCCGTCGCGCACCGCCAGGTCGCGCCGCTGTCCGGTGCCGTGGTTCACCGGGTCGATCACCAGCCCGCCGCGCAGCAGCAGGCTGCTCATGATTGCCCCTCGTCCGACGAGTACGCCGGCCGATCCCCCAAGGGGATGCGGGCCGGCTTCGCGGGCTGAGGCTGGACACGGACAGTCCCTGCGCACTGGCTGTGCCTGCCGAAGGCCATCGGCCTCTGGCCGATGGCGGCCCGGCGCTCGGCCCGCTGCGCGGGGGTTGACACAGCGTGGCTCATGCTGCCGCCCCCAGGCGCTCGGGCAGCGCCGCCAGGATGCGGGCCAGCACATCGGCCGCCGTCGGCAGCCGATCGCGATAGACGGCATCCAGCGGCATCAGCACCGTGCCATCGGTGCGGAACAGGTGGCCGGCGCTGCCGATGCCGGGCGTGGCGACCGGAATGAAGACGGTCGGCGTGCCCGCGCGGCGGCCCGCCGCGGCGAGCGCCGGGTGGCCGAGCACGACCATCGGCAGCCGGTTCGGCGGCGGCGCCGCCGCGGCGTCGAAGCTCTGCAGCCAGAGCAGCGCATCGACGGCGCAGGCGCCATCGGCGAGCAGCCGCGTCGCGTCGAACAGCAGCGGCTCGTGCTCCAGCCCGCGCGGCCCCGCGCGCGATCGCAGCGGCAGGCCCGACAGCCAGGCGAACACCTGGTTCACCGTCGCCGCGCCGTTGCCGCCGCCGACCCAGAGCGCCGCCGCGCGGGTCGTCCGGTTCAGGCTGCCGACGACGCGGTGCACCGCTTCGACGATCAGCGCGCCGTGCGCCGGCAGGCGCGCCGGCGCGCCGACCAGCACCGCGTAGCGCGCCGCGCGCAGTCGCTGCGCCAGCGCCTGCAGCGCCTCCGGCGCGCCAGGCAGCGTCTGCCCGGCGACGAGCGCAGCCAGCAACGCCAGCGTGTCGAACAGGTCGCCGTGCAGCGGCAGCGCCTCGACGCTGACGCCGCCCGGCCCGGCCCAACTCGCCAGCGTGGCGTCGTCACCCGCAGCCGACCCGAGCACGACCACGTGGCGCTGCGGCACCTGCGGGTCACCGATGCCGCAGCGCGTGCCGATCAGCGGCGCCAGCTCGGTCGGCAGGCCACCGATGAACACGATCAGGTCGGCGCGGGTGCGCACCTCGGAAAGCGTGGTCGTGAACTGGCCGCGGTCCTGCAGCGCGCGCAGGCCGTGCATCAGGGCCTCGCCGGCACCGGCGTCGCAGATCGCGCCGGTTGCGCAGGCGAGCGGATACAACGCGCGCGCGCCGGCCACATCGGTGCCGAGACCGCCGAACAGGGGCTGGCGGCTCGCGCCGAGCAGTTGCGCGGCCGCCGCCACCGCCGCGTCGAGATCGCAGGGCTTGCCATCGACCTCGGGGCCGGCGTCGGAGGGCCGCGCGGCGAACTGCGCCAGGGCGCGGCCGGCGCGGGCACACTCGCCGCCTTGCAGCGCCAGCGGCTGGCTGCCGTCGCCAATGCCGACCGCGAGGTGGTCGCAGGCCAGCGGGCAGAACGGGCAGGTCCAGGCGCTGCCGGCGGCGGACGGGGCCGCGGAGGTTTCGGTCATGGGGCTCCAAGACGCAAGCGATGTGCCACTGCGGGCGCTGCGGCCGCTGTCGGTGACGAGCTCGGCGCGGCCATCAGAAGTGAAACACAGTGTGGCACGGTTTGTGGCAGAACTGGCGCCGAATGGGCCGCTGCAGCCGGCCACGGAGCGCCCTTGTCGGTGGCACGAAACGTGATGCGTCTAGCGCCATGCGGCTGCGATCCACTCTTCGGCTCCTTCAGGCGTGCGCGCAGGCCAGCCGGCCATCGTGCAGCGCGCTGGCCACCAGCCAGGCCCCGGCCCCGGTCTCGGTGGCACGCGCGAGGTCGCTCGCGTTGCGGATGCCCCCGGCACCGGCGATGAAGGCCGACGGCGCCTTGCGCCGCACTTCGGTAAGCGTTTCCAGGTCGGGTCCGGCGTCGGATCCGACGCGCTCCAGCGTCATCACGACCACGCGCCGCGGCCACAGGGCCGGCGCGTCCCAGCAGCCTGCGGCGTCCAGGCGCTGGCCGTCGCGGCGGTCCAGCGACAGCACGGCATCGCTCGCGATCGGGCCGGCCACGGCATCCGCGCCGCTGAAGCAGCGCGCCAGTTCGGCGCGCGACGCCAGCGATTCACTGCCGAAGACCGGGACGACACGTTCGCCGGCCGCGCCGAGCCCGGCCCGCAGCGCCCCGGCTGCCGGCGCGCTGGCGAATCCGGCGTCGAGCCACAGTTCGATGTCGGGCAAGGCCTGCAGCAGCGTTCGCAACACCGCCGCCTGCGCCGGCCTGCCGAGCAACGCATCGAGGTCGGCCACGTACATGCGGCGGCTGGCACAGTGCTCGCAAAGCACCTTCGCCACCGTCACCGGGTCGCTGCTGGCGCACAGCCGCGACACGATGGGTTGATAGGCCTCGCGCCTGCCGCGCACGGCACGCACCACTTGCCCCTGCATGAGATCGATGACGGGGATGAGGTCCATGTCGAGCGAGCGAGTGAGCCGGCACCTTGGCCGGTAGGGCGATGAAGCGCATCTTCGTCTACGAAAGCCTGAGCGGCGGCGGGCACCTGGCCGAGGCCGGAACATCCGGCGGCGATCTGCTCGCGCCGGGCCTGGCGATGCGCGACGCCATCACCGCCGACCTGCTCCGACTCGGGGATTATCAGCTGTCGGTCGCTACCTGCCGCGGCGCGCCGCCCCTGCCCGCAGGCGCCCGGCCTGTCGAGCCGCTCGAGGGCGAACCGGCCGTCGACTTCGTGGCCCGCCAGGGCGACGCGAACCACCTGGTGTGGGTCGTGGCGCCGGAGACCGAAGGGCTGCTGGCGCAGTTGCAGCGCGGCGTCGATCCCGCCCGCTGGATCGGCTGCGACGGGCCGGCGATCGAGCTCGCCTCGAGCAAGCGCAGCACCCTGTCGCGCCTGGCCGAGGCGGGGATCACGACGCCGTTGGCGTTCGAGCGCGCGCGCGACATCGCGCGCTGGGTCGTCAAGCCGGACGACGGCGCGGGAGCATTGGGCACGCGGCTGCACCCTGACCACGAGGCTGCCTGCGCGGACTGGTCGCAACGCTCGCGCGGCGGCCGCCCGATGACGATCGAGCCGTGGGTCGAGGGCCAGGCGCTCAGCCTGTCGCTGCTGTGCAGCGCCGAGCGCACCGAGCTGCTGAGCATCAACCGCCAGCACCTGGCCATCGACCGCGAAGGCCTGCTGTCGTATCAAGGTGTCGAGGTGAACGCGCTGCCGCTCGCAGACGCACGGGGCGCAGCGCTGAACGCACTGGCCGCACGCGTGGGCCGCAGCGTGCCCGGCCTGCGCGGCTTCGTCGGCATCGACCTGGTCTGGCATGCGCGGCGCGGACCGGTGGTGGTCGAGATCAATCCGCGCGTGACCTGCGCCTACGTCGGGCTGTCGCGGGCGCTCGGGCGCAACCTGGCTGCCGAGGTCGTCGCCTCGCACGGCCGGATGGCGGCGCATGGCCATGCGTGAACGCAGCCTGATCGGCTGGGATGTCGGCGGCGCCCACGTCAAGGCCTGCCTGATGCAGCACGGCGAAGTGCAGGATGTGGTGCAGTGGGCCTGCCCGCTGTGGCAGGGCCTGGCACAGCTCGCGCCGGTGCTGCAGGCGGCGCGCGAGCGCTGGCCCGGGCTGGACGCCGCGCAGCACGCGGTCACGATGACCGGCGAGATGGCGGACCTGTTCGCGAACCGCGAGGACGGCGTGACGCGCATTGCGGCGGAGCTGGCGCGCTCGCTGGCCGATCCGGTGCCAATGGCACGGGGCTCGGCCCCGGCTTCGGTTCACTTCTTCGCCGGCGACGCCGGCTGGTGCGGCGTGGCGGACGTGGCTGCCCAGTGGCAGGCAATCGCCTCGGCCAACTGGCTGGCGACGGCGCGCCATGCCGCGCTGCGCTTTGGCGACGGCTTGATGGTCGACATCGGAAGCACGACGACCGACCTCATCGCCTTCGGGGGCGGGCGCGTCGTGACCGGCCAGCGCACCGACGCGCAGCGCCTGGCCAGCGGCGAGCTCGTCTACCAGGGCGTGGTGCGCACGCCGCTGTGCGCGCTGGCGCAGCGCATCGAATGGCGTGGCAGGCCGCACAACGTGATGAACGAGTTCTTCGCGACCGTCGCCGACGTGTACCGCCTGACCGGTGAACTCAAGCCCGAACACGACCTGTACCCGAGCGCCGACAGTGCTGCAAAGGATCTGCCGGCCACCCGCCAGCGGCTGGCCCGCATGGTCGGGCTCGACGAGCGCGATGGCACCGCCGACGAGTGGCTGCGCTTCGCGCGCTCCTGGCGATCGGCCCAGGTCGCCGCGATCGGCGGCCAGCTGCGCCGCGTGATCGCCGCCCACCGCCTGGGCCCGGACGCGGTGGTCGTCAGCGCCGGTTGCGGCGATTTCCTGGTGGGCGAGGTGCTGGCGAGTGCGCGCGCCGGGTCGAAGGATCCATCGCCCGGCCGCATCGCCGCCTATGGCCGCGACGTGGCACGCGTGGCCGCGCACCCGAGCGCAGGCCGCGGCGCCGTCGAGGCCTGGGCCCAGGTCGGTGCGCCGTGCGTCGCCGTCGCGACGCTCTTCGACAAGGACCGTTGCTGATGTGGATCGTCAAGATCGGTGGCAGCCTGAACACCAGCCCGATGCTGCCCGCCTGGCTTGACTTGCTGGCCGAATGCGGCGGCGGCCGCGTGATCGTGGTCTGTGGCGGTGGCAGCTTTGCCAACGAAGTGCGGCGCGCGCAGGCGCATTGGGCCTTCGGCGATCTCAGCGCGCACAACATGGCCGTGCTCGCGATGGCGCAAACCGCCTATCTGATGCACGCACTGAATCCTGCGCTGCAACTGACCCGCAGCAAGGCCGACATCCGGCGCGTGCTGCACAGGGGGCAGACCGCGCTGTGGCTTCCGTTCGAGCTTCAACGCGAGCAGGCCGACGAACAGACGAACTGGGAAGTCAGCGCCGACAGCATCGCGCTCGAACTGGCCCGCCGCCTGAACGCCGAGCGCCTGGTGGTCGTCAAGTCGTGCGAGATCGAACCCAAGGCGAGCCTGGCCGAGCTCGCCGCGACGGGCATCGTCGATCGGCGCTTCGCGGCGCTCGCGGACGGCGCGTCGTTCCCGATCGACATCGTTCACCACGACGAGCTGGCGCACATGCGGGCACTGCTGCTCGGCGAGGTGCGCTACATCGACGCCTGACGGCCTCAGCGCCTGTGCCGGCGAGCGCGGCGCGCACGCCTGCGGGCCACGCGCATCGGGATCGGGCTCAAGGTATGGGCGCCCGATCTCTACGCCCCTTCGCCGTGCCGCGCCTGGCCGACAGCATGCACTTGCCCCGCTGGTCATCGGCCCGCTGGTCATCGCTCCGCTTCGGCAAGCGCCCGGCCGTGCATCAGCGCGGCCAATGCCCGCAGGCGCCGCGGGTCGAGGGCCGAGCTGCGGTCGCCCACGCAGACGGCCGTGCGAAAGCCCGCGAAGTCGGGCGCCAGATCGCTCAGCAACGGCTGATGCTCGACCCGCAACGCCCCCGCCAGGCCGACCATCGCCCCGGACGCGCGCACCGCGGCGACGAAGCGCCGAAGCTCGTCGATCGGCACCGCGTCGAACAGGCTGCCGGTGTGCTTGTCGGCGGTGTCGGCCATCACGGCGGGAAAGCCTAGCGCGCAGGCGTGGGCCACGTCGGCTGCGTCGAGCCCCTGGTCGGCGATGAACACCGGCACGATCGACAGGCCGCTGCGGGCGAGCATGTCGAGCACCGCCCGCGCCTGCGGCACCCGCTCGATGCCGACCTTCACGTAGTCGACGCAGCACGCGCCGACCGCCGCCACGCAGGACGCGATGCGGCCCGTCTCGTGCAGCGGCACATCGCCGATCGTGGCGCTGACCGGCAGGCCGCTGCCCTGCCGCCGCAGCGCATCGACGATCAAGCGAATGGTCGCGATCGGCAGGCCGCCCAGCGCACCCTCGCCGGGCTCCTTCAGGTCGACGAGGTCGGCGCCCCCCTCGGCGACCAGCAATGCTTCCTCGACGCTTCGAACGCTGACCAGCAGCTTCACGGCGCCGGCCCGCTCGTTGCCCTGCCGTCGTCCCCCGTGCGGTGGCGTCGCACGGCGTCGATCAGCCAGCCCCAGGCCTCCCGTTCCTCGGGGCCAGCGGTCTTGTCGATCGCGATCTGCAGGTACGCCATTTCGCTGTCCACCTTCTGTGGCGGCAGCATGCGCAGGCGGCTCACCAGCACCGCGCCCTCGAGCACCGCGGCCTGCGCGCGGTTGAAGCCGGCAAAGTCGGCGTGCCGGACTTCGTGCACGCGCGCCATCTGCAGCACCGGCCGCTGCGCGTCGTCGATCCGCCCGGTCAGCCGCAGTTCGACGTGGCTCAAGGCGCAGGCCAGGCGAACGCCCGCGACCTGCTCGGCCGGCAGCAAAGGCCAGTCGCGCCGCCCGGTCACGCAGCCGGCGAAGACGCGCGTATCGACCAGGATGTTGAGCACGGCAACGCCGGTCGCGACGATGTTGTCGTGCGTCGCCGAGGGCTTGAACGGCATCAGCACGACCTGCTCGCCGCGATAGCGCACGCCCATCGGCGCGACATGGGGTGTGCCGTCGGCGGCGACCGTGGTCACCACGGTCTCGTAGATCACGTCATTCATGAGGGCTTGTCTTGCGGGGTGCCCGCGTCGTGCCGGGCGCGCACCACGCCTGCAGGTCTTGCTCGGTGCGATCGACGGCGCAGCCCCAGTCCAGCGGCTGATCCTGCACATAGCGCTTGCCGAGCTTGTGGGCGATTTCGGCGTGCGCGAGCTCCACCCCCATGTAGAACGCGTGCGACGCATCGTCCTCGAGACCGAGCTGCGGCCAGAGCTCGAACGCACCTTGCCCCAGGCGCAGCCCGTCGCGGTTGTAGACGTGCACGCCGCTGCCCGACACCTGGACCCGGAAGTTCGGATCGCGCACCAGCGCGGCGGTCGCGGCGATCTCTTCGGGCGTGTCGGGAAACGGCTGCCTGGCATGCACCGTCAGCAGGGCATCGCTGATGCCCTTGGGCAGCATGCGGTGGTGGCTCGCGGCACGCATGATGCGGCGCGCCCAGTCGGCCTCTTTGACGGCGCGGCGGGCATGGGGGCTGACCTGCGTGGTCAGCACGGCCGCGACGCCGAGCTCGGCACAGATGCCGAAGAGCAGCGCGTTGATGCCGCTGGTGTCGGCCTCGGTCAGCTCGGTCAGGTTGCCCACGCCCATCATGATGGGCGCCCCGGGAAAGCGCTCGCGCAGCCGGTGGTAGCGCACGATCGAGGCGGCCAGGCCGAACGGAATCGGGTCGAGGATCGAATCGGCCAGGAACTTGCGGCTCCGGCGCTGCATGATCTCGACCGCCTCTTGCAGCGACGCTTCGTCGCTCGGAACGCGCGGGATCAGGATCGGCGTCGAGGCCACCTCGTCGGCCACCCACAGGGTGTCGAGGGTCAGGCTGAGCAGGTAGTCGGCACCGGCGCGCCCGCCACGCAACAGCTCGTCGGGGGCGATCGAGTCGACGCTGACCTGGAAGCCTTCGGCCTTCAGCGCCCGCACGCCGTCCTCCAGGTGATCGAAGCGCGTCTCCGGCAGGCAGCCCAGGTCGATCACATCGGCGCCGTCGGCGCGCAGGCGCCGCGCGCGCTCGACGATCTGTTCGACCGTCAGGCGCGGCGCGTCGACAATCTCGGCGAAGATCGCCACGTCGTATTCGTCCACGGCGATCGGCTGGGCCGCGCGGTCGAAGAAGCGCGGCAGGTCCTTGAGTTCCTCCGGGCCGCGCTGCACCGGAATGCCGAAATGCCGCGCCAGCGCGTCCACATCGCCGCGGCAGCGCCCGGGCACGACGATGCGGTCGACGCGGCGCCCGCCCGCCGGGTCGGCGCCCTGCGCGCCGACCCCGGGCACGGCGAGCCGGCGGCGGATCATGTCGGCCGTCATCAGCGCAGCGACCTGCAAGCCGAGCTCCCGCGTCTCCCAGGTGAAGGGCGGCGAATCGATGCCCGCAAGCACCCGTTCGAGGCTCGGCAGCGCAAGCCGCCCGGTCAGGAAGAGGAGGTGTTCCATGCGAGGGAGAGTTCCTTCAGCCGGGCCTCGAGCGCGGCCTCGAGTTCGGCCGGCGAGGCCACGATGCGGCAGAAGTCGATCGAGCGCAGCCGCTCGACGTTTTCCAGTTCGATGCGCCTGGGCCGCAGCGTCACCCAGTCGTGCGGCGACCGGGTCACGACCACCGGCTCGGTGTCGCATGCAAACACGATGCCCGGAATGCCCAGCTTGCCCGCCTGCGCGAACATGTTGGTCGGCAGCGAGTCGCTGAAGCCGAAGGCGCACTTGGCGACCGTGTTGCTGGTCGCCGGCGCAATCACGACGGTGTGGTACACGTCCTCGTACAGCATGCCCACCGGAACGCCGCTGGCCGTCTTGTCGCGAAAGACGCGAAAGCGCGGCTTCAGGTCTTCGATCCGGAGCTTGTAGATCTCGAGCACCTCTTCGCCGGCGGCCGACAGGAACAGGTCGACGTTGGGCAGCCGCTCGGCCAGCGCCATCGATTCGTCGAGAAAGTGGCCCGAGCCGGTGATGCACCAGGCGAACCGCGACCGCGGCTTCGGGTCGACGGGCAAGGTCTCGTCGCCGCCCTCGCGTGCGGCGGCGACGCGCCGCTCGGCTGCGGGGCCCGCGTCAGGCTTGCTCGGGGTGCGAGATCCGGATGTGGAGCTTGTGGAGCTTGCGGTAGAGGGTGTTGCGGCTGACATCAAGCGCCTTGGCGACGTTGCTCACGTTCCAGCGGTGCTGCTCGAGCATCTGCAACAGCACCTGCCGCTCGTTGGCCTGGATCGGATTGAGTTTGACGGGCGATGGCGCATTGTCGCCCTGCGCGTCGTCGCCAGCGGACGCAGGCCGGCCGCCCGCGGCGCCGCCTCGCCACCGCCTTGCGCCGCGCCCGCTGCCGGCTGGCGCGACGACGAAGGCTGCAGGTTGACGGCCATCGACGGCAGGTGCTCGCGGGTGATCGTCTTGCCATCGGCCAGCGCCGCGGCGGTGCGCAGCACATGCCCCAACTGGCGGATGTTGCCGGGCCAGGGGTGCTCCATCAGCAGACGCTCCGCCTCTGGGCTCAGTGTCGCGTCGGCGCCGCCCTCGGCCGCCAGAACGCCGCGGATCAGCTCGCGCTTGTCGCTGCGCTCGCGCAAGGCGGGCAACTGCACCTCGACGCCCGCCAGCCGGTAGTAGAGATCCTCGCGGAACCGCCCTTCGCGCACCAGCGTCGGCAAGTGGCGGTGGCTGGCGCTGACCAGCTGGAAGTTCACGGCGTGGGTCTCCTCGCTGCCCAGCGGCGTGACGCGCCGTTCGTCGAGCACGCGCAGCAGGCGCGCCTGCAGCTCGATCGGCATGTCGGCGATTTCGTCGAGGAACAGGGTCCCGCCGTCGGCCTGCAGGATCTTGCCGCGGCGCCCGGCGCGCTGTGCGCCGGTGAAGGCGCCGGCGCGATAGCCAAAGAGCTCGGACTCGATCAGCGTTTCGGGCAGGCTCGCGCAGTTGATCGCTACGAACGCGCCCGCGGCATGCGGGCTGGCGTCATGCAGCGCGCGCGCGAAGACCTCCTTGCCCGAACCGGTTTCGCCGCACAACAACACCGGCGTGCGGCGGGCGATCACGCGCCGGGCGGTGTCGAGCTGCGCCACCAGGCGCGGGTCCTCGAAGGTCGAGGCTCCCGTCGCGGCACGGTCGCCGGCCGGTCGGGAGGGCACCCGGGCCGGCAGGCTGATCAAGGCACCGGTCGCCGGCGGCGTGCCGCCCGGTACGTCGGCATCGGAGGCCGGCCGGCGCGCGACCGCGAAGAAGCGCAGCGCCGCATTGGCGCGGTAGGTCACGACCGGGTGGAAGGACGACGATGCGCTGCGCGCCAGCATGTCGGCGAGCGAGGTCTCGAACAGGTCCTGGATGCGATGCGAGCGGATCTCGTCCATCGACTGCAGCCCGAGCTGGAACAGTGCGCTGCGATTGGCAGCCAGGACGCGCCCGTCTTCGCTCACCGCCAGCTTGCCTTCGTGCAAGGTGTAGACGAACTCCGGACGGCTGTGGAAGTGCAACGGGTGCGCGCCGCGGAACCTCTGGTCGATCAGCCGGTTCTCGATCATCCGCGCCGTCATGCCGAGCAGCACCAGCAGGTGCTGCTGCATCAGGCCGGACCGGCTCGTGACGTCGAGCGCGGCGACGATCTGCCCCGACGGATCGAATACCGGCACGGCCGAACAGGTGAGCTGCGTGAACTGCGTGTAGAAGTGGTCCTCGCGGCGCACCGACACCGGGCTCGCGGCCACCAGGCAGGTGCCCATGCCGTTGGTGCCGGCCTCGGCCTCGCTCCAGATGCCGCCGGCACGCAGGCCGAGCGGCGCGACGTCGGCCGCGAACTCGGGCGACGAAACCATGTGGATGATCACCCCGTCGGTGTCGGTGAGGACGACGGCCGATTCGGTGTCGGCCAGCTGCTGGTACAGCGTGGTCATCTCGTAGCGCGCACAGTCGATCACGTCGGCATGGCGAGCGCGTCGTTCCTCGAGTGCGACGCGCGCGATCACGCTCGGCTCGCGCGGCTTGTCCGGGCTCAGCAGGTAGTCGTTGAGGCAGCGGCCCCACGAGCGCATCACCACATCGCTCGCCTGGTCGTGCAATCCGGTTCGCACCGCATCCACGACGTGATGGGTGTGCCGGTCGGCCTGCTGTCCAGCGTTTCGCAGCGTCAGCGCCATCGAAGTCTCCAGTACGGTCCGGCTGGCGAGAGTCGCAGCGGACCGGTATCCTAGTTCGTCGGCTCACCGTGCGCACGGGGTGAAACACGGGGGCCTGGCAACCGGGAATCATCCCCCCGATTGGCCCGTATTTTGCAGCAGGGGACTCAATACCCCCGAAATCTTACTCGGGCACTGCCTCGGCGTCCGCACCGGAGAACCGCTTGAACCTCAGCCCCCAATGGCCGAAACCGCCCGCCCTGCCGGCATCGACGCAGGCGCTTCGCACGGCGCCGCTGGACCTGATCTTCATCGAGGGTTTCGTCGGCGACACCGTCATCGGCATCCACGAGACGGAACTGCACCGCCCGCAACCGCTGGTGATCGACCTGCAGGCCGGCCTGCCGCGCGCGCGCGCCTGCGACACCGACCGCATCGCCGACACCATCGACTACGGCGTGGTCTGCGAGCGGCTGCGCCGCCTGCTCGTCGAGCACCGGCTGCAGCTGCTCGAGGCCTTCGCCGAAAGCGTCGCCGACATCCTGATCGGCGAGTTCGGTGCGGCCTGGGTGCGCGTCAAGGTCGTCAAGCCGAAGAAGTTCAGCGATGTGGCGGCCGTCGGCGTGCAGATCGAACGCACGGCGCCGGTGCCGGAGGAGCGGCCCTCGCGCGGTGCAGCCGTGCTGCGGCTGATCGGCTCGGGCATGGTGCCGGGCGGGCGCTGAACGCCGCCCGAACGCGAAAAAGCCGACCGGAAGACCGGTCGGCTTTTCTTTACGCGCTGGCCGTCGGCAGCCCCCGAGCGAGCCGCTCGCGCGGCCCGGCCCGGTACTGAACGGCTCAGTTCGGCGCGAACGGATGGCTCGCGCCACCCTTCTTGGCGACCACTTCGGCGGCGGTCGGCGAGCCGGTCACGGCGCGCTTGATCGACTCGCGGACGGCACGGTAGTTGTAGTCCTGGATCTTCTTGTCGTCCTCGGCCAGCCAGTGGATGAAGACACCGACGCAGATGAACAGGTTGTCGGCTTCGTCGGCCGGAATCGTGCCGTCTTCGACGCTGTCGGCCACGGCCATGGCGACGCCGCGCTGGGCCGGCCCGAACATCTGCACCGCCTGCTTGGCACCCTTGATCGTGACCTTGTTGAACATCACGGTCGCCGGCTTGGTCAGCAGGTTCGGTGCAACCACCGCCAGCAGCGACGTGAAGCCGTCCTTGTTGTTGGTCAGCGCGTTCGCGAACGCCGATTCCGCCGGGCTGCCACGCGGCCCGATGATCAGGTCGATGTGGGCGACTTCGTTGCCATCACCCACCAGCGACTCGCCGACCAGCATGCGATCAATTTTTGCCATGGTTTTCAATCTCCTGTGTAGCGTTCTGGATCATTACGACACTGGCCAATCCGCCAGCGCGCCTTGCTTGGTATCACGATCCGTGCCACCGCGGACGGTCGGACGCTTGCCAGGCGCCCGCGAACGGCACGGCGGCGAATCATAACGGGCCGGCGAGTCCCGCGATCAGCAGCGTCGCCACGGTCAAATCGGCCGTGGTGCCCGGGTTGATGCGCTCGGCCTTCAGCGCCTCGTCCCAGTCCGCGTAGGCCGGGTCGGCATCGAGTTCGCGCCCGCCCGGCGCGTGCGCCAGCCATGCCTGCGCCGCGGTCATGACAATGTGTGCCACGGCCTCGCCATGGATCCGAACAATGTGTGAATCGGCGAAGCGGCCGAGCAAGCTCAGGTAGAGCCGTTGCACGGCCGCAGCTTCCGTGCGGTCGGGAGTGCCGGCCGGTGGCGGCGTCGTCGGTGAAAACCCGGCGCCGAGCGCGGCGAGGCCGGGCCCGAACAGGTCGGCGAAACCGTCGCGGTACTGGCGCGCGATGCTGTCGCGCGGGGCCGCCAGGGCCATCGCGGCGCGCAGGTCGATGCTCGGCGGATGGCGCACGTCCTGGCTCGGCGCCGTCCCCAGGCCGCCCGGGTGCGCGCGCGCGATCGCGCGGAAGGCGGCCTCGGCGTCGGCCAGGTCGAGATCGGCGAGCACCGCCCCGATCGCCTCCTGCAGCGCTGCCGGCGTGCTTGCGTCGGGACAGCGTTCGACTGCCTGCGCGACCGGTGCGCACAGCAGCAGGATGCCCAGGTTGGTGTTGCAGCCGGCGACCGCCCAGGTCGCCGCCACGGCCTGCTCGATGCGCTCGCCGACGCGCGCCCCGGGCCGGAACAGCGGGCCGGCCGCAGCCCGCGCACTGGCGATGAACATCTCGGCCCGCATGCCGTGCCCGGCCGAGGCCAGGCTCACGTTGCCCGGCTTGCGCACCGCCACGTCGAGCTCGCAGGCGCGCATGAAGGCCGCCCTGGCGCGGTCGGCGGCACTCATGACGGCCCGACGCCCCCCGGGTGCGTGGGTCGGTCGCCCGGGAGGACACGGGCCCGCTGCGGGCAGCCGGGCGCTCGTCCCGCCGCGGCGGGGGCTTTCATGCGTAGCGCGGTGCGTCCGCGCGAGCCCCGGCGCGCTGGGTCCCGAGCCTGCGGTCGAGCAAGTCGTCGACGATCGCGCGGGCGATGTTGAACCCGGTCACGCGCTGCAGACCCTGCCAGGCGGCAACACCGTTGACCTCGATCACCTGGATGCCCGCGAGCGTGCCTGATGCGGCGGGCGTCGCCGACGGCATCAGGTCCACGCCGGCGTAGTCCATGCCCAACGCCTGCGCGGCGCCTTCGGCGAGTTGCGCCAGTTCGGGTGTCAGTTCGGCCGGCTCGCAGCGTGCACCCTGGGCCACGTTGTGAATCCAGTGCGCACTGACCCGCCGCATCGCGGTGACGGCACGCCCGCCGACGACGAGCACCCGCCAGTCGAAGCCTGGGATGCCCTGCGGCGGCACGAAACGCTGCAGGTAGGCGAGCGACCCATAGTCCTTGTCGATCGGCGGCAGCGGGCGGTGGACGCCGTCCACCTGCCCCACCAACTGCAGGCCCTTGCCCTGCGAGCCGAACAGGGGCTTGAGGACCAGCGCGTGACCGGCGGCGCCCTCGCGCATCGCGATGCGCTGCGCCTGCGCCTGCGACTCGGTGGCCCAGGTGGGCGGCGTCGGGATGCGCGCCGCATGCAGCAGCAGGCTTGTCATCGACTTGTCGACGCTGCGTTCGATCGCGCGCGCGTCGTTGTACACCGGCACGCCGAGTTCGCGCAGCGCATGCAGCACGCCGAGCCGCTTGGTGACCTGCTCGAAGCTGCCGCCGGCGATGCCGCGCACGAGCGCGGCGTCGGGCAGCTCGCGGCCAAAGCCGGGAATCACCAGGCCATGCCACGCCGCGGTGGTGTCGATGCGGCAGTCGGCCAGATCGACGCAGCGCCCCAGGCAGCCGCGAGCACGCAGCGCCGTCTGCAACTGGCGGGTGTGCCAGCCGGTCTCGTCGGTCATGATCGCGACGCTCAGGCCCCGCATCACGCCTCCTGCAGCCACAGGCCCGTCAGCAAGGGCATGTTCAGGCCGCCGCCATGCCAGGTGTTGCCGCTGTCGAGGTTGCTGACCCACACCTCCGCCGGCGCGAACAGGGCGCCGTCGATCTTGTAGAAGTCGTACTCGGCGGCCTTGAAGATGTCGGCGAACGAACGCCCGTAGTCGCGCGAATTGCGCGACGGCAGCTGGCGGGCGAGATCGCGCGCCGCGGCGTCGTTGCCGCGCACCGTGAGGTGCACCCGGCCGCCGTACAGGATGGCGTCGTTGGTACGCCCCATCGCCTGGACGCCGTCGGGGCTCGGCGCCGGCAGCGGCGCGGCAGCCACGCCGCCGACGACGTTGCCGAGTGCGAAGCCCAGCTCGTGCGCCTTGTGCAGCGCCACCTCGAGCACCCGCGCCACCACCTGCGTGGTGCCGGCCAGGCTCGTCGTCGGGGTGAGGATCAGCGTCAGCCCTTCGGCCGCCAGCGCGCAATCGTGGAGCAGCTTGTCGATGATCACCTTCGGCGGCGGCCGATCGACTTCGAGCACCAGCACGCCGGCATCGGCGCGGTCGCGGTAGCCGAGCTCGGCAAAGAGCTTCTCCTTGCCGGCCAGCGCCCGCGCCGGGCCAGAGCCGAGCGAGAAGAACTTCCTGCCGCCCGTTTCCTCCTTGCTCGCCGCGAGGCTCCAGCCCGCGTACTGGCTGCCCAGGCAGGCCAGGACCGGCTGCGCGCTGCTGACCTCGATCCAGGTCGGCCAGCCCTCCAGCGCGCCGGCGCGCAAGGCCACCTGGCCGAGGCCGCCCATGCAGATCTCGCCCACCAGCAGGCCTGCCGCGACGCTGCCGCGCGCGTCGATGCCGGCATCGACGATGCAGGCGCCGCTGGCGTCGCGGCGCACCCGCACCTGCAGTGCGTCGGCCTCGGCGAGCAGGCGCTCGACGAGGGGCCGGGCCAGCGCGTTGACGCTGAGCGTCGATTCCGCCAGCGGCGGCGTGATGTCGGTCATCGGTAGTGCTCCAGTGAAAGAAGGACGGCCTCGCGCCCTCGGGCCAGCAGCGCGCGCACCTGCTCGGCTGTCGCGCCGCTGGCGCTGACGCTGCAGATCGGGTCGCCGGCATCGAAGCGCACTGCGCCGGCCGGCAGGTCGTGGCAAGCGTCATGGGCGGCCAGGCGCCGCGCGGCAAGCTCGTCGAGCTGCATCGGCCGTGGAGCGAACACGATCTCGGTGCCGCGGACGGCGTCGCCTCCGGCATCGCTGCCCCCTGGCGGAGTCCGCGGTGGCAGCTTGCCCTGAAGGCAGGCACTGACATGCGCCGCGACCAGGCCCCGCGGCGCCTGCTGCGCCACCTCCGGCGCGAAGCGCTGGCCATACAGCGCCATGCTGGCCGGCGGCCGCGGATTGACTTCGAGCACGCCGAACGCCTCGCCGTCGAGCATGAAGTCCAGGCTGCCCAGGCCCTGCAGCGCAAACTCTGCCGCCAGCGCGCGCACGGCGGCCGTGACGCGACGGGGCACATCGTCGGGCAGCGGCAGCGGGCCCACCGCGCCGCAGAACACGTAGGGCCGGGCGCCGAAGCGGCGCACGATCAGTTGGTTGAATCCGAGCACGCGGGCGTCGCTGCCATTGGCGACGAAGGTGGCCGACATCGGCGTGCCCGGTGCCTCGCGCTGAAAGTACCGATGGGCCGGCTCGGGTGGCGCATCCGGGCGTGGCAGCGTCGCGCGGCGGATGTGCCAACCCCCGCAACCGTGCGCGTCCTTGGCGAGCCAATCTGCGGCGACGGCCGGAGGCGCCGTCCGTACCGGCGGATGAGCGATGCCCTGGGCATCGAGAAACCCGAAGAAGGTCTGCGGATCGCGCACCCGGCGCACTGCGGCAGCCGGGGTGCCGATCAACGGCAACAGCGCCGCACCGCGCTCCAGCAACTCAGGCCGGCCTTCGAAGCCGGCGCCGGCAATCCATCCCACCACGCCACCGCGCCGCGCCAGCGCGGCCAGGGCCGACAGCAACAACTCGGCGTCGATGCGCAGGGTATCGGTTCTGCCGACGCCGACCCATTCCGAGCTGGCCCGCCGCGTGTCGGCGTCGCCGAAGAGGTCGAGTGCGACGACGCCGAAACCGTCGTCGCGGGCGGCCTCGGCCAGCATCCGCGCCGACGTGGCCGCGACGGCGAGCACCGTCATCGCGCCGCGCCGCTCAAGCCGCCTTCTCGGCTGCCTTCTCGGCCAGGAACTCGCGTGCAACCGCGAACGCCTCCGGGAAGCTCAGCACCAGCGCCTTCTCGGCCCGCTGCATCTGCACCAGCAGCCGGTGCTGGGTCTGGTACTTGACGTTGCCCACCGCGAGGGCGCCGATGCCGACCGCCGACGTGCCGGCCAGCGGCTTGGCATCGTCCATCACCCCGACGCCGGCAATGCCCTCCGGCGGTACGGCGTTCACGTCGGCAGCGACCCTGAGCCGCTTCGCAACCGCCAGGGCCTCGGCCGAGACGACCTGCACCCCCGCGGCCGCGCAGGCAAGCAGCACGTCGGCATCGGCGATCGAGGTCCGCACGGCGGCCGGGTCGCCGCCCGAGATGCCATGAAGGGTCACGCCGAAGCGCTTGCCGGTTTCCTGCGCCGCCTCCTCGGCCACGTCGATGCCGTTGCGGCTCGACAGGAAGACCTCGGCGCCGGCCTGCGCGGCGATCACGCCGGCAATGCGCCCCACCGGCCCGGTGCCGCCGAGGATCACGACCCGCTGGCCGTCGAGGCCCTGCGCGTGATGGCGCCGCAATGCGGTCTCGACGCAGGCCACCATCGCGGCGGCGGTGGTGTAGGCGCCGCTCGGGTCGGCCATCAGCGAGACGATGAAGGGCTTGACCATGGCGGCCTTCGAGCGCTCCACCATGTCGGCTGCGACCAGCGCATCGCGCCCGCCGATGAAGATGCCGGTTCGCGCCACGCCCTTCGGCCCGCGCGAGAAGATGGTGTCCTGCGTCAGGCCGCCGATGCTTTCGGGGCCGACCTCGCAGTACGGCACGATGATCTGGTAGCCGGCGTCGGCCGCCATGTTGATGTCGAACGGGCTCATCTGGCGGCCCGGGGTGAACATGTGGAGGATGTAGGGACGTTCCATGAAAGCTCTGCCTTGATTGAGGAAGGAGGTGGATGCGGAAAAGGTGGAATCGACTTCAGCGCGGGCGATGCGCCGGACGCCGGTCGATGACGGTCGCCCCGGTGTTGCGCCCGGGCACGATGCGCACGCTGAGCGATGCGGCCACGACGTTCGCCACGCGCGCGGCGTCGAGCGCCGCTTCGGCCTGCGCCTGCGAAGGCAGGATGGCGAAGCCGGTCGGGCCCCAGGAACTCTGGCCGATGGCCGCCGCCGGCCCGCCGCCGTGCGCGGCGCCCAGCCATTCGACCAGGTGAGCGACGGCCGGACTGGTGAAGGCCGCCCCGCCCTGCGCGGCAGCGAAGTGATCGCCCAGCACCTGCTGGATGCGGGTGATGCCCGCCGCGAAAGGGGCAAACTCGGCGCCCGCCGCCCCCGGCAGCACGCGCATCAGCACCTGGTGGCAAATGTCGGCCGCCCGTTCCCGAGGCAGCGGCGACAGGCTGGCGATGGCCTGCCGTTCGTCGGCACCCGACAGGCCCTCGAACGCGTTGTCCTGCACCACCAGCACGCGCCACGCCGCCGGCAGCGGGATGCGCGACAACACTGCAGCCGGCCCGCCGTCGGCGCGCGGGCCGCCGTCGACCAGCAGCCCGCCGTGGTCGAAGCCGGCGATGCCGATGCCCGAGCGCAGGCCGCGGCCGAGCCAGCGCGCCAGGGTGGGCGTGCCCAGGTCCAGCCGATGCCACTGCGCGAAGGCGCGACCGATGGCCAGCGCGAGCTGGGTGCCGGAGCCGAAGCCGGCATGCGCCGGCAAGACCCGAAGCAGCCCGATCCGCAGCGGCTCGTGGCGACCGCTGTGGCGCTGCAGCAGGGCCAGGTACGCGGCGGCGCGCTCGACCTCGGCACGCTCGGCACGGCCGCTCGCGCTCACCTGGCTTGCAGGCGCAGCGCCCAGCTCGACCTCGGTCTCGAACCCGCCCAGCACCAGGCCGAGACTGCCAAAGCGGCGCCCGAGCGACCCGGCCGGGTCGAGGAAGCCCAGATGCAGGCGCCCCGGCGCGCGCAGCGTCACCGTCGCCGGGGCGTCGGCGAGCAGGGCGGGGTCGGCACTTCGAGACAATTCCATCATGTGGCGGGTGGATGGCAGGCGGGCCAGCGGTACAGGGCTCTCAAAGCAAGCCCCGTTCCGCAGCCGCTTCTCCCGGCGTCGTCACCCCGGTCTTGCGGCGCTCCGGCGGCGGCTTGTGTCGGGTTGAGGACACTGTGTCATTGCCGCTCCGGCCTCAGTCGTACTTCAGGTACTTGAAGCGCGGGTCGTCGGGTGTGCCTTCGAGCGCAGAACCGGGGACGGCCGCGGGCTGCCACATCACGACCTCCTCGATCTTTCGCGCGAGCTCGAAGTCCTTCTCGGTGATGCCCTTGGCGGCATGGTTCATCAGTTTCACCGTGACGAACGCGTACGACACCGTGAGGTCCGGGTGGTGCCAGGCCGCCTCGGCAAGGTGGCCCACGGCGTTGACCACCATCAGCGTGGCCTTCCAGCCGCTGGTCTTGTACTTGCGGCGGATCCAGCCGTCTTCGAAGGTCCATTTCGGCAGCTCGTCGGCCAGGCGCGCGGCGATCTCGTCGGGCGCGTACACCTCGTCCGCAGTCTGTTTGCGCCAGCGGGTCATGTCGGTCTCCTTCAGAATGGCGGGGGTCGATGCTACTGCGCAACCGTGCGGGCAGGCGTTCGACGCCCCGAACGGCCCGCAACGAAACGGCCCCATGAACCTGTTTGTTTCCCTCAAGTACCTGGTCGCGCTCGACGACCATCGGCACTTCGGGCGCGCCGCGCTCGCCTGCCACGTGACGCAGCCGGCCCTGTCCAACGCGCTCAGGGCGCTCGAGGACAGCTTCGGCACTGCGATCGTCAAGCGCGGCCGGAACTTCGCCGGCTTCACCGCCGAGGGCGAGCGCATCCTCGTCAGCGCGCGGCGCATCCTGCGCGAGCATGAGCTGCTGCAGCAGGACCTGCACAGCCGCGGCGGCGATCCGCAGGGCCACCTGGTCATCGGCGCCGTGCCCAGCGCGATGCCGATCGCCGCGCGCTTCGCGGCCCTGCTGCAGGACCGCCATCCGGGCATCGTGCCCACGCTGCGCTCGATGAGTTCGGTCGAGCTGGAAACGGGGCTCGAAAGCCTGGCGCTCGACCTGGGCCTCGGGTACACCGAGCGGATGGAGCGCGGCCGCGCCCCGCTTCGCCTGCTGCCCCAGTACAGCGAGCACTACTTCCTGCTGCGCAAGGCGCCGGACGCCGGCTCCGATTCGCTGCGGATCGGCGAGCCGATTTCCTGGCGCGAAGCCGCCGCCTTGCCGCTGTGCCTGCTCAGTGCCGAAATGCACAACCGCACCATCGTGGACCGCGCGTTCAAGACGGCCGGCGTGCAGGCCCGCCCCGCGATCGAGACCAACTCGATCCTGACGCTGGCCCTGAGCGTGGTGGCCGGCCGGGTCTGCAGCATCCTACCCGGCGCGCTCGCAGGTGCCGTCCAAGGCTATCGCGAGCTCGAGGCCCTGCCGCTCGTCAGCCCGCAGGTCGAGGTCCCGATCGCGTTCATGCTGCACGACACCAACCGCCCGTCGCGGACCCTGGAGGCCGCGCTGGCCTTCGCGGATGACGCGAAATGGCTGCAGCACGCCGCGCGACACGCCGGCCTGCTCGGCGGCTGAACGTGACAGGCCATCCCCGGGCGGTCGATCCTATGGAAAACCCTGATTCGCCGATCGCATCGAGCCATTCGCGGACTAAATTGGATCGGCCTCGCCACATCGCCGACACTTCGCTCCGAACACGAACCGTCATCCCTGCGCAGCGACGCGAACCGCGGACACGACCATGAACCACCCCGTCATACCGATCGCCGCCGTCGAAGTCTCCAGGCAGCGCAAGCGCCAGGCGCCCAAGGGGCGCCGCGTCGATCCCGAAGCGGCCCTGCAGGTCCGCGCCCTGCTCGGCGATGCGTCGCGCCGGCGCGACCTGCTGATCGAGCACCTGCACAAGATCCAGGACCGCTTCGGGCACCTCTCGGCCGCGCACCTCGCGGCGCTGGCGGCAGAGATGCGCCTCGCGCAGACCGAGGTGTTCGAGGTCGCGAGCTTCTATCACCACTTCGACATCGTGCGCGAAGGCGAAGCGGCGCCGCCTGCCCTGACGGTGCGCGTCTGCGACGGACTGTCGTGCGAGATGGCCGGCGCCGGCGATCTGCTGGCACGCCTGCCCGCATTGCTCGGCAGGGAGGTGCGTGTGCTCGCAGCACCCTGCATCGGCCGCTGCGAGCAGGCGCCTGCAGTGGCGGTGGGGCAGCACCCCGTGCCCCACGCGAGCTGCGATGCGGTGGTGGCGCAGGTCGCCGCCGGCGCGCCAGGTCAGCCGACGCAGAATCACATCGACCTCGCCGCCTACCGGGCCAACGGCGGCTACGCGCTGCTGAAGGCCTGCGCCTCGGGCGAGCGCGAGGTCGAATCGGTCATCAAGACGCTCGAGGACTCGGGCCTGCGCGGGCTCGGCGGCGCCGGGTTCCCGGCCGGCCGCAAGTGGCGCATCGTTCGCGCCGAGCCGGCACCGCGCCTGATGGCGGTCAACATCGACGAAGGCGAGCCCGGCACCTTCAAGGACCGCGTGCTGCTCGAGCGCGACCCGCACCGCTTCCTCGAGGGCGTGCTGATCGCGGCCTGGGCAGTGGACATCGCGCAGGTCTACATCTACCTGCGCGACGAATACCACGGCTGCCGCGCGCTGCTCGAGGCCGAACTCGAGCAGTTGAAGGCACACCCGCCCATCGCCGCGATGCCCGAGATCGTGCTGCGGCGCGGCGCCGGCGCCTACATCTGCGGCGAGGAGTCGGCGATGATCGAATCGATCGAAGGCAAGCGCGGCATGCCGCGGCTGCGCCCGCCCTACGTCGCGCAGGTCGGCCTCTTCGGACGGCCGACGCTGGAGCACAACTTCGAGACGCTCTACTGGGTGCGCGAGCTGCTCGAGAAGGGCGGCGCCTGGTTCGCCGCGCAGGGCCGCAACGGCCGCCAGGGCCTGCGCTCGTTCTCGGTGTCCGGCCGCGTCCGGAACCCCGGCGTCAAGCTCGCCCCGGCCGGCATCACCGTCCAGCAGTTGATCGACGAATACTGCGGCGGCATGCAGGAGGGCCACGCGTTCTACGCCTACCTGCCCGGTGGCGCCTCGGGCGGCATCCTGCCGGCGGCGCTGAACGACATCCCGCTCGACTTCGACACGCTGCAGCCCCACGGCTGCTTCATCGGCTCGGCAGCGGTGATCGTGCTGTCGGACCGCGACAGCGCCGTGGGCGCGGCGCGCAACATGATGCGATTCTTCAAGCACGAGTCCTGCGGCCAGTGCACACCCTGCCGCAATGGCACCGCCAAGGCCTCGGCGTTGATCGAGAAGCCGAGCTGGGACCTCGAACTGCTGGCCGACCTGTCCGCGGTGATGCGCGACGCCTCGATCTGCGGCCTCGGCCAGGCGGCGCCGAACCCGGTGGACTGCGTAGTGAAGTACTTCCCGCACGAGTTGGCTTGATCCCGAGGACACCGTCATGAACGCGATCACCCCGAACGAAGCGGCCCATCTCGACGCACCGCTGGTCACTTTCGAGCTCAACGGCCGCGAGGTCTCGGGCCGGGCGACCGAGACCCTGATCGAGGTCGCGAAGCGCGAAGGCGTGGAGATTCCGCACCTTTGCTACAAGGAAGGGCTGGAAGCCGTCGGCAACTGCCGCTCGTGCATGGTCGAGATCGCCGGCGAGCGCGTGCTGGCAGCCTCATGCTGCCGCACGCCGGCCGCCGGCATGAAGGTCACGACCGACAGCGAGCGTGCGCTCAGGTCGCAAAAGCTCGTGCTCGAGCTGCTGCTGTCCGACCTGCCGGAGAAGGCGTTCACGCGCCACAACGAGGTCGACCAGTGGGCCGGCAAGCTCGGCGTCGGCAAGCCGCGCTTCGAAGCGCGCGAAGCGGTGCCCGGCGACCTGTCGCACCCGGCCATCGCGGTGAACCTCGACGCGTGCATCCAGTGCACGCGCTGCCTGCGCGCCTGCCGCGACGAGCAGGCCAACGACGTCATCGGCCTGGCATTTCGCGGCGAGCACGCGAAGATCGTGTTCGACATGGGCGACGTGATGGGCGCCTCGACCTGCGTCGCCTGCGGCGAGTGCGTGCAGGCCTGCCCCACGGGCGCGCTGGCGCCGGCCCACGAGGCGGCGCTCGCGGTGCCCGACAAGCAGGTCGCTTCGGTCTGCCCCTACTGCGGCGTCGGCTGCCAGCTCACCTATCACGTGAAGGACAACCGGATCCTGTTCGTCGAAGGACGCGACGGCCCGGCCAACCGCGAGCGCCTGTGCGTCAAGGGTCGCTACGGCTTCGACTACGCCCACCACCCGCACCGGCTCACCAGGCCGCTGATCCGCCGCGCCGGCGTGCCCAAGCACGGCGGCTTCACGATGGACCCGGAGCGCTGGAGCGACGTGTTCCGCGAAGCGAGCTGGGACGAAGCGCTCGAACTGGCCGGCGGCAGGCTGGCGCAGATCCGCGACCGCCATGGCAGGAAGTCGCTCGCCGGGTTCGGCTCGGCCAAGGGCAGCAACGAGGAGGCCTACCTGTTCCAGAAGCTGGTGCGCACCGGCTTCGGCAGCAACAACGTCGACCACTGCACCCGCCTGTGCCACGCCTCGTCGGTGGTGGCGCTGCTCGAAGGCATCGGCTCGGGCGCAGTGTCGAACCCGGTGCTGGACGTGACGAAGGCCGAGGTCGTGCTCATCATCGGCGCCAACCCGACCGTGAACCACCCGGTGGCCGCGACCTGGATCAAGAACGCCGTCAGGAACGGCACCAAGCTGATCGTCTGCGACCCGCGCCGTTCCGAACTGGCCCGCATCGCGCACCGCTTCGTGCAGTTCAAGCCCGACACCGACGTGGCGCTGCTCAACGCGATGATGCACGTCATCGTGACCGAGGGCCTGGTGGACGAAGCCTTCATCGCCAGCCGCACCGTCGGCTACGACGACCTGCGCCGCAACGTCGAAGGCTACGCGCCCGAGGCGATGGCGCCGATCTGCGGCATCGACGCCGAGACGATCCGCGAGGTGGCGCGACTGTTCGCGACGTCCAGGGCATCGATGATCCTGTGGGGCATGGGCGTCTCGCAGCACGTGCACGGGACCGACAACGCGCGCTGCCTGATCGCGCTGTCGCTGATGACGGGGCAGATCGGCCGCCCGGGCACGGGGCTGCATCCGCTGCGCGGCCAGAACAACGTGCAGGGCGCGTCCGACGCGGGGCTGATCCCGATGATGTTCCCCGACTACCAGCACGTCACCGATGACGCGGTGCGCGAGCGCTTCGAGCAGGCCTGGCAGCTGCCCCCGGGCACCCTCGACGACCAGCCCGGCCTGACCGTGGTCGAAGTGATGCACGCCATCAAGGCGGGCGCCATCCGCGGCATGTACGTGATGGGCGAGAACCCCGCGATGTCGGACCCCGACGCCAACCATGCGCGCGAATCGCTGGCCGCGCTCGAGCACCTGGTGGTGCAGGACATCTTCCTCACCGAGACCGCCTACCTCGCCGACGTGGTGCTGCCGGCGAGCGCCTTCCCCGAGAAGACCGGCAGCTTCACCAACACCGACCGCCTGGTGCAGATGGGCCGCCAGGCGATCGCTCCGCCGGGCGACGCGAAGCAGGATCTGTGGATCATCCAGCAACTCGCCCAGCGGCTCGGGCTGGACTGGCAATACGGCCACGTCTCGGAAGTGTTCGACGAGATGCGCCACACGATGCCCAGCATCGGCGGCATCACCTGGGAACGGCTGGAGCGCGAGCACGCGGTGACCTACCCGTGCCGCAACGAGGGCGACCCGGGCGAGCCGGTGGTCTTCATCGACGAGTTCCCGCGCGAGGGCGGCCGGGCGCGCTTCGTGCCGGCCGACATCATTCCGGCCGACGAGCGGCCCGACGCCGAATACCCGATGGTGCTGATCACCGGGCGCCAGCTCGAGCACTGGCACACCGGCAGCATGACCCGGCGCGCGACCACGCTGGATGCGATCGAGCCCGATCCGGTGGCGCTGGTGCATCCGCTGGACCTCGCCGCACTGGGCGGGCGGCCGGGCGATGTGGTGACGATCGCATCGCGGCGCGGCCGCGTCACGCTCTACGCGCGGGCCGACGAAAGCTCGCCGCGCGGCGCCGTGTTCGTGCCGTTCTGCTACTACGAGGCGGCCATCAACCGCCTGACCAATGCGGCGCTCGACCCGTTCGCGAAGATCCCCGAATTCAAGTACTGCGCGATCCGCATCTCCCTGGGCGGCGAGGCGCCGACGCAGGGCAGCTACGGCGGCGGGCAGTTGCTGCAGCGGGCGCTCGAAGTCGCGGCGCACTGATCCCGGGTTTCGTCGGCCACCAGGCCTCGGCCGGGGCTGTGCTGCCCATGCGCCATGACCGTCGCCGCCGTGCCGATCGCCGAAGCGCAGGCGCCGGATGGCACGCAGGCTGCACTGCCGGTGCCGCCGCGCTGCAGCCCGGACGCGCCGCGGGAGGTTTTCCCTTGACCGACACCTTCGCACTGCTAGCGTCATGTCTTCGATGTATTCGCCAACGATGAGGATGGAGATGAAGACGAAGCTGCGCGCGGGGCCTGTCGGTCTGCTGTGGTTCTGTGCGGCCGCGCCGGCGCTGGCGCAGACGCCGCCGCCCCAGGCACCGGCAACCCTGCCACGGGTCGACGTCGTCGTGCAGCCCGGTTTGCTGCCAGGCCTCGGGGTGGCACGCGACCGCTTGCCCTACAACGTGGAGCAGCTCGGCCGCGACGCGATCAACAACGAGAACGCGGTCAGCCTGCCCGAGCTGATGGGCCTGCGCCTGCCGAGCGTGAACGTCAACGAGATCCAGGGCAACCCGTTCCAGCCCGACGTGAACTACCGCGGCTTCTCGGCATCGCCGCTGCTGGGCACGCCGCAGGGGCTGTCGGTGTTCCTCGACGGCGTTCGCGTCAACGAGCCCTTCGGCGACATCGTCAACTGGGACCTGATTCCGCAGGCGGCGATCGCCGACCTGACGCTGATGCCGGGCTCCAACCCGCTGTACGGCCTGAACACGCTGGGCGCGGCGATCGCGCTGCGCACCAAGAGCGGCGACACGCACCCGGGCGGCGCGATCGAGGCCTACGGCGGCTCGTTCGGCCGCGTGAGCGCCCAGTTCGAGGTCGGGCGCAGCTTCGGCGACGGCATGCATGCGTTCGCCGCCGGCACCTACTTCAACGAAAACGGCTGGCGCGACTATTCGCCGTCCACCGTGGGCCAGCTCTTCGCCAAGGTCGGCAAGCGCGCCGAGACCTACGAGGTCGATGTGAGCGTGACCGGCGCCAATACCGACCTCGTCGGCAACGGGCTGGTGCCGCAGAGCTTCCTGGCGCAGACCCAGACGGGCATCTTCACCCGCCCGGACCAGACGAAGAACCAGCTCGCGCTGTTGAACGTCTCCGGTAATGCCCTGCTCGAAGGCGGCTCGCAGCTCGCGGGAACCGTCTATTTCCGCAGCGTGCGCACGCGCACCCTCAACGGCGACGTCAACGACGGCTACGAGAGCGAGGTCGACGAAGGCGCGACCGACGTGCCCAGCGCCGTGAGCAACCGCACCCGCACGCAGCAGAACGGCGCCGGCGCGGCGCTGCAGTGGAGCGTGGTCGCCGGGCGCAACCAGGTCGCCGCCGGTGCCACCTACGACGGCAGCCGCAGCACCTTCCAGCAGGGGGCCACGCTCGGCATGTTCGACCCCACGCGCGCGGTCATCGAGACCGGGGATTACGAGCTCGAGAACGCGCTGACCGGGCGCGTCAACAACTTCGGCCTCTTCGCGACCGACACGATCACGGTGCTGCCGAACCTGTTCCTCACGCTGTCGGGCCGCTACAACCTGACCGAAGTGAAGATGCAGGATACCGGCCCGTCGGCACCCGCGCTCGACGGCGACCACCGCTACTCGAGCTTCAACCCGGCCATCGGCGCTGCCTACGAATGGCTGCCCGGGATGACCCTATACGGCGGCTTCGCGCAGGGCAGCCGCGCGCCGTCGCCGATCGAGCTCGGCTGCGCCGACCCGGAAAACCCCTGCACGCTGCCCAACGCGCTGGCCTCCGACCCGCCGCTCAACCAGGTGATCACGCGCACCTTCGAGCTCGGCCTGCGCGGCCGCCTTGCCGACGGCATCCGCTGGAACGCCGGGCTGTTCCAGGCGACGAACACGAACGACATCCTGTTCGTCGGCACCACCACCAGCGCGGGCTACTTCACCAACTTCGGCAAGACGCGCCGCGAGGGCGTGGAGCTCGGCGCCTCGGGCAGCAGCGGCCGCCTGGAATGGGGTGCGAGCTACTCGTACATCCGGGCGACGTTTCAGTCGAATGCCTGCATCGTGTCGCAGAACAACTCGACCCGCGGCACCTCGACGCAGTGCTCGCCCGAGGCCGCGGGCGAGCCCGGCGTCTATCAGGGCGACGACCTGATCGCGGTGACGCCGGGCTCGCGCATGCCGGGCGTGCCCACGCAGAGCCTGAAGCTGAACGCGTCGTATGCGGTCAACGAGCGCTGGCGCGTCGGCATGCAGTTCGTCGCCTACTCGTCGATCTTCGTGCGCGGCAACGAGAACAACCGCCACGAGGCGGGCACCTACACCGACCTGAATGGCATCACGCGCACCTTCCTCGGGCCTGGCTACGCGCCCGGCTATGGCGTGCTCAACCTGACAACGCGCTACGCCTTCACGCCCGAATTCGAGCTCTACGCGCGCTTTGCCAATGTGCTGAACAAACAGTACGCGACGGCCGGCGCGCTCGCCGAGAACCCGTTCAATGCCGCCGGCGAGTTCGAGCCCGATCCCGAACTCTGGCAGCGCGAAACCTTCTACGCGCCGGGTGCTCCGCGCGCGGCCTGGATCGGCCTGCGCTACCGCTTCTGACGAGCGGCGAGCCCATTGACCGCGGTCGCGAGGCCGCGACCGTCAGGCGCGGCAGATGGCTTGGCGGGTTGCTCGGGCGCGACACGCAACCCGCGAGCGCCTACTTCACCGTGTTCGCGATCACCACCGCGACGCCGGCACTGCCGACCGCTGTCGCCCCGCTCAGGCCCTCGAGGTCACCGGGCTGGGGCATGGCCTGGCCCGACTTGCTGATGCGCGCGCCGACGATCACCGGCCCCGCCGCGGTCGAGAGCCGGGCGGTGGGGGCCATCGCCAGGCTGTCGTCGAGCACGAAGGTGAAGGGCAGGTCCTTGACCTGCTTGCGCAGGAAGGCCAGCGGCATCCGCGATCCCTCGGCGGCGCGTGCGAAGACATAGACGGCGTCTTCGGCCCCCACCTTGCCCTTGAGCGCTGGAGCCAGCGTCACGGTGCCGGCGACCGTGCCGGCCGCGCCGGGCGTCGTCGCCGTTGCAGGCGCGACAGCGGGCGCCTTCTCGCTGGCCGCGACCACGGGCGCCTTGTCATCAGCTGCGACGGCCGGGAGCTTGCCGCGTTCGCGGGCCTCGGCGGCGCCGGCGCGGGCCTGCTGCACCATCGGGCTGTCGGGCGGGCCGACCTTCGCCGCCCGGTCCCAATACTGCGCTGCCTTCGCGAAGTCGCCGCCGTTGAAGGCAACCGTGCCCGCCAGCGTGAGCGCCTTCAGGTTGTCGGGGTCGACCTTGAGTGCACGCTCGATCAGGCGTGTCGGCTCGCCCTCGAGCGATCGGCCGTTCTTCAGCGCCAGCGCGTCGGCGTAGTCGGCCAGGCCGGTGGCATCGTCGGGCCGCAGCTTGACGGCGCGCTCGAACGCCGCCACCGCGTCGTCCTGCCGCCCCAGCGCCATGTACGAGCGCCCGAGCATGCTCCACCCTTCGCCGTCGCCAGGCTGGTCTTTCAGGCGCGCGGCCAGGCGTTCGACCAACGCGCTGAACTGCTCGCTGTCCAGGGCGTGGGGCGCGCTGGCGGCCGCGGCGGGGCCGTCGGCTGCATCGGCCCCCGCCTGCGCTTGCGTGCCGAAGCCTTGCGGCTGCTGCCCGATCTGGTCGGGCGAGCCGGTCCACCAGTAGCCCGCGGCAGCTAGCACGACGGCCAAACCGCCGAGCGCAAGCCACAGCCGCCCCGCCGGGCGTGCCGGCGCAGCCGTCTGCGTCGCGGGCGCGGCACCTGCCGGCGCGGGGCTGCCGACGAGTTCGTCGACCAGCCGGCGCTCGAGCGGTGCGCTGCGTTCGGCGTACTGGGCGTCGTCGATCGCGCCAGAGGCATGCTGCGAGCGCAATTGCTCCAGCTGTTGTCGAAGGACTTGTACGGTATCGGTCATGAGATTCGGGAGGTGGGGCCGTCGGCGGCGGGTCTGGCTTCGGACAGGTCTTCGTCGGGTTCGAAACTCTCGGCGGGCAGCCGCGAGCGGCGGCGCAGCACGACGACGAGGACCACGATGCCACCGACCAGCAGCAGCCCCGGGCCGAACCACAGCAGCGCCGTCGTCTCCTTGAGTGGCGGACGGTAGAGCACGAAGTCGCCGTAGCGGGCGGTCATGTAGGCGACGATCTGCTCCTGGCTCTCGCCGCGGCGCAGCATCTCGCGCACCTGGTTGCGCAGATCGACGGCCAGCGCGGCGTGCGAGTCGGCGATGGTCTGGTTCTGGCACACCAGGCAGCGCAACTCGGAGGCGACGGCCATCACCCGGGCTTCGAGCACCGGGTCTTCGGCGGCGGGAGCGGCCTCGCCGGCACGCGCCGGACCCAGGCCCGCAAGCAGGAAAGCGCACAAGCACAGCGCGATGCGAACTGAACGAAAACGGTAGCTGGGCATCGTGACCTCGGACTCAGGCGTTGAGCGACTTGATCAGCGGCTCGATGCGGTCGCGCAGCACCTCGGGCGTCAGCGGGCCGATGTGCTTGAAGCGGATCACGCCCTGGCGGTCGATGACGAAGGTCTCGGGCACGCCATAGACGCCGTAGTCGATGCCCACCTTCCCTTCGGCGTCGAACACCGAGGCCTCGTAGGGATTGCCGAAACGCGACAGCCAGGCCAGGCCGTCGGGGCGGGCATCCTTGTAGTTGAGGCCGTACACCGGCACCAGCTTGCGCTTCGAGAACTCGACCAGCAGCGGATGCTCCTCGCGGCACGCCACGCACCACGAGGCCCAGACGTTGAGCATCCAGACCTTGCCGAGCAAGTCTTCGCGCGAGATCGTGGCCGAGGCGTCGTCCAGGCGAACCAGCTTGAAGGCGGGCGCCGGCTTGTTGATCAGCGGCGAAGGCACCTCGCGCGGGTCGAGCGACAGGCCGGCGCCGAGGAACCATGCCAGCACGACGAACAGCGCCAGCGGGATCAGGAACTTGAGGCTCTTCATCGCGTCTTGGACTTGAGTGCGCCTGCCGGACGAGCAACCGCAGAGCGCGGCGGCGCCGCCGCGGGCACCGCTGCCGGTGCGGCCTGCGCCGGCACGCGGCTGCGGTAGCGGCGGTCGGTCGCGGCGAGCAGGCCGCCGAGCGCCATCAGCAGCGCGCCACCCCAGATCCAGTCGACGAAGGGCTTGTAGTACACGCGCACGATCCAGGCGCCGCCTTCGACCTGCTCACCGAGCGCGACATAGAGGTCGCGCGTGAAGCCGGTCTGGATCGCGGCCTCGGTCATCGGGTTGCGCTGGACGCGATAGACGCGCTTCTCGGGCAGCATGTCGGCCACCTTGCTGCCCTTGCGGGTCACCTCGACCCAGGCCTGCACGGCGCGATAGTTCGGCCCGTCGACCTCGCGCAGGCCGCGCAAGGTGAAGACATGACCCTCGATCGTGGTCGTGTCGCCCTGGGCCATCTTGACGTCGCGCTCGACCTCGTAGGTCTTGACCATCGTGACGCCGAAGATGAACACCGCGATGCCCAGGTGCGCGGCCATCATGCCGACCACCGAGCGCGGCAGCAGCGCGGCCCGGGCCATGATGCCTGCGCCATCGCGCGGGCGCACGCGGCCCCACAGGTCGGTGGCAACGCTGGCCACGACCCACCAGCCCATCAGCAGACCGATCGTGGCCACCAGCGTGATGCGCCCGGCGAGCCAGCCGCTGGCCAGGGCCGCCACCACCGCGACCGCGGCCGCCCAGCGCAGGCGCACGGCGAGCTCGGGCAGCGAGGTCTGCTTCCAGCGCGCGAGCGGGCCGACGCCCATCAGGAACACCACCGGCACCATCAGCGGCATGAACACCGTATCGAAGTACGGCGGGCCGACCGAGATCTTGCCGAGGCCCAGCGCGTCGAGCACCAGAGGGTACAGCGTGCCCAGCAGCACCGCGGCCATGGCCACGACCAGCATCACGTTGTTGCCCAGCAGCAGCGTCTCGCGCGAGAGCAGCGCGAAGCGCGCGCCCAGGCCCACCTTCGGCGCGCGCCAGGCGTAGAGCGTCAGCGAGGCGCCGACCACGATGACGAGGAAGGCGAGGATGAACAGCCCGCGCCGCGGGTCGGTGGCGAACGCGTGGACCGACGACAGCACGCCCGAGCGGACGAGGAAGGTACCGAGCAGCGAGAGCGAGAACGCCATGATCGCCAGCAGCACCGTCCACGACTTGAAGGCGCCGCGCTTTTCGGTCACCGCGAGCGAGTGGATCAGCGCCGTGCCGACCAGCCAGGGCATGAACGAGGCGTTCTCGACCGGGTCCCAGAACCACCAGCCGCCCCAGCCGAGTTCGTAGTAGGCCCACCAGCTGCCGAGCGCAATGCCGATCGTCAGGAACATCCATGCAGCGAGCGTCCAGGGCCGCGTCCAGCGCGCCCATTGCGAATCGAGGTTGCCGCCGATCAATGCTGCCACCGCGAACGCGAAGGCGACCGAGAAGCCCACGTAGCCCATGTAGAGCATCGGCGGGTGGATGACCATCCCCGGGTCCTGCAGCAGCGGGTTCAGGTCGCGCCCGTCGGCGGGCACCGGGAACAGCCGCTCGAACGGGTTCGAGGTGACGAGCGTGAAGAGCAGGAAGCCCACCGCCACCCAACCCATCACGGCGAGGATGCGCGCCAGTACCGGCAGCGGCAGGTGGCGGCTGAAGCGCGCCACCCCGGCCATCCAGACGCACAGCATCATCGCCCACAGCAGCAGCGAGCCCTCGTGGCCGCCCCAGACGCCGGCGATCCGGTAGGGCAGCGGCAAGGCGCTGTTGGAGTGCGAGGCGACGTACAGCACCGAGAAGTCGTTGCCGATGAATGCGGATGTCAGGCTGACGAACGAGACGCCCACGGTGGCGCAGAGCGCCCAGGTCAGCGGCCGCGCGAGCACCATCCAGTCGGCGCGCTCGCGAAAGGTGCCGGCCAGCGGCACGACGCCGAGCAGCAGCGCCGTGGCCAACGCCAGCCAGAGCGCGAAGTGGCCCAGTTCGGGGATCATTGCGGGGCTCCCTGTGGGGTCGCCGTGCTGCCCTGCACGACGCTGCGTGATGCCCGCTCGTTGACGCCCTGCGCGTTCTTCAGCGCCTCGGCCGCCTCGGGTGGCATGTAGTTCTCGTCGTGCTTGGCCAGCACCTCGCGGGCGACGAACACGTCGCCCTCCAGGCGCCCCTGGGCGACCACGCCCTTGCCCTCCTTGAAGAGGTCGGGAAGGATTCCCTGGTAGCTGACGGGAATGGCCTTGACGGTGTCGGTCACGACAAAGCTGACCTTGACGCCGTCGCGCTTGACGCTGCCTTCCTGCACCAACCCGCCGAGGCGGAACGTCCGGCTGGTCGGGGCCTCCTTGGCGGCGACCTGCGTCGGCGAATAGAAGAACACCAGGTTGCTCTGGAACGCGTTGAACACGAGCGCGGCGATCACCGCGACCGAGGCAAGCACGCCGCCGACGATGGCCAGGCGTTTGTGACGAGGTTTCATTGTTCGTTTTCCTTCCAAATTTCGGCCATCGCCGCGTCAAGCAGGGCCTGCCTGCGGCGCCGCGCGGCGAGCCAGGGCTCGACCAGCATCAGCAGCGCGGTCACGCCGTAAGAGCCCCAAACATAGAGGCCATGCCCACCCATCGCGAAGAACTCTGACGGACTGCCCCAGTTCATGCTCGAACTCCATTGCCGGCGAGCGCCAGTTCGGACACCCACGCCGTGTGGCGTTCGCGCTCGATGACGATCGCCCGCGCGCGGACGAAGACTACCGCGAACGAATAGGCCCAGAAGGCCAGCGTCAATATCAGCATCGCGGTCAGCATGGTGCTGGCCATCTTGGGTGCTGCCGTCATGCTGATGGTCGCGCCCTGGTGCAGCGTGTTCCACCAGCGCACAGAGAAATAGATCACCGGGATGTTGACCGCGCCCACCACCGCCAGCAGCGCCCCGGCCTGGTCGGCACGGCGGGGGTCGTCGATCGCCTCGACGAGCGCGATGTAGCCTAGATACAGAAAGAGCAGGATCAGTTCCGAAGTGAGCCGCGCGTCCCACACCCACCAGGCGCCCCAGCTCGGTTTGCCCCACAGTGCGCCGGTCCACAGCGCGACAAAGGTGAACATCGCGCCGGTGGGTGCGATGGCGCGCGCCAGCATCGACGCCATGCGCGCCCGGAAGGCCCAGCCGATCGCCGCCCAGAACGCCATCGCCAGGTACAGGACCATCGACATCCAGGCCGAAGGCACGTGGATGAAGATGATCCGGTAGGCATTGCCCTGCGTCGCGTCCACCGGCGCGACGAAGAAGCCGATGTACAGGCCTACCACCGAGAGGCCCACGGTCAGCGCCCACAACCAGGGGATCAGCACCCCCATCAGCGCATAGAAACGCGACGGCGCGGCAAAATTGAAAAGTCTCGTCCCAGCGGTCATTGATGTGCCCGTTGCAGGTTCATTCGGTGGAAATTCGCAGGGCCGCCGCGGTGGCGATCGGCGCCCCGAGCGCGGTGGCGATGAGCAGCGCCCCCAGCAGCGAGTAGTGGCCGGCGGCCGACTGGCCCGACTCCACGGCGCCCACCGCGCCGGCGCCGAAGATCAGCACCGGCATCGCCAGCGGCAGCACGATCAGGATCAGCAGCATACCGCCGCTGCGCAGGCCGAGCGTCAGCGCCGCGCCGAGCCCGCCGAGCAGGCTGAGCACCGGCGTGCCGAGCAAGAGCCCGATGACGAGCGATTGCAGCGCGGGTGCAGAAAGGTCGAACAGCACGCCCACCAGCGGCGCGGCGACGATCAGCGGCCAGCCGTTGACCAGCCAGTGCGCGACGCACTTGGCCGTGGCCACCGCCACCGCCGGGTGCGGCGCCAGCAGCAGCTGCTCGAGCGAACCGTCGGCCTGGTCGCCGGCGTAGAGGTGCTGCACCGAAAGCATCGTCGCCAGCAGCGCACAGACCCAGACGATGCCGGGCGCGATATGGCGCAGCGTCTGCGGCTCGGGGCCGACGCCGAGCGGAAACAGGCTGACCGCGACGATGAAGAAGACCAGCGGCAGCAGCGCGTCGATGCGCCGCCGCGCGGCCAGGCGCAGGTCGCGCAGCAGCACGGCGAGGAACAGCGCCCTCATGCGGCAACGGCGAAATCATCGAGGTTCAGTGTCTGCGGCACCGGGTCGCGCAAGTCCACCGCCTGGTGGCTGGTGAGCAGCACGCTGCCCCCGCGCCGGGCCTGGGCCGACAACAGCCCATGCAGCGCCTGCACGCCTTCGTCGTCGAGCGCGTCGAAGGGCTCGTCGAGCAACCAGATCGACGGCGGCTGCGGCAGGGCCAGCCGGGCCAACGCGGAGCGCCGCCGCTGCCCCTGGCTGAGCGTGCGCACCGGCCGGTCGCGCAAGCGATCGACGCCCAGCAGCGACAGCGCGGCGACGATCTCGTCGCCCGAGGGCGTGCGGCCATGCAGCGTGCCCAGGAATTGCAGCGACTCGGCCACCGTCAGATCGTCCTTGAGTGCATTGACGTGCGCGATGTACAGCAGGCGCCGGCGCCACTCCGGCGCGCGCGGGCGCAGCGGCTGTCCGTCGCACAGCACCGCCCCTTGCGCGGGCGTGGCCAGGCCGGCCAGCAAGCGCAGCAGGCTGGTCTTGCCGCGCCCGTTGCGGCCGCGGAGCCAGACCACCTGCCCCGGCTGCAGCGAGAGCTCGAGCGCGCGAAACAGCGGCCTCTCGCCGCGCTGCCCGCCGAGCGAGGCCGCCGTGAGCGTGGGCGCCTGGGCGTCGGAATGCGTGGCAAGCGCGACGGGAGCAAAGGACGGGGCGGGGGAATTCACTTCGATGGTGCTGCGGGTTCGGCTCGGTCGAGGCGCGAGCCGGTCAATGGGAGGCGCTGGCCGGCGCGCAGGCGCCGCGGCGCAGGCGGGCGCGGCGCCCGACGCCTCTCGCCGAGGTGGAGCATTGTCGCTCAAGCCGCGAGGGCCGACTTAACGAAGGTCAAACTCCCCCCGGCTCGGCCACCAGTGCCTCGGCCACCAGTTCGGCAATGTCGCGCGACTGCACTTGCGCGCCGCCCTCGGCCACGGCCAGGCCGTCGGCCATCATCACCGCGCAATAGGGGCAGGCAGTGGCGATCGTCTTCGGTGCCACCGCCAGCGCCTGCTCGACCCGCTTGACGTTGATGCGCGTGCCCAGGTTCTCCTCCAGCCACATGCGGCCGCCGCCGGCGCCGCAGCACATGGCCTTTTCGCGCGACAGATCGAATTCGAGCGGCGCGTCGCTGCAAAGCCGGGCCAAGACGGCACGCGCAGCGTCGAACTCGCCGTTGTGGCGCCCCAGGTAGCACGGGTCGTGGTAGACCACGCGCTCGAGCGACGGCTCGACGCGGATGCGCCCCTGCGCCAGCAGGTCGGCGATCAGGCGGGTGTGGTGGACCAGCTCGTAGCGGCCGCCGAACTCGGGGTACTCGTTGCGCAGCGCATTGAGCGCGTGCGGGTCGCAGGTGACGATGCGCGTCGCGCCCACCTCGCCCAGGGTCGCGACCAGGCTCGCCGCCAGTTGCTGAAACAGCATCTCGTTGCCCAGCCGCCGAGCGCACTCGCCGGTCGAGCCTTCGCGCGGGCCGAGGATGCCAAACTTCACGCCTGCGTGGCGCAGAATCGCCACCATTGCGCGCGCGATCTTCTGGCCGCGCGGGTCGAACGACATCGCCGACCCGACATAGAACACGAAGTCGAGCCCGACCAGGTCGGCCGCCGACGAGATCACCGGCACATCCAGCCCCTTGGCCCAGTCGCCGCGCTGGTCGGCAGGGATGCCCCAGGCGTTGCCCTGCACCTCCCAGGCCTCGAAGACCTTCTTCAGCTCGTGCGGGAATTCGCCTGCGATCATCACCTGGTGCTGGCGCATGCGGAAGAACTTGTCGAGGTGTTCGAGCTCGATTGGGCACGCCGCCTCGCAGTAGCCGCAGCTGGTGCAGGCCCAGAGCGTGTCGGTGCCGATCACGCCGTCCACCAGCGGCGGCAGCTCGTTCTTCGGGTCGTGGACGACGATCGTTTCGCGCTGCTCGACGAGATGGTGCTTCAGGCTGTCGTTCACCGCCTTCAGCGACAGCGGCTTGCCCGTCAGGTAGGTCGGGCAGGCGTCCTTGCAGCGGCCGCACTCGGTGCATGTGAAGACATCGAGCCCTTCCTTCCAGGTCAGGTCGCGCGCCGTTCGCACGCCGGCCTGCATGTCGGCCTCGTCGGTCGCCTCCATCAGCTTGTCGATGTCCACGCCGGGCACCCGGTTCGCGGGCCGCCCGCGGCGGAAGAACAGCGCCGGCAGCGCGGTGACGATGTGGAAGTGTTCGCCGGTGGGCAACAGCACCAGGAACGACAGCACCACCGCCATCTGCACCCAGTAGGTCAGCACGTAGCCGGCCCTGAGCACCGCCGGGCTCAGCCCGGCGAAGGCCGTGGCCACCGCATCGCCGCCGAAGGCGTAGGCGCGTTCGTGACCGATCCCGGGCACCTGGCCCGACAGCAGCGCGAAGCGAAAGCCGTCGAACAGGAAATCGGTCACCATGATCGTCAGGATCAGCGACAGCACTAGCACCGCTTCGCGGTTGGGCTCGAGCCGCGCCGGGCGGGTGACGAAGCGACGGTAGAACGCATACAGCACGGCCGCGACGACGGCCAGCTCGATCAGGTCCTTGACCGCGGCGAACGGCCCCAGCACATCGGGGAAGGTGGCCGTCTCGCTGTACCCGATCGCGATCAGCTGCAGCTTGCGCAGCAACAAGGACATGAAGCCGAGGAAGATCACCGCGTGCATCAGGCCCGGGCGCCACTCGCGTTCGACCATCCGGCGCTGCAGCAGGCCGTTGACGAGCACGCTGCGCAGGCGCTCCCAGGGCTGGTCCCAGCGGACCTCGGGCCGCAGCGCCACGACGATCTGCAGCTTGCGCCACGCGAGCAGCCCGAAGGCGCAGAACGCGACCGCCATCAACAGGCTGATTCCGGCAGGGCTCAAGAAGCGTTTCTCGGTTGGCGGCGACGGGCCGCACGCGCCTGGCGGCGCCTGTTGCGCGCAGCGCCGCCACAGACGCCCACCGGGCAAGGGTGGACGCGTGATTGTGGGCACCGGCCGCGCGAGAGCGATTGATGCAGGTCAAGGCCACCCGCCCCGGCACGGTGCGGGCCGATCAAGCGCGGGCTGCCAAGTGCGGTGCGGCCGCGAGCCATGGCATCGCCGAGAACCCGGTGCGGGCGGGCTGCGCGCTCGCTGCGCGCGCTGCCGCGTCCGCTCAGGTCGCGGGCTTGAGGTGCACGTGCGGTGCGTGCCCGGCGCCGCGGCCGTGCCGATGCGGCTGGTGCTGCTCCATGCTGATCAGGTTGAGCTTGCCGTGGTGCACGCCGCGCTGCGCGCAAACCGCGTCGGCAAAGCGGCTGACCTCTCGCGTCGGGCCGCGCAGGATCACGGTTTCCAGGCAATGGTCGTGGTCGAGGTGCGCGTGCATGGTCGAGACCGTCAGGTCGTGGTGCTCGTGCTGCAGGCCGGTGATGCGCTCCATCAGGTCGCGCTCGTGGTGGTTGAACACATAGGACAGGCAGGCGATGCAGTGCGATGCCGCGTCGTCGTGCTGGCGCGCGCGCTCGACTTCGCCGCGGAGCAGATCGCGCACCGCTTCGGAACGGGTGGCGTAGCCGCGCTCGGCGATCCAATGATCGAACTCGTGCGCCAGCTTTTCGTCGAGCGAGATGGTGAAGCGTTCCATGGCGGGGCCCTGCGAAGTCGGTCTGGCGCGCAAACCATACACGAGCCCGGCGCGACGCCCGGCCGACCGCAGCGCCGCGCTGCCCCGGCGCCGCCCGGAATGCACCGCCCTTGATATGAACACTTTCCACTTCTTCACACTTTTGTGATACTTGCCCGATCGCGGCCGCGCCGAGACGGCCGCTGGAGGGCACCCCCAATGCACATGGCCGACGCGCTGCTGTCACCCGGCATGGGCATCGCGATGTGGGTCGCCTCGGGCACTGCGCTGGCGGTGGCCTCGCGCCGCGTCCGCGCGCGCGCCGACGACCGGCTGGTGCCGCTGATGGGCATGCTCGGTGCCTTCGTCTTCGCGGCGCAGATGATCAATTTCACGATCCCGGGCACGGGCTCGAGCGGCCACCTCGGCGGCGGCCTGTTGCTGGCGGTGCTGCTCGGTCCCCACGCGGCGCTGATCGTGAT
This sequence comes from uncultured bacterium, assembly GCA_963779155.1. Taxonomy (GTDB): domain Bacteria; phylum Pseudomonadota; class Gammaproteobacteria; order Burkholderiales; family Burkholderiaceae_C; genus CAIKUF01. The sequence continues at coordinate 427,892 of CAVZXE010000015.1, read as the reverse complement.
CGCCTCGGTGCTCACGGTGCAGGCCCTCTTCTTCGCCGACGGCGGCCTGCTCGCCCTGGGGGCGAACCTGTTCAACCTCGGCGTGCTGCCCTGCTTCGTGGCCTACCCGTTGATCTACCGTCCGCTGGCCGGCGCCGCACTGTCGCGGCGGCGCCTTGCGGTCGCGGCCGTCGTCGCGGCAGCGGTGGGCCTGCAGCTCGGTGCGCTCGGCGTCGTGCTGCAGAGCACGCTGTCGGGCATTGCCAGCCTGCCGCTCACGACCTTCCTGATGCTGATGCTGCCGATCCACCTGGCCATCGGCGTGGTCGAGGGCCTGGCCACGGCGGCCCTGCTGCTGTTCCTGCGCCGCGCCCGGCCCGATCTGCTGCGCAGCGCCGCGGCGCCGCGGCCAGCCCGTGGCGCGTCGCCGAGCGCACTGCTGGCAACGCTCGCGCTGGCGGCTCTGCTCACCGGCGGCGTGCTGTCGTGGTTCGCGTCCACCCAGCCCGACGGGCTGGAATGGTCGGTGGCCCAGGCGGCGGGCAGCGACGAACCGAGCGCCCCGTCCGGCGGCCTGCACGCCCGCCTGGCCCGCCTGCAGCAGCAGTTCGCGTGGTTGCCCGACTACGACCTGCCCCCGGCGGCCGAGCCCGCCGCGCCGGCCACGCCCCCGGAGCACGCCGCGTGGCCCAACGTGAGGCCCGGCAAGTCGATGGCCGGCGTGGCCGGCGGCGTGGTGACGCTGGCGCTGGTGACGGCGGTGGGGTTCGGCTTGCGCAGGCGCCGCGCGCGCGGCCGGTGAGGAGTCGCCCGCCGCCCGCTGGCGGACCGGCGCCGCGTTCGGCAGCACCGTGACCCGCCTCGACACCGCGCTGGACGATCTGCGCTCGCTCGATGCGCTTGCGGCCCGCGACACCGCGCTCTCGCGCCGGGACCCGCGCGCCAAGCTCGTCGCCACGCTGCTCTTCGTCGTCACGGTGGTGTCGTTCGATCGCTACCGCGTTGCCGCGCTGCTGCCGCTGGCGCTGTACCCGACGGTGCTGGCCGCCCAGGGCGAGGTGCCGGCGCGCCTGCTGCTGCGGGCGCTGGGGCTGGCAGCGCCGTTCGCGCTGCTGGTCGGCATCTTCAACCCGCTGCTCGACCGCGCGCCGATGCTGGCGCTGCCCGGCGTCGAGATCAGCGGCGGCTGGGTCTCGTTCACGGCGATCGTGCTGCGTTTCGGGCTGACGGCCAGCGCCGCGCTCGTGCTGGTCGCGGGCACCGGCATGCACCCGCTGTGCGCGGCGCTGGCACGCCTGGGCGCGCCGCGGGTGTTCACGGTGCAGCTGCTCTTGCTCTACCGCTACCTCTTCGTGCTGGCGGGCGAAGCAGCGCGCATGGCCACCGCGCGCAGCCTGCGCGCCGGCGCGCACCCGCGCCTGGGCCTGGCGGTCTATGCCTCGCTGCTGGGGCACCTGCTGCTGCGCGCGTTCGACCGCGCCCAGCGCATCCACGGCGCCATGCTCGCGCGCGGTTTCGATGGCGAGATGCGCCTCGGCGACCGGTGGCGCTGGCAGCGCGCCGACACGCTCTTCGCGGGCGGCTGGTGCGCCTTCTTCGCGTGCGTCCGCCTGGTCGACCTGCCCCACGCGATCGGGGCACTCCTGGCAGGTGCCGCGACATGAGCCCGGCGGCGATCGCGGCGATCGAACTGCGCGGCCTGACCCACGCCTACCCGGACGGCACGCCGGCCCTGCGCGGCGTGGACCTGCGCATCGCGCAAGGCGAGGCGGTCGCGGTGGTGGGCGCCAACGGGGCCGGCAAGTCCACGCTGCTGCTGCACCTGAACGGGCTGCTGCTGGCCAGCGCCGGCGAAGTCCGCATCGGCGGGCTGGCAGTGACGCGCGCCTCGCTGGCCGAGGTGCGGCGCCGCGTGGGCTTCGTGTTCCAGGACGCCGACGACCAGCTCTTCATGCCCACGGTGCAGGACGACGTGGCCTTCGGGCCCATGAACCAGGGCCTGACGGCGCCGCAGGTCCGGGCCCGCGTGGACGCCGCGCTCGAGGCGGTCGGTGCATCGCACCTGGCCGGCCGCGCGCCGTACCGGCTGTCCGGCGGCGAGAAGCGCGCCGTCGCCATCGCCGGCGTGCTGGCGATGGTGCCGTCGATCCTCGTCCTCGACGAGCCGTCGGCCGGGCTCGATCCGGCGGGGCGGCGGCGCCTGATCGGCCTGCTGCGTTCGTTCGATCACACGCGCGTGATCGCCACCCACGACCTCGACCTCGTGCTCGAGGTCTGCCAGCGCGTGCTGGTGCTGCACCATGGCCGGGTGGCGGCCGACGGCTCGCCGTGCGAGGTGTTTGCCGATGAGGCGCTGCTGCAGCGCTGTCACCTCGAGCCGCCGCCGGGCGGGACGCCCTAGCGATCAGCTTTCCAATCAGGTCTGGTCGCCTTCGGGCGGCCGGGATGGAATCTGCAGGCGCTTCATCTTCTCCCACAGGTTCTTGCGGCTGATGCCCAGGTACGCGGCGGTGTTGCCGATCTGCCCCTGGCTGCGTTGCAGCGCGTGCTGGATGTAACCGCGCTCGCAATCGCGGATGTACTGGTCCAGGCTGCCCGCAGCTCGCGCCTGCTCGACGGCGTTTTCGGGCCAGTCTTCGAACAGTGCCGCGGGCTCCAGGGTGGCCTGGCCCGACAGGATGCAGGCGCGCTCGATGCAGTGCCGCAGTTCGCGCAGGTTGCCGGGCCAGGGGTAGTCGAGGAGGGCCTGCTCGGCCTCCGCTGACAACACCCGCTTCTCACCACCATGCTGCTCGGTGAACTCGCGCAGAAACTGGCGCGCGAACCAGACAATGTCGTCGCGCCGCTCGCGCAACATCGGGATGCGCAGGTGGATCACGTTGATGCGGTAGAACAGGTCCTCGCGGAACGCGCCGGCCTCGACGCGCGCGCGCAGGTCCTGGTTGGTGGCGCAGACGATGCGCACGTCCACCGCGATCGAGGTCTCGCCGCCGACGCGGACGATGCGGCGTTCCTGGATCGCACGCAGTAGCTTGACCTGCATCAAAAGCGGCATGTCGCCGATCTCGTCCAGGAACAGGGTGCCGCCATGGGCCTGCTCGAACACCCCCTTGCGCGTGCGCAACGCGCCGGTGAACGCGCCCTTCTCGTAGCCGAAAAGCTCGGCCTCGATCAGGGTTTCGGTGATCGCGCCGCAGTTCACGGCGACGAAGGGCTGCTCGGCACCGCGCGCGGCCAAGCGATGCAGCAGCAGCGCCACGCGCTCCTTGCCGACGCCGGACTCGCCGGTGATCAGCACCGTGCTGGCGTGCTCGGCCAGCCGCGGCAGCGTGGCCTCGATCTTCTGCATCGCCGCCGAGACGCCCAGGCGCGTACCGGCCACCGCGGTTCGCGTGCCGCCGTCCCGCGGCAGGCTGAGTTGGCGGACCTTCAGCACCAGCTCGTCGAGGTCGAACGGCTTGGTGACGTAATCGGCAGCGCCCATCTTCAGCAGCGCGACGGCGCGCTCGATCGAGCCGAAGCCGGTGATGAAGACAAACGGCGGCAGTTCCGACGAAGCTTCCCGCAGGCGCGCGAACAGCGTCTCGCCGCTGAAGTCGGGCAGACGGATGTCGCTGATGACGACGGCGTACGGTGTCTGGCCGATCGCGCGCAGCGCGTCGCCGGCGCGACGATGCCAGGCCACGTCGAACCCCTCGAGGCGGAAGCGGTCGCACAGCGACTCGCCCATGATCTCGTCGTCCTCAACCAGGCACAGGGTCGGCGCTGGGGTCAAGTTCATGTTCCCTCTCTAGCGGCAGCACGACGCTGAAGGTGGTCTCGTCCGGCTTGCTCGTGACACGGATCTCGCCGCCCAGCTGTTGCACGATCTGGTAGGTGACCCACAGGCCGAGCCCGTGGCCATCGCGGCTGAGCAGCGAAAACGGTTCGAACAGGTAGTCGAGCTTTTCGTTCGGGATGTGCTCGCCGTCGTTCGAGACCTCGATCAGCAGCGCATTGTCCACCAGGCTCGTACGGCACTGCATGCTGCCGCCGCGACCGATCGCCTGCACCGCATTGAGCAGCAGGTTGATCAGGACCTGCCGCGTCAGCGTGGACGGCAGCGGCAATTCGCCGGCAATCCGGTTGTCCCAGACGAAACGGGCGTCCTTGGCCTGCGCGTCGGGCAGCACCAGGGTGTGCGTATCCTCGATGTCCTGGCGCGACAGCGGGTGGCTCTCGACCTTGGCCTCCACCAACAGCGCCGCCACGGTTTCCTTGATCTGCAGCAGCCCGCGCTCGACGAGCGACAGCGTCCTGGCCGTCAGCGGGTCGGTCGGGCCGTGGCGCTTGAAGGTGCTGATGGCATTGAGCATGCCGCCCAGCGGGTTGTTGATCTCGTGCGCGATTCCGGCGGTGAGCCGGCCGATCGCCGCCAGCCGGTCGGAGGCGACCATCTGCTTCTCGAGCGCCTCCTTGTCGCGCAGTTCGCTCAGCATGCGCTGGAACTCCCGGCCGAGCCTGCCGATCTCGTCACCCCGCGTCGGGCTGGGAACGTACTCCAGGTCCTGCGGAAGTTGGGGCCCGACCTTGCCCATCGCCCCCGCCAGGTCCACCAGCGGCCGGGCAATGCGCCGCCCGAAGTACCAGCCCGCGGGGAGCAGCACCGCGAGCACGAAGGCGGTCACGAGGCCGGCGCGCTGCATCAGCCCCAGGAAGCGCTGCGTGAAGATCGACCCCGGATAGCCCATCACCAGCGTGCCGATCCGCACGTCGTCGGCGACGATGGGCGCGACCATGTACAGCTTGTTCGACTTGGGCGACAACATGGCCGTCGGTTGCGCGGTCGGCAGGTCGGCCACCGCCTGCTGCAGCGTCGCGTACTCGGGGTCGATACGCGCCGGGTCGCTCAGCATCGGATAGTCGGGCGGGCGGGTCGACACATAGACGCGGTGCTGCGCGTCGAGCACCAACACGATCTCTGCCGCCTGCGAGTCGGCCTCTCCGGGCGTCGGCTGGAATGGGGTGTTGATGATCTCGAAAGCGCGCCACGCATCGTCGTGGGCCATCGGCTCGATCAGTGTCTTGGCCAGCACGCGCGCCACGTTCTCGGAGTGCCCGATCAGGTCGCGGCGCAATTCGTCGCGTTCGCGCACCACCAGTGTCGCGGTCAGCAGCACCGCCGTGATAACCACCAGCGCGCTGATGCGCAGCGGCGTCTTGTAGGCCAGGCTGAGATCGCGAAACATGCCGTCCTCAGCCGGCGCCGCTCCGCTCCCGCGCCGGCTGAGCGTCCCGTGGCGGCAGCGAACGCAGTGCGCTCGGGGCGATCATCTCTAGCCCGCACCGACCGCGCGGGACATCTCGGCCACCGCGTCGAACAGCGCCGGCGAGCCCGCTTCGAAGCCGTCCAGGTTGAGCCGTTTCAGCAGCGCGGCGCCGTCGCTGTCGGCGCGCATGCGCACCAGCACTGCCTGCATCGCGGTGAATTCCGCAGGTGCCACTGAAGCCCGTGCGACGAAGGGCGGAAAACCGAACTGCGGCGAGCGCTCCGCGATGCGCGTCTTGCCGGTCAACTCGGGGTGCGAAAGCGACAGCGTGTCCCACACGTAACCGTCGACAGCGCCGCCCTGGGCCAGGCCGACCGCGACCGCTTCGACCACCTTGCGGTGGGCCCAGGTGAAGAAGGTCTTGCCGAAGAATGCGGCGGGCGTCTCGTTCAGGCGACGCAGCGAATACTGGGTGTACAGATAGCCCGAATTCGAGTCGGGATCGGAGTGCGCGAAGACCTTGCCGCGCAGATCCAGTATCGAGCGGGTCGTGGTGTCGGCGACGGGAACGATCAGGTACGACTGGTAGAGCGGCTTGCCGCGGTACACCGGCACCGCGAGCAGCGTCATCTGATCGCGGTGCCGCACGTAGGGGTAGCCGCACAGCCAGGCGAAGTCCAGCAGCCTCTGGTTCAGCAGGTTCACCACCTCGCGGTAGCTCCCACGCTGGACGAATACCACCTGCCGCCGGAGGCGGCGCTCCAGGTAGCTCCGCCAGACATTGAGGAAGGCCACCTGGTCGTCCAGGAACACCGGCGTCAATCCGATGCGCAGCGCTGCGGCGGGCGCTTCGGCCAGCGCAGGCCCGCGGCACCAAGCGAGCAGCGCCGCCGCAAGCAGCGACCTTCGTGTTGAGGTGTCCATGATGGATCGGGCCCGAGCAGGGCCGCGGACCATTCTATGGGCCTGTCGCGCCGCGCACGCGTTACTGCCCGGTAACGCGCGCGCGGCTGCCATGTCACCGAACGGCCACCCCGCGCCGCCACGGCCGCGACCGCTTCCCTGCAAGCCTCCACGTAAACCCCAGGCCTTGGCTTCCTGGCTCGCAAGTTGCTCGGAAAGCGTGGCCCCGCGGCATCGGGCCACGATCCATCGGATTGGCGGGCGCACCTGAATGCGCCCGAAACCAACGACCAGAGGAGACATCCCATGAGCGAGTTGCGGACCTCGTCGATCGAGACGCGCGGCATCCCCGGCAAGAAGCGCTACGCGATGGTCATCGACCTGCGGCGCTGCATCGGCTGCGACGCCTGCATGGTCGCTTGCAAGGCCGAGTTCGACGTGCCGCTGGGCGTGTTCCGAACCTGGGTGCCGTACAAGGTGGTGGGCACCTACCCGAACGTGAAGAAGCAGTTCCTGCCTCGCTTGTGCAACCACTGCGACGATCCCCCTTGCGTGCGCTCGTGCCCGGTGGAGGCGACCTTCAAGGTCGAGGACGGCGGCTTCGTGCTGCAGCGCTACGAGCGCTGCATCGGCTGCAAGGCCTGCATGGCATCGTGCCCGTACAACGCGCGCTTCATGCTGCCCAAGCACCGCACCTTCACCGACATCACCAGCGTGGTCGACAAGTGCACCTTCTGCCATCACCGCGTGACGCAAGGGCTGGTGCCGGCCTGCGTGCAGACCTGCATCGGCCGCTCGCGCGTGTTCGGCGACATCAACGACCCCAAGAGCGAGGTCTCGTACCTGGTCAGCCACCTGCCGACCCAGGTGCTGCGTCCCGAGGAAGGCACCAAGCCGCACGTGTTCTACATCGGTGCCGACCGGAACCTGACCGAACACGGCCGGGGGGTCTACAACCCGCCCGAGGGGCTGGAGGAGGATCGCAAGTCCTTCGGCGCCGTCAAGTTCTGAACCGGGAGCACACCATGGCTGACTACACCATCTTCCATCACATCCCCTGGGGCGGCGCCTACGCGATCTACTTCTTCACCATCGGAATCTCGGCGGCGCTGTTCTTCTTCTCGGCGCTGTCGTGGTTTCGCGAGGAGTTCAAGTCGCTGCGGGTCAAGGCGGCTTACGCATCCTTCGTCTTGCTGGCGGTCAGCGGCGCACTCCTGATCGGCGACCTGTCGCAGCCCTTGCGCTTTCTCAACACGATGAACCCGTTCTACCTGAACTTCAGCTCTCCGCTGGCGTGGGGCGGCCTGAACCTGGCGTCGTTCGGCATCGTCTCGGTGCTGTACATCGTGATGCTGAAGAAAGGCAGGGACGGCAACGCGAAGACGCTCGCGATCATCGGCGCGCTGCTCGCACTCGGCCTGCCCGTCTACACGGGCTTCGACCTGACGGCGCATCAGAACCGCCCGGTCTGGAACACGCCACTGATACCGGTGCTGTTCGTCGCGCTGTCGCTCGTCTCCGGCGCGGCCGTCGCCGCCTTCCTCGCCGCCGGCGAGGCGAAGCTGGTCGCCAGCCTGCGCCAGATCATGCTGTGGAGCAGCGGCGCGGTGGGCGTGATGCTCGTCTCGCTGATGGGCACCACGGCCTACGGCGGGGTCGGCCAGGAACTCACCTTCATGATCCTGACCACCGGCTCGCTGAGCCTGGCCTTCGTCTGGCTCGGGATCATCCTGGGCACGGCCGCGCCCATTGCCGTGCTGCTGGCGCCGTTCGGTCGCCAGACGGGCGGGGTGATGCTTTCAGCGCTGCTGATCCTGGTCGGCGGGATGGCGCTGCGCTATTCGATCCTGGTCGGCGGCCAGATCGTCCAGACCTACTACTGACTGTGCTCGGCCAAGTCGCCGCCGGGCCGTCCCAAGGCGACGACGCTCCTCCGGGGGCTCGCGCCGTAGGCGCCCTGGGGGCAAACAAGGAGACAACGATCATGTTCGAATCGACACGTCGGACCTTCCTGAAGGTGAGCGCCGGCACCACCGCGGCAGCGGTCGCGGCCCCCCAACTGCTCCACGCGATGGAACAGGAGCTCGGTGGCAAGGACATCGGGCCGGTCACCGGCGCCGAGCGCCAGGCGATCCCGATCACCTGCCATGTGTGCAACATCCAGGACGGCGCGATCGCCTACGTCGAGAACGGCCGCATCGTCAAGCTCGAAGGCAACCCCGAGCATGTGTCCACGCGCGGGCGGCTGTGCGCCAAGGGCAACTCGGGCATGTGGTACACGTACGATCCCGACCGCATCCTGTTTCCGCTCAAGCGCGTCGGCGCGCGCGGCGAAGGCAAGTGGAAGCGCATCACCTGGGACGAGGCGCTGACCGAGATTGCGGCCAAGCTCGACGCCGCGATCAAGGAGGATCCGAACACGATCTCGCTGAAGTACGGCCGCAATCGCACCGGCGGCACCATCGACCGCTTCATGCGCACACTCGGCTCGGCCACAGTGTTGAACCACACCTCGGTGTGCGAATCGTCGAAGAAGATCGGCATGGAGCCCACCTGGGGCCCGGACATCGAGACGCCCGACTTCGCCAACGCCAAGTACATCCTGAACTTCGGCTCCAACATCCTCGAGGCGGCCTACTTCCACAACCCGCTGTCGCAGCGCGTCGCCGAAGGCATCGTCGACAACCATGCCAAGCTCGTGACCTTCGACGTCCGACTGTCCAACAGCGCCGGCAAGTCGGACGAATGGATTCCGGTGCTGCCCGCCACCGACGGTGCAGTCGCGCTGGCCATGGGTCACGTGATCCTGGGTGAAGACCTGCAGGACAGCGAGTTCATCGACACCTGGTGCAACGTCTCTGTGGCCGAACTGAAGGAACATTACAAGCAGTTCACGCCGGAGTGGGCGTCCAAGATCTCGGGCGTCCCAGCCGCGACGATCGAGCGCATCGCGCGCGAGTTCGCCACCACCAAGCCGGCCACGCTGTTCACCTACCGCGGCCCGGCCAAGCACCTGTACGGCTCGTACAACGAGAAGGCCTGCATGATGCTGCCGATCATGACCGGCAACGTCGAGAAGCGCGGCGGCTACTGCCTGCCGCGCGGCATGGGCTGGCCACAGCCGCAGCCCGAGCCGCCAAAGCCGCCCAAGCCTTCGTATCTGGCGCACCCGCCGGACTATCCGCTCGCCGGCCACAAGGTCAGCCACTTGGTCCCGTTCTGGGTCGCCGAAGGCAAGCAGAAAATCAACGTGCACTTCTCCTACCAGGACAACCCCGTTTACACCAACCCGGGCGCCGACGCGGTGTGGGGCAAGCTCTACCGCGACGAGAAGCTGATTCCGTTCTACGTCTCGATGAGCCCGTTCATGGGTGAGGAGACGACGCTGGCCGACATCATCCTGCCCGACTGCCCCTACCTCGAGCGCTGGGAGCCCGAGTCGATGCCCAACTCGCTGTGGCCCTGGCTGGGCATCCGCCAGCCGGTCATCAAGCCGCTGGGCGAGTCGCGCGAGAACCGCATGCTGCTGCGCGACATCATCCTCAAGCTCGACCCCGACGGCAAGCGCGGCATGAAGCAGTACTGGAACTTCAAGGACGGCGAAGACTACATGCGCCAGCACTTCGACAACATTCCGGGCCTGAAGGAGGCCGGCGGGCTGGACTTCCTGAAGAAGCACGGCGTGTGGCCGATCTACGGCAAGCTCGATCCGCGCAGCGGCAAGATCACCGACAAGACCGGACGCGAGATTCAGGCCGAGTACGGGCTGCACATGAAGGAGGTGCCCGCCGCCGACATGGCCGGCGCATTGGTGGACGCCAAGGGCAACATCACCAAGGGCGGCAAGACCATCGGTGTCCGGCGCAATGGCAAGAACGTGGTCGGCTTCCCGAGCGGGAGCAAGCTGATCAACGTGCGCGTGGATGAGTGGGCCGAGTACGGCTTCAACCCGATGCCCACCTTCAAGCAGATCCCGTGGCTGAAGGACATGAAGGAGGACGAGCTGATCCTCACCACCTACAAGATCAACGTGCACAAGCAGTCGCGCACGGCGGCGGTCAAGTGGCTGGCCGAGATCATGCACTCCAACCCGGTCTGGATGAACACCGAGACCGGCAAGAAGATCGGCGTGAAGACCGGCGACCTGGTGCGCATCGAGAGCCGGGTCGGCTACATGGTGACCAAGGCCTATGTGTTCGAGGGCATTCATCCGAAGGTCGTCGCCATTCCCACCGCGTTCGGCCACTGGGCCTACGGGCGCCTCGCGCAGCTCAAGCAACGCCAGGAGAAGGCCGGTGCCTGGGGCGCTGCGGCCGACCCCGACATCGACTACAACGTCTGGTGGGACGACAAGGGCGTGCACCCCAACGCCATCATCCCGGTGGTGGCCGATCCGATCGGTGGCTCGCAGGGCTGGTACGACACGCTGGTCAAGGTGACCAAGGCCGGCCCGAACGACAAGTACGGCGACGTCAAGGCCGACTGGGACAAGCACGTGGCCGCCTTCAAGGAGACGATCCGCTATGCCTACACCGGCGACCTGCACCGCACGATGCATCCCGAGATGGCATCCTGGGCCGGACCGGAGAGCGTCAAGCACCATGGTGGCAGCGGGCACTGAACGGCGGCTGGAGGAGTGATCATGCTGGAGAGCGTCGTTCGAGTGGAACCCTTGTGGGCCGGTCCCGCGGCCAGGCCCGATGAGGTCGGCGCCGGCGAGTGCCGGGCCCGCGCTCAGCTGTTCCGCCTGCTCGCTGGCGCCTTTGCCGAGGAGCCGAGCCGCGATTACCTGCAGGCGCTGCGGCAACCCGAGGCGCTGGAGGCGCTGGCGGAGGCGGGGCTCGCCTTCGATGCGGACTTCCTGGCCCCAACGCTGGCCCGCCTCGAGGACGACCTCGCCTGCGAATTCGCGACCCTGCTCGCGGCCCCGGGCGGCTGCCCGCCGGTCGAATCGGCCCGCCTCACCGGACGCTACCAGCAGCAGCCCTACTTCGACGTCAAGGCGGCCTACCTGGCTGCAGGGGTCGAGGTGAAGCGCGGTCGGTTCGAAGTGTTCGACGACGCGCTCGGCGTTGAACTCCTCTTCGTCGCCGCACTGCTCGACCGCGCGGCCGCTGCGATCGAACACGACGACCACGCGACCCGGCTGCGCGCCGAGAAGGACATGAAGCGCTTCTGGGTGCAGCACCTCGGCCGCTGGGCGCGCGGTTACGCCGGGCTGGTCGTGCGCGCGGCCGAGCACTCGTTCTACCGTGAGATGGCCAAGCTGCTGCACGACCTGGCAGAAGACGAACTGGCGCGACTCGGGTTGCACGTCGACGATGCCGACGGGGGCCGCGAAGACGTGCCCAAGAGCGAGGTGGCAGTGCTGTTCGATCCCGACGAACCGGTCTGCGGTGCCTGTGAGCACGGCCAGCGAATGGCGCCGGTTTGCTGAGAGGGTGTTGACGAAATGAACGGCACCCGCGTGAGGGGCAACGATGCTCCCTGACTATGACTGGAGCGAGCTTGCCGACCTCTGGGACGGCAACGACTTTCGCGCGGTGCACGACTGGCTGAACTGGCGCTGGAGCGAGCTGGTCAAGACGAGGGTGCTGCGCGACGACGACCCGGATGCGCGCTTCCTCCAGGGCCTGGCCTTCGCCGCGCTCGCGCTGCATTTCACTCAATGCGGCAACCAGGAAGGCTCGCTGATGATGATCGACGACGCGATGGTCTTCCTCGCGCCGTACGTGCCCAGCCACCAGGGCGTCGCGGTCGAGCCGGTGCTGCAAAGCCTGGCCGAGCTGCGGCCGCTGCTGGTCGGCATCCTGCCCGACGCCGCGTGCCCGATCCAGCCCTTCGTCTATCGCAAGTTCCGCCTGACCCGGGCCGTGGCATGAGACCGCCAGGCCTCCGCAAGGGCTCATGCTCCCGCTTGGCGTGGCCGCGTGCGGCGCGCAGGGTGCCCCAATGAAGCCCGAGCGCCGCGCGCTGACGCTTGCGCGCTGGGTGAAGAGGCCGGCCGCAGGCTCGCTCGAACAGCCGCAGTTCATGTTCGACCGCGGTGAACCGGCGGCGCCGCTGCAGAACGTCAGCCTGGTGCTGCCAAGCACCGACCTGTCGGTCATGCGGGCACGACTGGCGGCGGGCGCGCGCCAGGTGCTGCTGGCCGACGGCACGCTGCGCGATATGGCGCTGATCCAGTCGGCCGTTGCCGAGTTCGGCGGCACCCGCGTCGGCGCCTGGCTGCCGCTCAGACGCATGGAGGTGTGCTGGGCGCTCGACTCGCACTCCAATGGCGACTTCAAATGCATGGTCCCGTCCAACCCCCAGGCGCGTTGGGAAGTGCTGAGCGTCGATCGGCAGCGCACCGGCACCGAAGCGGGCGGATGGATAGACAGGCTGGCACGCTCGGGCGTCAAGACCGTGCTCGTCAGCGTCGACATGCAAGACGACCGCGACCTCGACCTCTGCGCCGGGCTGATGGAACGCTTCGGTGACTTGCTCTGGTTCAGCCCGCTCGACGAGACCACTGCCGACTTCGCCTCGTGGGTCGAATTCGGCCAGGTCAGCCGCCTGGTGCTGCCCGACGGCGCCGCGGGCGACGCCGTGGCCAAGCAGTTGACGGAACGCTTCGGATCGCCGCGCGCGGCGGCGGAGCGCGTGGCATGACGCTCAGCCGGGCATCCTCCTTGTCGCTGGGTGCGGCCTTGCTGTTTGCCACCCTGTCGGCCACCGCGGGCAACGCATCGCTGCAAGACGACGCGCACCTGGTGGCACTGCTCACGACCTCGCCGCAATGCTGCGTGGTTGATGCGCGCAGCACGCAACGCCGCCAGGAGGCCGAGCTGCCAGGCGCGCTCGTCTACCGCGACGACCTGCTCATCAAACCCAGCGGCGTCGTCGTCGTCCTGGCCGACGCCGATGCCAAGGCCCTTGCGGTGGCCAGGACGCTGGCCAAGAGCAGCCCCTACGACGTCTATGCCGTCAAGGGCGGGTTCGTGGCCTGGAACGCGATCGAGCTTCGCTTGCAGGCCCAGGCCGGCAAACCGGGCTCGAAGTTCACCTTCGTCGTTCCGCACAACACCTGCGAACAGGGCGCGCCGCTGCAGGTGTTCGAAGCCAAGCCTGCCCGGCCGGCCGCCAGCAAGCCCAGGTAAGAGCGCCCATGTGCCCGCACGGCCGCCTGAAGGATGACTTCCCACAAGGAAGCGCCGGGCCGCCCCAAGATTCCTTGGCCCCCACGGGGGGCGTGTTGGGCATAGCCCGACCGTGGGGGGGGCTCGGAGGGACCACACCAAGTGTGTAGGGTGCAACGATGAGCGCGGTGCCCGAGATCCAGGTCACCCGCTGTGTCCGCTACCGCTTCCGATACAGCGAGTGCCGGCGCTGCGAGCAGGCCTGCCCGCATGAGGCGATACGGCTCTGCGACGAAGGCGCGGCGATCGCCGTCGATCGCTGCCGTGGCTGCGGCCTGTGCGTCAGCGCCTGCCGCACCGAAGCGTTCGCGACCGGCAGCCTCGCGCCGCTGGCGCTGATCGAAAGGGTTCGCGGCCGCGCCAGCCATTGCATCGCGTGCGCGCCCTCCGGCGCCGATGCCGACAGCATCGTTCCCTGCCTGGGCGCGCTGGGGCCGGCCCTGATGGCCTATGTCGTCAAGCAAGGTACCGAACTGAACCTTGCCGGGAGCGACCATTGCGCCACATGCCCCCATGGCCCGCGCGGCAGCGAGCAACTGGCGTTGAACCTCGACGCCCTCGAGTCGCTGCGCGTGGCCGACCCCTCCGGCCAATGGGCGGCCATCTCGTTGCTCGAACGCGCGAAGGCGAGGGACACGAAGGACGACGATCGCCGGGCCGCCCGCCGCGGGTTCTTCCGGCGCCTGTCGAGCGTGGGCGACGGGGCGGCCCGAAGCAGGCTTTCGGCGAAAGGCCCGGCCGCGCCGTTGCGCGCCATCCGCGCCGCGCGCGTGGAGCCGAGCGCCCAGCGCGACCTGCTGCAGATGCTCGGCCTGGCGGAGGCCACGACGCCGCTGGCCACGCATCCCTCGTTGCCCGTCGGCGACGTGGGTCTCGAGCCCGGATGCACCGGCTGCGAGGCCTGCGCACGCGCCTGCCCGACCGGCGCATTGCAGGTGCGCGAGAACGCCACCGCCTGGGCGCTCGGTTTCGAGGCCGCGCAGTGCGTCGGCTGCGGCGTCTGCGTCGAGGCCTGCCAACCGGGCGTGCTGCAGTTGCGCGAGGCGGTGGCGGCGAGGCACTTCGCCAGGGGCGGCGCCGCTGCGCTGGTCGGCCGTCCCAAGCGCCGCTGCTCACGCTGCGACCGGTCGTTCATTGCCTCGAACGACGGCGCGCTGTGCGACACCTGCGCCGGCGACGCGCAGGACTTCGACGCCATCTTCGGCTAGCGATGAAGTCGCCGCTGCGCTCAGGCCGTTCGCTGCTTCCCGAGAGGGCAAGGATTGACACGAGGAAACACCATGGAATGGGAATTCACACCAGCGCAGTTGGTTCGCGGCGAGGCGGTCTACGGGCTCGCGGAGTTTCGTCGCGACCTCGGCGAAGAGATTCGCGGCAACCTGCCCGGGCTGGACGACCCGGAGCTGGATCGGCTCTTCCGCGTGATCTACGACCTGCACTACTGGCTCGCCACCGGCAACGCCTACCGCGACTTCGAAGGCCAGTTCGCCGACCAGCCCAAGCTCTTGCCACTGCTGCGCGCAGTGCATCAGCACTGCACCTCCAATGTCGAGATGCTGGGCGCGATCCTGCAGCGCATGATCATGGACGGCGTCGAGGTCGGCGCGCCGCTCGAACTGGCGCTCGAACGGGCTGCACAGGCGCACGAACGCGCCGCTGCCGTCAGCCCGCTCGGCCAGAACTCGCCGCACTGAGAGTCTGAGCCGGGCACCGGCGGCGATGGGCCGCTGAAGGTACCGCGCCCGGACCGCCCGGACGTTCCTCGGCAACGGGCAGCGCAGGCAGGCACCAGGTCGCCGATCGACGCAGCGTCCGACCGGTCCGGTCTTACCGTGCCGCCCAGCGCTTGGGCCTTGCCCACCGCTGCGCGCCAGTCCGCGAGCCGCTCGCGCCTGCGGTCCTTGGAGCCCGCGATCAGCGCCAGATCACCGCGTCGCACGCGCGCGCGCCGGCAGGCGAGCGGCCCCGCGGCGGCACCGCGCGGCTCGTGCACCAGCGCCCGGCGCGCGCCGTCGATGGGCGCGTCGCAAGTCCCGTTCGGCCGCACCACCAGACCGCTTGCGGCGATTTCCAGGCGCCCGCGCTCGTGCAGCGCGGCCCGCCGTGCCGTCGTCGCAGGGGATTCCGAGTATTTTGGTGGGTTACATCCAACAGCCGCTGGCGAGGCATCGCGAATTTCCTTGATATAGCGCAATAAATCAATTTCGAATTTGCACCAGGAAAATCCGTCGCGGCGCCTCCATCTATGTGGGCCACTTTCCCACTTTAATGAATGAAATCAATACTCTACAGAGGCAAATTGCGGGACCAGCGCAAGCCCGAAGCCATTGCAGCGAGATGTAACAAGCCCCATTTCCTGCAACTCTTGTGATTTCGCTTGCAACCCCAGGCAGGCTGCATAGGATCGCCGTCAGCCACGATGCCGTTGAATCACAAACGCGGGCATGGTGGATTGTCTGACTGCCGCGGCGGCCCCGGTTCAGGTGTGCTGCGGATACTGGCCAAGAAGGAGACCCTTATGCAACAACTCTCACGGCGGCGCTTTCTTCAACTCACGGCGCCCGCGCTCGCGGCTGCCGGCCTCGGGCCCTGGGGCATGCGCGAGGTCATCGCGGCGCCCACCGCAGCGGGCAACTCCGACACCTGGGTCGCGACCTGCTGCAACATGTGCGGCGGCACCACCGGCGTGATGGTTCACGTGGTCAACGGCAAGGCGATCAAGCTCGAGCCCAATTCGGCCAACCCGGTCGGGATCTCGAACATCTCGACCGACTTCAAGGCTCTCCAGCCCACCGGCGCGCGCATGTGCGGCAAGGGCAACGCCAGCCTGATGTCGCTGTACGACCCCGATCGCATCAAGACGCCGCTCAAGCGCGTGGCCGGGTCCGCGCGTGGTTCGGGCCAGTTCCTGCCGATCTCGTATGACCAGGCCGTGACCGAGATCGCCGCCAAGCTGGCCGCGATCCGCAGCACCGACGGCCCCGACAAGCTGCTGTGGTTCACCGAAGACGCCACCGCCGTGGCGATCCAGGAGGCGTTCTGCAATGCCTACGGCACGCCGAACGTGCTGAACCACTCGAACATCTGCGACGTCGGGCGCAAGGTCGGCTTCGAGAAGACGCTCGGTTTCCACCGCCCCCTGCCCGACCTGCGCAATACCAAGTACATGCTGCTGTTCGGCTGGAACCCGCTGGGCGCCATCAAGTGGGTGCACCTGCCGCGCATCCTGCTCGACGGCCTGGCCAAGGGCGCCAAGCTGGTGGTGATCGATCCGCGATGTTCGGAAACCGGCGACAAGGCAATCGACGACTCGAAGGGCGAGTGGCTGCCGATCCGGCCTGGCACCGACGGTGCGCTGGCGCTGGCGATGGCCAACGTCATCATCGGCGAGAGCCGCTACGACAAGGCCTTCGTTGCCAACTGGAGCGTGGGCTTCGCCGAGTTCTCCGCCTTTGTGGCAGCCAAGACGCCGGAGTGGGCGGCACCGATCACCGGCATTGCCGCCGACACGATCCGGCGCATTGCGCGCGAGGTCGCGGCAGCCAAGCCGGCCGTCATCGACACCTGGTCGGGCACCGCGCAGCACACCAATGGCGTCGACGGCACGCGCGCCATCGCCATGCTGGCCGGCCTGCTCGGGCAGATCGATCTGCCCGGCACGCTGATCCTGCCCGATCGCAAGGGCCCGAAGTTCAACGTCGGCACGGCCTCGCCTCTACCGCGTGTGGATGGCCGCGGCACCAAGTACCCGTTCGGGCATTCGTCGGGCATCTACGTCGAGGCTCGCGACGCGATGCTCACGGGCACTCCGTACCAGCCCAAGGCGGCTGTCTTCGTGATGCAGAACTTTGTCTTCTCGGTGCCCAACTCGGCCAAGACGATCGCCGCGCTCAACAAGCTGGAGTTGATCGTCTCGGTGGACACCCACATGAGCGAAACGGCGCTGATGGCCGACTACATCATCCCGGGCTCGAACTACCTGGAGCGCTACGAGATCGCACCGCAGTGGGTGACCTTCCCGGTCGTCGCGCTGCGCCAGCCGACAGTGGCACCGCTGTTCGGCCAGCGGCTGGAGTACGAGTTCGTGAAGGACCTGGCGGTCGCGCTGGGCCATGGCAGCTATCCGTTCAACGTCGACTATGCGCAGTTCCTCGACGACGGGCTGCAGGCGGGCATCGGCATCACCCTGGCCCAGTTGAAGGCCTTGCCGGGCGCCACCTGGATCGGCGGCGACACGCGCTACCGCAAGTACACGGAGATCAACCCCGCAACCGGCAAGGCGTTCGGGTTCGGCACGCCGTCCGGCAAGTTCGAGTTCAACTCGGCCCAGATGGCCGCCAAGGGCCTGAACCCGCTGCCCGACTACGTGGCCCCGCTCGACAAGGCCAGCAGCGCCTACCCGCTGTCGCTGATCAACTGGAAGGAAGCGCTGCACACGCATTCGCGCACGATGAACAACCGCTGGCTGATGGAGTTGCGCGGCGAGAACGTGCTATGGATCAACACCACGAAGGCCTCGTCGCTGGGCATCAAGGACGGCGACACCGTGGACGTGCAGAACGAGTTCGGCGCGGCAAAGGCCAAGGCGCGCGTGACCGGCCGCATCCACCCCGACGTGGTCGGCATGTGCCATGGCTTCGGGCACTGGGGGCTGGGGCCGGTGGCCAAGGGCCGGGGCACCAACGACACCCAGTTCGTGCCGGGTCGGGCAGAGGCCATCTCGGGCATGGCCGTTCACAAGGACGCGGCCGTGCGGGTCTCGTTCGCGGCGGCCGCCACATCCGCATCCAGCGCAACGCGCGGGTAACGGACGGCATTGCACTTTGAAACCCTCG
This sequence comes from uncultured bacterium, assembly GCA_963779155.1. GTDB lineage: Bacteria > Pseudomonadota > Gammaproteobacteria > Burkholderiales > Burkholderiaceae_C > CAIKUF01. The sequence goes on along the minus strand of CAVZXE010000015.1, from coordinate 409,745 downwards.
TGCTCATAGGCTCGGTAAAGGAGACTGATATGTTGGCGGCTTTGTATGTAGATCTGAAGCGGTGCATCGGGTGCGACAGTTGCTCGGTGGCGTGCAAGCAGGAGAACCAGTTCAACTTCGTCGGCGAGCAGATGCGGGCCGGCAGCAACACCTGGAGCAAGGTGTACGGCTCGGAGAACGGGAGCTACCCCAAGCCCGTTGTGCAGGTGCTGCCGATGCCCTGCCAGCAGTGCGATCCGGCGAAGTGCCAGAGCACCTGCGACAAGCTCGGGTACAAGGCGATCAAGCGGCGCGCCGACGGCATCCTGTGGGTGGACGAAAGCCTCTGTACGGGGTGCGGCAAGTGCGTTCCGGCCTGCCCGTACAAGGTGATGAACTTCACCACCTCGAGACCCGGCAAACTCGGCAAAGGCGTGGCCGAGAAGTGCCACTACTGCATGCACCGGCTCGACAAGGGCCTGCAGCCGGCCTGCGTGGTCACCTGCGTGGGCATCACGCTCGAGTACGGCGACCTCGCTGCCCTGCGCAGCAAGTACCCGAAGGCCGAATCCATGGGCGACGACGACAAGCTGAAGGTGCTGTACGGCAACCTCGGCGACGAACCCAAGCACCAGACCGCCGGGTATCCCGACCCCGTGCCTTTCCACGACTGACGGGGAGCGCAAGTGGAAGCCCTCGACTTGCCCTGTGCCGACGCCGAAGCGATGGCACAGGTGTTCGCCACCTTGGCAGCGGTGCTGGCCGACCCGCCAACCGACCAGACCTTCGGCCGCGTGGCGGGCATGGCGGCGGCGCTCGGCGTCGCCTGCCCGCAAGCGGCTCCCCTCGCCACCCTGGAGCGCGACTACGCGGATCTCTTCGTGGTGCCGAACGCGCGTTACGTGGCGCCCTACGAGTCGGTCTATCGCGACCCCACCGAACGGCCGCCCGGGGCCGAGGCCGCCAGGGCCGGCGCCCCGGCCAGAAGAGGGCTGTTGATGGGGCCTTCGACGCTCGAGGTGCAGCGTGCGCAGCGCGAGGCAGGCCTTCAGCCGCAGCGCGACCTGCCCGACCATGTGGCCAACGAACTGTGGTTCATGGCGCACCTGTGGCGCAAGGAAGCCGCAGCCGCCGATACCGAGCGCGCAGCGTGGGCAGGCCGGCGGGAACACTTTGCCGACGCGCACCTGCGGCAGTGGCTCGGCGAGCTGACCGCGTGCGTGCAGCGCAACCAGCAGTGCGGCGTGTACGGCGCGGCGCTGGAAATCGCTCTGGCGGTGCTCGAACTCGACTAGGGCGCAACGCGGCGCCCTGCCTCGCGGCGCGCCTGATTCGACCGCCTGCGCCGAAGCGAGTCAGCGACTCGCCGCGTGCTGGAGCACGAAAGCCGCGATCGACGCGGTATCCGCAAGTTCGAGCCGGGCCACACCCGGTTCGCCCGCTACCGGCTCCGGCTCCGGCGCCGGCAGCGGCGCGTCGCTCGCAATCGCCAGGATGCCCGGCCAGGTGGGCCACAGCGTCGGCTTGCCCACCGCGGCGCGCCAGACCTCGAGCTTCGGAAACCCGCCGTCCTTGAAGCCCTCGATCAGCACCAGGTCGCAGTGCTGCATGCGGTCGAGCAGATAGTCGAGCGGCGGTTCGGGCGCGCCGCGAAGCTCGTGCATCAGCGCCCAGCGGTCGTTGCCCAGCAGCAGCACCTCCTTGCAGCCCGACTCGCGCAGGCGGTACGAGTCCTTGCCCGGGCGGTCGATGTCGATGGGCTTGTGGCTGTGCTTGATCAGCGAGACCACCAACCCGCGGGAAGCGATCTCGGGCACGAGGCGCTCGAGCAGCGTGGTCTTGCCCATGCCGGAGTGCCCGGCGATTCCGAAGATCTTCATAGGCCTTGATCATCGCCGATCCTGGCCCTGCACCGCGCATCGGTGCGCTACCACCGCCTCGAGGGCAGCGCACGAGATCCCGACTTTCCCGCTCGGGCACTCGGGGAATACCCGCGCCTCTTTGACCTGGATCACCCCCCCCCGGGGGTGTCGGCGCAAAGTTCAAACCATTCCAAATCTGTTGAATCCTCATCGCGGAGCAGTTCATGAAGCTGACAAGACGGACTTTCATCATGGCGTCGGGCATCACCGCCACTTGGGTCGCCACCGGTTGCGCCACCGCGCCGGCCCCGGTCACCAGCGCCTTCACGCCGCGCAAGGCCCGGCCGTCCAGCCCCGCCAAGGGCGACTGGGTGGCCAGCAGTTGCCAGGGCTGCACGCAGTGGTGCGCGATCCAGATCTTCGTCGAGGACGGGCGCGCGGTGCGCGTGCGCGGCAACCCGCTGTCCAAGACCAACCACGGCTACGTCTGCCCGCGCGGCCACATGATCCCGCAGCAGGTCTATGACCCCGACCGCATCAAGGTGCCGATGAAGCGCACCAACCCGGCCAAGGGCCGCGGCATCGACCCGAAGTTCGTGCCCATCACGTGGGACGAGGCGCTCGACACCGTCGCCGAGAAGATGATGGCGCTGCGCCGCGCCGGCGAGCCCGACAAGCTCGCCTACATGCGCGGCCGCTATTCGCCGACCTCGACCGAACTGCTCTACGGCACCTTGCCGAAGGTGTGGGGCACGACGAACTACTTCTCGCACAGCGGCCTGTGCGCCGAGGCCGAGAAGATGGGCCCGGGCCTGACGCAGGGCTTCTTCGCCTACCGCGACTACGACCTCGAGAAGACCAACTGCCTGGTGCTCTGGGGCACCGACCCGCTGGCGTCCAACCGGATGGTGCCCAACACCATCGCGCGCTTCCACGAGATCGCCGCGCGCGGCACGGTGATCGCCGTCGATCCGCGGCTTTCCAACGTGGCGGCGAAAGCGCACGAATGGTTGCCGGTGAGCCCGGGCACCGACGGTGCGCTGGCCGGCGCGATCGCGCACGTGCTGCTGACCGAAGGCCTGTGGAACCGCGAGTTCGTCGGCGACTTCAAGGACGGCAAGAACCTCTTCGTCGCCGGCAAGACCGTCGATGAAGCCGCCTTCGCCGAGAAGGAAACCAGCGGCCTCGTGAAGTGGTGGAACCTCGAACTCAAGGACCACACGCCGGCCTGGGGCGAGAAGGAATCGCTGATCCCGGCGGCGCAGATCGTGCGCGTGGCCCGCGCGATGGGCAAGGCCGCGCCGAAGACAGTGGTCTGGATGGGCCCCGGCGTCGCGATGAGCCCGCGCGGCACCTACGCAGCGATGGCCGTCTATGCGCTCAATGGATTGCTCGGCTCGATCGACGTCGAGGGCGGTGTCTGGCAGAGCCCCAGCGGGCCGCCGCTCGCCAAGTTCCCGAGCGTCGACGCCTACATCGACGCCATGGCCAAGGAAAAGGGCCACGGCAAGAAGATCGACGGCCGCGGCGCGAAGGACATGCCGGCGATGATGAACGCCAAACCCGGCAGCGGCGTCGTCTCGAACAACGTCGCCAATGGGATGCTCAAGGATCCGGGCGCGGTGAAGGTGTTCATCTCGTCGTGGTCGAACTTCAACTTCTCCGGCGCCGGCACCTACCGCTGGGACAAGGCGATGGCCGCGGTGCCGTTCTTCGTGCACCTGGTGACGAACCCGTCGGAGATGACGCAGTTCGCAGACATCGTGCTGCCCTCGACCTTCAACTCGGCCGAGGGCTGGTCGATCGTCACCAACATGGGCAACGGCTACGCCTACGCGTCGATCCAGCAGGGCGCCGTCAAGCGCCTGTGGGACGTGAAGCAGGAAGAGACCGAAGTGATGTGGCTGCTGGCCGAGAAGTTGAAGGCCAAGGGCTTCGCGAACCTCTTCGACTACTACTCGAAGGAGTTCAAGGATCCCGAGACCGGCAAGCTGCCGACCAACGCGCTGGAGTTCAGCGAGATCGCGACCAAGATCACCAGCGCACCCTTGTGGATGCCCAAGGAGCCGCTCAAGGGCGATGCGGCCATCAAGGGCTGGGCCGACTACAAGGCCAAGGGCATGTTCAGCGGCCCGAGGTACAGCCTGAAGAAGGGCTGGGGCGGCAAGTTCGCCACCGAGACCAAGAAGTTCGAGTTCTACAGCGAGACGCTGAAGAAGGGCCTGCTCGAACACGCCAAGAAGTACGAGACCACGGCCGACGACATCCTCACCGTGAGCGGCTACACCGCGCGCGGCGAGGTGGCCTTCGTGCCGCACTACGAGCCGCCCAAGCGGCATGGCAGCGTGGCCGAGTATCCGTTCACCTTCGTCGACTACAAGAGCCGCCTGAACCGCGAGGGCCGTTCGGCCAACCTGCCCTGGTACCAGGAGTTCAAGAAGGTCGATCCGGGCGACGTGTCGTGGGGCGACGTGGTCAAGATGAATCCGGCCGATGGCGCGAAGCTGGGCCTGAAGGACGGCGACACCGTGAAGGTCGCTTCGGTCTCGGGCACGCTCACAACCACGCTCAAGCTGTGGGAGGGCGTGCGCCCCGGCACCGTGGCCAAGTGCTACGGGCAGGGCCACTGGGTCTACGGCCGCGTGGCGTCGAAAGACTTCGCCAAGGGCTTGCCGAGCGGCGGCAACAACAACGACATCCTGGTCGATGACTACGACCGCCTGAGCGGCGCCACCGCGCGCAACGGCGGCTTCACCGGCGTGCGGATCCAGAAGGCCTGAGGGCCCGGCAGCGAGTCATAGGAGAAATCATGTCAAGACTTGGAATGGTCATCGACCTCGGGCACTGCGTCGGTTGCGGGGCCTGCGCCTTCGCCTGCAAGGCCGAGAACAACACCCGCACGCGCGGCAACGGCCAGAGCTACAACTGGGCCGACTTCATCATGCGCACCGAGGGCGTGTTCCCGAACGCGACGCAGTTCGTGATGCCGGTGCTCTGCAACCACTGCACCGACGCGCCCTGCATCAAGGCCTGCCCGGTCAAGCCCAACAAGGCGATGTTCAAGACGCCCGAGGGCATCACGCTGCACGACCCCGAGCTGTGCATCGGCTGCCAGAAGTGCCAGGAAGCCTGCCCCTACAGCCACGACGAACTGGGTGCATCCAGCCTGACCGGCGAGACCTACAGCGTGATCAGCTACAACCCGGCCGACCAGAGCACGCAGCCCTACTGGGCCGACACCGGCGCGGCGATCCCGGGCGCCACGTCCTCGGGGGCCGAGAACTCGCGCAAGTCGGGCGCCACGACACCGCCGATGAACCAGTGGTCTGGCGGCGACCTGCAGCCGATCCGCAAGGCCGACGTGGTCGAGAAGTGCACCTTCTGCTACCACCGCACGATCAACGGGCTGCAGCCGGCCTGCGTCGAGGTCTGCCCATCGAAGGCGCGGATCTTCGGCGACCAGGACGACCCGAAGTCCGAGATCGCGCAGGTCTTGAAGGCGCAGAAGTCGTTCCGGCTGCTCGAGGAGAAGGGCACCAAGCCGAACGTGCACTACGTGGGCAAGTACAGCCCCAGGGACTGAGCGGCGCCACAATCGGGTCAACGGGGCCGGGTTCTTCCGGCCCTTTTTCAATGCTCTGGAGTGACGATGTCGGAAAACGATCCGGGCCTGGCCGGCGCGCGCGCGGACCTGTGCCGCTTCCTGGCGGCTTGCTACTACGAGCCATGCCCGGAGTTCACCGAAGAACGCCTGTTCGACTCGATGCGCGAGGCGGCGTCACGCATCCATCCGGACCTCGAGGCGCACGCCGTCAGGCTCGGCGCGGCGTACGCGGCGGACGACACGCAGACGCTGCTGATCGACTACACGCGCCTGTTCCTCGGCCCGGTCGAGCCCCGCGCCAGGCCCTATGGATCGTTCTGGCTCAGCGGCGAGACGACGCTGATGCAGTCGTCGAGCATGGACGTGGCCGCGCTGTACGAGCACAGCGGGTTCGAGATCGACGCGGCCTTCCACGAACTGCCCGACCACGTGGCGGTGGAGCTCGAGTTCCTGTATCTGCTCATCTTCAACCAGAACCAGGCGCGAGCGCTGAGCAGGCCGGGCGATCTGGCGGCGGCCGAGCTGTTGCAGCGGACGTTCCTCGCCGAACACCTGGGCGCCTGGATCGGCCCCTTCGCGGCAGCCGTCCAGGCCGGGGCCGAGACGGCGTTCTACCGCGAGCTCGCCGCCTTCACCGAGCGCTTCGTGCGCATGGCAGAAGCAGGCGCCAGCCACGTCCACTGAGCCGGCCCCGGCTGACCCGGGTCGCAAGCCCGCCGATCCTGCGCCGGCTCGCAACCTCCACCCCATGCCGCTGTAACCGGAGATCACATCGCCTGCCTGTGCGCCGCGTAGTGCCACTTGTACGACGCCTAATGCCCGGTGCTGCGCACCATCGCGGCGGAGATGGCGGCTGCGGGGGCATCGCTGCAATGGCACGGGACAGACATCGAGGACCAAGCCAATCTTCTGGGCGAAGTCGATGTCGGGACCTTCCGAACGCTGGACATCGCCGACCGCGGTGGCGTCGCGATACGCCGGCCCTCAGCAGCGGCAGCCGACCCGCCCGCCGCTCGCGCCCGGCTGGCGCCGCGCCGGCGTGCCGAGCTGGCAAGCTCGCATCGCTGTGGTGAAGCGCCGCGCAACATTGGTGTTGCGGCGGTGTTGCGGCGCCGTTGACCAACACAACAGAAGTGTTTAGTATTGAACCCGTGAACTCGAAGCAGCTGAAGAAGTGGCTGGAGCAGCAAGGCGCCACCTTCCAGCCCGGCAGGGGTTCGCATCTCAAGGTCTTCTTGAACGGCAGGCAATCAACGCTGCCCATGCACGGCACCGCAGAGCTGGGCAAGGGGCTCGAGGCCGCGATCAAGCGCCAACTCGGATTGAAGTGAGGCCCCCATGTTCGACTACCCCGTGACCCTGACCCCTGACGGCGACACCGTGCTGGTGAGGTTTGCCGATGTGCCCGAGGCCCTCACCTTCGGGGCCGATGAAGACGAGGCCCTGCTGCAGGCTGTCGATGCCCTGGAGACGGCGCTGTCGTTCTACGTGGAGGCGCGCAAGCCGCTGCCGGTGGCGAGCAAGGCCAGGCGTGGACAGCGAACGGTGCGCCCCTCTGCCCTGGAAGGCGCAAAGCTGGGCGTGTACCAGGCGATGACCGAGCAGGGCATCAAGAAGGCCGAGTTGGCGCGGCGCCTGGGCTGGCACATGCCGCAGGTGGATCGGTTGTTCGACCTGCGCCACGCCTCTCGGCTCGACCAGATCGAAGCCGCTGCGCGCGTGCTCGGACGGCGCCTCGAGGTGCGCGTTGCCTGAAGCGGCAGTGCCCTCGCCTACCCGGCAGGGTCCGCCACGCCGACGCGTCCGCTGCGCACCCGCGGCAGCAGCATCAGGGCCACGAATGTGCAAAGGCCGAGAAGCGCGGAGAGCCACAGGGCGCCAACACCCCAGCGCTCGAGCGCCAACCCGAACAGGAAGGGCGCCGCGGCCTGCGCGAGCCGGGCCGGCATCATCAGCCAGCCCTGGCGGGCGCCATAGCCGCGGGCACCGAACAGGACCAGCGGCAGCGTGCCCTTGGCAATGGTCAGGATGCCGTTGCCGGCACCGTGCAGCAGCGCGAACAGCACCGCCGCCGGGGCGCCCGCCAGCAGCAACGCCAGCGCGCCGAGCGGGTGCGCCAGCGACGCGAGCCGCGCCGACAGCAGCGGATGCACCCGGCGCAGGAAGCCGAACTCGAGCAGGCGGCCCGCCACCTGCGCCGGCCCGACCAGCGCGCCGACGCCGACCGCCACCGCCAGCGTCGCGCCGGCCGCCTGCAGCAGCGCGGGCAGGTGCGCGGCCATCGCGGTGCTGGTGAACCAGGTCGCGGCGAACACGAAGGACAGCAACGCGGTGGTCAGCGCCGGCCGTGGGTTGCCGATGGCCTGCAGTGCGTCGTCGGTGATCGTGATCGATGGCTGGCCCGGAGCGGTCGAGCGCAGCCCCGCGGCCGCCGCCGGCGTTACCGCCGCACGCGGCAGCCAGGCATTGAGCGGCAGGCCCAGCAGCAGGTGCAGCGCGGCCCAGGCGAGGCAGGCGCCGCGCCAGCCGACCTGCGCTTCGAGCAGCGTCGAGAGCGGCCAGCCGACCGTGCTGGCGAAGCCGGCGATCAGCGTGATGCCGGTGATGGCGTTGCGCGCCTCGTGCCCGTACAGGCGCACCAGGCTCGAGAACGCGGCCTCATAGAGGCCGCTGCCCATCGCCGCGCCGATCAGCACCCAGGCGGCGAAGAGCGCCAGCGGCCCCTGCGCCAGCCCGAGCCATGCCAGGCCGAGCGCGAACGCGAGGCTGGTGGCCATCAGCACCGGCCGGCCGCCGCGCTGGTCGATGGCCCGGCCGGCCCAGGGCCCGACCGCGGCCGAGACCACGAGCGCCGCCGAGAACGCGGCGAAGACGGTCGCCGTCGAGACGCCCAGATCGCGCGCCATCGGCACGGCGAGGATGGCGGGCAGGTAGTACGACGACGCCCACGCCAATGTCTGCGCCGTGCCGAGCGCCATCACCGTGGCCGAACGGCGCTCGCGTTTCATGCTTAGCCGCGCCAGCGCGTCGTGGCCTGACGGGACCCCGCCGGGCTCACGTGACCCGCTGCCCCGACAGCGCCAGCAAGCGCTCCACGCCCACCGGCTCCTGGCTCAGCAACGCAACGACGGCATGGCGCCGGGCATGGAGCGCGGCCACCGCGTCGATCTCGGCGCGCTCGTTGTGCGCCCGCTGGCGCAGCAGCGGCGAGACGGGATGCGCCGCGGCGACGCTGTTGTTGACGACCCAGGCCCAGGGCTCGATGCCGGCGCGCCGCAGGTCGGCCTGCAGGTTGGCCGCTTCGAGCACCGGCGTGGTTTCGGCCAGCGTCACCAGCAAGACCTTGGTCTGCTTCGGGTCCTGCAATTGCATCATCGGCGTGGTGAAGTGCAGCCCCTTGCCGCCCATCTGGCGCTGGATCTCGCGGTCGTAGGCGCCGGTGGCGTCGAGCAGCAGCAGCGTGTGCCCGGTGGGCGCGGTGTCCATCACGACGAACTTGCGCCCGGCCTCGCGGATGATGCGCGAGAAGGCCTGGAAGACGGCGATCTCCTCGGTGCAGGGCGAGCGCAGGTCTTCCTCGAGCAGCGCGCGGCCGGCAGCGTCGAGCGGGGCGCCCTTGGTCTGCAGCACATGCCGGCGGTAGCGCTCGGTCTCGGCGTGGGGGTCGATCCGGCTCACGGCCAGCTTGTCTCGGGCGCCCCTCAACGTCTCGCTCAGGTGCGCCGCCGGGTCGGAGGTGGTCAGGTGCACGGGTAGGCCGCGCTCGGCCAGGGCGACGGCAATGGCCGCGGCCAGCGTGGTCTTGCCGACGCCTCCCTTGCCCATCAGCATCACCAGGCCGTGGCCGTCGGCAGCGATCTCGTCGATCAGCGATGCCAGGCCGGGCGCGTCGAGCGCGGTCGGCTCGTCGGCGCGGGCGGCGCTGGGCCGGTCGGAGGCGTCGAACAGCTGCCGCAGCGCACCGGGCCCCACCAGGTTGAAGGCCTTGAGCGGCACCTGGTCGATCGGCAAGAGGCGCAGCACCTCGGGCATCGCCGCCAAAGCCGCCTGTTCGCGCTCGAAGATCGCCGCGGCCAGCGGATCCTGCGCCGCCTCGCGCTGCGGCAGCACGCCATTGATGACGAGGAATTGCTCCGTCAGCCCGATCGCGGCGAGCTCGTCGTGCGTGCGCAGCACCTCGCGCAAGGTGCCCTGCTGAGCGCGTGCCACCAGCACCAGCCGCGTGCGCCGGGGGTCGGCCAGGGCGTCCACCGCGTCCTTGTAGCGCGCGCGCTGCTTTTCCAGGCCGGCCAGCGGGCCCAGGCACGAGGCGTCGCCCTTGCCGGCCTCGAGGAAGCCGCTCCAGGCGCCGGGCAATTGCAGCAGGCGGATGGTGTGGCCGGTGGGGGCGGTGTCGAAGACGATGTGCTCGTAGTCCGCCCGCAAGGCCGGGTCGGTGAGCAAGCCGGTGAACTCGTCGAAGGCCGCAATCTCGGTCGTGCAGGCGCCCGAGAGCTGCTCCTCGATGCTCCTCACGACGGCTTCGGGCAACACGCCGCGCACCGGGCCGACGATACGGTCGCGGTAGGCCTGCGCCGCGGCCTGCGGGTCGATTTCGAGCGCCGACAGGCGCGCCACGGCGGGAATGGCGGTGACGCGATTGCCGATGGCGATGCCGAACACCTGGCCCACGTTCGACGCCGGATCGGTGCTGACCAGCAACACCCGCGCGCCACCTTCAGCGAGCCGGATGGCGGCGGCGCAGGCGATGGAGGTCTTGCCCACTCCGCCCTTGCCGGTGAAGAACAGGAAGCGCGGCGGCTGGTCGAGGAACTTCATGGCCGCCGGCGTCCCGGCACCCTCGAGGAAACGCCGGGCTGCCCCAGGCTTCCGTGACCCCCACGCGGGGCAGGCCGGGCATAGCCCGAGTCGGGGTGCCTCAGCAGCACTTGGACGTCGCCTTGGCGTTCCCTTCGCCGCCGGCCGCCGGGCCGCAGCAACCGCCGGCCGGCGCGGACTTCGCTGCGACGGTGGCCGGCATCGCGCCGCCGGCCGGCACAGCGGGCGGCTCCGCCCGGCCGGCAGCGGGCGCCGCGGCCGGCTCCAGCAGGCGCTGCGCGAGGTCGAGCATGGCGCGTGCTGGCGCTTCCTTGACCTTCTGCGCCAGATCGACGGCGCGGCGCATGTCGGCGGCGCTGACACCAAACTTCTTCGCCTCGGCACAGTGGAACTTCAGGCAGGGCTCGCAGTTGCTGCCGATCGCGGCACCCATGGCCACCAGTTCGGCCACCTGGGCGCTGAAGATCGAGGGCGCACTTGCCGGGTCCGTCAGGCCCAGCCACTGCGCCAGTTCCTCGCGCGTGGGGTAACGGCCCGACAGCGCGACCTGCCCATCGAGCAGGATCAGCGGCAGCGCCGCCTGGCCCTCGCGTTCCAGGGCGGCCTTGACCGCAGCGTTCCCGGCAAAGGCCATCGGCTGCTGGGCCAGGTTGAAGCGTTCGACCTTCGCGCCTCGGGCCTGGGCCCAAGCGACGTCGGCCGAGAAGCCAACCAGGGCCTGATCGACTTCGACGCCGCAGACGCCGGTGCTGCAGCACAGCGCCGGGTCGAACACCTGCAGTGTCGCGATGCCCTTCTCACCGCGTTGCACTGCCCGCGCCGGCTTGAGCGCGCGGACGAAGCCGCTGACGAACTTGCCATCGACCTGCTGCGCGAGTTGCAGGATGTCGGCGCCCTGCCCGGCCAGAAATCCCTGCGCGTCTTCGACGCTATAGACGCGCGTGACTTCGATGTTCGCGCGCTCGAAGCCGGCGGCGGCCAGCTTGGCCAGGTAGTCCTGCTCCGACAGCGCCCCCGCCACGCAGCCGACCCAGAGCTCGACGCTCCTGCGGATGGCGGGCGGCACCTTGCCGCGCACGACGACGTCGGACACGGCGAAGCGGCCGCCGGGCTTGAGCACGCGAAACGCTTCGCGCAGCACGCGGTCCTTGTCGGCCGAGAGGTTGATCACGCAGTTCGAGATGACCACGTCCACCGAGTTGTCGGGCAAGGGGATGTTCTCGATCTCGCCCCTGAGAAAGTGCACGTTGGCAAGGCCGCTCTTGCGCTTGTTCTCTTCGGCCAGGGCCAGCATCTGATCGGTCATGTCCAGGCCGAAGGCCTTGCCGCTAGGCCCGACGCGTTTGCCCGAGAGCAGCACGTCGATGCCGCCGCCGGAGCCGAGGTCGAGCACGGTTTCGCCCGGCTCGAGTTCCGCAAGCGCCGTCGGGTTGCCGCAGCCCAGCGAGGCCAGCAGCGCCTTCTCGGGCACCTCGCCGGACTGCAGGGCGTCGTACAGGTTCGAGGTGATCGGGTCCGATCCGCCGCCGTCGCCGGGCGCGCCACCGCAGCAACTTCCGCTGGCGCCCTGCGCGACGCGCGTCGCGGCCTGGCCGTACTTCTGCCTCACGACCTCTTTCACGTCGCCGTCTGTGTTCATCGTCATCTCCTTCAGGTGAATCGCCGCCGGCCATCGCCTTCGGCTCGTGGGTTCAATGGTTTGGTCAACTGCGGCCGATCTCGACCAGCGCGGCCTGCAGCGCCGCGCGATCGAGCGTCTCCAGCGGCAGGGCCAGCAACTGCAGCATGCGGTATCCGATGGCCTGGCGGGTCAGCTCGAAGGCGCGCCGCTTGCCCTCGTCGCCGCCCTCGGCGTTCGACGGATCGGGATAGCCCCAGTGCACCTTGACCGGTGTGCCTCCCGGGGCGCCCTTCGCACCGAAGAACACCGGACAGGTCTCGGCGGCCGCGCTGTCGCACACCGTGATCACGATGGACAGCGGCGGCGCGCCGCCGGTGCTGAATTCGTCCCAGCTCTTGCTCCGGAAGGCGGCGGTGTCGACGCCGGCGTTGTTCAGTGCTTCGATCGCGACGGGGTTGATGCGGCCGCTGGGCGCGCTGCCCGCGCTGTGCGCCTTCACGTCGCGGCCGAGCCTGGCCGCCCAGTGACCGAGCATGGCTTCGCCCAGCACGCTGCGCGCCGAGTTGTGGGTGCAGAGGATGAGGACGTGAGTCGTCATGGGTCAACAGGCGGTGCAGCCGGGTGTTGGCGCGACATCGCATGGCGCGCCCTGGCAGCAGTGGGCGGTGAGATAGGCCAGCAGCGCATTCATCTGCTCGATCGAGGGCCGGTAGATCAGGTTTCGCCCATCGCGCTCCTGCGACACCAGGCCGGCGTGCATCAGCTCCTTGAGGTGGAACGACAGCGTCGAGGCAGGCACATCGAGCGTGGCGGAAAGCGCGCCCGGCGTCATGCCCTGGGGCGCGGCCCCGACGAGCGCGCGAAAAACGCGCAGGCGCATGCCCTGGGCCAGGGCGGCGAGCGCGGCGACGGCGGCCTTTTCTTCCATCGCGGACCTCACGCGCCCGCAGCCGACGCGGCCGGCGCCGACGCGAAATACTTCTTCTGGAACCCGAGCGCCACGTTGACCAGGCCGATCATTACCGGCACTTCGACCAGGGGCCCGATGACCGCTGCAAACGCAGCCCCCGAGTTGATGCCGTACACCGCGATGGCCACCGCGATGGCGAGTTCGAAGTTGTTGCTGGCCGCCGTGAACGACAGCGTGACGCTCTTCTCGTAGTTGGCCCCGAGGCGCTTGCTCATGAAGAACGAGAAGACGAACATGACCACGAAGTAGATCAACAGCGGAATGGCGATGCGCACGACGTCGAGCGGGATGCCGACGATCAGCTTGCCCTTGAGGCTGAACATCACCACGATGGTGAAGAGCAGGGCGACGAGCGTGATCGGCCCGATCCTGGGCACGAAGCGGGTGTGGTACCACTCCTTGGACACGAAGCGCAGCATGAGCACGCGGGTCAGGACGCCGGCGATGCAGGGGATGCCGAGGTAGATGAACACGCTCTCGGCGATCTGGCGGATCGAGATGTCGACCACCGAGCCCGCCAGCCCGAACATCGGCGGCAGCACCGTGATGAAGAACCAGGCATAGACGCTGAAGAAGAGCACCTGGAAGATCGAGTTGAACGCGACCAGACCGGCAGCGTATTCGGTGGAGCCCCGGGCGAGCTCGTTCCAGACGATCACCATCGCGATGCAGCGCGCCAGGCCGATCATGATCAGGCCGACCATGAACTCGGGCTGGTCGTGCAGGAAGACCAGCGCCAGCGCGAACATCAGCACCGGGCCGACGATCCAGTTCTGGACCAGCGACAGCGCGAGCACCTTCTTGTCGCGGAAGACGTCGGGCAGTTCTTCGTACCGCACCTTCGCGAACGGCGGATACATCATCAGGATCAGGCCCACCGCAATCGGGATGTTGGTGGTGCCGACCTGGAAGCCGTTGATGAAGTCTTCGACGCCGGGGACGAAGAAGCCGAGGCCCACGCCGAGCGCCATCGCGGCGAAGATCCAGACGGTCAGGTAGCGGTCGAGGAAAGAGAGGTTCCTGGCGACCGCGCTCATGGCAAACTCCAAAAACTTTCCATGTTTCAAGATTAGTGGAAATGATGAAGTCCGTCAATCTCGAATGCGCCCGTACGCACCCGCCGCGATCAGTTGCGGTGCAGCATTGCCATGTTCAGCCTGGCCGGGCCATGTGAGAACATCCTGGCGGGCGCGCCGGCCTGCGCGAGCGGCCTCATGAGGAGATCGACCCTTGCCCCCACACTTGCACCGCGACGCCGAAGCTGCGCCGCCCCGAAGCGGCGCCCATCATCACGCCGCTGCCGCCGACGAGCCCTGCGAGATTGCCGAACTCGTGCAGGAGCTGATCACGTCGCGCCAGAACGTGTCGCCGAAGCGGCTGATCGAGCCTGCACCCGATGCCGCGCAGCTCGAGCGCATCTTCGCCGCGGCGGCGGCCGCCCCGGACCACGGCGAGATCACGCCGTGGCGCTTCGTGATCGTGCCCGCGGCCGAGCGGGCGCGGCTGGCCGAGGTCTTCGCGCTGGCGCTGATCGACCGCGACCCGACCGCCACGCCCGAGCAGATCGACGACGCGCGCCGCAAGGCGCACCGCGGGCCGCTGCTGATGCTGGCCGTCGCCCGGCTCGGTGCTGCGGAGCCCGACATTCCCGCCGCCGAGCGCCTGCTGTCGCTCGGATGCGCGGTGCAGAACATGCTGCTGGCCGCGCACTCGATGGGCTACGGCGCCGGGCTCACCAGCGGGCAGGCCATGGCCTCGCCGCGCATGAAGGCGCTGTTCGCGCTGGCCGAGGGCGAAGTGCCGGTGTGCTGCATCAACATCGGCACGGCCGTCAAGAACCGGGCGGGTCGCGTCCGGCCGGCGCCCGAGCGCTTCGTCTCCAGCCTGTAGGGGGGAGGGGCCGCGGCCGAACCGGCGCCGGGCCCGCGCCGGCCACCGGTCAGTAGCGGCCGTGCTGCTTGAAGATGTAGTTCGTCAGTTCCGACGCCTGCATCGACAGCCGGGTCTGGACGCGGTGCACCGTCCGCACGATGGCGCACATCACGCCGTAGAGCACGCGCGGATGGGTGTCGATCAGGCTCTCGAGCTTCTCGCGCTCGAGCACCAGCACGCGGGCGTCGCTCGACGCCACCAGCGACGCGTAGCGCTCGGCGCCGTCGAGGAAGCCGAGTTCGTGCGCGAAGTCGCCGCCGTTCAAGGTCGCGATCAGGGTTTCGTCCGGCGTGCCGAGGTGCTTGACGACGCCGAGCGAACCATCGACGACCACGTAGAGGTGGTTGTCGGTCGTGCCTTCGCGTGCCAGGACCTGCTTCGCCTGAAACGACTCCAGGCTCAGCCGCCCGGCCAGCACGGCCACCTGCTCCGGCGTCAGCTCCGCGGCGAGCGGGGAGGTTCGGACGGCTTCAAGAAGGGCTGGATCGGTTGCGGTCATGGTGTTCTCGCTTGAAGTGGAGGGTGGAGGGGGTTCGGTGGCGGGCGGGGGCCCGGCGGGCGCGGCCGCCGGCAGGGCCGGGGCGCTGGCGGTCAAGGTCTCTTCGGCACGCTTGACGAACGCGTCCATCATCGACCGCGAGACGAGATCGACCGCACGCACGGCAACCTTGTCGAGCAGGCCGTCGGCGATCTCGTACGACAGCGCGAAGTCGATCCTGCAGCCCTGGCCGCCCAGCGGCGTGAGCTGCCAGTCGGCCGTGAAGCGCTTGAACGGCCCCTCGACGAGGCGGACCTGCAGCCATTCGGGGCGGCGCTTCGGGTTGCGCGTCTGAAAGCCGAAACGGACATGCAGATAGCTGAACTCGATCCGGGCGGCCACCCAGTCGTCGCTGCGCTCGAGAATCCTCGCACTGGTGCACCAGGGCAGGAACTGCGGGTAGGCCTCGGCCTGCTCGATCAGGTCGAACATGCCTTCCGCGGAATACGGCACCAGCACCGAACGCTTGAGCTCCAACAATCCCCCCCGAAGGATCGAAAAAGTGTACCGCGCTTCATTGCGAGCGCTGCGCGCGGAGACCCTTGCGCCGCCCCCGCTGGCGTGATCCGACACGACGACCTCGCGCGTTCGGGCCGACGCGAGGCCGCCCCCCCCGGAACAAGGGTAAGGCCCGAGCCGACACGTACACGCTTCTTGACG
Organism: uncultured bacterium; assembly: GCA_963779155.1. GTDB lineage: Bacteria > Pseudomonadota > Gammaproteobacteria > Burkholderiales > Burkholderiaceae_C > CAIKUF01. The sequence continues at coordinate 393,761 of CAVZXE010000015.1, read as the reverse complement.
TGGATCAGCCCAGCGCGACACCAGAGGCACACACTGGCGTCCGTTCATTCCGTGTGGCCCGGTGCGTGGCCACGTCCAGCCCAAACCAGGGGACGCCAAATGACCGAGACCTTTTATGACGTGATGCGCCGGCAGGGGATCACGCGCCGCAGCTACCTCAAGTTCTGCAGCCTGACGGCGGCGTCGCTCGGCTTGGCGCCGGCGTTCGCGCCGACCATCGCGCACGCGCTCGAGACCAAGCCGCGCACGCCGGTGCTCTGGCTGCACGGGCTCGAGTGCACCTGCTGCACCGAGTCGTTCATCCGCTCGGCGCACCCGCTGGCCAAGGACGTGATCCTGTCGATGATCTCGCTCGACTACGACGACACGATCATGGCCGCCGCCGGCCACCAGGCCGAGGCCGCGCTCGAACAGGTGATGAAGGACTACAAGGGCAACTACATCCTCGCCGTCGAGGGCAACCCGCCGCTGGGCAACGACGGCATGTACTGCATGCCCGGCGGGCGGCCGTTCGTCGAGAAGTTGAAGCACGTGGCCAAGGATGCCGCGGCCGTGATCGCCTGGGGCTCGTGCGCGAGCTGGGGCTGCGTGCAGGCGGCCAAGCCGAACCCGACGACAGCGGTGCCGATCAACAAGGTCATCACCGACAAGCCGATCATCAAGGTGCCCGGCTGCCCGCCGATCGCCGAGGTGATGACGGCCGTGGTCACCTATTTCGTCACCTTCGGGCGCCTGCCCGAGATGGACCGCCAGGGCCGGCCGAAGATGTTCTACAACCAGCGCATCCACGACAAGTGCTACCGGCGCGGCAACTTCGACGCCGGGCAGTTCGTCGAGAAGTGGGACGACGAGGGCGCCAAGAACGGCTACTGCCTCTACAAGATGGGCTGCAAGGGGCCGACCACCTACAACGCCTGCTCGACGACGCGCTGGAACGAGGGCGTGTCGTTCCCGATCGGCTCCGGCCACGGCTGCATCGGCTGCTCGGAAGACGGCTTCTGGGACAAGGGCTCGTTCTACGACCGGCTCACCAACATCACCCAGTTCGGCATCGATTCGAACGCCGACCGGATCGGCCTCGTCGCCGCCGGCGTGACCGGCGCCGCCGTGGTGGCGCACGCCGCCGTGACGGCGATCAAGCGCGCCGCAGACCGCAACAAGACCCAGGCTGACAACACGAACCAGGTGGAGAGCTGATCATGGCCGTCATCGAAACCCAAGGCTTCAAGCTCGACAACAGCGGCAAGCGCATCGTCGTCGATCCCATCACCCGCATCGAGGGCCACCTGCGCATCGAGGCCAACCTCGACGACAAGAACGTCATCCGCAACGCCGTCTCCACCGGCACGATGTGGCGCGGCCTCGAGGTGATCCTCAAGGGCCGCGACCCGCGCGACGCGTGGGCCTTCGTCGAGCGCATCTGCGGCGTGTGCACGGGCGTGCACGCGCTGGTGTCGGTGCGCGCGGTGGAAGACGCGCTGAAGATCAAGATCCCCGACAACGCCAACATCATCCGCAACCTGATGCACTCGACGCTGTACGCGCACGACCATCTGGTGCACTTCTACCACCTGCACGCGCTCGACTGGGTGGATGTCGTCAGCGCGCTCGGCGCCGATCCGAAGAAGACCTCCGAGCTGGCGCAGTCGATCAGCAGCTGGCCGAAGTCGTCGCCGGGTTACTTCCGCGACCTGCAGAGCCGCCTGAAGAAGTTCGTCGAGTCGGGCCAGCTCGGCCCCTTCCGCAACGGGTACTGGGGCCACCCGGCCTACAAGCTGCCGGCCGAAGCCAACCTGATGGCCGTGGCGCACTACCTCGAAGCGCTCGACTTCCAGAAGGACATCGTCAAGATCCAGACCGTCTTCGGCGGCAAGAACCCGCATCCGAACTGGCTCGTCGGCGGCGTGCCGTGCTCGATCAACATGAGCGGCATCGGCGGCATCAACATGGAGCGGCTGAACATGGTGTCGAAGATCATCGACGACACCATCAACTTCATCGACAACGTCTATATCCCCGACCTGCTGGCCATCGCCTCGTTCTACAAGGACTGGGGCGCCATCGGCGGCGGCATCTCGAGCCAGAACCTGCTGTCCTACGGCGAGTTCCCCGACATCGCCAACGACGACAGCAACAAGAGCCTGCTGATGCCGCGCGGCGCCATCATCAACGGCAAGCTGGCCGAAGTCCTGCCGGTGGACCTGAAGGACCCGGCGCAGATCCAGGAGTTCGTGCCCCACAGCTGGTACAAGTACGCCGACGAAGCCAAGGGCCTGCACCCCTTCGACGGGGTGACCGATCCGAACTTCGTGCTCGGCAAGGGCATCAAGGGCACGCCCACCGCCATCGACCAGCTCGACGAGAGCGCCAAGTACTCGTGGGTCAAGTCGCCGCGCTGGCGCGGCAACGCGATGGAAGTCGGCCCGCTGGCGCGCTACGTCATCGGCTACGCGATGGGCAAGCCGGAGTTCAAGGAACCGGTGGACATGGTGCTCAAGAAGCTCGACGTGCCGCTGCCGGCCCTGTTCTCGACGCTCGGCCGCACCGCGGCGCGCGGGCTCGAGGCCTCGTGGGCGGCGCACAAGATGCGCTACTTCTTCGACAAGCTGATGGCCAACCTCAAGGCCGGCGACTTCGCCACCGCGAACGTGGACAGCTGGGAACCGGGCACCTGGCCGGCGCAGGCGCAAGGCGCGGGCTACTGCGAGGCCCCGCGGGGTGCGCTTGGCCACTGGATCAAGATCAAGGACACGCGCATCGACAACTACCAGTGCGTGGTGCCGACCACCTGGAACGCCAGCCCGCGCGACACCAAGAACCAGATCGGCGCCTACGAGGCCGCGCTGATGAACACGCCGATGGCCAAGCCCGACGAGCCGCTCGAGATCCTGCGCACCATCCACAGCTTCGACCCCTGCCTGGCCTGTGCGACGCACGTGATCTCGCCCGAAGGCGACGAGATCACACGGGTCACGGTCCGCTGAACGCCTGGAGGCGATCATGAGCACAACTCGCAGAAGGATCCTCCCGACCTACGTCTGGGAGGCTCCGGTCCGGATCTGGCATTGGGTGATGGCGCTGGCCATGGTGGTGCTGGCCGTCACCGGCTACTTCATCGGCACGCCGCCACCGTCGATCGGCGGCGAGGCGAGCGAGCACTTCATGCTGGGCTACATCCGCTTCGCCCACTTCGCTGCGGCCTACGTGTTCGCGGTGATGTTCGTGCTGCGGGTCGTGTGGGCGTTCCTGGGCAACCGCTACTCGCGCGAGATCTTCCTGGTGCCGCTCAAGCTGTTCAGCCCCACGTGGTGGGGCGGTTTCATCAAGCAGACGTCGCACTACCTCTTCCTCCGGCGCGAGGTGCAGCCCTGGCTGGGGCACAACCCGCTGGCGATGGCGGCCATGTTCTTCATGTACGTGCTCGGCACGGTCTTCATGATCTGCACCGGCTTCGCGCTGTACGGCGAAGGCATGGGCATGAACAGCTGGGCCTTCAAGGCGTTCTCGTCGTGGGTGCTGCCGCTGCTGGGCTACAGCCAGAACGTGCACACGCTGCACCACCTGGGCATGTGGTACCTGGTCGTGTTCACGATCGTGCACCTCTACATGGTCGTGCGTGAAGACATCTGCTCCGGCGAGACCGTCATCAGCACGATGATCAACGGCTGGCGGGTGCCCAGCAAGTGAGCGCACGCCCGGCCACGGAGGAGCCCGCGGTTCCGGCGCCTCCGGGCGCGGTGCTGGTGCTCGGCATCGGCAACCTCCTGTGGGCCGACGAGGGTTTCGGCGTGCGCGCCGTCGAAGCGCTGCACCAGCGCTACCAGGTGCCGGCCCACGTGAGGCTGGTCGATGGCGGCACGCAGGGCATGTACCTGCTCGACTACGTGTGTTCGGCCGAGCGCGTGCTGGTGTTTGACGCGATCGACTACAAGCTGCCGCCGGGCACGCTGCGCGTGTTTCGCGACGCCGACGTGCCGGTATGGGCCGACGCGAAGATGAGCCTGCACCAGGCCACGTTCCAGGAGCTGCTGTCGCTGGCCCGGCTGCGCGGCCAGTTCCCCGAGCGGATCACGCTGATCGGCGTGCAGCCCGAGATCCTCGACGACCTCGGCGGCAGCCTGAGCGCCAGCGTGCGGGCCCGGGTCGACGAAGCGGTCGCGCTCGCCGTGGCCGAGCTGGCGGCCTGGGGTGCGCCGGCCGTGCCGCGCGCCGAGCCGGCCACCGAACCGCTCAGTCCGGGCGCGCTGACGATCCAGTCCTACGAAGCGGGGCGGCCCTCCGAGGCCGCGGCCTGCCGGATCGGCGACGCGCGCGTCCTGAGCCGGTTGATCGGCGAGGCCAAGGCCTGATGTGCATCGGCCTGCCCATGCGGGTCGTCGAACCCGACGGCAGCTTTGCCTGGTGCGAGAGCGGCAGCGAACGCGAACGTCTCGATATGATGCTCATCGGCGAGCAGCCGGTGGGCACCTGGGTGCTCGGGTTTCACGGCGCGGCGCGCCAGCTCATGACCGAGGAAGAAGCCGTCCAGGCCCTCGCCGGGCGCCAGGCGCTGGCCGCGGTGCTCAGCGGCGAGGGCAACATCGACGACTTCTTCGCCGATCTGGTCGGCCGCGAACCCGAACTCCCGGCGCACCTTCGAAAAGGGTCCTGATGAACGCATCGATCGCCCCGCCCGCAGCGGAGCCTCCGCTGCACCCGCTGCTGGCGCGCCTGGTGGCCGAGACCGGCGCATCGGTGCTGTCGCCCGAGACCTTCGACGCCTGGGCCGGCGAGCCCGGCGCGGCGATGGTCGTCTTCGCCGAGGATCCCGAGCGCTTCAAGGAGACGCTCGACATCGCGGTGATCGTGCCGGAGTTGCACGCCAGCCGCCCGCGCAAGTTTCGCGTGGCCCTGTTGCCGCCCGCGGCGTCGCGGGCCCTGGCGCCGCGCTTTGGCTTCGCGCGCTGGCCTGCGTTCGTGATCCTTCGCGACGGCCAGTACGTGGGCGCCGTCGACGGCATACGCGACTGGGACGTGTACGCCAGCGAGCTCGAGCGCCTGCTGGCCGCCGCCCCGAGCCGGCCCCCCAACGTCGGCATCCCGCTGGTTGCCGCCGGGCCGGCCGCATCGCCGCCCTGCCACTGACGCCAAGGAGCCCACCGATGCGACCCGTGAACATCCCGATCCGCAGCCTGGCGCCGCAGACCGACGAGGCCCTGGAGTACATGCCGATGCCGCGCGAGATGGCGACGTTCGAGATGCCGCGGCTGCCCGAGCCCGGCCCGGACATCGACGTCGCCGGCGCGCGCGACGTGCTGGAGGCCTTGCTGTCGCACTTCGACGCCTGGCTGGCGGCCGGCGGCGAGCCGCCCGCGCTTGACGTCGCGGGCCTCGCGCCCGAGGCGATGCGGGTGTTGAACGAAACCCTGGGCGAAGGCGAGGTGGCCGCCATCGTCGAGGCGGAGCATGAGATCCGCATCCAGGAAAGCGTGTTCTCCGGCATCTGGCGCGAGCAGCATGTCGACGCCGGCGGCACGCTGCGGCACGACTACCTTCTCGCCGCGCCGATGCCGCCGGTGGTCGCGGCCATCGCCCGCGAGCGCGCGTCGCCGACCCTGCGCACGATCGAGCTGCCTGCCGGCGCGATGAACGTGCCCGCGCTGATGCACGAGTTGCAGGAGGCGATGAACCTGAGCGGCGCCGACGCGCCGGCGCACGTGATCAACCTGACCCTGCTGCCCTTGTCGCCGGACGACAGTGCCCACCTCGACCGGGTGCTCGACGGCGGGTCGGTCGTGATCCTGTCGCGCGGCTTCGGCAACTGCCGCATCAGCAGCACTGCCGCGCGCAACGTCTGGCGGGTGCAGTACTTCAACAACATGCAGACGCTCATCCTGAACACGATCGAGGTCGTCGCGATGCCCGAGGTCGCCATCGCCGCGCGCGAAGACCTGGTCGAGACGCGCACCCGGCTCGCCGAACTGCTGCAGTGGATGAGCGACTCGATCGCCTCCGCCTGAAGGCCGTGGACGACGCTGGCGCTCCGCCCGCCCGACAGGCCGCCACAGGCCCCGCGACGCGGCTCGAATGCAAGATCTGCTGGACGATCTACGACCCCGCGCTCGGCGACGAGGTCTGGCAGATCCCTCCCGGCACGCCGTTCGCCGACCTGCCCCCGCACTGGACCTGCCCGAACTGCTCGGCCGAGAAGCAGAGCTTCCTGGTGCTCGATGATTGAGACCGACGCACCGACGGCCGAGCGGCCCTCGCCGGCCAGCGCCCTGGAGGCCGCGTTTCGCACGACCCTGCAGGAACGCATGCAGGACATGCCGATGGTCAACCCCGCGCTCGCGGTCGAGGCAGTCGGGTTCCGCCCCTGGCGCGACCACTGGCTCGGCATCCTGATCACGCCCTGGTTCATGAACCTGGTGCTGATGCCGCGCGTCAGCGCGAAATGGCCGGCCATTGCGGCGGGCGCGAGCCGGCACTATGCCTTCCCGGCCGGGGTGTTCGAGTTCATCGGGGCCCGCGAAGCCGCGCTCGGCGACTACCAGGCGTGCTCGCTGTTCTCGCCGATGTTCGACTTCGCCAACCCGCAGGGCGCGCACGACACCGCGCTGGCAGCGCTCGACGCCCTGTTCGACCCGGCCAGCCGCGAGGCGGCCGACACGGCGGCAGTGCGACCGGCGGCCGCCAATGCCGCTCCCGCCGCGCCGGCCCGCGACATCAGCAAACGGGATTTCCTGTTCGGGCTGTCGCCGCGAGCGAACCGTGGCCCTTGAAGGCGCGCTGCGCGTCGGCCTGCGGGTGATCGACGGGCGCATCGCGAGAGTCCGCATCAGCTCGACGCGGCCCGACGTGGCGGGCTCGCTGCTGAAGGGTCGAACCCGCGCCGAGGTCGTTGCCGCGGCACCGCTCTTGTTCTCGATCTGCAGCCGTTCGCAGGCAGCCGCGGCCGAGCTCGCCTGCGCCGCGGCCGCCGGCGAAGAGCCCTCGGCCGAGGCGCTGGCGCGCTGCAGCGCGGCGGTCGCGGCCGAAACCGTGCGCGAGTGCGCCTGGCGCACGCTGCTCGACTGGCCACGCTGGTTGGGCGAGCAAGCCGGCGAAGACGCCGTTGCGGCCGCTCGCGCATCCCTGGCCTTCCGGTTCGACGATGGGCGCGGCCGAAGCGCGATTGCGCTCGCGGCCTTCGGCTGCCCCGCCGACGAGTGGCTCGCGCTGCATTCGGCGGCCGAACTCGACCGCTGGGCCAGCGCAGGCCAGACCGCCAGCGCGCGCTTCATCCGCCAGGTGCGCGCCGAGGAGGCCGCGGCCGAAGGGCCGGGGCGCCCCGCCGTTCGGCTGCTGGGCGGCGTGCCCGACGCAGCCTGGATGGTCGAGCTCTGCGAGGCGAGCGCCGCCGACCCCGGGTTCGCCCGCCAACCGGCCTGGCGCGGCCAGCCCGCCGAGACCGGTGCGCTGGCCCGGCAGCAAGCCGACCCGCTGCTGGGCGAGCTGACCCGCGGCTCCGCCTCGCGCGCCGCGGCCCGTTTCGTGGCGCGCCTGCGCGAGCTGGCGTGGCTGCTCGCGGGCCGGGCCCCGGCGGCCGCCGGGGTGGCTGCGCTGCCGTCGGGCGGCGGCGCCGCCTGGGTCGAGAACGCGCGCGGGCTGCTGATCCACCAGGTGCGCCTCGAAGCCGGCCGCGTCGGCAGCTACCGCATCGTCGCGCCGACCGAATGGAACTTTCACCCCGACGGCGCACTGGCGGCGGCGCTGGCCGATACCCCTGCGGGCGACCCCGGCGCCGCGCAGCGTCGCGCAACCCGTCTGGTACATTCTTTGGACCCCTGCGTGGCGTGCCGGATCGAGTTCGACGATGCATGAAATGGCGCTGGCCGAGAGTGTTCGCGAGATCGTCGATGAGAGCGCCCGTGCGAACGGTGCGCGGCGCGTGGTGGCGGTGCGGCTCGAGGTCGGCCGGCTGGCCCAGGTCGAGATCGAGGCAATGCGCTTCGCGTTCGACGTGGTCAAGCGCGGTTCGCTCGCCGACACGGCACGCCTGGACATCGTCGAGACCGACGGCAGCGCCTGGTGCATGATCTGCTCCGAGGCGGTGCTGGTGGCGCGTCGCGGCGACGCCTGCCCGAAGTGCGGCAGCTACCAGCTCCAGGTCACCGGCGGCGACCGGATGCGGGTGATGGATATCGAGATCGAATGAGCCGCGAAAGAGGGGCCCGGTGCAACGGGGATCGAAGCGCGAATTCGATCGTTGCGCCGACCGCCCGGCGCGAGGCTTCGATCGGCATGACGGAGGCGATCGAATGAGCCGCGAAAGAGGGGCCCCGTGCAACGGGGATCGAAGCGCGAATTCGATCGTTGCGCCGACCGCCCGGCGCAAGGCTTCGATCGGCATGGCGGAGGCGCTTCAGTGAACGAGAGAGCAAGACCATGTGCATGACCTGCGGCTGCGGTACGGGCGAGACTCACGTCGAGGGTGCGCAGCACACCCATGCGCACACCCACCCCGACGGCACGACGCACAGCCACCCGCACGATCACGCGCACGAGACCCACGATCACGCGCACGACACGCCGCACGAGCACCCGCACGTCCATGCCGACGGCACCGTGCACACCCATGCCCACGTGCATCCGCACGAGCACGTGCAGGGCCACGAGGCCGGAGCGCCGCACACGCATGCCGACGGCAGCGCGCACGCGCATCCTCACGAACACGCGCATGAACAGACGCACGATCATGTGAACGAACACGCACACACGCACGATCATGGCAACGAGCACGGCGCCGGCCATCTCCACTACGGCAGCGGTGCCGCGGGCGCCACCGCGCCCGGCATGTCGCAGGCGCGGATGGTCCAGATCGAGCGCGACATCCTGGCCAAGAACGACGGCTTCGCGCAGCGCAACCGGGCCTGGCTCGGCGAGCGCGGCATCTTCGCGCTCAACCTGGTCTCGAGCCCCGGGTCGGGCAAGACGACGCTGCTGGTGCGCACGATCGAGCAACTCGCTGGCAGGCTGCCCGTCGCGGTGATCGAGGGCGACCAGCAGACCAGCTTCGACGCCGACCGCATCCGCGCCACCGGGGCGCCGGCGATCCAGATCAACACCGGCAAGGGCTGCCACCTCGACGCGGCGATGGTCGAAACCGCGCTCGGCCGCCTGGCGCTCGCCGACGACTCGGTGCTGATGATCGAGAACGTCGGCAACCTCGTCTGCCCGGCCGGGTTCGACCTCGGCGAGGCGCACAAGGTGGTGGTGCTCTCGGTCACCGAGGGCGAAGACAAACCGCTGAAGTACCCCGACATGTTCCACGCCGCTTCGCTGCTGCTGCTGAACAAGGTCGATCTGCTGCCGCACCTGCGCTTCGATGTCGAGCGCTGCGTCGCGAATGCGCGCCGCGTCAACCCGGCCATCGAGATCGTGCGGGTTTCGGCGACCACTGGCGAAGGCATGGACGGCTGGCTGGCCTGGATCGAACGCGGTGCCCGCGCGGCGCGCGAGCAGCGCCCGGACCAAGTGGCGACGCTGCAGCGTCGCGTGGCCGAGCTGGAAGCGCAGATCGCGCGGCTCCAGGCGCCCTGAACCGCGCGGCGATGCTTGCCGAGACCGACACTGCCCTCATCCGCCGCGCCCTCCGTGTCCGCGGCGCGGTGCAGGGCGTCGGGTTCCGGCCCTTCGTCTATCGCCTGGCGAACGAGCTGGGCCTGGCCGGCTGGGTGTTCAACGATGCGCAGGGCGTCGCCATCGAGGTCCAGGGCCCGGCCGACGCGCTCGCGCTCTTCGAGCAACGGCTGACGGCCGACGCGCCGCCGCTGGCGCGCGTCGAGCATCTCGAGGCGAGCACGCGCCCGGCCGCCGGCCGCGAGGCCGGGTTTCGCATCCTGGCCAGCCAGCCCGGCAAGGTGAGCACCTCGATCCCGCCCGACACCACCACCTGCGGCGACTGCCTGGCCGAGCTGTTCGACCCCGCCGACCGGCGCCACCGCTACGCCTTCATCAACTGCACGCAGTGCGGCCCGCGCTACACGCTGACGCGCGCCCTGCCCTACGACCGCGCGCAGACGAGCATGGCCGCCTTCGCGCAGTGCCCGCAATGCCTGCACGAGTACACCGACCCGCTGCAGCGGCGCTTTCACGCCGAGCCCAACGCGTGCCCGGTGTGCGGGCCGGCGCTGGCGCTCGTCGATGCGCAGGGCGCGGCGATCGCCGGCGACCCGATCGCCGCGACGCTGGGCCTGCTGCGCGCCGGCCGCATCGTTGCCATCAAGGGCCTCGGCGGCTTTCACCTCGCCTGCGACGCACGCAACGCCGCCGCCGTGGCGCTGCTGCGCGAGCGCAAGCAGCGCGAGGAAAAGCCGTTCGCGGTGCTGGCCGCGAACCTCGCCTCGGCCGAGCGCTGGGTGCGCACGAGCGCCGCCGAGCAGGCGCTGCTGCAGTCCGCCGAGCGGCCGATCGTGTTGCTGCCGCTGCGCGAGGGCGGCGCCAAGCCGTTGGTCGGCGTCGCGCCGGGCCTGAACGTGCTGGGGGTGATGCTGCCCTGCACGCCGATCCAGTTTCTGGTGTTTCACGAGGCCGCCGGCCGGCCCGCCGGCACCGCCTGGCTGCACGAGCCGCAGGACCTGCTGCTCGTGATGACCAGCGCCAACCCCGGCGGCGAGCCGCTGGTGGTCGGCAACGACGAGGCGCTGACGCGGCTTGCCGGGCATCGCCGATGCGCTGCTGATGCACGACCGCGACATCGTCGCCCGCTGCGACGACAGCGTGCTGCGCATCAGCGCGCCCAGGCGGCTGCCATGCGGCGCCGGCCCCCCGGCAGGTGGCAGTGAGCTCGGAGCGGCCCGGCGCTCCCTTGACGACGCCTCCGGCGCCACGCAGTTCATCCGCCGTGCCCGGGGCTACACGCCGCGGCCCATCAAGCTGCCGCGTGCCGGCCCGTCCGTGCTCGCCACCGGCGCCTGGCTCAAGAACACGATCTGCGTCACCCGTGGCGACGAGGCCTTCCTGTCGCCGCACATCGGCGACCTGGACAACGCGGCCACCTGCGGCGCGCTGGTCGAGATGGCCGAGCACCTGTGCGCGGTGCTCGACGTCGAGCCGCAAGCGGTCGCGCACGACCTGCACCCGGATTTCTTCAGCACCCGCTTCGCGCTCGACTTCGCGGCCGCCCGCTCGCTGCCCGCGCACGCGGTACAGCACCACCATGCGCACGTGGCAGCCATCGCTGCCGAACACGGCGTGGCCGGCCCCGTGCTGGGTCTGGCGCTGGACGGCATCGGCCTCGGCGACGACGGCGCGGCGTGGGGCGGCGAACTGCTGCTCGTCGATGGCGCGACGTTCACTCGCGTCGGCCACCTGACCCCGATCGCGATGCCGGGCGGCGACGCGGCCGCGCGCGAGCCCTGGCGCATGGCCGCCGCCGCGCTGCATCGCATCGGGCGCGGCGCGCAGATCGGCGCTCGCTTCGGCGGCCAGCGCGCAGCCGCCGCCGTCGCGCAGATGCTGGCGCAAGACCTGCGCTGCCCGCCCAGCAGCAGCATGGGTCGCTGGTTCGACGCCGCTGCCGGCCTGCTCGGCGTGCGCGAGACTGCCGCCTACGAGGGCCAGGCGCCGATGCTGCTCGAAGCGCTGGCCGCCAGCGGCGGCCCTCTGCACTTCGATGCAGCCTGGAGCGAACTCGTCATCGTCTCGCCAGGCGGCACGCTCGACCCGACGCCGCTGATTGCCCGCCTCGCCGACGAGAGCGATGCGCCGCGTGGCGCCGCGCTGTTCCACCACGCCCTGGCCGACGGACTGGCCCGCTGGGTGACGCAGGCCGCAGCATCCAGCGGCCTGCGCACGGTGGCGCTCGGCGGCGGGTGCTTCCTGAACGCGCTGCTGACGGCGCTGCTCGCGCCGCGCCTGTCCGGGCGCGGCCTGCGCGTGCTCGAAGCCCGCCAGGCGCCGCCGAACGACGGCGGCATCGCGCTCGGCCAGGCCTGGGTGGCGATCTGCAGACAAACCGCTAAGGACTGAACGATGTGTCTTGCCATACCGGTGCGCGTGGTCGAACTGATCGGCGACGCGACCGCGATCGTCGACCTCGACGGCATCCGCAAGGAAATCTCGCTCGCGCTCGTCGACGGCGTGCAGGTCGGCGACTACGTGATCCTGCACGTCGGCTACGCGCTGTCGCGGCTGAACCCAGCCGAAGCCGCGCGCACGCTGGCGCTGTTTGCCGAGGTCGGCGCGCAAGGCGCCGGGCAGCCTGCATGAAATACATCGACGAGTTTCGCGACGGCGCGCTGGCGCAAAACATCGCCGCCTCCATCGCCGCCGAGGCCGACCCGGCCCGCAGCTACAACCTGATGGAGTTCTGCGGCGGGCACACGCATGCCATCTCGCGCTACGGTGTGGCCGACCTGCTGCCGCCGTCGGTGCGCATGATCCACGGCCCGGGCTGCCCGGTGTGCGTGCTGCCGATCGGGCGGGTGGACCTGGCCATCCAGCTGGCGATGGAAAAGCAGGTCGTCCTGTGCACCTACGGCGACTGCCTGCGCGTGCCGGCATCGAACAACCTGTCGCTGCTCAAGGCCAAGGCGCGCGGCGGCGACGTGCGGATGATCTATTCGCCGGCCGACGCGCTGAAGATCGCGCAGGCGAACCCCGAGCGCGAAGTCGTGTTCTTCGCGATCGGCTTCGAGACGACGACGCCGCCGACCGCGCTCGTGATCAAGGAGGCCGCGCGCCTGAACCTCGCCAACTTCAGCGTGCTGTGCAACCACGTGCTGACGCCCGCGGCGATCACCAACATCCTCGAGTCGCCCGAGGTGCGCCAGCTCGGCACGCTGCCGCTCGACGGCTTCATCGGCCCGGCGCATGTGTCCACCATCATCGGCAGCCAACCCTACGAGTTCTTCGCCGAGGAGTACCGCAAGCCGGTGGTCATCGCGGGCTTCGAACCGCTCGACGTGATGCAGGCGATCCTGATGCTGGTGCGCCAGATCAACGAGGGCCGCGCCGAGGTCGAGAACGAATTCACGCGCGCCGTCACGCGCGAGGGCAACCTCAAGGCGCAGGCGCTGGTTTCCGAAGTCTTCGAGCTGCGGCGCTCATTCGAATGGCGCGGGCTCGGCGAGGTGCCCTACAGCGCGCTGCGCATCCGCGAGGCCTTCGCCGCCTTCGACGCCGAACGGCGCTTCGGGCTGCAAACGAAGTCGGTCGCCGACAACAAGGCCTGCGAGTGCGGCGCGATCCTGCGCGGCGTGAAGCACCCGCGCGACTGCAAGGTGTTCGGCACGGTGTGCACGCCCGAGAACCCGATCGGCTCGTGCATGGTCTCGTCCGAAGGCGCGTGTGCGGCGTACTACGCCTATGGCCGCTTCAAGGACACGGCGATCGTGGTTCAGCCGGCGACGGCAGCGATCGATTGACGGCCGCATCGGCGGCCAAGTGCTACCCGCAGGAGCGGCGGCGGCTTCTTCGGGCGTCGAACCGTGGACCTGGGCCCCGCTATTTCAGCGAAAGAATCCAGTTCACGAGATTGTTGATGCGGTCAGGATCGCCCGTCTTGACGATCGGATGGCTTTCTTCGTGGCCGTCGTCGAACTTGGCCTTGCGGCCCGTGGTGACGTGCAGGAACAGCTTGTCCTCGGCGCCGACGCTGCCCAGGTACTTGGCGGCAACATCCTTCCAGGCAGGCCCTTCCTTCTTGACATCAACCGCGTGGCACTTCAGACAACGGCTTTGTCCCGCAAGCCTCTCGGCGGCGTTCACGTCGACCGGGGCGGCAACGGGCAGCGCGAGAATCCAGGCCACGAGATTGCTGATTCGCTTGGGGTCGCTCGTCTTGACGACCGGATGGTCTTCCTCGTGGCCGTCGTCGAACTTGGCCTTGCGGCCCGTCGTGACGTGCTTGTAGAGTCTCTGGTCGGCCGCAGCTTCGCCGTGATACTTGGTGGCGACATCCTTCCAGGCCGGCCCGACCTTCTTCTGGTAAACGCTGTGGCATTCGAGACAGCCGCTCTGCCGCGAAAGCGTCTGCGCCGCGATCACATCGAGCGCTGCGCAATCGGCGGAGACCGCGAGCAATCCCGCCGTCCATGCCACGGCACTCACCGGCCTCTTCCATCCTGGCTTGGTTGCTGATCTCACGTCGGCCTCAATGCAAATCGAACTTCGACACGGCGTCGCGCCGCAGTGACCGCGCCGCCATCACGCCGATGGCTTGCGGCCGCGCTTCGCGATCGCGCCTTCGAGCACCCTGACGCCCACCACGACCGCCACCACGCACGCGGCGAAGATCCCCACCATTCCCCCGACGGCAACTACCGTCCAAAGCGCTGTCGACATCATTCACCCCCCATGATCACGGCCGCCGTGACGCAGCACTCACTCGTCTTCGGGTTCGTTGTATTCCTTGGGTAGCAGGTGGGCAATGCCCTTGTGGCAATCGATGCACGTCTTGCCATCCTTCTGACCCTGCTCCATCTTCTTGCGCCCTCGCGAGCCCTGCTTGTGCGGATCCATCGCGTCCCAGGAGTGACAGTTGCGGCACTCCCGCGAATCGTTCTCCTTCATCGTGTCCCACACGTGCTGCGCCATGTGCATCCGCTGGCTCTCGAACTTTGCCGGCGTATCGATCGTCCCGGTGACGAACTTCTCGTACAGCTCGTCGCTGGCCTGCACCTTGCGCACGAACTTGTGCACCCAGTCCTTCGGCACATGGCAGTCGGGGCAGGCGGCGCGCACACCCGAGCGATTCTTGTAGTGAATCGTCTCCTTGTACTCCTGGTACACCGTGTCGCGCATCTCGTGACAGGAGATGCAGAACTCCAGCGAGTTCGTCTTCTCCATCCCGGTGTTGAATCCACCCCAGAAGATCAAGCCCGACATCATCCCGATCGCCACCACCGTCGTGAGCGACAGGGTCGACGGCCGGAAGAAGAACTCGCGCAACCGGGTCAGGCGGGACTTCGGAGTGGTGGATTCGTTCATGTGCCGGCCCCAAGGAGTGTGGGAATCGCGCGGAACTGGCGTGAGGATCGGCGGCCGCCACGGTCGAGCGTCGACGATGACCTAGCCACTACCGGCCCCACCGCTGCGCCCCTGCCGTGCGGGCGCCGCGACGGCTACAACGAAAGTATCCAGTCGACGAGGTTCTTGATGTCGTCCTGGTTCTTCGTCTTGATGATCGGGTGCTCTTCTTCCGAGCCGTCTTCGAGCTTGACCTTCGGGCCCGTCGTGATGTGCTTGATCAGCTTCGCCTCGGAGTCGGGCTTGCCCTTGAGCTTGGCGGCGACCTCCTTCCACGGCGGAGCTTCCTTCTTCTTGTCGACCGAGTGGCATTTGAAGCAATTGCTTCGCTTCGCAAGCGCCTGGGCAGCATCGGCATCGACTGCCCGGGCCGGGCCCGAAATGGCGAGCAGCACCGCCGCCGTCAAGACACCTGCGAGAAGTTTGGTGGGTTGATACGTCTTCATGTGTTCCTCTGCATGGAATGGAGCCGCGGAAGATCGGGGAGACAAGCGGAGACCGGAATGTCGGTACGAATGAACCAAGCCAAGTCCGCCAACGACGAGAACGCCATCCGCTATGGACCTTCGAACTGCACTGTAGGCGTCGAGACCTCCATGCCGATTTGATCTGGACCAAGTCAACGCGAGTTGCCTCTCGGTGAAAACCCGCCGAACACCGGCCCTCGCGTCACTGCGGTGAGCATCGCGGCGGCGGTGGCCAACGCCACATCGGCGAGCGCTGGCGATCTGGCGCCCGGCTGAACCCTTCGCGATTGTCGAGGTCTCGCTCTCCTCGACTTGTTCGAGATCAACGGATCGGCGGGATTTCTGGCCACAATCCAAAGTGCTCGACGGCAGCGGATCGTTTGGTGCTGCCCGGCAAACCCACGGAGTCATCGTGATGAGGCACATGAAATCCAGATCGATTGCGCGGACAGCGGCGACGGCCACCCGCCTGGCAGTGACCGCAATGGCAGCGCTGCTGCTGGCGTGTCTTTCCGTTCCCGCGTTTGCCGAGACTGCGGCGACTGCACCCGCCGTGAAGGTGAAGAAGGAGTGCCTCGAGTGCCACGACGACGCGGCACTCAAGGCCGCGGACGGCAAGACCATGACCGTCACGGCCGACGAGTTCGGCCGCTCGGCGCATCGCAAGCTCGATTGCGCCGAGTGCCATGAAACCGGGCTCAGCGTGAAGCACCCGCCGGGCGCGCTCGGGGCGGTCAAGCCGCAGGTGTGCCAGGAGTGCCACGCCGACGAGTTCAAGGCGATCGCGGGCAGCATCCACGGCCGGCGCAGCAAGGGCGAGAAGGCCATCAAGGACTGCACGGGCTGCCACGACAGCCTGCACCGGGTCTTCAAGGGAGGCGACCCGGCGTCTCCGCTGTCGCCGGTCAACCAGATCAAGACCTGCGGCGGCTGCCACGAAGAAATGATGGCGAACTACGAGCGCAGCGAACACGCGCACGCCTTGCTGAAGTCCGGCCTGACCGAAGCCGCCCCGTCGTGCTCGAGTTGCCACGGCAAGCACGACATCCACTCGAAGACCGACCCCGCCGCCACCACGAGCCAGGCCAAGATTCCCGATACCTGCGGCAAGTGCCATTCCACGATCCTGCGCGAGTGGCTGGACAGTGCCCACGGCGTGCTGTGGAAGTCTGGCAAGAGCGGCAAGGAGGGCCACGACGCGCCGGTGTGCTCGACCTGCCACGAACCGCATGCGATCAAGCGGCCGGACACGGCGGTCGTGCGCAAACAGGTCGCCGACCAATGCGGCAATTGCCACGAAAAGCTCGATGGCTCGTTCCATGACAGCTTCCACGGCAAGGCGACCTCACTCAACAATTTGAAGGCTGCCGTGTGCGCCGACTGCCACACACCGCATGCCAACCTGCCGGCATCCGACCCGCGCTCAAGCATCCATCCTGATAACCTGACCAAGACCTGTGGCGCCTGCCACCCCAACGTCAATGCATCGTTCCTGACCTTCGATCCGCACGCCAACCCGACCGACGCGACGCGTAACCCGTATCTGTACTGGATGTGGATCGGGATGACCGCCCTGCTCGCAGGCGTGTTCGGCTTCTTCGGCCTGCACGGCCTGCTGTGGATGCAGCGCGCGGCGGTCGGCATGCTGCGTGGCGAGTTCAAGGCGGCCCACGGCGGCGGGGGACAGTACGTGCGCCGCTTCAGCGGCATGCAGATGTCCGTTCACGTCGCCATCGTGTCGAGCTTCCTGCTGCTGGCGGCTACCGGCCTGCCGCTCAAGTTCGCCGGCGCCCCCTGGGCGCCGAAGGTGATGGCGCTGCTGGGCGGCGCCGAGACGGCGGGCTTCCTGCACCGCCTGGCAGGGATCGTGACCTTCGGCTACTTCGCCTGGCATCTCGGGATGCTGGTCTATGGCCTGTTCTTCAAGAAGGAACGCGGCTACTTCTGGGGCCCGCGCTCGATGACGCCGCAGCCGCGCGACATCGTGGACCTGTGGGGCATGTTGAAGTACTTCCTGTACCTCGGGCCACGGCCGAAGTTCGATCACTTCACCTACTGGGAGAAGTTCGACTACCTCGCGGTGTTCTGGGGGGTGGCGATCATCGGCATCTCAGGGCTCGTGCTGTGGTTCCCGGTGGCTGCCACCCTGGTGCTGCCAGGCTGGGCATTGAACGCCGCCTACCTCGTGCACAGCGACGAGGCGCTGCTCGCCACGGGCTTCATCTTCATGTTCCACTTCTTCCACACGCACCTGCGGCCGGAAGCGTTCCCGATGGATACGGTGATCTTCACCGGACGCATGTCGCTCGAGGTCTTCAAGGAAGAGCGTGCGCTGGAGTACGAACGGCTGGTGGCCGCGGGCAAGCTGGAAGAGTACCTGGTGCCGGCACCCACGGCGGCCGAGCTCAGGCGCGCCTACATCTTCGGCTTCACGACATTGAGCATCGGCATCGTGTTGGCGGTACTTATCTTCTGGGGACTGCTGGGCGGCTTGATGCACTGAGAGCGGGCTGGGCCCGGCGCGAACACATCGCCCGCAACTCACCCGCGCAGCAGGGCGACGTCGCCCTGGCTGCAGGGGTTCAGCCGCTCCGCTGCGCCCGGGAAGCGCCCGACCAAGCGATCGAGGCGCACTGCGCAAGCAGCACCTGGGTGGCGTTGTCCATCGCGCCCGGCCTCATGCCGCAGGCGCTGTGCTTTCCGGACAGGCGTCCTGAATCAGACTCCCCCTCAGGCGAGTGCGACGCGCAGTCGTGCCCGATCGAAAGGAGCCCGGCGACGACCCTGAGATCGGAAGCGGCCCAAGCTCCGCGGGCGACATCGGACACCACCGGTCCGGTCACGATTCGGACACGACGGCCCAGCCCTTCGTTCGAGTGCGCCGCCAAGTGTCGCGCCCGAGGGCGTGCAGAAGACTGCGCCGCCTCGGCCGCGCTTACCCCTTCTTGGGTGTCTCAACAGCCGCCTTCTTGAGCGGTTCGGCCGACAGGTTGATGGCCGGCCACTCGCGGCCATGGCAGGCGGGATTGGAGCAGAAGTTTCCCCCCTTCTTGCCTCGCTTCAGCGGTGTTCCGTGGCACTCCTCGCACTCCGGCCCGAGGTCGTCGGCGTGCGTGTGCATGAAGTTCGGCCGCTGGTGGCTCTCGGGCTGCTTTTCGCCGGCTTTGTCGGGTACCAGGGACGCGACACTTCCCTTTCCGTTCTCCTGGGTCACCGCGGGCAGCGAATGGCAGAGCGTGCACTGCAGGCGAATGGCCTCACCCTTGTCGTTGTAGTGCTTGCCATCGTGGCAGCGGAAGCAACCTGGCGTGTCGGAGTGCCCCTGGTGGTTCGGAAACGACTTCCACGAGAAGCCCTTTTCCTGGAAGGAAGAAGTCAGCAGGATTTCGCGCATGGCCTTGTTGAACTTCTGCTCTGCCGCCTTGTGCTCGGCGGGTGTAGCGGCCTTGGCGGTGGCCTCCGCGATCAGCTTGTCGATCTTTGCCTCGCGTTCCTTGGGCTCACCGGTGAGGTTACCCAGGGCATCGATGAGGGCCACGGCCCGCGCCTTGGTATCCGGCAGCGAGCGGTCGATCCTGCCGGTGCGAATGGCCTCGTCAACCACATTGGCGGGGTTTGGAAACGGATGGCCCACGGCGTTGTGACAGTCGTAGCAGGCCATCGCCCGCGGCTGCAGCGCCGAAATCTGCGCCGGTGTGAGCTTGGTTTCTGCGTCGGTGTAAGCAACCTTGCTGCCGTCGGCCTTCGTCACCTCGACCCACGGAATGTCGCGACGCTGCGGGTCCGGCGAGACGAAGCGGACTTCGTTCTGGATGTGCCAGTGGATGCCCTTGGTGTAGCCTTCGCGGATCGCTTCCATGCCGGTGCGCAGGACGACCTTGGTATGCGACTCGCTGCTCTCGGCGTCGGTCGCAAAGTGCACTTTCACCGCGACACTGTCGTGGTGCTCGACGGTCGGATAGTGGCAACTCTCGCAGGCCTCGCGCGAGGGACGCAGCGTACCGGAAGTGATCGGGCGCTCGTAGCCGGCGATCATCCCCCACAGCTCCTTCGCGTGCGTGGGCTTGAGGGCCATCAGGTGCAGGGTCGAGTTGCGGCCCATGTGGCACTCGACGCAGTTGACGCGTGCGTGAGCGCCCGTCTGGTGGGCGGCAATTTCCTCGGGGTGCACGCCGTGGCACATCGTGGCGCAGAACGCGTTGCTGTTGCTGTACTCCCACCCCGCGATGCCGGCCGCGCCCAGCACAACGACGCCGATGATCGCCGCCGCAATCATTGCCACCGACCCGACCACCAAGGTCTTGCTGCCAATCCGGATATTCATGCTTGCCTGCTCTTCGTCTTGTTGCCTCGTTTCTATTGTCCTACAGCCGGGCGCCTCGGCTTCGATGAGGCTGCCCAATATTCACGCGCCCGGGAGCCTGGTTCTCGGCACGGCGGCCGGATGTACTGTCGGCACCGCCCCGGGCCGCCCTGCGAAGATTGCCCGAAGAAGCTCGCGGTCGAAGGCGTGTAGGATCATCGGCACATGAGCTCCGTACGCAAGGACTACGTCCGCCCGGTCGACTTCAAGCACGGCTGCGTTGACCTCTCGCATGGCGGCGGCGGGCGCGCGATGGCGCAACTCATTGACGAACTGTTCCTGCGCGCGTTCGACAACGAGTGGCTTTGCCAGCGCAACGACCAGGCCGCGTTCACGGTGCCGCCCGGCCGCCTGGTGATGGCCACCGACAGCCACGTCGTCTCGCCGCTGTTCTTCCCCGGCGGCGACATCGGCTGCCTGTCGGTGCACGGCACGATCAACGACGTCGCGATGTCAGGCGCGGTGCCGCTGTACCTGGCCGCGGGCTTCATCCTCGAGGAGGGCTTCGCGCTCGCCGACCTGCGGCGCATCGTCGAATCGATGGCTACTGCGTCGAAAGAGGCTGGCGTGCCGATCGTGACCGGCGACACCAAGGTCGTCGAGAAGGGCAAGGGCGACGGCGCCTTCATCACGACCACCGGCGTCGGCGTGGTGCCGGAGGGCGTGCAGATCTCCGGCGACCGCGCCCGCCCCGGCGACCGCATCCTCGTCAGCGGAACGATCGGCGACCACGGCGTGGCGATCATGTCGCTGCGCGAGAACCTGAGCTTCGAAACGACGATCCGCTCCGACACCGCGGCACTGCACGGCCTGGTGGCAGCGATGGTGGGCGCGGTGCCCGCGATCCACTGCCTGCGCGACCCGACGCGCGGCGGCCTGGCCACCACGCTCAACGAGCTGGCGGCGCAGTCGGGCGCCGGCATGATCATCGAAGAAGCGGCGGTGCCGGTGCAGCGCCCGGTCGCAGCGGCCTGCGAGTTCCTGGGCCTCGACCCGCTGTATGTCGCCAACGAAGGCAAGCTGATCGCGATCTGCGCGCCCGAAGACGCCGAGCGGCTGCTCGACGCCATGCGCGCGCACCCGCTCGGCCGCGATGCCGCGATCATCGGCGAGGTGATCGCCGACCCGCACCACTTCGTGCAGATGCGCACGCGCTTCGGCGGCAAGCGCATCGTCGACTGGCTGACCGGGGATCAACTGCCCCGCATCTGCTGAGCGCCGAGCGGCGAACGGCGAACGAACCTGTGCGCATCCTCTTCCTGACCCGCAGTTTCAACAGCCTGACGCAGCGCCTGTACCTCGAGCTCACGGCACTCGGGCACGAGGTGGCCGTCGAGTTCGACATCGCGGACGCGGTGACGATCGAGGCAGTCGCGTTGTTCCGGCCGGCGCTGGTGGTCGCGCCGTACCTGAAGCGCGCGATTCCAGAGGCCGTCTGGCGCCACACGGTCTGCCTGGTCGTGCACCCGGGCATCGTCGGCGACCGCGGGCCGTCCGCGCTCGATAGGGCCATCACCGACGGCGAG
Source organism: uncultured bacterium (assembly GCA_963779155.1). Taxonomy (GTDB): domain Bacteria; phylum Pseudomonadota; class Gammaproteobacteria; order Burkholderiales; family Burkholderiaceae_C; genus CAIKUF01. The sequence goes on along the minus strand of CAVZXE010000015.1, from coordinate 372,414 downwards.
CGCACGTGGGGCGTCACCGTGCTGCAGGCTGAGGCGCAGATGGACGCCGGCCCGGTATGGGCGAGCGAGACCTTCGAGATGCGCGAGGCGACCAAAGCCAGTCTTTACCGCAACGAAGTCACCGAAGGCGCAGCGCGTGCGGTGGTCGCGGCAGTGCAGCGCTTTGCCGACCTCGGCGAACCGCCGGCGGCGGCCCCGACAATCCAGCGCGGCCGTTGGCGGCCGCTGATGCAGCAGGCCGAGCGCCGCATCGACTGGCACGTTGACGACACGCAGACGGTTCTGCGCAAGATCCGCGCGGCCGACGGCGTGCCGGGCGTGCTCGACCACCTGTTCGACACCCCGTGCCACCTGTTCGATGCCCACGCCGACGCGCTGCCGCAGCCCGCCCAGCCTGGCCGCCTGATCGGCCGGCGGCACGAGGCGGTGCTGCGCGCCACCGTCGACGGCGCGGTCTGGATCGGGCAGGTGCGGCGGGCCGACCAGGAAGACAGCTTCAAGCTGCCCGTGGCACTCGCCTTCCCCGCCGAGACAGCGATCCTGCCGGAGCGCCCGATCCCGATCGATGCGCCCGAGGGCGCGTCGTTGGGCTGGCGCGAGATCCGCTACGAAGCCCGGGGCGGCGTCGGCTACCTGCATTTCCCTTTCTACAACGGCGCGATGAGCACGGCCCAATGCGAGCGCCTGACCGCCGCGGTCCGCTTCGCGCTCGCGCAACCGGCGCGCGTGCTGGTGCTGCTCGGCGGGCCCGACTTCTGGTCCAACGGCATTCACCTGAACGTCATCGAGGCCGCCGAAAGCGCTGCCGACGAGTCGTGGCGCAACATCAATGCGATCGACGACCTCACGCAGACCTTGATCGAGGCCAGCGAACAACTGGTCATCGCCGCCATGCAAGGCAATGCGGGCGCCGGCGGGGTGTTCATGGCACTGGCGGCGGACCGGGTCTGGGCCCGTCGCGGTGTGTTGCTGAACCCGCACTACAAGAACATGGGCAACCTGTACGGGTCGGAGTACTGGACCTATCTGCTGCCGCGCCGGCTGAGCTCGGCCACCGCGGGCGACGTCATGAAGCGCAGGCTGCCCATGTCCGCTGGCAAGGCCGTCGACATCGGGCTCATCGATGCCGCGTTCGGCACTACGCCGGAGCACTTTGTCGCACTGGTCCGCGAGCGGGCGACCGCAATGGCAGCCAGCCCCGAGCTCCCGGCACTGCTGCTCGCCAAGCAGCAGCGTCGCCTGCGCGACGAGGCGAGCAAGCCGCTCGCGGCCTACCGCGATGAAGAACTCTCCCGCCTACGGCGCAACTTCTACGGTTTCGACCCGAGCTATCACATCGCTCGTTCGAACTTCGTGCGCCGGGTCCCGCCTTCTTGGACGCCGCGCCACCTGGCGATCCATCGCCACCCGGGCCCGGCCCCAGCCCCGACCCGTGCGCACGCTGTTGACACGGATCAAGCCTCGGGTCATGCCTGATCGGGATAATCGCCGTTGCAGCGAAAATCCATGCTTGCTGTTCCCTGGCAGTCAACCCGACCGGCTCGGAAACAGTTTTGTCATTACCTGCCATTCCTGCCAGGCCCAACCGGAGAAATTGAAATGAGATTGCCACTCGCCATCGCCGCCGCCTTTGCCACCGTTGCCCTCGCCGGCCCTGCCCTTGCAGGTTCGGCCGAAGACATCATTGCCAAGGAGAAGTGCAACAAGTGCCATACGGCCACCACGACGAAGAAGGGGCCGTCCTGGGCCTCGCTTGCCGAAAAGTACAAGGGCAAGCCTGATGCAGCGACCAAGCTCTTCAACGAGCTCAAGGCCGGCGGCAAGATCGGTGACGAAGAAGACCACAAGAAGGTGGTCGCGAGCGACGAAGACATCAAGGCGATCGTCGCCATCGTGCTGTCCTCGAAGTAGCCCCTGGCCCTGAAGCCGCCCGCACAGACCCTCGAACGGAGTCGCCACAATGAAACCACTGCCAACGCTTGTCGCCGCCGCGTTCGTGCTGTCCATGACCGTCCCCGCGTTTGCGGGTTCGGCCGAGGACATCATGACGAAGGAAAAGTGCAGCAAGTGCCACACCGCCACGACGACCAAGAAGGGGCCTTCGTTCGCCTCGTTGGCCGAGAAGTACAAGGGTGACGCCGGGGCATCGGCGAAGATCGTCGAGATGCTCAAGACCGGCGGCAAGGACGACCACGCCAAGGTGGCCGCCAGCGACGCCGACCTGAAGGCCATCGTCGCGGTCGTGCTTTCGTCGAAGTAGGCCGCCTCCAGGCGGGCCTGGAGGCTCGGGATCGGTCCGCCCCGCGCCTGCTCGACCCCTGCGCAACGCCCCGTCACCGCTTCGTGCGGTAGCGGGGCGTTCTGCTTTCAGCGCAGCCCGGCCACGCGAATTGCCACGCGGCGAAGCAGCGCCGGACTCCCGCCCACGCGCGTGCACTTCGGGGATTCACAGGGCCGCTGAACCCGCGGCACATCCGCTGGCGCGCCCCGTGCCCGCAGTGCCCGCTTACTTCTTGTTCGCCGATACCGCCGCGCTGCCTGCAGCATCCTTCGACGACTGCTTGGCGACGATCATCCGGCTGAGCCCATCGTAGGTGGCCATGTCGATGACGTCGTGGGATACGAGCTGGGCCTTGCTGCCATAGGGCCGGCCCGCGATGATCTTGGCCGCCAGCGTGTCGGTGATGCCCGGCAACTTCTTCAGCTCCTTGCTCGTCGCTGAATTGATGTCGACCAGCTTGCTTGCGGGGATCGGCTTGGGTTGGGCCTCGGCCCGGTGCTTGGCAGCTGAGCCGTGACCGCTGGCGGCCGGCTGCGACGGGTCGGCCGCGTCGCTGGCCGCAAGGGCCGCGCTGCCGGCGCCCAAGAGAGTGAGGGCTGCGGCCAATGCAATGAATCTGTGTTTCATGGGTTCCCTGGGTTCGGGCTCGTGCCGGCAATTCCCGCCGGGGTGGCCCCGAAAAAAGAATAACCCGGATACGTTACCGCATCCGGGTCACTGGTCAGGTCCAGCGCGTGGGGAACGATGGACTGTTCCCCCGCGCTGTCAGGACGCTGCGGTCACCTGGTGTTGTGCACCACCACCGCATCCACCACCGAGCCGGCACCGTGGCAGACGAGGCAGGCCTCGCCCTTGGCCAGGCCGGTGCTGCGCGTCGCGTAGATCGAGCCGCCCTGGGTCGCCATGTGGGCCTTGGCCGAGGTACTGTCATGGCAGGCGAAGCAGGCCGAGCTGATCGGTGTATTGAACAGCGTCGTGCCTTCTGCCGGAACGATCTCCCCGTCTGCGCCGGCCACGTGCGCCGGTGTCACGACTCCGAGCGAGTTCGTGACTGCAGGAACCATCGAACCAGCCGGTGTGAAGCTGAAGTTGTTGCCATAGTTCGTCCCGGCCGTAACGTACGGAGAGTTCCTGTACACAGCGCTGCCCGTCGAGGCGATGGTACCCACCGCGGTGGTGCTGCCAAGCAACTTGGGTTGCAGGGTGGCGCCCCCGGAGCCGTAATTCACGGTGTTCGGCGCGTGGCAGTTCTGGCAGTTCTTCAGCACGCCCGGGTACCCGATCATCCCGTAGTTGTCGGTCGCCGAGGCAGCCGCAAAGGTGTAGGGCACCGTGCGGATGCTGGAACCGTGGATCGCGTGAACGAACGTGCTCGAGTCGGCGCTCCAACCGTTGGCGGTGAGGATACCGCTGTGGCAGATCGCGCATCCCGTTGCGTCGTTGCGCGCACCGCCGTGGAAGCTCGGGCTGGTGCCCAGCTGGTCGTGGCAACTATTGCAGCTTGCCGTATCGGCGATCACGCGGCGTGCCGTGTAGCCGGTGGCGATGAGCTTCTTGAAGATGCCAGGACGTGCCAGGCCACCCGAAGCGCCCGTCGTCGGATTGACCGACACGTTCGCCGGCGTGTAAGCCGGTGCCGGCGCGCCCTTCTGCGTGAACGAACCGAAGATCGCACCCGTCACCATGACCGCCTTGTTCGGGCCACTGGTCGGTACCACGATCGGGCTCTTGTTGACTGCCGTGATCACACAGGTCGCGACGGCAGGAGCCACCGGCGCTGCGCAGGCACCCTTGGGTTGACCGTCCAGGTCTCCCGTTAGGGTCGCCGTGAAGTTTCCGGCGCCATCCGAGGTCAGATTGCCCTGTTTGGGCGAGCCGCTCGGGATCAGCAGGTTCGCCAAGTTGACGTTTTGCCGGGCGTTGAAGTCAGCCGGCGCGGCAACGCCGTCCTGCGGCACGGCATAGGCGATGTAGAAGCCCGGGCCACCCGCGAACCCTGGAATCGGCTCGTAGGTCGGAGACACCACCTGCTGGCCGTTCTGGGCGTTCATGACCAGCGTCGGCACGGCCAGCGAGGTCACGGCGACGCCGTCCTGCTTGATCTGGAACTTGATCACCGGCTGGCCGCTGGAATTGACGGTCACGCTGGCGATGTCGAAGCTGAAGTTCGCCAGACCGGCCTTGGAGGTCGTGTTGTTCGGCGTCGCGAAGTTCGTCCGGTGGCTCACCGGAATCGTCGAGGGCTCGTGGCACTGACTGCACGGTGCGCTCGGCGCGAGACCCTTGCGGCCGTGGCCGGATTGTGTCGTGCCGATCGGCCTGCCGGCGGCAACGTCTGCGCTCTTGTCGGCCAGCGTGCTGCCGGCGTCGGTGCTGAAGTTGATGCCGTCGTGGCACGCGCCGCAGGCGAGCTCGCTCGGAGCGGTCTGCCAGTTGCCGCCGTTCGCGGTCACCTTCGCGGTGAAGGCGTTGGTCGTCTCGCCGGCACCGATGTGGCACTTCGTGCAGCCCCGCGGGTCTTGCGGCAGGCCCACGGTGTTGAACTGCATCGGGCCACCGTCGTTGTTGTAGTTGTAGCCCTGCTTGACGAGTTCTTCACCCATGTGCAGCTTGTGCATCATGTTCGGGAAGTTGCCAACCGCATTGCCACCGAGGATGGCTTGCGCCGGGCGAACGACCGCGTTGGTGCCCGTTTGCACCTTGAACGTGAAGCCGTCCACCGTCTTCGGCGCGACCAGTGAACTCGTCATCGGTGCATCGCCCATGTTGAACGAATACTTGACCTGGTCGGTGTGGCAGGTCACGCAGTAGTTCGGGTCCTTGCGGCTACCGTGCGCCAAGACCTTGCCGTCGTGACAGGCACTGCACGAATCGAGCGTGACGACATCGCGCGTGGCCGAGACCGCCGCGCCGCTCGGCACGAAGTCGAAGTACGCGTTGCCGGTGTTAACCATGGCCACTCCAGTGGCGGAGGCCGGGTAGGCGACGCCGTCAGGCGTGTTGGTGCCCGTGCCGGGCGCGTTGCCGCCGATCTGGATGCCCACCCGTGTGGTCGCCGCGGCGTCGTAGCTCACGTCGCCGAGGTCGGCCTTCTTGGACAGGCCGTCGGCCGAGTCGGTGAGGGTCGCCACATTGGCGGCAACCTCTTTCGGATCGCGGTAGAAGGTGTACTGGTAGGTACCGTCCTTGTTGTCAACCAGGGTGCCCTGGGTGTCTTGGGTCGGATAGGTGCCGCACCAGGTGGCCGCAGCCGAGGCGGTCTTGTTGCACGCGGCATTGGGGCCGATAGTGCCGCCCTGCTCGGCAACGGTGACCGGCCTGAGCACGTTGTAGCTGACCCACTTGCTGGGTTCGGAGGCGGTCGCGGGCACGAGCTTGGCCAGCGTGAAGCCGATGTTGGACAGGTTCGCAACCGTCGCCGTGGCGCTCTTGGTCGTGTTGCCAAGGCCCACGACCGGGTTGCCAGCGGCGTCCTTGACCGTGAAGCTGACGACCGGTGGGCTGGCGACCGTGACGCCCGTGACCGTGATCTGCGGCGCGAGGTCTTTCCAGGCCGCAGCGCTCGCCGTCGTGGCAGGAGCGGAATTGCTGGGCACCGACACCGTGGCGGTGGCACCCGAGCCTGGCGGGCCGGCGGGGCCAGCGGGCCCAGCGGGGCCGGCAGGGCCTGGCGCGCCGTCTGCGCCGTCATCGCCACCGCAACCCGCGAGGGCCAAGGCCAGCAAGCTGGCGGCGGCGAACACCGTCCACCGAGGCGATGGACGGTACCTACATGACTGCTCTGGATGCTTCACGAATGTTCTCCTTGGTCGTTCGTGCCGAAACGAAACACAAGGCAAATGTAGTCCTCGCAGTGTGGTCTTTCCCTGGGTCGTCGGTCGTGAAGTTGTTTCAGATCAAAGACGATGCTGCTTGAGTCTGAACTTAGCGCATCGGACCGCTTGACGAGCGCGGGTATTCCCTGAGCCCTGGCGGGCTGACGTCGGCGTATCGCAGCGCAGTCGGCCGCATCGCTGCAACGGCTGCGAAGCGACGCGGGTGGTGCGGGCCTTGCAAGGCAGAGACGAGCGTATCGACTTGCGAGCGTCAAGCCTACGGTGCCGTGAACGCGGCGACGTCCAGCGGTGTCATCGCAGTGGCCGCACGGCGTTTCGCGCTGCCGGCGACCCATGAGATGCGCAGGTGCTGGAAGCGACGGCTTTCGGCCCAGAGCAGCCCTTCCGGCGATCCCGCAGCCCATGCCGAGGTCGGCGCGGCAAGGCCGGCGGGCAGGGCCGTGGCGCTTCGCTGGACGGTCGGCGCTGCGGGCCGACTCCCCTGTGGTGCTCGGGCCTGGCAGGTGGCCCCGCGAGAACTCGCCCTCCGAGGCCGCGCTGCGCGCGACTCCGCTCGGAGCTCCGCCAGTCCTCGCCACCGCCGCGCCTGCGGCGCGTCGGAACCTGCCCGGCCCTGCGCTTCTCGGCGTCGAAGAGGCGCGCCCCGGCCTCGCCCACCGCCTTGCCGGGACGCGGGCGCTATTCCTGCAGACAAAGCCCTGCGCCGCCCCAAGGCCGGGGCGGGCGGGTGCGGCGGTGCCCGTGCGGCGGCGAGTTCTGCAGCGAGCGAGAGGCTGAGCCCGGACACAAGCCGCCAGCGGACCGGCTTGTGCCTGGCGAAGGCCGGCCGCGTCTTGGCCCGGCGCGGCCGGGCCGTACCTGGCGGTCCGGCGAGAACGCTCTAGACAGGGCCGCGTCCAGCGTTTGCACGCAGAGAGCGAAGCGAGCGAATGCGCAGCACGCGACCCGCGGGCGAGCAGCGCAGGGGACCCGGAGCGAAGCGAAGACCGCCACAGCATGAGCCGCCGCCGGGTACCGCCTGGCCTCGCCGCGCCGAAGCCTCGCAGAAAGCGGACGCGGGCGTTGGAATGGCAGCAACGGGCCGAAGACCGCCTTCCGTCCACCTTCAATGGCGCCAAATTCATCGTTCAACACTCACCACGGGAAAACCCGCGCCGGCTTGCCCTGGATCAAGCCCCCCCCCGGCAAGAGGCGTCCAATCGCCGGTATTCACTGGCACCACAAGGTCGGTGAACGGTTGCTTCCTCCGCTGCAAGAACCTCCACCCCCTACCTGGGAAACCGATCATGAACACTGCGCTTGTCTGCCCTGTCGCTCGCCGTCGCCACCGTCTTGTTGGGCGCGTGCGTGACCAAGGAGGCTTCGGTCGCTCCGAACGTGCTCGTCGCCGCGAAGGTGGCGACACCCCCCGTCCTCGACGGCAACCCGAACGACCCCGCGTGGGCGTCGGCCAGGCCGATCACGGTCGCGCTCACCGGCGGCATGAACTTCGCCAACGGCAAGGGCGAGACCACCGCCACGCTCAAGGCGGTGTACAGCGGCGACATGGTGTACTTCCTGGTCCAGTACGCCGACCCGACGAACTCGATCCGGCGCGGGCCGTACCAGAAGCAGGCCGACGGCACCTGGAAGAAGCTCAAGGACCCGGCCGACAAGGGCGGCGACGACAACGTGTACTACGAAGACAAGTGGGCGATGATCTGGAACATCAACGACTCGATGGTCAACTTCGACAAGAAGGGCTGCGCGGTCGCCTGCCATCTGGGCGAGGGCAAGCCGTACGGCAACAAGTACCTCGGCACCGAAGGCCAGCTCGGCGACATGTGGCACATGAAGGGCCAGCGTACCGCGCCGCTCGGCAAGGTCGACGACCAGTACCTCGACCACACGCGCTACGACCCGAAGGCGTCGCCGAACGCCGGCCGCAAGAGCGACCCGGGCGGCCCCGAATACAAGGGCTTCGACCTCGTCAACGGCAAGCCCGCGTTCATGAACAAGGACGGCAAGCCCGCCAACGCCGGCGGCACCTACTACATCGTCGATGGCAACCAGGTGCCCTTCGACGACAGCAAGTTCAAGCCGGGCGACGAGGTGGCGTCGTTCTTCATCTACCCGTTGACGGGTGACCGCGGCGACGTCAACGTCGCGACGCTCTGGGCCAACGGCGTGCTTCACCTCCGAGGCGAGCCGCAAGCTCACGACCGGCAGCAAGTTCGACGTGCAGTTCAGCGACCTGGCCAAGCAGTACGGCTTCGGCTTCGCCGCATTCGACAACGCGCAAGTCCAGCACGCCACGGGCGACGAGCCGCTGTACCTCCGGTTCGCGAAGTAGCCTGGCCACCGACTGAAACGGGGCGGCCGCGGCCGCCGCTCTTCGCGTGCGCCGGGCCCGCGACCGGTCAGAACCTGTAGATGTAGGTCACGCCGATGAGCCCGACGTTCTGGTTGGGCTGCTGGTACAGCGTCGTGGCGTCGGAATACGCGAACGGGGTGCCGTTGTAGCCCCAGCCCCAGTCGTTGACCGTCGAGCGCTGATACACGAGGTTGACGCGCAACGCCGACTTCTTGTCGATCTCGTACTTCGCAAACAGGTTCAGGTTGGTCTGGCGAAAGATCGTGTTCGGCAAGCCCCCGGTGGCCGTCAGCAGGGCCACGCTCTCGGGCGGCGCGAACGCGTCGAGCCCTTGCTCGTACACGCTCTTGTCGTCGATGTACGACAGGTTGCCGCCGACCTCGAGCTTCTCGGTCGGTCGGCCGGTGAAGCCCAGCCCGACGCCGGTGTTCGTGTCCTGGAACGACATGATGTAGCCGGCGAAGCGCGACTGATGAACCCGCTGGCTACCCTGCGAGACATAGCCATTCAGGCGCCATTTCTCGGTCAGCGTGTAGTCGAAGTCGATGCTGAACAGGCCGAGCTTGGCGTTCTCGACGCCTTGCTGGTAGGCCGTGGGCGAGCTGAAGGAGTCCTTGCCGCCTTCGGCGAGGAACTGCAGCGCCAGCGCCTCGCTCGCCTGCCAGTTGACCGTCAGCTTCGCCTTGTTGCGCCGGCGGTCGGCCAGCGTGCTGGGGAAGATCGCCGAGGGGCCGAAGGCCGCGCTCGGGTCGGTCACCGTGGTGACACCGATGCCGCTGTTGGGTTGCAGCCAGTCCGAGCCGTTGCGCCAGCTGCTGGCGAGGCTGACGGCGCCGCTGACGTTCTCGGACATCGTGCGCCGCAGTTCGGCGCGCACGCCTGTCTCGTCGGTGGTCTGGCGCAACGCGCTGACGCCCTCGACCGCGCTGGAGGGCGTGAAGACTCCGCGGTCGATGACGTCGTAGGTTGCGTCGAGCGTGCCGCGGGTGTCGCTCGCAAACTGGTACGCGGCCTCCAGCCGGGCGCGCGTCGTCGTCAGCGGGAGCTGCATGTTGGTGTAGGTCAGCGTGTTGGTCCCGCTCCCCTGGACGTTGTAGAGCGCGAGCGGCGTCTTGTCGTTCTTGTCTTCGTAGCGGACGTCGGCCAGCAGCGCCAGCTTGGGCGTCGGGCCGCGCGGTGATCCCGACCAGCGCCAGCGTGGTGTTCACCGCGCCGCCGAGGTTGGCGACTCCCGCGGGCGCGCCGGTCAGGCCCGAGGCGTCGAAGCTCTGGTCCTGCCGCGCCTGCGAATAGCTGAGCTTGAACTTGAGCTGCGTCGTGTCGGTGAAGGCATAGTTGCCGGTGAGGTCGAGGAACTGCGCCTGGCTGTCAGGCGGCAGCGCCAGCGGGTTGTTCAGGATCGGCTGCAGCCCGGTGTTCAGCGGCAGCAGCGTGCCGACCGGGTTGTACAGGCTCGCCGGCACGCTGGGGGCGAGGACGTTGTTCGAGTTCTTGTAGAACGAACCGTAGTAGCCGGCACTCAGGTTCAGCTTCTTGTCGGCATAGCTCAGCCGGGCTTCGATCTGCGTCGTGTTCGAGTTGATCGGCTCGGGCAACATCAGCACGGCCGAGCCGGTGTTGATGCTGGTGGCGCCCAGGCAACCTGGCGCCACCGACGACGGGCAGGTGAAGCCGTTGCCGAACACGCGCGAACCGTCGCGGTCTTCGCTCTTGAGGTTGACTTCGAGGTTCATCGCCGGCGTGAGCGACTTCCAGAACGAGACCCCGAGCGCCGTGCGGTTGACCTTCAGGTCCACGTCGGACCCGGTGCCGACGCCGCCGGGCAGGGCCACCACCTGGGGCGTCGTGGTGCCGAAGCCGAGCAGGCCGGTGTTGACGCTGTACGGGTCGACGTGGACCTGTTCGTTGTAGTCGGCGCCGAACTTCCAGTTGCCCTGGTTCTTCCACGTGAGGCCCACCTCGCGCGTCTCGAGGAAGAGGTTGGAGCCCCAGAGCTGGACCGCCGTGCCGGCCTCCAGGTCGCGCCGGGCGACGTCGAAGCCGAGCAGGCCGGCGCCCTTGCCGACGTTTCGCAGGCCGTTGTACTGGCCGAACTGGGCGCGGTCGGCGCTGTCACCGCTGATCCCTTCGGCGCCGATGCTCACCGAGCCTTCGGTCTCGACGGTCTGCGCCTGCGTCGGGGCATAGGCGGCGAGCAGCGCCACCATGAGCGCTGTTGGGCGGTGCCGTACCAAGCTTGTCATCGCTTCTCTCCCCCTGGTCGGTCCCGCGTGTTCAGCGGAACAGGATCTGCGGCGTCGGATTGGTGGCCGACGGATTGTTCGAGCCGTGCACCTGGGTATGGCAGTTCGAGCAGCTGCGGCCTTGCCAGATGTTCACCACGTTCTTGCCGCTCGACGTGCCGGTGACGGCCGGGCTGTTCTGGCCCGGCGCCGCGGGCGGAAACACCCCCGGCTGCCCGCCCACCGCACCGACGCCGCCGGCCACGTGCGGCGTGTGGCACTGCTGGCAGAGCAGCGGCGGCCGCGCCACGAGCATGCCCGGGACCGTGCTGCCGTGCGGGTTGTGGCAGTTCGCGCAGTTCTCGGCCACCGGCTGATGCGGATGCACGAACGGGCCGCGCTTCTCGGCGTGGCAGGTGTAGCAGGTGTCGTTGACGGTGTCGCGCTTGACGAGCTTCGGGCCTGCCGAACCGTGCGGGTTGTGGCAATCCGAGCAGCTCATCTTGGCTTCCTGGATCGGATGCCGCGACGGCCGGTTGATCTGAACACGCTGCCCCTTGTGGCAGGTGAAGCAGACGTCGGTCTGCGTCGCCTTGCTCAGCACCGGATCCCTGTTGACGTGCACCTTGTGGCAGGCGTTGCAGGCGACCTCGGTCGTCGGGTGCGGGCTGCCCGCCCAGAGCGCGAGCTTGGAGCCGCTGTTGTGGCAGCTCAGGCAGGCCGCGCTGCGCACGGGGGCCGGTGAAATGTTCTCGCCGACGAAGATCCGGTCGGGCGGGCCCTGCTTCTTGCCCTTTTCCTTGACCGCGTGGGCCGTGCTCGCGCCGTGGCAGCTGATGCAGTCCGGCGTGCGCTTGTCGGTGGCGACGGCGTGCGCCGAGCGGCTCATGTCGGGCAGGTCGTCGTGGCATTCGACGCAACGCGCCGCGCCAACCGCGCCGGCGGCTTCTTTCGACGCCGCCGATGCTGCCCCTGCTGCCGGCGCTGCCGACGCTGCCGCTCCTGGCGACGGTGCCGACGCTGCCGCACCTGCCGGCGAGGCCGCTCCTGCCGCCTCGTCCGCGGCCCAGACGGGCGCCAGCAGCCCGGCAAGACAGAAGGCGAAGACCGCCGCTAAACGCTTGACTTGCATTCGATGCCCCCCTTCGCACACGACCTGACCCTCGATCGACTCGTGGCCAGGGAACCCGTCTGCGCAGCGAACGGCGGGAAGGCGTCGCGAGCCCTGCGACAACGTCGATGCCGCCGACCCCGGCGCCTACTTCAGACCGTGGACGCGGTCCACACCCATGAACAGACCGCCCGCGTGGCAATCGTTGCAGGTCTCCTGCGGCCACTTGTTCTGCGGCAGGTTACCGTAGGTCGCGTTGCCGAACGAGGTGACGTGCCCGATCGCCCGCGGCGAGTCGTGGCAAGCGGTGCAGCTGGCGGCCTTGGGCGAGATCACGTTCCAGTCCCAGGGGTTGGCCACCGCGGTCGCGCCGCCGAAGACGACCGGGCCGGCTGCCGTGTTCCCGTACTTCAGGATGACGGCCCCCAGCGTGCCCTGGTCGTTGACGGTACGAGTTGTCGACGTGGCAGGCCTTGCAGTTGAGTCCGACGCCGGGCCAGAAGCACCTTCGGCGGCAAAGTTCGTGACGTCGGGCGCCAGGGTCAGCGCCGGGTCGCACGCCGCCTTGGCCTCGGCGCTGGTGTTGGCGAGGTTGCAGAAGGCCCCGACCACCGTGTTGCCGTTCGTAAACGGGTAGGTGCGCTTCGAGTTGCCATGAATGCCGTGGATCATCCGTTCGAACTGGTACGACTCGTTGAACTGCAGCCGTTGGTCGTGACCGAGGTCGAGACCCGGTTCGGGTCGTGGCAGACGAGCACGCTCGCGACCGTGACCCGCGCGCCGCTGTGGAATGCGTTGAGCGGCGTCATCGTGTTCGAACCCGAGGCGGTGCCCAGCGCGGCATGACAGACATTGCACTTCTCGTCGGAGACGATGGTGCGCCGCGGCTGCAAGGCGCCACTGATGACGACGTTGGCGGTGGTGTGCTGCACGACCGTGTTGACCGTCTGCGCCGGCGCCACCGGCGGCCGCGGGTTGGCCGGTCGACATGGCCTTGAGCTTCGCTTCCTTGATCTGCCCGGTGCTCGCGACGATGGCCGTGCCGAACGCCTCGGCCGTGGCCGTGTTGTCGGGCAAGGGAATCGCCGCCGTGTAGTGGTTGCTGCCGTCGTTGCGCGCGCGCCGCGTGGTGGCCCTTGTAGGCATAGGCGTTCGCGCTGTTGCCGCCGTTGTTGTAGGCCGAGAACTCGGTGACCGCGGTCGATTGCCCGACCATGTTCTGGTAGCCGAGGTAGAAGCGCAGGTTGCCGAACTTCGTCGTGTTCGCGCAGACGGGCGCTGCCGGCGTGCCGGTGCAATCGGAAGTCACCAGGTTGTAGGCCTTGTCGCCATCGGTCGGGTTGGACAGGAAGTACTTCACCGTCACCGTGCGGCCCTTGTGGTCGGCCGTGTCGTTGAAGGTGACGCTCTCGATGTTCATCTTGTAGAGGGCCTTGTTCACCTCGATCTGCGGCCAGTGAACCGTGTCCGATCCGAGGTCGGTGCCGGCCTGGTGGCAGGCGCGGCACTGGTTGTTCGTCAGGTCCTGCGCGCTCGTCGCGGGCGGGATGGCGAAGCCCTTGTGCGTCTTTTCCCAGGTCGAGCCGGCGCCACTGGCGTGGCAGGTCAGGCAGGCTTCCTTGGACGGGACCGACTTTCCAGTTGTCGCCCTGCGGCGTGCTCGGGTTCGCTGACGTATGGCACTTGGCGCAGTTGCGCAGGTCCTGCGGGAAGCCGACCTCGGAGTAGTCGTACTTGGTGTTGCCGTAGCCCCAGATCGTGTAGTTCTCGCCGCCCGCGCTGCTCGCGAGCAGCCTGCCGGCATGGATCTTGTGGGTCATCGTCGAGAGGTTCAGCACGTTGCCGCTGTCGGGGTCGGTGGTGCCGGGGTTGTGGCACATCACGCAATACTGCGTGTCGACGCGCCCACCGCCGTGAAGCGCCAGCTTCTCGTGGCAGGCATTGCACGAGGTCACGTCGGTCATCAGGTAATCCTGCGTGGCCGGGTCGGTGAGCGGCACCGCGTCGTAGCCACCGCTAGCGTTCTTCACGAACCTGATGGCGACGTGGGGATTGACCCGCACCACCTCGCCGGCGGCGTTCTTGTAGCTGAGCTGGATCGCAATGCGATGCGTGGCGTTGGGATCGAACACGACCCCGTTCGTCGAGTAGGCGACCTTGTTGATCGTGGCGTTCCAGGTCGGATTGGTGATGTCGGCGCTGAACGTGTAAGTGTAGTAGCCGTCGGCGTTATAGACGAGCTGCGGGCCCAGCCCGGCGGCCGCCAGCTCGGCGTCCGTGCGCTTCGGGTCGGTCGTGGCCTGCATCGCGGTGGCCGGGGGCGTCATCGCCGCGCCCGGGCTGCCGGCGGCGGTGGCCGTGGCCTTGCGCGACACGTAGTTCTGCCACTCGTCGGGGTTGCCGTTGCTGCCCGGCACCAGCTTGGCGATGGCGAAGCTCATGTCCACGAGCGTCAGGCCGGTCTTGACCGCGCCGTCGGAGAACACCGTGAAGTTCACCTTGGGCGGGCTGCCGATCGTCACCGCCGGCACCCCGGCGCCCTGCAGCACCGTGAAGGGCGCGAAGGGATTGATGGCCGTGTCGTTCGCCGGCACCGCGGCCGCCGCCGCGATCGTCGCCGCGAGCGCCGTGTCGGCGGGCGGCGCGGGCGGCGAATCGCTGCCATTGCCACCGCCGCAAGCCGCCAGCGCCGCAAGCACCAGGGCGGCTGCGCCCCATCGGGTCAACAAGCACTGCATACGCATCTCCATCACGTGTGTTCTCCGAGGACGCCGGCGAGTCTAACAGCGCCAGGCCCGCATCTTTGCAGCTCTCCGCGCCGGGCGCCAGCCGTGTCGAGCCGGCCGGGTCGAGGCGATTTCGGACGTCCGTTCGCGCTCCATCGGATGCTGCGCGGCCGGCTGAGGCTGCGAGCGCCGCATGGGTCGTGGCAATTGCACCGAGTTGACGAAGCCGCAAACGCGCCTATGCGTGCTCGTCGTCTAACCCTTGATCTATCGCAAGACGTGGTGCTGCCCAACGGGTAGCCTCGCGGACTTGAAAGTTGCCACCGTACCGGGATGGGCAGCGAAACGAAAAGGGATCGATCCGTGGCCTGGGGCTTGGGACCAAGAGGGCGAAGCAGCGAACGCACCGCGAGCCGGATGCCGCAGCACACCGCCATCCAGGAGCGCGCGCCGGCCGCCGCACCCCCTTCGCCGACGGGCAACGCGCCGGTCGCCCTCGGCCACCGGATCGCGCGATGAACCCCTACGTCGTCTTCCTGATGTACATGATGGCGATCCTCGGGTTCGTCGGTCTGACCTTGCTGCTCAATGCTGCGCTCGGCCCGAAGCCCGTGGCCTCGGCGATGAAGCTCGAGCCCTTCGAGTGCGGTGCGACGGCGGTGCAGACCCTCAACGTGAAGGCGGTGCCGATCAAGTACTACGCGATCGCGATCATCTTCATCCTGTTCGATCTGGAAACCGTGTTCCTCTTCATCTGGGCGCTCGGGGCGCAGCCGCTCAGCGGCTTCATGCTGTTCACGTTCTTCGTGTTCATGTTCCTGCTCGTGCTGATCCTGCTCTACGTGTACAAGGCGCGGCTCATCGAGGCGGTCACGGAATGAGCACGCCGGGCCGCCCCAAGTGCGAATGCTCCCGCCCGGCGGTAACGGCCGCTGGCCGTAGGGTGCTCCCATGACCATGTACGCAAGGACCATCCCGATCGTTCCGGCGGCCCACGAAAAGGACGGCTCGTTCGAGTACCTGACGACACGCAAGGACGAGTTGATCGGCTGGGCGCGCAAGTTCTCGATCTTTCCCTATCCCTTCGTCACCGCCTGCTGCGCGATGGAGTTCATGGCGGTCAGCGCATCGCCCTACGACACCGACCGCTTCGGCGCCGCGCTGCCGCGCTTTTCGCCACGCCAGGCCGACCTGCTGATGGTCGTGGGCACGGTCACGCACAAGCAGGCGCCGGTGCTGCTGAAGGTCTACGAGCAGATGTGCGAACCGAAGTGGGTGATGGCCTTCGGCGTCTGCGCCACGAGCGGCGGCTTCTACCAGAACTACGCCGCGCTGCCGGGCATCGACAAGATCATCCCGGTGGACGTCTATATCCCCGGCTGCCCGCCCCGGCCCGAGATGGTGATCGACGGCATCATGCAACTGCAAGACCAGATCGCGCGTGCCAGCCACCCGATCGTCACGCGGACCTTCTGATCTTGGCCTCGACTGTCTTCGACGCGCTCGCGCAGCAGCTCGTCCCCGCCGCAGGGCCGGCGACGCTGGTGCACGGCATCCTGGTCTTCGCGCTGGCGCCCGACGAGCTGACGCCCACGGTGCAGCGGCTGCAAGGGTGAGTTCGCGTTCGACATCTTCCTCGACGTCACGGCGATCGACTGGCTCGGCCAGGTGCCGCGCTTCGAGGTCGTGCATCACTTCTACTCGACCGAGCACAAGGTGCGCGTGCGCCTGAAGACGCGCGTCGGCGAGGCCGACCCGAGCGTGGACTCGCTGGTGCCGCTGTACGGCTCGGCCGCGTTCATGGAGCGCGAGTGCCACGACATGTACGGCATCCGCTTCCGCGGCAACGCCGACCTGCGCCCGATCCTGCTCTACGAGGGCTTCGTCGGCCACCCGCTGCGCAAGGACTACCCGAAGCAGCAGGAGCAGCCGCTCGTGCCCTACCGCAGCTGAGCCCATCCGCCGTGGACGCCCCGACCCGCCCCTTCCCCAACCCCGTGCGCTCGATCTTCGAGAAGACGCTTCTCGACGACTCGGTCATCGTCAACATCGGCCCCTCGCACCCGGCCACGCACGGCACGGTGCAGATCATCGCCGAGCTCGACGGCGAACGCGTGCTGCGCACCGACATCCACTGCGGCTACCTGCACCGCGGCTTCGAGAAGGAGTGCGAGGACCACACCTGGCACAACCTGATCCCCTACGTGGACCGGCTCAACTACGTGTCGGCACTGATCAACGACTTCGCCTACTGCGACGGCGTCGAGCAGCTGATGGGCGTGCAGATCACGCCGCGCTGCCGCTACCTGCGCACGCTGCTGTCCGAATACTCGCGCCTCGTCGATCACCTGACCTGCCTCGCGGCCGGGCTGATGGAGCTCGGCGCGATGACGGCGTTCCTCTACCTGGTGATGATCCGCGACTACATGTACGAGCACCTCGCGGCCCTCACCGGCGCGCGGGTGACCTACACCTACGGCCGCATCGGCGGGCTCGCGCGCGACCTGCCCGAGGGCTGGCTGACGCGGATGGAAGAGATCTTCGTCCAGTACGAAGACTTCGTCGCCCGCGTGCACGCGCTGGTGGACCGCAACCGCATCTTCATCGACCGCATGCGCAACGTCGGCGTGATCGGCACGGCCGATGCGCTGAGCTACGGCTACACCGGCGTGATCCTGCGTTCCACGGGCGTCCCCCGCGACCTGCGCAAGGACACGCCCTACCTCGCCTACGCCGAGCTCGACTTCGAGGTGCCGGTGGGCATCAAGGGCGACAACTACGACCGCTACTTCGTGCGCATGCGCGAGATGGACGAGTCGGTCCACATGATGCGCCAGCTCGCGCAGATGCTGCCCGAGGGCCCGATCAACGTCGACGACCGGCGCTGCAGCTTCCCTGAAAAGCCGCTCGTGTACTCGGAGATCGAGTCGCTGATCAACCACTTCAAGCTGGTGATGGACGGGCCGGGCGTACCGGCCGGCGAAGCCTACAGCGCGCACGAAGGGCCCAACGGCGAGCTCGGCTTCTACCTCGTCAGCACCGGCGGCGGCACGCCCTACAAGGTGCATTGCCGCGCGCCGAGCTTCGTCCACATGGGCGGCGCGCACCTGATGCTCAACGGCGGCCAGCTCGCCGACATCGTGCCCACCTTCGGCTCGATCAACATGATCGGCGGGGAGTGCGACCGGTGAAGCAAGAACTCATCGCCGAATTCGACGTGATGCGGCGACGCTATCCCGCCGAAGCGCAGTCGTCGCTGGTGTTGCCCTGCCTGCGCCGCATCCAGGAAGACCGCGGCTACGTGGCCGACAGCGACATCGCCGAACTGGCCGCCTACATCCCGGTGCAGCGGATCCAGATCGAGGAAGTACTGTCGCACTACACGCAGTTCAGGCGCGCTCCGATCGGCCGCTGGCACCTGCAGGCCTGCCGCAACCTGTCGTGCTCGATGCGCGGCGCCGAAGGCGCGATCGACCACCTGAGCCGCAAGCTCGGCATCCAGCCCGGCCAGACCACGACCGACGGCCGCTTCACGCTGAGCACGGTGGAATGCCTGGGCTCCTGCGGCACCGCGCCCGTGGTGATGCTCAACGAGGCCTACCACGAGAACATGACGCCCGAGCGGCTCGACGCGTTGATCGAGGAGCTGCGGAAATGAACCGAGCGCAGAGCCGCCTCAAGCCGGTTCGCTCCCCAAGGACCGCGAAGGCGGGCCTCTGCGAGGCCCGTGGGGGGCCGGCGCGGCACGCGCCGTTGGGGGTCCAACCATGACGGGTCGCAAGCTCATCATGACCTTCCCGGTCACCGGGACCTCGCACCTGCTGGCCGACGTCCGCGCGCGCGGCGGCTACGCCACGCTCGAGAAGGCGCTGCGCGAGATGCGCCCGGAGCAGATCACCAAGGAGGTCGTGGCCTCGGGCATCCTCGGCCACGGCGGCGCCGCCTTCCCGGCCGGCCGCAAGTGGGGCGTCATCAAGCTCAACGACGGGCTGCCGCACTACCTGTGCGCCAACGCCGACGAGGGCGAACCGGGCACCTTCAAGGACCGCTGGATCCTCGAGAACGCGCCGCACCTGCTGCTCGAGTCGATGCTGATCGCAGCCTACGCGCTGCAGGTGCGCAACGCCTTCGTGTACATCCGCGGCGAGTTCGACCTGCCCTACCGGCGCCTCGCGGCGGCGGTGGAGGAAGCCTATGCCGCCGGCTACTTCGGCGAGCGCATCCTGGGCACCGATTTCTCGTGCGACATCGTGGTCTATCGCGGCGCCGGCTCGTACGTCTGCGGCGAAGCCTCGGCGCTGATCACCTCGATCGAGGGCAAGAAGGGCTATCCGCGCAACCGGCCGCCGCGGCTCACGGTGCGCGGCCTGTACCAGCGGCCCACGGTCATCAACAACGTCGAGACGCTGGCCAACGTGACGGCCATCGTGGCCCAGGGTGGCGAGGCGTTCCGCAAGGTCGGCACGGCCAAGAGCCCCGGCACGCAGCTCGTCTCGATCTCGGGCCACGTGGCGCGGCCGGGCGTCTATGAAGTCGAGTACGGCTACCCGCTGGCGAAGTTCATCTACGACGACTGCGGCGGCGTGCTCGGCGGGGGCAAGCTCAAGTGCATCGTCCCCGGCGGCATCTCGACCAAGGTGCTGACGGCGGCCGAGATCGAGACCGTGACCTACGACCACGCGAGCCTGGCCGCTGCCGGCTCGGGCGTCGGCTCGGGCGGGATGGTGGTGATCGCCGAAGGGACCTGCATGGTGCGCCTGCTGCAGGTGCTGCTGCGCTTCTATCACCACGAATCCTGCGGCCAGTGCACGCCGTGCCGCGAAGGCATGGGCTGGATGCACCGCATCATCGACCGCATCGTCGGCGGCGAGGGCCGCAGCGAAGACATCGAACAGCTGATCCGCATCTCCAAGGCGAACGACGGCACGACGATCTGCGGCATGGGCGACGCGGCGGGCTACGCGACGCTGGGCATCCTCGCCAAGTACCGCGACGAGTTCGAGTACTTCATCGAGCACAAGCGCTCGCGCCTGCAAGGCCGGCTCGAAGTCGCGGCTGGAGTGCCGGCCCAGGGAAGCGCCGGGCCGTCCCAGGCTTCCTTGCTCCCCCTCGGGGGGGCGGACGCCGCATCGCGGCGGTCTTGGGGGCAGTCATGATCGAGTTCTTCATCAACGGCCAGCCGGTCCAGGCCGAGGACGACCAGACCGTCATGGAGGCGGCCAGGGCGAACGGCTTCTACATCCCCTACTTCTGCTGGCACCCGCACCTGTCGGTGCCGGGCAACTGCCGCATCTGCGCCGTCGAGGTCGAGGGGGAAGGCGGCGGTGGCGGCTGGCTCGACATTGCCTGCAACATGCCGGTGACCAAGGGCATGCGCGTGCTCACCGACTCCGACAAGGTGCGCGCGCGTCGCAAGGAAACGCTGCAGTTCATCACGCTGAACCACCCGGTCGATTGCGGCATCTGCGACAAGGCGGGCGAGTGCACGCTGCAGGACTACCACTACGAATACAACGGCTCGCCGTCGGTCTCGCGCGATGCCAAGGTCCATGCGACGAAGCACTTCCCGCTGTCCGAGCGCATCGTGCTCGACAACGAGCGCTGCATCATGTGCACGCGCTGCGTGCGCTTCACGCGCGAGATCTCCAAGACCCACGCGCTCGGCGTCCAGAACCGCGGCGACCATTCGCTGATCCGCCCGGTCGAAGACGGCGCGTTCGAGAACGATCCCTACTCGGACAACGTGATCGACATCTGCCCGGTCGGCGCGCTGCTGTCGCGCCAGTTCCTGCACAAGGCGCGGGTGTGGTACCTGAAGTCCACGCCGTCGGTCTGCCCGGGCTGCGAGCGCGGCTGCAACGTCAACATCTGGCACCGCAAGAGCGAGTGGAAGCTCAAGGCGCTCGACCCGAAGCAGAACGCCCGGATCGACCGCGTCACCCCGATCGACAACCCGGCGGTCAACGGCCCGTGGATCTGCAACAAGGGGCGCGACCTGGCGCAGATCTTCGAGCGCGCACGCGCCGAGCAGGCGATGCAAAAGGGCCGGCCGGTCGAGCTGCAGGCCGCCATTGCCAACGCGCGGGCGTTGATCGCCGCCGCGCGGCGGCCGGTGGCGCTGGTGTCGAGCTGGGGCTCCAACGAGGAGCTCGCGGCGTTCCAGCAGGCGCTGGGCCAGCGCTTCACCGGCTTCGTCAAGCCCGACTGCCTGCCGCTGCCCGGCGAGCCGCTCGAAGACGAGCTGTTGATCCGGCCCGACAAGAACCCGAACCGCGCGGCCGCGCGCGCGCTGTTCCCGCCCCTGCCCGCCGATGCGCGCAGCGCCTTCCCGCCCGACTGCGACCTGGTGCTGGTGTGGGGCGAGGGCTTCAGCTTCGCGCAGCTGCCGCCGGACGCGAAGCTCGTCTACCTCAACAGCTACCTGCAGCCCGAGAACGGCCACGCCGACGTGTTCCTGCCGATCAGCGTGCAGACCGAGCGCAGCGGCCACTACACCAACTTCCAGGGCGTCGTCAGCGCCTTCGAGGCCTGCTTCGCCAAGAGCGCCGGGGTGGTTGACGCCGAGGCGCTGTTCGGCGCACTGGGGGCGACCCAATGACCCAGGACCTGCTCGTCTACCTCGTCTTCATCGTCTACGCGGTGGGCATGCTGATGACCTTCGGCACCGTGCTCACGTGGGTCGAGCGCAAGCAGGCGGCGGTGATGTCCGACCGCATCGGCGCCAACCGCGCCTATGTGCGCATCCCGTTCACGCAGATCAAACTGGTCTGGATGGGCCTGTTCCACGGCATCGCCGACGGCATCAAGATGCTCGTCAAGGAAGACTGGAAGCCCCGCACCTACGACTGGTATGCCTACGCGGTCGCGCCGTGGGTCGTGTTCACGCCGGTGCTGCTGGTGTTCGGCGTGATTCCCTTCGGCGGTCTGCTCGATCCCGGGCGCCTGTTCCCGTCGCTGGCCGAGTGGTTCGGCGGCCGGACGTACCCGATGCAGATCGCGCAGCTCGACGCCGGGCTGCTGATCGTGTTCGCCTTCAGCGGCATGACGATCATCGGCGCGATGCTTGCCGGCTGGTCGTCGGCCAACAAGTTCTCGCTCCTCGGCGGGCTGCGCGCGGGCTCGCAGATGATCTCGTACGAACTGGTCATGGGCCTGACGGTGCTCGGGCTGATCCTGATCTTCGGCACGGTCGACCTCGGTTCGATGGTGCGCCAGCAGTCGGGCACCGTGCTCGGCTTCCTGCCGGCCTGGGGCGTGGTCTACCAGCCCTTCGCGGCGGTGCTCTTCATGACCGCGGCCATCGCCGAGAACAAGCGCATCCCCTTCGACCTGCCCGAGGCCGAATCCGAACTCATCGCCGGCTACTACACCGAGTACAGCGCGATGAAGATGGGCCTGTTCATGTTTGCCGAGTTCATCGAGATCGCGATCGTCGGCGCGCTGTTCACGACGCTCTTCCTCGGCGGCTACAACCTGCCCTACATGAGCGATGCCGGCTTCGCGCTGCCCGGCGGCATCACGATCGCGATGAGCCACGGTGCCGTGGTCGTGACGCAGCTGGTGGTGTTCCTCGTCAAGGTGATGCTGGTGTGCAGCTTCCAGATCCTGATCCGCTGGACGCTGCCGCGCTTCCGCTACGACCAGGTGCTGGCCTTCGCCTGGAAGTTCATGCTGCCGCTGGCGCTGGCCAACCTGTGCCTCACCGCGGTGCTGGTGTGGTCGCACCAGGGAGGCGCGCAGTGAAGACGCCCTACAAGCGCAAGGTGTACTGGAACGAGCCGACGCTGACGCTCTGGGAGCGGGCCTACCTGCCCGAGATCGTGCGCGGCCTCGTGATCACCAGCGGCGTGTTCCTGCGCAACATGAAGCGCTGGATGACGGGCAAGAAGGGCGCGCTGACGACCTACTACCCCGAGGAAACGCGCTTCGACTACGCGCCGCTGAACCGTGGCAAGCATGTGCTGACGCAGCGCCCGGACGGCAAGCCGCAGTGCATCGCGTGCAACATGTGCGCCACCGTGTGCCCGGCCAAGGTGATCGAGATCGAGGCCGGGTTCGACCCCACTGATGTCGCGCACCCGAAGTACCCGATCCGCTTCGAGATCGACTACTCGCGCTGCGTGTTCTGCGGCCTGTGCGTCGAGGCCTGCCCCGAGGACGCGATCCGCATGGCCAAGGAAACGCCGGGGCTGCCCTCGGACGACCGGCGCCAGATGTGGCTCACGCTCGACGAGATGCTGACCTGGAAGCCGCAGAGCGATGTCGCCAAGCCCTACCCCGCGGCCGGCGCACGCAAGATGGGGGGTGCCGAATGATCGAGACGCTGCTGCAGAACCTCGACACGCTGCTGCTGGTCCTGTTCGCCTTCTGCGCGCTGGTGGGCGCGGCGCTGATGATCGTGCTGCGCCAGCCGATGCGCGTGGCCATGGCGCTGATCTCGACGATGGTCTTCCTCGGCGGCATCTACGGGCTGCTAGGCGTGCACTTCATCGCCGCGTTCCAGGTCCTGATCTACGTCGGCGCGGTCATGGTGTTCATGGTCTACGTGATCATGCTGCTCGAGGTGCGCGAGCACGAGGGCACGCGCTACTCGAATCTGCTGCTGCCGGGCGTGGCCGGCGCCGTGCTGCTGGTCGGCGCGCTCGGCATCAGCGTCTGGCACAGCCTGCCCGCGCCCACGGCCGCGCCGGGCAGTTCGGCCTACGGCATCGGCAAGTTCTCGGTCGCCTTCCTGAACGAGTACTGGCTGCACTTCGAACTCACCTCGGTGCTGCTGGTAGCAGCGGTGGTGGCGGCGCTGGCCGTCATCAAGGTCAGCCGGAGGCCCCGCCATGGATAGGACCCAGCTGCTGCTCGGGCTGGCCGCGGCGCTGTTCTCGATCGGGCTGCTCGGCGTCGTCGTGCGGCGCAACGTGCTCGTGATGCTGATGTGCATGGAGCTGATGCTCAACGGCGTCAATCTGAGCCTGGTGACCTTCGCCCAGCAGTCCGCCACGACGGTGGGCGCCGTGCTCGTGTTCCTGATCTTCGTCGTCGCCACGGCCGAGATCGCGCTGGCCATTCCCATCGTGCTGCTGCTCGTCCGCGACAAGCGCACGCTGGACCTCGATGCTTACCGCGACCTGAAGGGCTAGAAGTGCTCACCCTCATCGTCCTGCTGCCACTGCTGGGCTTCCTGCTCAACGGCGTGCTGGCCACGCAGCTCGGCGGCAACCGCGTCGGCAAGCCGTTCGTCATCGCGGTCGGCTGCGGCCTGCCGATCCTCGCCTTCGTGCTGACGGTGAAGTCGCTGCTCGACCTGCAGGCCGGCGGCTACGCGCCACTGGTCGAGACGGCATACCGCTGGGCGCTGATCGGCCGCAGCAACTTCGAAGTCGCCTTCTACTTCGACCGCCTGACCGCGGTGATGACACTCATCGTGACCGGCGTCGGCTCGGTGATCCACATCTACTCGGTCGGCTACATGGCGCACGACAAGAGCTTCGGCCGCTTCTTCGCCTACCTGAACCTGTTCCTGTTCTTCATGCTGCTGCTGGTGCTGGGACGCTCGCTGCTGGTGCTGTTCGTCGGTTGGGAGGGCGTGGGCCTGGCGTCGTACCTGCTGATCGGCTTCTGGTTCGACGACCTTGCCAACGCGCGCGCGGGCAAGAAGGCATTCATCACCAACCGCATCGGCGACGCCGGTTTCCTGCTCGGCATGTTCGTGCTCTACCAGGCCTTCGGTACGCTGGACATGGACCGCATCAACGCCGCGTTCGGCATCGGCGCGGCCGCGGTGGTACCGGCCAGCCTGGTGGGCATCCTGCTGTTCATCGGCGCCACCGGCAAGTCGGCCCAGATTCCGCTGCACGTGTGGCTGCCCGACGCGATGGCCGGGCCGACGCCGGTGTCGGCGTTGATCCATGCCGCAACGATGGTGACGGCCGGCGTGTATCTCGTGGCGCGCATGTCGGGTGTGTATCTGCAGGCGCCCGAAGCCTCGATGGTGATCGCCGTCGTCGGCGTCGCCACGGCCTTCTTCGCGGCCACGATCGCGCTCGTGCAGACCGACATCAAGAAGGTGCTGGCCTATTCCACGGTCTCGCAACTCGGCTTCATGTTCCTTGCGCTCGGCGTCGGCGCCTACGGCGTGGCGATCTTCCACGTCGTCACCCATGCCTTCTTCAAGGCCTGCCTGTTCCTCGGCGCCGGCAGCGTGATCCACGCCCTCGGCGGCGAGCAGGACGTGCGCAAGATGGGCGGCCTGGCGCGCAGGATTCCGATCACCTTCATCACCTTCGCGATCGCCACCGCGGCGATCGCGGGCATCCCGCCGCTGGCCGGCTTCTTCTCGAAGGACGAGATCCTCTGGTACGCCTTCGCCAGCACGCGCGGCGGTTCGCCGCTGCTGTGGGGCGTGGCCGCGGCCACGGCGCTGATGACGGCGTTCTACATGTTCCGCCTGCTCTGGCTCACGTTCCTCGGCGCCTCGCGGATGACGCCCGAGGTCGAGCACCACGTGCACGAATCGCCGTTGTCGATGACCGGCGTGCTGATGCTGCTCGCGGTGCTGTCGGCCGTGGGCGGTTTCATTGCGCTGCCGCACTTCCTGGAGCCGCAATTGCCGCTGCCCGCCGTGCCCGCCGAGCTGCACCACTTCGAAACGCCGCTGCTCGTGCTCTCGGTCGTGATCGCGCTGGCCGGCGTCGCCGGCGCCGCGTTCCTCTACGGCGGCAAGGCCGGGCGCGCCGAGCGGCTGCGCGTTCGCTTCGCCGGCCTGCACCGCTGGCTGTCGGGCAAGTACTTCATCGACGAGCTGTACGAGCGCGTGATCGGCAGGCCGCTGGTCTGGCTGTCCGAGCGCGTCTTCCTGAACCTGGGCGACCGCAAGCTGCTCGACGGCACGCTCAACGGCCTGGGGGCGCTGGGTCAGCGCGGCGCCGGGGCGCTCAGCCGTGTGCAGAGCGGCAACCTCCAGCGCTACGTTTGGTTCGTGCTGATCGGCATCGTCGGCGCGCTGCTCTGGAGCTGGCGCCATGTTTGAGGCTGGCGTGCTCAACCTCGTGCTGTTCCTGCCGCTGGTCGGCGTCGCGCTGCTGCTGGTGTCGCCCACCGCGCACGACGAGACCACCCGCCGGCTGACGCTCGGCGTGATGATCGTGCAGCTCGCGCTGACCGCGTGGCTCTATGCGCGCTTCGACGCCAACCTGCCTGGGCTGCAGTTCGAGACCCGCCTGCCGTGGATCGAGAGCTGGGGCGTGAACTACCAGATCGGCCTGGACGGCTACAACATCCTGCTGGTCCTGATGACGGCCTTCCTCGGGCCGCTGGTGGTGGCGGGCGCGTTCAGCGCGATTACCAGGGACGTGAAGCTGTTCTACGCGATGGTGTTCCTGATCCAGTTCGCGATGATGGGCGCCTTCCTCGCCCAGGACTTGTTCCTCTTCTACATCTTCTGGGAAACGATGCTGATCCCGATGTTCCTGATGATCGGCATCTGGGGCGGCGAGCGGCGCATCTACGCAACGATCAAGTTCGTGCTCTACACGGCCTTCGGCAGCATCCTGATGCTCGCTGCGCTGATCTATCTCGTGTATTCGCTGCAGAGCACCTCCGGCGTGATCTCGTTCGCGTTCGCCGACCTCGTCAAGACCCGCCTGCCGCTGGACGTTCAGGCCTGGCTGCTGGCCGCCTTTGCGCTGAGCTTCGCGATCAAGGTGCCGATGGTGCCGCTGCACACCTGGCTGCCCGATGCGCACGTCGAAGCGCCGACCGCGGGCTCGGTGATCCTGGCCGGCGTGATGCTGAAGATGGGCACCTACGGCTTCATGAAGCTCGGCTTCCCGCTCTTCCCCGACGCGACGGCGCTGTTCACGCCGGCGCTGATGACGCTGGCCGTGATCAGCATCGTCTATGGCGCCTGCCTGGCGCTGGTGCAGAACGACATCAAGAAGATCATCGCCTACTCGTCGATCAGCCACCTGGGATACGTGATGCTCGGGCTGCTGAGCCTCGAGCTCGTGGGCATCCAGGGCGCGGTGGTCCAGATGGTGAGCCACGGCCTCGTGGCGGCCGGGCTGTTCCTGATGGTCGGCATGATCTACGAGCGCTGCCACACGCGCGACCTGGCCGCCTACGGGGGGCTGGCCAGGCTGCTGCCGGTGTATTCGGTGTTCTTCATGATCCTGACGCTGGCCTCGGTCGGCCTGCCCACCACGAGCGGCTTTACCGGTGAATTCCTGGTCCTGCTGGGCGCGTTCAAGGCCGCCTGGCCGCAGCATCTGCTGGGCAACAGCCTGCCGCTGGTGCTTGCGGTGGTGGCCGTCACCGGCGTCGTGCTCGGCGCGCTGTACATGCTGCGCTTCGCGCTCGGCTTCCTGTTCGGCGCCGCGAAGGCGCCGCACCAGCCGCTCGCCGACCTGAACCGGCGCGAGAAGACCATCCTCGGCCTGATCGTCGTGGCGGTCTTCGCGCTCGGCCTGTTCCCGGACGAACCGATGCGCAAGACCGAACTCGCCGCCCGGTCCTACAAGCAATTGGTGAGCACACCGAGATTGCCGAGGGGAACACCATGATCAGCCACGCCGTGCTGATGGCCATGCTGCCGGAGCATCTGCTGCTGTTGGGCATGGTGCTGCTGCTCGTGCTGGAGATCGTCGGCCACGGGCAGCGCGCCTCGCTCGCCGTCGCGCTGGCGTGCGTGGGCGCCGCCGCGCTGGCCGCGGCCAGCCTCTCGCTCGACGGCTATTCGGCGGCGCCGTTCGCGGGCCACTTCTCGGTCGAGCCGGCCACGCTGATGGCCAAGGCCATGGTGCTGGCGCTGGCGCTGCCGATGCTGCTGATGTCGCGCGACGAGTTCGAGGGCGGCGAGTTCGCGACCCTGCTCCTGTCCTCGCTCTACGGCGTGTGCCTGATGCAGTCGGCCGACAGCTTCCTGACCCTGTTCCTCGGGCTCGAGATCATGTCGCTGCCGGTGTACGTGCTGGTGCTGCTGGCCCACCGGCGGCCGCAGAGTGCCGAGGCAGCATTGAAGTACCTGGTGCTCGGCGGCGCCGCGACCGCGACCTTCCTGATGGGGGCGTCGCTGCTCTACGGTGGCAGTGGCTCGATGGCGATCGCAGGCTTCGCCA
Source organism: uncultured bacterium (assembly GCA_963779155.1). Lineage (GTDB taxonomy): Bacteria > Pseudomonadota > Gammaproteobacteria > Burkholderiales > Burkholderiaceae_C > CAIKUF01. The sequence continues at coordinate 344,776 of CAVZXE010000015.1, read as the reverse complement.
GCGCCCTCGGCTCGGCCGACCACATGGCGCGCGCCGCCGTGGTGCTGGTGATCCTGGCCTTCTTCCTGAAGGGCGCGATCGTGCCCTTCCACGCCTGGGCGCCCGACGCATACGAAGGCGCGAGCGTGCCGGTGACGGCCTACATGGCCGTCCTCGTCAAGGCCGGCGTGGTGCTGGCCGTGGTGCGCATCTTCGGCCAGGCCAAGGTGGCGTCGCCGATGCTCGAGCTGCTGGCCGTGCTGCCGCTGGTCTCGATCGCCTGGGGCAACCTCGCCGCGATGCGCCAGCCGAGCCTGCGCCGCATGATCGCCTACAGCTCGATCGCCCACGCCGGGTACCTGTTCCTCGCGTTGCTGGGCGAGCCTGCAGGGCGTTTGCAGGCCGTGGCGTTCTACGTGCTCGCCTACGGCCTCCTGAACCTGCTCGCCTTCGCCGCGCTGCCACCCGCAACCGACGATTTCGAGCGCGACCGGCTCGAGAACCTGAAAGGGCTGTTCCACCGCGCGCCCTTCGCAGCGCTGATGATCGGCATCGCGATGCTGTCGCTGGCCGGGCTGCCGCCGTTCCCCGGCTTCGTCGCCAAGTTCCTGATCTTCAGGAACGTGATGGCTGCCGGCCACACCGGCTACGCGGTGCTCGGCCTGGTGGGCAGCTACCTGGGCATCTACTTCTACCTGCGGGTGGTCCAGTTCATGTTCATGAGCCCGGACGCGCCCATCGAGGCCGAAGCCCGGACGCGCCGCATGGCGCTGACCGCAAGCCTGATCTGCATCGCCGGGGCGACCTGGGTGTCGGTGTTCCCGGGCTGGGTGATCGCGCGGTTCTGAAACGCGCGTCTGCTCCCGGGCGCTGCCGCACCGACAAGCCCAGGCCGGGGGCGATTCGCGCCGGGCAGCAGCATCGCACGCGGCCTCCCATGAGCGGCCCCACCAGCTACCAGCTCCTGATCGAGGTGACGCTACCCGTTCGCTGCGTGGTCGGCAGCCTCGGCACGGTCGACTTCCCCGCGGGGCGCTACGTGTACACCGGCTCGGCCAAGCGGGGCCTCGAAGCGCGCATTGCGCGTCACCTGCGATCCGCGAAGGCCTTGCGCTGGCACATCGACTACCTGCTCGGAGCGCCCGGCGTCACGGTCGCCGCAGTCGTCCGCTCCCGCCGCGAGGAGTGCCGCCTGAACCAGGCCTCGCCCGGCCGCGTGCTCGTCCCGCGATTCGGCGCCTCCGATTGCAGGGCCGGATGCGGCGCTCACCTCAAGTACCTTGGCTGAACGCCGCGCATCGCGCGGGCCGTTCGGGCGAGGTCTTGTTCCGCGGGGTCATCGCGGGGCCCCCGGGCTCGGCCCGTCGAAGTCGCTGCGCGAGCCCCGGTGCCTGGCGTAGATGGCGCGCACCCAGCCCGCGCCGGGGTGCCGGGCATAGCGGTCGGTCAGCGCGCCAAAGGCGCTGGCCATCGGCCGCGGGCACGACATCGGTGAATCCGGCGGCTGAACCAGCACCGCGAGCGTCGAAGCGGCCGTGAGGTCGGCCAGGCTGAAGACTTTGCCGCACAGGTAGCCGGTGGCGGCGCCGCGCGCGGCCACGAAGTCGAGGGCCTCGGTGGCGGCGCGGTGCCCGTCCTCGATCGACGCATCGCCGCTGATACCGTTGCCCTTGCGAATCAGCGAAGCGGCCAGGGGCACGACGCAAGCATAGGCCGCGCGCTTGATTGCCGGTGCGCCGTCGCCAAAGACGCGCGCGAAGTAGCCCGGCTGCTGCAGCAGGGCGTCGAGCACCGGGCGACGGATGCGCGGCGTGAGGTCAGCGTCGAACCAGCGCTCGATGCGCAGCGCCTCGGCGCGCTCGGCGGCGTCGCCCGGCAGCAAGGCCGGCACGCCATGGTGCATGTCGAGCCATTCGAGGATGTGCGCCGAGCCGTCGATCGCGCCGCCCTCGTGCACCAGCACCGGGGTGTGGGTACGGCCCGTCAGCGCCTTGACCGTGCGCATGTGCGGGCCGGGCAGCAGGCTGCGCCGGCGATGCGGTACCCGCTTGATGTCGAGCGCCCAGCGCACTTTCTCGTTGTACGGCGAATGGCGAAACTGAAGCAGTTCGAGCATGTCGGACCCCGCCGCTTGACATGACGGCCGTGATGTTACGGCAGGACCTCGATGCCACGGGGCAGGCAGCACAAGGCGCGCGCACGCAAACACTTCGCGAGCGGCGCCGGGCGGGTGTTCCGACGCGCCGGCGGCCACGCCGCGGGTATCGCCACGCCGACGGCCGAGGCGGCACCCACGCGGGCCACGGTTCGCCGGCGCGAAGCGGCGGTGCAGGTGGCGGTGCAGGTGGCGGTGCTGGCGATCGGCTCCGTCGGCGTCGCCGCAGCCCTGGACGACGGCCCCGCCGCGCGAGCTGCGATGGCGGCCGCGCGCGCGACAACGCGCAAGCGAATGGACGCCTGATCGCGGGCGCGGGTCAGGTCCCGGCGCGCCGGGCCTCCGGCGCATACATGTCCAGCAACTGGACGCGGGTCGCACGCAGCCGCTCGGACACCACGCCCATCAGGCGCAGCATGAAGGCGAGGCCGAACTCCGGGTCTTGCTTGAACGCCGCCAGCAACTGCTCGCCTTCGAAGGCCAGCGCCGTCACCGGGCTCAGCGCACGGGCCTGGAAGTGCTTGCCGGCATGGGGCAGCAAGGCCGACCAGTCGAACTCGTCGCCACCGTAGAGGGTCTGCACGCGAAGCACATTCCCTGGCATCTCGAGCTCCAGCGCGACCATGCCCTCGCTGAGCAGGTAGAAGACCGAGTGGGTATCGCCCTCGTGAAAGATCACCTGCCCGGGCTCGACATGCACCAGCCTGGCCAGCGCCGCCAGCTTCTGCGTGTGCTCGGGACGGAAGACTTCAACGAAGGGCTGCTTCTGAAGCACCTGCAACAGGTCTTGTGTCATTGCCTTGTTCCTGCCTTGGCCAAGCATTGAGGGGATGCGCCCGCGCCGTCCGTCCATCGTGACTCCCGGGCGAAACGCGAAAGGCGATTCTGCGCCCGAATCGCCGCTTCGGCGCTTGACCTCCCTCAACCGTGCGCGTTCCAGGCCGAGCCATGACGCGCAAAGAAGTGGGCCGCTGCGATCGAGCTTCGCCGCATTGGCCGTCGCTTGATCCATCTCAAGGCGTGCCGGCAGCACGCCGCTACGCTGTGGCCTGTTCCAGATTCACGCGGCCTTGGCGTGACCTCCCGCGCAACGTCGAGCGGCCACGATCGAGAAGCCTTGCAGTTCAAGAGGTGGTCATGTCCGATTTCGAGATCGTCAGGCGCGCGGATTTCTCCGACGTCACCTATCTGCTGGAGGTTCGCCACCCGCTGATGGCCAAGGCCGCCAAACCCGGCCAGTTCGTGATCGTGATGGAGCACGAACACGGCGAGCGCATCCCGCTGACCATCGCCGATTTCGACCGCGACAAGGGCACGATCACGCTGGTGATCCAGGCCGTCGGCAAGACCACGCGCGAGATGCAGCAGAACTGCCGCGTCGGCACCCGGCTGCATGCGCTGGTGGGGCCGATGGGCATCCCGAGCCACATCGGCGAAGCCAAGAAGGTCATCTGCGTCGGCGGCGGCCTCGGCGTCGCGCCGATCTATCCGCAGGCACGGGCCTACAAGGAAAGCGGCGCCTACGTGATCGGCGTGGTCGGCTTCCGCAACAAGGCGTTGATGTTCTGGGAAGACAAGTTCCGCGCCTGCTGCGACGAGCTGATCGTCTGCACCGACGACGGCTCGGCCGGCATCAAGGGCCTGGTCACCGAAGGCATCAAGCAGGCGATTGCCAGGCACGCCGACATCGACGAGGTCGTGGCCATCGGCCCGCCGATCATGATGAAGGGCTGCGCCGAGGCCACGCGCGCCCACGGCATCAAGACGATGGTCAGCCTGAACCCGGTGATGGTCGACGGCACCGGCATGTGCGGCGGCTGCCGGGTGAAGATCGGCGACCAGATCAAGTTCGCGTGCGTCGACGGGCCCGACTTCGACGGCCACCAAGTGGACTTCGACGACCTGATGGCGCGCCTGGGCCGCTACAAGCCGGCCGAGAAGAGCGCGATGGACACCTGGCGCGAGGAGAGCTGCCGCATCCGTGGCGCGACTGACGCCGCCGTGCCAGCCGCGCCCGCGCCCGAGCGTCAATGACCCGCGGTGCGCCTGCGGCCGATTCCCCCGCGCGGGAGTCGTGCGTGTTCAGGCGGCCATGCTCCAGCCCCCACCCAGCCTGAGTACCCGAGCAGGACCACGACCATGGCCACGAAGAAGAAGAAAACCATCCGCAGCATTCCGCAGGCTCGCACGGCGATGCCCGAGCAGCCGCCCGAGCTGCGGGTGAAGAACTTCGACGAGGTGGCCTGCGGCTACCGGCTCGAGGACGCCCTCGTCGAAGCCGAACGCTGCCTCGATTGCGCCGATCAGCCCTGCGTGCGCGGCTGCCCGGTCGGCATCGACATCCCCGGCTTCATCATGAAGATGACGGCCAAGAACTTCCACGGTGCCTACGACACGATCACCGACACCAACCTGCTGCCGTCGGTGTGCGGCCGCGTCTGCCCGCAGGAGAACCAGTGCGAAGGCGTGTGCACGGTGGGCGAGTCGCTGGAGCCGGTGGCGATCGGCCGCCTCGAGCGCTTCGTCGGCGACATGGCGATCGCCGAAGGCTGGGCCAACATCCCGTACATCGAGCGCAACCGTTTCAAGGTCGGCATCGTCGGCTCCGGCCCGGCCGGCATGGCCTGCGCGGCCGACATGGCCAAGGCCGGCTGCGAGGTGATCGTCTACGAGGCCTTCCACGAAGCCGGCGGGGTGCTGAAGTACGGCATCCCGGACTTCCGCCTGCCCAACAGCGTGGTCGATGTCGAGATCGGCAAGCTCGAGAAGCTGGGCATCAAGTTCGAGTGCAACACGCTCGTCGGGCGGCTGTTCACGATCGAGCAGATGCTGACCGAGATGGGTTTCCACGCGGTCTTCGTCGGCACCGGCGCAGGCTACCCCAGCTTCATGGGCATCCCCGGCGAGTCGCTCGGCGGCGTGCTGTCGGCCAACGAGTGGCTGACGCGCTGCAACCTGATGCGCGGCCGCGACTTCCCGAAGTTCGACACGCCTCTGCAGCCCGGCAAGCGCGTCGCCGTGATCGGCGCCGGCAACACCGCGATGGACGCGATGCGCGTCTCGCTGCGCGTCGGGGCCGAAAAGGTCTATTGCATCTACCGGCGCAGCGCGGCCGAAGCGCCGGCACGGGCCGAGGAAATCCACCACGCGGCGCAGGAAGGCGTCGACTTCCAGTGGCTCACCGCCCCGCTCGAACTGCTGGGCGACGCCAACAACAACGTCCGCGCGATGCGCTGCGAGCGGATGGAGCTCGGCGAGCCCGACGCCTCGGGGCGCCGGCGCCCGGTGCCGGTGCCGGGCAGCGCGTTCGAGTTCGAGTGCGACATGGTCGTGTTCGCGATCGGCACCAATGCCAACCCGATCCTCGGCCAGACCTCGGGCCTCAAGCTCGACAAGCGCGGCTACATCGCGACCGACGAGCACCTCGCGACCTCGATCGCCGGCGTCTATGCCGGCGGCGACATCGTCACCGGCGCCGCCACGGTGATCCAGGCCATGGGCGCGGGCCGCAAAGCCGCCCGCGGCATGAAGGCCTACCTCGGCCTGCGCGACACCGACGTGGTCTATCACTCCGACAGCGGCGATGCGGCGAGCCGGCTGTTCGGCATCGCTCGCGCGGAACGCAACTTCGCCCGCGTGCATCTCGCCTGACCCTCCCTTCGCCCCCGCCGCCACATCATGAACGACACCGCGACCCTCACCCCTCCCGAAGCCCTGGTTCGCCCCGCACGGCCCGCCACCCCGATCGCCGAAGCCATCGTCGAGGTCATCAGCGACTCCGGCGAGGGCGCGCAGCGCTGCGGCCAGTCGCTGGGCGCGATCGCCGCGCGCATGGGCAACGGCATCTGGACGACCGAGATCATCCCGGCCGAGATCCAGCCGCCCGCGCGCAGCGTCGCCGGCGCAAGCGGCATCCGCATCCGCATCGGCTCCGAGCGCGTGACCAACGGCGGCGACCAGACCGAACTGGTGGTCGCGTTCAACGAGCAGGTGCTGATCGGGCGCGTGCAGGCCGGCGAGCTCAAGCCCGGCGCCAAGATCCTGCTCGAGAGCATGTGGGCCAAGCATCGCGATCCGGCCATCGTCGCGTCGTACGTCGCGACCGTGGAAGCACTCAAGCGCGACGGCTTCGAGGTCTACGAGGTTCCGCTCGAAGACCGCTGCAAGGAGCTCGTCAGCGACCCGCGCAAGGGCAAGAACATGTTCGTGCTCGGGATCCTGTGCAACCTGTACGGGCTCGACGCCACGCTCGCGCACGAGCAGATCGCGCGCATCTTCGGCAAGAAGGACGCCAAGGTCATCGCCAGCAACGTCGCGCTGTACGACGCCGGCGCGGCCTGGAGCGAGGCGAACCTCGACTTCAAGTACCGCATCCCGGCGCAGAAGTCGACCGTGCCGCAGATCGTCATCAACGGCAACACCGCGATCGCGCTCGGCGTCATGGCCTCGGGCATGGACATCTGCGCGATGTACCCGATCACGCCGGCGACTTCGGCCTCGCACTACCTGAGCGAGGTGTTCGAGAAGGTCGGCGGCCTCGTCCACCAGGCCGAGGACGAGATCGCGGCCTGCGCCTTTGCCGTCGGCGCGTCGTACGCCGGCAAGTGCGCGGTGACGATCACCTCGGGCCCCGGCTATTCGCTCAAGCAGGAGGTCATCGGCCTGGCCGTGATGGCCGAGATTCCGCTCGTCGTCGTCAACGTGCAGCGTGGTGGGCCGAGCACCGGGCAGCCGACCAAGGTCGAACAGGGCGATGCGCTCGCCGCCATCTTCGGCAGCCACGGCGACGCGCCCAAGGTGGTGATGGCGCCGTGCAGCATCGAGGACTGCTTCTACTCCGTCATCACCGCGCGCAAGATCGCCGAGACCTTCGGCATGGTGGTGGTGGTGCTGTCGGATGCGAGCCTGTCCACCGCGCAGCAGCCCTTCCCGCGGCCGCAGTTCAGCGAGGACTGGCTCGCCCCGCCGGTGGACCTGTCGCCGGTGCCGGAGGGTGCCAAGGCCTACGACTGGGACCCGGTGACGGGCCTCTCGCGCCGCCTGCAACCCGGCCGTGCCGGTGGCATGCACACGCTCACGGGCCTGGCGCACGACCGCGCGAGCAAGGTCGCCTACGACCCGAAGAGCAACGAGGAAGGCCTGCGCGCGCGCAGCCTCAAGCTCGCCGCGCTGCAGAAGACGCTGAAGGCGCCACCCGTGTTCGGCGGCGACAGCGGCGACATGCTGCTCGTCGGCTGGGGCAGCACGATGGGCGCGATCGAGGAGTCGGTGACGCGCTTGCGCGGCGAGGGCCTGGCGGTGTCGTCGATGCACCTGCGCTTCCTGCAGCCGATGCCCTCGGGCATCCGCGAGATCCTGGCCCGCTTCAAGCACGTGATGACGATCGAGGGCAACTGGTCCGACAAGATCGAGGACGAGCTGATCGACGAGGACAACCGCCGCTACTCGGCGCTGGCGATGATGCTGAGGGCGCGCTTCCTGGTCGACATCGACTGCTGGAGCGAGGCACGCGGCCAGCCGATCAAGCCGAGCGACATCTGCCGCGTCACGCGCGCAGCCCTCGAGGCCAAGCAGGGCCGCTCCCGCGTTGACTCGACCCCCGCGGGGGCCCCGAAGCGTGGCGGCAGGTCCGCCGGCACCACTGAACGTAAAGGTCTTGCATCATGAGCCGATCCCTGAGCCACTGCGTCATCAAGCTGCACGAGGAGCACCACGCCCTCGAGGACTACCAGGGCGGCGTGCCGCGCTGGTGCAACGGCTGCGGCGACAACGCGATCCTCGCCGCGATGCAGCGCCTCTGCAGCGAGGAGGACCTGGCACCCGAGAACACGGTGTTCGTATCGGGCATCGGTTGCTCGTCCCGGTTGCCGCACTACATGAAGACCTACGGCTTTCACAGCCTGCACGGCCGCGCGTTCCCGGTCGCCGAGGGCATCAAGATGGCCCGCCCCGACCTGAACGTCTTCGTCAGCACCGGCGACGGCGACTGCTGCAGCATCGGCGCGGCGCACTGGATCCACGCGCTGCGCTACAACATGAACATCACCGTCGTGCTCCACGACAACCACGTCTATGGCCTGACCAAGAAGCAGGCCTCGCCCACCTCGCCGCGCGGCCTCAAGAGCAACACCACGCCCTACGGGGCCACGCTCGAGCCGATGAACCCGCTGACGGTCTCGCTCGGCGTGCAGGGCGCGTCGTTCATCGCCCAGGCGGTGGACTGGGTGCCCGAGGTGCTGTTCGACATCATGCAGGCGGCGTTCCGGCATCGCGGCTTCTCGTTCGTGCGCGTCCTGCAGCGCTGCCCGGAGTTCATGCCCAAGGCCTTCGACCCGTGGCTGCACGACCCGCAGCGCACGATGCTGCTGACGCACAAGGACGGCCTGCAACTCAGCCCCAGCCTGTCGAGCGCCTACCGCAACCAGCGCGAGCACGATCCGATCGACATCGATCGCGCGCGCGAGATCGCGTCGCTCGACGACCCGATCCCGGTCGGCATCCTGTACCGCAACCCCGACGCGCCCTGCTACGAAGACCTGCGCCATGCCGGCCAGCTGCGTTCGCCCGAATACATCCGCACCGGGCTGAACCGCGAGCTGGACAAGTACACCGTGTGGCCGGACGACGAGGCGCAGACGCAGCGCGCGGCCTGACATGACAGGCCCACGATGCTTTCGGCATCGCCCCTCGAGGCGACCCCAGCCGGCCCGGGACCGGCCCGGCGCCGACCGAGATGAGGCCTCGCGGCCTGGCCTGTTCGCCTCGCCCCCTGAACCCGCACGGAACCCCTGAACGAGAACGTCTGATGGACATGCATGCCAAGCCGCAGGACCAGTTGATCTTTCACCTGACCGGCCGGATCGCCGGCGACGGCCTGAGCGCGATCGGCGGGCTCGACCTGCGCCCGGCGCTGCTCGCGCCCTACCGCGACCTCGCCGCGCTGCGCTACGACTTCCCGGTCGTGCTCGTGGAGCGCGGCCCCGAGTTCGTGCAGGCGCTCTCCAGCCTGGTCGATGCGGTGCTCAGCGACGTGGCCCCGCGCGGCATCGACGGCGAGCGCCTGCGTCGCCATGCGCTGCAGCTCGAGCGTGAAATCCGCCGCGACGTCGATGCGGGCGCCACCGGCACGCTGGCCGATCTGTGGGAAGCGGCAGCGGCGCGGCTCGGCGCGCGCGAGGACGAAACGCTGGAGAAGGTGCTCGCCCACGCCGGTGGCGCCCTGCGCGCCGACGGCGATCTGCTGGGCTGCTCGCACGAGCTGCCGGCGCGCCTGATCACGCATGCCTGGCGAGCCGCGCAACGCGCCAAGGCGCGCCAGTTCCATGCCGACCTGAGCCGTCTCGTGCTGAAGCTCTCCGACATCCTGCGCGCGGCCTTCAGCCACTCGCAGGCGGGCAAGCAGCCGCAGAGCCTGAAGGCGTCGGTCGGCGGGCCGCACCAGGATGCGTTCGACTTCGACGCGCTGTCGCGCATCGTCGGCAAGGGCGCCCCCCGCGACGAACTCCCCGCCGCGCGGCGCGAGCGCCTGGTGCGCACGCTGGGCGTGCTCGAGTCGCAGCGCTTCTTCGCCGCGCCCGACCTTGCGCCTGACGAGGAGGGCGGCGACGGCTTCGGGTTCGTGTTCGACAACTGCGCCGCGGCCGCGCAGGCCTTCCGCGAGCGGCTCGCCGAAGTGGCCGAGCTGGTGAAGGCAATCTCGATCGCCGAGTTGGAAACCCAGGGCCGCTACGTCGACGCCGAGCATCGGCTGGTGTTCGATTCGTTCGACGAGCACTCGCTCACGGCCGACGACCTGGCGCGCTTCCCCGATTACCTGGTGTGCATCCCGCCCGATCGCAACGACGCGCCGGAGAACGCCAACCTGATGGAGATGCTGTCGTCGGGGCTGCCGGTGAAGGTGCTCGTGCAGACCTCCGACCTGCTCGAGGACGCCTCGATCGGCACCGGCCGCTTTGCCTTCGGCGTGCGCAGTGCGCGCCTGGCCACCGCAGCGATGGGCCTGGGCGGCATGTTCGTGCTGCAGTCGACCAGCGCCAACCTGTTTGCGCTGCGCGCGCAGATCGGCCGCGGCCTCGCGTGTCGCGGCCCGGCGCTGTTCAGCGTCTTCGCCGGCTCGGCGCAGCCGGCCAGCCCGTTGCCGACCTACCTGACCGCGGCGGCAGCGATGCAGTCGCGCGCATTCCCGGCGTTCAGCTACGACGCCGCCGCCGGCAGCAACTGGGCGGCGCGCTTCTCGCTCGAGAACAACCCGCAGCCCGACGACGACTGGTCGGTCGAGACGCTGGAGTTCGTCGATGCCGCGCTGCAACGCGCCAGCGAGCGCTGCGCATTCACCTTCGCCGACTTCGTGCTCTGCGATGCCCGCCACGCCGCGCACTTCGCACTCGTGCCGCGCGAGCGCTGGAACGCGGCGATGCTCCCGGCCGCCGACTGGCTCGCACTCGACGAGCGCGAGGCGGCGCAGCGCGTGCCCTACCTGCTCGCGGTCGACGCCAGCGACGCACTGCAGCGCGTGATCGTCGATGCGCGCCTGATGCAGGCCGCGCGCCGCTGCCTGCTGCTGTGGCACCGCCTGCAGGAGCACGGCGGCGTGCACGACTCGCATGCCGAACGGCTGCTGGCGCGCGAGAAGGCGGCCTGGGCCGCCGAGCACGCGGCCCAGGCTCCAGCCGCCGCGGCGCCGGCAGCAGCGGCTGCGGCCACGGCCGGCGCAAGTGCGGCCGCAGCGGCCGGTGCAGCCGCGGCAGCCGAGCCCGCCGCTGCGCCCGAGCACTCGCGCGACGAGGCCTGGATCGACACCGCGCGCTGCCCGAGCTGCAATGAATGCCAGCTCATCAACGACCGCATGTTCGGCTACGACGAACGCAAGCAGGCGTTCATCAAGGACCTCGCTGCGGGCAGCTACCGCCAGCTGGTCGAGGCCGCCGAGAGCTGCCAGGTGGCGATCATCCACCCCGGCGCGCCGCGCGATCCGAAGGAACCCGGGCTCGAGGAATTGCTCGTTCGCGCCGAGCCGTTTCGCTGACGGCTCAGCTCAGGCTGCCGTGGTGACCGGGGCGTTCGGCTTGGCCGGTACGCCGCCGGCGATGTGCTCGGCCAGCGCGGTGATCGTCAGGCTCGGGTTGACGCCGGGGTTGGCCGGCATGATCGAGCCGTCGCAGACCAGCAGATTGCGGTAGCCGAACGCCCGGCCCTGCGCATCGATCACGCCGCTGCCCGCGTCGCGGCCGATCACCGCGCCGCCGAGGATGTGCGCGGTGGTCGGGATGTTCGCGAGGGCCTCGGCCACCATGCTCTGGGCGATGCCGCCGGTGTGCCGGGCCAGCCACTGCGTGGCCTCGAAGCCCTCGGCGATGAAGGTCGGGTTGGGGTTCTCCGGGTCCTGGCGTGTCTTGAGGGCCACGCCGCCGAACCAGCGCTTCACCGGCACGAAGGCGAGCGCGTTGTCGAGCGACTGCATCACCAGGAAGATGACGCTGCGCCGGCCCCACTTCCACGGCGACATCGAGCGCAGGAAGCGCAGCGGGTGGCGTGCTATTTCGCCCAGCAGCTTGAGCGGGCGCGTCAGGCGTGTGCCGTCGCCGGTCAGCAGCGTGAAGAAGAACTTCATCAGGCTGCCGCGCGAGCCGTAGGTGACGAGCTCGATGTGGGTGTCCGCGGTGACGTGGATGCTGGCGCTGATCGAGACATCGCGCGAAGGATCGAGCGTGTCGTCCGGCAGCGTGACCGCCAGGATTGACTCGCTGTTCGTCCGCACCTTCTGGCCGATGCGTTCGCTCAGGCGCGGCAGGCCCCCGGCGAGGCGGCAGCGCGCAAGCAGCCGGTTGGTGCCGAGGGCGCCTGCGGCCACCACCACGCCGGCCGCCCGCCAGCGGCGCGGCTCGCGGCGCAGCCAGGCGCCGGGCCGACGGGTGCGGATCTCGTAGCCGCTGGCGCCATCGGTGCCGTCGAGCGGCCGGATGTCGGCGACTTCGGTGTCCGGGAACACGGTGACGCCCTCGCGTTCGGCCAGCCACAGGTAGTTCTTGACCAGCGTGTTCTTTGCGCCGACGCGGCAGCCGAGCGTGCAGCTGCCGCAGCGCAGGCAACCGGTGCGCGGCGGGCCAGCGCCACCGAAGTAGGGGTCGGGAACGGTCACGCCGGCGGGGCCGAAGAACACCGCGCACGGCGTGCGCGTGAACGTCTCCTCGACGCCGCGATGGCGGCCGACCTCGCGCAGCAGGCGCTGCCCGTCGCTGTCCCAGGGCACCGTGCGCACGCCCAGCATGCGTTCGGCGGTGTCGTAGTGCGGCTTCAGCACGGCCGACCAGTCAGCCAGGCCCGCCCATTGTTCGTGGGCGAAGAACGCCGGCTTGGCGCGGTACAAGGTGTTGGCATAGACCAGGCTGCCGCCGCCGACGCCCGCGCCCGACGCGATGAAGATGTCGTTGAACACCGTCACGCGATTCGGGCCCCGCAGCCCGAGCCACGGCAGCCAGAAGGTGCGGCGCAGGTTCCAGGCCGTGGGCGCGAAGTCCGCATCGCGCAGGCGCCTGCCGGCCTCAAGCACCGCCACGCGGTAGCCCTTCTGCGCCAGGCGCAACGCGGCGACACTGCCGCCGAAACCGGAGCCGATGACGATCCAGTCGAAGTCGTGCGGCGGTTCTCGGGAGTCCATGGCAGCGGGTGAGGTCGACGCGATGCCGGCATCCGCGCATTGCGCCACCCTGCCGATCAGCATACCCGCTCGAGGGCACCCGAAGCTCCGTCGGCGAAGCCGGAATCAGCCCCGTACGCGCCGAAGTTCACCTCCCTTTGCGCGGCGTCAATGTCCCTCCGGCATCGACAGCCGCTTGACGGCCTTGACGAAGCGCGCCAGCGTCGGCGAGAGCACCCCCGGCGCGAGGCGGATGTCGAGCAGCTGGAAGCGTCCGCGCGTGGCGTGGGCCTTCTCCAGCGCCGCCACCAGCTCGGCGCGCGTGGCCACCGCATGGCCGTCGCCGCCCATGCCGGCGGCCATCGAGGCGAAGTCCCAGCGGCCGAGGTCGTTGAAGCGCGCCGCGGGCTCGAAGGTGCGCAGCATCTCCCAGCTCGCGTTGTTGAACACGAGCACGATCGGGTCGCAGCCGCAATGCTGCGCGTTGCCGAGCTCCCAGCCGGTCATCTGGAACGCGCCGTCGCCAACCAGGATGATCGGGCGCTGACCGGTAGCCACCTGCACGCCCAGGCCGGCCGGCACGCCGTAGCCCATCGTGGCGTAGTAACCGGGCGCGACCAGCGTCGCGTGCTCGATGTCCATCGCGGTGAACAGGCAGTCGCCAACGTCGCTGGCCAGCGGCATCGGCCCGTGCTTGCGCATCAGGGCGTTCACCTCCGCCGCGATGTCCTGCGGGGTCACCGGCGCGTCGTCCGCGGCGGGAATCGCCGCGGCGGGCGCCACGAGTGCCGGCGCCGGCGTCTCGGCGGCTGCAACCGGCGGCACGCGCGCCAGCAGGGCATCGAGCAGCGCATCGATCGGCAACTCGCGATAGACGTGGTGCCCCATCGCCACCTCGCCGTCGAAGACCTGGATCGCGTGCCGCAGGTCGATGCGCCGGGCCGAGACCGCGAAGTTGGTGTCGGAGACGATCACGCCGAGCAGCAGCAGGCCGTCGGAAGCCTCGACCCGCTCGCTCAGCGCCGCGTCGCCGGCCAGCCCGAGGTAGGTACCGACCAGGTTCACGTCGGCATGGGCCAGCAGGCCGCGGCCCATGAAGCTCGTGACCACCGGAATGGCGAGCCGCCGCGCCAGTTCGGCCACGCGCGGCTCCAGCGCGTAGCGGCGAACCTCGACGCCGACCATCAGCACCGGCCGCGCGGCGGCGGCCAGCCGCGCCAGCAGTTCGTCGGCGCAGGCGGCCAGCCGGTCCGGGTCGGGCTCGACCGCCGGCGTCACCGGCACCGCGGCGCAGGGGCGGCCGGGCATGTCGCGCGGAATCTCGAGGTACACCGGCCGCGAGCGCGACAGCGCCGCATCGAGCACCCGAGCGATGGCCTCGGGCGCGCGCTCGGCGTCGTCGAGCCGGGCACGGTCGACAGTGAGTTCCTCGAACAGCCGCCACTGCGAGTCCAGCGTCTTGACCTGATGGTGCAGCAGGTAGCCGCTCGCGGCCTCGTGTGCCGCCGGCGCGCCCGAGAGCACCACCAGCGGCACCCGCTCGGCATAGGCCCCGGCCACTGCATTGACGAGGTTGAAGGCGCCGGCGCCGTAGGTGACCGCCGCCACGCCGAGGCCGCCGCGTGCACGCGCCGCGGCGTCGGCCGCAAAGCCGACACCGGGCTCGTGCGACAGCGTGTGCAAGGGCAGGATTGCCGAGCGCTCGATCTCGCGAAACAGCGGCAGTGCGAAGTCGCCGGGGATCCCGAAAATCTCGGTGGCGCCACGCGCCTTCAAGGCCTGCAGCAGGCGTTCGGTCAGGTTCAAGGTGCGCTCCCCGGTGTCACGAGTTCGACGCGCCGGGGCGATGACCACGCGGCGTGCTGCGCTCGCCGTGCGGCAACCGCAGCCTGCCATCAGGAACAGCTGCCCGGCGAAGCGAGCCTAGCGTATCCCCGAATCGCAGCGGTCAAGAACCGCATGACCGCGGAGCGCCGCAGATCGACAGGCTCTGCGGCCCGCACGAACGACGCCGGTGGGCGGGAGCGCCCGACTCAGAGTTGCGACTTGAAGTAGTTGAAGGCGTGCTTGAACGCGTCGCGGATCTTCTCCATTTCCGCGACCATTGCTTCCCACGAGTCCTCGCCGGCAGCCTTGAGTTCATCGAGCTTGGCCACGGCCACCTTGGACTGTTGACGCAGCTTGCCCATCTCTTCCTTGTACTTGTCGCGGGCGTCTTCCTTCGCCTCCTTCGCCTTGGCTTCCAGTTGGGCCATCTTGACGTTCAACTCGTCGAGTTGAAGTTTCATTTTTTCGACGTATGCATCGCGCTTCGACATGGTGATTGCTCCTTGTGGTCGAGAAAACCGTATCGGGCTGATGGCAGCGCCCAGCACCGCTGCGACTGCCATATGGCCTTCTACATCTGCGTCTACGGTAGCCCCGAAGGCGCGCCCGGTCTGTGCGGTCTCGCACAGAAGGTTCGCGCCTCGAGGGCCGAGGTCGACGCTCGTCTGTATGCCTCGTTGCGCCGCCCCGGCACTCAACGATAGGCCTGGAAGACGGTGCTGCCACCGTCCCTTGCCACCAGCAGCACGTCGTAGGGAAGCTTCCTGCTGCCGTACTCCGGCCCGTCCATTCCCGGCGAGCCGAGCGGCATGCCCGGCGCGGCGAGGCCGACCGCGCGCGGCTTCTCGTTGAGCAGGCGGCGAATCTCGCGTGCCGGCACATGACCTTCGATCGCATAGCCGCCCACGCGGGCGGTATGGCAGGAGCCGAACTTCGCCGGCATGCCCATCGCGGCGCGAATGTCGGTGTTGCCGCTGTCGAAGACCCGGGTCTCGAAGCCGTTGGCCTCCAGGTGCTTGATCCAGCCGCCGCAGCAGCTGCAGGCCGGCCCCTTCCAGACCTCGACCAGCGTTGCCGCGGGCTTGGCGAATCCCGGCGCGGCCAGCATGGCGATCGCGCCCGCGAGAAAACCGCGGCGTTGCATCGCGCTGCCGCGACCCGGTTGGCGCGGACGCTCGCGCAGCGCCCCCTCCGGCGGGTCGGACGCGTGCGCCGCGCCCAGCATGGCGGCGCCAATCGCCGCGATCCATCCGTTGTTCGACTTCATGGTTCTCCCTTCGAAGGCTCGGTCGGCGCGCCGTCGCGGTCAAGCGTCTGCGCGCCGGGTGAAGCCGTGTTTGAGATCTCTATCGGCCGCGCGATCACTGGCGTACCTTCCTGCTGCGCGGCAAAGCAAGCGCCCTTCTGGCGGCCCAGCGTGTTCATGCCCCCCGCGCGGTACGACGGCGCAGCAAGGCATACGCCGCCGGCACCACCAGCAAGGACAGCAGCGGCGCGGTGACCATGCCGCCCAGCATCGGCGCGGCGATGCGGCTCATCACCTCCGAGCCGGTGCCGGTGCCCCAGACAATGGGCACCAGGCCGGCCAGGATCACCGCGACCGTCATCGCCTTGGGCCGCACGCGCAGCACCGCGCCCTCGCGGATCGCGTCGTCGACCACCTCCGCGCTCTGCTCGGCGCCTCGCGCCAGCCGGTCCTGCAGCGCGTGCTTCAGGTAGATCAGCATCACGACGCCGAACTGCGCGCTGACGCCGGCCAGCGCGATGAAGCCGACGCCGGTGGCGATCGACAGGTGATAGCCCAGCGCGTAGAGGAACCAGACCCCGCCGGTGAGCGCGAACGGCAGCGTCGCCATGATCAGCAGCGCTTCGTCGAAGCGCCTGAACGTCAGGACCAGCAGCACGAAGATGATCAGCAGCGTCGCCGGCACGACGACCTTCAATCGCTCGTTGGCGCGCTCCATGAACTCGAACTGGCCGGAGTAGGCGACGCTGATGCCGGGCTCCATCTGCACGCCCTGCGCCACCGCACGCCGCAGGTCGCCGGCGACCGAGGCGAGGTCGCGCCCGCGCACGTCGATATAGACCCAGCTCGACAGGCGCGCGTTCTCGCTCTTCAACATCGGCGGCCCTTCGGTCAGCTCGATGCGGGCCACGGTGCCGAGCGTGATCTGCAGGCCCGACGGCGTCACGAAGGGCAGTTGGCGCAGCTTTTCCGGCGAGTCGCGCAGCTCGCGCGGGTAGCGCAGGTTGATCGGGAAGCGCGCCAGCCCCTCGACCGTCTCGCCCGCCATCTCGCCGCCGATGGCGCCCGACACGATCGCCTGCACGTCGGCGATGTTCAGGCCGTAGCGGCTGGCGGCGGCGCGGTCGATCTGCACGTCGAGGTAGCGGCCGCCGGTCAGCCGCTCGGCCAGCGACGAGCTGACGCCGGGCACCGACTTCGCCACCCGTTCGATCTCGCCGGCGATGCGGTCGATCGCCTTCAGGTCGGTGCCCGAGACCTTGACGCCAATCGGGCTCTTGATGCCGGTGGCGAGCATGTCGATGCGGTTGCGGATCGGCGGAATCCAGATGTTCGCGAGCCCCGGCACCTTGACCGCGGCGTCGAGCTCCTCGACCAGCTTCTCGGGTGTCATGCCGGCACGCCACTCCTCGCGCGGCTTCAACTGGATCGTGGTCTCGAACATCTCCATCGGCGCCGGGTCGGTGGCGGTCTCGGCGCGGCCGGCCTTGCCGAACACGCGCGTCACTTCGGGAACCGTCCTGATCATGCGGTCGGTCTGCTGCAGCAGCTCGCCCGCCTTGGCCGCCGAAAGCCCAGGCAACGCGGTCGGCATGTAGAGCAGGTCGCCCTCGTCGAGCGGCGGCAGGAACTCGCCGCCCAGGCGCGCGAGCGGCCAGGCCGTCGTGGCCAGCGCGAGCACGGCGACGACGAGCGTGGCCTTCGGGTAGCGCAACACGCCGTCGAGCACCGGCCGGTACGCCGCGATCAGCGCGCGGCTGATCGGGTTGCGGCGTTCGTCGGGAATGCGGCCGCGGATCCAGTAGCCCATCAGCACCGGGATCAACGTCGCCGACAGCGCCGCCGCAGCCGCCATCGCGTAGGTCTTGGTGAAGGCCAGCGGGCCGAACAGCCGCCCCTCCTGCGCCTCGAGCGTGAACACCGGGATGAACGACAGCGTGATGATCAGCAGGCTGAAGAAGAGCGCCGGCCCGACCTCGACGGCCGCATCGGTCACCACCTTCCAGTGCGCCTCGCCCTGCAAGGCTTCGCCCGGATGCGCGTGCTGCCAGGCCTCCATCTTCTTGTGCGCGTTCTCGATCATCACCACCGCCGCATCGACCATCGCGCCGATCGCGATCGCGATGCCGCCGAGCGACATGATGTTGGCGTTGATGCCCTGGTAGCGCATCACGATGAACGCGGCCAGGATGCCGAGCGGCAGCGAGATGATCGCCACCAGCGACGAGCGCAGGTGCCACAGGAACAGCGCGCACACCGCGGCCACGACGATGAACTCCTCGACCAGCTTGGCCGAGAGGTTGCGGATCGCGCGTTCGATGAGCTGGCTGCGGTCGTAGGTGGTGACGATCTCGACACCCGCCGGCAGGCTCTTCTGCAGTTCGGCGAGCCGCGTCTTCACGGCGGCGATCGTCGCCTGCGCGTTCTTGCCCGAACGCAGGATCACGACGCCGCCCGCTACCTCGCCCTCGCCGTCGAGCTCGGCGATGCCGCGGCGCATCTCGGGGCCGGTCTGCACGATGGCCACGTCGCCGAGGCGCACCGGCACGCCGTTCTTCACCATCAGCGGCACGGCGCGAAAGTCGTCCAGCGTCTTCAGGTAGCCGCTGGCGCGCACCATGACTTCGGCCTCGGCGAGTTCGAGCACCGAGCCGCCGGTCTCCTGGTTGGCCGCCATCAGCGCCATGCGCACCATCTCGAAGGTGATGCCGTAGGCGGCGAGCTTGACCGGGTCGGCCACCACCTGGTACTGCTTGACCATGCCGCCCACCGAGGCCACCTCGGCCACGCCGGGCAGGCTCTTGAGTTCGTACTTCAGAAACCAGTCCTGCAGCGCGCGCAGCTGCGACAGGTCGTGTTGGCAGCCGCGGTCGCCGAGCACCGGGCGCCGGGCCGCCCCAAGTCCGGTGCTCGCCTCCTCGGGGGGCTGGCGCGCAGCGGCTGGGGGTCGGCAGGTCAGCGCGTACTGGAAGATCCAGCCGACGCCGGTCGCGTCGGGTCCGAGCGAGGTTTTGGCGCTCGCCGGCATGCGACCCTGCACCTGATTGAGGTACTCGAGCACCCGCGAGCGCGCCCAGTACAGGTCGGTGCCGTCTTCGAATAGCACATAGACGAAGCTGTCGCCGAAGAACGAGAAGCCGCGCACCGTCTTCGCGCCGGGCACCGAGAGCATCGTCGTCGCCAGCGGATAGGTGACCTGGTTCTCGACGATCTGCGGCGCCTGGCCCGGCAGACTGGTGCGGATGATGACCTGCACATCCGACAGGTCGGGCAGCGCGTCGATCGGCGTGTTCCGCACCGCCCAAACGCCCCACGCGGCAAGGAACGCCGTCAGCAGCAGGACCAGGAGCCGGTTGCCGACCGACCAGCGGATCAGGGCTTCGATCATTGGCCCGCCTCCCTGGCGATGCGCTCGATCACGACGCCCGACGCCCCCTCGCTGAAGCTGAAGCGCACCCGATCGCCGACCTTGAGCCCGGCTGTCTGTTGCGGTGACTTCAACGCGAAGGGCATGCTCATCGCGGGCCACTTCAGCGCCGGCACAGGCGCGTGCTGCAAAGTCACTTCACCAGCCTCGATGGCCTCGATCACGCCCGTCGTCTCGTGCAATGGCGCCGGTGTGGACGGGCTCGCCGGCGCGCTTGCGCCGCCCGCGGCCGAGCGCGCAACCATGCCCGACATGCTGGCCTCGGAGTCGATCAGGAACTGCCCCGAGGCGACCACCTGCTGGCCCTCGGTGAGGCCCTTGAGCACGATCAGCTTGGCACCGACCTCGCGCCCGAGTTCCACCTCGACCGGGCTGAACTGCCCCGGTTTCTCGCCGGCGACGAACACCACCGAGCGCTGGCCGGTACGGATCACCGCCTCGCTGGGCACCACCAGCGCCTGCATCGACGGGCCGCCGATCGAGGCCTGCGCGTACATGCCGGCTTTGAGCTTGCCGGCGCGATTGGGCAGCTCGATGCGCACGCGCAGCGTGCGCGTCTCGCGGCTGGTTTCGGGCAGCACGGCCGCGATGCGCCCGTCGAAGGTCTCTCCGGGGTAGGCCGCGAGCGTGGCCTTGACTGGCGCGCCCGGGGCGAGCCGGGCGGCATGCACCTCGGGCACCGCGACCTCGAGCCACATCGTGGCCAGGCCGTTGATGCGCGCGAGCGTCATGCCGGGGCCGAGCGCCATGCCGGGGCGCACCATCAACTCCTGGATCACGCCGCCGATCGGGCTCGTGATCGTCGTCACCGGGCGCGGCTGGCCGCTGCGTTCCACCTCGCGGATCAGCGTCTCCGGCATTCCGAGCAGCACGAGCCGCTGGCGCGCCGCCGCGGCCAGCGCGGCATCGCCCGTCGCGCGCACGGCGAGGTATTCCTGCTGCGCGCCGGCCCATTCGGGCACCAGCACGTCGGCCAGCGGCGCACCGGCGGCCACCACGTCGCCGGGAGCCCGCGCGACGACGCGTTCGACGAAGCCTGCCGTGCGCGTCTGCACGATGGCCACGTCGCGCTCGTTGAAGCCCAGCGTGCCCACGGCCTCGATGCCGCTGGAGACGGCTTCGCGCGTCACCGGCGCCAGGCGCAGCCCGAGGCTCTGCGCCAGGCGCGGATCGACCTGCACGCCGCCGCTGCCGGCTTCGTCGGCGTACCTGGGCACGAGTTCCATGTCCATGAACGGCGACTTGCCCGGCTTGTCGAAGCGCGCCTCGGGCTTCATCGGGTCGTACCAGTAGAGCGGCTTGCGGCTGGCGGCCGCGGGCGCGCTGGCCGAGGTGTCGGCCGACGTCACCGCAGCGCCGCCGGGCGCGCCGTGCCCCTGGCCCAGCCACCGGGCCGCGCCATAGCCGGCCGCTGCCGCGACAAGCACCACCCCCGCCGCCGTCGCGGCAACCGTTCCCCGCTTGAATGTCAGCGTCCCGGCTCCGACATCACGTCGCTGCGCGATGCGAGTCTGCGCCGCAGAGTCATGTGTGTTCATCAACGTTGCTCCGCAATCAGGTAGTTCAGCCTGGCGCGCAGTGCGACCTGCCGCGCCTCGAGTTCGAGCTCGCGCAGGCCGAGTTCGGCGCGCTCGCGGCGCGCCACCAGCACCGCAGCCAGGTCGCCGCGCGCCGACTCGTACGCCGCCATCGACAGCGCGACACGCTCGCTCGCCAGCGGTGCAGCCGATTGCTGGAGCCGTGCAAGCTTGCGCGTCAGTTCGTCGAGTTCGGCCAGCTGCAGGTCGAGTTCCTCGCGCCGCCGGCGAGCCAGGTCTTCGCGTTCGGCGCCGATGCGCTCGGCCTCCTTCTGCTTGGCGGCGATCTGCGGGTCCTGCCGCCTGTCGGCCCAGAAGGGCAGCTCGAACGTGAACTGGAACGACACCATGTCGCCGTAGGCCGAGCCGCGCCGCGAGTACATGAATTCCCAGTTCCAGTCGCCCTTCTTCGCCGCGTCCATTTCCAGGACCTCGGCCTGGGCCATCTGGAGCATCGGCTCGAAGACACGCAGGTCTGCCTGTTGCTCGACCTCGCGCCTGAGTGCGGCCGGCTCGACCCTCAGCGGCGGCGGTGCGCCGGCGAGCGGCAGCAAGGCATCGTCGCCCAGCCAGCGTGTCAGCGTGGCGAGGGCCTTGGCGCGCTCGCGCGCCAGCTCGTCGCGCCGATCGGCCAGCATCAGCGCCTCCTGCCGTGCCATCGTGGCGTCGGCGGGCATCGCCTTGCCGCTGGCGACGCGCGAGGCCACCGTGTCGCGCAACAGGCGGTTCTCGTCCTCGAGGGCCTGGAACAGTGCCAGCTGGCGCTCGGCGAAGTAGCGCATCAGCCAGGCCTGCGCCACTTCGCGCTGGATGGCGAGCCGCTCGGCGTCGAGCAGTGCGCGCTCGCGCCCGGCCCGCGCCTCGGCGCCCTGCACGCGGGCGGCACGCTTGGCAGCGTTGGGCACATCCTGCATCAGGCCGATGTTGCGCATCGTCATCGGGTCGGCGGCCACGTTGAAGCGATCGGCGCCGCTGATCGGCAGGTTGTTGATGCCCGCCAGCAGTCGCGGATCGGGCAACTGGTCGGCACTGATGCGCAGTTGCGCGGCCGCATCGACCGCCGCCTGCCGCGAGGCGAGCATCGGTGCGCGCTCGGTCGCGAGCGCTTGCGCACGCTCGAAGCTCAGCCCCTGCACGGCCGCGCTGGCACTGCCGCTGGCGGGGAGCGACGCCACAGGTGTCTTGGGAACGGCGCTGTCAGGGCTCGCCGGCTGGGCCATCGCCACCGATGCGGCAACGCACATCGTCGCGACGAAGCAGCGTCGTGCGCGAGCGGCTCGGCGCAACGCAGGTGGGGCGGAACGACACGCCCGGATTCGGGATTGCATGGGAGGTTCTCCAGGTCCACAGGGTGCAGACGCGGGCCATGCTGGCCCGTGCCCGTCAACGGCAGCTCACGCCAGGCGATGGCGCAGCGACCGGGTGCGGACTAGTTGCGGAGAACCAGGTGAGTCAGGTACAGCGGCGGCCAGCCCGGTGGGGCACCGGACCGAGGCGCTGTCTGGAGGACGTCCGCCCGGCCGCCCATGGCGGGCAGCTCGAACGCGGGAACGCTAAACCACACCAGCGATGGCGCGGGGGCGTCACCGGCGGCAGACTGGGCCGGCGCCTGCTGGTCGGCGTCGCAGTGCGCCTTGCACAGCGACGGGTTCGCCGGATCCATCGCGGCGGGTGGCATGCCGTGGCAGTCGGCCATCGCCGGCTGCCCGGCGCTGGCCGCGAGGGCCTGCGCGACCACTGGGCACGCATAGGCCGCGACCAGCCCCTGCACCAGCAGCAGCACGCCGATCATCCAAGCTGACACCCGTCGCCGGGTTTGCCGATTCAGGCCCATGTCTGCGAGTGTAGCGATCACGCGGTGAGCCGTGAACGCGAAGGCCGCGTCAGCCTTGACCTGGGTCAACCTGCGGCCACGACGCTGCCGCGGGCCTTGCCCGTGCCGCCGGGCTGGAACGCGGAACTACCGGATGCCCTCGCGCCGCTGCGCTTCGCAGACGAACTCCTCCATCTCCGGGTCCAGCGCGTCGCGCGCGGTCACGATGCCGACCGGCTTGCCGTGCTCGACCACCGGCACGTGGCGAAAACCGTTCTCGTGCATCAGTTGCAGCGCATGGCCGAAGGTCCGGTCCGGATCGACGGTGATCGGCGACGGCGTCATCACGTCGGCGAGACGGGTCGTCTTCGCGTCGCGCCCCTGTGCGATGACGCGAAACACGGCGTCGCGCTCGGTGAAGATGCCCGCGAGCGCTTCGTCCTGCACGACCACGATCGCGCCGATGCCGCTGTCGGCCATCATCCTGGCGGCTTCGCTGACCGTGAGCTCCGGCGCCGCGGTGAGCATCTTCTCCCGCTCCAACATGCTTCTGATGCGCAGACTGAACATTGCAGCCTCCCAATCTCCGAGCCCGGACGGGCCTTTTCGCTGTCTAGAGGACGATAGGCCCTGCGTCGCCAACGTCCTTGACCTCGCACAACTCGACGCCAGATCGTCTGCCGATTCCACGCTGCGGCCGGCCGTGCTACCGTTTGCCGGCGTGGATCGCGCGATCGAGACCACGGGCGGCAACCGGCGCCGGGCAGGTGGACTGCCATCGACCGAAGGAAGGACCGACGATGAAGACCTTGAGCGGCGTGGATGGCAGCTTCCTGCACCTGGAGACGCCCGAGACGCCGATGCACGTGGCGTCGCTGAGCCTGTTCGATCTGCCTGACGGCTACCGGGGCGACTTCTACGCCGACGTCAGGCAGCAGGTGCGCCGCCGCCTGCACACCGCGCCCGTGTTCACGCGCAAGCTCGCGCCGATGCCGCTGCAGTTCGCCAACCCGGCCTGGGTCGAGGACGACCGCGTCGAGCTGGACTACCACGTCCAGCGCGTCACGCTGCCCCACCCCGGCACGCTGGTGCAGCTCGAGGACTGCGCCGGCCGCCTGCACGCGGCGCTGCTCGATCGCAGCCGCCCGCTGTGGCGGATCGCCGTCATCGATGGTCTGCAGACCGGCCAGGTGGGCTACTACGTCCAGGTCCATCACGCGGTGCTCGACGGCCAGGCCGGGGTGCTGCTGGCGCAGGCGCTGTTCGACGTGACACCCACGCCGCGGCGCATTCCGCGCCACAGCCAGGCCAGCGCGGCCGAGCATCCGGGCATGGCCGCGCTGGCCGCCGCCGCGCTCAAGCACGACGCCGGGCAGTACATCAAGCTGGTGCGGCAACTGCCCGACGTGGTGCGGACGCTCGCCGGCCTGTTCGGCGCCAGGCCCGAACGCGCCAAGGGCTTGCCTGCGCAGAGCCTCAGCGTTCGGTCCGAAGACGCCGCTCAACGTGCCGATCACCGGCGAACGCGGCTTCGCCGCGGTGTCGATCCCGCTCGACACCCTGAAGCAGCTGGCCGCGGCGCACGAGGCCAAGCTCAACGACATCGTGCTGGCACTGTGCAGCGGCGCGCTGCGCCGCTATCTGGCGCAGCACGGCGGCATTCCGAGGAAGCCCCTGATCGCGGCGATGCCGATCTCGCTGCGCGACGCCGGCAACACCGAGTACACGACGCAGGCCACGATGAGCCTGGTGAGCCTGAACACCCACCTCGCCGACCCGGTGAAGCGCCTGCGCGCCATCCGCGACGCGGCCGGCGCCGTGAAGGCGATCGCCCAGCGCGCCAGGAGCGTGATCCCGACCGACTTCCCGACCATCGGCACGCCCTGGTTGTTGCACGGCCTGGCGTCGCTGTACGGGCGCTCGGGGCTGGCCGGCGCGATGCCGCCGATCTCGAACGTCGTGATCTCCAACGTGCCGGGGCCGCAGGTGCCGCTGTATGCGGCCGGCGCGCGCATGGCCACCTATTGGCCGCTGTCGATCGTCGAGCACGGCCTGGGCCTGAACATCACGGTGATGAGCTACGCCGGCGCGATGGGGTTCGGCTTCACCACCGCGCTGGCCGCGGTGCCCGACGCACGCGAGTTGTCGGCGGCGCTGCGGGCGGCGCTGGACGAACTGGTGGCCAGCAGCCCCGCCGCAGCGCGCAAGGCGAAGGCAGGCGCGGCTGCCGCCCCGCCCGCGCAGGCTGCGTAGCCGCGCGAGATGCGCCGCCGCCGGCTCGGTCAGCGGCCGGCCCGCCGGTCGTGCCCGCCCACGCGGCGGTCGCGTTCGGCTTCGATCGCCTGCGCGACCTCCTGTTCGGGCAGGCCGACCTGGTGCAAGGCGACGCCCGCCAGATGCAAGGCGGCCTCGAGCGTCTCGGGAATCACCAGCGTCGCTCCCAGCTCGAGGAGTTCGCGCGCGTGCTTCTCGTCACGCGAGCGGGCGAAGACGGGGAGCTCGGGATAGGCCGTTCGGATCGCGCGCACCGCGTGCATGGCCGGCGCGGGCTGGTCCATGGTGATGATCACGGCCGCGGCGCGCCCGGCGTGCAGCTTGCCGAGCAGCTCGGCGCGGGCCGCATTGCCGTACACGACCGGCACGCCGCGAGCGCGCAACCGGGCCACGACATGCGCGTCCTGCTCGATGGCCACGAACGGGATCTGCTGGCGCGAGAACACGTCGATGATCAGCTGCCCCACGCGGCCGCTGCCGGCGACGATGACGTGTCCCGACAGCTCGCCGACATCGCCAGTCATCGGCTCGCCGTCCTCGCCCGCATGCCGGGCATCGATCCGGCTCCCGAGCCAGACCGCGAACTGCGCCATGGCCGGCGTCGCGAACAGGCTCGCGCTGACCACCAGCAGCATGAACTGGCCGGTCCCGAAGCTCAGCAGACCGGCACCCATCGCCGCGGCAACGACGATGAACGCGAACTCGCCGCCCTGGCCCAGCAGCAGGCCCGCCTCGACCGCCTGCCCGCTGCGCAGCCCGCCCAGCCTGAACACCGCCGCGGCGATGGCGCCCTTGATGGCCAGCAGGCCGACCACCGACGCCGGCAGCCACAGCGGTTCGCGCGCGAGTTCGCGCAGGTCGAGCCCCATGCCGACGGACATGAAGAACAAGCCCATCAGCAGGCCCTTGAACGGCTCGATGGTGACCTCGACCTCGTGCCGGAACTCCGTCTCGGCCAGCAGCAGCCCGGCCAGGAATGCACCCAGCGCCATCGACAGCCCGGCGACTGCCGTGAGCCCGGCGATGCTCAAGGTCGTCAGCAGGGTCAGCGCGACGAAGACCTCGGGCTGCCGCTGGCGGGCGAACACCCTGAACGTCGGGCCGACCACACGCCGGCCGACGACCAGAACCAGGCCGACCGCGACGACCGACTTCACGGCCGCCAGGCCGAGCAGGGTGCCGATCGGGCCGTGCGACCCCTGGGTCAGCACGTCGATCAGCATCAGGATCGGCACGACCGCCAGGTCCTGCAGCATGAGCACCGAGAAGACGGCCTGGCCGGTCGGTGAGGCCAGCGCCCGTCGCTCCGCCAGCAGTTGCACCACGACCGCGGTGGACGACAGCGACAGCACGAGCCCCAGCACCAGTGCAGCCGGAGCGCTGTTGCCGAACACGAGTGCGATGCCGCCGATCGCCAGCGAGGTCAGCACGATCTGGGCGGCGCCGGCGCCGAACACCCAGCGCCGCAACACCCAAAGACGCTTGGCCGAGAGTTCGAGCCCGACCAGGAACATCAGGAAGAGCACGCCGAGTTCGGCCAGCGCGGCGACTCCCTGGGCGCGAGGAAAGGTCAGCCACGCCAGCCACGGCCAGTGGTCTGCCCAGAGGGCGAGGCCTTGCGGCCCGACGACCGTGCCCACGGCCAGGAAGCCGAGCACCTGGTTGACGCGCAGCCGTTGCAGCAGCGGGATCAGCAGGCCCGCCAGCACCAGGAACAACAGCGTCTCGCGCAGGTAGGGCAGGCCCGGGTCGCTGCTCACCTTCGGCCCGGCGCAACGCGTTCGTCGCTCATTCGGCAAACTTACCCGAAAGCGCTCATGCAGCGGCCATCTCCGACCGGCCAGGTGGTTGACGCAGATCATCCCGAGCTCGATCCGGTGCCGCCGGCGTCGTCGCCGGCGAAGAGGCGATGCCAACGGCCCGTCGTTGCGGCCCGTCGCGGGCCGCGCATGCGCCGGCTGCGCGGCGCGGCCGGGCCATCAGCCCCGGGCTCAGCGCCCCTGGAACACCGGCTTGCGCTTCTCGAGGAAGGCGCGAACGCCCTCGAGGTAGTCGTCGCTGTCGTAGACCAGCCGGCGCAGGCCCTGCACGCGCTCGAAGCCTTGCGGCGTCATCGGGTGCGCGCCGGCGAGGATGCGCAGCTGCTCCTTCATCACCGCGATGCTCAGCGGCGCGTTGCCCGCGATGGTACGGGCCAGCTCGAGCGTGAAGGCTTCGAGCTCCTCGGCCGCGACGAGATGGTTGATCATCCCGATCCGCTCCGCGCGCTCGGCCGAGATAGGTTGGGCCGTGAACACCATCTCCTTGATGATGCGCAGGTCGGCCGCGTTCAGGAAGGTCAGCATGCCGCTCACGTTGTAGGGCACGCCCAGCTTGGCGGGCGTGACGGCGAAGGTGGCGCCGGGCGCGGCGACGATCAGGTCGCAGGCGAGCACCGCCTCGCAGGCCCCGCCCCACACGCCGCCCTCGATCATCGCGATCACCGGCGCCGGGAACTGCTCGATCTCGCGGATCAGGTGCCGCAGCGGATCGTCCCAGCCGAGCGGATCGCGCCGCCCCGCGGGCAGCTCGGTCACGTCGTGGCCGGCCGACCAGACCTTGGCGCCCGCAGGCGCGCGCAGGATCGCCACGCGCGCCTTCTGCTCCTTGAGCCAGGCGAGCGCATCGACGATCTTCTTCACCAGCGCCTCGGACAGCGCATTGCGCTTCTCCGGATGGGTGAGCGTGATCGTGCCGATGAAGGCGCCGAACTCCGTCGCGATCAGTTCCATGTCTCGTCTCCCTGGCACGACGCCTGCGGTCGCACGCCCACTACCTTGCATGCCGGGCTCCTCGCCAGTGCCGAAAACTCGAGCCCGGCCGAAGCCGGGCTCGTTGTTCCTGCGACACGATGACCGCTACTTGACGGCGATCATCCCGAGCTGTTGGGCAGCCAGAGCGACAGTGGCGGCCAGTAGGTGACGAGCACCAGGAACACCAGCATCGTCAGCAGCCACGGCCAGTGGCCACGGTCAGTTCGGTGATGCCCATCTTGGTGATGCCCGACGCCACGTAAAGGTTCAAGCCCACCGGCGGGTGGCACATGCCGACCTCCATGTTGACCATCATCAGGATGCCGAAGTGCACCGGGTCGATGCCGAGCTTCATCGCGATCGGGAACAGGATCGGCGCCAGGATCAGCACGATCGACGACGGCTCCATGAAGTTGCCGGCCGCCAGCAGCAGCACGTTGGCGATCAGCAGGAAGCCGATCCAGCCCGACGCCGGTGCCGATGCATCGCGTCGGCCATTGCCTGCGGGATGTTCTCGTGCGTCATCAGGAACGAGAACAGCACCGCGTTGGTGATGATGTAGAGCAGCATCGCGCTCATGTTGGCCGACGACAGCAGCACCCGCGGCACGTCCTTCAGGCCGAGGTCCTTGTAGATGAAGACCGCGATGACGAATGCCCACACCGCGCTCATCGCAGCCGCCTCGGTGGGCGTGAACATGCCGGAATAGATGCCGCCCATCACGATGACGATCAGCAACAGGCCCCAGACCGATCTCGCGGAAGGCCTTGAGCCGCTCGGCCCAGCTCGCCCGCGCCATGCGCGGGTAGTTGTTGCTGCGTGCGCGGTACCAGGTGGTCATGCCGAGCATGAACGCCAGCAGGATGCCGGGGATGACGCCGGCCATGAACAGCGCGCCGACCGAGGTGTTGGTCGACACCGAGTACATGACCATCACGATCGACGGCGGGATCAGGATGCCGAGCGCACCGGAAGTCGTGATGACGCCGGCGCCGAAGCGCTTCGGGAAGCCCGCCTTGACCATCGCCGGCAGCAGGATCGAGCCGATCGCCACCACCGTCGCCGGCGACGAGCCCGACACCGCGGCGAACAGCGCGCAGGCCAGCACGCCGCCGAGCCCCAGCCCGCCGTAGAAGTGGCCGACCATCGAGGTCGCGAAGCGGATCATTCGCTTGGCCACGCCGCCGTGGGTGAGGAAGTTGCCGGCCAGGATGAAGAACGGGATCGCCATGATCTCGAACTTCTCGATCCCGGTGAAGAGCTTCAGCGCGACCGACTCGATCGGCACGCTGGTGAGGAAGAACAGGAACGACAGCACGGTCAGGCCGAGCGAGATCGAGATCGGCATGCCGGTGAGCATCAGCACCACGAGCAGGGCAAAGATGATGGCGGTGTTCATGACTTCGTGCCCTCGTCGGCGGACCCGCCGCGCAGAAGATCTTCCTTGCGGCGCTCTTCGCCGCTGCGGCGCTCGGTGGAGCCTGCCGGCGGCCCCACGCTGTCCAGTCGGCGATCCGGGCGTCGGCGCAGATCGCGCGGATGCAGGTCGTCCTCCATCTTGTAGATTTCGTCCTCCTCGCCTGGGAGGGGAAGCTGCACTTCTTCGACGCCCTCGACGTGGCCATGGTCGTGGTGCGGCAACTCGCCGGTGCGGATGAAGCTCCAGGCGACCTGCAGGAAGCGGAAGCACATCAGGCTCGATCCGAGCGGGACCGCCGAATAGACGATCCAGGTCGACACCTCGAGGTCGGGCGTCGTCGGCCCCTCGGGCAGATCACCGGTGCCGAGGCCGAACAGCTTGAAGAACGCGTAGTGGGCACCGTTCTCCCAGACGAAGGTGGCGCCCAGCGTGCCGACGATGCCGGTGAAGGTCGCTCCGGCGAGCAGACCGAAGACGATGAACCTCGACCGGTTGTCGGAGCCCAGCCGGTTGATCATCACGTCGACGCCGACGTGGATGCCGGTGCGCACGCCGTACGCGGCGCCGAACTTGGCCATCCAGACGAACATGATGATGCACAGTTCCTGCGCCCAGCCGAAGTTCAGGCCGAGCAGCCAGTCCTGCACCACCGGAATCGCGAAGCCGGAGGCGTAGCGGTGAAGCACCGCAGCGAAGATGATCAGCGTTGCCGACCCCATCAGGAAGGTGATCAGCCATTCCTCGAGGTGATCGAGGACCTTCAGCATCGCGCACTCCCCACGAAGGCGGGCAAGAAAATGGCCGCTGGTCGAGTCGACCCAGCGGCCAGAGCGGGTCTAGGCTGGCTTACAGCTTGGTCGGATCGTAGCCCGTCTCCTTGTAGACCGCCTCGATGGTTTCCCTGCCAATGCGCGACTCCATCTCCTTGTGCACCTTGGCCATCGCCTTCTTCAGCGCCAGGCGCTCGGCCGGCGTGGGCACGTAGACCTGCGTCTTGCCGGACTGGCGCACCTTCTCGAGCGCCTGGTCGTTCTCCTCCTTGGCGATCTTGTTGGCGTAGTCGGTCGCTTCCTTCATCGCCTGCTCGAGCTGGCCATGCACGTCGGGCGGCAGGCCATCCCAGAACTTCTTGTTCACGATCACCGCGTAGCCGAGGTAGCCGTGCTCGGTGATCGAAAGGTTCTTCTGCACCTCGTACATCTTCTGCGTGTAGAGATTGGAGATCGGGTTCTCGGTGCCGTCCACGACCCCGGTCTGCAAGGCCTGGTAGACCTCGGAGAACGCCATCACCTGCGGCATCGAGCCGATGGCGCGCATCTGCGCCTCGAGCACCTTGGACGACTGGATGCGCATCTTCAGGCCCTTGTAGTCGTCCGGCATCTTCAGCGGCTTGTTGGCCGAGAACGACTTGAAGCCGTTGTCCCAGAACGCGAGGCCCTTGATGCCCTTGGCATCGCAGCAGACCGAGCAGCTTCTTGCCGACCGGGCCCCTGGGTCACCTTGTGCAGTTCGGCGTCGTTGTCGAAGATGAACGGCAGGTCGAAGACCTCGAACTCCTTGACGCCGAGAGGGCCGAACTTGGCCAGCGAGGGTGCGAGCATCTGCACCGCGCCGAGCTGCAGCGCCTCCATCTCCTCCTTGTCCTTGTACAGCGTCGAGTTGGCGTAGACCTCGACCTTGACCTTGCCCTTGGTGAGCTCGGCCGCCCGCTTGGCGAAGAACTCGCTCGCCTTGCCCTTGGGCGTGTCGTTGGCGACGACGTGGCTGAACTTGATGACGATCGGCGCCTGGGCGAGCGCGGGCGCGGCCAGCGCCAGCGTGCCGGCTGCGGCAGCCGCGACGGCCAGGACCTGGCGACGGCTGAAGGTTCTTGTGTTCATCTTTGTCTCCGATCTGAAAGTAGTCAACGAATTCAATGCGCCCGCGGGCGCGAGCGCCTGATGCTTCTGCGCTGCGGCGCTATTTCCAGCCCATGCTGACCATCTTACGACGCACGAAGGCAATCTGGGTTGCCAGCGGCAGCTGCTTGGGGCAGACATCGTGGCATCCGAGCAGCGACATGCAGCCGAACACGCCGTCGTCGTCGCCGACGAGTTCGTAGAAGTCGTCGTCGTTGCGCGTGTCGCGCGGGTCGAGCCGGAAGCGCGCGATCTTGTTGAGGCCCACGGCGCCGACGAAGTCCTCGCGCATCCGCGCCGTGCCGCAGGCCGCGACGCAGCAGCCGCACTCGATGCAGCGCTCGAGCTCGTAGATCTGCTCGGCCAGTTCGGGCTCCATGCGCGCCTCGAGCCGCGTCAGGTCGGGGCTCGACTCCTGCTGATGGACCCAGCTCTCCAGTCGCTCGCTCATGCCGCGCATCCACTTGCCGGTATCGACCGAGAGGTCGCCGATCAGCTCGAACACCGGCAGCGGCGCCAGCGTGAACTCGTCGCCGAGATTCTGCGTCAGCGTGCGGCAGGCCAGCGCGGGCCGGCCGTCGACGAGCATCGCGCAGCTGCCGCAGATGCCGGCGCGGCAGACGAAGTCGAACTGCAGCGACGCGTCGAGCCTCTCGCGGATCTCGGACAGCGCGATGAACAGCGTCATGCCGGCGGCATCGTCGAGTTCGTAGGTCTGCCAGTGCGGCGCCACGTCGGGTTGCTGCGGGTTGTAGCGCAGCACGCGGATCTTGAGCCGGCGTGCCGACATCGTGCCGCCAGGCGCCTCGGCGGCGAATGCCGACTTGACGGGATGGATGGGAATGATCATGGTGTCCCGTCTCATTTGAATGGCTCGTCGATGCGTTCGTTGCGCCCGCGCAGCGCGTCGGGCAGCAGGTGGTCGTAGGGCATCAGCGCCTGCTGCACGTCGAAGCGCGACGCGTCGGCCATGCGCTCGCGCAGCGCGGCCACCTCGGCGGCGCGCGCAGGCGTGTCCGGGTGATCGACGTAGTCCTTCGCGCCGTAGCCGCGCCAGCCGGGCGGCAGCTCCATCGCCGCCACGTCGAGCGGCTCGTAGGCCAGCGCGGGCAGCGAGTCGGCATCGCTGTGCCACGTCGCCAGCGTGCGCTTGAGCCACTGCGAGTCGTCGCGCCGCGGAAAGTCCTCGCGGAAGTGCGCGCCCCGGCTTTCGGTGCGCTGCGCCGCGCCGTAGGCGATGCACAGCGCGAGCTTGAGCATCTTCTGCGTGCGATAGGCGGTCACGAGTTCGGGGTTGGGGCCGGCGGCCCGGTGCTTCAGGCCGATGCGGCGGCTGCGCTCCAGCAGGGCCTGCAGTTCGGTCACCGCGGCGCCGAGATCGGCGCCGGTGCGGAAGATGCCGACCTTGGCGGTCATGATCTCCTGCATCGCGACGCGAAGCACCGAAGCGTCTTCGGTTCCGCCGCCCGAGGCCAGGTGGTCGAGCTTGGCCTGCTCGGCGGCGATGAACTCGCGCACCAGGCCGGTGGGGATGCGCACGTCGTTGTCGGAGCGGTCGCAGAAGTCGGCCACGAAGTCGCCGACGATCATGCCGGCGACCACCGTCTCGGCGACGGAATTGCCACCCAGCCGGTTGAAGCCGTGCATGTCCCAGCATGCGGCCTCGCCGGCCGCGAACAGGCCCTTCAGCGTCGGGCTCTCGCCGGTGTGGTTGGTGCGCACGCCACCCATCGAATAGTGCTGGGCCGGACGCACCGCGATCATCTGCTCGACCGGGTTGATGCCGAGAAAGGACTCGCAGATCTCCTTGACCTCGCGCAGGTTCTTCTCGATGTGGGCGCGCCCGAGCTGCGTGATGTCGAGCCAGAGGTGCTCTCCGAAGCGCGAGGGCACGCCCTTGCCCTTGCGGATGTGGGTTTCCATGCGCCGCGACACCACGTCGCGCGAGGCGAGCTCCTTCTTCTCGGGCTCGTAGTCGGGCATGAAACGGTGGCCATCGACGTCCTTGAGCAACCCTCCATCGCCGCGGCAGCCCTCGGTGACGAGGATGCCGGCCGGGAAGATGCCGGTCGGGTGGAACTGCACCGCCTCCATGTTGCCCAGCGCGGCAACGCCGGTCTCGAGCGCGATCGCAGTGCCGATGCCTTCGCAGATGACGGCATTGGTGGTCACGCGGTACAGGCGCCCTGCGCCCCCGGTGGCGATGGTCGTGGCCTTGGCCACATAGGCGAGGAGCTCGCCGGTCACGAGGTTGCGCACCACCGCGCCGTAGCACCGCCCGGCCTCGTGGATCAGCGCGATCGCCTCCATGCGCTCGTGCACCGGGATCGACTCGGCGATCGCGCGGTCGCTCACCGCGAACAGCATCGCGTGGCCGGTGCCGTCGGACACATAGCAGGTGCGCCACTTCTTGGTGCCGCCGAAGTCGCGCTGCGCGACCAGTCCGTGGGCCTCGTCGCGCTCGGTCAGCGTGACCTTCTGGCCGTTGATGATCACCTGCCGGTCGCCTCGCGTGACGCGGCTCCACGGCACGCCCCAGGCGGCGAGTTCGCGCACCGCCTTCGGCGCAGTATCGACGAACATGCGCACCACGCGCTGGTCGGCGCCCCAGTCGCTGCCGCGCACGGTGTCTTCGAAGTGCACGTCCTCGGTGTCGCCCTGGCCCTTGATCACGTTGGCGAGCGAGGCCTGCATCCCGCCCTGCGCGGCTGCGGAGTGGGAGCGCTTGGGCGGCACCAGTGAAAGGATGATCGCTTCGTGCCCGCGCCGCTTGGCGCCGATGGCCACGCGCAAGCCGGCCAGGCCGCCGCCGATCACGAGCACATCGGTGTAGATGATCTTCATTGCGGCAACCTCACTTCGCCGCCGGCGCCGCGGGCTGAACCCAGGCCGGTGTGTAGGGTGCGCCAACGCTCGGCGCGTGCTCGATGCCGATCTTGATGTAGGCCGCCAAGGTGGCCAGGCCGAGGACGAGGAAGAACACCGTCAAGGCCCACTTGAGCGTCTTCAGGCGGCGCCGGGTGGCGTTGGGGTCGGGGCCGGCGAACCAGCCCCACTTCACGGCCAGCCGGTACAGGCCGATGCCGCCGTGCAGTTCCACCGCGAACAGCAGCACCAGGTAGAGCGGCCAGAAGTGGTCGCTCCAGACACGGTCGGCGCTCTCGAAGGGGCCGATGCGGTCGGGCCGC
Organism: uncultured bacterium; assembly: GCA_963779155.1. GTDB lineage: Bacteria > Pseudomonadota > Gammaproteobacteria > Burkholderiales > Burkholderiaceae_C > CAIKUF01. The sequence continues at coordinate 310,544 of CAVZXE010000015.1, read as the reverse complement.
GTCAGCATGATGTAGAGATGGATCGACGCCATGAAGAACAGCGCGAAGCCCGTCACCACCTGCCACCACCACAGCGTCGTGTCGCCGTGCTTCATCGTGTTCGCGTGGTCGCGGAAGGCGCGGTACTGGCCGTAGTCGATCGGGAACTTGCGCACCGCGAGCAGCGCATGCACGATGACGAGCGTGAAGACGCAGGCGACGACGATCGACACGACCCAGGGGAACGAGCGGCCGAACACGAAATAGCCCTCGAAGAACTTCGTCACCGTCCACATCGCGTCCTTGCCGAGCAGGATCGACGAGACGAAGAACATGTGGCCCCACATGAACAGGGCCAGGATCAACCCGGTCACACTCTGCGTCCAGTCCAGTCGCGCCGGCCAGCGGCTCTTGCGCTTCGCGCGCGCCAAGCCTGGGTTTGCGCCGAGGGTCGAACCTGGGTTCATGGGGAGTGCCTTTCAAGCGTCGGCCGGCGGTTGTCACTCACCCGCGTCGACTGGGGGGCATCTTCGTCGCAGTCGAGGCGGTGTGCCTTGATGCAGGTCAACCACCGACCCCCGACGGCGTTTGCCGGGGCCTTCGCGCGCCGCGCGACGCGCCGGGTTGCGCGCCGTTGCACCGAGGCGCGCGTCGGCGACAATCCCGTCACGCCCGCAGCCCCGATGTCGACGCATCGGGTTCGCAACGGGGCCGCCCGCCCTGAGCACCGCCCATCGCCGTGACCACGCTCGTCATCGTTTCTCATCCGCACCTCGAGACCTCGCGCGCGCACCGGCGGATGCTCGACGCGATCGCCGGGCTGCCCGGCGTCGCGATCCGTCACCTCGAGGCGTTCTATCCCGACGGGCGCATCGACGCCGCAGCGGAACAGGCGGCGGTGTTGCCGGCGGCGCGCATCGTCTTCCAGTTCCCGTTCTACTGGTTCTCGACGCCGCCGATGCTCAAGGCCTGGCAGGACGAGGTGCTGGCGGTCGGCTTCGCCTACGGCCCGGGCGGCACGCGCATGCGCGGCAAGCGGCTGCAGCCGGTGCTGACCACCGGCGGCGAGCGCGAGAAGTACCGCCCCGGCGGGCACAACCTGTACGAGGTGGCCGACCTTCTGAAGCCACTGCAGACCACCGCGCATTTCGTCGGCATGACGATGCTGCCGCCGCTGGTGCTGCACCACGTCCCCAACGTGCCCGGCATACCGGTACCGCCCGACGCCGACACGCGCATCGACGCGTTCGCGTTGGCCTACCGCAGGCTGCTGGTGGCGCCGGAGGCCGCCGCTTCGGCCTCGCCACCGCCATGAACGCCGCGCTCGCGATGCCCCCACTGTGGCTGCTGCAGGCCGCCGTGGCGGCGGTGTGGCTGTACGAGGGTTTCTGGTGCAAGGTGCTTGCGCGCAGCAGGCACGAGTTCGAGGTCGTCGAGCAGGTGCCGTTCCTGGCACCTTCGACCTCGCACGCGCTGCTGCGCGTCCTCGGCCTGGCCGAGACGGCGCTCGGCGTCTGGGTGCTCACGACCTGGCAGCCGATCGGCGCGGCCGTCGTGCAGACGGCGTTGCTGGTCGGGCTGAACTCTGCCGGCATCTACTTCTCGCGCCAGCGCATTCCCGATCCTGCCGGGATGGTCATCAAGAACGCCGCGTTCCTGCTGCTGGCGTGGGTGACGGCGAGCCTGGTAGCCGCGGCGGGCGGCGCATGAGCCAACCCGTGTCAAGCCCCCGGCGGGGCGATGACGCGGCGGCGCGGGGGCGTCCGGTGAACCCATCAACACCCTGGGAGGCCGGACGCTTCGACCAGCGCGGCGGGCCGCGCAAGGTCCTGTTCGGGCAGATGTACGAGGACGCCGCCATCGAGCGCACGGCCTTCGCGCCCGGCGCGCGCGTGTTCTGCATCGCCTCGGCGGGCGACATGGCCATGGCGCTGTCGGCCGCGCACGAGGTCACGGCGATCGACATCAACCCGGTACAGCTCGACTACGCCCGGGCACGGCTCGGTGGTGCGCCGGCGATCACCGGCAGCGCCGAGCGGCTCGTCGGGCTGGGGCGCGGCGCGATGGCGCTGTTCGGCTGGCGCCGCGCCGCGCTCGAGCAGTTTCTCGCGCTCGACGACCTGACAGCCCAGCGCGAGTTCTGGCGATTGCATCTCGACACGCGGGGCTTCCGGCTCGCCACCGACCTGCTGCTGTCGGTGTCGGGCCTGAAGGCCGTGTACGCGTCACCGTTCCTCGCCATGCTGCCGGCGCACTTCGGCCGCGTGATGCGGGAGCGCCTCGCGCACTGCTTCGCCACGTTCCCCAACCGCGGCAACTCCTACGCGCGTGCGCTGCTGCTCGGCGAGACACCTCAGGCGCCTGACTTCCAGGCCCGCCGCATCGCGCTGGTCGGCGGCGACGCCGCAGCCTACCTCGAGCAGTGCGCGCCGGCGTCCTTCGACGCATTCACGCTGTCGAACATCCTCGACGGCGCACCGGCCGGCTACCGGCAGCGGCTGTTCGCCGCCGTGCGGCGCGCGGCAGCGCCGGGCGCCACGGTGGTGTTGCGCAGCTTCGCCGAGCCGACACACCGCACGCCCTACGACGCCGCCGCGCGCGACCGCTCGATCCTGTGGGGCGTCGTCGATGTGCGCCCCGCCGACGTGCTGGAAGGCGCCGTCGGCGTGCCGATCCCGGTGCCCGGATGAACCGCGCCACGGCGGATGCAACCCAGTCCGGCCCGCCGCCGGCGCCCACGCTCGCCGACCTGGCGAAGATCGTCGAGCTGCGCACGAAGATCGTGAGCCTGTCGTCGCTGGCCATCGGAACGCTCTGGGCGGCCACCGGCGGCGCGTTCTCGTGGGCGACCTTCGCGCTGATGCTGGCCGCGACGCTGTGCATCGACCTCGCGACCGCCGGCTTCAACAGCTACTACGACCATCGAGACGGCGTCGACACCCGCGACACCGACCTCGACGGCTACAAGGTGCTGGTGCACCGCGGCATCGACCCCAAGGTCGCCCTGCGCGTGGCGTCGGGCCTGTTCGCGCTCGCGGTCGGGTTCGGCCTGGCGCTGGGCCTGCGCGTCGGCTGGGAGGTCATCGGCGTCGGCGCCGCCTGCATGGCGATCGCCTGGGGCTACAGCGGCGGGCCGCGGCCGATCTCGCGCATGCCGGTCGGCGAGGCCTTCGCCGGCGGCGCGATGGGCCTGGTGCTGACGGCACTGTCGGCCTACGTGCAGACCCGCTTCGTCGATGCGCGCACGCTCGCGCTCGGCGTGCCCGCGACCTTGCTGATCGCCGCCATCCTGGCCGCCAACAATGCCTGCGACCACGCCGGCGATGCCGCGGCCGGGCGGCGCACGCTGGCCATCGTCGTCGGCGAGCGCGGCGCCGTGCGCGTGGTGGAGGCGCTGGTCGGCGCCGGATTCGTACTGGCGCTGGCACTCGCCGCCTTCGGCGTGCTGCCGGGCTTCGCGGCGATGCCACTCATTGCCGCGGCGGCGTTTTCGGCAAGGCTGCTGGCATCGATGCGCAGGCGCGGCTATTCGCCCCGTACCAAGGGCCGCACGATGGGCGGCATCTCGATGATCTTTGTCGCCTACACGGGGAGCGTCGCGGGGAGCCTGGCGATCGAGTTGATGCGCTGAATTCGCCCGCCTCCACCCGCGTCGCGGGTTGGAAGCGCCGCGAGGCCACGCAATCAGCCCGGCGCAGGCGCGTCGTTCCCGCCGCGTCGAACTCCCGTTGCCGCGTCAGCTGTGCAGGCCCTCGTACTTGGCCTGGAGCTCGTCGCGCGTTTCCGCGTGATCCGGGTCGGGAACGATGCAGTCGGCGGGACACACATCGACGCACTGCGGCTCGTCGTGGGCGCCCACGCACTCGGTGCACTTGGCCGGATCGATGATGTAGATGGGCGAGCCGACCGCGATCGCCTCGTTCGGGCACATCGGCTTGCAGGCGTCGCAGGCAGTGCAGTCGTCGTTGATGAGAAGTGCCATCGTGAGCTCCTTTGGGCCGAGATTATGGGGGACGGTTCGTCCGGCCGATGCCTAGACGAATGCGCTGGAGTAGGACTTCAGCGCCTTCATGTAGTTGGCGCGCTCGAAGGCGCCCGGGTCGGGGCAGGACTGCTGCGACAGCGAGCCCTTCATCTGCGCCACCGACGTGTAGTCGCGCTCGGCCAGCCAGGTCTGCACGCCGCGCACCAGGGCGCCGACATGTCCCGGGCCCTGGGTGAGCAGGCTGCTGGCCAGCATCACGCAATCGGCACCCGCCAGCAGCAGCTTGGTCACGTCGTCGGGCGTGTGCGCGCCACCCGTGGCGGCCAGGCTGGCACCGACGCGGCCGCGCAGGATCGCGATCCAGCGCAGCGCCAGGCGCAGCTCGTCGGAGGTGGACAGCACGAGGCGCGGCGAGACCTCGAGTTCCTCGAGATCGATGTCGGGCTGCAGGAACCGGTTGAAGAGCACCAGGCCCGAGGCACCTGCCTTCGTCAGGCGCGCCGCCATGTTGGCCATCGCGCTGAAGTAGGGCGCCACCTTCACGGCGACTGGAATGGCCACCTGCCGCGTGACCGACTCCACGAGCTCCACATACCGCTGCTCGACCTCGGTGCTGGTGTCGTCCACGCTGGCCGCGAGGAAGTACACGTTCAGCTCGATCGCGTCGGCGCCGGCGTCCTGGATCTGGCGTGCAATGCTCGTCCAGCCGCCCGCCGTGTAGCCGTTCAGGCTGGCGATCACCGGCACCGAGAGCGCCCTCTTGGCATCGGCGATCAGCGCCAGGTACTGGTCGGGCCCGGTGCGGTAGTTCTGCATCTCCGGAAAGAACCCGTGCGCCTCGGGCGACAACTCGGCACCGTACAGCATCAGGTTGTGCGTGGCCATCTCCTCGTGCTCGATCTGTTCCTCGAACAGCGAGGGCAGCACGACGGCAGCGACGCCGGCGGCCTGCAGGCGCTTGAGGCTGTCGATCGAGCCGGTCATCGGCGAGGCCGACGCCACGATCGGGTGCTGCAAATCGAGGCCGAGGTAGCGGGTGCTCAGGTCGATGCTCATGATGCGGACTCCGGCGTGGTTGCCACGGTGGGCTTGATCTCGAGGGTCGCTGCCGGCGCTGCCGGCGCACTCGCGGGCTCGTCGCCGGCCTCCGGCACGTGGCCTTCCTCCGTCACCACGCGGTGCACGCCGGCCACCTGCTCGTAGAGCTGCCAGCGCGCATCGGCGTCGTGCTGTGCGGCCTTGAGCAGCTGCTTGGAGCGGGCAGGGTCCGACTGCGCGAGCATCGCGTAGCGGCCTTCCTTCAGCATGAATTGCTCCAGCGGCAGCGTGGGCTTGCGCGAGTCGAGCTTGAGCGGCTGGTCGGCGCCGCCCATGGCGAGCCGCGGGTCGTAGTGGTAGAGCGTGAGGTAGCCGCTCTTGACCGCGTCGCGCTGGTGGCTCATGCCGGTCGTCATGTCGATGCCGTGCGCGATGCAGTGGCTGTAGGCGATGATCAGCGACGGCCCGTTCCAGGCCGCCGCCTCCTGGAAGGTGCGCACCGTCTGTACCGGGTTGGCACCCATCGCCACCTGCGCCACGTACACGTTGCCGTAGGCCATGGCGATCATGCCGAGGTCCTTCTTGCCGATCGACTTGCCCGCGGCAGCGAACTTGGCCACCGCGCCGCGCTGGGTCGACTTCGAGGCCTGGCCGCCGGTGTTGCTGTAGACCTCGGTGTCGAGGACCAGGATGTTGACGTTGCGGCCGGAGGCGAGCACGTGGTCGAGCCCGCCGTAGCCGATGTCGTAGGCCCAGCCGTCGCCGCCGACGATCCACACACTGCGCACGATCAGGCTGTCGGCCACGGCCAGCAGCCGTGCGGCCTCGGGCGATGGCGTCCGCGCCAGGATGGCCCGCAACTGCTTGACGCGTTCGCGCTGCAGGCGGATCTGCGCGTCGTTGTCCTGCGGCGCCGAGAGCAGTTCGGTCGCCAGCGTGTCGCCGATCTCTGCGCGCAGGTGGCCGACCAGCATCTGTGCCAGGTCCTGCTGCGCGTCGAGCGCGAGCCGCATGCCGAGGCCGAACTCGGCGTTGTCCTCGAACAGGCTGTTCGCCCACGCCGGGCCCTGCCCCTCAGCGTTCTGCGACCACGGCGTCGAAGGCAGGTTGCCGCCGTAGATCGACGAGCAGCCGGTGGCGTTGGCCACGACGAGGTGATCGCCGTAGAGCTGCGACAGCAGCTTCAGGTACGGCGTCTCGCCGCAGCCCGAGCACGCGCCCGAGTATTCGAACAGCGGCAGGCGCAGTTGCGAGCCGCGCAGGCCGTCGATGCTGTCGAGTGCCGGGCGCACCTCGGGCAGGCTGAGGAAGAAGTCGTAGTTCGCGCGCTCGACCTCGAGGATGTCGAGCTTGGACGCCATGTTGATGGCCTTGTGCTTGACGACCTGCTTGCTGCGCGTCGGGCACACGTCGACGCAGATGCCGCAACCGGTGCAGTCGTCGGGCGCGACCTGCAGGCTGTACATCAGGCCGTCGAGCGGCCCGCCATCCTTGCGCGTCCAGGGCACGGCCTTGAAGCCCGCCGGGGCGCGCTTCATCTCCTCCGCCGAGAAGACGTTCATGCGGATCGCGGCGTGCGGGCACATCAGCGGGCAGATCGCGCACTGGGTGCAGATGGTCTCGTCCCAGACCGGGATCTCGTGCGCGATGCTGCGCTTTTCCCACTGCGTGGTGCCGGTCGGGAAGGTGCCGTCGATCGGCATCGCCGAGACGGGCAGCAGGTCGCCCTTGCCGTCGAGCATCATCGCCGTCACGCGCTGCACGAAGTCGGGCGCCGCGCGGGCCACTGCCGGCCGGCGTGCGAGCGTCGAGTCGGCGCGCGCCGGCAGCGTCACTTCGCGCAGCGCCGCGAGTGACGCATCGACCGCGGCGAAGTTGCGCGTCAGCACCGATTCGCCGCGCTTGCCGTAGGTCTTGCGGATCGACTCCTTGATCTTCGCGATCGCCTCGTCGCGCGGCAGGATGCCCGAGATCGCGAAGAAGCAGGCCTGCGTCACCGTGTTGATGCGTCCGGCGAGACCCGCCTCCTTGGCCACCGCGAGCGCATCGACAACGTAGAACTTGAGTTTCTTGGCCAGGATCGCCTGTTGCGCCTCGCGCGGCAGCCTGCCCCACACCTGCTCGGGCCCGTAGGGGCTGTTGAGCAGGAAGGTCGCGCCCGGCCGGGCCAGCGCCAGCACGTCGAGCTTTTCCATGAACTCGAACTGGTGGCAGGCGACGAAGTCGGCCTGGTCGATCAGGTAGCTCGATTCGATCGGTTTCGGCCCGAAGCGCAGGTGCGACACGGTGATCGCACCCGACTTCTTGCTGTCGTAGACGAAGTAGCCCTGCGCGTGCAGCGGCGTGTTCTCGCCGATGATCTTGACCGTGTTCTTGGTCGCGCCGACCGTGCCGTCGGCGCCCAGGCCATAGAACACCGCGCGCGTGACGCCCTCGGCCTCGGTGGTGAAGGCGGGGTCCCACTTCAGCGACAGGTGCGTGACGTCGTCGTTGATGCCGACCGTGAAATGCCGCTTCGGTCGCGGCGCGAGCAGTTCGTCGAGCGCAGCCTTGGCCATCGCCGGCGTGAATTCCTTGGACGACAGGCCGTAGCGGCCGCCGATGACGCGCGGCACGGGCGTGCCTTCGGGCCAGGCCTCGACGAGCGCGGTGACGACGTCCTGGTACAGCGGCTCGCCGATCGCGCCCGGCTCCTTGGTGCGGTCGAGCACGGCAATGGAGCGCACGGTCCTGGGCAGCGCGGCGACGAAGGCCTGCGTGTCGAACGGGCGGTACAGGCGAACCGTGAGCAGGCCGACCTTCTCGCCAGCCGCGGCGAGCTTGTCCACCGCCTCGCGCGAGGCGCCGGTGCCAGAGCCCATCTGCACGAGCACGCGCTCGGCATCGGGCGCGCCCGAGTACCAGAACAGGCTGTATCGGCGGCCGGTCAGCGCCGCGAAGCGGTCCATCGCCTGCTGCACGATGCCGGGTGTCGCGTCGTAGAAGGCGTTGCAGGCCTCGCGCGCCTGGAAGAACACGTCCGGGTTCTGCGCCGTGCCGCGCAGCACCGGGCGGTCGGGGTTGAGCGCGCGGCTGCGGTGCGCCACGCACGAGTTCGTCATCGATCAGCGAACGCACGTCGTCCTCGAACAGCAGTTCGATCTTGTTGACCTCATGGCTGGTGCGAAAGCCGTCGAAGAAGTGCAGGAAGGGCACACGAGACTTCAGCGTCGCCATGTGCGCCACCATCGCCATGTCCTGCGCCTCCTGCACGCTGGACGCGGCGAGCAGCGCGAAGCCGGTGGTGCGCGCGGCCATCACGTCGCTGTGGTCGCCGAAGATCGACAGCGCGTGCGTGGCCAGCGTGCGCGCGGCGATGTGGAACACCGTCGGCGTCAGCTCGCCGGCGATCTTGAACATGTTCGGCAGCTTGAGCAGCAGCCCCTGCGACGCGGTAAAGGTGGTGGTCATCGCGCCGGCCTGCAGCGAGCCGTGCACCGCGCCGGCGGCGCCGGCTTCGCTCTGCATCTCGATCACCTGCGGCACCATGCCCCAGATGTTCTTGCGGCCCTTGGCCGACCATTCGTCGGCCAGTTCGCCCATCGTCGACGACGGCGTGATCGGATAGATGGCGATCACCTCGCTGACGAGGTGGGCGATCCGTGCGGCGGCTTCGTTGCCGTCGAGCACATGCGAGCGTTCGGTCATGGCGGTCTCTTCGCGGTGGCGGCCGCTGCGAGCGTGTCGCAGGGCCTGGGGGGCGTGTCGGCGTTGGGGTCCCGCGGCGCGCTACAGGATGCCGGCCTTGCCGGCTTCCCAGCGGCGGAATTCGGTGCCCAGCAGCGCGACGTGCTCGCGTTCCTCGGCGGCCAGTTCCTTGTACAGCACGCGCTCGACCGAGCCGGCCGGCGCCTGCTCGCCCTCGCGAGTGAAGAAGTCCACGGCGCGCTGCTCGAACGCGATCGCGATGCGGAACAGGTTGGCCGGGTCCTCCGGCTTGCGGTCGACGCCGGCGAAGATCGCCGCGCGGTCGAGCTGGAAGTCAACGGCTGCGGTCGGCAGGTCGGCGTGATAGCGCTTGGACAGCGTATCCATGTGCTCCTTCTCCATCGCGGCGAAGCGCCCGAACAACTCGCGCAGCACGGGGTCCTTGGCGTCGCGCGAAGCGCGCTCGTAGAACGCATGGCCGCCGAGCTCGATCTCGAAGGCCTTGCGCACGGCCTCCATCGCCGGGCCGCCCTCGATCGCGCCGCGGTCGAGCAGCTCGAGCTTGCCCTTGCAGAACGGGCACATGCCGTAGGGGAAGGCAAAGCCTTCGCTGACCTTGTGGCAGTCGGCGCAGCGCCAGCGCAGTTCGACACCGGCGCAGCAGATGTAGGCCTCTTCGTCTTCGAGCTCGCGCTGGCAGCGGGGGCAGATGCTCATGATGAAACCTCGCTGGAGGATGGGGTGGGAGAAGCGCCGATCGCCGTCGGCGGCACGAAGGCATCGGCGTCGGCCTGGGTGATCGGCCAGGTGCGCTTGCCGCCGGCGAGGTAGGCGCCGATCGCGCGCGCGGCGCGGCGGCCTGCGCCCATCGCCAGGATCACGGTGGCGCCGCCGGTCACGATGTCGCCGCCGGCAAACACGCCGGGCACGCTGGTCGCCTGGGTGGCCGCGTCGGCGACGATGTAGCCCCACTTGTTGAGTTCGAGGCCGGGCGTGGACTTGGTGACGATCGGGTTGGCCTTGGTGCCGAGCGCGTAGATCACGGTGTCGCAGTCGAGCTCGAGGAATTCGTCCTGCGGGATCGGCTGGCGGCGCCCCTTGGCGTCGGGTTCGCCGAGCACCATCTTCTGCACCTTCATGCCGCGCACGCTGCCCTCGGCGTCGGTCAGGATCTCGACCGGCCCGTGCAGGAAGAAGAACTCGATGCCCTCCTCCTTCGCGTGGCGCAGTTCCTCGATCCGCGCCGGCGCCTCGGCTTCCGAGCGGCGATAGACGCAGCGCACGGTCGGCGTGCCCAGGCGCTTGGCCACGCGCAGGCAGTCCATCGCGGTGTTGCCGGCGCCGATCACGACCACGCTCTTGCCGAGCGTGATCGGCGTGTCGAGGTAGGGGAACTTGTCGCCGCCCATCAGGTTGACGCGGGTCAGGAACTCGTTGGCCGAATAGACCTGGCCGGCGAACTCGCCCGGGATGCCGAGGAAGGCCGGCGCGCCGGCGCCGGCGCCGACGAACACCGCATCAAAGCCCATCTCGCCCATCAGCTGCAGCACCGAGAAGGTCTTGCCGATGACCTTGTTGGTCTCGAACCGGATGCCCATCGCCTTCAGGTGATCGACCTCGCGGCTGATGATCTCGCGCGGCAGGCGGAACGACGGGATGCCGTACTGGAGCACGCCGCCGACGACGTGCAGGGCTTCGTACACGGTGACGTCGCAGCCGTAGCGCCGCAGGTCCGCGGCCACCGCCAGCCCCGACGGGCCGGAGCCGACGATCGCCACCTTGCCGAGCTTGTGCTCGAAGTCCTGCTGCTCGACCTTGCCCGGCTTGGCGCTGTCGCCGACGAAGCGCTCGAGCCGGCCGATCGCCACCGCCTCGAGCTTGCGCCCGACGACGCACTGCGCCTCGCACTGCGACTCCTGCGGGCAGACGCGGCCGCACACCGACGGGAACAGGTTCGACTCGTTGATGACGGCCAGCGCGCCGTCGACATCGCGCACCAGCAGGTGGCGGATGAAGCGCGGGATGTCGATCGACACCGGGCAGCCTTCGATGCAGGCCGGCTTGCTGCACATGATGCAGCGCTCGGCCTCGGCCAGCGCGTCGGCCATCGAGTAGCCGAGGTTGACTTCCTTGAAGTTGCGCGAGCGCTCCAGCGGGTCGCGCTCGGGCATCTTGGTCGCCAGCGGCGCCAGGTCCTTGTACTTCTTGTAGTTGGTCTTGCCCTGCTCGAAGAGCAGCTTCTCGACGTTGCACACATGCGCGTAGTCGGAGCTGGCCGCGGCCTCCTCGCCCTTGAAGCGCTTCTGGCGCAGTATCAGCTCCTTGAAGTCGACCCGGTGGCCGTCGAAGTCCGGCCCATCGACGCAGGCGAACTTGATCTCGTCGCCCACCGTCACGCGGCACGAACCGCACATGCCGGTGCCGTCGACCATGATCGCGTTCAGCGACACCATGGTCTTCACGCCGAACGGCCGCGTCACCTCGACGCAGGCGTTCATCATCGGCAGCGGCCCGATCGCGACGACGAGGTCGGGGCGGTCGCTTTCCAGCACCTCCTTGAGTGCCGCGGTGACGAAGCCCGGCTTGCCGTAGCTGCCGTCGTCGGTGCAGACGATCAGGTTGTCGCAGTAGCGGCCGAAGCTCTCCTCCCAGAACACCAGGTCCTTGTTGCGAAAGCCGATGATGCCGGTGGTGCGGTTGCCCGCCTCCTTGAACGCGCGCAGCTGCGGATAGACGGGTGCCACGCCGAGGCCGCCACCGACCAGCACCACGTGCCCGGCCAGGCTCACGTGCTGCGGCAGGCCGAGCGGGCCGACGAAGTCGACGATGCTGTCGCCGGCCTTGTAGTGGTCGCGCATCTCCAGCGTCGTCTTGCCGAGGGCCTGGATCACCATCGTGATCGTGCCCCGCTCGCGATCGTAGTCGGCGACGGTGAGCGGAATGCGTTCGCCCCCCTCGCTCAGGCGCAGCATCACGAAGTGCCCGGGCTCTGCGGAGCGGGCCACGTCGGGTGCGAGCACCTCCCACAGGAAGGTCGTGTCGGAAAACGCTTCGCGGCGGATGATGGGGTACATGTCCTAGGCCTCCTGCCGGGCCGCCCCGAGGGAGGGCTGTGCCCCCTCGGGGGGCTGCGAAAGAATGTGAGTTTGGGGGTCCATGTCAGGTCTTCCGGTCCGTCAAGACATCGATCGGGTCTTCCATGTTCGGCAATCTGGGTCGGCGCAGGCACGCCTGCCGCCCGCACCCCCGACCCGACGTCGCGCCGGGTCGGGGATCGCTCGCGCGGTCCATGGCGGCGGCCGTGGAGGTCCTCCGGGCTTCCTTGTCACCTCGCCGGGCTCCTTAGTGCAAGGCGCGATGTTGCGCGCAAGCCCGTGACCCGCACTTAACCTGGATCAATAGTCCGAGACGCTGCCCCTGCGCAATGGGTCGGTCAGGCGTCGGCCGATGCCGATCGGCCGCACCTTGATCCAAGTCATGCCGCACAGGCGCGCTTGACGGCAATCTCGCGCCTGCCGTTGCCGCTGCGCCCGTTGCGCCACTGCTGCGCGGTGGCAACGAACTCGATCGCCCATCATGCGTGTGCTCGACAATGACCCGATGAAGCCCGGCCCCATGACATGCAAATCAAGCTTCCGCTCGACGCTCGACCGGCCCCGCGCAAGGGGACGGGTACCCATGCGCCAGGATCGAGAGGGGACGTGAGAATGTCCGCAGGGCTGTCGATGGAGGACGAGGCGTGGCAGGGCATCAGCTGAGGCGGGGCCTCGACCTGCCGCTGGCCGGCGAACCGGAGCAGGCCATCCACCCGGCCCGCGAGAGTCGCTGCGTCGGCGTTCTCGGTGACGACTGCATCGGGCTCAAGCCCAGCTTCCTGGTCCAGCCGGGGGACCGCGTGCGGCGCGGGCAGGCGCTGTTCGAGGACAAGGCGAATCCCGGCGTGCGATTCACCGCGCCGGCGGCGGGCACCGTCGCCGCGCTCCACCGCGGCGAGCGGCGCGCCTTCCGCTCGCTCGTCATCGCCGTCGACGGCGACGAGGGCGATGACGCGCAGGTGCCGTTCTCGAGCTACACGGGCGCCGCGCCGGAGCGGCTCTCGGCCGACGAGGTACGCGCGCTGCTGATCGAGTCGGGCCTGTGGACCGCCCTGCGCATGCGTCCGTTCTCCAGGGTGCCGGCGCCCGCGAGCTCGCCGCGGGCCCTGTTCATCACCGCGATCGACACACGGCCGCACGCACCGTCGGTCGATGTCGTGCTGGCCGGGCGCATGGCCGATTTCCAGGTCGGCGTGGCCTGCCTGGCCAAGCTCACGGGCGGCACGACTTACCTCTGCGTCGCGCCGGGTTCGAGCGCGGCCGTGCCTGCTGTCGGCAACGTCAAGCTCGAGACCTTCGCCGGCCCGCACCCGGCCGGCAACGCCGGCACGCACATCCACTTCCTGTCGCCGGTCGATCTGGAGCGAACGGTCTGGCACATCGGCTACCAGGACGTCGCCGCGATCGGGCGGCTGTTCGCGACCGGCCGCCTCGACGTGGAGCGCGTGATCGCCATCGCCGGCCCCGGCGTGAAGCGGCCGCGCCTGCTGCGCACGCGCCTGGGGGCGGCCACCGAGGGCTTGACCCACGGCGAAATCGCGCCCGGCGTGCAGCGCGTCGTCTCTGGCTCGGTGCTCGACGGGCGCACCGCGATGGGCGAAGTGATGGGCTACCTGGGCCGCTATCACCAGCAGGTCTCGGTGCTGGCCGAAGCCGGCGAGCGCGAGCTGTTCGGCTGGATCGCTCCGGGCGCGGCCAAGTTCTCGGTCTGGGGTGTCGTGCTCGGGGCCTGGCGTCGCGGCGCGAAGCTCGCGCTGACGACCACCACCAACGGCGGCAGCCGGGCGATGGTGCCGATCGGCTCGTTCGAGCGCGTGATGCCGCTCGACCTGATGCCCACCTTCCTGCTGCGCGCACTGCTGATGAAGAACGACGAGCGCGCCGAGGCGCTGGGCTGCCTCGAACTCGACGAAGAGGACCTGGCCTTGTGCACCTTCGTCTGCCCCGGCAAGGCCGAGTACGGGCCGCTGCTGCGCGAGGCGCTCGCCCGCATCGAGAAAGAGGCTGCCTGATGCGAGCCTTGCGCGACCTGCTCGACCGCATCGGCAAGCCGTTCCACCCGGGCGGCAGGCTCGAGCGCCTCTTCCCGCTCTACGAGGCGGCCGACACCTTCTTCTACGCCCCGGCCAAGGTCTCGCAGACGGGCGCCCACGTGCGCGATGCGCTCGACCTGAAGCGGATGATGATCCTGGTCGTCATCGCGGCGCTGCCCTGCGTCTTCATGGCGATGTTCAACACCGGATTGCAGGCCAACCTGGCGCTCGACCCGGGCAAGGTGGCGCTGCTGACGGGCTGGCGCCACGACGTGATCGCGCTCCTCGGCGTGGGCTACTCGCCCGCCAGCGTGGTGGCCAACCTGGTCCACGGCGCGCTGTACTTCCTGCCGCTGTACATCCTGACGATGGTCGTCGGCCTCGGCTGGGAAGTCGCGTTCGCGATCGTCCGCAAGCTCGAGGTCAACGAGGGCTTCTTCGTCACCGGCCTGCTCTTCCCGTTGATCTGCCCGCCCGACACGCCGCTGTGGCAGGCCGCGCTGGCGGTCAGCTTCGGCGTCGTGCTGGGCAAGGAAGTCTTCGGCGGCACGGGGATGAACTTCATCAACCCGGCGCTGGCCGCGCGCGCGTTCCTGTTCTTCGCCTACCCGGCCAGCATGTCGGGCGACAAGGTCTGGACCGCCCTTCCGACGGCTGCCGCGCACGACGGCTTCTCGGGTGCGACGCTGCTGGCGCAGATGCGGCAGATGACGACGCCGTTCTCCGAGCAGGGCTTCTCGCTGTGGAACGCCTTCATCGGCCTGGAGCCGGGCTCGATGGGCGAGACCTCGGCGCTGGCCTGCCTGATCGGCGCGGTGGTCCTCATCGTCACCGGCATCGGCTCGTGGCGCACGATGGCTGGCGTCGCGCTGGGCACCATCGGCATGGCGACGCTCTTCAACACGATCGGCTCGACCACCAACCCGTACTACGCGGTGCCGTTCTGGTGGCACATGGCGGCCGGCGGCTGGGCCTTCGCCACCGTCTTCATGGCCACCGATCCGGTGACCTCGCCGTTCTCCGACACCGGGCGCTGGATCTACGGCCTGATGATCGGCGCGCTGATCGTGCTGATCCGCGTCGTCAACCCGGCCTACCCGGAGTCGGTGATGCTGGTCATCCTGTTCATGAACGTGGTCGCCCCGTTCATCGACTATGTGCTGGTGCAGGCCAACCTGCGCCGAAGGGGCAAGCGCCGTGCCCAAACTTGATTCGACGCGCTACACGGTGCTGTTCGCGACGGCGGTGAGCGTCGTCTGCGCGCTGCTGGTGTCCACCGCGGCGGTGGGCCTGCGCGACCGGCAGGAAGCCAATGCGCTGCTCTACAAGCAGAAGAACGTGCTGCTCGCCGCCGGCCTGGTCAAGCCTGGCGAGGCGCTGAGTACGGCGGAGATGAAGGCCATCTTCGAGCGCCGGATCCAGGTCCGCGGGGTCGACCTGCAGACCGGCCAGCTCGTGCCCGAAGGCAGGTTCGACGCCGCGAACTACGACCAGCGCAAGGCCCGCAACGACCCGTTGCTGTCGCGCGCCGTGGCGCCCAACGACGCGCAGGTCGCGCGCCTGCCGAAGATCGGCACGGTCTATCAGGTCACCGGCGCCGACGGCAAGGTCGAGCAGCTCGTGCTGCCGATCGAAGGCATGGGCATGTGGGGCACGCTGTACGGCTTCCTGGCGATGGACCGCGACGCCAACACCGTGCGTGGCCTGACCTTCTACGAGCAGAAGGAAACCCCGGGTCTGGGCGGCGAGATCTCCAACCCGCAGTGGCAGGCGCTGTGGGTCGGCCGCAAGGCCTACGACGCGAACTGGTCGCCCCAGCTCGCCGTGATCAAGGGCCAGGCCGGGCCGCCGGCGCAAGACCCGCATCACGTGGACGGCCTGTCGGGCGCCACGATCACGAGCAACGGCGTCACCCGCGTGGTGCGCTTCTGGCTGTCCGGCGACGGCTACGCTCCCTACCTGAAGAACGTTCGCAGCGGAGGCTCGTCATGAGTGCAGGTGCCGCCGTCTTCGGCAAGCGCGAGAAGACCGCGCTGCTCGAACCCATCATCAGCGTCAACCCGATCGCGGTGCAGGTGCTGGGCATCTGCTCGGCGCTCGCGGTGACGACGCGGATGGACAAGGCGCTGGTGATGGGCATCGGCGTGACGCTGGTCACCGCGCTGGCCAACCTGGCGGTCAGCCTGGTGCGCAACCACACGCCGGGGAGCATTCGCATCATCGTGCAGCTGGCGATCATCGCGTCGCTGGTGATCGTGGTCGATCAGGTGCTCAAGGCGTTCCTGTACGAGCTGTCGCTGGAGCTGTCGGTGTTCGTCGGCCTGATCATCACCAACTGCATCGTGATGGGCCGCGCCGAGGGTTTCGCGATGCAGAACCCGCCCTGGCTCTCGTTCCTCGACGGCATCGGCAACGGCCTCGGCTATGCCGTCGTGCTGCTGATCGTGGGCTTCGTGCGCGAGCTCGCGGGTGCCGGCACGCTGTTCGGCCATGTCGTGCTGCCGCTGACCAAGAACGGCGGCTGGTACGAGCCCAACGGCCTGATGCTGCTGGCGCCTTCCGGGCTGTTCCTGATCGCGCTGCTGATCTGGGCGCTGCGCACCTGGAAGCCCGAACTGCAGGAAGCGGACTAGCGGAGCGGTCGATGGAACACTACCTGAACATCGCGATCCGCTCGATCTTCCTCGAGAACATGGCGCTCGCCTTCTTCCTCGGGATGTGCTCGTTCCTGGCCTGCTCGAAGAAGGTCGAGACTGCGATCGGCCTGGGCGCCGCGGTGGTCTTCGTGCAGACGCTGACGGTGCCGCTGAACAACCTGATCCTGCGCTACCTGCTGGCCGAGGGCGCGCTCGGCGGGCTGGTGCCGGCGCTGGCCAAGGTCGACTTGAGCTTCCTCGCGTTCATCCTGTTCATCGGCACCATCGCCGCCGCGGTGCAGGTGGTCGAGATGACGGTCGATCGTTTCCTGCCCGGCCTGTACACGACGCTCGGCGTGTTCCTGCCGCTGATCGCGGTGAACTGCGTGATCCTCGGCGGCTCGCTCTTCATGCAGGAGCGCAACTACGCCTTCGGCGAGAGCGTGGTGTTCGGCTTCGGCTCCGGGCTCGGCTTCATGATCGCGATCGTCGCGATCGCCGCGATCCGCGAGAAGATGGACTACTCCGACGTGCCGGCCGGCCTGCGCGGCCTGGGCATCACCTTCGTCACGGCCGGGCTGATGTCGGTCGCGTTCATGATGTTCTCGGGCATCCAGCTATGACCGCCCCCAGGCCGACGAAAGCCGCCGTCCGCCCCCCGAGGGGTTCAAGGCAACCTGGGGCGGCCCGGCGTTTCCTTGTGAGGACGCCCCGATGATCGAAGTCCTGTCAGGCGTCACGATGTTCACCGTCGTCGTGTTGGCGCTGGTGGCGCTGCTGCTCGGCGCCCGGCGCCGGCTGGTGCAGTCGGGCGAGGTCACGATCACGATCAACGAGGACCCGGGCAAGGCCCTCAAGGTGGCGGCCGGAGACACCCTGCTCGGCACGCTGGGCAACAACAAGATCTTCATCCCCTCGGCCTGCGGCGGCAAGGGCGCGTGCGGCGTGTGCGAGGTGATCGTCAAGTCGGGCGGCGGCACGCTGCTGCCCACCGAGACCGGTTTCATCAACCGCGGCGACGCCAAGCGCGGCTGCCGCCTGGCGTGCCAGGTCAAGGTCAAGCGCGACATGGCCATCGAGATCGCGCCCGAGATCTTCGACGTTCGCAAGTGGCGGTGCAAGGTCGTCTCCAACCGCAACGTCGCCACCTTCATCAAGGAATTGAAGCTCGCCCTGCCCGAGGGCGAGGAGGTGCCGTTCCGCGCCGGCGGCTATGTGCAGCTCGAATGCCCGCCGCACAGCCTGGAGTTCAAGACCTTCGAGATCGAGGAGCCCTACCGCGCCGACTGGGACAAGTTCGACCTCTGGCGCTTCAAGTCGGTGCTCGCGGAGCCGATCGAACGCGCCTACTCGATGGCCAACTACCCGCTCGAGAAGGGCACGCTGCTGTTCACGATCCGGATCGCCTTTCCGCCCGGCTACCGCACCGACATCCCGCCGGGCATCATGAGCTCGTACGTCTTCAACCTGAAGCCCGGCGACGAGCTCACGGTGTCGGGCCCGTTCGGCGAGTTCTTCGCCCGCGACACCGACAAGGAGATGTGCTTCATCGGCGGCGGGGCCGGCATGGCGCCGATGCGCTCGCACATCTTCGACCAGTTCAAGCGCCTGAAGACGACGCGCAGGGCAAGCTTCTGGTACGGTGCGCGCAGCCTGAAGGAGGCCTTCTACGTCGAGGAGTTCGACGCGCTCGCGGCGGCCCACCCGAACTTCGAGTGGCACCTGGCACTGTCGGAGCCGCTGCCCGAAGACCAGTGGAGCGGCGCCACCGGCTTCATCCACAACGTGCTGCGCGACCAGTACCTCGCCAGTCACCCGGCGCCCGAAGACATCGAGTACTACATGTGCGGCCCCGGCGTGATGAACAAGGCGGTGATCGACATGCTGCTGTCGCTGGGCGTCGACCGCGAGAACATCATGCTCGACGACTTCGGTTGACGCGGCGCCTCGCTCCCGTGCACAGATCCGAGAGGAACCCGACATGCCCCACCAGATGCTGATCGAAGAAGTGGTGCGCGACCGCGGCAGCGACGCGCTGTACACGGTGCCGGCGTCGGCGACGGTCGGCGACGCGGTGGACCTGATGGCCGAGCGCGAGATCGGCGCGGTGCTCGTGATGACCGAGGACGAACTCGTCGGCGGCATCTTCACCGAGCGCGACCTGTTGAAGCGCGTGGTCAAGGCCGGCCTGGACACGAAGGCGACGCCGATCTCGCTCGTGATGACGCGCGACGTTCGCTTCGTCTCGCCGGGCACCACCGTCGAAGCGGCGATGGCACTGATGCACATCAACCGCCATCGCCACCTGCTGGTCATCGACGGGCCCAAGGTGCACGGCCTGGTCTCGATGCGCGACCTGGTCTATCAAATCGTTCGCCGCGGCCAGGCGAGGTTCGACACCGCGCTGCGCGGCGCGGACGACCACGCTTCGGCCTGATCACCGACCCGTCTTCCTGCGGAGCTGAACCATGAACACCCTGCCCTCGCCCGCCCGCCGTGCCGCCCTTGCGGCGGGCATCGGCTCCTTTGCGCTGCTGGCCGCCGGCTGCGGCGAGCGCGGACGGCTCTTCGCCGCCTCCGGTCGCGGCGGGCACGTCTTCCGCGGCTTGACGATGGGCTCTTCGTACACGGTGAAGATCGCCGCTGCACGCGTCAGCGACGCCACGCTCGCTGCGGCGCAGGCTGCCGTGGCGACCGCGCTTGCCGACATCGTGAGCCGCATGTCGCACTACGACGCCGCCTCCGAGGTTTCGCGCCTGAACCGGCACCCGGTCGGCGTGCCCCTGGCCGTCTCGGCAGAGACGCTGCGGGTGTTCGAGGTGGCCCAGGCCGTCCGCGAGGCCTCGGGTGGCGCCTTCGATGTGAGCATCGGCCAGGCGGTGGACGCATGGGGCTTCGGCCCCTCCGAGCGGCTGCGCCAGGTGCTGCCGGCACAGGCCGTGCTGGCGATGCGATCGCTGCCACGCGAGCGCGTACTCACGATCGAGCCGCGCAAGGGCACGCTGACCCGCCACGCGCCGGTGCTGGCGAACCTGTCGGGCATCGCCAAGGGCTTCGGGGCCGACCAGGCCGCGCAGGCACTCGAGCGCCTGGGGCTTGGCGACTACATGATCGAAGTCGGCGGCGAAATCCGGGCTCTGGGCCGCAATGGCGCGGGCCAGCCGTGGCAACTCGCGATCGAGCGCCCCGACGCGATGCCGCAGCGCGCCTTGCATGTGCTGCCCCTGGCTGGCAAGTCGCTCGCGACCTCGGGCGACTACCGCAACTTCTTCATCGACCACGGAAGGCGCTATTCGCACGAGATCGACCCCGCCAGCGCCGAGCCGGTGCGCCACGCGCTGGCCTCGGTGAGCGTGGTGGCCGACGACTGCACGCACGCCGATGCGTGGTCGACCGCGCTGTTCGTGCTCGGGCCCGAACGCGGCTTCGAAACGGCCGGCCGCCACGGCCTGGCCGCCTACTTCGTCGTGCGCCAGGCCGACGGCTCGTTTGCCGAGCGGCAGACCGCTGCCTTCGCCACGCTCGGCGGGCGCCCTGCCTGAGCGGCGTCGCGCCGATGAGCCTCGATTCGTTCCTGCCGGTCTTCCTGCTCGCGCTCGCCGCAATCGGCCTGGCGGTCGCGGCGATGGCCGTCGGCGTGATGTTCAAGCGGCCTTGCCTGCGCGGCTCTTGCGGAGGGCCTGCCGTGCTCGGCCCCGACGGGCGCAAACTCTCGTGCGAAACCTGCCCGAACCGGCATCGGCCGCGCGAGGCGGCGGCGGGAGGCAATGTTCCGCCCGGCCGATAGGCGCGACCCGGTGGCGCCACCGGACGAAACGACGCCGGCCTTGCGCTGCGCCCGTGTCGTCAGCGTCGGCGGGGCGCGCTCGAGCGGCCCGACAGATGGAGGAGGGGTCGCCTCGCGGTCAGCAGGGTGCTTCGATCGGCCGGGCCGATGGCGCCCGCCGCTCATGAGCAAACGCCGGGCCGCCCCAAGTTTGCTCAACCCCCTCGGGGGTGGACGACGTATGTCGTCGGCCTGGGGGCGCTCTCAGGCGATGGCCCCGTCCAGGAGTTCCTGCAGGCCGACGGGGTCGGTGATCTGGATCTGTCGCTGGCGCACGAACAGCAGGCCGTTGGCCTGGAACTTTGACAAGGTCCGGCTGACCGTCTCGAGCTTGAGGCCGAGGAAGCTGCCCATCTCCTCGCGGGTCATGCGCAGCACGACCGACGAGGCAGAGAATCCCCGCGCGCGCAGGCGATGCGTCAGGTTGAGCAGGAAGGCCGCGACGCGCTCTTCGGCGTGCATGCTGCCGAGCAACAGCATCACGCCATGGTTGCGGACGATCTCGCGGCTCATGACCTTGTGGAGCTGTTGCTGCAGCGAGGCCACTTCGAGCGAGAGCGCCTGCAACTCGTCGAACGGAATCACGCACACCTGCGAGTCTTCGAGCGCCACCGCATCGACCTCGTGCCGATGGCTGTCGATGCCGTCCAGGCCGATCAGCTCGCCGCCCATCTGGAAGCCGGTGACCTGGTCGCGCCCGTCCTTCGACGCGACGCAGGTCTTGAAGAATCCGGTCCAGACGGCATAGACAGACTCGAACCGATCGCCGGCCCGGAACAGCGTCTCGCCGCGCGCCACCTTGCGCCGGTCCGCCACCAGGCGCTCGTCGATCTGCTGGAGCTCCGCCTGCGTCAGCCCGACCGGCAGGCAGATTTCGCGCAGGTTGCAACTCGAACAGGCCACCTGGCAAGCTTCCGTGTGGAGCGGGCGAAAGACTGTCTCGTACATGTTGGAAGCCATGGATGGGTGCGGTGCGATCAAACCCGATTCGACTGAGCATGATATTCGTCAATCGGGCAAAGAGCAGCCGCTTGCGAAAAGTCCCCGCGTGCGGCTCCGGAAAGCGCCGCGCAACCCCGCGTCGCTGGTATGCCACTCTGATCCAGGTCAAGGCGACTATGCTGCAGGGGGTTAGACTGAAGTTCCTGCGCCTTTGTAGTCACCTGCTTAGCGTCAAGTGCTTGTCAGTATTGACTTTTTTCGGTACTAGACAGTACCTTCCGGTTCGCTTTTGTAGTCACTAAAAGCTCTTGATAGTTGGCTCGGTGTCGCCTATACTCAGGCGCATGCCCGCTCGCACCGGAACCGCGCACGTCGTCACCACGACGCGCAAGTACAAGGATCAGGTCTACCGCACGCACCTGCTGCGTCGCAGCTACCGCGAGGGCGGCACCGTCAAGAACGAGACCCTGGGCAACCTGTCGCACCTGCCCGAGTCGCTGATCGAGATCATTCGCCGCTCGCTGCAGGGCGAGAGCTTCGTCCCGCTGGCACAGGCCTTCGAGATCAGCCGTTCACGCCCGCACGGCCACGTCCAGGCCGTGGGCGTGGCGATGCAGCGCCTGGGCCTGTCGTCGTTGATCGCCTCGCAGCCCCGCCGCGAGCCCGAGCTGGTGCTGGCCATGGTGGCCTCGCGCATCGTCGAGCCACACACCAAGCTGGCCACGACGCGCTGGTGGCACCAGACGACCCTGGCCGAGGACTTCGGCGTTGCCGGGGCCAGCGAGGATGAGCTGTACGCGGCCATGGACTGGCTGCTCGCGCGCCAGGACCGGGTGCAAAAGAAGCTGGCCACGCGCCACCTGCACGAGGGCGGCCTGGTGCTCTACGACCTGTCGTCGAGCTACTTCGAAGGCAGCACCTGCCCGCTGGCCAAGCGCGGCTACAGCCGCGACGGCAAGCCCGGCACGCTGCAGGTCAACTACGGGCTGCTGACCGATGAACGCGGCTGCCCGGTGGCGGTGTCGGTGCACGAGGGCAATACGGCCGACAGCACCACCTTCATGCCCGCGGTGCGCAAACTGCGCCAGGACTTCGGCGTCCAGCGCATGGTGATGGTCGGTGACCGCGGCATGGTGTCGCAAAAGGCCATCGACGAGATGCGCCAGAGCGACGGCGTGGGCTGGGTCACGGCGCTCAAGAGCGCCTCGATCCGGGCCCTGGTCGAGCAAGGGCAGTTGCAGATGGGCTTGTTCGACGAGCGCAACCTGCTCGAGCTGAGCTCGCCGGAGTATCCCGGCGAGCGCCTGGTGGCCTGTCGCAACGAGGCGCTGGCCAGGCTGCGCGCGCACAAGCGCGAGGATCTGCTGGCGGCCACCGAGCGCTGTCTGGACAAGATCTTGGCCCGTGTGGAGGCGGGCAAGCTCGCCGGGCAGGATGCGATCGGTGTGCAGGTGGGCAAGGTCATCGATCGCTTCAAGGTGGCCAAGCACTTCGAGCTGCACATCGCGCAGGCGGCGCTGTCCTGGGCGCGCAAGCCCCACGGCATCGCCAGCGAGGCGGCCCTGGACGGGCTGTACATCATCCGCACCTCGGTGCCACTCGCGCAGATGGATGCGCCGCAGTGCGTGCGCAACTACAAGGCGTTGGCCAACGTGGAGCGCGCCTTCCGCTCGATCAAGACGATCGACCTGAAGGTACGCCCGATCCACCATCGCCTGGCTGACCGGGTGCGCGCGCACATCTTTCTGTGCATGCTGGCGTACTACGTCGAGTGGCACATGCGCGAGGCCTGGCGCGAGTTGATGTTCGCCGACACCGAGCAACAGGCCAAGGCCACGCGCGACCCGGTGGCGCCGGCCAAGCGATCGGACAAGGCGCAGGCCAAGGCCGCCAGCCACACGCTCGACGACGGCACCCCGGTGCACAGCTTCGCCACCTTGATGGCCGAGTTGGCAACGATCGTGCGCAATACCTGTCGCACGCCCGGCGCCGGGGCCGACGCACCGACATTCGAGGTCACCACCACCGCCGAACCCAAGCAGCTGCGCGCCCTGGCGCTTGTGCAGGCCATCCAGCCGTAGTCAGAACACCGAACTCGCGAATCAAGCCAAGTGCTTGATGCGACAGGACAAATCGGCTGATGAGGGGCGGAACTTCAGGTTAGAGTCCGGTCGGTCCATGCCGGCCCGCTCCTCGCCCGAAGTCGTGGCAGACCGGGGTGGCGTCGATGGAGCCTTCATTGCCGGCCTGACAGGAGCTGCCATGCGCGTGGGATTGTTCGTGACCTGTCTGGCCGACCTGATGCGGCCGAGCGTCGCCTTCGCGGCCGTCAAGCTGCTCGAGGACGCCGGCTGCACGGTCGAGGTGCCTGCCGCCCAGACCTGCTGCGGCCAGCCCGCGCTGAACAGCGGCGACAGCGCCGACGCCCGCGCGATCGCCAGGCGCGTGATCGACGCCTTCGAAGGCTTCGACTACGTGGTCGGGCCGTCCGGTTCGTGCATGGGCACGCTGCGGCATGACTACCCGGCCCTGTTCGCCGACGAGCACGGCTGGCGGGCCCGGGCCGAACACCTCGCGCAGCGCAGCCACGAGCTGCTGAGCTTCCTCGTCGACGTGCTGAAGGTCGAGCACGTCGATGCCCGCTACGACGGCCGCGTCACCTACCACGACAGCTGCGCCGGCCTGCGCGAGATGGGCGTGCGCAACCAGCCGCGCAGGCTGCTCGCCAGCGTGCAGGGGCTCGAACTGGTCGAGATGCGCGGCACCGAGGAGTGCTGCGGCTTCGGCGGCACCTTCTGCGTGAAGTACCCGGAGATTTCGACCAAGATGGTCGACGACAAGATCGCCCACATCGAGGCCAGCGGCGCCGCAACCGTGCTCGGCGGCGACCTCGGCTGCCTGCTCAACATCGCCGGCCGCATCAAGCGGCAGGGCAAGGCCGTGCGCGTGATCCACGCCGCCGAACTGCTGGCGGGCATGGGCGGGCGGCCGTCCATCGGTGAACCGGAGAACCCATGATGCAGGCTGCCGGCTCGACCTTTCCCCAGCGGGTCACGGTCGCGCTCCGCGACAAGCGGCTGCAGGGCGCGCTGGCCCACGCGAGCGGCGGCTTCGTGCACAAGCGCGCCGCGCAGGTGGCGGCGCTGCCGGAGTTCGAGGCCCTGCGCGAGCGCGCGCGCAGCGTGAAGGAGCACGTGCTGGCCAACCTCGACGGCTACCTCGAGCGCTACGAAGCGCAGGTCACGCGCCAGGGCGGCCAGGTGCACTGGGCGTCGACCGCCGAAGAGGCGCGGCAGATCATCCTCGGGATCTGCCGCAAGGCTGGCGCGAAGACCGTCACCAAGGGCAAGTCGATGGTCAGCGAGGAGATCGGCCTGAACGAGGCACTCGAGGCGGCCGGCCACGAGGTGATCGAGACCGACCTCGGCGAGTACATCATCCAGCTCGCCAAGGAGCCGCCGAGCCACATCATCGTGCCGGCGGTGCACAAGACGCGCGAGCAGGTCGCCGACCTGTTCGACGAGCACCACCGGCCGCTCGGCTACACGAAGCACCTGACCGAAGTCGGCGAGATGGTCGACGAGGCGCGTCAGGTGCTGCGCGGGCACTACTTCCGCGCCGACGTCGGCATCACCGGCGGCAACTTCCTGATCGCCGAAACGGGATCGAGCATCATCGTCACCAACGAAGGCAACGGCGACCTGACGCAGACGCTGGCGCGCGTGCACATCGTCACCAGCGGCATCGAGCGCGTGGTGCCGACGCTCGACGACGCCGCCACCTTCCTGCGCCTGCTCGCGCGCAGCGCGACCGGCCAGGAAACGACGAGCTACGTCACGCTGAGCACCGGGCCGCGCCGGGCCGACGACCTCGACGGCCCGCAGGAGTACCACGTGGTGCTGGTCGACAACGGCCGCTCGAAGATGCTCGGCGGGCCGTTTCGCGAGATGCTGCGCTGCATCCGCTGCGGCGCCTGCCTGAACCACTGCCCGGTCTATAGCGCGATCGGCGGCCATGCCTACGGCTGGGTCTATCCGGGCCCGATGGGTTCGGTGCTGACGCCGCTGATCACCGGGCTGGACGCAGCCTACGACCTGCCCAACGCCTGCACGTTGAATGGCCGCTGCCAGACCGTGTGCCCGGTGAAGATCCCGCTGCCCGGCCTGCTGCGCGAGCTGCGCCGGCAGCAGTTCGAGAGCGGCTTGACGCCGGCGCCGATCCGCTGGGCATTGCGGGCCTGGGCCGCGCTCGCCAGGCACCCGCGCCTGTACCACTTCAAGATGCGCATCGGCATGGCGCTGCTGAGCCGGCTCGGGCGCCGCCGCGGTGCCCTCTCCTGGCTGCCACTCGCAGGGGGCTGGACCGACACGCGCGACCTGCCGGCGCCGCAGGGCAAGACGTTCCAGCAGGCCTGGAGCGAACGCAAGGGAGCACGGCCATGAGCACCCCGACCGCAGCCGGCGGACGTGAAAGGGTGCTCTCCGAGATCCGCCAATCGCTGGGGCGCACGGCGCCGAGCCGCGACGCCATCGTGCCGCTGGCGGGCGCCGGCCCGCGGCCGGCCTTCGACGGCGACCCGGTCGAACGCTTCGCGGCCAAGATGCTCGAGAAGTCGGCCACGCTGGTGCGCATCGATTCGCTCGCCGAGGTCGGGCCAGAGGTCGCGCGCTTCGTTGCGTCGGTGAACGGCGGACAGCGCCTGTGCGTGTCGAACGCGCTGGCCGCCGTCGCCTGGCCGCCGGGCTTCGAGGTCGCGTACCGCGCCGCGGTGCGCGACGACGAGACCGGTGTCACGCCCTGCTTCGCCGCGGTGGCCGAGTCGGGCAGCATCGTCACGCTGTCGGGCCCCGACACGCCGAGCACGCTGAACTTCGTGCCCGAGAACCACATCGTGATCGTGCACGCGGCCCAGGTGGTGCGCCACCTCGAGGACGTCTGGACGCAATGGCGCGCCTCGGGCCGCCCGATGCCGCGCACGATCAACCTCATCGCGGGGCCATCGCGCACCGCCGACATCGAGCAGACGATCCAGCTCGGCGCGCATGGGCCGCGGCGGCTGCACATCCTGCTGGTCACTGCCTGACAGACACCTTCCGCGGGCCGCTCGGACCGCCACCGGCGCGCAGGGCGCACAGTGCCGCGATGCACTGAACGACACCGCCATAGGGGTTAGCAGGGGGGGCTCTACGTCATCGGTCTGAGGTAGATTCGATTCCGCTCGGCGGCGAGCCCGCAAGGCTGCCCCGGGGTCCAGACAGGCGCATTGCCGCCTTCGATACATCGGCTCGAACCCGCGCCGCGACGAGCGGCGAGAACGTCCATGGGAGGCAAGCATGGTCTGGCAACAAATCTACGATCCGTTCGGCAACATGGTCATCTCCACCGTGCTCGCCGCGGTACCGGTGGTGGTGATGCTGGTGTGCCTCGGCTTCCTGCACATCAAGGCGCACATCGCTGCCGGTCTGGGGCTCGTGAGCGCGATCGCGATCGCCGTGTTCGCCTACGGCATGCCGGCCGGCATGGCTGGCAACGCGGCGTTCTTCGGCGGCCTGACCGGGCTGCTGCCGATCGGCTGGATCGTGCTCAACATCATCTTCCTGCAGCAGCTCGCCGAGCAGAACGGCAGCTTCAAGATCCTGCAGGACTCGCTCTCGGGCATCACCGAGGACCGGCGGCTGCAACTGCTGCTGATCGCGTTCTGCTTCGGCGCCTTCTTCGAGGGCGCGGCGGGCTTCGGCACGCCGGTGGCGGTAACGGCGGGCATCCTGATCGGGCTCGGCTTCTCGCCGCTGGCGGCGTCGGGCCTGTCGCTGATCGCCAACACCGCACCGGTGGCCTTCGGTGCCCTCGGCACCCCGGTGATCACGCTGGCCAAGGTGCACGGCTACGACCTGATGGCAGTCACCGCGATGATCGGCCGCCAGTTGCCCTTCTTCTCGCTGCTGGTGCCGTTCTGGCTGATCTGGGCCTTCGCAGGACGCAAGGCGATGATGGAGGTCTGGCCGGCGATCCTGGTGACGGGCCTGTCGTTCGCGATTCCGCAGTTCCTGGTCTCGAACTACATCGGCCCCGAGCTGGTGGACATCATCGCGGCGATCGTCTCGATGGTGGCACTGGTGCTCTTCCTGCGCGTCTGGAGGCCGAAGAAGATCTGGACCTCGCCGTCGCTGAAGGGTCACGAGACCGACAGCGGCGAGGCCAAGGCTCCGACGCCGGTGACGCGCCACTCGACTGCGGACCTGGTCCGCGCGTGGACGCCGTGGGCGATCCTGACCGTGTTCGTGTTCGTCTGGGGCCTGCCGCCGGTGAAGACGTTCCTGAATGGCCTCTTCGCGCCGTCGTTCCCGATCTCGGGCCTGCACAACCTGATCGAGAAAGTCCCGCCAGTGGTGCCGACGCCGCACAAGGAGGCAGCCGTCTACGTGCTTAACCTGCTCTCGGCCACCGGCACCGGCATCCTGCTCGCCGCCGTCGTCGGCGCGCTGGTGATGAAGTACAACCCGCTCGAGATCGTGCGCACATTCTTGCGCACCGCCTGGCTCGTGCGCTACTCGCTGCTGACGATCGTGCTGATGCTGGCCCTCGGCACGCTGACGCGCTTCTCGGGCACCGACACCACGCTCGGCCTCGCCTTCGCCAACACCGGCGTGCTGTACCCGTTCTTCGGCACGTTGATGGGCTGGATCGGCGTTGCAATGACGGGCTCCGACACGGCGTCGAACGTGCTCTTCGGCGGCATGCAGAAAGTGGCGGCCGAACAGCTCGGCCTCTCGCCCAACCTGATGGGTGCGGCCAACAGTTCGGGCGGCGTGATGGGCAAGATGATCGATGCGCAGTCGATCGTCGTCGCCTCCACCGCGACGCGCTGGTTCAACCATGAGGGCGACATCCTGCGCTATGTGTTCTTCCACTCGATCGCTCTGGCATGCTTAGTGGGTGTGCTCGTCACGCTGCAGGCCTATGTATGGCCGTTCACGCTGATGGTGGTGCACTGAAGCTGCATTGACGTGCCCGAGCCGGAACACGGCAAGAAGAGCACTCGCAAGGGAATCACCGTGCGGCCCTCACCCTACGACGAACTGCAGCGCCAGCTCGGCGCGTTCATTCCGGCCGCCCGGCTGATCACCGACCCGCTGCGCCTGCTCGCCTGGGGCACCGACGCGAGCTTCTACCGCCTGGTGCCCCAGCTGGTGGTGGTGGCCGAGAGCGAGGCCGAGGTCCGGCGCGTGCTCGAATGCTGCGCACGCCTGAAGACCGCGGTGACCTTTCGCGCCGCCGGGACCAGCCTGTCGGGCCAGGCCTTGAGCGATTCGGTGCTCGTGATGCTGGGCGACGGCTGGCGCAAGATCGAGGTCGCCGAAGACGCGCAGACGATCACGCTGCAGCCGGGCGTGATCGGTGCGCTGGCCAACCGCCAGCTCGCGCCGCGGGGCCGCAAGATCGGGCCCGACCCGGCGTCGATCGACGCCGCGATGATCGGCGGCATCGCCGCCAACAACGCGAGCGGCATGTGCTGCGGCACGGCGCAGAACAGCTACCACACGCTCGCCGGCCTGCGCGTCGTGCTTGCCGACGGCAGCGTGCTCGACACCCGCGATCCGGCCAGCCGCGAAGCCTTTGCCGCCGAGCGCCCCGAGCTGGCGGCGGGGCTGGCCGAACTCGGCCGCGCGACGCGCGCCGACGAGACGCTGGCCAGCCGCATCCGGCACAAGTTCCGCCTCAAGAACACGACCGGCTACAGCCTGAACGCGCTGATCGACTTCAGCGATCCGGTGGACATCCTGGCGCACCTGATGATCGGCTCGGAGGGCACGCTCGGCTTCATCAGCGAGATCACCTACCGCACGGTGGAGGAGCACGCCCACAAGGCAAGTGCGCTCGTCCTGTTCGATCGGCTCGACGCCGCGTGCAGCGCCGTCATGCGGCTCAAGCAGGCGCCGGTGGCGGCAGTCGAACTGCTCGACCGGGCCTCGCTGCGATCGGTGCAGGCCAAGCCTGGCATGCCGGATTCGCTGCGCACGCTGCCCGCTGACGGCGCGGCGCTGCTGGTGGAGGCACGCGCCGCCACCGCGGCCGCACTGGCACTGAAGATCGACGCCATCACGCAGCGCATAGCCGCCGCCGACCTGGCGACACCGCTGCGCTTCACCACCGACGCGGCGGAGTCGGCGGCGCTGTGGAACGTGCGCAAGGGCATCTTCCCGGCGATCGGCGCGATGCGCCCGACCGGCACGACGGTGATCATCGAGGACGTGGCGTTCCCGGTCGAGCGGCTCGCCGAGGCCACGCTCGAACTGCAGCAGATGCTGCAACGGCACGGCTACCCCGAAGCCATCATCTACGGCCACGCGCTCGAGGGCAACCTGCACTTCGTCTTCACGCAGGACTTCGGCAGCGCCAGCGAGGTCGAGCGCTACAGCGCCTTCATGGACGCGGTGTGCGACATGGTCGTGCACAAGTACGACGGCTCGCTGAAGGCCGAGCACGGTACCGGCCGCAACATGGCGCCCTTCGTCGAGATGGAATGGGGCGCGCAGGCGTTCGCGGCGATGCACCGCATCAAGGCGCTGTTCGACCCGCAGGGCCTGCTCAATCCGGGCGTGATCCTCAACCCCGACCCGAAGTCGCACCTGAAGAATTTGAAGCCGCTGCCTGCGGCCGATGTGCTGGTCGACAAATGCATCGAATGCGGCTTCTGCGAGCCCAAGTGCCCGTCGCGCGGCCTCACGCTGTCGCCGCGGCAGCGCATCGTCGGCTGGCGCGAGATCGCGCGGCTCGACGCCACGGCCGAAGCGCCCGCGCACGCGAGCGCAATGAAGCGGCTCTATGACTATCAGGGCATCGAAACCTGCGCCGCCTGCGGCCTGTGCGCCACGGCCTGCCCGGTGGGCATCGAGACCGGGCTGTTGATCAAGGCATTGCGCGGGCGCCGGGCCGGGCCGGTGGCGCGGCAGGTGGCCGACGTGGCGGCCAGGCACTATGGCGCCCTGACCGCAGGCGTGCGGCTCGGCCTCGCCGCGGCCGATCTGCTGCACGGCGCCGTCGGCACCGGCGCCATGAAAGGCGCGCTCGACGGGATGCGCAAGGCTTCGGGCGGGCGGCTGCCCAAGTGGTCGCCGGCGCTCGCGCGGCCGGTGAACTTCGTGCCGCAGCCGGAGCCGCTCACGCGCGCCGCGCGGGTCGTCTATTTCCCGAGCTGCGCGGCGCGCAACATGGGCCCGCAGCGCGGCCACGACGGCGTCGAACTGCTGCCGACGGTGGCCGAGCGGCTGTTCCGGCGCGCCGGCTTCGACGTGCTCTACCCGCCGGGGCTGGCCGGGCTGTGTTGCGGGCAGCCGTTCGAAAGCAAAGGGCTGATCGACGCGGCGAACCTGAAGTCGGCCGAGCTGGAGCTGACGCTGCGCGACGCGAGCGAGGGCGGACGCTGGCCGATCGTGTTCGACACCAGCCCCTGCGCCTACCGCATGCAGCGTTACCTGGCCGGGCGGCTGGGCGTCCACGACAGCATCGAGTTCGTACACGACGCGGTGCTGCCAAGGGTCACGATCACGCCGCAGGCGAAGACGGTCGCGATCCATCCGGTGTGCAGCGTGCGCAAGATGGGCAGCGTCGACAAGCTGATGGCGATCGCGAGCCGCTGCGGCAGCGCGGTGGTCACGGCCGACGCGGTGCAGTGCTGCGGCTTCGCCGGCGACCGCGGTTTCGTCCGCCCCGAGTTGAACGAGCACGCCTTGCGCCACCTGAAGGCATCGCTGCCCGCCGATTGCCACATCGGCTATTCGACCAGCCGCACCTGCGAGATCGGCCTGTCCGAGCAGGCCGCGTTCCCGTACCAGTCGATCCTGTACCTGGTCGAAGCCTGCAGCGCCGGTGCGCAGCCCGGGGCCTGAATATCGCGCCGACGCAGGTGAAAGGACCCCGTGCGAACGGTTGTTCGCGCGGGGCCCTCGCCGAAGCGAAAGCGGCTACATGGCGCTGTTGATGTAGGCCGCCAGGTCCAGCCGGTCCTGCGCCGTCAGGGCGGTGCCGAGGAAGCTCATTGCTCCCACCTTGGCGATCGCGGCGTTTAGCCCGCTCACCGTGTTGGCGCCAGTGACTTTCATCACATTGGCCTTGACGTTGGCGGTGTGGCAGCCGGCGCAATGGCTCGTGTACCTCGCCAGGCCCGTGGCCACGTCACCGACCGGTGCGGGCGTCGGTGTCGGTGTCGGTGTCGGTGTCGGTGTCGGTGTCGGTGTCGGTGTCGGTGTCGGTGTCGGTGTTGGCGTCGGCGTGGGCGTCGGCGTGGGCGTCGGCGTCGGCGTCGGCGTCGGCGTCGGCGTCGGTGTCGGCGTCGGTGTCGGCGTCGGTGTCGGCGTCGGTGTCGGCGTCGGTGTCGGCGTCGGCGTCGGCGCCGGCGTCGGCACGGTCGTCACCTCGTTCGCGCTCCAGTGCCCCTGGTCGGTGCCGGTGGGGCCGGTCAGGCTGCCGTTCGCGCTGCCGTCGGCAGCGAGGGTGCCGGTGGCAAGCAACTTGCCCTTGTCGCCCAGGCTCAGCGTCAGCTGGACCGCTCCGTTCGCGTCGATCGTGCCATGGACTTCGTAGCCCTTGGCATCGTGCCCGTCGTCGTCGCCCTCGTGCGGCCGGGGCGATGGCGAGGTGCCGCCCGTCGCGGCACGGTACTCGGCCACCAGCGCCGCCAGCGCCTCGTGGTACTGCGCCATGCGCTGGGTGAACTGGGCCTTGAACGCCACCAGAGCTTCCTTCTGCGCGGCGCTGCGCTCCTTGGAGCCGGCCACGGCGCCATCGGCCAGGGCCCGCTTCAGCGTCGCCGACAGCGCATCGACGTCCGAGCGCAGGGCGCTCTTCAGGGCCTTGCGGCTGGCCTCGAACTGCGCCTTCAACTCGGCGCTGTTGGGCACCGGCGTCGCCGCCGGGATGGCGTCGGGCAGGAAGCGCCCCTCGATCTCGGTGCTGGCGTCGTCGTCGCGTTCGCCCTTGAGCACCAGGGTGCCCTTGAGCGCGAGGCCGGCACTGGGGCCGGTGTCGATCTGCGCCGCGAAGGTGTAGAGGAGCGATTGCATCTCGACACTGGAGGCCTTGTTGCCGTCGGGCACTTCGGTCCTGACCGACAGGATCGTCGCGCTCTCGCTGACCTGCACCGAAGCGGGCTGCTCGGCCAAGCCGGAGCCGTTGTCGCCTCCGCCGCCGCAACCGAACAGCATGGCGCCGGCCAGTGCGAGGGCCGACCACTGAAAACACGGTCTTGCGAGATGTCGCTTGTTCATCGTTCACTCCTGTAGGTGGTTCTTGATCGAGCCCGGCGACCGCCGGCAGCACCCGAAGCGCGAGGCTTCGCATCGAACCTGCACCGCGTCACGGTTCCCGTGAGGTCGTGGTGCACTCGAGTTCCGGCAACGCCGCCGTGACTGGACCGCTGCGCCGCGGCGAGTGCCCGCTGTGCCACGCGCAATCTGGAGGGCCGGTGTGCGTCGTCGCGATCCATAAATGGGAATATATCCCAGGTTGATCGCTTGTCCAGTGCGTTTGTGTCAGGACCTGTAAGCGCTGTCGCCGGCGCGGCGGGCCGGCGGCTCGCGTCGGTCGGCGGCCCCCTGGGCTCAGAGATGGGCGACGTACACCGACAGGTTCCACAGGTTGTGCGCGACGATCGGCGCAACGAGGCTGCCGGTGCGTGCGCGCAACCAGAGGTACAGCAGCGCGGCCGGCAACACGCCGAGCAGCGCGCCGGCGCTGGCGCCGTGCAGCGCCAGGAACACGAGCGTCACCACGACCCCGCCCCAGCCGATCGGCGCGCCGGCCACCTCCCTGCGGGCAATGAACGCGCGGTCGAGCAGCGCCAGCAGCACGCCGCGAAACACCGCCTCCTCCACCAGGCCCGGCAACGTGGCCTGGTAGAGCCAGGTCTCCAGCGGCACGCCGGAGAGCCGAAAGCGGCTCTGGTTCATCGCCAGCATGTTGAGCGACAGTGCCGCGGCCGAGACCCACAGCGCCGGGCCGATCGAGCCCGGCGCCTGGCGCCAGGTGAAGCCCATCTCGCGCCACGACAGGACGGAGCGCCGTGCGAGCAGGGCCGCGATCCACAGCGCGCCGGCGAGCGCCAGGCACTGGCCGCTCCAGTTCCAGTGGTCGCCGATCAGGCGCTCGCCGGGCAGCAGGTTCGGCAGGGCCGGCAAACCCAGGCACAGCGCCAGTGTCGCCAGGAACGCGACGGCCCACGCGCGTGCGGCGGGCCTGAGCAGGCCAGGCAGTACGAGCAGCGCCGCCAGGGCCAGCGCGATTGGCGGCGACGCGGCGCCCACCGCAGCAGGCCTAGGGTCGTGCGCGCAGGTGGGCTGCCACGGCATCGGCGCCGAGGTGGCCGCTCTTGATGCAGTCGCCGACCGACACGCCGCCCTTCCAGTTGGCGCAGAAGAAGAGGCCCGGCAGCGCTGCGGCCGCCGCCTCGGCGCGGGCCACGCGACCGAGGTGCCCGAGCGTGTACTGCGGGATCGCCCGCGGCCAGCGGGTGACGACCTGGAACCGCGGCGCCTCGCGCGCGCCGAGCAGCGCGGCATGTTCGGCGTGCGCGAGCGCGGCGATCTCGGCCTCCGCGAGGCCCGGCAGCTCGGGGTTGCGCTGCCCGCCGACGAAGGTCGTCAGCAGCGCCGTGCCCTGCGGCGCCCGGCCCTCGAACATGGTGCTCGAGAACAGCACGCCGAGCACGCGGCGCTCCTCCTTGCGCGGCACGAGACAGCCAAAGCCGTCGAGCGGATGCGCGATGCCCGCCGAGGCATAGGCCGAGGCCACCGTCGCCACCGGCGCGTAGGCGATCGCGTCGAGTGCCGCAGCCGCGTCGGCCGCATGCTCACGCACCAGCGCCGCAGCCTGGTCGGCCGGCGTTGCCAGCACCAGCGCACGGGCGCGCCACTCGACGGGCTGGCCCTGCTGCTCGCCGCGCAGCGTGAAGATGCCCGCGGCGTCGCGTTCGATCCGCGTGGCACGGATCTGCAGGGCAACGGGGCTGACCGCCGCGGCCAGCGCGTCCGTCAGCACCTGCATGCCGCCGGCGAACGAGAAGCTCTTGGCGGTGTTCTTCGCCGCCTCCTTCTGCCGCTTGCGCTCGCCGGCGCCGAAGATCTGGCCCCGGATCAGGCTGCCCCAGCGCTGCTCGAGCGCATGCAGCTTCGGGAAGGCAGCGCGCACCGAGATCTTCTCGGGGTCGCCGGCATAGATGCCGGCCACGAACGGATCGATCGCGTAGTCGAGAAACTCCGAGCCGAGCCGGCGCCTGACGAACGCGGCAATCGACTCCTCGGCATCGGGCTCGCTCGGCCGCAGGAACGGCTCGCGCAGCAGGGCCAACTTCGCCGAGACCGAAAACAGCCGGGTCGCGAGGAATGCGCCGGGCGAGGTGGGCAGCGGCGTCAGCACGCCATCGCGCACCACGTAGCGCTTGTCGGCGGCTTCCGAGGCGAAACGCATCTCGGCCTTCAGGCCGAGCTGTTCGACCAGCTCGCCGATCAGCGGCGTCGTGTCGAGCGCGCTGTTCGGCCCGCGTTCGAACAGGCAGCCATCGCGCGCGACCGTGCCGATCACGCCGCCTGCGCGCACGCCGGCATCGACCACGCCCACAGCGAAGCCCGCGCCCTTGAGCCGGTAAGCGGCCACCAGGCCGGAGATGCCGGCACCGACGACGATCGCGTCGAGCACCCGGAGTTCGTGCGGCACTGCGCCGGTCTCGGTGTTCATGCAAGGTTCCCTTCGAAAGTGGTCAAGGCGGCAGCGAGAGCCGGTTGCTTCGGTCGGCACGCTCGATCGCGGCGCTGAGCTCGGCGTGACGCGCGTCATCGGGCGCGATCTGCTCGAGCAGCCGCTTCCAGTAGCGCGAGGCCGCTGCGAAGTCGCGCTGCTCCCAGGCCGCGCTGCCCGCCAGGTCGAGCGCCTGCGGGTTGTTGGCGTCCAGCGCCAGGGCCTTCTCGACGAGCTGCCGCGGTTGACCGGCCAGGACGCCGCCCTGAAGCATGCCCCGCGCCTCGGCGTATTCGACCCACACGGCGGCGTCCCGCGCCACCTTGGACGGGGCCGCCAGCGCCCTCTGGTAGGCCGCGGCCGCGAGCTCGAAGCGCTGCGCCTGCATGTCCAGCCGCGCCTTCAGAACCAGCGCCCGGGCGTCGCCCGGATGGCGACGCAGGTGTCGCTCGAGCTCGGCATAGAGAGGCGCCTCTGGCAGCGCGGCGCCGTCGTGCACCGGCGTGGCCAGCATCTGCTTCGACAGCGCGGCGCGCGACGCGCTGAGAGCGCCTGGATCGCCCAGCAGCGCATACAGCGCAAAGGCCGCGAGCGGAATGCCGATGCCGAGCACGCCGCGCGTCGCCCACAGCACGGCCCGGCTCGCGTCGCGTGCTGGCGGCGTCGCGCCATCGGCAACCGCACTGCACCGGCCCGCGCCACGCGCGAGAAACGGCAGTACGCAGCCCAGCGCGGCAACCACCATCAGCACCGCAGCGGCCGCGAAGGCGAACCTCGGGTCGGCCGCGGTCAAACCGGCGTGCCCGTTCGCAGCCGCAGGGCTGGGCAAGGGCCTCCTGCCGTCGCCACGGGCCGGATGCCTACTTCGCCGCCGGGGCCGAGGCCGCGACGGTCGCCGGTGCCGCGCTCGCCGTCCGCACTGCAGCCCGGCGCTTGGCCATCGCCTCGTCGAGCAGCTTGATGCCCGACTGCGAGATGGCCACGCCCTTGTTGATGGAGTCCTGCGCCTGGTCCGGGTTGTGGAAGTAGCTGCCGTTGGACGCCGTCCACCATTCCCAGTGCACATGGGCCTCGTAGTGCTTGGCGCGCGCGTCGTCGAGCACGGCTGCGTCCACGCCGAGGTTCTGCGCCTCCTCGAACTTGTCGACGAATCGGGTCAGCCAGAACTCGGACTGGCGCAGCTTGCCCATGTACTTGTTCTTCATCGAGTCGATGACGTAAACGGCCTGCTGCTCGCCCCAGGTCTTGTGGCAGGTCAGGCAGGTTTCCTTGATGTAGTTCTTGGGCGAGGTCTGCCAGTGCGAGGTGTACGTCTTGCCGGTCTTGGCATCCTTGGCCTTGGGCATGTGGCAACCGGCGCACTCCACGCCTTCCTTCTGGTGGACGCTGCCGTAGTAGGTCTCGGTGTCGGGGTGCTGCGCCTTCCACAACCCGGCACCGGTGATGCCGTGCTTGAAGTCGCGGAACTTCAGGTCGGTGTAGTGCTTCCCGAGGGCGTTGACGTCCTTGTACGGGAAGTGGTTGGTGCGCGGGTCGTCCATGCCGATCGGCTTGCCGGTCGTGGGGTCGGTGCCCGGGTTGCAGTTGTATTCCACGTGGCACTGGCCGCACTGCAGTTTGGAGTCGTAGCGGCTGAGCATGGCGATCTTGCGCGTGAAGCCGCGCTCACCGAGTTCCTGGACGTCGATCTTCGCGCCCTTCGGGTCGGCGTGCCAGAGCGTGTCCTTCTCCGGGCGTGTCAGGGCCTGGATCATCGCGTCGCGGATGATGCGCGGCTTGGCCGCATGCGGGTCGTGGCAGAAGATGCAGTTCAGCGACTGGTTGGTGTCCTTGACGAAATCGGTGACCTTGGACAGCCGGCTCCACTTGGCCTTGGGTTCCGGGTCGCCCATGTAGGCCCAGTCGAGGATGTGGTCGGCCGACTTGCACGACATGCACACCGGGTTCGCGGCCGCGGCCGTCCCGGGCTTGAAGGCCTTGTGCGGCTCGCCGGGGTACTGGTCGATCAACACGTCCCAGATCCTGAAGTCGCCGCCGGCGCGGGCCAGGCCCTCCTTGCCGTCCTTGTTGACGTAGCGCCCGCCGAAGGCGCGGTCCACCACCACCTGGTCGTACAGCGCGAAGGCGTGCGACCGTGGCTCGTTGTGCTCGCGCGTGAAGCCGTGCGGCATCATCAGCTTGTCGAAGGCCGGGTTCGGCGACGGGCCGGTGGCGAGGCGCTTCTCCTTGCCGGCCGTCTTGTGGAAGTTCATCTGGTACATCGTGCGGTACTGGTTCTCGTGGCAGCTGCCGCAGGTGGCCGAATCGGTCTTGGTGCTGGGCCTGCCCTTGCCCTTCGGGCTGTGCGTGTCGAGACCGCCGTGGCACGCGTTGCAGCCCACACTCTTGTGTTGCCCGTCCACATGGAAGGCCTTGATCGCCTCGTGGCAGTCGTAGCAGTCGGTGGCGTTGAAGGCGGGGGCCTTGACCTTCACCTTGCCCTGCGCATAGGTCGGGCCACTGCCCATCACCATGGCCAAAGCGACGAACAAGCCGGCCACCAGGGAAATCCACCTTGTCCAGGGGCGACGCATGATCAGGAGCTCCTTCAAGTCTGGGATTCGCCGGGCCGGGCTTGCGAGCCCAGCCATGCACGAGAATGGTGCCATCGATCGGCGCAGCGCGACGGCCGAACCGGGAGCCAGTTGACGCACATCAACACTCGATGCGCTCGCACGCGACACCGCGAACGACCGGCCGCGCGTCACCTGACCGGTAGCGCGGCCTCGCTCGGCGCCAGGGACGGCTGCCCGATCCGGACGCGCCGGCGGACGACGGAGAGCAACCCGCCCAGGGCCATCATCACGCAGCCGCCCCAGATCCAGGTGACGAACGGCTTGCGATAGACCCGGACCGTCCATGCGCCCTGACCCACCGGCTCGCCGAGCGCCACATAGAGGTCGCCGCTGAACCCGCTGGCGATCGCGGCTTCGGTCATGGGCATCGCGGGCAGCGAAGCGTAATGGCGCTTTTCCGGGTGCAGCTTGCGTAGCGACTGGCCGTGCCGCGCCACGTCGAACGTGCCGCGATCGGCCTGGTAGTTGGGGCCTGGCTCTTGCGCAACCCCTTCGAAGGTGACGACATGGCCGCCCACCGCCACCGATTCGCCGGGCGCCATGCGCAAGTCGACTTCCGTCTGGTAGCTGCGCACCAGCGTCACGCCGGCAACGAACACCGCAACGCCCAGGTGCGCCAGCGTCATGCCCCACCACGCCGGGGGTTGCAGCATCAGCCCGCGCGGGCCGCCCGCAGCACGCAGCCGCTCGCGGACCATGACCAGCGTCGCCAGCGCGAGCCACAGCGCCAGAAACAGGCCCAAGGCCAGCAGCGGCGACCAGCCGCCCCACGCGAACGGCAGCGCGATGCCCAGCAGCGCTCCGACCACCAGCGCCCAGCGCAGCCGTGTCCACAGGTCGGGCAGGCGGGCGCGCTGCCAGCGCGCGAGCGGCCCGACGCCCATCAAGAACACCGCCGGCGCCATCAGGGGCGCGAACACGGCGTCGAAATACGGCGCGCCGACCGACAGCCGGCCCAGGCCGAACACCTCGATCAGCAGCGGGTACAGCGTGCCGAGCAGCACCGAGCCGGCGGCCACCACCAGCAGCACCGTGTTCGTCAGCAGCAGCGTCTCGCGCGACAGCGCTGCGAACCGGCCCCCGCCGCCGAAGCGGGGCGCGCGCAGCGCAAAGAGCGCCAGCGAGCCCCCGATCACCAGCAGCACGAAGCCGAGGATGAAGACGCCGCGCTTCGGGTCGATCGCGAAGGCATGCACCGAACTCAGCACGCCGGACCGGACCAGGAAGGTCCCGAGCAGCGACAGCGAGAAGGCGATGATCGCGAGCAGCACCGTCCAGGCCTTGAACAGGCCGCGCTTCTCGCTCACGGCCAGGGTGTGGACCAAGGCCGTGCCGACGAGCCAGGGCATGAAGGCGGCGTTTTCCACCGGGTCCCAGAACCACCAGCCGCCCCAGCCCAGCTCGTAGTAGGCCCACCAGCTGCCGAGCGCGACGCCCAGGGTCAGGAAGCACCAGGCCAGCGTCGTCCAGGGCCGGGCCCAGCGTGCCCAGGCGGCGTCCAGCCGGCCCTCGATCAGGGCGGCGATCGCGAAGGCAAAGGCGACCGAGAAGCCGACATAGCCCATGTAGAGCAAGGGAGGGTGCAGCACCATGCCGGGGTCCTGCAGCAGCGGGTTCAGGTCGCGGCCCTGGGCCGGGATGGGAAACACGCGAAGGAACGGGTTCGACGTCGTCAGCACGAACAGCATGAAGCCCGCTGCCAGCAACCCCATCACCGCCAGCACGCGGGCCCGCATGGCGAGCGGCATCTGCGCGCCGAAGCGCGCCGCCGCCAGCATCCACAGCGACTGCATCAGCAGCCAGAGCAGCATCGACCCCTCGTGCGATCCCCAGGACGCCGCAAAGCGGTACTCGACCGGCAGCGTCGAGTTCGAGTTCTCGGCCACGTTGCGCACCGAGAAGTCGTTCCGCACGAACGAGACGACCAGGCACGCCCAGGCCAGCATCACGAACAGGCTTTGCCCCACGGCCACCGGACGCGCCAGCGCCATCCATGGCGCGATGCCTCGCTGCGCGCCGGCCAGCGGCAGGCTGCCGAGGACGAGCGACAGCAGCAGCGCCAGGATCAACGCAAAGTGGCCGATTTCCGGGATCATCGGCGCATCCTACCGACCCGAGGGCTCCAACCCGGCCCGGTCAAGGGTCCGGGTCACGGCGGCTTTCTGGCCGCGGGTTGATCTTGCACAAGCCCTACACTGGACCGCATCGAATAATCGAAGCACATCGCGCGAGAGGAAATCATGCCGACTGCCAAGACCCGACCCGAACGCCCGGCCCGCCCCGCCGTCCCGCCGCTGCCCTTGTTCGAGGCCCTGGACCACACGCATCGCCAGGTCATGCAGACGCTCGGGGCGCTGGCCAGCCTGCTCGACCACCTCGACGCGCACGGCCTGGACGGCAGCGCACGCACGCAGGCCGCAGACATCTGCCGCTTCTTCGACGAGACGGCGCGCGCGCATCACCAGGCCGAGGAGCAGGTTGTCTTCCCGAGCCTGCTCGCCAGCGGCGACGCCGACCTGGTGCAGCATGTGCTGCGCCTGCAGCAAGACCACGGCTGGCTCGAGGAAGACTGGCTCGAGCTCGGGCCGCAGCTGCGCGCCGTCGCCGAAGGCTACAACTGGTACGACCCGGACGTGTTGCGCTATGCCATCCCGGTGTTCACCGAGCTTTACCGCGACCACATCGCGCTCGAGGAGACGATCGTCTATCCGGCGAGCCGGCGCCGCCAGAGCGCACCGGCAAAGGCTGCCGGAAAGCAGGGCAAGTAGCGACCGGGCCGCGGCCGCGCTTCAGCCGGGGCCGGCGCTGGGCGGCGCATCAGCCGCTTCCAGTGCCTCGGCGCGACGCGCGATCTCGCGCGTCAGCCGCGCAAACAGGAAGCCGTGTGCCGGCACCAGCACGTACCAGTAGATCAGGCCCCAGACGCCCTGCGGGTGCCAGTAGGCGGTGACGCCAATCTGAGCGCCACCCGCCGCAAGCGGTTCGATCTCGAACTCCAGCACACCGTTGCCGGGAACCCTCATGCCGAGGTTGAGGGTCAGCAGGCGCGGCGGCTCGATGCCGATCACCGTCCAGTAGTCGATCGTGTCGCCAAGCCGCAGCGCCGACGGGTCGCGCCGCCCGCGCGTGAAGCCGGGCCCGCCGACGAGCCAGTCGGCCAACTCGCGCAGCCACCACATCCAGTTGAGCGTGTAGTAGCCGTTGTCGCCGCCGATCGCGGTGACCACCTGCCACAGCGCTTCGGGCCGTGCCGAAGACAGCGCCGATCCGCTCGCCCGCTTGGCATAGAAGGAGTAGTCGGCCCGGCCGCCGCGGAACATCAGCCGCCCTTCGGTCCAGCGCGCGGCCACCGTGTGTTCATGCTCGGCCTTCAGCGCCGCCTGCACCGCTTCGCGGAAGTTCAGCAGCGGCTGCGGGACGACGCGGCGCAAGGCTGCGTCGTCGGCCGGGATGTCGTGCTTGAGCCCGCCGATCAAGGCGCGGGCGATGTTGGCCGGCACCGTCGTGATCAGCGACAGCCAGCGCGCCGAGAGTTCCGGCGTCAGCACCGGCACCGGGATGATCCGCGGTCGCTTGCCGACCACGGCGCCGAACTCGCGCATCATCGTCTCGTACGACATGACCTCCGGACCGCCGGCCTCGTAGATCCGGCCCGCCGCCTCTTCGATCTGCGGCAGGCGCAGCAGGTACTCGAGCAGGTTGTCGAGCGCGATCGGCGACGACTTCGACTTGACCCAGCGCGGCGTCACCATCAGCGGCAGGTGGTTGACCAGGTCGCGCATCACCTCGTAGGCCGCCGAACCGGCGCCGACGATGATCCCCGCGCGCAGCTCCGTCACCGCCACCGTGCCGGCACGCAGGACTTCGCCGGTCTCGCGGCGCGACACGAGGTGCTCTGAATCGGCGCCCTGCGGCACCAGCCCGCCGAGATAGACGATGCGTTTGACGCCAGCCTCCGCCGCGGCCGCTGCGAAGGCGCGCGCGGCCTCCACGTCGAGGCGCCCGAAATCGCGCCCCGCCGCCATCGAGTGGACCAGGTAGTAGGCGACATCCACGCCCTCCAGCGCCGCCGGCAGCGTGGCCGGATCGAGCGCATCGGCCTGCACCAGCTCGACGCCCTGCCATTCACGCGCCTCGAGCACCTTGACGTTGCGCGCCGCGGCGCGGACGCGCTGCCCCGAGCGCGCCAGCCGCGGCACGAGGTTGCTGCCGACGTAGCCGCTCGCACCGAAGACCAAAGCCAGATCGTTGTTCATCGTTCGGCGCGAGCCGGCTCCTTCGTACGCTGAAACGGGCCGCCACCATCCACGAGCCGCGCCGAGCCCGTCGATGCAGGCGATACGGCTTGGAGGGCGCGCAAGCCGGCCCGCGCCGACAGGCCCGTCACTCCCATCCGAAGTGCAGGCGCACATCGCGCGCCGTCACGTTGATGGGCGCGGTGGGCGCCTGGGTGAACTGGCGCAGATTCGCGGATCGAACCTCACCCGCGTTCTGCCCCAGCACGGCCACCGATCGAATGCGCCACCCGGCCGCCTTGAACCCGGCGAGGTAGGCCGGCGCATCCGGGCAATCGACGGGATGGTTCGGATGGGCCGATGGCAGCAGGCAGCACAAGACCGCGTTGCACCGTGACCGCGCGACTTCGGCAAGGAAGGCTTCGACGCTGGTCCGCGTGTCTTGCAGTGCCCCGACGCGGGCATAGACGCGCAACGGATGCTTGGCACCGTGAGGCAGTATGTCCCGCACGCTTCGATTGAAGCATCCGCTCAGGCTGCGAACCACGGACGACTTGCGCGTGTTCGAGTTGCCGATGACGATGTACGCGTCCATCGACTTTTCAACGTTGCTCAGACCCGGGCTGCCGAGGCCGGTCCGGTGCATCCGGGCGTCAGCCGCAGGCGCGGATCTGGGCCCAGAATGAAACGAGGCCAGAGCTGGGATGCCATTGCGTGTCAGTCTGCTCATCGATCGTCGAGGTCCATCAACGAGAAACGAAGTTCGCATTGGCTGAAAGGGACGCCCCTCGGAAGGGGTTAGGCCCTCGCTGCGCGCCGTGGCCCGGGTCGAGGGCTTCGCGCCGCCTTGCCAAGCGCGCCCTCAGCCCCTTGTTGAGGCTGGTGTCACTTCTTCGCGGTCGCCTTAAGCGCGGCGGCATGTCACCTCAGGCGCAATGCGCAGCATCACCTTCCGCTCGCGGGCTTCTCGGGAGCCGAACCGAGCTGCTTCGAGACGGACAGATGCAGTCTTCGATGGCTGCGTGAGGTCAAGGTTCGACTCGAACTCTGCACCGACTCGCCGTGGAAGGCCATGATGTCGTCAATATCCTGGACGCGCCCGACGATGATCTTGTCTTCTGCGTCGAAGACCATGCTCGCGGTGTAGCCCTTGTAGGACAGGAATTGATCATGGCTTGATCCCCATTCGTTCGACGTACTCCCGAACAGCCAGTACTCGATAGCGCAGTGCTTCCTTGCCGGGTGAGGCCGATGGAGTGTCATCTTCCGGCCATTGAACTCGAAGCTGACCGATGAGCCCGTGCCCTCAACAACCCTGCAGCCTGCTGCCTTCAGCAGCGATTCGATCCGCGCCCACTCGATGTTTCCATTGACCGGGTCAGAGCGTACCTTCCCGAGGGTCTTGCGGTGAGTTCCGTCCACAGGTGAAATGCTAGCACCAATGCGGTGAAGTGCAATCACTGCGCTAGCGACTTGCCATGCCGCTGCAAGAGGGCTAACCAATGTCGCCAGCAGTCATGCCGCGTAGCGT
Organism: uncultured bacterium; assembly: GCA_963779155.1. GTDB lineage: Bacteria > Pseudomonadota > Gammaproteobacteria > Burkholderiales > Burkholderiaceae_C > CAIKUF01. The sequence goes on along the minus strand of CAVZXE010000015.1, from coordinate 267,211 downwards.
GACGGTTGCGCCACGTATGTGCTGCATCGCATGGTGCTGTGCTGCGCATCAACGCCCCATCGCATGGCCCGTCGCAGCGCGCTGTCGGCCCGCTCGGCAGTCCGAAGCTCCGCCCTTGGGCGCTGACCATCGACCGCGAAAGGCAGGAGACACCGCGCATCATGCGCCCGCCCCCTGCCGCATCCAGATCGCGTCTTCCTGTTCCAGCTCTTCGAGCCGGTTCTCGATGTCGTAGATCGAGTGGTCCAGCTCGGGCAGCATCACGTCCTGCAAGGCCCGCGCGCGGCGGACCGCGCGGCGGTACTCGAGCGACAGGCGTTCGAGGTTGCCCGACACGGCCGCGATCGTGGCGGCCGCGGCCAGCACGGCGGCAAACGCGCGCCGGCAGGCCTCGGCTTCGGGCGAGCGGTTCACGGCCTCGTCGGCCTGCGCCGCGCCGGTCTCGAACTCGGCCTCCTGCAGGCGCACGCCCATCAGCGCATGGGCGTGCGTGTGCAGTTGCGCGGCGGCCAGATCGGCCGGCGGGTAGACCTGCAGGCCCTGCAGCCCATGGCGCGCGATGGCGGCCCGCAGCGACGCCAGCGCGACCTCGTGCAAGGCCAGGAAGTCGCGTTGCAGCACGCCGTAGCGCGCCAGCTCGCGCAGGATCTCGCCGGCCAGCAGCAGGCACTTCTCGTCGAGAAAGACGTAGCCCTCGTGCATCGCACGGCGCTCGTCCTTCATCTCGATGACGGCGCTGCGGGTCGGGCTGACTTCGCTCATTTCTCGGTTTCAATATGCGCCGCGATCTGCGCGTCGGACAGGCGCGTCAGCTCGGTTCGGGGCAAGTCGGCCAGCAGCGTCCAGCCGATCGACATGCTCTGCTCGAGCGTGCGCGCTTCGGTCTGGCTGGCGAGCGTCTGCTCGAACGCGGTGCCGAAGCGCAGGTACTTGCGGTCGGTCTCGGCCAGGCCCTCTTCGCCCACCACGCTGGCGAGCACGCGCGCCTGCGCGGCGCGCGCGTAGGCGGCGTAGAGCTGGCTCGCCAGCGCCGGGTGGTCGGCGTCGGTGTACTTGGCGCCCGTGCCGTCTTTCATCAGCCGCGACAGGCTGGGCAGCACGTTCACCGGCGGGTAGATGCCGCGCCGGTCGAGGTCGCGCGAGAGCACGATCTGGCCTTCGGTGATGTAGCCGGTCAGGTCGGGAATCGGGTGGCCGATGTCGTCGGCCGGCATGGTCAGGATCGAGAGCTGCGTCAGTGTGCCCTGCTTGCCCGGCTCATCGCCGCGCAGGCAACCCGCGCGCTCGAACAGCGTGGCCAGGTCCGAGTACATGTAGCCCGGAAAGCCCTTGCGGCTCGGGATCTCGCCCTTGCTCGACGAGACCTCGCGCAGCGCCTCGCAGTAGTTGGTCATGTCGGTCAGAATCACGAGCACGTGCTTGCCGCAGACGAAGGCCAGGTACTCGGCGGCGCTGAGCGCGAAGCGCGGCGTCAGCAGGCGCTGCGTGCTCGAGTCGCTGGCGAGGTTGAGGAACAGCGCGGTGCGTTCGAGCGCGCCGCCCTGCTCCAGGCTGCGCCGGAAGTACTCGGCGCTGTCGTACGGCACGCCGATGCCGGCGAAGACGATCACGAAGTCGTCCGCAGGGGCCGCTCGCCGGGCCGCTACCGAGGCCGGCCGCTCCCCTGGGGCGGCGGCCGCCGCCAGGCGGTCCTGGGGCGGCCGGTCGCGCAGCCGCGCGTGGCTCGCGATCTCGACCGCGAGCCGGTCGTGCGGCAGCCCGCCGCCCGAGAACAGCGGCAGCTTCTGCCCGCGCACCAGGCTGTTCATCAGGTCGAGCGTGCTGATGCCGGTCTCGATGAAGTCGCGCGGCAGCGCGCGCGCCACCGGGTTCATCGGCAGGCCCTCGATCGGCACCTTGCGGTGCGTGGCCACCGGCGGCCCGCCGTCGATGACCTGGCCGACGCCGTTGAACACGCGGCCCAGGATGCCCGGCCCGAGGCCGAACGAGAGCGGCTCGCCGCGAAAGCGCACCACCGTGCCCTCGAGCGAGAGCCCGGCGGTGTTTTCCAGCACCTCGATCGTCATGAACTGCTCGTCGATCGCGGCGATGCGCCCGAGGCGGGAGCGGCCGTCGCTGCCGCGCACCTCCACCGCGTCGTACAGGCCGACGTCGAGCGTGCGGCGCAGGAACAGCAGCGGGCCTTCGAGCTTTGTGGCGGCGCCTTCAACCGTGAGCAGCATCGCGGCCTTCCGTCGCAGGGGTGGGCGCTGAAGCCGGCGCGCTCTGCGTGGCCGGCGCGTCCGACTTGTCCGTGAGGGGCGGCGCGGCGGCGGGGGTGATCTGCGCGAACTCGCGCTCCATGCGCGCCTCGAGTTCGGCGAGCCGCGGCAGCTCGCCGTCGGCGATCTCCTCGCCCATGCGCTGCAGCGCCCTCATGCAGCCGATCGCGCCGATGCGCTCGGGGTCGGCACCGGCCGCCTGCGCCGCTTCGGCCAGGTCGATGAACCGGCCCAGCAGCCGCATCATCGCGCCCTGTCGCGCCGGGCTGCAGACGCGGTCGACCTCGGAGAACGCCGACTGGCGCAGGAAGGCTTCGTTGACGAGCTCGGCGCACAGCAGCGTGAGCTGCTGGCGGGCGGGCAGCGCGTCCTTGCCGATGATGCGTGCCATGCGTTCGAGCTGCGCCTGCTCGTCGAGCAGGGTCAGGAAGCGCCGCCGCAGCGCGAGCCACTGGCCGTTGCCCTGCGCCGCCCACCACGGCGCGAAGTCGCGCGCGTCCTGCGCGTACGACTGCAACGGGTGGATCGCGGGGTAGAAGCGCGCCTGCGCGCGCTTCACGTCGAGCGCCCAGAACGCCTTCACGTAGCGCTTGGTGTGGCTCGTCACCGGCTCCGAGAAGTCGCCCGAGGGCGGGCTGATCGCGCCCATCACCGTGACCGAGCCGGTGTCGCCGCCGAGCGTCTCGACGAGCGCGGCGCGTTCGTAGAAGTCGGCCAGCCGGCTCGACAGGTAGGCCGGGTAGCCGCTCTCGCCGGGCAACTCGCCAAAGCGCCCCGACACCTCGCGCAGCGCCTCGGCCCAGCGGCTCGTCGAGTCGGCCATCAGCGCGACGTGCAGGCCCTGGTCGCGGAAGTATTCGGCCACCGTGATCGCGCAGTAGATGCTCGCCTCGCGCGCCGCGACCGGCATGTTCGAGGTGTTGGCGATGATCACCGTGCGCTCCATCAGCGGGCGGCCGGTGCGCGGGTCGGCGAGGGTCGGAAACTCGTCGAGCACGCCGGCCATCTCGTTGCCGCGCTCGCCGCAGCCGAGGTAGACGATCACGTCGGCGTTGCAGCCCTTGGCCAGCGCCTCGAGCAGCACCGTCTTGCCGGTGCCGAAGCCGCCCGGAATCGCCGCCTTGCCGCCCTGCGCCACCGGGAACAGGCAGTCGAGGATGCGCTGGCCCGTCACGAGCGGCGCGACGGTCGGCAGGCGGCGCGTCACGGGCCGCGGCAGGCGCACCGGCCAGACGTGGCTCATTGCGACCTCGCGCAGGCGGCCGTCGCCCTGGCGCAGCACGCAGACCGTGGCGTCGTCGGCGACTTCGCCGGGCGCCACGACCGAGTCGACGACGCCGCCCGCGTCCGGCGGCGCCAGGCAGCGCTGCGTGCGGCCTGCGGCACCCTCGACGCTGCCCGCCTCGCCGATCACGGCGCCCGGCGCCAGCAGCGCGCCAGCGACCACGCTCGGCTCGAAGTGCCGCCGGCCCGCCGCGGCGCTGCGCATGCCCGGCTGCACGAAGGCAGAGCCGGTGCCCGAGAGCGGCCGCAGCAGGCCGTCGAAGATGTTGCCGAGCAGGCCGGGGCCGAGGCGGATCGCCAGCGGCTGCCCGTCGCCGTGGACTTCGGTGCCCGGGCGAAGGCCCGTGGTGTCTTCATAGACCTGGACGACGATCTGCTCGCCGTCGATGCGCACCACTTCGCCCAGCAGCGCCTGCGGCCCGACGCGCACCGATTCGCGCAGCGAGAACGGCCCTTGCTTGATGGCGTGCAGCACGGGCCCAGCGATCCAGCGCACGATGGCCAGGCTCATGGCGGCCCCCTGCGGCCTGCGGCCGGGCCAGCGCGCGAGCCCTTGGCGCGGCCCGGCGTGCTCACGTCGGCCCCTCCAGGTGGCGCAACAGTCGCGCCTCGAAATCGGCGCGATCGGCCAGCAGGCCGGACAGCGTGCCGTCGATCAGATTGCCGTCGGCCACGATCTTCAGGCCGGCCGCGATCGCGGCGTCGGCCTCGAACCGAGGCGCCGCGCCCGATCCGCCGGCCAGGCTCTGCGCAAGTGCTTGCCGCTCCGCTGCCGGCCAGTCGGGCGCGTGCACGATCCGCCAGGGGCCGTGCGGCATGCGCGCGTGCGCCGACGCGACGACCTGGGCCACCCAGTCGGCGCGCGAGGCCGGTTGCCGCCAGAGCGCCAGCAGCTCGCCGGGCAACTGCTCGCCGGCCAGCCGCAGCAGGGCCGCGATGCGCTGCTGGTCGTGCAGGCGGCGATGCGTCGCGAGCCGCGCCTGCGCGGCGGCGATGCGCTCGCGCCGCAGCAGCCGCTGTTCGGCGAAGGCCTGGCGCATGCGCGCCCGCGCTTGCGCCTGCGCCTGGGCGCGCAGCGCCGCGGCGCGGGCATTCGCCTCGCCGAGGATCTGTGCGCACTGGCGCGCCCGGTCGGTCTCGATCAGGTCGAGCAAGGCACGCGTCTGCTGTTCGATGAGCGCGGCGCCGCCCACGCTGCCGGACGGCGGCTGCTGCGGGGTCGCGTTCATGCCTCGAGCCCGAGTTGCCCGCGCAGCCGGGCGGCCAGGTCGGGCAAGGGCACCTCGCCCTGGAGGTCGGGCACGATCAGTACCAGCGGCGCCAGCGCCGAGAGCGCGCCGCGCAGCACCGCCTCGGCAATGCCTGCCGCGACCGCCGCGGACACCAGCACCAGTGGCGCCTGCGACCGCGCCCAGGCGAGCGCGGCCGCCTCTTCGCCGGCACGGGGCGTGCGCACGCGCGCGCCCGCGAGCCGGTAGCCGGCCGCGCTGACCTCGTCGCCCAGGTAGATCGGGCTCATCATCCGAGCCGGTTGAGCATCAGGATCGACACGATCAGCCCGTAGATCGCGATCCCCTCGGCCAGGCCGATGAAGATCAGCAGGCGGCCGAACAGTTCGGGCTTCTCGGCCAGCGCCCCGACGGCAGCGGTGCCCACCTTGGCGACGGCAAAGCCCGCGCCCAGCGAGGACAGGCCGGTGGCCAGCGCGGCGCCGATGAAGACCCAGTTGCTGTCGATGCCGCCGCCGCGTGCGGCCACGGAGGCGTCGGCCGCGGCCCGCGCGTCGGGCGCCCACAGGAAGAGCGCCGTCGAGGCCAGCCCCAGCACAAGGGTCAGCGCGATCAGCGCGACCGGAACGCCCACGCGTGGTTTCATCTAGTTCTCCTGGTAAGTGAATGGCGGTGCGGGCAGGGGGCGGAACGCGCGCCCCTGCGCCTGCATGAAACGGGTGAAGAATTCGAACAGCACGAGGCGGGTGGTCTGGATCGACACCACCATCGCCTCGAGCACGATCACGACGACGTTGCCGAGCACCAGCACCAGCGCCTTGGCGACCATGCTGTCGGCCGCGTCCATCAGGGCGACGATCGCCGACGACAGCCCGGCGTGGGCGAGCGCGAACGCGCCGACGCGGGCGAACGAAAGCGTGTTGATCATGATCTGCAGCGTCTTCTCGACCAGTTCGCCGATCGCGCCGAGGCCGGCCATCAAGCGCCCGCCATGCACCGCGTGCCCGATGCAGAAATACAGCGCGCCCGCGGCCGCCACCCAAAGGCCCGCAGGCACGACAAAGGCCGCCAGCAGGCCGACATAGACGACGATCAGCGCGGCATCGGTCAGCAGCCAGCGACGCAGCTCGCCGCCCCACCAGGCGGCGAGTGCATTCAGCCCCAGCCCCAGGATCAGCAGCACCGCGCCGCCGACGAGCGGCGCCAGCAACACCTGCAATGGGGCCTCGAGCGGATGCAGCCACAGCGCCGGCAGCAGCCCGTGCAGGCCGAACACGCTGCCGAACACCCACCCGAAGCCGGCCGCCGACAATCCGCCCACCATCAGCAGGCGCGCGATGGGGAAGCGCTTGCGATACCACCAGCCCAGCGCCGCGATCACCAGGCCCTGGCCGACGTCGCCGAACATGTAGCCGAACATCAGCGGCACCGCGATCGCCAGCAGCTGGCTCGGGTCGGCCTCGCTCGACGACGGCATGCCGAGCGCGCGGCTGAAGACCTCGAACGGCCGCGCCCAGCGCGGGTTGCTCAGCAGCAGCGGCGCCCGGGCGTCGGCGGGCGGGTTCGGAAAGTGCAGCAGCGCCCGTGCGCCGCAGACCTGCAACGCATGCGCCAGGGCCTCGCCGCGCGCATCGCTCGACCAGCCGGTGATCCAGCACAGCAGTTCCCCGGCCTCGAGCGCGCGAACGTTCTGCATCACCCAATGCAGGCGGTTGGCGTCGCCCAGGGCGCGCGGCAGTTCGTGACGCTGGTGCAGCGAGGCGAGCGCGGCGTTCATCGCCGCCTGGTCGCGCTCGATCGCGGCCTGGCGCTCGCGGACGTAGGCCAGGTTTCGCGCGGCGTCGGCGTGCAACCACGCCGGCGCCTCGTGGACGCCGCCCTTGTGCGCGATCACCGCCTGCGCCATCGCCTGCAGGGCCTGCGGCCGGCCGGCGACCAGCAAGTGCGTGGCGCCGTCGACGGCCACGCTGCAGGTCACCGCGTCGAGCCTGGCATCGCCCACCGGAAGCACCTGGGCGGGCTCGGAGCCCGGCGGCAAGACGAACAACCGAAGGTGCAACCACGGCCCGGCGCCGGCCAGTTGTGATGGAGCGAGCGCGCCCGGCGCCAACGCCGCCAGCACGCCCTGCCAGAGCTTCAGCTCGCCGCGCTCCGCCTCGCCGCGCTGGAGGGCCTGGATCAGCGGTTCGCTGTCCTGCGCCCAGGCACGGATCGCCGCCAGGCTGCGCTGCAGCGTGGCCACTGGCGGCTCGGGAAAGGCCGATGGCCGGCAGGCGTCGGCCGGTGGCCAGTACGCGTGATAGCGCGCCGACAGGTCGTGGTACTGCACCAGCAGCGGCAGCACCTCGCCCAAGGCCGCGGGCAACCCGGCACTGGCCCGCGCCTCGAGCTCGACCGCCCCGGTGCGCGCCAGCGCCTCGAGCACGAGCGTGGCGTCGTCGCGCGCAGCGAGGATCTCGAACCAGCGGGTGGCGCGCGGGCGCAGCATCAGGCCACTTTCCAGCGCGGGAACACGGCCCTGCGCAGCAGCTCGGCGCGCAGCCGCTCGAGGTCGAGCGCGCACAGCGCGAGGTGGATGAACGCCGCCGCGGGCTCGATCGCAGCGCGACGCAGCAACAGTGCCAGCCGCGCGCGCAGCGACGCGCGCAACAGCCAGCCCTGGCCGGCGGCTGCCTCGGCAAAGGCCTGCCGATGATCGAGCAGCGCGCACACGACCTGGCCCAGCGTGTCGGCGTCGTCGCCCGGCGTCTGCGGCAGGAGCCGCCGCCATTCGGCGAGCCAGGCTGGCCCGATCGCCTGCGGCGCCGGCCAGGCGACCGCCAGCGCAGCGAAGGGCCCGGCGCGCAAGGCCGCGGCCTGTGCCTGTGGCGGCGCCTCACACAAGGCGCGCCAGCGGCTGTCGTCAGGCATCCAGGCGGCAGGCCCGCCGCCCCGGGCCAGGTGCTGCAGCGGCGCGAGATCGGGCAACAGCGTGCACCAGGCGAGCGGGGGCCGCCAGGGCCCGGGCATCCATGCCGAGACCTCTTCGACCAGCGCCCGCCAATGGCCGCGCAGCGTGGACTCGATCTGGTGCGCCGTGCTGTCAGCGGTGATGCCCACCAGCCACGGCCGCAGGGCCGTGCCGCGCGCGAGTTCGAGCAAGGGCGCGAACTCGCGCAGCGTCTCGATGCGCCGCCAGGCCGCTTCGTCGATGCGCTGGCCATGCCGCGCATGCAGGCGCGCGTGCGCGTACTCGAGACTGCCGCACTCGATCATGGCCGCGACCCGATCAGTTCCCGCGCGAGCGACTCGACGGCCCGCCGCAGCGCCGCGAGATCCTCGGACGTCAACGCCTGCGGCGTGTCGAGGCTCGCGGCCTCGGCATCGATCCCGGCCAGGCGAGCTTCGAGTTCACGCTCGAACGCGCCCGCCACGACGCGGACGCGGCGCTCGGTGCGTTCGGCCAGCGCCCGGGCGGCCGCCCGGCCCTCCTCGGCGATCCGGTTCACCTCGGCCCGCGCCCGCTCGACCTCGGCGCGCGCATCGTGCTCGGCCGCGAGCACGCGCGCGATGGCGGCCTCGCCCGAGTCGGGGGACGCACCTTCGCCAGCGTACTGCTTCACGGCCTTGCCCGCCTTCCGGGCGATACGCCCACGCCGGCGAAACCCTGCAACGGCAACACGAGCACTCCCTCGATGGACCCGGGGGGACGATGCCGGCAGGCAGGCTTCACCCAGCGCACCTCGCCACCGCCGGCCACCCCGCATGGACCCGGTTGGCGGCCAGTATGGCTGCATCGGCGGGCATCGCGTTGATGCATCTCAAGAAGCGGACCCGCGCGCCCGAGACCCCGGATCGCACGCCGCTGATAGACTGCCCGGCAGTCGCTGCGCAAGCCGGGACGGCGCACCTGGCGCCCCCAGCCTGCCTTGCGCCGACGCCGGGCGCGAACTTCCCGGCAACCACTTCGAGAGCCGACAGCGCGATGAATCGACAACCTGGAATCGGCGCAACGCCTGCACTGCGCATGATCGGCTAGCGCACGCGCCGCATGGACTATCCGGGCAACCTGTTCGTGGTCGCCGCGCCCAGCGGGGCCGGCAAGTCCAGCCTCGTCAACGCGCTGCTCGAGGTCGACGCGCACCTGGTGCTGTCGGTCTCGCACACGACCCGCGCGCCGCGCGGGCAGGAGCAGGCCGGACGCGAGTACCACTTCACCGACGAAGAGGCGTTTCGCGGCATGGCCGGACGCGGCGAGTTCCTCGAGTGGGCGCAGGTGCACGGCCACCTCTATGGCACCTCGAAGGCCGAGATCGAGTCGCGCGTCGGCAGCGGGCAGGACGTGGTGCTCGAGATCGACTGGCAGGGCGCGCTGCAGATCAAGCAGTTGTTTCCGAACGCGGTGCTGATCTTCATCCTGCCGCCGAGCTGGGACGAGCTCCGCCAGCGCCTGACCCGCCGCGGCGAGGATCACCCCGAAGCGATCGCCGAACGGCTGGCCAATGCGCGCGTCGAGGTGGCGCAGGCCCGGCACTTCGACTTCGTTATAATCAACGCCTTGTTCGAGACGGCGCTGTTTGACCTGAAAGCGATCGTCCACTCGCAGCGGCTCAAGTACGCTGCCCAGCGCAGAGGCAAGCCTGCCGTCTTCGCCGCCCTCAACCTCAGCTGACGCGTCAGGCGACGCCGTCCCGGAGCACCGTCCATGGCCCGCATCACCGTTGAAGACTGCCTCCTCAAGATCCCGAACCGCTTCCAGCTGGTGCTTGCCGCCACCTACCGCGCGCGGATGCTGAGCCAGGGCCATTCGCCGAAGATCGAAAGCAAGAACAAGCCCGGCGTGACGGCGCTGCGCGAGATCGCTGCCGGTGAAGTCGGCATCGAGATGCTGCGCAAGGTACCGATCTGACCCGAGCCCGCGTCGGGCCACTGCCGGCCCGGCCCGACAGTGGCTTGGGCACGGGCCGCGACATCGCTTGGGCCCGGGCCAGTCGCCGCCGACGCGGGCCTTTGCGTTCCCTGCCCTGACCGTCAGCATGACGGCCGCCGCGAAAGCAAGCTAAATTCGCGGCATGGGCGAGCGTTCCATCTCCGTCTGGTCGGTCCTGGGCAGGGCGTTGTCGAAGACGCCCAAGGTGCGCGTTGCCGTGCCCGCATCGGCCGGGGCCGGCGATGCGGCGGCGTCGTCGTTCGCGACGCTGACCAGCAAGCTCGACTACCTCGACGCGAGCGACATCAAGCGCGTGCGCGAGGCGTATCGCTTCGCCGACGAGGCACACCTGGGGCAGTTTCGCGCCAGCGGCGAACCCTACATCACGCACCCGCTCGCGGTGGCCGGCCAGTGCGCGGAATGGAAGCTCGACGCGCAGGCCATCATGGCCGCGCTGATGCACGACGCGATGGAGGACTGCGGCATCTCCAAGGCCGAGCTGATCGAGCGCTTCGGCGCGCCGACGGCCGACCTCGTCGACGGGCTGACCAAGCTCGACCGGCTGCAGTTCTCGACCCGCGAGGAGTCGCAGGCCGAGTCGTTCCGCAAGATGCTGCTGGCGATGGCGCGCGATGTGCGCGTGATCCTGATCAAGCTCGCCGACCGGCTGCACAACATGCGAACGATGGACGCCGTCGACGCGGCGAAGCGGACGCGGGTCGCCCGCGAGACGCTCGACATCTACGCCCCGATCGCGCACCGGCTGGGCCTGAACCAGACCTACCGCGAGCTGCAGGAGCTCTCGTTCCAGCGCCTGCAGCCGTGGCGGCAGGCGGCCCTGGCCAAGGCGGTGCAGAAGGCGCGCGGCTTTCGGCGCGACATCGTCGAGCGCATCCAGCGCGAGGTGGAGAAGGCCTTCGCCGACGCCAAGCTGCCGGTGCAGGTGGCCGGACGCGAGAAGACGCTCTTCTCGATCTATTGCAAGATGCGCGACAAGCACCTGAGCTTCGCCCAGGTCAGCGACATCTTCGGCTTTCGCATCGTCGTCGCCACGCTGCCCGAGTGCTATCTCGCGCTCGGCGTCCTGCACCAGATCTACAAGCCGCTGCCGGGGCGCTTCAAGGATTACATCGCGATCCCCAAGGCCAATGGCTACCAGTCGCTGCACACCACGCTGGTGAGCCCGCTCGGCACGGCGGTCGAGTTCCAGATCCGCACCGAGCCGATGAACGCGGTGGCCGAGAAGGGCATCGCGGCGCACTGGATGTACAAGGCCAAGGGCTCCGGGCCGGGACAGGCGGCCGAGGCGCAGCGCCTCGGCGCGAAGTGGCTGCAGTCGCTGGTCGACATCCAGCACGACACGAACGACGCCAACGAGTTCCTCGAGCACGTGAGGATCGACCTGTTTCCCGACGCGGTCTACGTGTTCACGCCGAAGTCGAAGATCCTCGCGCTGCCGCGCGGCGCGACGGCGGTGGACTTCGCCTACGCGATCCACTCCGACGTCGGCGACCACTGCGTTGCGGCCAAGGTCAACGGCGAGCCGGTGGCGCTGAGGACCGAGCTGCGCAGCGGCGACGTGGTCGAGGTGATGAGCGCCGCCGGCGCGAGGCCGAACGCGGCGTGGCTGAACTTCGTGCGCACCGGGCGCGCGCGCTCGAAGATCCGCCACTACCTGAAGACGATGGAGCAGGAGGAGTCGCAGCAACTCGGCGCGAAGATGCTCGCCCAGGCAGTGCGCGCGGAGGGCCTGGAGCTGCCCGGCGACGACCCGCAGGACGCCGAGGCGGCGGCGCTGTGGCAGCAGCTGACGCGCTGGAGCGGCAACCGCACGCGCGCCGACCTGCTGACCGACATCGGCCTGGGCAGGAAGATCGCCACGATCGTCGCCAAGCGCCTGGCGCGCCTGATGGCCGACCGCGGCGTACGGCCCAACGCGGTGACGCTGACGATGGGTCTCTACGCCGCCGACTCGGCGCCGGCACAGCGCGTCGTCATCGACGGCAGCGAGGGCAGCTCGGTGCAGATGGCGCCGTGCTGCCGCCCGATTCCCGGCGATGCGATCGTCGGCTATCTCGGGCGCGGCGAAGGGCTGGTCGTGCACACCGCCGACTGCAAGGCCGGCAAGCGCCTGTTCGAGCGTGACAGCGAGCACTGGATGAGCGTCGCCTGGGCCGAGGAGCCGACGCGCCCGTTCGAGACCGCCATCAGCCTGCTGCTTCGCAACGGCAAGGGCGTGCTGGCGCAGGTGGCAAGCGCCGTCAGCGACGCCGAAGCCGACATCACGCACATCGACATGGACGACGAGCCGGCCCAGGAGTCGGCGGAACTGCGCCTCCTTCTCAGCGTGCGCGACCGCCTGCACCTGGCCGAGGTGATGCGGATGCTCAAGCGCACGCCGGCCGTGATGCGCGTGGCCCGCGTCAAGCCCTGAGCTACGATGCTCGCGTGATGCCGTTCAAGCCTCTTCGCCGCCGGGCCATCGCCTGGCTTTGCATCGCCGCGGCGCTGCTGCTCGGCGTGAACGCGCAATTGCACGGCCTGTCGCATGCCGTGCAGGCGGTGCAGGCCGCGGCACACCAGGACCCGCTGGCGGCGCATGCAGCGGCGTGCGAGCAATGCCTGCTGTTCGCGGCACTCGACGGCGCGGTGCCTGCGCCGGCGGCGACGCCGCTTCCCGCAGCGTGCGCGACGGCCGTGAGCCCCGTGCCGGCGCTGCCGGCGTACCCGACCGCCTTCACCGCCTACGTCTCGCGCGCTCCGCCACCGGTCGGCTGACTGACCGGGCCCGGTCACCGGCCTCGGCCCCCGATGCGCCGCGCCCGTTCCGGTGCGCGGCGGTACTGAATTCCCTTTCGCAAGATGCCGCGCGCCCCCTGCCGCGGGTGCGCGCGTTGCCATGGAGCACGACTCGACATGTCCCATCCCACCCCGTTCGCGGCCCTGGTGGTCGCGCTGGCGATCGCCTCGCCGCCCCTGCACGCCGCCGACACCGCCGAACTGAATCAACTGCGCCAGGAAATCGATGCCATGCGGCAGGACTACGAGGCGCGCATGAAGGCGCTCGAAGCGCGGCTGCGGCAGGCCGAAGCCGGCCTGGCCGCGTCGTCGCCGCTGCCCGGCTCGCCCGGCGCGCCCGCCGCCGCACTGGCTGCAACAGCACCGCCTGTCGCGGCAACGACGCCGGCGCCAGCCGCCGAGCCGCCAATGACCGCCCCGACGTCACCGAACGCGTTCAACCCCGCCATCGCGCTGATCCTGTCGGCCAGCTATGCCAGCCTGTCGCAGCCGGGCCCGTACCGCATCGACGGCTTCCTGACCGGCGGCGAGGTCGGCGCGGCCGCCCAGGGCTTCTCGCTCGGCGAGTCCGAGCTCACCCTCTCGGGCGGCGTGGATCCCTGGTTCTACGGTTCGATGAGCCTGGCGCTGACCGCCGACAACCAGGCCTCGGTCGAGGAAGCGTGGGTCCAGACGACCGCGCTACCTTCGGGCCTGACGCTGCGCGCTGGCCGCTTCCTGTCGGGCATCGGCTACCACAATGACAAGCACGCCCACACCTGGGACTTCATCGATGCCCCGCTCGTGTACCAGGCCTTCCTCGACGGCGCGCTGCACCAGGACGGCCTGCAACTGCGGGTGCTGCTGCCCACCGAGCAGTTCATCGAGATCGGGAGCGAAATCGGCGCGGCCGGCCCGTTCCCGAGCGGGGGCGAGGCGCGCAGCAAGCCCGGCACGGCCGCGCTGTTCGTGCACACCGGGGGCGACATCGGCGTCAGCCAGAGCTGGCGCGCGGGCCTGTCGATGCTGTGGACGGACGCCCAGGATCGCGCATCGAACGGCCTCGACAGCGCCGGCAACGAGGTGACCAACGTGTTCAGCGGCACGGGCCGGCTCGGGATCATCGACGCCGTGTGGAAGTGGGCGCCCAACGGCAACGCGCAGCGCACCAGCCTGACTTTGCAGGGTGAGTACGTGCGCCGCTTCGAATCGGGCTCGCTGGTCTATGACAGCGCCAACGCGGCGCTCTCAGACAGCTACCGCTCGACGCAGAGCGGCTGGTATGCGCAGGCGGTGTACAAGTTCCTGCCGGCTTGGCGCGTCGGCCTGCGCTACGACCGGCTGGACATCGGCAACGTCGATGCCTACGGCAACAGCGCGAACCTGTTCCTGCCGGAACGCTCGCCGACGCGGACGACGGCGATGCTCGACTGGTCGCCCAGCGAGTTCAGCCGGGTGCGGCTGCAGTTCGCACAGGACAAGGCGCGCTACGGCCTGACCGACAACCAATTCCTGATCCAGTACCAGATGAGCCTCGGCGCACACGGTGCTCACAGTTACTAGATGAACGAGAGGACCACGACCATGAAACGACTTTTTCTGACTGCCGCGGCGCTGCTGCTGGCCCTGGGCGCGCAGACGGCGCAGGCCGCGCTCAAGGTGCTGGCCTGTGAACCGGAATGGGGCGCGCTGGTGCAGGAGCTGGCCGGCGACAAGGCGAGCGTCTATGTCGCCACCACCGGCTTGCAGGACCCGCACCACATCCAGGCCCGGCCGAGCCTGGTGGCGGCGGCGCGCAATACCGACCTGCTGGTGTGCACCGGCGCCGAACTCGAAGTGGGCTGGCTGCCGATGCTGATCCGCCAGGCGGGCAACAACGCCATCCAGCCCGGCAAGCCGGGCAACTTCGAGGCCGCGGCCTACGTGCGCAAGCTCGAGCTGCCCGAACGCCTGGACCGCGCCGACGGTGACGTGCACGCCGCGGGCAACCCGCATATCCAGACCGACCCGCGCAACATCGCCCTCGTCGCCGAGCCGCTGGCGCGCCGCCTCGCCGAACTCGACCCCGCCAACGCCGCGACCTACCAGGCCCGTCATGCCGACTTCACAGCGCGCTGGAAGGCCGCGATCCAGCGCTGGGAGAAGGAGGCCACGCCGCTGCGCGGCACGAGCGTCGTCGTGCAGCACAAGGCGTTTCCCTACCTCCAGCAATGGCTCGGCCTGGTCGAGGTGGCGGTGCTCGAGCCCAAGCCCGGCGTCGAGCCCAGCAGCTCGCACCTGAGCGCGGTACTGGCCGGCCTGCAGGCGCGCCCCGCCAAGATGATCTTGCGCGCCGCCTACAACGACGGCCGCGGCGCCGAGTGGCTGGCCGAGCGCACCAAGCTGCCGATCGTCGTGCTGCCGTTCACCGTCGGTGGCAACGCGCAGGCGAAAGACCTGTTCTCGCTCTTCGACGACACCGTGCAGCGCTTGCTCAAGGGCCTGCAATGACGCCGGAGAGCTTCGACTGGCACATCCTGCTGCCGGCGCTTGCGGCCGGCCTGCTGGTGCTGGCGACGCACGTGCCGCTGGGCGCGCAGGTGCTCGAGCGCGGGATCGTCTTCATCGACCTGGCGATCGCGCAGATCGCCGGCATCGGCGTCATCGCCGCCGACGCGATGGGCTTCGAGCCGCAGGGCTGGGCGGTACAGGCCTCGGCCCTGACGGCAGCCCTGCTCGGCGCGCTGGCGCTGACCTGGACCGAGCGCCGCTGGCCGGAGATCCAGGAAGCACTGATCGGCGTGCTGTTCGTCCTCGCGTCCTGCGCCGGCCTGCTGCTTCTGGCCGGCAACCCGCATGGCGGCGAACATCTGAAGGACTTGCTGGTCGGGCAGATCCTGTGGGTCTCGGCGTCGCAGCTCGCGGGCATGGCAGCGCTGACCGCGCTCGTGCTGGCGCTGTGGTTCGGCGCCCGCGAGCGGCTCGGCCGCGCGGGCTTCTACCTGTTGTTCGCGCTCGCCGTCACGGCCTCGGTGCAGCTCGTTGGCGTGTACCTGGTGTTCACCAGCCTGATCGTGCCGGCGCTAGCCGTGCGCGGGCTGCGCGCGGCGCTGCGCCTGCCCGTGGCCTATGCGATCGGGGCCGCCGGCTACCTGCTCGGGCTGGCGCTGTCGGCGCGCTTCGACCTGCCCTCGGGCGCGGTGGTGGTGCTGGTGATGGCGGCGATCGCACCACTCGTGCCGTGGACGGCGTCGCGGCTCGCGAAGTGACCGCGCTGCGAACCGGCCTCAGCGCCCGGCAAGGCCCTCGAAGCAGGTTGAGAGCAGCATCTCGATGATCTGCTCGTCGCCGTACTGGCCGCCCGCCTTCAGCAGGCCGAGCACCGGATCGCAGGCGCGCGCGAAGAGCGTGTAGAGCACCAGTTCGGGCGGCAGCGCGGCGTCGAGCTGGCGCGCCTTCTGCGCTGCGGCGATCCAGGCGCCGAGCCTTTCGCTGACCTCCATCAGCCTGTCCAGGTAGACCTGATGCGACATCAGCGCGCTGCGAAGCGCCGAGTTCTGCGCCGGCAGCGAGGGCATCTCGCCCGCGAGCTGCACCTGCATCGTCCAGCGCGCCACCGCCTTCAGGTGGGCGAGCGGGCTCGCGTCGCGGTCGAGTTCGAGCCGGTTGATGACCTCGAGCGCCTGGTCGAGCACGCGCACCATCGCCGCCGCCGCGAGCTGTTCCTTCGAGTCGAAGTGCTTGTACAGGCTCGCCTTGGCGATGCCCACGTCGGCCGCGACCTCGTCGACCGTCATCGCGTCGAAGCCCTTTTCGGCCAGCAGACGGTTGACCGACGAAACGATCGCGTCCTCGCGCACCCGGCGCATCTGTTCCTTGAATGCGATCTTTGCCATACCCCATTCTAAACGGGATAGGGTACGAAGCAGACCTGTCAGTACAAATAAAACGACAATGTCATAAAGATGACCCTACAGTCTATATGTAATACCAGTAAGTATAGACTTTACCCCACTCGGTATCGATCCGCTCATCGAGTCGTCCCACCCTCCCACCCCAAGATGGAGATACCTTCATGAAACTCTGGCTCAAGACAATGCTCGTCGCGACGACCGCGGCCCTTCTTGCCGCTTGCGGCGGTAGCGACGACCCCGCGCCTGCGGCCCCGCGCAATTTGGCCGAAGTGGCCACCGACGCCGGATTCGGCGCGCTTGTCACGGCGGCAACGAAGGCCGGCCTGACGCCAGCGCTGACAAGCGACCGCTCCAACCTGACCGTCTTCGCACCCACCGACGCCGCCTTCACGTCGTTCGCCGTATCGCTCGGCTTCGCCGATGGCAAAGCCTTGGTGGCTGCGCTCGACGCATCGACGCTCGCGAAAATCCTGTCGTACCACGTGCTGCCGACGCGCAAGGATGCCGCAGCGCTGGCCTCCGGCGGCGCCACCCAGCCCACGCTCTACAACTTCCCGGGCACCACGCCCTCCACCGTCGCAGTGGACAGCAACGCAGGCGTCAAGCTCACCGATGCCGCGCTGAACCGGGCGACTGTCACCAGCGCCGACGTCGCGGCCAGCAACGGCGTGATCCACGTGATCGACAAGGTGCTGGTGCCGCCGGGGGTTCTGAACCTCGTCCAGATGGCGCAGAGCAACCCGACCTTCTCGGTGCTCGTGGAAACCGTGGTTGCCGCCCGACTGGCTGGAACCTTGTCCGGCAGCGGTCCGTTTACCGTGTTCGCTCCGACCAATGATGCGTTCGTTGCGGCCCTCGCTGAGCTGGATATTTCCAAGAACGCACTGCTGGCCGATCCGGCCCTGCCCGCCATCCTGACCTACCACGTCGTCAGCAAAGACGTGCGCGCGGCCGACGTCGTCGCGCTTCCCAAGCCTGCCGCCGTGACAACCGTGCAAGGCGCCGCCTTCACCGTCGACTCCGACCTGGGCATCACCGATGGCCGCGGGCGCACGTCGCGGCTGCTCGCCACCGACGTGGTCGCCAGCAACGGCGTCATCCACGCGATCGACAAGGTCCTGCTGCCCCCGCTCTGAGCTCCCGCATTTCGCCCCTCCCCGCTTTACCAACTCAACCAGGAAATCACCATGAAGAAGCTCTTTGCAATGACCGCACTTTCGCTGGCCGCACTCTCCGTGCAAGCCAAGGACATCGTCGACAGCGCCGTCGACGCCGGCAATTTCAAGACCCTGGTCGCCGCGGTGACCGCGGCCGGCCTGGTCGACACGCTCAAGGGCAAGGGCCCCTACACGGTGTTCGCGCCGACCGACGAAGCCTTTGCCAAGATCCCCAAGGCCGACCTCGATGCGCTGCTGGCCGACAAGGCCAAGCTGACCGCCGTGCTGCTCGCCCACGTGGTGCCTGCCACGGTGCTGTCGAAAGACGTCAAGGCAGGCAAGGTCAAGACCGCGAGCGGCTACGAGCTGACCGTGGGCACAACCGGAGGTGTAACGGTCGACGCAGCGAAGGTGATCGCCGTCGACGTCGTGGCCGACAACGGCGTGATCCACGTGATCGACACCGTGATCGTGCCGAAGAAGTAAGCGACGGCCCGTTCCGGACCGCTTCACTGAAGCCCCGTGCCACGGCTCTCGCCGCGGCCGGGGCTTCAAGCATTGGGCACCGGCGCGGGGTAGGTCACAGCCAGCACCTCGACCCGCTCCGCGCCGCCCGGCGTCATCAGCTGCACTTCGTCGCCGACATGCGCCTTCAGCAGCGCGCGCGCGATGGGCGACACCCAGCTCACCTCGCCGTGCAGGTTGTCGGCCTCGTCGATGCCCTTGATCGTGATCGTGCGTTCGTCGCCGCGCTGGTTGGCGTAGGTCACGGTGGCACCGAAGAACACCTGGTCGCCGCCGTGATGCGCCGAGGGATCGGCCACCTCGGCGATGTCGAGCCGTTTCGTGAGGAACCGGATTCGCCGGTCGATCTCGCGCAGCCGCTTCTTGCCATACAGGTAATCGCCGTTTTCCGAGCGGTCGCCGTTCTTCGCCGCCCACGACACGACTTCGACGATCTGCGGCCGCTCGACGTCGAGCAGGTTCATCAATTCGCTGCGCAGGCGCCGGTAGCCCTGCGGCGTCAGGTAGTTGCGCACGCCCTGCGGCAGCGCGGGCGGGCCGCCGGCCTCTTCGGCGTCATCGTCGTCGCCGTCGGGTTCGCGGGTGAAGGCCTTGTTCATGGGGTCGGGAAGGTCGGCGAGCCTGGTGCCGCACAGCGTCGAACACTGCACTAGCGGTTCTCGAGCCGACTGTAGTCGAACAGCCCCGCCTCGAGCGGCGCCCACTGCGCGTAGGCGTCGATCAGCGCGTCGCTCGCGGCCCAGAACGCAGGGCTCGTGCGGCGGATCACGAACCGGTCGGCGAGCACACGGTAATCGCGCTCCGACGACAAGGTGCCGATCGCGGTCGCGAGCGCCGGCAGTTCGCCCGGCGTGGCGCGCAGGATCGCGTTGGGGTAGGCGCCGATGAAGCCCGGTACGACGGTCAAGGTGTTCTCGTCCGGCCTCAGCTCGGCTTTCTCGTCGAGCAGGTGCGCCACGTTGCTGTGGCCGGTGTTGCGCAGCAGGCTGAAGTACTGCGGCGAACGCGGCGGATCGTCGAGGCGCAGCACGACCGCCTCTGGAAACCACGATAGGCTTGCGCCGCGCACTGCGGCCAGCCCTTGCAGCGCCTGCCGCAGCGGCGCGTCCGGCACGCTCGACAGATCGAAGCGCAGGCCGAGCACCGGCGCGAGCCGGCTTGCGAGCATGCCGTAGAGCTCTCGCTGCGGGTCCTGGGTGCGAAAGGCGATCCCGGTCTCGGGCTCGATCGTGTCCTTGCTGCCGTCCACGTAGGCCTTGGTCTCGGCGCTCGCGCCGCGGTACCAGAAGTTGCGCGTCGGCTCACGCACCGCCCTGGGCAGCAGCATCAGGAAGTTGGTCTCGCCCTCCATGCGCATGAAGTCCATGTACAGGCGGCTTTCGAGCTGGTGGCCGACGTTGCCGTAAGGGTCGTAGCCGGCCACGAGCAGGTAGTAGATGCGTTCGAGCAGCGGGTAGCCGATCACCCAGGCCGTCTTCGGCGCCTCGCCGACCAGACCCTTGACCACGGAGGCGCTGTTGAAGTGGCGAAAGACCGTGAGCGCGGCGTTCGGGTTGCGGCCGTCTCCGGCCCAGACCAGCGACAGGTCGATCTTGCGCGGGCCGCCAAAGCGCTGGTTGAGCGCCTGGCTCTTGGCGGCGAGCACGCGCGACTCGAGCCTGGCCAGTTCGCGCCAGGCGGTGACGATCGGCGCATCGCTGCCGTAGTAGCCGGGCAGGCGAAAGAGGTCGGCCTGGCGCGCGATCAGTTCGGCGCCCGCGTCGTCGGCGCCGCTCTTCGGATCGACGAAGAAGACCCAGAAGCGGTCCTCGATCACGTCGAGCGCCATCTGGCCGCGACACACCGGGCCCTTGATGAAGTTCATGATGAAGAACTCGGCCTCGTCGAGCAGGAAGCGGTAGCGCGCATCGGGCGGGATCGCGGCGAAGGTGATGAACGGGTTCGATGCCTGCTCGGGCGCGTACGACGGCATCGCGTCGACGTTGTAGGCAGTATCGAGGAACCAGCCGCGGACCTTGGCCATGCGCGCTGGCGACAGCAGGTAGGGCATGTGCGTCTTCGCGAGCAGCGCCTCGCGTTCCGGCTCCAGGCGGTAGTAGAAGCGGGGCACGCCGGGGTCGTCGTAGGGCCGGCGGGTCGCCAGCGGCACGACCGGCGCGCCGGGTGCGGCTGCGGAGCGAACGATGCGAAATGCGCGCCGCTGCGGGTCGCCTTCGAACACCAGGTGGCCGAGGAACAGGTGCTCGTACAGGTAGCGGCTCATCAGCTGCTCCTTGCGCGAGCCGCCGTTGAGGAAGCGCTCCCACTCCTGCACCTGGCGCGCCAGGTCGGCCGGCAACGGGAGCGCCGCATCGTCGGGCGAGCCGGCGGCGAGCCAGCGTGTCAGCACGCCCTGCTCGCGCTCGTTCAGCCCCGGCAGGCCGTAGGGCATGCCGCCGAGCGGATGGTCGCGCTCGTAGGCGTCGTACTCGCCGAGGCTCGGGCAGGACTGCTTGCGGTCGAGGGAGAAATCGAACGCGTTCGACAGCACCGCCTCGTCCGGCAGCGGATGGGCACGCTTGAGCGCGAGGCTGCGGTGGAGCACGCTCGCGGCCAGGTTGTTCTCTGCCGAGGCCGTGCGTTCGTTGAGCACGGGAAAGAAGCCCTTCTGCCGCCACTGCGAGGGCAGCTGCGCGTCGACGAACAAGCGCGTCGGCGGCGCCTCGTCGAGCCGCGCCGCGTCATAGACCTGCGCCTTGGTGGCGCCGCGCGCAATGCCCTCCCACGCGCCGAGCTTGAGCTGGCAGGGCGCGTCATAGCAGCCGTGACAAACGACGCAGCGCCGCTCGAGCACCGGGCGCACGTCGTCGCGGTAGGACACGCCACCCGTGGCGGCCGGAAGCGGCCGATCGAAGCGCGCCGGATCGGCGGCACCGTAGCGCTTGTCCATCGAATCCTGCGTCAGCGTGGCGCAGCCGGCGAGGGCGGTGACGATGAGGGCGAGGGTCGTGCGGCGCATGTCGGCGGGCGCGGTGTGGGCGCGAGCCATCGTACCCGACCGGTCCTGCGGCGGTGCGGCGCGGCCGGGCGCGCAGCACCGCAATTGACGGCCGATGCCGCCGCATTTCGCGCCTTCACGCGCTGGCCACCGATCTAGGATGCCTGCGTGGAAAAGTGTTCCGCTGTTGCCGCCTGCCCCGTCGCTGCCGGAGAGTGCCCGTGTCCGACCTGCTGACCCCGTTGCAATGGTCCTTGCCCGACCGCGACGCGCTGCCCGACTTCGCCCGCAACGGCCCGCCGCGCGGCGATGCGGCATCGAGCGCCAGCGCCGACAAGGCCCGCCACGCGCAGTTCGCGTGGCCGACGCCCCCGTTCGCCGCCTACCCGCAGGCGCTGGAGCAGCAGCCGAGCGAAGCCTGCGAGATCGTCGGCCTGAACGGCAAGTGCATGCAAGGCCGCTTGATCTTCTTCGTCCCCGACGAGGGCGTGGCGCAGGTCCAGGTGCCGCCGGCACGGACCACGATGGCGCTGCGCTTCGGCCAATTCAAGTCGCTGCGCGTGCTGCCGCCGCTGGCCCCCAGCCCGCGCCCGCCGGCGCCGGCCGGGGCGCGCGCCGACGACCCGCACGCGCTGATGCTCGACCACCGGCCTCGCAGCCGCTACCTGCTCAGCCTGAGCGCGGGCGGCGAGATGCAGGGCGAGACCGTCGGACATGTCGAGATGCCCTGCGGCCTGTTCCTGTTCCCGCCGGTGGGCGACGACGGCAGCGTCCAGCGCCTGTTCGTGCCGCGCGAGGCCTATCTCGCGGTTCAGCTCGGTGAGCGCATCGGCGACGTGCTGCTCGAGCACCGCACGGCCACGCCGCAGCAGATTGCGCAGGCCGTCGCGCAGCAGCAGGAACTGCGCGCCCAGCGCGTCGGCGAGATCCTCGTCACGCGCCAGTTGCTGACGCCCGAACAGCTGCTCGCGGCGATCGAACAGCAGGCGAGCATGCCGATGGTGCGCATCGGCGACGCGCTGCTCTCGCTCGGCCTCGTCAGCCAGCAGCAGCTCGACGACGCCCTGGCGCAGCAGGCGCATGACCGCAGCGTGCCGCTGGGCGAGCTGCTGGTCCGCATGGGCGCGATCTCGCGCGAGGACCTGCAGCTGGCGCTGGCGCGCAAGATGGGCTATCCGCTGGTGAGCCTGGCCAGGTTTCCGGTCGAGGCCGACGCACTGCGCACGCTGCCGTTCGCGATGGCCGTGAGGCTCAAGCTGATGCCGCTGCTGGTGCGCGACGGGCGGCTGATCGTGGCGCTCGGCGACCCTTCGCAACGCCGCGTCGCGGTGGAGGAAGTGGAGTTCGTCACCCAGATGAAGTCGGTCCCGGTGCTGGCGCAGTGCAATTCGATCGAGGAGGCACTGCGCGCCGCCTACGACAAGTTCGGACTCGCGACCCACGTCGGCTTCGGGTCGCCGGAATCCGTCGCGCCGATCGAGTTCGACCTGAGCGACACCGACCGCCTCGTCGAGACGCTGGAGAAGGAAGGCCACGACCGGCCGGGCAGCGAGGACGACCGGCAGATCGAGCAGTCCGACAACTCGCTGGTGCGGCTGATCAACAACATGATCGTCGAGGCCTGGAAGGGCGGCGTGTCGGACATCCACGTCGAGAGCCATCCGGGGCGCGAGCGGATCAAGATCCGCTTTCGCAAGGACGGCGCGCTGCGGACGCACCTGGAGCTGCCGCACACCTACCGCAACGCGCTGATCGCGCGCATCAAGATTATGTGCGACCTCGACATCAGCGAGCGCCGGAAGCCCCAGGACGGCAAGATCAACTTCGCCAAGTTCTCGCCGCAGCACCGGCTCGAGTTGCGGGTGGCGACGATCCCGACCAACAGCGGGCTCGAAGACGTGGTGATGCGCATCCTGGCCTCGGCCAAGCCGATCCCGCTCGACGGCATCGGCCTGTCCGACGCCAACCTGGATCGGCTGAAGCACGCGATGGAGCGGCCCTACGGCATGGTGCTGTGCGTCGGCCCCACCGGCTCGGGCAAGACGACGACGCTGCATTCGGCACTCGGCTTCATCAACGTGCCCGAACGCAAGATCTGGACGGCGGAAGACCCGATCGAGATCACCCAGCCCGGGCTGCGCCAGGTGCAGGTGAACCCGAAGATCGACTGGACCTTCGCCAAGGCGCTGCGCGCGTTCCTGCGCGCCGACCCCGACGTGATCATGGTCGGCGAGGTGCGCGACACCGAGACCGCGCACATGGCCATCGAGGCCTCGCTGACCGGCCACCTGGTGCTCTCGACGCTGCACACCAACAGCGCGCCCGAGACCGTGACGCGCCTGCTCGACATGGGCATGGACCCGTTCAACTTTGCCGACTCGCTGCTCGCCGTGCTGGCGCAGCGCCTGGTGCGGCGGCTGTGCAACCATTGCCGCACGTCGCGCCCGGCGACCGCGGAAGAGATCGACGAGCTGCTCGACGACTACCTGCAGGCCAGCCCGAAGGACGACCCTGCGTTCGCGCGCGACGCGCTGCGCGCCGACTGGACCGAACGCTTCGGCCGTGGCGGACAGTTGATGCAGCACCACAGCCCGGGCTGCGAGCACTGCGGGCATACCGGCCAATCGGGCCGCGCCGCCATCCATGAACTGATGATCGTCTCGCGCGAACTGCGCCAGATGATCCAGACCGGACAACGCGCCGAAACGCTGCAACGCACCGCCCTGCTCGAAGGCATGCGCACGCTGCGCCAGGACGGCATCGAGAAGGTGCTGCAGGGCCTGGTCAGCATCGAGGAAGTGCGGGCGACGAGCAACGTCTGAACAAGCCGCGGCCGTCTGTTCGAGTTCGATGCTGAAGGTCGGGCATGGACCGATGGACGCCCCTCGGGCACAGCCGACCGGCATCGCCTGACGACGCAGGTCTGCCACTGATGAGCCCCGAGGGGTCGCCGCAGAGCCGTCTCTCGGAAGCCAGCGTTGGCCAGCAGGTGCAACGTCGACGATTGCGAGATATCGGCTCGGCCGACGGGACGTTGGCCACGTTCGCGCAGTGGCGTCTGATCAAGCGTCGTGTCATCCAGTCTGAGTGCGTCGCCATGCGCCCGGCGGCTGACCCACCAGGCGCTTGAACGCACGGGCGAAGGCGGCTTCCGAGTCGTAGCCCACCTCCTGGGCTACGGCTGCAACCTTGCTCTGCCCGCGGCGCAGCAACCCGGCGCCGAGTTGCATGCGCCAGTGGGTCAGGTACTGCATCGGCGCTTGCCCGGTCAGTTCGACAAAGCGCTCGTGCAGCGCCGAGCGTGAGAGGCCGACCTGTCTCCCCAGCTCTTCCACGGTCCATGGTTCTGCCGGGCGCTCGTGCATCAGCCTGATGGCCTGTCCGATGTGGCGCTCGCGAAGTGCGCCCAGCCAGCCCGCAGACCCGGGCGCGATGGAGTCGAGATAGCGGCGTGCCGCGTCGACGAACACGAACTCGCTGGCGCGCTCCAGCACCGCGGCGCTGCCGGCGCGATGCTCGCGGGACTCTGCGACGGCTTGGTCGAGCAACTGCACCGTCCACGGCGCCAGGTCGCCGGCGCGCAGGTGCATCAGGCGCGGCAGGGCATTGATCAGGGGATTGAACGGCTTCATGTCGCAGGCCACGAAGCCACACACCACCACCGACCGCGCTTCGTCGGCCGGGCCCGGCAAGCCGGGTCGGAGCACGCCACGGTGGTAGGCGACCGTGATCGGCTTGGGGTCGTTTCGCGTGGTGTAGCGCCAGTCGCTGTGGTCCTCCTCGGCATGGAGGCCGGGAGCACTGGAGATCACGTGTCCGTCTCCTCGCGGGAACATCACGATGTCGCCCGGCGCGAGGCGCACCGGCGCCTCACCGTCGGTGGCGGCCCAGCCTTCACCCCTGGCCATCAAGTGGTAGGCGAGCACGTGATCTGCCCCAGGCATGAGCGCGCTGGCCAGCAAGGGGGACGCCGGCGTCTCGGCCGCCCACTCGCCGTCGAAATTCACGTAGTAGAAGACCGCTCCACGCAGCCGCACGCTGCGCAACACATCGGACAAGGGGTCGTGGCTCATCGCGCAGGTCGTTGTGGCTGGAGTCTCGGTCAAGTCGCGCCGACGGGCGGCAAAGACCCTGAGGCGATTGCAGCCAACGGCGGACGCACGGGCAAATTTGCCCGACGCCTGGTGAAGCGTCAATGCCGTCGGCGCTCGAAGATGACCGCGTCGTCGCAATCCCGCGTCGATGCCAAACCGACCAGGAGCCAGATGCCATGACCACCGTCATCGACAAACCCGCCCCCGACTTCACCGCCATCAAACAGCGCCAACAGGCGACCTGGGCCAGCGGCGACTACGCCGCCATCGGTACCACGTTGCAGATCGTCGGCGAGACCTTGGCCGAGGCCGCCGACGTGCGCGCCGGCCAGACCGTGCTCGACGTGGCCGCCGGCAACGGCAATGCCTCGCTCGCCGCCGCGCGCCGACACGCGGTGGTCACGTCCACCGACTATGTGCAGGCCTTGCTCGACAAGGGTCGCGCACGCGCCCAGGCCGAGGGCTTGCCCATGCAATTCCGCCTGGCCGACGCCGAAGCGCTACCCTTCGACGACGGGGCATTCGACACCGTGCTGTCCACGTTCGGCGTGATGTTCACGCCTGACCACCGCCGCGCCGCGAGCGAGATGCTTCGCGTGGTGAGGCCCGGCGGCCGGATTGGCCTGGCGAACTGGACGCCCGGGGGCTTCATCGGCCGCCTGTTCAAGGTGATCGGCGCCCACGTGCCACCGCCGGCCGGTGTGCAGCCGCCCTCGTTGTGGGGGACGGAGTCGCACATCGTCGAGTTGTTCGGTACGAAGGCCACGCATATCCGCTGCGAACGTCGGCTGTTCAACTTCCGCTACCGCTCGGCGGCGCATTGGGTCCAGGTCTTCCGCGAGCTGTACGGCCCCGTGCACAAAGCCTTCGGCGCGCTTGCCGACGATGGCGCGAAGTCGCTTGAGCGCGACATCACGGCCTTGCTCGTCGAGCTCAACGTGGCCGGGCAGGACTCTTTGGTGGTTCCCGGCGAGTACCTCGAAATCGTGATCACCAGGCAGTGAAACCTCGCGCCATCGGTGCACATTGACGACGGGTGCGGGGCGCCTGCAGGAGGCCACCCGCACGTTGGCCCGCGCCTTGCTGAGGAGCTTGGTGGCCCATGTTGCCGGGTCGGCGTCCCTTCGAGACACGACGAAGTGAACTCGAAGCGCAGGCATACGCGTCTGGCCGCAAGTCGGCGTCCTGCTGCTGCCCGTGGCCCTGGGCAGCAATTGGCCGAGCCTGTGTGAGAACTCGCCGCGCGACGCCCTCGGCGAGATCATCGACCCTCCACAACGCGTCAGGATCGCTTTTCGCGACCTCGCCAAGGCTCGAAGGATCCCCGACATCGCACTGCATTTGAGCTTACACACAGCCTCGGCCGGGAGTCCAGGTTCGACGATCGATCGCGACTGGCAGCTCCAGCCGCCATTCAGCCGCTCAAGCCCCGCTCAGCCGGCCCACGCAAGGACCGCGATTGCAGGGTCACGCGAGCCTAGCGCGCGCAAACTCCGCTCGCCAGCGGCATCGCCGAGCCGTCCTTCTTCTGCGCGAGCGCGACGCCGTTCTTCACCGCCACGATCTCGGCCAGGATCGAAACCGCGATCTCGGCCGGCGTCTTGCTGCC
Organism: uncultured bacterium; assembly: GCA_963779155.1. Classification (GTDB taxonomy): domain Bacteria; phylum Pseudomonadota; class Gammaproteobacteria; order Burkholderiales; family Burkholderiaceae_C; genus CAIKUF01. Next base: position 240,495 of record CAVZXE010000015.1, on the reverse strand, counting down.
CAGGTCGAGCCCGATCGGGCCGTGCAGGCGGTCGATCTCGGCCGGCGAAAGGTCGAACATCGCGAGCCGCTCCTTGCGCTTGGCAGTGTTGCCGCGCGAGCCGAGCGCACCGACGTAGAACGCGGGCGACTTCAGGGCTTCGAGCAGCACCAGGTCGTCGAGCTTGGGGTCGTGCGTCAGCGCAGCCACGGCGCAATGCGCGTCGAGCTGAAGTTCGAGTACCAGGTCGTCGGGCATCGCCTTGCTGAAGGTGGCACCTGGTACGTCCCAGGTCCGGTGGTATTCCTCGCGTGGGTCGCAGCAGACGACCTCGAAGTCGCACGCCAGCGCCATGCCGGCCAGCACGCGCGAGAGTTGCCCGGCGCCGACGATCAGCAACCGCCAGCGCGGACCGAACAGTGCGCGCAGCTGGCGGCCGTCGAACTCGAACTTCTCGGCGCGCGAGGCGGCCTCGACCGTGACCACGCCACTCGCCAGGTCCAGGCGCCGCGCGACGAGCTCGTGGCGGGCGGTGCGGGCGAGCAACTCGTCGATCCAGTCCACGCTGCGCAGCGGCTCCTGCAGCAGGCGCAGGTTGCCCCCGCAGGGCAGGCCGAAGCGGGCCGCTTCCTCCTTGGTCACCCCGTAGGCGATCAGCGATGCCTGATCGACCCGCTCACCGTGGCGCACGCGCTCGATCAGGTCGTCTTCGACGCAGCCGCCCGAGACCGAGCCTACGACCAGCCCGTCGCCGCGCAGGCACAGCAGCGCGCCCGGCGGCCGCGGCGCCGAGCCCCAGGTTTCGATGACGGTGACCAGCCACACCTTGTGGCCCTCGACGTGCCAGGCGCGGGCCTGTTGCAGCACCTGCAGATCCAGACTGTCCATGCTCGGCTCCTGAGTGCCCAAGGTCGGTCAACGTTCTCGCGGGGGTAGGAAGTTCGCTGCCCGGAATCGCCACGAAGCAGGCCCTTCACCACGGTGCATTGTTGCGCAGCCCGGCGTCGTTCACTGCTTCGGCGCGTTCGGGAAGAACAGCTGCTCGCCGCCGATCTTGTAGCTCGCGATCGTGGCCTGCCCTTCGGCCGACAGCACCCAGTCGGCAAACGCCTGCGCCAGATCGAGCTTCACGTGCGGGTGCTTGGCCGGGTTGACGACGATCACGCCGTACTGGTTGAAGAGCCGCGTGTCACCTTCGACCAGCACTGTTAGCTCGCCGCGGTTCTTGAACGACAGCCAGGTGCCGCGGTCGGCCAGCACGTACGCGTTCATCGATGACGCCATGTTCAGCGCCGGCCCCATGCCGCAGCCGCACTCCTTGTAGCCCGGCACCTTGCCGGCAGGCGGCTCGATGCCTGCGGCCTTCCAGTAGCGCAGTTCGGCGGCGTGAGTGCCGCTCTTGTCGCCGCGAGAGACGAACGCTTCCTTCGACGCAGCAAGCTTCTTCAGCGCCTCTACTACGTCCTTGCCGCGCGAGCCGGCCGGGTCGACCTTGGGCCCGACGATGACGAAGTCGTTGACCATGACCGGGCTGCGTTTGAAGCCGAAGCCATCGGCGACGAACTTCTCCTCGGCGACCTGGTCGTGCACGAACAGCACGTCGGCATCGCCGCGACGGCCCATGTCGAGCGCCTGGCCGGTGCCGAGCGCGACCACGCGCACGTCGATGCCGGTCGCCTTCTTGAACGCCGGCAGCAGGTGCGCGAACAGGCCCGACTGCTCGGTGCTGGTGGTCGAGGCCATCACGATGAACTTGTCCTGCGCGCGTGCGGGAAGACCGGTCGCCAAGGCGGCGCCCGCCACCATCCACGCCAATGCCGCGCGTCGTGCGACGCCTCGGGTCATGATTCCAGTTGCCATGCCATTTCTCCTTTGAGGAACAAGTGAGCCCGCGCATCGACACGCTCGCTGAAGAACGCGTCGGTCGGCAGGTCGAGCTGGATTTCGCCCTGGTCGAGATAGACCACCCGCCTTGCCAGCCGCTTGGCCTGGCCGAGGTTGTGGGTGCTCATCACGAGCGTCGTGCCGTCGGCGGCAAAGCCCGCGAGCAAGGCTTCGACGTCCTTCTTCGCCGTCGGGTCGAGGCTCGCGGTGGGCTCGTCGAGGAACAGGACCTGCGGCTGGATCGCCCAGGCGCGCGCCAACGCGAGCCGCTGCTGCTGCCCGCCGGACAGCGCGCGCGCCGGCCGCGCGCCGAGCCCGGCCATGCCGACGCGGCGCAGGGCCAGTTCGATGCGACCGGCCCACTCGGCGCGCGGCACCCGCGCCAGCCATAGCGCCAGCCGCAGGTTGGTCGCCACCGACAGGCGCATCACGAACGGGCGCTGATACACCATCGCCTGCACGACCGCCGGATCGGCCAGCTCGCGCGTGCCCTGCAGCCTGAGCATGCCGTGCAGCGCGCGCAGGAGCGTGGTCTTGCCCGAGCCGTTGGGGCCGACCAGCGCGATGAAATCGCCGCGCTGCACATCGATCGACACCTTGTGCAGCGCCTGCACGTCGCCGAAGCGCACCGACACGTCGCGCAGGCGGACCAGCGGGGCCACGCGAACCATCGGCTGGCCGTTCATCGCGCTGCCTCCGCAAGTCTCGTGCACATCGAAGCTGTGGTTCGGTCGGTAGCTCTTGCGATGAGCCTCGGCTCCGATCCCCGCTGTCGCGGGGGGCGCGAGCTTGCAGGCTCGCACCCGTTCCGGGCTACGGTCGCTGCGCAGGCAGCGCCCGCTTGACGCCCTCCACCGCCTCTCCGCGACGGGCTCATCGCACCCCCGCCAGCGCAGAGCCATGGCCTCGTTGCGTGAGGCCGATGCCGAGGTTGACGATGCCGACGACGAGCAGCAGCACGATGCCGAGCGCCATCGCGAGCGGCAGGTCGCCCTTGCTGGTCTCGAGCGCGATCGTGGTCGTCATCACGCGCGTGATGCCGTCGATGTTGCCGCCGACGATCATCACCGCACCGACTTCGGCGATCGCGCGGCCGAAGGCGGCGATCAGGACCGTGAGCACGGCCCAGCGGTCGTGCACCAGCATCAGCAGGGCGCACGTCAGCGGCGCGGCGCCCATCGAGCGCAGCTGGTCGCCGCCGTCGCGAAGCGAGTCGCCGACGAGCTGGCGCGTCAGCGCGGCGATCACCGGCAGCACGAGGAGGGTCTGCGCGATCACCATCGCCGTCGGCGTGAACAGGATGCCCCAGGCGCCGAGCGGCCCGCTGCGCGACAGCAGCAGGTACACCACCAGGCCGACCACCACCGAAGGCAGGGCCAGCAGCGTGTTCAGCAGCAGGATCAGCGCGCGGTGGCCAGGGAAGTGCGCCACCGCCAACCAGGCGCCGAGCGCCAGCCCGATGCCGGCCGCGCACGCCGTGGCCGTGCCGCTGACGGAAAGCGACAGCCCGACGGTTCGGAGCAGGACGGGGTCGGCATGGACGATCAGATCGACGGCGGTACGAACGCTCTCGCCGAGGGCACTCATTGAACATCTCTCATACTCGCCCCATTTTCAACGCCGCCGCCCGGCCTCGCGATATGAACCGTCATGCATAGGGTGCATCTGACCTACACGCTGGAGGCGCTGCACGACCGCCAGCGCGACCTGCATCACCCGCTGATGGCGCTGCTGGCCGCGGTGCACGACAGCGGCTCGATCAGCGGCGCGGCGCGCAGCCTCTCGCTGTCGTACCGCCATGTCTGGGGCGAGTTGAAGCGCTGGGAGATCGCGTTCGGCCAGACCTTGGTGCTGTGGGTCAAGGGCCAGCCGGCCGTGCTGTCGCCGTTCGGCGAGAAGCTGCTGTGGGCCGAGCGCCGCGCGCAGGCGCGGCTCGCGCCGCAGGTCGAGGCGCTGCGCAGCGAGCTCGAACGCGCCTTTGCGATCGCCTTCGACGACAACGCGGGCGTGATCCCGATCTCGGCCAGCCACGACGACGCACTGCCGCTGCTGCGCCAGGTGGCGCAGGCCCAGCACAAGCTGCACCTGGACGTCCAGTTCACCGGCAGCGTCGATGCGCTCGTCGCGCTGAACGAAGGGCGCTGCCTGCTCGCCGGCTTTCATGCGCTGACCGACGCGCCGCCACGCTCGAAGACGGCGCGAACCTACCGGCCCTTGCTCAAGCCCGGTCGCCACAAGCTGGTGAGCTTCGCCCAGCGCACGCAAGGGCTGATCGTCGCGGCGGGCAATCCGCTCGGCGTGCGCGGCGTGGCCGACCTGCGGCGCCCGAGCCTGCGCTTCGTGCAGCGTGAACCAGGCACCGGCACGCGCGTCGTGTTCGAGGAGTTGCTCGCTGCGCAGAAGATCGACCCGGCAGCAATTGCTGCGCTCGATCGGACCGAGCCCTCGCACCGCGCCGCGGCCGAGGCGGTGGCCAGCGGCATTGCCGACGCCGCCTTCGGCATCGAGGCGGCGGCCCGCGCGCGCGGCCTCGGCTTCTTGCCGCTGGCGCGAGAACAGTACTTCCTCGTGGCGCTTCGGCCATCCCTCGAACATCCGCACGTGCGCGCGCTGTTGGACCTGCTGCGCAGCGACGCCTGGCAGGCGCAGCTCAATGCCTTGCCCGGCTACACCGCCGACCACAGCGGCGAGGTGCTGTCGCTGCGCCGCGTCCTGCCCTGGTGGACCTACCGCGAGCCCAAGGCTTGAAGGCCCCGAATGGCGGCCGCGCCACTTCGCATCCCGTCGCGTTGGCTGCGCGCCGCGGCTCCCAAGGACCAAAGATGGCGAACGTCGACTTCACAACGGCAAGCGGTAGTTGTTTCATGAACGCCGGGACCGCTTGCGGGTTTGGGATGCGCAGCGTTCGCCTGCACCGACTGGGACGGCACGATGGCTGGCTGCGTCGCGCGGACAACGCCAACGGCTTCGCAGCGGCCCGGCTGCGGGCCAGCCGCAATGCTGCTCACTCAAGCACCCAACCTCCGTTCAGCCTGAGCTTGTCGAAGCCCTCGCAGTGCGCACTGGCCCGTCGACGGGCTCAGGGCGAACGGTTCAAACTGAACCGCATAGGGGCTAGCCGCCGCCGCGCTGCATGTAAAGGTCGAAGTAGCGCATGAAGCGCTGGCGCGCCTCTTCGCTGACCCCTGCGAAACGGAACTGCGCAGCCAGGCGCGGCAGTCGCACCATGGCGATCTGCCGCGGCGAAAGCACCTCCCAGTGCAGGTGCAAGTGCCCGGCGTCGATGCCGATGCGCGCCCACCCGTCGCCGAGCACCAGTGCCTGCTCGCGCACCGCTCCCGGTAGCCACGACAGCCACTCGCGCTCGGTGCACCCCATCTCGCGGTCGAAGCTTGCCGCGTAGTGCGACTGCATCGGCTCGGTCAGCCCGCTGCCGGGCCGCCCCAAGGCCGGCTGCGCTGCCGGCAAGACGAGGCCAGCCATCGTTCCGTCCAAGTCCGCGCGGGCGGACTCGGAGCCGCGGCGCGCGGCCGCCCCGCGGTGAAGCGAGGCGGCAAAGCCGCAGGCCTGCGGGCAGTCAAGCTCAGCCGCCGGCGATCGGGGGCCAGATGGCCAGCACGTCGCCCTCTGCCAGCGCATGCTCGGCGCGCCGCTCGGGCGGGATGAAGACGCCGTTGACGAGCACCAGGTGCACGAGCTTCGTCGGCATGCCGAAGGGCTCGATCGCCTGCAGGATCGTCGCGCCGTCCGGCAGCGTCAGCGGCATCGTGTTGCCCACCCGCACTTCGGGCGGCAGGTGCTGCGTCAGGCTGGCGTAGAGCTTGAAGGTGATCTGCATCGTCACACGTGGGCGTGCGCTTCCTGCGCCTGGGCGCGCGCGAGATAGGCCTCCATCAGCCGCGTCGGGTCGGCCAGCAGCGTGTCCTTCCACGGCCCGAGCCTGACCTGGCCTTCGACCAGCCCGCGCATCACGCCGACGTGCTCGGTCCAGCCGATGCTGTTGCAGCCCACCATCACGTCGCCGCTGAAATGCAGGCTCAGGTGGCGGCCGGCGGCCCGGTCGGTCAGCTCGACGTGCTGGCCGCCGGGCACGCCGCGCCAGTCGCCGAAGCTGGTGGAGATGAGGCCCAGCGTGTCAAGCACGTTGATCTGCGTGACGCCCTTCAGGCGCGCCTTGCGGCCGACCATGTTCATCGCTGCGATGTAGGCCTGGTCGGCGGCGTTGGGCTGGATCGCGCTGACGATGGTCTTGCCGCTGGCGATGTCGAGCGCCTCTGCACAGTCGCCAGCGGCATAGATGCCCGGCACGTTGGTCTGCATGTGCTCGTCGGTCAACACGCCGAGCAGGCAGCTGATGCCCGAGTTCTCGAGGAAGCCGATGTTGGGCTGCACGCCGGTGGCGCTGATGACGAGATCGGCCGCGACGTGCGTGCCGTTGGATAGGCGCACCCGCAGCGGCGCCTCGGCCTGGATCGCCTCGACGCGGGTGCCGGTGTGCACCGTCACGCCCTTGGCCTCGCACCAGGCCTTGATCATCCCGCCGGCGGTCGGGCCCATCATGCGCGGCACCATGCGGTCGCCCATTTCCACCACCGTCAGCTGCACGCCGCGCGCGGCCAGCGCCTCCATGATGATGCAGCCGATGAAGCCTGCCCCCATCTGCAGCACGCGCGCTCCCTTGACGGCGAGTTGCATGATCGCGCGCGCGTCCTTCAGCGTCCAGCACGGGTGCACGCCGGGCAGGTCGATGCCGGGGACCGGCGGGCGCATCGGGCTCGAGCCGGTGGCGATCAGCAGCGTGTCGAAGGCGAGCGCACTGCCGTCGTCGAGCGCGAGGCTGCGCTTGTCGACATCGACCTCCTTGGCGCGCGCGCGCCTGACGTCGATGCGCAGCCTGCCGTAATGCTGCGCGTCGTGCCGCAGGTGCGTGCCGGCCTCGCCGATGTTGCCCATCAGCAGGTAAGGAATCGCCATCCGCGAGTACGGCGGCTCGGCCTCGTCGCCGACGATGACGATCTCGTCGGTGGCCGAATGCTTGCGGATGGTTTCGGCGGCGATCACGCCGGCCGGACCGGCGCCCAGGATCACGTGTCTCATGGTCTTGTCCTCGCAAAAAAGCAAGGCGGTCCGAGAACCGCCTTGCGTCTGCCACGGGCGCTTGCCCGTCCCTTCCTACAGGCCCAGGCGGGTGCGGGTCTCGGCCTTGAGCCGGCCTTCACTGTCCCAGCCACGCACCTCGTAATACTTCGGCAGCATCTCCGGCAGCTTGCTCACCAGGCCCTTGGCCGGGCCGGTCTTGGCCGGTTCGGTCAGCAGCCGCTTGGGCAAGGTGTCGTCCTTGGCAGTGAACCCGGCGCGGTTGTTGAAGTCGCGCTCCATGTTCCAGATGCGCTCGCCGATGGTGGCCAGATTCTCCAGCGTGAACTCGTCGCCGCACGCCGCGGCCACCTGCGGCTGCAGGTCGTGCAGGCCCCAGGCGAAGGTGGTGAAGATGCACAGGCCCGACGAATCGAACGCGGCCGTCGCGTCCTGGAAGGCCTTGACCAGATCGGGCTTGCCCTCGGCGACCAGCGGGTCGGTCTTGACCGGAATGCCCAGCACCTCGCTCGCAACCGTGTAGCCGCGCAGGTGGCAGGCGCCGCGGTTGCTGGTGGCATAGGCCAGGCCCATGCCCTGGATGCCGCGCGAGTCGTAGGCCGGGAATTCCTGGCCCTTGACGGTCATCGACAGGTCGGGGTGGCCGTACTTGGCCGTCAGACGCTTGGAGCCCTGGCCGATCTCCTTGCCGAAACCCTCGCCCTTGGCGGTGATCTCGGCGAAGTGGGCCAGTGCCTGCGCGGAACCGAACTTGGCGTCGATGCCAAGCTGCTCCTTCGTCAGCACGCCCAGCTCGTACAGCTCCATTACCGCGCCGATCGTGGCGCCGAAGGTGATCGGATCCATGCCGTGCTCGTTGCACAGCAGGTTGGCGTACTGAAGTGCGTCGAGGTCGTTGACGCCGTTGGCCGCGCCGAGTGCCCAGGCGGCTTCGTACTCGAGGCCCCCCGAAGCACCCCAGTACTGCGGCTTGTTCTCGACCGAAAAGTGCCCCTTGTCGATGGTCTGGATGCGCCCGCAGGCGATGGTGCAGCCAAAGCACGCCTGGTTCGTCACCAGCGGCTTCTTGCCGTCGGTCTTGCGCGGCGTGGCCATCGCCTCGGCACCGATGTCTTTCGCACCCTCGAACTGCACGTCGCGGTGGTTGCGCGTGGGCAGCGCACCGATCTCGTTGATCACGCTCATCAGCACCTGCGTGCCGTAGGTCGGCAGGCCCTGCCCGGTGACGGCGTTGTCGGCCAGGATCTTCTTCTTTTCGTAGGTGACCTTCATGAACTCCTTGGGGTTGGCGATGTTGCCGACGCCCTTGGTGCCACGAACGGCAATCGCCTTCAGGTTCTTCGAGCCCATCACCGCGCCGACGCCCGAGCGCCCGGCCGCGCGGTGCAGGTCGTTGACCACCGCGGCGTAAAGCACCAGGTTCTCGCCCGCGCCGCCGATGCTCGAGACCCGCACCTGCGGATCCTGCAGCTGCTTCTTGAGCGTCGCCTCGGTCTCCCAGACCGTCTTGCCCCAGAGATGCGCGGCGTCGCGCAGTTCGGCCACGTCGTCCTGGATGAACAGGTAGACCGGCTTGGCGGACTTGCCTTCGAAGATGACCATGTCCCAGCCGGCCATCTTGAGCTCGGCGCCCCAATAGCCGCCCGAGTTCGAGCAGGCGATGGCGCCGGTCAGCGGGCCCTTGGTGACGACGGTATAGCGCCCGCCCGTCGAAGCCATCGTGCCGGTCAGCGGCCCGGTGGCCCAGACGATCTTGTTGTCGGGCGACAGGGGGTCGACCTTGGCGTCCATTTCGTCGACCAGGTAGCGCGTGGCCAGGCCGCGCGAGCCGAGATACTGGCGCGCCCAGTCCATGTTGAGCGGCTCCGACTTGACGGTGCCGGCGGTGAGATTGACTCGCAGGATTTTTCCAGCCCAGGACATGTCCGTACTCCTTATGCCGCAGCGGCGGGTTGATTGCCGAGCTTTTCGGCCCAGGCTGCCATCTTGGTGAGCCCGGTCCAGTTGGCGTCGATGTAGGTGATGGCGCCGGTCGGGCAGGCTTCGGCGCAGGCCGGCTCGCCGCCGCACAGGTCGCACTTCTGGACCTTGCCGGTTTCCTGCACGTAGTTCACCGTGCCGAACGGGCAGGCGATGGTGCAGACCTTGCACCCGACGCAGGTGGTTTCGTTCACCACCTTGGCGCCGGTCAGCAGGTCGAGCGTGATCGCCTCCACCGGGCAGGCGTGCAGGCACCAGGCCTCGTCGCACTGGGTGCACGTGTAGGGCACCTTGCGCCCGGTGTGATGGAAGTCGAATACCTTGATGCGCGACTTTGCCGGGGCGTACGTGGCGTAGTTCTCGAACGAGCACGCCATTTCGCACTGCAGGCAGCCAGTGCATTTCTCGGGGTCGATGTGCAGCGATTTCTGCATGGTCCAGGTCCCAGTGGTTGAGGTGAGGGCGCCGTGAGCAGGGCCAACAGCAGCCGCGCGGTGCGCCCAGGCGAACCCATATGATGTCCACTACATATGCCGGGGCAAACCTAGGTAAACCCCTAGGTCCGGTGCACCGTCAGCGCGACCGGAGCCGGGCCGCGGCGGGCGCGGTGCGGGCGGCCGAGCCGGGAGATGCCCCGGCGCCGCGATCACTCGCCCAGGTAGGCGGCGCGAACCTTCGGGTCGCTGAGCAACTGCTTGGCGTCGCCGCTCATCGTGATCTCGCCCGAGTCCATCACGTAGCCGCGCGACGCGAGCTGCAGTGCGCGGCTGGCGTTCTGCTCGACGAGCAGGATCGTCACGCCCTGGCTGTGGATGTCGCCCACGACCTCGAAGATCTTGTCGACCATGATCGGCGACAGGCCCATCGACGGCTCGTCCATCAGCAGCACCTTCGGGCGCGCCATCAGCGCGCGGCCCATCGCGAGCATCTGCTGCTCGCCGCCGGACATGGTGCCGGCGAGCTGGGCGCGACGCTCCTTCAGGCGCGGAAAGATGCCGAACACCTTCTCGACGTCGGCGTCGATCTCGCCGTCGCGGCGCACGAAGGCGCCCATCTGCAGGTTCTCGGTGATCGTCATGCGGGCGAACACGCCGCGCCCTTCGGGCACCATCACCAGGCCCTGCTTGACCAGGTCCCAGGCGCCCTGGCCCTTGATCGAGCGACCCATGAACTCGATCTCGCCCGCGGCCACCGGCTGGATGCCGGTGATGGCCTTGAGCGTGGTCGTCTTGCCGGCGCCGTTGGCGCCGATCAGGCTCACCAGCTCGCCCGCGTTGACTTCGAACGAAATGCCCTTGACGGCCTGGATGCCGCCGTAGGCGACCTTGAGACCGCTGACCTTGAGCAGTGTGTTTGCCATGTGCGCGCTCCGGCTCAGTGGGCCGCGTGCCCGGCGCCGAGGTAGGCTTCGATCACCTTCTCGTCGCGCTGCACGTCGTAGGGGTTGCCTTCGGCGATCTGCTTGCCGTAGTCGAGCACCGTCACGCGGTCGCACAGGCCCATCACGAGCTTGACGTCGTGTTCGATCAACAGGATCGTCCGGCCGTCCTTGCGGATGCGGTCGATCAGCTCGCGCAGCACGACCTTCTCGGTCGCGTTCATGCCGGCGGCCGGCTCGTCGAGGGCGATCAGCTTCGGGTCGGTGGCGAGCGCGCGCGCGATCTCGAGGCGCCGCTGGTCGCCGTAGCTCAGCGTGCGCGACTTGAAGTCCGCATACTTGCCGATGCCCACATAGTCGAGCAGTTCCTGCGAGCGTCCGGCGATCGCTGCTTCCTCCTGCCTGAAGCCGCCGGTGCGGAACACCGCGCCGATCAGGCCCGAATGGGTGCGCACATGGCGCCCGACCATCACGTTCTCGAGCGCCGTCATCTCGGCGAACAGGCGGATGTTCTGGAAGGTGCGCGCGATGCCGGTCTTGGCGACCTCGTGCACGGCGCTCGGCTTGTAGGGCTTGCCACCGAGCTCGAAGGTGCCGGAGTCGGGCAGGTACAGGCCCGTGATGACGTTGAAGAACGTCGTCTTGCCAGCGCCGTTGGGCCCGATCAAGCCGTAGACCTGGCCCTTCTCGATGGTGATGCCGACGTCGGACAAGGCCTGCAGACCGCCGAAGCGCTTGGACACACCGGTGACCTTGAGGATGGTTTCAGACATCGCGTGCTCCTACTTCGCCGCCGGGGCCGGAGCCGCCTTGCCGTGCTCGTGCGACGGCCACAGGCCGCGCGGACGCGACAGCATGATGCCGATCATCGCCAGCGCGATCAGCAACTGGCGCAGGATCGATGCGTCGAGCCGGCCGCCGCTCATCGCCTGCAGCGGCCCGGCGACGTAACGCAGCACCTCGGGCAGCGCGGCGAGCAGCAGCGCGCCCAGGATCACGCCCGGAATGTGCCCGATGCCGCCAAGCACCACCATCGCGACGATCATGATCGATTCCATCAGGCTGAACGACTCCGGCGAGATGAAGCCCTGGAAGCTCGCGAACATCACGCCCGAGACGCCGCCGAAAGTGGCGCCCATGCCGAACGCGAGCAGCTTCAAGTTGCGGGTGTTGATGCCCATCGCCTTGGCGGCGGTCTCGTCCTCGCGGATCGCCATCCAGGCCCGTCCGATGCGCGAGCGCTCGAGGCGGTAGCAGATGACGACGCTCGCGACCACCAGCGCCAGGAAGAGGTAGTAGTAGAGCGACACCGAGGGCAGCGAGACGAAGCCCAGGTCGAGCGTCTTGCCCAGGTCCAGCCCGAAGAACTTGATCGAGTCGATCTGCGAAATGCCCTTCGGGCCGTTGGTGATGTTGACCGGCGCGTCCAGGTTGTTCAGGAAGACGCGGATGATCTCGCCGAAGCCGAGCGTCACGATCGCCAGGTAGTCGCCGCGCAGCTTCAGGGTCGGCGCGCCCAGCAGCACGCCGAAGGTGCCGGCGATCGCCGCCCCGAGCGGGATCACGAGCCAGATCGGCGCGTGCAGGCCGCCCGGAAACATCGCCTTGATCGCCGGGAAGGTGTCGGTCAGGTGCGGTGATGCGAGCAGGCCCATCATATAGGCGCCCACCGCGTAGAACGCCACGTAGCCGAGGTCGAGCAGCCCGGCGTAGCCGACCACGATGTTCAGCCCGAGCGCGAGCAGCACGTACAGCAGCGCGATGTCGACGATGCGCACCCAGGCGTTGCCGAACTGCTGGAACACCAGCGGCAGGATCATCAGGCCGACGGCGGCGACGAGGAAGGTGAGGAGCTTCTTGCTTTTCATGGTCGGTGCTCCCGTTCAAGCCCGGTCGGCCACGCGTTCACCCAGCAGGCCCTGCGGGCGCAGGGTCAGCACCAGGATCAGCACGATGAAGGCGAAGATGTCGGAGTAATGGCTGCCCAGCACGCCGCCGGTCAGCGTGCCGATGTAGCCGGCACCGAGCGACTCGATCAGCCCGAGCAGCACGCCGCCGAGCATGGCGCCCGCCAGGTTGCCGATGCCCCCGAAGACCGCCGCCGTGAACGCCTTGAGGCCGGGCAGGAAACCCATCGTGTGCTGCACCGAGCCGTAGTTGGCGGCGTACATCACGCCCGCCAGCGCGGCCAGCGCGGCGCCGATCACGAACGTGGCCGAGATCACCGTGTCGGGCTTGACGCCCATCAGGCCGGCCACGCGCGGGTTCTCGGCCGTGGCGCGCATCGCACGGCCAAGGCGCGTCCGGTTCACGAGGTAGGTCAGCCCGGCCAGCGTGACCGCGGTGGCGACCAGGATCAGGATCTGCGTCGTGTTGATCACCGCGCCGCCGATGTGAAACGGCTCGCTCGGCAACAGGAGCGGGAACGACTTGTAGTTGGGCTTCCAGATGATCATCGCCAGCGTCTGCAGCAGCAGGCTCACGCCCATCGCGGTGATCAGCGGAGCCAGGCGGGGCGCGTTGCGCAGCGGCCGGTAGGCGATCTTCTCGATCGCGAAGTTCAGCACCGCGCAGACGACGATCGCCGCGGCGATCGAGATCGCCAGCAGCAGCCACCCCGGCAAGCCGGCGTCCGCCAGCGTGGTCACCACGGTCCAACTCGTCAGCGCGCCGACCATCAGCACCTCGCCGTGGGCGAAGTTGATCAGGTTGATGATCCCGTAGACCATCGTGTAGCCCAGCGCGACCAGCGCGTACACGCTGCCCAGCACCAGACCGTTGATGATCTGTTGGATGAAGGTGTCCATTTGCGCGTCTCCTGCGATACCCCGGCCGCCAGGCCCGAGCGTGTTGTCGTTGCGCCGCCCGCACGCGCAGGCGGCACCGGGGTCTGTCGCCCCAACCGGGACTTGGCCCGACTCTATTAGCAATTGCCGTACCGCAGCCCGCGTGCCGACCCTATGGCCGGGCCGGTCGATCTGGTGTACGGAGCGCGAACTGGCGCGAATTCTAGACTGCTCCAACTTGAGGAATTCACCGGTGTGCACTCCCCGAATTGCGCCCATTCACTGTCGATCAGGCCTCCCTCTGCGCTTTATTCGCCAGTTCGTTCAGCTTGCGCAATTCATCGAGCTTCTCGGCGATGCGCAGCTCGAGCCCGCGCGGCTGCGGCTGGTAGAAGCGCGGCAGTGCCGTCCCGGAAGGCCCGTAGGACTCGCCGGCGGCAAAGCCGCCCGCTTCGTCGTGCGCGTAGCGGTAGCCTTCGCCGTAGCCGAGGTCCTTCATCAGGCGCGTCGGCGCGTTGCGAAGGTGCATCGGTACCGGCAGCGAACCGTTCTGCGCGATGAAGGCGCGCGCCGCCTTGTAAGCGGCGTAGACCGCATTGCTCTTCGGGGCCACGGCCAGGTAGACCACCGCCTGCGCCAGCGCCAGTTCGCCTTCGGGCGAGCCCAGGCGCTCGTAGGTCTCGCTGGCGTCGAGCGCCAGGCGGAGTGCGCGCGGATCGGCCAGGCCGATGTCTTCGCTCGCCATGCGCACGATCCGGCGCGCCGCATAGCGCGGGTCCACCCCGCCGTCGAGCATCCGCACGAACCAGTACAGCGCAGCGTCGGGATCGGAGCCGCGGACCGACTTGTGCAGCGCCGAGATCGTGTCGTAGAACTGCTCGCCGCCCTTGTCGTAGCGGCGCAGCTGCTTGCCCAGGGCACGCTCGAGCGTGGCCTCGTCGATGAGCTCGCGCGCCCCGGCCGCTTCGTCGTTCGGACGCTCGGCACCCGCCGCCCGGGCCACGGTTTCCAGCGTGTTGAGCAGGCGGCGCGCATCGCCGTCGGCGTATCCGATCAGCCGCAGCGTCGCCCCCTCGCTGAGCGGCGGTGAGCCCAGCAGCGCCCCGCCCCGCGCCAGCACGAGACGCAGGTCGTCGGCGCCCAGGGGCTCGAGCACGTGAACGCTCGCCCGCGACAGCAATGCCGAATTGACCTCGAAAGACGGGTTCTCGGTGGTGGCGCCGATGAAGGTGAACAGGCCCGACTCGACGTGCGGCAAGAACGCATCCTGCTGCGCCTTGTTGAAGCGGTGCACCTCGTCGACGAACACCACCGTGCCGCGCCCGCCCGCCTGTGCGACCTGCGCCCTCTCGACGGCCTCGCGGATGTCCCTGACGCCGCCGAGCACGGCCGAGATGGTGATGAACTGGGCATCGAAGGCGTCGGCCATCAGCCGCGCCAGCGTCGTCTTGCCGACCCCCGGCGGCCCCCACAGGATCATCGAGTGCAGCCGGCCGGACTCGAACGCGGTGCGCAAGGGCTTGCCCGGCCCCAGCAACTGCGCCTGGCCGATCACCTCGGCCAGCGTTCGCGGGCGCAGGCGCTCGGCCAGTGGCGCGTCGTGCGGGGCGTCGAGCGGCAGCGGCAGCGAACTCATCGGGCCGATTGTGGCAGGCGAGCCCGCGCCGAGCGCCAGTGGCGTGGAGATGATCTGGGGCAGATTCGGCGTGCATACCCCACCCTGGCAAGGCCCGATCCAAAGGTATATTGAGACACCCCAGGCACTCGAAGCACTGCGATGAGCCAACTCAGCGGCCACGACGCCACGTTCCTGTACTCGGACACTGCGCATTCGAATTCGAATGTCAGCCTGATCCACATCTACGACCAGTCGACCGCACCCGGCGGCAAGCTGCGCTTCAAGACCATCCTGGCCCACATCGAGAGCCGACTCGACCGATCCGCGATGTTCCGCCGCAAGCTGCAGCACGTGCCGCTCGAGCTCGACTACCCCTATTGGGTCGAGGACGAGAACTTCGACCTCGAGTACCACGTGCGGCACATCGCGCTGCCCAAGCCCGGAGACTGGCGCCAGTTCTGCATCCAGGTGTCGCGCATCCACGCGCGGCCGCTCGACCTGAAGCGCCCGCTGTGGGAGATCTACGTGATCGAGGGGCTCGACAGCTTGCTCGACCTGCCGCCAGGCAGCTTCGCGGTGCTGGCCAAGACGCACCACGCGGCGATCGACGTCGAGAGCGGCAGCGAGATCACGATGCTGCTCCACGACACGCAGGCGACGCCCGTGGCCGCGCCGCCGCCGGCGCCGTGGTTCCCGGAGGCGCCGCCCAGCACCGCGGCGATGCTTTGCCGCGGCGCGGTCAAGGCCATCGCTTCGCCATTCCGCCTGGCGCGACCGCTGACGCGCGCGCTGGCGCGCTTCGCACCGACCGCGTTCACGCTGGCCGGCGACATGCTGTTGCGACCCGAGGACATGCCGCCGTGCCGGTTCAACTCGGTCGTCTCGGCGCACCGCGTGTTCGACACCCGGCGCTTCACGCTGGCCGAGATCAATGCCATCCGCGCGCTCACGCGCGGCGCCACGGTGAACGACGCGGTGCTCGCGGTATGCGGCGGCGCATTGCGCCGCTACCTCACCGGCAACGACGAGTTGCCAGCGGCAAGCCTGACGGCGATGGCCCCTTTCTTCATCCGCGGTGCCGATGCGGCCAGCGGCCCCAAGCCCGCGCTGTCGTGGCTGCATGTGCAGCTCGGCACGCAGATCGCCGACCCGGTCAAGCGCCTCGCCTTCATTCGCCGCCAGACGGCCTCGTCAGACGCCGCGGCGCGTGCCGCCGGCGCCCGCGAGCTGACCGATGTCGGGCAGCACGTGCCAGCGGCGACGCTGGCGCTCACCAGCAAGATGCTCGCCCGCGCGGCCCTGGGCGTCGGTCGGCGTGCGCCGCTGGCCAACTGCACCATCACCAATGTGCCCGGCCCGTCGGTGCCGCTGTACCTGTGCGGGGCCCGGATGACCTACTTCTCGGCCATGATGCCGATTGCCGACGGCATGGGCCTGGTGTTCGCGGTGACGAGCTACGACGGACGGATCATCATCTCGCCCACCTCGTGCCGCGACCTGATGCCCGATCCGGAGGTGTTCGCCCAGTGCGTGCGCGACAGCTTCCAGGAATACCTGGCCCTGGCCGCGCTGCAGGCCGACGCGGCGCCGCGGCCGAAGGCGCAGACGCCGGCCGGAAAGCGTGCGCCGGCGCCGGCCCGCAAGGCGGCTAGAAAGGCACCGCCTCGTGCGTCATCGCGCGGTACACGGCCCCCGAGAGACCTGCGGGCTTGAACGGCTGCCACTGCCCCTCGGGCTGGGCCAGGCGGTCGGCGATGATGCACATCACCATCGCATTGAAGCCGAGCCCGGTATGGCTGCCGAAGACGCGGATGTTCTCGTGCAGCGCCCGATCGCCGTCGATCGTCGCCTCCTGCGCCGGAACGACGCCGTCGCTGATCGAATATAGGCAGCTCATCGGCACCGCAAGCTGCTTCATCTCGCGCAGCTTCTTGGCGCGCGGTTGCATCACGTGGGCCGCCGGCCCCATCGGGTGGGCGATGATCCGGTAGAGGGCCTTCACGAATCCCGGCGAACGGCTGCCTTCGGGGTCGACGCTGACCGGGCTGCCGAGCGTGATCACGGTGCGCACGCACTCGCTGGCCTGGTGGGCGCCATAGAGCGCGAACACGCCGCCGAGGCTCCAGCCGACGAGGCTGACCTTGCGCCCGCTCTTGTGATGCAGGTAGCGGATCTTCTGCTCCAGCGCCTGGGCATGCTTGTTCTGGAAGCCCACGTTGCGACCGAAGCCCCAGCTCTCGACGGCGTAGCCGCGATTGCGCAGGAAGGTCCTCAGCGCGATCAGCGAGCCTTCGTCGGCCATGAAGCCGGGCAGCAGGAGCACCGGGTGGCCGTCGCCGTGCGGCGCGGCCATTAGCACCGGCAGCATGGACGGGAGCGCCGCCATCTCGAGCAGTGCGCGCCATTCGGTCATCGAATGCAGGAGGTGGGGTTCGCCGGAGTGAAGGTTTCGCTTGACCATGGTGAGCGTTCGGTTTGCCGCGGGGGGTCGGGCCCGGCACGCCGCTGCGGCCGGCACAAGGATGGCCCATCCTAACCGGTTGCAGGCGCCGCGATGCCTACTGTTCGATCACGTCGGCGCCCACGGGAACGACGAAGCGAAACCGCTCGGCAGCCAGCGGCAGGTTCGTCACCAGATCGCTGAACTGCAGCAGCGAGGTCTGGCCGAAGCTGTCGACGATCTCGATCGCCGCGAGCTCCTTGCCGCGAAAGCCGATCCGCACCGACTGCAGCGGCCCGTCCCGGGCGCGCGGCGTCGCTTCCACCCAGGCCAGGCCCGCGCGGTCGGGTGCGGGCTTGAGCTCGAAGTCCTGCTCCAGCGATCCGCCGGCGAGCAGCGCCGCCGGCGTGGCGCCCAGCGCCTGGCCGAGCTTGCGGCTGCTCACCTGGTTCAGGTCGGTGTCGTAGATCCAGACCTTCTGCCCGTCGGCGACGATCGCCTGCTCGAACGGCTTCGTATAGGCGAAGCGGAAGCGGTTCGGCCGCGCGAACTCGAAGTTGCCGCTCGAAGTCTTCTTCTTCAGGCCGTCGGGCGAAGTCACCGTCTGGGTGAAGTTCGCCTGGCCGGTCTTGGCATCGCGCACGAAGGCCTTCAGCGCGTCGAGCGCGTCGGCGTACGCGACGCCAACGCCGCAGCACAGCCCTATCGTCAGCAGCAGCGCTCTCATGCCTCGCGCGACGGGACGATCAGGTCCCGGTTGCCGCTGGTGGACATGCTCGAGACGAGCCCCGACTTCTCCATCTGCTCGAGCAGCCGCGCGGCGCGGTTGTAGCCAATGCGCAGGTGCCGCTGCACGAGCGAGATCGAGGCGCGCTTGTGCTGCAGCACGATCGCCACGGCCTGGTCGTACATCGGGTCGGCCTCGGCGTCGGCGCCGCCCGCCTCGCCGGGCGCGACGCCCTCGTCGTCGAGCACGCCGCCTTCGAGGATGCCCTCGATGTAGTTCGGCTCGCCCTGCGTCTTGAGGTACTCGACGACGCGGTGCACCTCGTCGTCGCTGACGAAGGCGCCATGCACCCGCACCGGCAGCCCGCCACCGGGCGTGAGGTAGAGCATGTCGCCCTGGCCGAGCAGCGCCTCGGCGCCCATCTGGTCGAGGATGGTGCGGCTGTCGATCTTGCTCGAGACCTGGAACGAGATGCGGGTCGGGATGTTGGCCTTGATGAGGCCGGTGATCACGTCGACGCTCGGCCGCTGCGTGGCCAGGATCAGGTGGATGCCGGCCGCGCGGGCCTTTTGCGCCAGGCGCGCGATCAGCTCCTCGATCTTCTTGCCGACGACCATCATCAGGTCGGCCAGCTCGTCGATCACGATCACCACGTGGGGGAGACGCTCCAGCGGCTCGGGCGCTTCGGGGGTCAGGCTGAACGGGTTCGGGAAGAGCTCGCCGCGGTGCCTGGCCTCGTCGATCTTCTTGTTGTAGCCGGCCAGGTTGCGCACGCCGAGCTTGCTCATCAGCCGGTAGCGCCGGTCCATCTCGCCGACGCCCCAGTTGAGCGCATTGGCGGCCTGCTTCATGTCGGTGACCACCGGCGCCAGCAGGTGCGGGATGCCCTCGTAGGTGCTCATCTCGAGCATCTTCGGGTCGATCAGGATCAGCCGCACGTCACGCGCTTCGGCCTTGTACAGCAGCGACAGGATCATCGCGTTGATCCCGACCGACTTGCCCGAGCCGGTCGTGCCCGCCACCAGGCAGTGCGGCATCTTCGCCAGATCGACCACCACGGGGTTGCCGACGATGTCCTTGCCCAGGCCCATCGTGAGCTGAGACGCCGCGTCGTTGTAGACCTGCGAGCCGAGGATCTCCGACAGCCGGATCATCTGCCGCCGCGCGTTGGGCAGTTCGAGCGCCATCGTCGTCTTGCCGGGAATCGTCTCGACGACGCGGATGCTGACCAGGCTCAGGCTGCGCGCCAGGTCCTTCGCGAGGTTCAGCACCTGCGAGCCCTTGACCCCGGTGGCCGGCTCGATCTCGTAGCGGGTGATCACCGGCCCGGGCGACGCGGCGACGACGCGCACCTCGACACCGAAGTCCTTCAGCTTCTTCTCGATCATGCGCGAGGTCATCTCGAGCGTGTCGGGGGTCACGCTGCTCTCGGTGCGGCCGGGCGCGGCATCGAGCAGGTCGACCTGCGGCAGCTTGGTGTCGGCCAGTTCGACGAACAGCGGCTTCTGGCGTTCCTTCGCGACGCGGCTCGACTTGGGCACCTCGACCACGGCCGGCTCGATGACGATCGGCAGGTGCTCGTCGTGCAGGTGCTTCTCGACGTCCACGACCTGTTCGCGCTCGCGCAGCGCCTGTTCGCCGAGGCGGGCGTCCTCGGCGCGCTCGATGCGCTCGACCCGCTGCTCGCGAACGCCCTCCAGGCGCGCCCCGATCTGCTCGGCCAGCGCCAGCCAGGAGAATCGGAACGCGAGCGACAGGCCGGCCAGCAGCGCGGAGATCCACAGCACGCCGGAGCCGGCGAAGCCGAGCAGCTTGACGCTCAGCGGACCGAGCGTGAAGCCGAGCACGCCGCCGGCATGGCCGGGCAGGTGGGCCTCCCATTGGTAGATGCGCGTCCACTCGAGCGCGCAGCTCGCGGCCAGCAGCAATGCAACGCCGGTCCAGAACGGCCATCGCGACGGCGGCGGCCCGTCCATCGGCGCGGCGGCATCGGAGCGCAGCAGCCTCGCCAGCGCACCGAGCCAGACGCGCAGCGCCACCGCCATGCCCCACCAGGCGGAGAAGCCGAAGCCGAACAAGGCCAGGTCTGAGAACCAGGCTCCGGCGACGCCGGCCCGGTTGTGGGTCAGCGTCGAGGTGCCGGAGGTCGAGAACGCCGGGTCGGCGGCGTCATGCGTCGCCAGTGCCAGCAGGGCCAGCAGCCACAGTGCCGCGCCGAGCAACACGCCCATCTGGGCGCGCCACGAGGGCACCGGATCGGCAGCCATGACGGCCACGCCGCGACCGGGCCTGCGAATGTAGGTGCCATCGGCCGTCGAGGCGCTCGCGCCTGCGCCGAGTGAGCCGAGCGGAAAGGTCATGCGGCAGATTGTGGCGCATCGGCGCCGAGCGGCAGCGCCAGTTCAATCGCCGCCGAGACGTTGCTTGAGGACGACCGAGCCGGTCTCGAGCGTCTCGATCATGCCGCGCTCCTCGAGGTCCTTCATCACCCGGCTGACCATCTCGCGCGAGGCGCCAACCACCTTGGCCAGGTCCTGGCGCGAGACCTTGTTGCGGATGATCTTCCTCTCGCCGTCGCTCTCGGCCATCTCGAGCAGTGCCCGCGCGACCCGGCCGTACACGTCGAGCAGGGCCAGCGACTCGATCTGCCGGTCGGCCGCGCGCAGGCGCTGCACCAGGCCGTGCATGATTGCGTAGGACAGGCTCGAGTTCTCGGGCAGGCAGCGCGCGAAGTCGGCCCGGCCGAGCACCAGCATGTCGGTCTGCACCTCGGCGCGCACGGTGGCCGAATGCGGGGAGTCGTCGATCAGGCTCATCTCGCCCACGTAGTCGCCCGGCTGCAGCACGGCCAGGATCACCTCGCGGCCGCGCGAGTCGGCTGTCAGCACGCGGGCGCGGCCGTTGAGCAGGATGAACAGCGCGTTTGACTTGCGGCCGTGCTCGACGATGATCTCGCCGCGGCGGAAGCGCTTCTTGACCACGCTGTCGGCGATGCCCTGCGCCTGCTCGTTGGTCAGCATCGAGAACAGCGGCACGCGCCGGATCAGGTCGAGGCTGGACAGCATGGTCATGGGTTGGATCCTCCGGGCAGTGACGACAGGGCGGCCGTGACAAATTCACGTTCCCTACAATGAGCCTATTGTGACCATGGACTCGCTCGCCGTCATCGGGAAGCGAGCCCAATCCGACTTGAAGGGCATGCTTTTGTATCGCCCGCTCCACACTGCAGCCTCCACGCCATGACGACCGCCCCAGCGCAACACGCCCGGCTCCTGATCCTCGGTTCCGGCCCCGCCGGCTACACGGCCGCGATCTACGCCGCGCGCGCCAACCTGCGCCCCGTGCTCATCACCGGCATCGCGCAGGGCGGCCAGCTGATGACGACCACCGAGGTCGACAACTGGCCGGCCGACGTGATGGGCGTGCAGGGGCCCGAGCTGATGCAGCGCTTCCAGAAGCACGCCGAACGCTTCGACACCAAGATCGTGTTCGACCACATCAACCAGGTGGACCTTGCGCAGCGCCCGTTCACGCTCAAGGGCGACTCTGGCACCTACACCTGCGACGCGCTGGTGATCGCGACCGGCGCCAGCGCCAAGTACATCGGCCTGCCGTCCGAAGAGGCCTTCATGGGTCGCGGCGTCAGCGGCTGCGCGACCTGCGACGGCTTCTTCTACCGCGGGCAGGAAGTGTGCGTCGTCGGCGGCGGCAACACGGCGGTCGAGGAGGCGCTGTACCTGGCCAACATCGCCAGCAAAGTGCATCTGGTGCACCGGCGCGACAAGTTCCGCGCCGAGCCGATCCTGGTCGACAAGCTGCACGCCAGGGTCGCCGAGGGCGCGATGCAGCTGCACCTGTGGCAGACGCTCGCCGAAGTGCTGGGAGACGCATCGGGCGTCACCGGCGTGCGCCTCAAGAGCTCGCGCGACGGCTCGACGAGCGAGCTCGCGCTGCAAGGCTGCTTCATCGCGATCGGTCACCAGCCGAACACCGACATCTTCAAGGGCCAGCTCGAGATGAAGGACGGCTACATCATCACGCGCAGCGGCCTCGCCGGCATGGCCACGATGACCAGCGTGCCGGGCGTCTTCGCCGCCGGCGACGTGCAGGACCACGTCTACCGCCAGGCGATCACGAGCGCCGGCACCGGCTGCATGGCTGCGCTCGACGCGCAGCGATTCCTAGAGCAGGGTTGACGCTTCCCGCCGAACGCCGAGCCGAGGCGCCGCAGCGCCGGAGACGTGCCGCGGCACTCGGGCTATAATGCACGTCTTTGCCAAACTGTACGGCGCCAGGCATCCGGCGATGCGCGCAGCGAGGCACTCGGCGTCGGGGACCGAGCCGTTGCTCCGCAGCGGCCTGCCGGCACCCCTTTGAAACACACGATTCACACGGAGAAGCGTCATGGCACGCGTCTGTCAGGTCACGGGCAAGGGCCCGATGGTGGGCAACAAGGTTTCCCACGCCAACAACCGAACGAAGCGTCGCTTCCTGCCCAACCTGCAGTACCGCCGGTTCTGGCTCGAGGCCGAAAATCGCTGGATCCGGCTTCGCATCAGCAACGCCGCGCTGCGCCTGATCGACAAGGTGGGCATCGAACAGGTCGTCGCCGACCTGCGGGCCCGCGGCGAAGTCTGACCCATTGACGAACCACTGACGAAAGAGAGGCCCGATCATGGCAAAAGGCGGACGCGAGAAGATCAAGCTGGAATCGTCGGCGGGAACCGGCCATTTCTACACCACCGACAAGAACAAGAAGACCACGCCCGAAAAGCTGGAAATGATGAAGTTCGACCCGGTGGCACGCAAGCACGTGAGCTACAAAGAGACCAAGCTGCGCTGAGCGCAGGCACTCTCGTCGAACGGCCCGCCCGGCGCAAGCCCGGCGGGTTTTTTGTCGCCTGCCCGGCAGTGCGGCGGTGCAGGCGCCGTCGCCCGCCGAAGCCTGGCAGGCGCTACAGTGCGGGCGACCGCCATGCCCAGGAGCTGAAGTGCCCGCGTCCCCACTCGAAACGATCACCCTCGGAGGCGGCTGCTTCTGGTGCCTGGAGGCGGTCTATCTGCGCGTCGACGGTGTGACCGCCGTGGAATCCGGCTACTGCAACGGGCATCTGCCGAACCCGAGCTACGACCAGGTCTGTGGCGGCGATACCGGGCACGCCGAGGTCGTGCGCGTCACGTTCGACCCCGGCCGCATCACGCTGCGCGAACTGCTCGAGATCTTCTTCGTCGTCCACGATCCGACGACGCTGAACCGGCAGGGCAACGACCGCGGAACGCAGTACCGCTCGGGCATCTACTTCGAATCGCCGCAGCAGGAAGACGTGGCACGCAAGGTGCTGGCCGAACTCGACGCCAGCGGCGTCCACCGCCAGCGCGTCGTCACCGAGTTGCTGCCGCTGGCCAACTACAGCCGCGCCGAGGACTATCACCAGCGCTATTTCGAGCAGCACCCCCATGAGGGCTACTGCGCGATGGTCGTCGCACCGAAGGTGGAGAAGTTCCGCCGCACCTTCGCGAACCGCGTCCGCCGCACCCCCTGAGCCGAACCTTCGCGGCGCCCTGAGCGTGCTTCGGGCGATCGCTCAGGGAGCGAGCCGTTCGCGCAACCACGCCGCGCCTTCGAGCCGGTAGCACAACCGGTCGTGCAGGCGCGACTTGCGGCCCTGCCAGAACTCCCAGCGGTCGGGCGCGAGGCGATAGCCGCCCCAATGCGGCGGGCGCGGCGGGTGCAAGAGGTACTTCGCGCCGATCCTCGCCGCGTTGGCTACCAGCACCGCGCGCGAGGAAATCACCTGGCTCTGCGGCGACGCCCAGGCGCCGATGCGGGAGTCGAGCGGTCGCGTCGCGAAATAGGCGTCCGACTCCTCGCCACTGACACGCTCGACGCGCCCCTCGACCCGAACGACGCGTTCGAGTTCGACCCAATGGAACTGCAGCGCCGCGAACGGATTGCCGGCGAGCTCGCGCCCCTTGCGGCTTTCGTAGTTCGTGTACCAGACGACGCCATGCGCATCGAAGCCCTTGATGAGCACCACGCGCGTCGACGGCCGCCCGTCGGGGCCCACGGTGGCCAGTGTCATCGCATTCGGCTCCGGGAGCTCCGCGGTGAGCGCCTGCTGAAGCCAGAGCTCGAACTGCTTGAGCGGATCGGACTGGCTGCTCGCCTCGTCGAGCTCGGCACGCTCGTAGCTCTTGCGCAGGTCGGCGATGTTCGTCATTCGCGCAGTATAGAAAGTGCGATCCGGCGCGGCCGTTACATGCCGAAACGTCTAGGGCAAGGCCCTAAGTGAAGGCCCCACTATCTCGCGGCCGTCCGAGCTCGCATTCTCGGGGCCACAACAACGGATATTGCCCACGCCGCGACAGCGGCGGCAAGGGCGGCGGAGGTCGTGATGTCGGGACCGGTGGTGATCGTGCTGGCGGCGGGTCGTGGCTCGCGGTTTCGCGGCCTCGAGCACAAGCTCGCGCAGTCGCTCGGCGCATCGAGCGTGCTCGCGACGACCCTGCGCCAGGTGTTGGCCAGCCGGCTGCCCTTGGTCGTGGTCGCCACGGCTGCACTGGCCGAGATCGCGCGGCGCAGCGTCGCTACGCGCGACATCGTCGTGCTGCCCGACGTCGGCACTCCCGGGCCGCAGCCGCTCGGCATGGGCTACTCGATCGCCTGCGGCGTGACCGCCCGGCCCGACGCCTCGGGTTGGCTGATCCTTCCCGGCGACATGCCGATGGTCAAGCCGGCCACGTTGCAGGCCGTGGCGCGAGAACTGCTCCATCACACGGTGGTGTACGCGCAGCACCGCGGCCTGCGCGGACATCCGGTCGGCTTCGCGGCGGAGCTGTACTCCGACCTCGCGGCCCTCGCCGGCGACGAGGGCGCGCGCCGCCTGGTCGCCCGCTACCCGGCGCAGGGCGTCGAGGTGGACGATCCGGGGGTGCTGATCGACATCGACACCGAGGCCGATCTCGACGGCCTGCGCTCGGGCCGTCCGCCGGCGCCGCCGGCGTACGTTCGCTGAGCCGGCTTCAGCGCGCCAGTGCGTGCCGCCGGGCGAGCGCGACCAGGCGCTCGACCTCGGCATCGCGTATGCCGCGCGCCGCGAGGCCGCATGCAGTCTCGAGCAGGTAGTCGAGCGTGCTGCCATAGCGCCCGCATGCGCTGCGCAGGATCTGCAGCATCTGTGCATCCTCCAGCGCCCCGGTGTAGTTGGGGCTTTCGCGGCTGAGCGTGAACGCAAGCGCGCGCACCGGCCCCTGCGCTGTGCGGCAGCGCAGCCAGCGCGCGTCGTAGACCGCGTTCGGCATTTCGCGCGCCCACAGCCGTGGCAGCTCGGCTTCGACACGATCGCGCTCGATGCGAAAGGCCACGCCGCGGCAGGAGCCGCCCGACAGCAGCGTGAACACCAGCCCCGGGCGCTGCGGTGTGCCGCGGTTGACGCGCGATTGCATCTTCAGCGCCCGGTGAAAGCCGTGCACGTGCGCCGGCCTGTGTTCGACCGCGTCGAACTCCGGACGCCAGATCAGCGATGCGTAGCCGAACACCCACAGGTCGCCGCGGCCACCCCACTGCACGCGCGCCAGCGCCAGCGACTCCGCGGGGTCGCGCAGGGGGCGCATTGGCTCGGGCGCATTCACCCCGTCACTCTAGAATGAATTTCGATATTCCGATCGGAGGAGCACGAAGTGTCTGACCAAGACGACACCCAGGGCATCGCGCTCGCCGTCGCCATGGTGGTGGCCGCGCTCGTCGTGGCCGGCGTGCTCGGGTTGGCGGTGATGCGGGCGCCGACTCGAGCCGACACCCATACCACCGCGGCGGCGGCCGACGAAGCCCTCGGTCCCGTCGAACGCATCGAGTTCGAGCCGGGCAGCGCCGCCCTGCCGCCGGACTCGACGCAAGCCCTGCAACGCGCCGCCGAGTCCGCGCGCGCCGACGGCGGGCTGGCCGTGCTCGTGCTTCCCTTCCAGGCGGCGAGCGCCGATGCCTCGGCCCGTGCGCTGGCCGAATCACGGGCACGCGCGGTGCGCCATGCGCTCGAAGCCAATGGCGTGCCGCCACAACAAATCATCATCGCCCGCCCCGAGCCGGTGCTCGAGAGCAATTTGGCACCGAACGTGGACCGGGTGGAATTGCGCCTTCAATGACACCGCGCCGGGCGACCCCATCCGGACCGTCTCAGGATCTGTCCCCGGCCCCGACCGGCGTCGGGGACCGCGCCGAAGCGTGGATCGATCACGGCTTGGGCTCGATCAATTCGATCTTGTAGCCGTCCGGGTCGGTGACGAAGGCGATCACCGTCGTGCCACCCTGGACCGGCCCCGCCTCACGGGTGACCCTGCCTCCGCCCGCGCGGATCCGCTCGCAGGCCGCGGCGGCGTCGGGCACCTCGAGCGCGATGTGACCGTAGGCGGTGCCGAGCTCGTAGCTGTCGACGCCATGGTTGTAGGTCAACTCGATCTCGGCCTGTTCGGGGTTGCGCCCGTAGCCGACGAAGGCGAGCGAATACTTCTGCTCCGGCCGTTCGGTGGTGCGCAGCAGCTGCATGCCCATCACCCGGGTGTAGAAGTCGATCGATCGCTGCAGGTTGCCGACGCGCAGCATGGTGTGGAGCAGTCTCATCGCTTGGCCTTCCCAGGGGGCGCTTCGAAGATGAAGCAGGTCGTGGTGGCGTGAGCGTACAGCTTGCCGTCGTGGCCGACCAGCCGACCCTCGGCGGTCGCCACGCTGCGACCGAGGTGGATGACGCGCCCTTCGGCGCGCACCAGCGGCACGGCGTCGGTCAGGGCGCGCACGAGATTGATCTTCAGCTCCAGCGTGGTGTAGGCCTGGCCCGCCGGCAGCGCCGAATGCACGGCGCAGCCGACGCACGAATCGAGCAGCGTCGCGAACCAGCCGCCATGGACGGTGCCGAGCGGGTTGTAGTGCGCCCGGCCCGGGTGCCCCTGGAAGACCGCGACGCCAGGCTCGATCCGCAGCGGGATGAAGTCGAGCGTCGCGCCGATCCAGGGCGACGGCAACGCACCGTCGAAGATCGCCTGCAAGACCTCCATCCCCGTCTTGCCGGCCACCTGGTCGGGCCGGGCGACGCCGGGTTCGGCCAGGCGCCGGCGCACCGCGGCCTCCTCGTCGCGCCAGCGCTGCAGGGTTTCCTCGGGCGACAGGGAAGTCTTGGCCATCGGGCAGCTCCAGTTAACTTGTATCTGCAATCATTGTAGCTACAATCTTCAAATGAGACCGAACGCCCTGCCTGCCGACCGACCGGCGAAGGATGCGCCTGCAGCACGCGGCTGCACCAATTACAAGCTGCGCCAGCTGACGCGCTGCGTGAGCCGTGAGTACGACGCGGTGCTTGCCGCCGCCGGGCTCAAGACCTCACAGTATTCGCTGCTCAGCTCGATCGACAGGCTCGGCCCGCTGCGGCCGGCCGACCTGGCCGCTACGATGCGGCTCGATGCCTCGACACTGACGCGCAACCTGCAGCCGCTGGTCGCCCAGGGCTGGGTGCTCGTGGGCCCGGGTGCCGACCAGCGCTCGCGCCTCGTCAGCCTCACCGATGCCGGGCGGGCCAAGCGCAGCGAGGCGCAGCGCGCCTGGAAGACGGCGCAGCTGGCGCTCAACGCGCGCCTGGGGGCCGACCGCGTGGCGCAACTGCATGCACTGATCGACGACTGCCTGGCGTTGTTCGGCGGCACCGACGAAAGAGCTGCTCATGGGTGACCGCAAGGCGCCGCGCCATCCGGCGTTCTGGCTCGTGCTGCTCGCTGCCGCCGGCACCTGTGCCGTCACGATGGGCGCACGTCAGTCGATGGGGCTGTTCCTGAACACGATCAACACCCACACCGGCCTCGGCCTGGCGAGCATCAGCCTGGCCTTCGCCGTCGGCCAGTTGTGGTGGGGCCTGACGCAGCCCTTCGCCGGCATCGTGGCCGACCGTGTCGGCACCGGACGCGCGCTGCTGGTCGGCGTGCTCCTGATCGCCATCGGCACGGCGCTGATCCCGTACATGACGAGCACGGCGGGTCTCGTGCTGGCGATCGGTGTCTTGTCTGCCGGCGGCGCGGGCATCGCCGGGCCCTCGGTACTGATGGCGGCGACCGCGCGCCTGATCGCACCCGAGAAGCGCGGCATCGCCACCGGCATCGTCAACGCCGGCGGCTCCTTCGGGCAGTTCGTGTTCGCCCCGCTGGCACAGTTCATCACGCAGGGCGCCGGGTGGATCGTCGCGGTACAGAGCCTGGCCGGCCTGACGCTGCTCGCCCTGCCCGCGGCGTGGGTGCTGCGTGGCAACGCGGTGCCGTCCGCCGCCGCGGCGCAGGCCACCGTGCCGGCGCGTGCGGACACGACGCGCCAGGCCATCGCGCGGGCGCTGCGCGACCCGAGCTTCCTGCTGCTGGGCGCCGGGTTCTTCGTCTGCGGCTTTCACGTCGCCTTCATCGCCACCCACCTGCCCGGCGTGGTGGCCTCCTGCCAGTTGCCGGCGGCCCTCGGCGCGTGGGCGCTCGGCATGGTCGGCCTGTTCAACATCGTCGGCAGCCTCGGCATGGGCTGGGCCGTCGGCCGCTGGCGCATGAAATCGTTGTTGTCGCTGGTCTACGCGGCGCGCGCGGTCGCGGTGCTCGGCTTCCTGCTCGCGCCGAAGACCGAAACGACGCTGCTGATCTTCGCTGCGGTGATCGGCCTGACCTACCTCTCCACCGTGCCGCCGACCGTGGGCCTCGTCGCCAAGTTCTATGGCACCGCGAATCTGGCCACGCTGTTCGGTCTGGTGATGCTCAGCCACCAGATCGGCGGCTTCCTCGGCGCCTACCTGGGCGGCAAGGCCTTCGAGTGGACCGGCAGCTACGACTGGATGTGGTATGCCGACATCGTGCTCGCCGCGGGTGCCGCGCTGATCCATCTGCCGATCCGCGAGGCGCCGCTGCGGCGCGTGCCCAGCCTGGCGTGAAGCGGCGGCTTCAGGCCTTGCGCACCGCGTCGATGCCGGGCACGACGCCCTCGCCGTAGGCCTCTCGCCAGCGCTGGGCCAGGCGCACATGGTCTTCGGGGCGCTCCTCGGGCAGGCCGTCGGCGGCGTGCCACGACGCGATTCGCGACTCGACCGCGAAGTGCGACATCGGCCTCAGCGCCGCCGGGTCGTCGAGGCTGCCGACCGACAGGTCCATGCGGTCGCCGTCGAGGTATTCGAAGCACAGCGGCGTGCTGCAGGTGGCGCAGAAGCCGCGGCGCGCGATCTTCGATGAGGCGTAGTACGCAGGCGGCTGCGTGAGCCACGCGACCTCGTCCTTGCGCAGGTTCAGGAAGGCGGCCCGCGTGTTGCCGAAGGCGAGCTGGCACATCCGGCAATGGCAGTAGTAGCCGTCGCGGTGATCCGGCGTGGCGCGATAACGCACGGCGTAGCACAGGCAACCGCCGGTGAGCGGCGGCAAGGTGGATCCGGCAAGGTCCGGCATCGAAGTCTCCCCGTCGTCGATCATGCAGGCGGATCAGGCCGCGACGGTGTAGTTCAGGCTCAGCCGGCCACCGTCGACGTAGACGATCTGCCCCGTCATGTAGCTCGCCGCGTCGCTGAGCAGGAACGCCGTCACGTCGGCGATCTCGGACGGCTTGCCGAGGCGCTTCATCGGCGTGCGGCTCATGATGCGCGCGCGCGCCTCGTCGCTCCCGAGCACGGCCTTCTGCGCCAGTTCGGTCGCGATCGTGCCCGGCGCGACGGCATTGACGCGGATCCCCTGGTCGGCGAGTGCCAGCGCCATCACGCGCGTGAGCTGGTTGATGCCGCCCTTGCTGACGTTGTAGCTGGCGATGCTCGGGATCGCCATCAGGCCGTTGACCGAACTCATGTGCACGATGGCGCCGCCGTCGCCCTGCGCCGCCATCGCGCGCGCCACCGCCTGCGCCACGAGGAACGCGCCTTTCAGGTTGACGTCGATCACTGCGTCCCAGTCGGCTTCGGTGATGTCCAGGAAGTCGGCGGCCTTGAAGATGCCGGCATTGCTGACCAGCGCGTCGATGCGCCCGAGCGCGGCCAGCGTCGCGGCCAGCGCGGCATCGACCTCGGCCTTGCGTGCGACGTTGCAGTGGCGGTAGATCGCCTTGTGGCCGCGCGACACGAGCGCGACGGCGAGCGCCTCGCCGCGGGCGTCGTCGATGTCCCACAGTGCGACCGCCGCGCCGTCGCCCGCCAGCCGTTCGGCGCACGCCGCGCCGATGCCCTGCGCCGCGCCGGTGACCACGGCAACCTTGTTCTCGAAATCGAATCGGGTGGCACTCATTTCGGCTCCTGTGGGCGGGTCGGTCGCGTCCGCGCAGTTCGGGCAACCGGGTCGAACGCGGCGGCGCTTCGGGTCTAGCCGGCGCGATCGAGCCAGATCGCCAGGCCCTGCGCGTTGAGCTCGATGTCCATTTCCAGCAACGCCAGCACCCATTCGTCGTCGAGCCGGCAGCCGTGCGAACGCAGGCGGTCGAGGTAGAAGCGGCCGAGCTCCTGCCTGAGGCGGGCATGGCGTTCCGGCCCCGCGCCCGCGCATTGCCGGGCCAGCGCCACCATCGCATCGATCTGCTCCAGCATCAGGCCGGCAAGCCGCGCCACGTCGCCGACGCGGCCGAAGTGGGTCAGGTACATGCACTCGGGCGCAAAGCCGAGCAGGCGCTGCACCGACGCCTTCAAGGGCTCGGGTTCGAACTGCACCGGCGTCGCGGTGGGCGTCAGCCAGGCGCGGCCATCGACGTCGAATTCGCGATACGACAGGCCGAAGGTGTCGCCGCTGAAGAAGCCGCGGCTGCGCTCGTCCCAGATGGTATGGTGATGGCGGGCATGACCCGGCGTGTCGATGAACTGCAGCGGCCTCCCGGCCAACGGCAAGGTGATGGCGTCGTGCGTCGCGATCACGCGCTCGGCCGGCACCGGCACCAGGCGGCCATACGAGCGCGCCATCTCGGCGTCGCCGTAAACGGCGCGCGCCCCGTCGTAGAGCGCACTCGGGTCGATCATGTGGCGCGCGCCGCGCGCATGCACGACGAGCTTCGCGTTCGGCAGCGACTGCATCAGCAGCCCGGCGCCGCCGGCGTGATCGAGGTGCACGTGGGTCACGATCAGCCAGTCCACGGCCTGCGGCGCCAGCCCCGCCGCGCCGAGCGCGGCCAGCAGGCGCGGCACGGCGAAGTTGGTGCCGGTGTCGACGAAGGCCGCGCGACCCTGCTCGACGATCAGGTAGGCCGCATCGAAGCCTGGCCTGAGAAAGCCGGTGTCGATCGCGAAGACGCCGTGCGGCAGTGCCTCGACGTCGGGCGGTGGGGTCGTCGAGCGGGCTGCGTTCATCGGGTATCCAGGGTGAGTTTGACCTGCGGTGTCCACGGCGCGTCGCCGGCCCCGCCCGAATGCAACCTGGGTTCGCCAAGGAACAGCCGATCGCTGGCCAACCCCTTGGCAACCATCGCGTCGCGCACGGCCAGCCCGCGCTGCAGCGCGAGCTGGCGCATGGCCTCGGGGCCGACCTCGACGTGCTTGCGCAACAGCGCTTCCATCTCGTCGGTCGGGATGTCGGCCTTCAGGCCGATCATGTTGCGCGGCTTGTCGGGCAGGTCGGTCTGCCGGTACACGGCCTTGACGAGGCGGGCTCGCTCGTCGTCATCGGCGAACGCTGCAGCGCCGGCAGCCTCCGGCGCCGACGCCGCGCCGGACGCTCGCAATTGCTCGCGCCGCCGCTCCTGCATCAGCCTTTGCTCCAGCGTTGCCCGCTGGAAGGCGTCGCGTTCGGTGGCGGGGTCGGCCTCGCCGGTCACGGTCATCTTCAAGGCCGGCCGATCGGTGAGCGCCTTGGCCACCCGGTCGAGTGCCGCGCGACCGCCTTCGGCGGGCTCGCTGGTGCCAGGCTGGAACGCCACGACGCTCATGTCGGGCCCGCCACCGCCGGCGAGCAGCGCGAACGGGGCGGTGATGGCCTTGGTCAGCAGGTTCACGATGACCTTCCAGATGATCGGCCCGACGCTGAATTGCGGATCGTCCAGTGTGCCGCTGACCGGCAGGTTGATGTCGATCACGCCGTTGCGGTCCTTCAGCAGCGCCACGGCAAGCAGCACCGGCAGCTTGGTCGCGGTCGGGCTCTCGACGCGCTCGCCGAAGGTGAGCTGGTTGAGCACGACCTGATGGCTCGCCTCGAGCTTGCCATCGGGATCGATGCTGTAGTGGACCTCGACCGACAGCTTGCCGCGCTCGATCGCATAGCCGGCGTACTTGCCCGCGTAGGTGGACAAGGGCGCCAGTTCGATGTCGGTCGCCTTGGCGGTGACGTCGAGTTCGCGCGGTACGGCCTTCGGCCGCAGCCTGCCGTTGATCTCGAGCAAGCCGGTCCCGGCGACGCGCCCGTTCAACTGAAGCGTCGCCGGCTCGCCGCTGCCGGTGCGAAACGCGCCGACACTGCCGTTCAGCTCGGTCAGCGCGGCGCTGTAGTTGGGTTTGACGAAGCGGTCGCTGAACGCCACCCGGCCACCGGAAAGGCGCAAGCCGCCGAGGTCCAGCTCGACCGGAGGCGGCGACGCGGCTGCCGGCGGGGTGGCCGCCGCGCTGGCTGGCGAGCTGGCCGCCCCGGCGGACGCGGCGCCCGTCGCGGCGACAGCGGCCAGCTGCGGCGGCGCCACTTCGCGCAGATTGAGCTCACCCTCCTCGGTCAGGATCAGGCGCGCAAAGAAATCACTCAGCGCCGCCTCGCGGACGAGCACCTTCGGCACCGCGCCGGGACGCATGACCACGCTCACACCGTTGATCGCGAGGGCCTGCCAGCTCAGCAGTTCGCGGTCGCCTTCGGCGGCCGGCGCGGCGCCCTGCTTGCCGACCGATTGCAGCATCAGGTCGGACACCAGCACGTCGCCGGCCGCGTCGAGCTGCAGCCCGGCCGCGCCGCTTTGCTTCAACGACACCTCGCCCAGGAAACCGGCCTCGGCACGCGCCAGCCGCAGGCCCAGGTCGTGCGGCACGTAGGCCTGCACGGCATGCACCGGGAAGCGCTCGACGCGCACCTTGCCGTTGACGACGAGCGGCTGTATGCCGAACCGGCCCCGCCACTCGACCAGGCTCGGCTCACCGCCACCGGCCCCCTCGCGTTGATCGACGACGCGTGCGCTCAACTGCAACTGCGGCGTCGAGACCAGACGCTCGCCGCTCAGTTGCAGGCCGCGCAGCCCGAAACGCAGGCGATCGACGCCCAGCCGCACCGTTGCAGCCGGCGCGCCTGCGCGTCCCGGGGCGGGGGCGGCATCGACAAAGCTCACCCGCCCGTCGTCGAGCGCGAACTCGTCGAGCCGAAACTGCCAGGTCGCTTCGGCCGCTGCCCGCACCAGCGGACGTGCGCTTTCCTCGAGCGGCGCCGGGCCGGCCAGGCGCATCAGGTTCCAGTCCCCGGCGGCGGATCGCTCGAGCCGCAACGCCGGGCGCTGCAGCTTCGCGCTCGCGACCGCGATCGATTGCGCGGCCAGGTCGAGCGCGACGCCATTGAGCTGAAGCCGCTGTGCGGCGAGCGTGTCGCCGCGCGGGGCCGCCTTGCCGGCCACGGGCTCGTCGACCTTCAAGCCTTCGAGCGTGAGCTGGGTCAGCGAGACGAGGATGCGCTGCGCCTGCGCGGAGGACTTCGCCGCCCACTCCAGCTGCCCGCTCGCAGCACCCGTGCCGGCGACCCGGGCGCGCGCCGCTGCATTGACGTACGGCGCCACGGCGGCCAGCGACACCGCCGACAGCTCGAGCTTGGCGGTGGCCGCCGCATCGCTGGCCTGCCCCTCCAGCGACAGGGTGGCAAGCGTCGTCGAGGCATCGCCCTGCGGCCTCAGGGTGGCCTTGAGCGTGAACGGCATCGTGGCGGTGGCTGGCAGATGCAGTTGCCGCGCCGAGAGCGTCAGGCCTTCGAGCGCCCACGCCGAGGCCGGCTGCACTGCAGCGTCATTCCACAACACGCGGGCGTCGGCCAGTTCGAACGCGTCCAGGCTCAGCCGCCAGTCTGGCGCGGCGCTGGCCGTGGCGGCCGGCGCGGTTGCGGGCGAGGTAGGAGGCTCCGCGGCTGGCTGCGTCGCTCCGGGCAGCAGGCGTTCGATGCTGAGCGCGCCCTTTGCGTCGCGCGCCAGGTGCAACTCCAGCCCGTCGATGCGCAGCTCGCCCAGGCCGACAGTGCGCGCCAGCGGCCGCACGTCGCTCAGGCCGAGCGTCGCCTGGCCGATCGCGAGGAGCGGTGCGCCGCTGCGCTCTGCCACCGCCAGTTCGCTCGCGCCGATCCTGCCGCGCACGCTGATGCTGGCCTCACCGTTCTCCGGGGCCGCAAAGTCCAGGGCCAGATCGGCGCCGATGCGGCCGCGCTGCATCCGCACCGGCAGGGCTTCGGGAAGGTAGCCGAGGTAGGGCTCGAGGTCGAGCGCGGCCACGCGCAGCGTCAGCGTGCCGCTGCGGCTGCGCGCGAACGGAACGGCCTGGGCGCCGCTGTCGAAGGCTGCGCCGTCGAGCATGAAGGCCAGGCGCGGCTCGACCTTGATATCGACCTGCGACGGCAGGTTCGAGAGGAACGGCAGTGTCAGCGCGAGCGCGCCCAGGCGATGCTGGCGTTGCACCGGGGTGTCGTCGAACACGGCCTCGCCGTTGCGAAGCTCGAGGTTGTAGAGCGCGAACCGCGGCGTCGCGCCTGGCGGATCGCCGGGCCTGGGGGCCAGGCGTTGCAGGATGTCGTCGATGTCGTAGCGGCCGTCGCCGGTGCGCGCCACGCGCAGCCGGGGCGCTTCGATCTGCAGCGACTCGACGACCGGCGCCATGCGCCACAGCGATCGCGCATCGGCGTCGATGTGCAGCCGCGCGAGCGTGAACTGCGGCTCGCGCGATGTCGCCCCCTCGGCCGCGGCGACGGCGAGCTCGCTGAGCGAGAGTTGCAGCGACCAGGGGTTGAAGCTCACCTCGCCCACGCTCACCTTGCGGCCGGTGAGATCCGACAGCCGTTGCTCGACCTGCCACTTCACCAGTGGCGGCACGGCCAGCCAGGCCAGCGCCCACAGCAGCAGCAGCGATCCCAGCGCCCACAGCAAGCGTCGCTTCCAGCCCATCGGCCCCTCCTGTTGAGTGCGCGATGTTGCCACGGCCGGCGGCCGGCGCCACGAGGAGGGTCCCCACGATCAAGAAGGGCCCGCATGGCGGGCCCTGGAGCGGGGGTTGCTGGCGCGTCGTCGCTTGCTCCGTGGACTCACGGACCCGCGGCGCCACGGCCGGACACCGCCATGCGCGCCACAGGTGCCGCCCCGTCCTCACCGCCGGGCTGGGCCGGCCTGCCGGCAACCCGCGTCAGGCGCTCAGCGACCGTAGCCGCCCGGCCGGGCACGCTGCGGCTTGAAGCCGCCCGGCTTGGCGCCTGGCGCTGAAGGCTTGCGCGGTGCGAACGCGTTGCCCCGGGATTCGGCTGGCGCCCGCTCGAACGGGGTGCGAGGCGCTGCATCACGATGCGCGTGCTGGAACGGGGCCCGGTCGCGTGCCGCGAAACCCTCGCCGCCGCGCGGCACGAAACGGCCCTCGTCACGCGGCACGAAGCGGCCTTCGTCGCGCGGCGGAAAGCGATCGCCGCCTCGCGGCGTGAAGGGCTTGCCGAAGCTCTTGCCCGGGCCCGCCGGGCGGGCGCCGAAGCGGCCTTCCGGACGCGCGGCGAACATGCGCGGCTCGGGACTCTTGGGCTCGAGCCCGGCGATCGTCGCGACCGGGATGTTCTGCGTCGTGAAGTGCTGGATGCGGCGGATCATGCCGGTGTCGCCGCGCTCGGCCAGCGTCACCGCCAGGCCGTTCTTGCCGGCACGGCCGGTGCGGCCGATGCGGTGCACGTAGTCCTCGGCCTTCATCGGCAGGCCGTAGTTGATGACGTGGCTGATCGTGCGCACGTCGATGCCGCGCGCGGCCACGTCGGTAGCAACCAACACACGCAGCTCGCCGCGGCGCAGCGCCGTCAGCGTGCGCGTGCGGCGGCCCTGCGGCATCGCGCCGTGCAGCGACGCGACGGCGTGGCCCATGTCGGCGAGGCGATCGGCCAGCCAGTCGGCATCGCGCTGGGTGCTGGTGAAGACGAGCGCCTGCTCCATGTCGCGCGTGGTCAGGATGTGGTCGAGGAGCGCGTTCTTGTGCGTGCCGTTGTCGGCCCAGTGCAGGCGCTGCTCGATGTTGGCGTGGGTGTCGGTATGCGACGAGACGTCGATCTTCTCGGCGTCGCGCAGCAGCTGCTGCGCCAGTCGGCCGACGTGGCCGGCGAAGGTGGCGCTGTACATCAGCGTCTGGCGCGTCTTCGGGGTGTGGTCGGCGATGGTCGTGATGTCGTCGATGAAGCCCATGTCGAGCATGCGGTCGGCCTCGTCGAGGACGAGGATCTCGACGTTGTCGAGCACCGCCTTGCCGGTCTGCAGGTGGTCGAGCAGGCGGCCGGGGGTGGCGATCAGGATGTCGAGCGGGCCGCGCAGCGCCTTGATCTGCAGGGGATAGGGCACGCCGCCGAGCACGGTCGCGACGCGCAGGCCCGGCACGTGGCGGCCATACACGGTGGCCGCCTTGGCAACCTGCATCGCGAGCTCGCGCGTCGGTGCGAGCACGAGCACGCGCGGGCCGTAGACGACGCTGCGGTCGCGCCGCGCACCGGCGGCCTCGGCGGCCCGCGACGCGAGCACGCGCACGAGCGCGGGGATCACGAAGGAAGCCGTCTTGCCGCTGCCGGTCGACGAGGCGACCATCAGGTCGCGGCCGGCGAGCGCGGGCGGGATCGCGCGCGCCTGCACTTCGGTGGCGTTCTCGTAGCCGGCGTCGGTCAGGGCGCGGGTGAGGGTCTCGTCGAGGCCCAGGGAAGCAAACTTGGAATCGAAACTCATGAGGCACTTTCGCAATCGGTGCCGCTGCGCCCGCCATTTGGCGCGCAACACGGCACCCGCAGGCTCATTGAGAGAGCCCGCTAGGACAAAGTCGCTGGAAGAATGCTCCGGTGCGTTCCGCGATGGGAGGCGGCCGGGGGGACAGTCAAAGCGACGGCATCGCCGCCGACCGTGGGCCTCGTCAGAGTGACTGGGCCGCTACCCGAAGGAACTCGAAGTGCTGAAGCGCCTGGCCGGGGGCCGATGCACGCAGTGCAGACTCGAAAGGGGTCGAAGGGGATGTACGAAACGGACGGGACGAATCCAGACCGAAGCGCGGAGTATAGCCGAGTTCGGGTTTTCACCAAATGTCGACGCGCTATACTGCGCACCGGTCGGCAGTTCACCCAGGCGTTGTCGCGCGATTGCATCGCGAGCTAGACCTGCCACTTCGCTCCCCGAGTCCGGTCACGTTCCTTCGCGTGCGCCCGGCTGGAAGCCGACAACCCCCAGCCCCCGGATCGGGCCAGTGCGCACGCGGCAACGGAGACCTTCTTCCATGACCCGTGAAGCCATTCCCTTGGTCGCGCCCGATATCGGCGCGTTCGCCCGCGCGCTCGGCCGCTCGCTCGCCGAACGCCACACCGACAAGCCGACCCCGCCCAGCCACGTCGAGCTGCTGAACCTGCTGTCGCGCGCCGCCGGCCACCGCAGCTACCAGGGCCTGCGCGCAGCGGCGCGCCTGCCCGATGCCGCGAAGACGATCGACGATGCGCCGGTAGCGCCTGCATTGACGCCTGCCGCGCGCAAGGCGCTGACGCAGTTCGACGCCCGCGGCCGGCTCGTGCGCTGGCCGCACAAGTTCTCGGTGCAGCGCCTCGCGATGTGGGTGCTATGGACGCGCTTCGACGGCAAGCGCGTCTACACCGAGCGCGAGGTCAACGAGATCCTCAAGCTGTGGAACACTTGGGGCGACCACGTCACGCTGCGACGCGAACTCATCGACCACCAGTTGCTGACACGCAAGAGCGACTGCTCGGAGTACCGCAAGCTCCCCGCCCGGCCCGACGAGGAAGTGCGCTGGCTGCTGCGCGCGTGGCGCGAGCGCACCCGACAGGCCGAGTAGCGGGCGCCTCAGGGCGCGAGCAGGTGCTGCCGGTAGTACACGAGTTCGTCGATCGACTCGTGGATGTCGGCCAGCGCGGTGTGCGCCTGCGCCTTCTTGAAGCCCTCGAAGACGGTCGGCTTCCAGCGCCGCGCCAGTTCCTTGAGCGTGCTGACGTCGAGGTTGCGGTAGTGGAAAAAGCGCTCCAGCGCCGGCATCGTGTTGGCCAGGAAGCGCCGGTCCTGGCAGATCGAGTTGCCGCACATCGGGCTCTTGCCTGCCGCGACGAACTGCTTGAGCCACACGATCAGCTGCGCCTCGGCGCCGGCCTCGTCGACCGTCGACGCCTTCACGCGGTCGATCAGGCCGCTCTTGCCGTGCGTGCCCTTGTTCCAGTTGTCCATCGCGTCGAGCGTGGCGTCGCTCTGGTGGATCGCGAACACCGGGCCTTCGACGCGCAGCGTGAGCTGCGGATCCGTCACCACCACGGCAATCTCGATGATGCGGTCCTTGTCCGGGTAGAGGCCGGTCATCTCGAGGTCGATCCAGACCAGGTTCTGCTCGTGGCGGGCGAGCGCGGGCGGGCTGGCGATAACGGCATCGGTCATGGGGTTTCCTGGGTGGCTGCGGGGTCGCTTGCATTTTCGCAGGCCTACACTTCGGGCCATGGATTCACTTGCCACGCCCGCTTTCACGCTGTCACTGGCATTTGCCGCCGCATTGGTCGCTTCGATGCTCGTCAAGTTCTGGCTCGCGACACGACAGATTCGCCACGTGGCCGAGCATCGCAACCGAGTGCCGTCGCCCTTTGCCGGACAGATCGGCCTCGAAGCGCACCAGCGCGCGGCCGACTACACGCTCGCCAAGGGCCGCCTGGGCCTGCTGAGCATGGCCTTCGGCGCCGCGGTCCTGCTCGGCTGGACCCTTCTCGGCGGGCTGGACGCGTTGAACGCCGCGGTGCGCGACGCGCTGCAGCCGCGCTTCGGCGACATGGCCTATCAGCTTGCGCTGCTCGGCGCGTTCGCGCTCATCGGCGGCGCGCTCGACCTGCCGCTGGAGCTCTACGCGACCTTCCGCGTCGAGCAGCGGTTCGGGTTCAATCGCATGACCTGGCGCTTGTATGTGGCCGACCTGCTCAAGGGCCTGCTGATCGGCGCCGCGGTCGGGCTGCCGATCGCCGCGCTGGTGCTGTGGCTGATGCAGGCCGCAGGCAGCCTGTGGTGGCTGTGGGCCTGGGGCGCGTGGATGGGCTTCAACCTGGCGATCCTGGTCCTCTACCCGACCGTGATCGCGCCTCTGTTCAACAAGTTCGAACCGCTGGCCGACGAGTCGCTCAAGGCGCGCGTGCAGGCGCTGATGACGCGCTGCGGCTTCGCGGCCAAGGGCCTGTTCGTGATGGACGGCAGCCGCCGCTCGGCCCATGCGAACGCCTACTTCACCGGCTTCGGCAGGGCCAAGCGCGTGGTCTTCTTCGACACCCTGCTGGCCAAGCTGACGCCGGGCGAAGTCGAGGCCGTGCTGGCGCACGAGCTGGGGCACTTCAAGCACCGCCACGTGACCCAGCGCATCGCGGCGATGTTCGCGCTGAGCCTGCTCGGCTTCGCGCTCCTGGGCTGGCTGTCGGGCCGGGCCTGGTTCTACACCGGCCTCGGCCTGCAGCCGAACATGGCGGCGCCGAACGACGCGCTGGCCTTGCTGCTGTTCTTGCTGGCGCTGCCGGTGTTCGCCTTCTTCGTCTCACCGCTGTTCGCCCAGCTCTCGCGCCGCCATGAGTTCGAGGCCGATGCCTACGCGCGGGCACATGCGAGCGGCGCCGACCTCGCCGCGGCGCTGCTCAAGCTGCACGAGGACAACGCCGCGACCCTCACGCCCGACCCGCTGTACGTGCGCTTCTACTACTCGCACCCGCCGGCCTCGGAGCGGCTGGCGGCACTGCAAGCCGCCTGAGTGGCGAAGGTGTCGAACCCGTCGCAGCGCCGCTGCCAGCCGCTCGACGGCGGCGCACCGATGGGCGAGGCCGAGATCGCCGCCCACCTTGCCCAAGTGCACGGCTGGCAGCTTCGCGGCGGCGCGATCGAGAAGACGCTCCGCTTCGGCAACTTCCACGAGACGATGGCGTTCATGAATGCCCTGGCCTGGATCTGCCACGCCGAGGACCATCACCCGGACGTCGCGCTGAGCCACGGCCGCTGCGTCGTGCGCTTCAACACCCACTCCGTGGGCGGCCTCTCGGTCAACGACTTCATCTGCGCCGCCAAGGCGGACGCGTTGCTGCCCGATGGCGGCTGAGACAGCGGCCCCGAGATGCCCGCGGCATCGCCCCCCAGCGGGAGCTCAGCCGGCTCGGGGCGGACCGGATGCCGCTGAGTCGATGCCGCAGCGCGCCGTCGCCGCATGACAAAGGTCGTTGCGCTCGATCTCGGGCTCGTCGTGGCCAGCCACGGCCGTCACTACACCGTCGAGACGCCCGAAGGCGAGCGGCTGACCTGCCACCCCCGGGGCAAGAAGAGCGACCTGGTGGTCGGCGACCGGGTGCGCTGGCTGCCCACCGGGAGCGACGAAGGCGTGATCGAGCATCTGGAGCCACGCCGCAACCTCCTCTTCAGGCAGGACGAGTGGAAGACCAAGTCGTTCGCCGCGAACCTCGATCAGTTGCTGGTGCTGGTGGCCGCGAACCCCGTGTTCAGCGAGTCGCAGCTCGTGCGCGCGCTGATCGCTGCCGAGAGTGCCGGCATCGCGGCGCACATCGTGCTCAACAAGGCCGACCTGCCGCAGTTCCCGGCGGCACGCGAACGGCTGGCGCCGTACCTTGCGATGGGCGTCCGGGTGATCGAAACGGCGATGAAGGCCGACCCCGAAGGCGCTCGCGCACGGCTCGGTGCGCTGCTCGCCGGCAAGGCGACGCTGGTGCTGGGCCCGAGCGGCACCGGCAAGAGCACGTTGATCAACCTGCTCGCGCCGGGCGCGCGAGCGCAGGTGGGCGAGGTCTCGCAGGCGCTGAACTCGGGCCGCCACACGACCACCACGACTCAGTGGTACTGGCTCGACGCGGACCGCACGACGGCGCTGATCGACTCGCCCGGGTTCCAGGAGTTCGGCCTGCGGCAGATCAAGCCGGCAGATCTTGCCAGCTACATGCCGGACCTGCGGGCGCACACGAGCGAATGCAGGTTCTACAACTGCAGCCACCGGCACGAGCCGGGCTGCGGCGTGCGCGAAGCGCTCGAGCGGGGCGAGATCAGCCCGTCGCGCCACCGGATCTACACCGAACTGTGGAGCGAGCTGAGCTGACGCCGGGCCCAGGCGACGCACCGCCCCGGCGCCGCGCGAATGCGCTCAGCCAATAAGATTGGCCAGCGACAGCAGCGCCAGCAAGAGCATCCACAGCACGACCGAGCGCCACACCAGGCCGACGACGCTGCGCAGGTGCCCGAGCTGGGCCGGCGCCCCGGGTGTCGAGCCGCGCGCCTCGACGGCCTCGGGCGCCGCGCCGCCATCGAAGGTCTGCGAGCGATCGGGCGTCACGCCCGGCGCCGCCGCCCCGCCGAGCTGGACGCCCACCGCGCCGGCCGCCGCGGCCAGGATGATGCCTTCGTTGGGGTACTTCCACAGCGACGCGTCGCGGCGCCAGCACGTCACGGCTTCCTCGAAATTGCCGACCACGGCAAACCCGAACGCGGTCAGCCGCGCGGGCACGTGGTCGACCTGGGCGAACAGACGCTGCGAGAGCGTCATCAGGCGCTCGTTCACCGGCACTCCGATGGTGCGACTCCTGAAGGCCCAGTAGCGGCCGGCGAACTCGGCCATGCGATAGAGCACCGCCCCCGCCGGGCCGAGGCCGAACGCGGACAGCACGACGAACCAGAAGAACACGCCGAAGACATGCCGATGGGCGGCCAGCAGCGAATGTTCGATCACGTGGCGAAGCAGCTCCGTGCGCGGCAACTCGCTCGCGTCGAGATGGCGCCACTCGGCGAGGCACTGTCGCGCCTTGGCCTCGTCGCCCTGGTCGAGCGCGTCGCGGATGTCGGTGAAGTAGTGGCTGAACTGGCGAAAACCGAGCGTCAGGTAGAGCACGAGCACGTTCCAGCCCAGCGCGAGCAGCAGGCTGTAGTGGGCAATGGCCAGGTAGATGCCGAACGACGCCAGCGCCGGCGCGACCACGGTCACCCCCCAGACGACCCAGGCGTGATGCTCCCGCCCGGCGTTGAAGTTCATGCCCGTCCAGCGCATCCAGGCGATCAGCGCGCCGAACACGCGGTTGCTGCGCGGCAGCGGCTTGAGCTGTTCGATCAGCAGGGCGAGCAGCACGGCGAAGAAGCTCATGGGCGGCGATGATACCGGCGGGGGTCGCGGCCACCGGGGTGTGCCATTCTCGCCGGCCGCGCCGGGCGGGGAAGCCTACGCGGAGAGAAAGCGGTACAGGTTGCGCAGCATCGCCGCCGTGGCGCCCCAGACGAAGTAGCGCCGCGGCCGGCCTTCGCTGTCGTAGCCCTGCCAGGGGATCGACAGGAACTCGCGCCGCACCCCGCCCAGTTCGACCGCGTGGCGCCGGTGGTGGGCCGGATTCATCAGGAAGGCGAGCGGCACCTCGAACACCTCGGCCACCTCGAAAGGATCGGCCCTCAGGTCGAAGCCGGGCTGCACGAGCGCGACCACCGGCGTGACGATGAAGCCGGTGCCGGTGGTGTAGGTTGGCA
The DNA here is from genome assembly GCA_963779155.1 of uncultured bacterium. Classification (GTDB taxonomy): domain Bacteria; phylum Pseudomonadota; class Gammaproteobacteria; order Burkholderiales; family Burkholderiaceae_C; genus CAIKUF01. Next base: position 197,963 of record CAVZXE010000015.1, on the reverse strand, counting down.
TCGCCCCGAGCACATCCACATGCGCGGCGGCAAGGCCGATCTCCTCGCGCGCCTCGCGCAGCGCGGTGGCGGTCGCGTCGGGATCCTCGGGCTCGGCGCGGCCACCCGGGAAACTGATCTGCCCGGGGTGGTCGCTCAGGTGGTCGGTGCGCTGGGTCAGCAGAACGGTCAGCTCGTCGCGCTCGACCAGCGGCACGAGCACCGACGCGTGCGCCGACTCACGCTCGATGAAACGCCTTTCGGCCACGATCTCCGGCGCCCACGCAGGCGGCTGCCCGAAGCGGCGCCGCAGCGCGGCCGCGCGCAACTCCAGCCCGGCCACCGACGGCAGGTGATCGTCGATGCCGATGACCGGCAGTTCCTGGGGGTTGAAGCTGAGCGACATCGAACGCCCGCGCTGGATGACAAGCCGAGATCATCGCCGATTGGCGCCTTGCCGCAACACTCCCCGCCTGCGCGGGAGCGGCGGAAGCCTGTGGAGCGCCTCTCGCAAAAAGGCCTGCGCCGGTCCAAGGCGGCCGAAGCGGCTGATGCGCGGGCGCCTCTGTTCCGACCGACGCGGCCGCGCCGACATCGGCGCGCCGCCTTGTCGGGAGCGCACGCCGTTGGACCCAGCGCGCAGGCCGACCCGCCTACCCGCGCAGCGGGCTCGCCGACGACAGCATCTCGCGCTCGTCGAGTTCTTCCTCGAGGATGCGCATCGTCTCGTCGTTGATCGAGTCCTGCGCATGCAGCCGGTACAGCCGTTCGCGCTCGGCGTCGATGGCCGTGAGCCGCAGTTGCCGCGCCGTCGAGATGTGCGCGGCGCTGGCCTCGGCAGCATCCGCCCCGCCCTCGCGCAGCGCGATCTTGCCCTGGTAGCGATGGATGAGCTGCAGCCCGAACTCGCGGTCCTCGGGATCGGGCAGCATGGCGATCACGGGCCGCACCGCCTCGATGCCGGCGCGGGCGACCTCGGCGCGGGCCGCGTTCTCCTCCGGCAGGCCGATCATGTCGCTCGGCGCCCGCAGCTTGCGGATGAGCCACGGCAGCGGGATGCCGTTCAGGGCGAGGGTCAGGATGATGGTCGCCGCCGCGAGGAACACCACCAGGTCGCGCTCGGGAAACGGCACCCCCGCCTTCGTGAGCAGCGGCACCGAGAGCGCGGTCGCGAGCGTGACTGAGCCGCGCACCGCAGCCCAGCCGACGAGAAACATCCGCCGTCCGTCGGGGCCGGATCGGCTGCCGGCCCAACCCCAGTGGAGGCGGAAGCGCACATGCGCCGACGCCCAGACCCAGCCCATCCTGAGCGCCATCAGCAACGCCCAGAGCGACAAGGCCAGCAGTGCGAGCCACGCGGCGTCGTAGTGCCCCACGGCGGCCAGCATGTGGCGAAGCTGCAGGCCCAGCAGGACGAACACCAGGCCGTTGAAGATGTAGGAGATCATCCGCCACACCTCGCGGGCATGGCGCCGCCCGTCGGCCGACAGGCCCTTGACCTCCTTGCCCCCGGTCCACAACCCCGCGATCACCACGGCCAGAATGCCCGAGACGTGCAGCGCTTCGGCGATCAGGTAGGCGGCATACGGAACGAGCACGGCCAGCAGCGTCTGCAGCACCGGGTCGTCGACGCCGACGCCGATCAGGCGTTCGCGCAGCTTGCGGCCGAGCCACTCGACGACCACGCCCACGCACACCCCGCCGCCGGAGAGGACGACGAAGTTCGTCGCGACCTCGGTGCCGGAGAACATCCCGGTCGCCGCGGCGGCCGCCACCGCGAGCTTGAAGGCGACGAGCCCCGTGGCGTCGTTCAGCAGGCTCTCGGCGTTGATGATGTGCGAGACGCGATTGGGCAGCGGCAGGCCCACGGTGGTGGCCGCGGTGGCCACGGCGTCGGTGGGCGTGACGATCGCCCCGAGCGTGAAGGCCACTGCCAGCGGCATCGCCGGCACCAGCCAGTGGATGAAGTAGCCGACCGCCACCACGGTGAGGACGACCAGCCCCAGCGCCAGCAGCAGGACCGGCCGCAGCACGTGCAGCAGGTCGCGCCGCGGCAGCACGCGCGCATCGGCAAAGAGCAGCGGCGGGATGAAGAGCAGCAGGAAGACCTCCGGGTCGACGTCGATCCGGTCCAGCCCGGGCACCAGCGACGCGACTGCCCCGACGATCACCAGGAAGATGGGCAGGCCGATTCGCGTCCAGCGCACCAGGGCGCCGCCAACGGCCGTGACGAGAAGCAGAACCAGCGCCAGCCGGATGATTTCCATGAAGTGTTCGCCGCGCGAGGCCGCCCGCGTGGCAACGTCATGCCATCACCGACGCTTCGCTGCGAGCATTTTGCTGCAATGCAGCATCTTACGTCAGCACACCTGTCGGGGCGGCCGCGCCGGCGCGGGCGCGTCACGTGTGCCGCCGTGCCACATCAGGCCGTGCGGCGATGGCGCCGCCGCGAGCAGGCTCAGCCGGGCAGTACGCCTGCGGCGCGCCGGTAGTCGCTCGGCGGCACGCCCAGGTGGGCGCGGAACACGCGGCTGAAGTGGGCCATGTTCGAGAAGCCGAAGCTGAACGCGATGTCGGTGATCGAGCGGTAATCGTTCGCGCGGTCGTCGAAGGTCTTGCGGCAGGCCTCGAGCCGTCGCCGCAGGATGCAACCCGCCACGCCGTCGCGCTCTTCGGAGAAGGCGTTGTACAGGTGGCGCCGACTGCAGTTGAGCGCGTGCGCGATGCTGTCCACCGACAGCGAAGGATCGCCCAGATGGGCGCCCACATATTGCCGGATGCGTTCGCGCAGGGCCTCGCGCTGCGTCACCGCGCTGCCGGTCCCCGCCAGGTCGAGCATCGACAGATAGACGAACTGCGCGATCGCATCGCCCACGCCGAGCGCCGCGGTCTCGGACATGCCCGGCAACTCACGATAGGCCGAGCGCATCGTCTCCAGCGCCATCCGGGCCACCCCGCCGCTGCCGCCCAGGCGGCGCGCCATCAACGGGTCGAGCGAGAGGCCGCGCTCGGCGAGACGATCCTTCGGGACCATCACGATCAGGTGCTCCACGCGCACCGGGTTGGCCACCGCATAGCTGGCGGTGGTGTCGTAGATGCTCCACTGGTCGGGCGTGACCCAGGTCTCCCGCCCCTGCTGCTCGACGCCGGCGCAGCCGACATAGGGCGCGACGATCTTGAGGTAGCCGACCTCCGACGCGCGCACCTGCGACTGCGAGCGCATCACGCGGTGACGGTTGGCCTCGAGCCGGGTGAGCACGATGTCGCCGGCGTGGACGGTGGACATGCGGCCCTCGAAGTCGGCATCGCCGTAGAGATCGGACTTGAGCCCGCAGAAGAGGCGATCGATCCAGTCGGCCCAGAAGCTCCCGCGCTCCGGGGCGGCCACCTGATCGGTGCTCATCGCGTGGACTGGGAGGCTCATCGGGAACCTTTCGTGCTGCGCACTCCGGTACTCGTCGGCGGAACCGCGAGCGGCCCCTTCGTGCCCTTCGCCGCCCGCGGGCTCCGGCTGCCAAACCGGCATCGGCTGCGTCGGGCCGGGGCAGCGCGAGCATATCGGGTGTCGCTGCCGGGCTCAACCTCCGGGACCGCGGGATCGGGAAAGCCCGCACCCGCCGTGCACGAATCGACAAGCGCGACTGCATGCCGCGTCAAGCGCAGCGCCGCTTCGCTGGCCAGAATCCCGGCCATCCGGCCATCCGGCCATCCGGCCGATCCGGCCATCCGGCCATCCGGCCATCCGGCCATCCGGCCGTTCGAGCCGGCGCTTCTCGTCCACTGCCATCGGAGACTCACCCATGACCGCTCGCCGCACCCCGCCCGCCGGCCTCCAGCGCCGCACCGTCGTCCAGGCCCTGGCCACCGTGCCGGCGGCGCTCGCCTTCCCCGCCATCGTTTGCGCCCAGGCCGCCCCGGTGCGCATCGGCTACGCGATTGCCCGCACCGGACCCTGGGCCGGCGGCGCCCAGGTGAGCCAGGAACCGAACTACCTGCTCTGGGCCGAGCAGCAAAATGCCGCCGGCGGGATGAACGTCAAGGGCACCAAGCGGCCGATCGAGCTGATCAGCTCCGACGACCGAAGTGACATCGAGACCTGCGTGCGCACCTACGAGAAGCTGATGGGCAGCGACAAGGTGGACCTGATCCTGCCGCCCTGGGGCAGCAACGCCAACTTCGCGGTCGCGCCGCTGGCCAACCGCTACGGCTATCCGTTCGTCGCGCCCACCGCGCTCTCCCGGCAGCTCATCGAGATGAAGCTGCCGTACTTCTTCCTGATGCTGCAGCAGCCCAAGCCGATGATGGAGGCGCTGGTCGGCCTGCTCAAGGCGAGCGGCGCGAAGACGATGGCGGTGATCTACGTCGACGACTTGTTCGGCCTCGAGAACTACGCCGCGCTGAAGGTGGCGGTGCAGGGCAGCGGCATCACGATCGTCGAGGACAAGAGCTACCCGCTCGGCGTGAAGGACCTGTCGCCGGTGCTGCGCTCGATGAAGGACAAAACCCCCGACGCTTTCGTCGGCCTGACCTATCCGCCCGACACCATCCTCGCCAGCAAGCAGGCCAAGGAGGTCGGCTTCAATCCGAAGTTCTTCTATGCCTCGGTCGGCACCGCGTTCCAGCTCTACCGCAACGTGATGGGCGCCGGCGCCGAGGGCGTGCTCGGCATGGGATCCTGGAACGCCAAGACCAGCCCCGGCGCCAAGGCCTACTTCGACGCCCACGTGAAGAAGTTCGGCGCGCAGAAGGAGCCCGACCGCTGGGCCAGCGGCGCCACCTGGGCGGCGCTCGAGATCCTGACCGCCGGGGTCGCCAGGGTCGGCCTCGACCGCAAGGCGCTGCGAGACTACATCGCCGCCACCGAGCACACGACGATCGTCGGCAAGATCAAGTTCGTCGGCAGCGAGAACGTCGGCACGCCAGGCATGGTGAGCCAGTGGCAGAAGGGCGAGTTCGAGGTCGTCTGGCCGAAGGCCAACGCTACCGCGACGCTGATCGCGCCCAAGCCGGCGTGGGTGTGACCGGCAAAGGCCAGTGACTGGCGGCGCCTGGCTCGAACTGATCGCCTCCGGCCTGATCGCCGGGGGCGTGTACGCACTCGTCGCCTTGGGCCTGAACCTGCAGTACGGGCTGATGCGCATCCTCAACATCGCGCATGGCGAGTTCCTGATGGTCGGCGCCTTCCTCACCTGGACGGCGCAGTCCGCGCTCGGGGTGTCGCCGTTGCTGATGGTGCCGGTGTCGTTTGCCGTGCTGATGGCGCTGGGGCTCGCCATCCACCGCCTCACCTTTCGCCGCCTGACGCGCAGCTCGCCGAACCTCGACGTCTTCGAGGCGCGCGGCCTGATGGTCAGCTTCGGCCTGATGTTCCTGGTGCAGAACTTCGCGCAGCTGGTCTGGGGTGCCGACCTGCGCGGCTACGACTTCATGGCCGAGCCGGTGGTCATCCCGGGGCCGGGGGGCGGCGCCCAGTTCGCGGCCAACAAGCTGCTGCTGTTCGCGCTGGCGCTCGCGTTCAGCGCCGCGCTGATCGCCCTGCTGCGCACGACGCTGCTCGGCAAGGGCGTGCGGGCGCTGATGCAGTCGCCCACCGGCGCGCAGCTGGTGGGCATCGACACCGAACGCCTGCACCCGCTGATGTTCGGCGTCGGCCTCGGCCTGTCCGGGGTGGCGGGATGCCTGCTGTCGATGACCTACACGATCTCGCCGGCGATGGGCGAGCCCTACACGGTGACGGCGCTGATCGTCATCACGCTCGGCGGCTTCGGCAGCATGACAGGCGCGCTGGTCGGCGGGCTGGGCCTTGGCGTCGTCGAGGCGGTGGGCATGCACTTCACGAGCCCGTCGCTGAAGGCGCTGCTGTCGTACGGCATCTTCATCGCGGTGCTGCTGTGGCGGCCGAACGGCCTGTTCGCGCGGCGATGAGCAGCACCGTCTTGGGCGCGAGCGCGCCTGGCGCTGAGCCCCCTCGGGGGGCGGGCGCGGCACGCCGCGACCGGGGCTCGCCATGAGACGCGATCTGCTCGTCCTGTTCGCGCTCGCCGGTTGGGCGCTCGCGCTGCCGCACTACGGCAGCGAATTCGTCGTCTCGATGGCGCTGACCTGCCTGATGTACGCCGCGCTGTCGTCGAGTTGGAGCCTCTTCTGCGGCAGCACGCGCTACCTGTCGCTGGCGACCTCGGCCTTCTTCGGCATCGGCGCCTACACCGGCGCGTTGACGCTGGGCCAGATGCCCTGGGCGGCGACCATCGCGCTCAGCGCCGTCATCGCCGCCGGCGTGGCCGTCGTGATGGGCGCCGCGGTGCTGCACCTGCGCGGCACCTATTTCGCGGTGCTCACCTTCGGCATGACCGAGCTGATCCGCCACGCGATCACGTACTGGGAGAAGCAGGTCACCGGCACCGTGGGCCGCGTGCTCACGGTCGTGCCCGAGCGCGACACCGTCTACCTCACGGTGCTCGGCCTCGCGGTGGCTGCCGTGCTCGCGTCGATCTTGATCCGGCGCAGCCGCTTCGGCCTGGCGATGGCCGGCATCGGCGCCGACGAGCAGCGCGCGCAGACGCTGGGCGTGAACACGCGCTGGGTCAAGATCGGCGGCTTCGCGTTGACCGCCGCGTTCGCCGGTGCGGTGGGCGCGGCGATGAGCGTGCGCTGGACCTACATCGACCCGGCGACTGTGTTCAACCCCTTCATCGGATTCCAGACCGTGCTGATCGCGCTGATCGGCGGCGCGGCCACGCTGTGGGGCCCGCTGATCGCGGCGGTCGTCTTCAGCCTGCTCGCCGAGACGCTGCGCCTGCAGATGCCGCAGGTCTACATGATGTCGCTCGGGTTGCTGCTGATCCTGTGCGTGCTCTACCTGCCCGGCGGGCTGGCGTCGTTGCGCACCGCCACCTTCCGCCAGTGGCGCGAAGACAGCCGAGCCTGGTGGCGCGAGCGAGCGCGCCCCGCTTCCGGCAAGGCAAGGGCGGCATGAACGGCCACCCGCTGCTCGAGGCCCGTGAGGTCACGGTCCGCTTTGGCGGGCTGACCGCGGTCGATGCCGTCAGCGCGGCGTTCGCCCCCGGGGAGCTGGTGGGCATCATCGGCCCGAACGGCGCCGGCAAGACCACCTTCTTCAACGCGCTGTCGGGCGTGACCGAGACGAGCTCGGGCGAACTGTTCGTGCTCGGCAGGCGACTCACTGGCGCCCGGCCGCACCGCTTTGCGCAGCAGGGCATCGCGCGCACGTTCCAGACGCCGCGCGTGTTCGCCGAGCTCAGCGTGGCGGCGAACATCGACTTCGGCCTGCAGTTCGCCGGCCGCAAGCGCCTGGCCTCGTGGCTGCTGAAGGACGAAGCCAGCATCCTCGAACTGATCGGCCTCGCCGCGCAGTCCGGGCTGCCTGCGGGTGCGATCACGCCGTCGCAGCAGCGCCTGCTCGAGATCGGGATGGCGCTGGCGACGCGGCCCAAGCTGCTGCTGCTCGACGAAGTCGCCGCCGGACTGACCGAAAGCGAGATCGAGGCGATGGCGCAACTGATACGGCGCCTGCGCGACGAGCTCGACCTGACCGTGATCTGGATCGAACACGCCGTGACCACCCTGCTCCGGCATGTGGAGCGCGTGATCGTGCTGCACCAGGGTCGCAAGATCGCCGACGGCACGCCGGCCGAAGTGGTGCGCAACGCCGAGGTGGTGGAGGCCTACCTCGGCGACGAGATGGAGCCCGGACCTGCGACAGGCCCTGCGGACGGCCACACACCTGGCGACAGGCCGCGGCCTGCATGCCGCGGGCAGGCCGAAACAGCATGAGAAACGACATCGAGGTCGTGCTCGAGCGCAAGCTCGCGCACCTGAAGATCGAGGGCCTCGCCGCCGGCTACGGCCCGTTCATGGTGCTGCGCGAGCTGACGCTCGAGGCCCGACCGGGGCTCACGGTGATCCTGGGCCCGAACGGTGCCGGCAAGACCACGCTGCTGAAGGCTGTCGCCGGGCTGATCCCGCGCAGTGGGCGCGTGCTGCTCGATGGCGAGGAAATCGCGCGCGGCGCGAAGACTTCCGAGATCGTTGCCCGCGGGCTCGTGCTGGTGCCCGAAGGGCGGCAGCTCTTCCCCCAGATGAGCGTCGCCGAGAACCTCGAACTCGGCGGCTGGCTGGTCGCCGCACCCGAACGGGCGCGCCGCCTGCAGCAGGCGTTCAAGGACTTTCCAAAGCTTGCGGAGCGCGCGCGCCAGCTCGCCGGCACGATGAGCGGCGGCGAACAGCAGATGGTGGCGGTGGCCCGCGCGATGATGAGCGCGCCGCGCCTGCTGATGCTCGACGAGCCCTCGCTCGGCCTGGCGCCGAAGATGGTCGCCGAGCTGCTGGCGATCGCACGTCGCATCGCCGACGCCGGCACCACGGTGCTGATGGTCGAGCAGAACGTGCGCAAGGCGCTCGCCGTGGCCGACCGCGGCTACGTGCTCGAACGCGGCCGGCTCGTCGCCAGCGGGTCGGCGTCGCTGCTCGCCCGCTCCAGCGTCGTCCGCCAGGCCTACCTCGGAAAGGCCGCGCAGCCCGCTTCGTCCCACCCGTCTTCATCGAAGGAGAACATCATGTCCGACTTGTCCATGCTCATCAACGGCCTGGCGGTTTCCGCCGAGAGGGGCGCCACGTTCGAGCGCCGCAACCCGCTCGACGGCAGCATCGCCACCCGCGCCCCGGCGGCCAGCGAGGCCGACGCCGTGGCCGCGGTGGAAGCCGCGGCCGAGGCCTTCAAGACCTGGAGCCAGACGGGACCCGGCGAACGCCGCGCGCTGCTGCTGAAGGCGGCCGACGCGCTGGAGGCGAAGACGCCGAAGTTCGTCGAAGCGGTCTCGGCCGAGACCGGCGCCACCGGCATGTGGGCCGGCTTCAACGTGATGCTGGCGGCCGGCATGATCCGCGAGGCGGCGTCGCTGACGACGCAGATCGCCGGCGAAGTCATCCCGTCCGACGTGCCGGGTTCGCTCGCGATGGCGGTGCGCCAGCCGGCCGGCGTGGTGCTCGGCATCGCGCCGTGGAACGCGCCGGTCATCCTCGGCGTGCGCGCGATCGCCACGCCGCTGGCCTGCGGCAACACGGTCGTCTTCAAGGGCAGCGAGAACTGCCCGCACACGCACCAGCTGATCGCCGAGGCGTTCCAGGACGCCGGCTTCCCGCCGGGCGTGGTGAACTACCTCACCAACGCGCCGGCCGACGCCGCCGGCGTGGTCGAGGCGATGGTCGCGCACCCGGCGGTGCGGCGCGTCAACTTCACCGGCTCGACGCGCGTGGGCAAGCTGATTGCGCTGACCTGCGCCAAGCACCTCAAGCCCGTGGTGCTCGAACTCGGCGGCAAGGCGCCACTCGTGGTGCTGGACGACGCCGACATCGACGACGCGGTGAACGCCGCCGCCTTCGGCGCCTTTGCCAACTCGGGGCAGATCTGCATGTCCACCGAACGCATCATCGTGGACGGCAAGGTCGCCGACGAGTTCGTCGCCCGCTTCGCCAGAAAGGCCCGCGGCCTGCCGCTGGGCGACCCGCGCAAGCCCGAGCCGGTCGTGCTCGGCTCGGTGATCGGCATGGGCACGGTCGAGCACTGCAATGCACTGATCGACGACGCGCTCGCCAAGGGCGCCAAGTTGGTCTGCGGCGGCAAGGCCGACAACACGCTGATGCCGGCGACCATCCTCGACCACGTGACGCGCCACATGCGCATCTACCGCGAGGAGACCTTCGGTCCGGTCAAGTGCGTGGTGCGCGTCAACGGCGCCGACGCCGCCGTGGCCTGCGCCAACGACAACGAATACGGCCTGTCGGCAGCGGTCTTCGGGCGCGACATCGCGCGCGCGCTCAACGTGGCCCGGCGCATCGAGTCGGGCATCTGCCACGTCAACGGGCCGACCGTGCACGACGAGGCGCAGATGCCCTTCGGCGGCGTCAAGGGCAGCGGCATGGGCCGCTTCGGCGGCAGGGCCGGCATCCATGAATTCACCGATCTGCGCTGGATCACCGTGCAGACAACGCCCCGGCACTACCCGTTCTGATCGGCGCCGAACGCCCCCCGCCTGCCCGTGATCCGCCCAGGGGCCGGCGGGACGGGCCGGAGGACCCACGCGATCGGCCCGACCCGAGGCGGCGTGCCGGCGGGCAACGGGTAGCATGCCGCGACGGCCGGGCAGCCGACGGATCGTGCGCGCGATCCACGGGGACCGGCTGGATGACCCGTATCAATGGGAAGGCTGGCATGAGATCGATCACCGTCACCGCCCTCGCCTGCCTGCTTGGCGCCGGCCACCCGGCGCAGGCCGGCAGCGAGGGAGCCTTCACCTACCGCGGACCTTGCGACGCGTCGGCCGCCGTTGCGCTCGATGCCGACCACTTCGTGGTCGGCAACGACGAGCGCAACACGCTCCACATCTATCGGCGCGGACAGGCGCAGGCGGCCGCGACGCTCGAGCTGTCGAAGTTCCTGGGCACCCGTGCCGACGAGGAGTCCGACATCGAAGGCGCCGCCGCCGTGGGCCGACGCATCTACTGGATCGCATCACACAGTCGCGACAGCCGCGGCAGGGAACAACCCGCCCGCCACCGCTTCTTCGCCACCGACGTGCTGCCCGGACAGCCGCCCGCGCTCGAGCCGGTCGGCGAGCCCTACACGAACCTGCTGCGCGACCTCCTGGCCACCGACGCGCTCGAGCCCTACAAGCTGGCCAACGCGGCGCGCCTTGCCGCCGAGGCCGACGGCGGCTTCAACATCGAGGGCCTGGCAGCAACGCCCGACGGCAGGCTGCTGATCGGGCTGCGCAACCCGCTGCCACGGCAGCGCGCGCTCGTCGTGCCGCTGCAGAACCCGGGCGACGTGATCAAGGGCCAGCGGGCACGGTTCGGCGCGCCGATCGAGCTCGACCTCGGGCAGCGCGGCATCCGTAGCATCGAACGCGTCGGCTCGGGATACCTGATCGTCGCCGGCCCGCCGGCCGACCGCGGGCGCATCGCGCTGTACCGCTGGTCGGGCCAGCCCGGTGACGCGACCACGCCGGTGACCGGCATCGACCTGAAGGACCTGCGGCCCGAGGCGCTCTTCGCGACCGGGCACGCCGGCGACGTGCAGCTGCTGAGCGACGACGGGGGCGTGAAGATCGACGGCGTCGAGTGCAAGAAGCGGCCCGAGGCCCGGCAGGCGTTTCGCAGCCTGACCGTCAAGCCGTAGTGGCCGGGCCGCCTTCAGGCCGTCAGAACAGGCCGGCCTGCTGAGCCGCGCCCACCAGCACCCTCGCCGCGTCGGCAATCTGGGCCGCAGCGTCGGCGCCCGGAGGCGTCGTCGCCTTGGCGGTCCAGATCACGCGGCCGCTGGGCACATCGACGAGCGAACCGATGGCCGCCAGGCCGCTCGCGCCCGGCGCGGCGCCGACCGGCAGCGAAATGCCCACGCCCCCGCCGACACCGCTGCCGCCGCGGTAGCCCCCCGACCCACCGAAACCACCAATGCCGATGCTGAACGACGTCGCGCTGCCGGCCATCGAGAAGTCGGGCGCCAAGGTCGCGTTGAAGACGGCGCGCGCCCCTGCGGCCTGCGCGGCGGGAAGGTACTGGCCGGCTGGCGCCTCACGGCCGGGCGTGGAGTTCACCAGCGTCGCATCGGTCAGCGGCCGGGCACCGAGCTGCGCGAGCTGGCCCGAGATCTGGCTCTCGCAGATCAGCTTGACAGCGGGCTCAGCCGCTTCGCAGACGACCAGGATGGACGCTCCCCTCAGCACCTGACGGGCAAGCTGCGGATCGACGTACTGTGCGCCGAGTTGCGTCGCTGCGGCGCAGCCGCCCAGCGCCAGCAGGGCCAGCGTCAGCCCGGCAGCCTGTCCTGGCGCGACGCGGCGATGCGAAGCGGTGGCGTTCATCGGCATCAAGGGTTCTTTCAGCGTCGCGATTCACGGCCTGTCGGCGCTGCGCGAGCGGCCCTCAGCGCGTTGCCTCGCCGGGCGTCGCCGGTGCGGCGTCGCCCGGTTCGACCCATAGCCGCGCCCAGCCCGCGTGGCCCAGCCTTTGCAGCGTCTCGATGTTGCGCTGGTAGATGTCGGCGGCATCGGGGAACGCCGCGACCGCCTTCTCGATGCTGCTCTCGCGCAACAGGTGCAGCGTCGGGTAGGGCGAGCGATTGCTGAAGTTCTCGATCGCGTCGGCTTCGGTGCCGGCGAACTGGTAGGCGGGGTGGAAGCTCGCGACCTGGATCTCGCCGTCGAGACCGAGCTCGGCCACCGCGGCGTCGGCCAGCTCGAGGAAGTCGTTGTAGTCGAGAAAGTCGCCCAGTACGCCGGGGTGGATCAGGAGCGTCATCTCCGCCTGCTCGGGGTCGGCTCCGGCGAGGAAGTTCAGCTCGCGCACCAGGTCGGCGAGCAACGCTGCCTCGTCGCCGGCATCGCTCAAGACGTAGCGGATCTGCCGCTTCAGGTGCACGGCCTTGGCGAACGGGCACAGGTTGAGCCCGATCACGGCCTTCTCCAGCCAGGCCTGGGTGGCGGCGATCGGCGTCGGCAGGGGAGCGGGGTGTTCGGCGGGCATCGGACGATTTTCGCTGTTCGCCGCCGGCCCCGACCGACACGGGATCTCAGGCCAGGGACGCCGCCCCGGCCTCGTCGGCGTGATGCTTGGGCAGCTTGGGCGGACGGCGCGCGTCGAGGTCGGCCTGCATCGCCTTGAGCTTGAAGATGCCGTAGACGACCGTCAGCGCGCAGAGGATCACGAGCGCCGAGCCGACGGCCTTCTCGAGTTCGAAGTCGTTGGTGACGTTGGAGCGCCGGCCGACCACGATCAGCGCCACGATCGCCCATGTGATGACCCAGTTGGCGACCTTGGGCACGACGTAGCTCAGCGTGCCGAACCCGGCGAGCTGGAACACGATGAAGGGAATGATCGCCGCCGCCGGGATCAGGTCGGTATAGCCGAGCGCGACCTGGACCGCGCCCGGGGCGCCGCGCTTGAGCAGTTCGCTGTTGGCGAGCTGGTGGAACAGCGTCGGCATGGCGTTGAGGAACGACACGACCCCCATCAGTTCGAGCACCAACGCGCCGCTCCACAGGCCGACGCGTGATGCGTTGTCGCCGGCCGCACCGGTCGAATCCGACGCGATGAAGATCCCGGCCACGACCGCCGCCACGCCGGCGAGCATCAGGAACTCGACCGTCAGGCCAAAGCCCGTCGGCTCGCCCGCCTTGAGCAGCAACAAGGCCACGAAACCCGGCGTGTAGAACATCACGCGCGTGACGCGGATGGACAGCCGTGGGTCGCGCGGCGGAGGCATCACCGGCAGGGGCCGGCCGTCGATGCCGATCTTCGGACCCACTTCCACATCCTTCGACATCGAATCCTCCTCGGGCCCGTGCCCTCAATGCCCTGTCCGACCGCATCCTACCGCAGGCCGCCGCGCCCGGGCAACGCGACGAGCGGGCGCCGTCGCTGCCGCCGCACTCAGGCCGTCACGGCCCGCTCGGCCTGCGTCACCGGCCCCCTGCCGCTGAAGCGGTCGAGGTAGAGGTAGATCACCGGCGTGATGTAGAGCGTGATCGCCTGCGAGAACACGAGCCCGCCGACCACCGCCAGGCCCAGCGGCTGGCGCAACTCGGCCCCGGCCCCAAGGCCGATCGCGATCGGGATCGCGCCGCAGAGCGCAGCCAGCGTGGTCATCATGATCGGCCGGAAGCGCAGCGTGCAGGCCTCGCGGATCGCCTGTTCGGGCGCCATCCCGCGGTGGCGCTGCGCGTCGAGCGCGAAGTCGATCATCATGATTGCGTTCTTCTTCACGATGCCGATCAGCAGCAGGATGCCGATGGTCGCGATCAGCGTCAGGTCCTGCCCGAAGAGCTGCAGCATCACGAGTGCGCCCACCGCCGCCGACGGCAGGCCGGCCAGGATGGTCAGCGGGTGGATGTAGCTCTCGTACAGCACGCCCAGCAGCACGTAGATGACGAGCAGCGCGGCAACGATCAGGATCGCCTGGCTGCCCTGCGAACTCTTGAACACCGCCGCGTCGCCGCCGTAGCTCGTGATTAGCGAGGCCGGCATGCGCAGCTCCTCGCGGTAGCGCTCGATCCTGTTGGTGGCGTCGCCCAGCGGCACGCCGGGCGCGAGATTGAACGAGACCGTCACCGCCTGCAGCTGCCCGACGTGGTTGACTGCCGTCGGGCCGACGCTGCGCTCCACCGTGGCAAAGCTCGACAGCGGCACCAGCGCGCCCGTGTTGCTGCGCACGTAGATGCTGCCCAAGGCGCTCTCGTCGCTCTTGGCCGAAGGCGCGACTTCCATGATCACCTGGTAGCTGTCGGCCGGCGTGTAGATGGTGGAGACCTGGCGCTCGCCGAAGGCGCTGAAGAGGCTCGAGCGCACTGCGTCGATCGCGACGCCGAGCGTGTTGGCGCGGTCACGGTCGATCTTCAGGCTGGCCTGCAGGCCCTTGAGCTGCGAATCGCTGGTGACGTCGCGGAACAGCGGGTCCGTGCGCAGCTTGTCCTGCAGCTTGGCGGCCCAGTCGTTCAATTCATCGGCCTTCACGCTCTGCAGGATGTACTGGTACTGGCTCTTGCTCGGGCGCCCGCCGAGCTGCAGGTTCTGCACCGGCTGCGGGTACGCGGCCAGGCCCGGTACTTCGCGCAGCTTGCGGCGCAGACCCTCGACGACCTGCTTCATCGGCTGCCGCTCGGCACGCGGCTTCAGGTTGATGAACATCCGCCCGGTGTTCTGCGCCCCGCCGCCGCCGTTGAACGAGCTCACGGTCAGCACGTTCGGGTCGGCGCGCACGATCGCCGCGGCGCGGTCCTGCAAGGCGACCATCGCCGGGAACGAAATGTCCTCCGAGGCCTCGGTGCTGATGCGGAGCTGGCCGATGTCTTCCTCGGGAAAGAAGCCCTTCGGGATGGTGACGAACAGGTAGGCGGTGGCGGCGAAGGTCAGCAGCGCCACCACGAGCACCACGCGGCGATGGCGCAGCGCCGCGTCCAGGCTGCGCGCATAGGCGGCCAGCGTCGCGTCGAAGGCGCGCTCGAACCCGCGCACCAGCAGGCCAGGCCGCTTCTTGTGCGCGTCGTCGGTGATGAAACGACTGGCCAGCATCGGCACCAGCGTCAGCGAGACGAACGCCGAGGCGACGATGGCCAGCGAGACGACCACCGCGAACTCGTGGAACAGCAGGCCGATCACGCCCGGCATGAAGAAGATCGGGATGAACACCGCGATCAGCGAGCTCGAGATCGAGATGATCGTGAAGGCCACCTCTCGCGAGCCCTGCAGCGCGGCCTGGAACGGCGCCATGCCGTCTTCGACGTGGCGCATGATGTTCTCGAGCATCACGATCGCGTCGTCCACCACCAGGCCGACCGCCAGCGTCAGGCCGAGCAGCGAGATGTTGTCCAGGCTGTAGCCGAAGGCCCACAGCAGCGCGATCGCGCCGAGCAGCGACACCGGCAGAGACAAGGTCGGAATCAAGGTCGCGACGATGCGACGCAGGAAGAGGAAGATCACCAGCACGACCAGCGCGATCGTGCCCAGCAGCGTCAGGCTCACGTCGTGCAGCGCGTCGCGGATCGAGGTCGAGCGGTCGTTGGTGATGGTGATCTTGACCGACGCCGGCAGCTGGGCGCGAAAGGCCGGCATCGCGGCGCGCACCGCGTCGACCACCTTGACCGTGTTGGCATCGGGCTGGCGCAGCACGGCCAGCGTGATCGAGGTCTCGCCGTCCAGCGTCGCGGCGGTCTTGACGGTCTCGAAGCTGTCTTCGACCTGCGCCACGTCACGCAGGCGCACCGTGTTGCCGCCCCGGCTCGCGACGATCAGGTCGGCAAACTCGGCCGCGTTGCGCAACTGGCGGTTGGCCTGCAGCGTGAGCGTCTGGCGGCTGCCTTCGAGCGTGCCGACCGGCGTGTTGGCGTTGGCCGCCTTCAGCGCGGCGGTCAGCTCGTCGAGGCTGATGTTGCGCGCGGCCAGCGCGTCGGGCAGCACCCGCACGCGCACCGCGAAGCGCTTCTGGCCGAACACGTTGACCTGGGCCACGCCGTCGAGCGTGGACAGCGTCGGCGCGATCAGGTGTTCAGCGTAGTCGTTCAGGTCCGACAGGTTCATCGCCGACGATTGCAGCGCGATGAACAGCACCGGCGCATCGGCCGGGTTGACCTTGCGGTACGAGGGTGGCGAAGGCATGTCCTGCGGCAGAGAGCGCTGCGCGCGCAGCAGCGCGGCCTGCACGTCCACCGCGGCGGCATCGATGTTGCGGCCCTCCTCGAATTCGAGCGTGAGCGAGGTGCTGCCGAGCGTGCTGCTCGAGCTGATCACCGTGAGGCCGGGAATGGTCGAGAACTGCTTTTCGAGCTGCAGCGCCACCGCGGTCGCCATCGACTCCGGGCTGGCCCCGGGCAGTCCGGCGAACACGTTGATCACCGGCGTGTTGTAGCTCGGCAGCGCGGCGACCGGAATGCGGCCGTAGGCGATCACGCCGGCGAGCACGATGGCGGCGTTGAGCAACACCGTCATCACCGGCCGGCGGATGAAGAGTTCGGACAGGTTCATGGCTGCACCTCTGGCGCTACGCCCCGGGCCGGCCGGCTCATGGCGCCGGCCTGCCTTGCGACGCGGCGCCGTCGCGCGCCGCCATGCCCGAGGCACCCTGCCCGCCCGGTGATCCGCCGGCCTTCGCAGCGGGCGCAGCGTCGGCCGGGCGCTCGCGCACCGGGCTGCCGGGCCGCAAGTTCTGCTTGCCTTCGACGATGACCTTCGTGCCCGGCTCGACGCCGCTGACCACGGCCTCGTTCCCGGCCGCCGCCAGCACTTCGACCGTGCGCGGCGCTGCCCTCCCATCGGGCCCGACGATGAACACCGTCTTCGCGCTCGCGCCCTGCACGATCGCCGCCTGCGGGATCACGATCGCTCCCTTGAGCGTCTGCACGCTCAGCTGCACGTTGACGTAGGCGCCGGGCCAGAGCAGCAGGTCCTTGTTGTCGAACACCGCCTTGACCTTGACCGTGCCCGAACTCGCATCGACGGCGTTGTCGACGAACTGCAGCCGCCCGGTCAGGGTGCCCCCGCCGCGGCTCGACGCTTCCGGAAGCTCGGCCCGTACCGGCGCATCGCCCGCCTTCAGCGCCGTCAGCACGTCGGGCAGGTCGCGCTGGGGCAGTGTGAACGTGACGGCGATCGGGTCGAGCTGGGTGATCGTGACCAGTGCCGCCGAGCTCGGCTGGACATAGCTGCCGGCGAACACGTTGATCGCCCCGGCGCGCCCCGCCGACGGCGCGACGATGCGGTTGTAGCTCAGGCTCACCCGCGCCGCGGCGACGGCTGCGCGGTCGGCGCTGACCGCCGCCTGCTGGGCATCGACCAGCGTCAGGTTGGTGTCGACCGCGCTCTGCGAGACGAACTTCTGGCTCAGCAGGTCGCGGCTGCGCGCGAGCTGGCGCTGGGCGTCGGCGAGCGCCGCCTGGTCGCGCTCGAGCTGCGCCTGGGCCTTGGCCAGATTCGCCTCGTCGGCGCGGCTGTCGAGGGTGAACA
This sequence comes from uncultured bacterium, assembly GCA_963779155.1. Classification (GTDB taxonomy): domain Bacteria; phylum Pseudomonadota; class Gammaproteobacteria; order Burkholderiales; family Burkholderiaceae_C; genus CAIKUF01. The sequence continues at coordinate 180,470 of CAVZXE010000015.1, read as the reverse complement.
GCAACTCGCCGGCCTTCACGAACTGGCCCTCCTTGATGTGCACCTTGGCCACCACGCTGCTCACCTGGGCCCGGATCTCGACCGTGTTGAGCGCGCTCACCGTGCCGCTGGCCGACAGCCGCACCGGCCAGTCGCGGCGCTCGGCGGTGATCGTCGTCACGTGCACCGGCGGCGCGGAGGCGGCGGCCACGGGGGCAGCAGCCCCTTCGGTCGGCGCGCCGGCGGCGCCGACGCCACGACTCTGCTTCCACCACCCTGCGCCCCCGACAGCCAGCAGCGCAGCCGCGGTGCCCCACAGAACCCACAAAGTCAGCTTGCGCATGGATGCTCGGTTATCGATCGCCAAGTCGCAGTGTGCAGCAAAGCGTCGAAGCGAGCGCGGCGCGGCCGCGGCCCCTTCGCTCAGGCGTGGCGCTCGGCATCCACGCCCTCGGCCACCCGATGGCGAAGGTGCAGCTGCGCCGCATCCATCGCCGGCGGCAGCATCGGCGCCTCGGGGTCGCTCGCCATTGAGCGACCTGGCGCACGGCGGCGAGACCCGCCATCTCGGCGCAGCGCCCGGAGGCGTCGAAGGTCATGCCGTGGCAACGTGACCGAAGACATTGCGCCTGGACGGGCACCCTCGCCAGCCGGCCCCTGGCCCGGACAGCCTCGGGCAGGGCCCGATGCAACCCGCGGTCCGGGCTCGACCCTGCCCGGGCCGTCAAGCCGACTTCACCACCAGCTCGAGGTGCTCGACCGCGGGCGGGGCGGCGAAGAACGGGCCGACGATGGCTCGCCACTGGGCGAAAAGCGGGCCCTGGCGGAAATCGACGGTATGGTTCTCGAGCGTCTCCCAATAGATCATCAGGATGTAGCGCTCGGGCGATTCGACGCTACGGTTGACCTTGTAGCCGCGAAAGCCCTTCGCCAGGGCGATCACGGTCTCGACGCCGCGCTGGATCGCAGCCTCGAATTCGGCGTTCTTGCCCGGGGCGATTCGGATCTCGGCGAGTTCGAGGATCATGCGTGGGCTCCATCGGGTTGAGGTCGGGGCGGATCCGATTGTCGTGCGGGCGCGGCGTCCGTCACACGCCCAGCAGGCGCGCCAGCACCTCCGGCTGCGCGGCCAGCGACGCCGACGCGTCGGCCAGCACGATGCGCCCCTTCTCCATCACCACCGCCTGATCGGTGTGCGCCAGGACGGCGCGGTAGTTGCGGTCGACGATCAGCGTGCTGATGCCGCTGGCCCGGATGTCGCCGACGACGCGCCAGATCTCGGCCACGATCAGCGGCGCCAGGCCTTCGGTTGCCTCGTCGAGGATCATCAGGCTCGGGTTCGTCATCAGGGCCCGGCCGATCGAGAGCATCTGCTGCTCGCCGCCAGAGAGCTGCTGGCCGCCGTGCGCGAGCCGCTCGGCCAGGCGGGGGAAGGTGGCGAGCACGCGCTCGAAGGTCCACTCCCGGCGGCCGTCGGCGCCGGCGCGCGCCGAAACCAGCAGGTTTTCGCGCACCGACAGGTTGGGGAAGATGCCTCGGCCCTCGGGCACGTAGCCGATCCCGAGGCGCGCCATGCGTTCGGGCGTTGCGCCACCCACGTCGCGCTCGTGCCACCGGATCTGACCCGACGCCGCGCGCACATAGCCCATCACGGTGCGGATGAGCGTCGTCTTGCCCATGCCATTGCGGCCGAGCAGGCCGACCGCGCTGCGGGCACCGATCTCCAGGTCCACCCCGCGCAGGATGTGGCTCTCGCCGTAATAGGTGTTCAGTCCGAGGGCGGCGAGCATGTCACTGGCTCCCGCGAGCTTGGCACGCCTTGCTGCGAGGGGTCCGATCAAGGCTCCACTGACGTCGCGCGCTGAAGGGAGCGGGTGCCAAGCACGGCTGCGCTCTGATGGGACGCTTTCGGCCCATTGCTGCCATCTGCCTGCGTCCGCTCTTGCGTAGCTTCAGCGCGGCGCGGCCGGCGGTGCCCGGTGGAAGCTCATGCTGTGGCGGTCGGCGCTGCGCGCCGACTCCGCTGTGGTGCTCGGCCTTCAGTCGCGTCGCAGAACTCGCTTCGTTCGCTTCGCTCTCTGCGCTCAGACAACTGCGACGAGTCAGTCTACGAAGCGCGCTGCGCGCGCCGACTGGAGCCCTCCGCTCCTCGCCGCCACAGAAATCGCCCCCACCGGGCACCGCCCGCCGCGCTGCACCAGTGGGTGTTCTCGCTTCGATCCACACCAGTGTCCGAGCAAAGGCGCGTTCGGGCAGGACGCGCAGCGCCTCTGGGGTGCCGAGAAGGTGAGCACGGGGGCAAGCGGTCCGGGGGACCGCTTGCGCCTTGCGAACGGCCGGGCCGACTGGCCCGGCGCGGCCTGCAAGGACAGGGCTCGTGGCCTCGCGCGAAGCGCGAATCGTCCACTGACTCGTCGCGGATGTCCGAACGCAGTGAGCGAAGTGAGTTCTGCGACGGGGCCACGAGGCCGAGCATCGCAGGGAAGTCTGAGCGAAGCGAAGACCACCCCAGTGAAGCGAAGCGGCCTGCCCGGACGTGCCTTTGCCGCGCCGGAACTCGCCCGCAAAGCGGACATTCAAGGGCAGCAATGGGCCGCGAGCAGACCGCCACGTCACTCGGCCTTGCAAATGGCCCATCGTCAGTGCCCCTCGCCGAGATAGGCCACCCGCACCTCCGGATGGACGCGGATGACCTCCGGCGCATCGCTGGCAATGACCTCGCCGTTGACCATCACGGTGATCCGGTCGGCGACGCGGAACACCGCGTCCATGTCGTGTTCGACGAGCAGCAGCGCGTGGCCGCGCTTGAGTTCGATCAGCAGCGCCAGCATGCGCTCGGTCTCTTCGGCACCCATGCCGGCCAGCGGCTCGTCGAGCAGCAGCACGCGCGGATTCGTGGCCAGGCACATTGCGATCTCGAGCTGGCGCTGCTGGCCGTGGCTCAGCAAGCCGGCCAGGAGCTGCGGCACGTCGGCCAGGCCGGCGGAGTGCAGCGCCTGCCTGGCAGCGTCGCAGCTGCTGGCGCAGCGATCGGCAGCCTGCCACAAGGCCCAGGGCCGCTGCGTCTCGGCCTGCGCGCACAGGCGCGCGTTCTCGAACACGGTGAGTGTCGGGAAGAGGGTGGTGCGCTGGTAGCTGCGGCCGATGCCGGCGCGCGCGCGCCGCGGTTGCGACCACTCGGTGATGTCGGTGCCCGCAAGCGCGATGCGCCCGCTCGTCGCAGGCAACTCGCCCGACAACATGTTGATCAGCGTCGACTTGCCCGCGCCGTTGGTGCCGATCACGGCATGCAACTCGCCCTGTCGCAAATCGAGCGAGACCGCGCTGACGGCGGTCAGCCCGCCGAAGCGGCGCGTCAGCGATGCGGCGCTCAGCAGAGGCTCATCCATCGCCAGGCCGCCCCCGAGCGAGGGGCCGGGCCACCGGGCCGGCGCGGCCTGCAAGGCGCTGTGCGCGGCGAGGCTGGGGGTGGTCAACTCAGCCATGGCGCGCCCCCGACCGGCGCGGGACAAGGCTTCTCAGGCCGATCAGGCCCTTGGGCAGCCAGGCCACGAAGGCAATGATGGTCAGGCCGAGCGTCAGCTGCCAGTGCCCGGCCAGCGGGCCGAGCAAGGCCTCGGACTGATAGAGCTCCTTCAGCAGCGTGAAGGCGATCGCCCCGATCACCGCGCCGCGCAGGCTGCCGATGCCGCCGAGGATGATCATCAGCAGTACCGCCCCCGATTCGTGCCAGCTCAGCAGCTCGGGGTTGACCGCGCCATCCTTGACGGCCATCAGGAAACCCGCCAGCCCGGCCAGCGCACCGGCGATCACGAACGCGGCGAGCTTGTAGCGGTAGGTCGCAAAGCCCGCCGCGCGCATGCGCTGCTCGCTGACGCGGATCCCGACGAGCGCATGGCCGAAGCGGGAGCGGCCCACCAACGCCAGCAGCCCGTAGGTCAACACCAGCGCCGCGACCACGCTGTGGTAGAGATGGCGCTTGTCGTCGAGATCGATGACCGTGCGGCCGCCAAGGGCGAGCACCGGCTTCGCATAGAGGAAGATGCCGTCGCTGCCGCCGCCGAGCCGGGTGTCGTGGAAGACGAAGTAAGCCATCTGCGCGAACGCGAGCGTGACCATGATGAAGTAAACGCCCTTGGTGCGCAGGCTCAGCAGCCCGACGAAGAGCGCATAGGCGGCGGCCGCGGCCACCGAGGCGGGCAGCAACCACAGCATCGACTGCGCGCCGCCGTCGCGCGAGGCGAGCACGGCCACGTAGGCGCCGATGCCCAGGAACGCCGCATGTCCCAGGCTGACCAGCCCGGTCATGCCCACCAGCAGTTCCAGGCTGAGCGCGAAGATCGCATAGACGGCGATCTTGAGCACCAGGTCCTGCGTGTAGGGCGTGAGAACGGCTGGCAGCGCGACGAGCGCCACCGCGGCCGCCAGCGGAACGATCCAGCCGCGCGCCGACGTCACGGAGTGCTCCGGCGCCGTGCCGCCCCAAGCCGGAGCGACGCCTCTCGCGGGGCTGAGCCCGGACACAAAGAGTCCTGTGGACTGCTTGTGCCAGGCGAAGGGCCGGGCCACTGGCCCGGCGCGGCCTGCAAGGCGGAGCGCAGCGACTGGGGGGCTCTTCTAATACCCACGCTTCATCAGGCCTTCCGGCCGCCAGACGAGGATGACGGCCATCAGCAGATAGACGCCGATGCCGCTGAACTCGGCGAAGAACACCTTGCCGAAGGTGTCGACGAAGCCGACCAGCAGCGACGCCACCAGCGCGCCGGTGATCGAGCCGATGCCGCCGATCACGACGACGACGAAGCAGATGATCAGCACGCCGCCGCCCATGCCCGGATAGACCGACGACAGCGGCGCGGCGATCATGCCGGCCAGCGCCGCCAGCGCGACGCCACCGGCGAACACCACGCGGTAGAGCATCTTGATGTCGATCCCGAGGCCACGCACCATGTCGCGGTTGCTCGCGCCGGCGCGGATCATCATCCCGAGCCGGGTTCGGTTGACGACGAAGTACAGCGCCAGCGCGACGCCGATGCAGGCCGCCGAGGCGAAGACGCGGTACCACGGGTAGGACATCAACTCGCCGAGGGCGAAGCTGCCCGAGAGCCACGGCGGCGCCTGCACGCCGTGCACGTCGTTGCCGACCAGCAGGCTGCGCGCCTCCTCGAAGACGAGGATCAGCGCATAGGTCATCAGCACCTGCTGCAGGTGCTCGCGCTGGTACAGGTAGCTGAAGAACACCCACTCGAGCACGAAGCCGAACAAGGCCGAGAGCAGCACACCGGCCACGAGCATCCACAGGAACTGCTCGCCGAACAGCGGCGCTAGGCTGAACGCGAGGTAGGCGCCCAGCATGTAGAAGCTGCCATGGGCGAGGTTGATCACGCCCATGATCCCGAAGATCAGCGTCAGCCCCGACGCCACCAGGAACAGCAGCAGGCCGTACTGCACGGCGTTGAGGCACTGGACGAGAAAGGTGGCAAGGGTCACGGTGCGGTCAACGGCAAGGCAGAAGGCGGCATGGCGCCGCCCAAGGATTGGCGAGGCAGGGCAAGGCCCTACATCTTGCATCCCCGCGCCGGATCGGCGAGCGCCTTCACCGCGACCGAGCGGAACTCGTTGTCGTTGCCCTTGACCTCGCGCAGGTAGATGTCCTGTACCGGGTTGCCTGCGGCGGAGATCGTGAACTTGCCGCGCGGGCTGTCGACCGTGACCTTGCGCATCGCCGAGGTGATCAGGTCGCGCTTGGCGAGGTCGCCCTTGGCCGCGAGCAGCCCGGCGTTGAGGATCTGCGCGGCGTCGTAACCCTGCACTGCGTACACGTCGGCGTTGGCCTTGTAGGCCAGCGCGTAGGCCTTGCGGAAGGCGTTGTTGCGCGGCGTGTCGAGGTTGTCGGCATAGTGCAGCGCGGTCAGCAGGCCTTGCGCCGCGGCGCCCTGCGCCTCGAGCGTGCCATCGGTCAGGAAGCCCGAACCCATCAGCGGGACCGTCTTGTTCAAGCCGGCTGCGGCGTAATCCTTGACGAACTTCACTGCGCCACCGCCGGCGAAGAAGGCGAACACGACGTCGGGCTTCTGCGCCGCGATCTCGGTCAGCAGGGCCTGGAACTCCACATTCGGGAACGGCAGGTTGAGGTCCTTCGTGACCTTGCCGCCGCCCTTCTCGAAGCCCTCGGTGAAGCCCTTGATCGCCTCGGTGCCGGCGGCGTAGTTCCAGGTGATCGTCATCGCGCGCTTGTAGCCCTTTTGTGCCGCGACCACGCCGGTCGCGTAGCCGGGCTGCCAGTTCGAGAACGAACTGCGCACGATGCCGGGCGCGCACATCGGGCCGGTGATCGCGTCGGCACCGGCGTTGGGCACGATCAGCAGCGTATTGCTGTCCTTGGCCGCCTTGGCCATCGCCAGCGCCACGCCCGAGTGCACGGTGCCGACGAGGACATCGACGTTGTCGCGCTTGATCAGCTTGTTGACGTTGTCCGTCGCCTTCGACGGGTCGCTCTCGTCGTCGACCTTGAAGTACTGGATCTCGCGGCCGGCGAGCTTGCCGCCGTTCTCCTGCACGTAGAGCTTGAAGCCGTTCTCGATCGCGGTGCCGAGCCCGGCGTAGGTGCCGGTGGCCGGCAGCATCAGGCCGACCTTGATCGGGCCGCTGGACTGGGCGTGGACGGCGGCAGCGCCGAGGAGCGCAACGGCGAGCGTCGTGAAGCGGGAGGTGCAGGTCATGAAGTGTCTCCGACGGTTTTCGACCCCGAGATCGTAGCGGGCGCATCGCCGACCGCCATCGGTGATTTCACAGGTCCGGCGCGATGGCCTGCCGCGACCGCGGGCCCGCTCGCGAAGCGACGACTTGTCATTCCGGTTGATAAGCAACTCTTGTTCGATCTTCAGGGTAAACCCCCTTCACCGACCGTCCGCTTTGCTTATCATTCGCAACCAAATTCCTGCATCGACCCATGCCCGATCGCCCCGCGCCACCCGCGCGCCGCGTTGACGACGCTGCGCCCTTGCTGCTCGTTGAACTGCGCGGTAGCGTGGCCCACCTGCGCCTGAACCGCCCCGACAAGCGCAACGCGCTGAGCGACGCGCTGGTGGGCCAGCTCCATGCGGCGTTCGTGTCGCTGCCGGAGGCGGTTCGCGCCGTCGTGCTCAGCGGCACGGGCGCGCATTTCAGCGCCGGGCTCGACCTGGCGGAGCTCGGCGAGCACAGCGTGGCCGAGGGGGTGATGCACTCGCGCATGTGGCACGCGGCGTTCGAGCAGATCGCCTTCGGGCGGGTGCCGGTGATCGCGGTGCTCGCCGGCGCGGTGGTCGGCGGCGGGCTCGAACTGGCCAGCGCGGCGCACATCCGCATTGCCGAACGGAGCACCTTCTACGCGCTGCCCGAGGGGCAGCGCGGCCTGTTCGTCGGCGGCGGCGGGTCGGCGCGGATTCCGCGCCTGATCGGCGCCGCGCGGATGGCCGACATGATGCTGACCGGCCGTGTCTATGGCGCCGACGAAGGCCTGGGCATCGGCCTGTCCCAGTACGTGGTCGACGACGGCCAGGGCCTGGACAAGGCCTTCGCGCTGGCCGGTCAGGTGGCCGCGAACGCACCGCTGTCCAACTTCGCCGTGATCCACGCGTTGCCGCGCATTGCCGACATGGGGCGCGACGAGGGCCTGTTCACCGAGTCGCTGATGGCGGCGATCGCCCAGGGCGACGATGCCGCAAAGAGCCGCATGCGCGCCTTCCTGGACGGCAAGGCGGCGAAGGTGCGCCCGTCGTGAACGGCGCGGCGCCCCGCTACCGGCCGGTGCGCCTCGGTGGCTCGCTCGCTGCTCGATTCGAAGTGCGCCCCGACGGCGCCACGCTGGTCACCTCCACCGAGGCCCTGGCGCCCTACCCGGCGCGGCTGACCGACCGGCTGCTGCATTGGGCCGCGGTGGCGCCGCAGCGCTGCCTGGCGGCCAGGCGCATCGACGGCGGCGACTGGCGCCACCTCGGCTACGCGCAGGCGCTGGCGCAGGCGCGCTCGATTGCGCAGGCACTGATCGATCGCGGCCTGTCGGCCGAGCGGCCGGTCGCGATCCTCTCCGACAACGACCTCGAGCACCTGCAGATCGCGCTCGGCGCGATGCTGGCCGGCGTGCCGTATGCGTCGATCTCTCCGGCGTACTCGCTGCTGTCGCAGGACCACGGCAAGCTGCGCCACATCCTGAACATGCTGACGCCGGGGCTGGTGTTCGCCTCCGGCGCCGCCTATGCGAAGGCGATTGCCGCAACGGTCGATCGCGAGACACCGGTCGTGTTGACCGGCGGCGGCATCGAAGGCCGCGAGACGCTCGCCTTCGCCGACCTGACCGCCACGCCGGCGACGGCGCAAGTCGATGCGGCGCACGCCGCGGTCGGCCCCGACACGATCGCCAAGTTCCTGTTCACCTCCGGCTCGACCAGGCTGCCCAAGGGCGTGATCAACACGCAGCGGATGCTGTGCGCCAACCAGCAGCAGATCCTGCAGTGCTTCCCGGCGCTCGGCGAGGAGCCGCCGGTGCTCGTCGACTGGCTGCCGTGGAACCACACTTTCGGCGGCAACCACAATGTCGGCCTCGTGCTCTACAACGGCGGCACGCTCTACATCGACGAGGGCAAGCCAGTGCCGGCGCTGGTCGGCGAGACGCTGCGCAACCTGCGCGAGATCGCGCCGACCGTGTACTTCAACGTGCCCAAGGGCTTCGAGGAGATCGCCAACGCGCTTGAAGCCGATGCGGCCTTGCGCGAACGCTTCTTCGCGCGGGTGAAGATGCTGTTCTTCGCCGGCGCGGGGCTGTCGCAGCCGGTGTGGGACAAGCTCGACCGGATGGCCGAACTCGCCTGCGGCGAGCGCATCCGCGTGCTCACCGGTCTGGGGATGACCGAGACGGCGCCGTTCGCGATCTGCGCCAACGGGCCGATCGTGCAGTCGGGCGTCGTCGGGCTGCCGGCGCCCGGAGTCGAGCTCAAGCTCGTGCCGGCGGGCGACAAGCTCGAGGTGCGCTACCGCGGCCCGAACATCACGCCGGGCTACTGGCGCGCGCCCGAACAGACGGCCGAACACTTCGACGACGAGGGCTGGTATTGCAGCGGCGACGCGCTCAAGCCCATCGACACGACGCGGCCACAGCTCGGCTTCATGTTCGACGGCCGCATCGCCGAGGACTTCAAGCTCTCCACCGGCACCTTCGTTTCGGTGGGCCCGCTGCGGGCGCGGGTGATAGCCGCCGGCGACCCGTGCGTGCAAGACGTGGTGGTCACCGGGCTCAACCGCGACGATGTCGGCCTGCTGATCTTCCCGCGCGTCGACAGCTGCCACGCGCTGGCCGGGTTGCCCGCCGGCGTGCCGCTGGCCGAGGTGCTCGAGGCGCCGCCGGTAAAGCACTTCTTCCAGAGCCTGGTCGACCAGATGTACGCCGCCGGCACCGGCAGCGCGACCCGCGTCGCGCGCGCCTGCGTGATGGCCACCCCGCCGAGCATCGACCTCGGCGAGATCACCGACAAGGGCTCGATCAACCAGCGCGCGGTGCTCGCGCAGCGCGCGGCGCTCGTCGAGGCCTTGCACGCCGGCACCGAGCCGGCGGTCCTCTTGCCCCGGCACCGACAGGGCGCCGGGACGGCAGGCGATGGCTGACCTTTGCACGAGCTGCCCGTTCGCCAGGCCTAACCGTGCCCGACCCATCGCAAACCCCGTGGCGCACCGCGCGTCGCCGCATCACACTCGGAGCGCATCATGAACATCCAGGGACAGGCCGCTCTCGTCACCGGCGGAGCCTCCGGGCTCGGCGCCGCCACGGCACGTGAACTTGCGCGCCGCGGCGCGAAGGTGGCCGTGCTCGACCGCAACGGCGCCGGCGCCAAGGCGCTGGCGGCCGAGATCGGCATCGATGCGATCGGGCTCGAGTGCGACATCACCTCGACCGCCAGCGTCCAGCTGGCGCTGGCCGCGGCCAGCGCGGCTCACGGCCCGGCGCGCCTGCTGCTGAACATCGCCGGCATCGGCACCGCCAAGCGCATCGTCGGCAAGGACGGCCTGCCCGCGGCGCTGGAAGACTTCAAGAGCGTGATCGAAGTCAACCTCGTCGGCACCTACAACGTGACGCGGCTGGCCGTGGCCGAGATGGTCAAGCTCGAACCGCTGGCCGACGGCGAGCGCGGCGTCGTGGTCTGCACCGCGTCGGTGGCGGCGTTCGACGGCCAGGTCGGGCAGGAGGCCTATGCGGCGTCCAAGGGCGGCGTCGTGTCGATGACGCTGCCATTGGCGCGCGACCTGGCGCAGTTCGGCGTGCGCGTCTGCACCATCGCGCCGGGCCTGTTCCTGACGCCGCTGATGGCCACGCTGCCGCAGCCGGTGCAGGAGTCGCTGGCGGCGAGCATCCCGTTCCCGAAGCGCCTGGGCAAGCCCGAGGAGTTCGCCCACCTGGCGGCGAGCATCGTCGAAAACCTGTCGCTCAACGGCGAGGTGATCCGCCTCGACGGCGCGCTGCGCATGGCGCCACGCTGAGCCGGCCCCCGCCCCCACATGACGCATCGCACCACGCTGCACACCGTCGATGTCCAGTTCGGCGACTGCGACCCGGCAGGCATCGTCTTCTTCCCGAACTTCTCGCGCTGGATGGACGCCTCCTCGCTGGCGTTCTTCATGGAGTGCGGCGTGCCGCCCTGGCGCGAACTGGTGAAGACGCGCGGCATCGTCGGCACGCCCTTGCTCGAGATCAACACCAAGTTCTTCACGACCGTGACCTATGGCGAGTCGATCACGATCACCACCTGGATCGAGGAGTGGCGCGAGAAGGTATTCGTGCAGATGCACCGCGTCACCCGCGCCGGTGACGGCAGGGAGGACCTGATCTGCGAAGGCCGCGAGGTGCGTGCCTTCGTCAGGCGCGACCCCGACAACCCGGACCGACTGCGCGCGATCCCGGTACCCGACGACATCCGGGACCTCTGTTCCTGAAGTATCTGCAAACCCCCCACCCCGTTCCCGACAGGAGACAACGCATCATGAAGAGATTCGCCTTCCTTGGCGCCGCCCTGGCGGCCACCTTCGCCCTGGGCGTCGCGCGCGCCGACGTCACGGTCGGCATCAGCCTGCCCCTGACCGGGCCCACCTCGGCGCTCGGCATACCGGCGCAGAACGGCATCAAGCTGTGGCCAAGCACGGTCGCCGGCGAGAAGCTCAACGTCATCATCCTCGACGACGCGACCGACCCGACGATCGGCGTCAAGAACGCGCGCCGTTTCATCACCGAGGACAAGGTCGACATCATCATGGGCTCGGCCGCGACGCCGATCGCCGCCGCGATGTCCGACGTGGCCGCCGAAGGCCAGACGGTGCAGCTGATGATGTCGCCGGTCAACCTGCCCGAGGGCAAGGGCGCCTGGTCGTTCCGGCTGCCGCAGTCGACCGCGGTGATGGCGATCCCGATCATCGAGCACTGGAAGAAGACCGGCGTCAAGACCTACGGCTTCCTCGGCTATGCCGACGCCTACGGCGAGGCCTGGCTGGCCGACATCACCTCGGCGGCCGAGAAGGCCGGCATCAAGCGCGTGGCCACCGAACGCTTCGCCCGCACCGATACCAGCGTGACCGGGCAGGCGCTGAAGATCGTCGCGGCCAATCCCGATGCGGTGCTCGTGGTCGCCTCCGGCAGCGGCGCCGCGATGCCGCACAAGGGCCTGGTCGAGCGCGGGTACGCGAAGAACAAGATCTACCAGACCCACGGCGCGGCCTCGCTCGACCTGATCCGCGTCGGCGGCAAGGATGTCGAAGGCTCATACGTCTCGTCCGGCCCGGCGCTGGTGGCCGACCTGCTGCCCGACAGCAACCCGAGCAAGGCGCTCGGCATGCGCTACATCGCCGAGTACGAGAAGGTGCACGGCAAGAACTCGGCGAACCAGTTCGCCGCGCATTCGTTCGACGCCTACCTGGTGCTCGAGAAGATCGTGCCGCTGGCGCTGAAGAAGGGCAAGCCGGGCACGAAGGAGTTCCGCCAGGGCCTGAAGGACGCGCTCGAGACCATGGGCCGCACGCCCGTCTCGCAGGGCGTGCTGAACTACACGACCACCGACCATTTCGGCTTCACGCCGGAGACCGGCGTGCTGCTGACGATCGTCAATGGCGACTGGAAGGTCGTGCCGCGCTGACGCCGTGCCGGGCTGCGCCGCCGCGCGCCGTTGCTGCGCCCGGCCCGGCCCGCATCTCCCCGCCGCCAAGCCAGACCCCTAGCCAGCCGCCATGGACCTTTCCATCGCCAGCATCCTGGTGCTCGACGGCGTCACCAACGGCGCCATCTATGCGCTGATGGGGCTGGCGACGGTGCTGGTGTTCGCGGTCACGCGGGTGATCTTCATCCCGCAGGGCGAGTTCGTCGCCTACGGCGCGCTGACGCTGGCGATGCTGCAGCTGGGCAAGGTGCCGGGAACGGTCTGGCTGATGCTCGGGCTGGCGCTGCTCGTGGCCGTGCTCGACGCTGCGCGCGGACTGCGCGATGGCCGCGCACTGGCGCCGCTGGCGCTCGCCGCCGGCCGGACGCTGCTGCCGCCGGCGGCCATCAGCGCCCTCACCTGGTGGGCCGCGCCGCGGCAGCTCGACCTGGTGCTGCAAAGCCTGCTGACGCTGGCCATCGTCACGCCGCTGGGCCCGCTGGTGTACCGCCTGGCCTACCAGTCGCTGGCCGATGCCACGGTGCTCGTCCTCTTGATCGTCTCGGTCGGCGTGCACTTCGCGCTGACCGGCTTCGGGCTGGTGGCGTTCGGCGCCGAGGGCTTTCGCAATCCGAGCTTCTGGGACGCGCGCTTCAGCGCGGGCGCGCTCACGCTGTCGGGCCAGGCGATCATCATCCTCGTGGTCTCGCTCGCGCTGATGCTGGCGCTGTGGCTGTTCTTCGAGCGCACGCTGTACGGCAAGGCGCTGCGGGCCACCGCGGTCAACCGCCTGGGCGCGCGACTGATGGGCATCTCGACCGCGGGCGCAGGCCAGCTCACGTTCGCGTTGGCGGCCTTGCTTGGCGCGCTGTCGGGGCTCCTGATCGGGCCGACGACGACCCTGTTCTACGACTCCGGGTTCCTGATCGGCCTGAAGGGCTTCGTCGCGGCCATCTTCGGCGGCCTGGCGAGCTATCCGGCGGCGGCCCTCGGGGCGATCTTCGTCGGCCTGCTCGAGTCCTTCGGGTCGTTCTGGGCCAGCGCGTTCAAGGAGGTGATCGTGTTCACGATCATCCTGCCGGTGCTGCTGTGGCGTTCGTTCCAGCATCCGCACGACGACGAGGATGAGTGATGACGACCCCGGGCTCACTCCGTTCGCTGCCCCGGGGGCCACTCAATGGCCCCTTGATGCCCCTGGGCGATCAGCCGGCCGGCGAGAGGCCCTGTGCCGGTTGAAACGATGAACGCGTCCGCCTTCCGCCGCCGCTTTCTGATCGGCTTTTGCGCCTTGCTGGCAACCCTGCCGCTGCTGCCGGTGCCGGAGTTCTGGATCACGCAGGCCAACTACATCGGGCTGTACACGCTGGTCGTGATCGGGCTCGTGCTGCTCACCGGCATCGCCGGCCTGACATCCTTCGGCCAGGCTGCGTTCGTCGGCCTGGGCGCCTACACCGCGGCCTACCTCACGCTGACCTACGGCGTCTCGCCCTGGTTGACGGTATTCGCCGGCCTGGTGGTCACGGCCGGTGGGGCACTGGTGCTGGGCTGGGTCACGCTGCGAATGTCGGGCCACTACCTGCCGCTGGCGACGATCGCCTGGGGGCTGAGCCTGTACTACCTGCTCGGCAACATGGAGGCCCTGGGCAAGTACGACGGACTGCTCGGCGTGCCGGCGATGAGCTTCTTCGGCGTCTCGCTCAGTACCGGGCGGCACTTCTTCTACCTGCTGTGGCTGATCGTCGTGCTGGCCGCGATCGGCGTGACGCACCTGCTCGACTCGCGACCCGGGCGCGCGCTGCGGGCCCTGAAAGGCGGCGTGACGATGGCCGAGGCGATGGGCGTCGACACCTTCCGCTACAAGGTGACGGCGTTCCTGATCGCCGCGCTGCTGGCCAGCGTCTCGGGCTGGCTCTTCGCCTACTTCCAGCGCTCGGTCAACCCGTCGCCGTTCGGGCTGAAGATGGGCATCGAGTACCTGTTCATGGCGGTCATCGGCGGCGTCGGACACGTCTGGGGCGCGCTCGCCGGTGCAGCGCTGGTCAAGGTGCTCGAAGACCAGTTGCAAGCCTGGCTTCCGAGGCTGATGGGAGCGAGCGGCAACTACGAAGTGATCGTCTTCGGCATCCTGCTCGTGCTGGTGCTGAAGTACGCCCGCGATGGTGTGTGGGCCTTCGTCGAGCAGCGGCTGCCACGCGTGCAGCGCGCCCGCGACTGGCAAGACGCGCCGCCGCTGCCCGCACGCCACCGGCCCGCGGTCGGCGACCTCGTGCTCGACGTCCAGGCGGTGCGCAAGGAGTTCGGCGGCCTGGTCGCGGTGAAGGACGTGAGCTTCCAGGTGCGCGCGGGTGAGATGGTGGGCCTGATCGGCCCCAACGGCGCCGGCAAGTCGACCACCTTCAATCTCGTGACCGGCGTGCTGCCGGCGACGCGCGGCGAGGTGCGGCTGATGGGCGAGCGCATCGAGGCACTGCCTTCGCGCGAGATCGCCCGCCGCGGCGTGTCGCGCACCTTCCAGCACGTGAAGATGATCCCGGCCATGACCGTGCTCGAGAACGTGGCACTCGGCGCCCACCTGCGCGGCCAGGGCGGCGTGGCGCGCGCGATGCTGCGCCTGGACCGCTCCGAGGAGAGGCGCCTGCTGCGCGAGGCCGAGCGCCAACTCGCGCGCATCGGCATGGCCGACCGCATGCACGAGCTCGCCGGCAACCTGGCCCTCGGCCCGCAGCGGCTGATGGAGATCGCCCGTGCCCTTTGCGCGGACCCGACGCTGCTGCTGCTCGACGAGCCTGCCGCCGGCCTGCGCCTCAAGGAGAAGGCGGGCCTGGCCAGGGTGTTGCGCCAGCTGCGCGACGAGGGCATGAGCATCCTGCTCGTCGAGCACGACATGGACCTGGTGATGGGCCTCGTCGACCGCATCGTCGTGATGGAATTCGGCACCAAGCTGATCGAAGGCACGCCCGAGGAGGTGCAGGCCAGCCCCGCAGTGCGTGCCGCCTACCTCGGCACGGAGCATTGAGGTGGGACGACCTCTTGCCCACGTTGATATGCGGTCTGCTTTCGGCCCGTTGCTGCCGTTGCCCGGTGTCCACTCTCTCGCGGCTTCAGCGCGGCGCGGCAGGCGGTGCCCGGTGGAAGCTCATGCTGTGGCGGTCGGCGCTTTGCGCCGACTGCACTGCGATGCTCGGCCTGGGGTCGCGTCGCAAGACTCGCTGCGTTCGCTGCGCTCACTCCGCTCAAACAGTTGCGACGAGTCAGTTCACGAAGCGCGCTGCGCGCGCCAACCCCAGGCCTGCGCTTTTCGTCGCCACAGAAATCGCCCCCGCCGGGCACCGCCCGCCGCGCTGCAACGCTTGTGGTTCTTGTCGCGAACAGCGCCCGCGCCCCAGCAAAGGCGCGTTCGGGCAGGACGCGCAGCACCTCTGGGGTGCCGAGAAGGTGAGCCCGGGGCAAGCGGTCCGGGGGACCGCTTGCGCCTTGCGAACGGCCGGGCCGACTGGCCCGGCGCGGCCTGCAAGGCCAGAGCTCGTGGCCTCGCGCGAAGCGCGAATCGTCAACTGACTCGTCGCGGATGTCCGAACGCAGTGAGCGAAGTGAGTTCTGCGACGGGGCCACGAGGCCGAGCATCGCAGGGAAGTCTGAGCGAAGCGAAGACCGCCCCAGTGAAGCGAAGCGGCCTGCCCGGACGTGCCTTTGCCGCGCCAGGACTCGCCCGCAGAGCGGACATTCAAGGTCAGCAACGGGCCGAAAGCAGTCCCACAAGCCACAGGCTCGCCTGGTATCAGCCAACCTCGGCGTGCGAAGCAATCGCATCCCTGTTCGGGCCCCGGGCGGAATGAGGCGGAGCCACTGACATGCCCAACCTGTTGAACGTGACCGACCTGCACGCCGGCTATGGCAAGGCCGAGGTGCTGCACGGCATCAACCTGCGCGCCGACAAGGGTAGCGTGGTCACCGTCATCGGCCCGAACGGCGCCGGCAAATCGACGCTGCTCAACGCGCTGATCGGCGTGCTGTCGTCGCGCGGCGGCATCGACTACCAGGGCGGTTCGATTGCCGCGTTGGCGCTCGAAGACCGGGTCATGCAGGGCATGGCGCTGGTGCCCGAGACGCGGGCGCTGTTCGGCACGATGTCGGTCGAGGACAACCTGCTCCTCGGTGCCTACCGCCAGGTGCGCCTGGGCAACAAGCACAGCGCCGACGCGATGGACATGGTTTTCACGCTGTTCCCGCGCCTGAAGGAGCGCAACAAGCAACTCGCCGGCACGCTCTCGGGCGGCGAACGTCAGATGCTCGCGCTCGGGCGCGCATTGATGTCGCAACCGACGCTGCTGATGCTCGACGAACCGAGCCTCGGCCTCGCGCCGATGGTGGTCAAGGAAATCTTCCGCACGATCGCCGCATTGCGCGCGACGGGGGTCACGATCCTGCTGGTGGAACAGAACGCCCGGGCGGCGCTCGAGGTCGCCGACCACGGCTATGTGCTCGAGATGGGCGAGATCGCCCTCGAGGGCCCGGCCCGGGAGCTCGCCCGCGACGCGCGCGTGATCGACACCTATCTCGGCGCCGCGCGCCCGAAGAACGCGTCATGAGCCCGCCGGGCCGTCCCCAGGGCGAATACCGGAGTGCGAAGCACGAAGGTACACCAGCGAGCCCACCGGGCCATCCCAGGTGTTCGTGTTCCCGATCGGCGAGAGCGGCCAAAGGCCCCAGGATGCCCCCATGACCCGGCCGGGCGGCCACCAGCAGGAATCTGCGGCCCTTCGGCAGGCGCGGCACGAGAGACCCGCCATGAGTGCGACACCCGATGCGCCCGCAGCCAAGGACGCCGCGGAACCCGGCCTCAACACCTCGCGCCTGACGCACCTGGTGGGCTATGCCGCATCGCGGGCATCGATCCAGCTCCGCAAGACGTTCGCCAGGCACCTGGGCCCGCTGCAGCTCAAGGTGGTCGAGTTTTCGGCGCTGGTGCTGGTGGCGTCCAACCCGCGCCTGAACCAGAAGCAGCTCGGTGCCGCGCTCGACGTGTCGGCGCCGAACCTGGCGGTCCTGCTCGACAGGCTGGCCGAGCGCGGGCTCGTGGAGCGGGTGCGCAGCACCGTCGACCGGCGCGCCCAGCAGCTTCACCTCACGCCGGCCGGGCGCGAGCTGACCGCCCGCGCCGAGGCCATTGCCGCGACGATGGAGAACGACTCCCTGCGCATGCTCTCGCCAGCCGAGCGCGCGCTGCTGATCGAGCTCTTGCTCAAGGTGGCGCGCGCGCGCCCACCTCGGCGCTGAGGCTGCGCCGGGCGCCGCCCGGGGCGCCGACTACAATCACCGGTTGTCTCCGCCACTTCCAGGCGCCTGCACTCGAGGATCCCACCGTGTTCATTTCCGAAGCCTTTGCCCAGGCCGCACCGGCCGCCACCGGCGCCGGCGACTCGCCGCTGTCCAGCCTGACCAGCATGCTGCCGCTGGTACTGATGTTCGTCGTGCTGTATTTCGTGATGATCCGTCCGCAGATGAAGCGGGCCAAAGAGTCCAAGGCGATGATCGACGCCCTGGCCAAGGGTGACGAAGTCGTCACCGCCGGCGGGATGCTGGCCAAGGTCAACAAGCTCGGCGAATCGTTCCTCACCGTCGAGGTCGCGAACGGCGTGGAGATCCAGATCCAGCGCACGGCCGTGATCCAGGTGCTGCCCAAGGGCACGATCAAGTGAGCTCCCGGCGCGCCGATATCTGCATGAGCGGGGCCGCGGCGCGCCACCGTTGAACCCTCGCTGACGGCAGCGGGCCGTTCCCGCGCGCGCATTGCCGGCGAGGAAGGCCAAGAGAGGCGTCATGAACCGCTATCCCCTGTGGAAATACGCGATCCTCGTGGTCGCACTGCTGATCGGGCTGGTCTATTCGCTGCCGAACCTGTTCGGCGAGGCGCCTGCGGTGCAGGTGTCCAGCGGCAAGGCCACGCTCAAGCTCGACGCCGCGTTCGCGAAGCGCGTCGAACAGGTGCTGGCGCAGGCCGGGCTGAAGGCCGATTTCGTCCAGTTCGACGGCAACTCCGTGAAGGCGCGCTTCGCCGACACCGATCTGCAGGGCAAGGCAAAGGACGCGCTCTCCCGCGCCCTCAACCCCGACCCGGCCGACCCGAGCTACATCGTTGCGCTCAACCTGCTGTCGCGCTCGCCGCAAGCGCTCAGCGCGTTGCGGGCGATGCCGATGTACCTCGGGCTCGACCTCCGCGGCGGGGTTCACTTCCTGATGCAGGTCGACATGAAATCGGCGCTGACCAAGAAGGCCGAGGCGATGACCGGAGACATCCGCACGCTGCTGCGCGACAAGAACATCCGCCACGCCGGGATCACCCGCGACGGCAACGCGGTCGCGGTGCGCTTTCGCGACCGCGAGACGCTCGCCACCGCGCGCACCCTGCTCGCCGACCAGATGCCCGACATGGATTGGGCCGAAAGCGCCGAGGGCAGCGAGTTCCTGCTCGCCGGCAGCCTGAAGCCGGCCGCCGCGCTGAAGGTGCAGGAAACGGCACTCAAGCAGAACATCACGACGCTGCACAACCGCGTCAACGAACTCGGCGTGGCCGAGCCCGTCATCCAGCAGCAAGGCAGCGACCGGGTCGTGGTCCAGTTGCCGGGGGTGCAGGACACGGCCAAGGCGAAGGACATCATCGGCCGCACGGCGACGCTCGAAGTCCGCATGGTGGACGAGAGCACCGAGGCGGCCGCCGCGGCGGCGGGCAGCGGCCCGGTGCCCTTCGGCACCGAGCGCTACACCGAGCGCGGCGCGCGGCCGATCATCGTCAAGCGACAGGTCATCCTCACCGGCGAGAACCTGCGCGACGCCCAGGCCGGGTTCGACGACCATCAGCAACCTGCGGTGCACCTGACGCTGGACGACAAGGGATCGCGCATCTTCAAGGACGTGACGCGCGAGAACATCGGCAAGCGGATGGCGATCCTGCTCTTCGAGAAGGGCAAGGGCGAGGTCGTCACGGCGCCGGTGATCCGCAGCGAGATCGGCGGCGGACGGGTGCAGATCTCCGGCTCGATGACGACCATGGAGGCCAACGACACCGCGCTGCTGCTGCGCTCGGGGTCGCTTGCGGCGCCGATGGAGATCATCGAGGAGCGCACCATCGGGCCGAGCCTGGGCGCCGAGAACATCGCCAAGGGATTCAACAGCGTGATCTACGGCTTCTGCGCGATCGCGCTGTTCATGATCGCGTACTACAGGATGTTCGGCGTCTTCTCGGCCATCGCGCTGGCCTTCAACCTGCTGCTGCTGGTGGCGGTGCTGTCGATGTTGCAGGCCACGCTGACGCTGCCCGGCATCGCCGCGGTCGCGCTCGCGCTGGGCATGGCGATCGACGCCAACGTGCTGATCAACGAGCGGGTGCGCGAGGAGTTGCGCAACGGCTCGGCGCCGCAGACGGCGATCGCCACCGGCTACGAGCGCGCATTCGCGACCATCCTCGACTCCAACGTGACGACGCTGATCGCCGGCCTGGCGCTGCTGACCTTCGGGTCGGGGCCGGTGCGCGGCTTCGCGGTGGTGCACTGCCTGGGCATCCTGACCTCGATGTTCTCGGCCGTGTTCTTCTCGCGCGGGCTGGTGAACCTGTGGTACGGGCGGCAGAAGAAGCTCAAGGCGGTCTCGATCGGCCAGGTCTGGCGCCCCGACGCGCCCGACTCGCCGCCCGCCCAGGCCTGAGCCGGACACCGAGGACGACCCATGGAATGCTTGGTTTCGGCGTCCGCAGCGCTTCGCGCAGCGGCGAGCCTTCTCTGAAAACTCCGAACTAGAGGACTTCAAGATGGAGTTTTTCAGAATCCGGCGCGACATCCCGTTCATGCGGCACGCGTTGATCTTCAACGTGGTCTCGTTCGTGACCTTTGCGGCGGCGGTGTTCTTCCTCGCCACGCGCGGGCTGCACCTGTCGATCGAGTTCACCGGCGGCACCGTCATCGAGGCGGCCTACAAGCAGTCGGCCGACATCGGCAAGGTTCGCAGCACGGTCGAGGGCCTGAACTTCGGCGAGGTACAGGTGCAGAATTTCGGCACGCCGCGCGACGTGCTGATCCGCCTCCCGGTACGCGGCGACGTGAAGCAGACGGTGGTGGTCTCGCGCGTGTTCGAGGCGCTGTGCCAGGCCGAGGGTGGCACCGTATCGACGCAGCAGGTCACGACCGACAAGGGCGAGTCGATCAGCAAGCCCGTCTGCGCGGCCGCCGGCGCCGAGCCGGTGAAGCTGCAACGCAGCGAGTTCGTGGGCCCGCAGGTCGGCTCCGAGCTCGCCCGCGACGGCGCGCTGGCGCTTGCGGCGACGATCGCCGGGATCATGATCTACCTGGCGATCCGCTTCGAATGGAAGTTCTCGGTCGCGGCGATCATCGCCAACCTGCACGACGTGATCATCATCCTCGGCTTCTTCGCCTTCTTCCAGTGGGAGTTCTCGCTCTCGGTGCTGGCCGCCGTGCTGGCGGTGCTCGGCTACTCGGTCAACGAGTCGGTGGTGATCTTCGACCGCATCCGCGAGACCTTCCGCCGCTTTCGCAAGATGAACACGCAGCAGGTGATCGACCACGCCATCACCAGCACCACCAGCCGGACCATCATCACCCACGGCTCGACCCAGATGATGGTGTTGTCGATGTTGATCTTCGGCGGACCGACGCTGCACTACTTCGCGGTGGCGCTGACGATCGGCATCCTGTTCGGCATCTACTCCTCGGTCTTCGTCGCCGCCGCGATCGCGATGTGGCTGGGCGTGCGGCGCGAAGACCTCGTCAAGGCCGCGGCGCGCGACATCGACCCCGATGACCCGAACTCGGGGGCCGTGGTGTAGAGTCGTCCATCGCAGCCCCGAAGTCCGTCCGACGCACCTTCATGGCGACCGCCGCCGACTCGATCGCTTTGGCCGCCAAGGCCCGACGGGCCTACGTCGAGGGGCTGCTCAACGGCGTGCCCGGCGTGGTGCAGGCGGTTGCAGATGGTGCGCGGCAGTTGCTGAACCAGGCTGCCGAACCCTCGCTCCAGTACAAGCGGCGCGATATCGTGCTCGATCTGCAGAAGGCGGCACCGGCCTGGCTCAGGGACATGACGCGACGTCTCAACGGAGCGCTGAACACCGGTGCGGTGATCGCGTCGCGGACCGGCGACCTGCCCTCGCCTTCGGGGCGCGCGGCCAGCATGTCGCTGGTCGACAACCACACCATCGAAGCCGAGATCCTGAGTTCTCGGCTGGCGCTGTCGATGATGGACCGCGCCTCGTGGGAGTTCACCGACCTGCGCTCGCGCATGCTCGCGCTGGAGCAGCACGATGAACTCGATGTCAACGACGTGCTGCGACCGCACGTGCTGGCACGCATCGTGACCTCGGCCTGGCAAGGCGCAGGACTCAACCACGACACCTGGCGCATGCTGCAGCAGGTGCTGCACGACGAGTTCGGGCATTTCGCCGAAGAGGCCTACCACGACACGAACCGCTGGCTGGTGCAGCAGCGGGTGCTGCCCGAAGTCGACCTGCGCCCGTTCATTCGCCGCTCACGCAATGCCCAGGGGGGCAGCACGGCTGGCACGGTCGCCTTTGGTGCGTCGGGCGGCGGGCAGCCCGGGTCTGCGCGTGGCGGCGGCACCGGCGGTGGCAGCAGCCTGGGCACGGGCACCGGCATCGGCGGGCCTGGCAGCCTCGGCGGCGGTAGCTCGGCTGCGGGGGGCACCGGCTTTCGCCAGGTCGCCGACGAGACCCGAATGATGACGCGCTCGAGCGGGCTGGCCCGCGCGAGCGAACACGCGGGCGCCGTGCTCGGGCGGCTGAATCGCTTGATCGCCCGCCAGTTGCCCGAGTTTGGAGTGAGCACGCGCGCCGAGCCGGCCTCGCCGGGCCTGCGGGCGGCCATCAACGAGGCCCAGCAAGGCATCCAGCGGCGGCTGACCGTTCCCGGCCGCATGGCGGCCGTCTCCACGCCGGCGCTGCTGGAGGAACTGCACCAGCGCAAGCAGGCCCTCAAGCAGGCCGCGGCGACACCGGTCGAGCGCGCCACGATCGAGATCGTGGCGCTGCTGTTCCAGAGCATCCTCACCGAGGACCGCATCCCCGCCGCGGTGCGCGTCTGGTTCGCGCGGCTGCAGATGCCGGTGCTGCGCGTGGCCGTGAGCGAGCCCGATTTCTTCGCCACGGTCGACCATCCGGCGCGACGCCTGATCGACCGCATGGGCGCTTGCGTGATGGGCTTCGACGCCACGGCGCGCGCCGTCGGCGACGCGCTGGAGAAGGAGATCAAGCGGGTGGTGCAGGTGGTCGAGGCCTACCCCGACACCGGGCGGCGCGTGTTCCAGACCGTGCTGACCGAATTCGAGAAGTTCCTCGAACACTACTTCAGGAACGAGAACGAGGCCTCGCGCAAGGGCGTTTCGCTGGCGCAGCAGATCGAGCAACGCGAGACGCTCGCAATCCAGTACACCATCGAGCTGCGCAGGATGCTCAACGAGATGCCGGTCCAGGAAGGGGTGCGCGAATTCCTGTTCCACGTCTGGGCCGACGTGCTGGCGATGACCGCCGTCAAGCAGGGCGTGCAGAGCGACGCGACGAAGGCGATGAAGCGTGCCGCGGCAGACTTGATCTGGTCGGCCAGCGCCAAGGTCTCGCGCGAGGAGCGCGCCGAGGTGATCCGCCGCCTGCCGCCGCTGCTCAAGACGCTGCGCGATGGCATGGCCGATGCCGGCGTGCCGCAGGACAAGCAGGAAGAGCAGGTCCAGCAGCTCAACAACTCGCTCGCGGCGGCGTTCACCGCCAAGACGGCGTCGATCTCGAACGAGCGCCTCGAGCAGCTGATGGCGCGGCTCGAGACGCTCGAGGAACTGCTCCCCGAGGCGCTCGACATCGACCTCGACGAGGGCCTCGTGCTCGACCTGTCTGGCCACGAGAGCGCCGAGCTCGAGGTCGTCGGCGAAGGCGGCTCGATGCCCACGCCGGCCATGCTGACGTGGGCGCGCGAACTGCAGGTGGGCGGCTGGTACATGCTCGACTACCGCAATCGCAACGAGCAGGTCCAGCTCGCCTGGCAGGGCCTTCGCAAGCAGCTCACGCTGTTTGTCTCGCCCCATGGGCGCGGCATCCTGTTCCAGCAGCACCGGCTCGCGGCGTTCCTGCAAGCCGGATTGCTGGTGCCTGCGCAGGACGAGGCGCTCACCGTGCGCGCGACGCGCAGCGCGCTGGCCAAGCTCGACGTCGATCCGGAGCGCCTGCTGAGCTGAGGACGACGACGCGAAGGCGGCTCTCGCGCGCCGGGGGCGTCAATGGATCAGGCGGTCGGCCTCGTCGACGAAGAGTTCGTCGAGGATCAGCGCGTCGGGCTCCTCGCCCAGGCTCCAGAAGACCATCAGCACGATGATCTTCAGGTCTTCGAGGTCCACCGGGCCGCCGGGAATGGCCGTCGCCCGGTCGAGTACCATTTCCCGCATCGGCGGCGGCAACACGCCGGCCGACTCGAGAAAGCTCACGAAGCCGATGCAGTCCTCCCCCAGATGCTCGTGCTCGGCCTTCGAATAGACCCGCAGGCTCTGCGCCGCCTGCTCGCCAACGTACGACTTCGCGGCACTGGCCAGTCCGTCGAGCCAGGTCAGCGCCTCCTCGATCTCGTCGGACTCGAAGCCGACGGCCGTCAGCTTGCGCGCAAGCTGCGCGTGCTCCGGACACGCGTCGGGCCGCCAGTAGTTTTCGTACAGGTACACGAGCACGTCGAACATGCGATGCACTATACCGCAGCCGGTCTGGCGCAATCGGTCAAGTCGCCGCGCCGACGACCGACGCGGCCTTCAGCCGCGCGCGACGCGCTGGAATATCTGGCCGGGCAGGCGGGCGACCCGTCCGTCGAGCTCGAGCTCCAGCAGGCGGGCGTTCAGCTCGGCCGGCGCGATGCCGGTGCGCTCGACGAGCGTGTCCAGCGTCACCGGATCGTAGCCGAGCGCCTGCAGCAGGGGGTCGGCCTTGTCTCGGGGGCCCGGTTGGCCCGAGGCCGGCTGCACGCCCGGCAGAGGCGCCGAGAGGCGTAGTTCCTCCAGGATGTCCTGCGCACTGTCGACCAGCTTGGCGCCCTGCCGGATCAAGGCGTGGCACCCGCGCGACTGCGGTGCGTGAATCGAACCCGGAATCGCGAACACCTCGCGTCCGCACTCGGCAGCCAGGCGCGCGGTGATCAGCGACCCCGACTGCACCGCCGCCTCGACCACCAGCGTGCCGCGCGAGAGCCCGGCGATCAGGCGGTTGCGCTGCGGAAAGTGCGGCGACAGCGGCGCCGATCCGAGCGGCAACTCGCTGACCATCAAGCCGTCGACGGCAATGCGATGCGCCAGTTCGAGGTGGCGCCTCGGGTAGACGCGATCGAGCCCGGTGCCGACCACGGCGATCGTGCTGCCCGGGCCTTCCAGCCCGCCTTCGTGGGCTGCGCCGTCGATGCCCAGCGCCAGGCCGGACACGACGGTCAACCCTGCCTGGCTCAGGTGGCGCGCAAACGAACGCGCGTTGTTCACCCCCTGCGCGGTCGGGTTGCGGCTGCCGACCACCGCCACCGAGGTCGCCGCCAACAGCTCGGCGCGCCCCTGCAGGTAGAGCAGGAGCGGCGGGTCCGGCGTCTCGAGCAGCGCGGCGGGATACCGGTCGTCGCCCAGCGTCACCACCGCGCGCAGTTCGCCCGAAGCCAGCCACTGCCAGGTGGTCTCGAGCAGGCCATCCCGTGTGGCCGGCAGTGCGCTCAGTGTCCCCGCCAGGTTGCCGGCCACCTCGACCAGCCTTGCCGTCCCGGCTTCGAAGATCGCCTGCGGGGAACCGAAGGTCGCCAGCAGCCGGCGCGCCGTGTCGCGCCCGACCTGCGGCGTCTCCAGGAGACGCAGCCAGGCTCCCAGCTCGTCGCGCTCGATCACGGGCTCAAACCCTTGCGGCGCGCGAAAGTGGCAGCGGGCCTCAGGGTTGGGTGAAGCGGTCGCCGCGCCGGATCGGATCCGAGGCCGCCAGGATGAGTGCGTAGGACATGCGATTGAAGACCCGGAAGACGAACAGCTTGCCCTCGTGCTCGTCGGGCAGCTTCATCAGCGGGCGTTTCGGGTCGGTCCGGTCCGGAACGATCTTGCCGTCGCGCCACAGCGCGAACACATGGCCCGGCTCGACGCCGTCGGCCGCACCACGGTTGAGTGCGACGATCTGGTTCTGCCCCGCGCTCAGGCCTTCGCCGTAGATCGAGACGATCTGCCCCGACAACGGTGCCTGCGGCGCATGCGGTACGTAGTTCGTGAACTCGCGCGGCGGTACCGGCGACAGGCGGTCGCCGACGCCGGCCTCCTGGCGCACGCTGGTCACGATCAAGGTGGCCGGCACGATCTCGGCCTTGCCCTCGGGCGTCGCGAGGGTGCCGCCCTCGCGAATGAACTCGGCCGTGCCGACGAAGGTGGCCTCATAGCCCAGCACCTCGCCGGTCGTCGGGTCGTGCATCGGCCGCGCTTCGCGGAAGATCCTGTAGTCGCGTTGCGGCCCGAGCTCGCCGCGCGCATAGGCCCGGTCGCCGCGCGACAGCAGCACGCTGCCCTCGGGCGTCGCGACGATGCGCGGGGCGGTCTGCAGTGCATCGGTTTCGAAGATGACCGCTTCGTTCATGAAGGGTTCGATCAGGTTCAGCGGGATCGACGCCACGGCGCTGCTGACCGCGCTCGACCTGACCTTCGGCGACAACCTGACCGTGTTGTCGGCGCCGCCCCCCACCGCCTTGCCGACCCGCAGGCGCGCCCGGCCGTCGGCCTTTTCCAGCACCAGCACCTGGCCCGGGTAGATCAGGTGCGGATTGCGTATCTGCTCGAGGTTCATGCCCCAGAGCTCGGGCCATCGCCAGGGGCTCCTGAGGAACAGCTTGGAGATGTCCCACAGCGTGTCGCCGGGCTTGACGGTATGCGTCTCGGGCGCGTTCGGCGCCAGCTCCGACAGCGGCACGCCTGCCTGCGCGACCTTCTGTGCCGTGCTCTTTTGCTCTTCGGTGATGGGGTATGTCGCTGCGTGGACGGCGACGACCGGAAGGCACAGCGCGGCCCCCAGCGCAAGCTCGAACAAGGCCCGACGGGTGGGAAGCGCAATGGGGTGACGGCGGGTCATGTCCTTGATTCTCCGGGCGCCAAAGCGGGGCCGTTCGGCCCCGTGGGGTTACCGGCGCGTACGCACGCCGGCAAGCCTTCTTCGGCGAAAATGCTCATTTGCTTTAGTAGATTCTGTCCCTAAACCCTTGATATCGTATCGAAACTGCCCCGGTGCAGCCCATGCTGTGTGGCCTGTCACGCCACACGGCGTTGTGCGCCGCCCACAGAGCGGCGGCAGCGCTCGGCAACGGCAACCCCTGCCTTGACCCATGGCCAAGCTCAACATCCTCCGCTATCCCGACCCGCGCCTGCACAAGATCGCGCGGCCCGTGGCCGTCGTGGACGACCGCATCCGCCAGCTGGTGGACGACATGGACGAGACCATGCGCGCCGCCGAAGGCGTGGGGCTGGCGGCGACGCAGGTCGACGTGCACGAGCGCGTGATCGTCATCGACACCTCCGACGCTCGCAACGAGTTGCATGTGCTGATCAACCCCGAGATCGTGGCCCGCAGCGACGAGTTGGTCTTCAGCGAGGAAGGCTGCCTGTCGGTGCCCGAGACCTACGACAAGGTCAAGCGCCATGCCCGGGTGGCTGTGCGTGCGCTGGACCGCGCCGGGCAGCTGCGCGAGATCGAAGCCGAGGGCTTGCTCGCGGTGTGCATCCAGCATGAGATGGACCACCTGATGGGCAAGGTCTTCGTCGAGTACCTGAGCCTGCTCAAGCGTGGCCGCATCAAGTCCAGGCTGCTCAAGCAGGCGCGCGAACTCGAGCGGGAGCGGTGACATGACGGCCTCCAAGCTCGCGGCTTCGCCGCTTCGCTGCCCACCGCGGGGGCGCTGCCCGCCTAGGTGCTGCCCGGCGCCGTGTTGCCGCCAATGGCGAGCGTCGAAACCCGCATGAGAATCGCCTTCGCCGGCACACCCGAGTTCGCCCGCACCGCGCTGGCCGCGCTGCACGCGGCCGGCTTCGAGATCGCCCTCGTGCTGACCCAGCCCGACCGCCCCGCCGGCCGCGGCCTGAGGCTCACGCCCTCGCCGGTCAAGAGCTTCGCGCTCGAACGCGGCCTGGCGCTGACGCAGCCGCGAAGCCTGCGTCTGGACGGCAAGTTTGCGGGCGACGCGCTGTCCGCGCGCGAAGCGCTGCTGGCCGCAAGGCCCGACGCGATGGTGGTGGCCGCTTACGGCCTGATCCTGCCGCCCTGGGCGCTCGAACTGCCGCGGCTCGGCTGCCTGAACATCCATGCCTCGCTGCTGCCGCGCTGGCGCGGCGCGGCGCCGATCCACCGCGCGGTCGAAGCCGGCGACGCCCGAAGCGGCGTCACGATCATGCAGATGGACGCCGGGCTCGACACCGGCGACATGCTGCTCGTCGAGTCGATCGCCGATCGGGCCCGACGACTGCACCGGCAGCCTGCACGATCGGCTCGCCGCGCTCGGCGCACGGCTGATCGTCGAGGCACTGGCACGCGCTTCCCACGGCGCCCTGACAGCCGCCCCGCAACCGACCGAAGGCGTGACCTACGCCCGCAAGATCGACAAGGCCGAGGCCGCGATCGACTGGGCCGGGCCAGCCACGACGATCGAGCGCCGGCTGCGTGCATTCGATCCGTTTCCGGGCGCGAGCAGCGTGCTTGGCAACGAAGCCGTGAAGCTGTGGCGGGCCAAGGTGGTCGATGGCCACGGCACGCCGGGCGATATCCTGGCGGCCGGCGACGGCGGCATCGTCGTCGCCTGCGGCGACCGGGCGCTGTGCGTCACCGAGCTGCAGCGCCCGGGCGGACGGCGTGCGTCGGCGGCACAATTCCTGGCCGGCCACCCGATCGCGCCGGGTTCACGGTTTCGCCACCCCGGTTGAACTCGCGCGCTGCGCCATCATCTACGCGGCTGCGCCAGACGGCGCGATACCGCGAAGGAGACGTTGTCATGTTCAATATGTTGAAGACGGCCGTGCTGATGGCGGCCATCACCGCGCTGTTCATGGCGATCGGCTCGATGCTGGGCGGGCGCAGCGGCATGATGATGGCGTTGCTGTTCGCCGTCGGCATGAACTTCTTCAGCTACTGGTTCTCCGACAAGCTGGTGCTGAAGATGTACAACGCGCAGGAGGTCGACGCGACCTCGGCGCCGCAGTTCTACGGCATGGTGCGCGATCTGGCGCAGCGCGCAGGCCTGCCGATGCCGCGCGTGTACCTGATCGACGAAGCAGCGCCGAACGCCTTCGCCACCGGCCGCAACCCTGAACATGCCGCCGTCGCCGCGACGACCGGCATCCTGCGCGTGCTGTCGGAGCGCGAGCTGCGCGGCGTGATGGCGCACGAGCTGGCGCACGTGAAGCATCGCGACATCCTGATCTCCACGGTGAGCGCGACCATGGCCGGCGCGATCTCGATGCTGGCCAACTTCGCGATGTTCTTCGGCGGCCGCAACAGCGAGGGGCGTTCGCACAATCCGATCGTCGGGTTGCTCGTGATGATCCTGGCCCCGCTGGCCGCCAGCCTGATCCAGATGGCGATCAGCCGCGCGCGCGAGTTCGAGGCCGACCGCGGCGGCGCCGAGATCTCGGGCGACCCGCGCTCGCTGGCCAGCGCGCTCGACAAGATCCACCGCTACGCGCAGGGCACGCTGCTGCCGCCTGCCGAGCGCCACCCCGAGACAGCGCAGATGATGATCATCAACCCGCTGTCCGCCGGCGGCCTGCGCGGGCTGTTCTCGACGCATCCCTCGACCGAGGAGCGGGTCGAGCGCCTGCTGGCGATGGCGCCCGGCGGCGGCGCCTGAGATTCGCCTCGTGCGGTGGGGGTCGGTGGCCGGCGCACCTCGGGCATCGGCCTCAAGTCGCATGGGTGGCGACCGATAACGACGCAACGCTCCAGCCTGCCGAATCGTGATGTCCACCCGTCGCCTCGCCCCTGCCCTGTTGCTGCTCGCGCTGCTCGCCGGTTGCGAGATGCTGGGCATCGAGTCGCCCGAGAAGGTGGCGGCGCTGCGGGAGGGCGAAGGAAAGGCCGTAGGCAGCGCCTGCCGCCACGCCAACCGCGCCATCGAGGACTGCTACGCCCTCAACCCGAAGACGCAGAAGGCCGCGGTGTTCGCCGGCTGGCGCGAAATGGACGAGTACATGCGCGAGCACAAGCTCGAGGCGGTCGCGCCGGTACTGGAACGGCCGGGTGCCAAGGGCGAGCCCCTGGCCCGTGCCGCGACGGACAAGTCGGGCGAGAGCAAGCCGGGCGCCGGCGCCGATCGCAAGCCCGTGCCTGCCGCGGGCAACAAGGCAGTGCACGACTCCTGAGCGACGCGCCGGTGGTGCCGCTTGCGCCGTGCCCTTGGGCGCCCCGCGGCGGCCCGTGAGCGCCACGGCGGCGGCGCACCGCCCGGGACAGCCTTGCGCCGACGCGGGAGCGTTCATGCGGCCGCCCGGAAGGTCCTGCGGCTGCCTGTCGCGTACCCACATGAGACCGATGAAGCGCCGATCACGACGGTCGCGCGCTCGTTCTTGCTGCTCTCCAGCCGCGAGCTCATGCTGCCCGACTGGGTCGAGCGCGGGCTGCGCTACGCGCCGCTGGCCGCGTTGGCGGCGGTCGTCGCGCCCGAGATCCTGATGACGCAAGGCCAGTTGATCGACACCTGGCACGACGCTCGCCCCTGCGCCGCAGTGGCCGCGGCAGCCTGGTTCTTCTGGCGTCGCGGCATCCTCGGTACCATTCTCAGCGGCATGGCGGTGTTGCTCGCACTGAAGTTCGGCCTCCGCTGGTGACGCAGGCACAAGGCGGGCCGCTTCGTGTCCAATAGAGCCCCTTGCATCCCCGCCCACCTACCCCACGCCCATGAACATCATCCGCTTCTCCGACCTGGTGACCCAGGGCAAGGTCTCCGGCCGCCGGGTCTTCATCCGCGCCGACCTCAATGTGCCGCAGGACGAAGCCGGACGCATCACCGAAGACACCCGCATTCGCGCCAGCGTGCCGTGCATCGAGATGGCGCTGAACGCCGGTGCCGCGGTGATGGTGACTTCGCACCTCGGCCGGCCGACCGAAGGCGAATTCAAGCCTGCAGATTCGCTGGCCCCGGTGGCGCAGCGCCTGGCGGAACTGCTCGGCCGGCCGGTGCCGCTGGTGGCCGACTGGGTCGGCGGGGTCAGCGTCGAGCCCGGGCAACTGGTGATGCTCGAGAACTGCCGGGTGAACAAGGGCGAGAAGAAGAACGACGAGCAGCTCGCCCGCAGGATGGCGGCGCTGTGCGACATCTTTGTTCACGACGCCTTCGGCACCGCGCACCGCGCCGAGGCGTCCACCTACGGCATCGCACAGTACGCGCCGATCGCGTGTGCGGGGCCGTTGCTGGCCGCCGAGATCGACGCGATCACGCTCGCGCTCGCGCAGCCGAAGCGGCCGCTGGTGGCCATCGTCGCCGGTTCCAAGGTCAGCACCAAGCTGACGATCCTGAAGGCGCTGGCGGCCAAGGTCGACCAGCTCATCGTGGGCGGCGGCATTGCCAACACCTTTATGCTCGCCAGTGGCCTGCCAATCGGCAAGAGCCTGGCCGAACCGGGCCTGGCCGATGAAGCCAGGGCGGTGATCGCCGCGATGGCGGCCCGCGGCGCCGCGGTACCGATCCCGACCGATGTGGTGACCGCGAAGACCTTCGCCGCCGACGCGCCGGCCACGACCCGACTCGCCGGCGAGGTCGAGGCCGACGACCTCATCCTCGACATCGGGCCGCAGACCGCGGCGCGGCTGGCAGAGCAGCTGAAGGCCGCCGGCACGATCGTCTGGAACGGCCCGGTCGGGGTGTTCGAGTTCGAGGCCTTCGCCCACGGCACCGAGACCATCGCCAGGGCGATCGCGGCTTCGAGCGCATTCAGCATCGCTGGCGGCGGCGACACGCTGGCGGCGATCGCGAAGTACGGTATCGCTGGCGACGTGAGCTACATCTCCACCGGCGGCGGCGCCTTCCTGGAAGTGCTCGAAGGCAAGACCCTGCCCGCGTTCGAGATCCTCGAGCGGCGCGCCGCGGCATGAGACAAATGCCGCGGCCGGCGGCGCCGCGCCAGCCACGCACCTGACAATCGCGCGATCCACAAGCATTCGGAGACATCCATGCCACGCGCCACCAAGATCGTCGCCACCCTCGGCCCCGCCTCGTCGTCGCCCGACATCCTGGAGCGGATGATCCGTGCCGGCGTCGACGTGGTGCGCTTGAATTTCTCGCACGGCAGCGCGCAGGACCACATCGACCGCGCGACGCTGGTGCGCGAAGTGGGGCGCAAGGCAGGCAAGGAGGTCGCGATCATGGCCGACCTGCAAGGCCCGAAGATCCGCGTCGGCAAGTTTGATGGCGGCAGGACGGTGTTGGCGCCGGGTCAGGCGTTCATTCTCGACGGCGCGACCACCGAACTCGGGACCAACGATCGCGTCGGGCTGGACTACAAGGACCTGCCACGCGACGTGAAGGCCGGCGACACGCTGCTGCTCAACGACGGGTTGCTGCGCCTGAGCGTGGACGCCGTGCGCGGCGAGGAGGTGCACACGACGGTGATCGTCGGCGGCGAACTGTCGAACAACAAGGGCATCAACAAGGCCGGGGGCGGGTTGACGGCGCCGGCCCTGACCGCCAAGGACATGGAGGACATCAAGACCGCGATGAGCTTCCAGTGCGAGTACCTCGCGGTGAGTTTCCCGAAGAGCTCGACCGACATGGAGATGGCGCGCCAGCTCGCCAACGTGGCCGGCGAGCCTTGGCGCCACAAGCCAGCGCTGATCGCCAAGATCGAGCGCAGCGAGGCGATCCCGGTGCTCGACCAGATCCTGCGCGCTTCGGACGGGATCATGGTCGCGCGCGGCGACCTAGCGGTGGAGGTCGGCAACGCGTCGGTGCCGGCGCTGCAAAAGCGCATGATCCGGATGGCGCGCGAGATGGACAAGGTCGTCATCACCGCGACGCAGATGATGGAGTCGATGATCGTCAACCCGGTGCCCACGCGCGCCGAAGTCAGCGACGTCGCCAACGCGGTGCTCGACGGCACCGACGCGGTGATGCTGAGCGCCGAGACGGCTGCGGGCAAGTACCCGGTCGAGACGATCACGCAGATGGCGGCGATCGCGCTCGAGGCCGAGGCCGCCGACGACGTGACGCTCGAGACCGACTTCACCAACAAGCGCTTCGGCCGCATCGACCAGACGATCGCGATGGGCGCGCTGTTCACCGCCCACCACCTGGGCTGCAAGGCGATCCTGGCGCTGACCGAGTCGGGCTCGACCGCGCTGTGGATGAGCCGGCACAACATCAAGGTGCCGATCTACGGGCTGACCTCGCAGGTGGTTTCGCAGCGCAAGATGACGCTCTACCGCAACGTGAGGCCCTTGCTGATACCGCCCTACGCCGACCGCGACACCGCGCTCGAGAAGGCCGAGGCGCTGCTGGTCGAGCGCGGCGTGCTGCGCTCGGGCGACACCTACGCGATCACCTGCGGCGAACCGATGGGCTACCCCGGCGGCACCAACATGCTCAAGGTCTGCCGCGTGGCCTAGTCAGGCGATGCCGACGCACGCTCGACTGACGGCCGACGACATACGCGCTGCGGCGCAGCGCCTGCGCGGCCATGTCCTCGACACGCCCTGCCTGCCGTCGCGCACGCTGGGCGAGCTGGCCGGCTGCGAGGTCTTCCTGAAGTTCGAGAACCTCCAGTTCACGGCGTCCTTCAAGGAGCGCGGCGCGCTCAACAAGATCGCCCAGCTGAGCGCGCAGGAACGCGCGCGAGGCGTGCTCGCGGTCTCGGCCGGCAACCATGCGCAGGGCGTGGCCTACCACGCGCAGCGCCTGGGCATCCCGGCCACGATCGTGATGCCGCGTTTCGCGCCGGCGGTGAAGGTCGAGCGCACGCGCGGCTTCGCTGCATCGGTGGTGCTCGAGGGCGACACCTTCGACGACGCGCGCGCCCACGGCCTGCAGCTCGCCGCCGAGCGCGGGCTGACGCTGGTGCATCCGTACGACGACCTGGCGGTGATGGCCGGCCAGGGCACGATCGCGCTCGAGATGCTGGCCCGGCAGCAGGCGCTGGACGCGCTGGTGGTGGCCGTCGGGGGCGGCGGCCTGATCAGCGGTGTGGCCACGGCGGCGCGTGCGATCAAGCCGGGCATCGAGATCATCGGCGTGCAGACCGAGCGCTTCCCCGCGGTCTGGAATGCGTTCCACGGCGAGCACCGCGAGAGCGGCCAGGCGACGATCGCCGACGGCATCGGCGTCAAGTCGCCCGGCACCTTGACGCTGCCGCTGATCCGCGAGCGCGTCGACGACATGCTGCTGGTGTCCGAGGACGACATCGAGCAGGCGATCCTGATGCTGCTCGAGATCGAGAAGACCGTGGTCGAGGGCGCCGGCGCCGTCGGCCTGGCGGCGTTGATGAAACACCGCGCGCGCTTCGCCGGACGCAAGGTCGGGCTGATCCTGTGCGGTGGCAACATCGAGCCCCTGGTGCTGGCCGAGATCATCCAGCGCGGCATGGTGCGCTCCGGGCGCCTCGCGCGCCTGCGCCTGGACCTTCGCGACGTGCCCGGCGCGCTGGCCGACATGGCCACACTGCTCGGGCGGCTGGGCGCCAACATCGACGAGATCCAGCACCAGCGCGCGTTCACTTCGCTGTCGGTGGAGCGGGCGCAGATCGACGTGGTGGTGCACACCCGCGGTGTCGCGCACATCGACGAGATCCTCGCCGCGCTCTGCGCCCACGGCTACCACGCCGAGCGCGTCGGCTGAGCCTCAGCGGCGAAGGCGTCGCCAACGCGCGCCTGCGTCGCGCAACGGCACAAACGCCTTGGCGCCGCGCGCGCCCGCGTCGTTAGAATGATGCGCGTGCCGGCAGGGCCGAACGGCCTGAACGGCGTGTCGCGCTTCCTGCAAGCCTTGAACCCAAACCAGCGAGACCCACCATGTCCCTCGTATCGATGCGCCAGCTCCTGGACCATGCCGCCGAGAACGGCTACGGCATCCCCGCCTTCAACGTGAACAACCTCGAGCAGGTGCAGGCCGTGATGTCGGCCGCCGAAGAGGTGGGCGCGCCGGTGATCCTGCAGGCCAGCGCCGGCGCGCGCAAGTACGCCGGCGAGGCCTTCATCAAGCACCTGATCGCGGCCGCGGTCGAGACCTGGCCGCACATCCCGCTGGTGATGCACCAGGACCACGGGCAGAGCCCGGCGGTGTGCCAGGGCGCCATCGAACTCGGCTTCAGCTCGGTGATGATGGACGGCTCGCTGCAGGCCGATGGCAAGACGATCGCGAGTTACGACTACAACGTCGATGTGACGCGCAAGGTGGTGGACGTCGCTCATGCGCTGGGCGTCACGGTCGAGGGCGAGCTCGGCTGCCTGGGCTCGCTCGAGACGATGAAGGGCGACAAGGAAGACGGCCACGGCACCGAAGCGACGATGACGATGGATCAGTTGCTCACCGACCCCGAGCAGGCCGCCGACTTCGTCAAGCGCACCCAGCTCGATGCGCTGGCGATCGCCATCGGCACCAGCCACGGCGCCTACAAGTTCACCCGCAAGCCGACCGGCGACATCCTGGCCATCGGCCGCATCAAGGAGATCAACAAGCGGATCCCCAACACACACCTGGTGATGCACGGCTCGTCGAGCGTGCCGCAGGACCTGCTGGCGGTGATCCGCGAATACGGCGGTGCGATGAAGGAGACCTACGGCGTGCCGGTGAGCGAGATCCAGGAAGCGATCAAGTTCGGCGTGCGCAAGATCAACATCGACACCGACATTCGCCTGGCGATGACGGCCGCGATCCGCCGCTACCTGGCGCAGAACCCCGAGAAGTTCGACCCGCGCGACTACCTGAAGCCGGCGCGCGAAGCGGCCAAGGCCATCTGCAAGCAGCGCTATCTCGAGTTCGGTTGCGAGGGCCAGGCCGCCAAGATCAAGGCGCAGCCGCTCGCGCAGGTCGCGCAACGCTATGCCAGCGGCGAGTTGGCGCAGACGGTCGTCTGACCGTCCGGCCCGAAGCCCGCACATGACCGCCGGCCTGCTGCGCAGCTCGATCAGCTCGCTGCCCTTGCTGGCCCGCGGCAAGGTGCGCGACAACTATGCGGTCGGCGACGACCGCATGCTGATGGTCGCCACCGACCGCCTGAGTGCGTTCGATGTCGTGATGGGCGAGCCGATTCCGGGCAAGGGGGAGATCCTCACCCGGATGGCGCTATTCTGGTTCGCGCAGTTGCAGTCCATCGTGCCGAACCACCTGACCGGCGACGACCCTGAGACCGTCGTCGCACCGGGCGAACGGGCACAGGTGCGCGGCCGTTCGATGCTCGTCAGACGCCTCAAGCCCTTGCCGGTCGAGGCCGTGGTGCGCGGCTACCTGGCGGGCAGCGGGTGGAAGGAATACCAGGCGACGGGCAAGGTCTGCGGCGTTCCCCTGCCACCGGGGCTGCGCAATGCAGGCAGGCTCGCGGCGCCCATCTTCACGCCGGCCACCAAGGCCGAAATGGGCGACCACGACGAGAACATCAGCTTCGCGCGTATGGGCGAGATCGTCGGCATCGACCTGGCCACGCGGGTGCGCGACATCTCGCTCCGGCTGTACGAGGCCGCGTCGGCGATCGCGCAAGGCCGGGGCATCATCATCGCCGACACGAAGTTCGAGTTCGGGCTGGACGACCGAGGTAGCCTGACCTTGATGGACGAGGTGCTGACGCCAGACTCCTCTCGGTTTTGGCCGCAAGAGGGTTACGAGCAGGCCTTCCGCGAGGGCCGCAACCCTCCGAGCTACGACAAGCAGTTCGTTCGCGACTGGCTCGAGCAGGCGATCGTGCAAGGACAGGCCTGGAACAAGAAGGCACCGGCGCCCACACTGCCACCCGCGGTGATCGAGCACACGGTGGCGCGCTACCGCGAGGCACTGATGCGACTGACGGGCCAGCCGGGCGCCGCCGAATCCGCCTGACGCTCATGGCTTCGCGCCTGCTCAGCGCGCTCGACGCCCGCATCGCGAAGTGCCGCGACCCACTGGAGAACACCTGCCTGCGCGCCGAGAAGGCCGCCCTGCTCGCCCGCCAGGGCCGCCTCGACGAGGCCCGCGCCGAACTGGCCGTCATCCACGCGCGATACGACAGCCACCCGAATGCGGTCGTGAGCGCTTGGGTCAGTTTGGCGGAAGGGTTGACCTCGTTCTACAGCGATCTCAGTACAGCTGCTCGCGACAAGATGCTTCGCGCCTTTGCGCTGAGCTCAGCAGTTGGGAATCAAAGTGTTCGAGAGCTCAGTGCTGCTTGGTTAGCACACATGAACTACCTCGAGCAGGACTTTGCGCCCATGATCCGAAATCTCTCTCTCGTGCTTGCTCAGGGTCGCACCACCTCGGATGCTGCATTCGCGCGAGCCTGCCTTGTTACCGCACAGAGTTACCACTGGGCAGATCGCTTTGACCTTGCGCAGCCTTGGTACAGCAAGGCCCGACAGCACGCAGCAAGCGAAGGCGACGAGACCATGCTCAGTGCATTGATGCACAACATGGCTTGGCTTCGCGCCGCTCAGGCCCGACGAATGGCGGTTTCCGGCCGGGGCAGCCGGGAACAGTTCCTCCAAGTACTGCTTGGTGCGGAGTCGACCGACCACTTCGATCAGAGAATAGGCACGGCGTCGCTCCGGTCGCTCGTGCCAATTCTTCGCGCTCACATCTTGACGATGCTTGATCGCTATGCCGATGCGTTGGCGCTATTTGAAGCGCATATTGACACCGCTATATCAGAAGGCTTGGGTAGGATGCAATGCGGCATGCTTGCGGAGATGGCGTGGTGCCAGTTGAACATTGGCGACGCTGTCGGTGCACGAAGAAGTGCGCTGCATGCGCAGGGCCTGATTGTCGAGTGCGTGCAACCCGACGAGAGCGCGGCGACCCACGGGCGCCTCGCCCAGTTGTTCAATGCGTTGGACGACGGCCCCGCAGCACGGCACCATCGGGCACAGGCCGAGATTGACTGGCAATTGCACGATGGACGCCAAGTTCGCTTGATCGAATTGCTATCGAGCGCGCCGGGGATTGCAGTCTCTGGGCCCGGAGCACAAGTATTCCCGAGGAGTTGATTCCTGCTTGCAAGCCGACCCTTCTGCATCAACCAGACACCCGCCTACAATCTGCGGCCTTGTAACCGCAGGAGCGAGCCGTGGATCAGCCCCGCGTGTTGGTGGGCGTGTTGATGGGGTCCAGCAGCGACTGGG
Source organism: uncultured bacterium (assembly GCA_963779155.1). Lineage (GTDB taxonomy): Bacteria > Pseudomonadota > Gammaproteobacteria > Burkholderiales > Burkholderiaceae_C > CAIKUF01. The sequence goes on along the minus strand of CAVZXE010000015.1, from coordinate 143,006 downwards.
AAACGCTGCGCAACGCCACCGAGATCCTTGCCGAGTTCGACGTGCCGCATGAGGCGCGCGTCATTTCGGCGCACCGCATGCCCGACGACATGTTTGCCTACGCCGAGGGCGCCCGGGCACGCGGGCTCAGGGCCATCATCGCCGGCGCTGGGGGCGCGGCGCACCTGCCGGGCATGTTGGCGGCCAAGACCACGGTTCCCGTGCTCGGCGTGCCGGTCGCAAGCCGCCACCTTCAGGGCGTCGATTCACTCCATTCCATCGTGCAGATGCCCAGGGGCGTTCCGGTGGCAACCTTCGCGATCGGTGCGCCGGGCGCCGCCAACGCCGCGCTCTTTGCGGTCGCCATGCTGGCCAACGAGGACCCGGCACTTCGCGCCAGGCTCGACGCCTTTCGGGCGCGCCAGACCGAGGCCGCGCGTTCGATGAAGCTCGATCCGGCCTGATGGCGGCCACCCTCTCCGGCGCATCGTTCGACGGCGCATCGACACGGGTGCGTTTCCTCGCGCCCGGCGCCACGCTGGGCGTGATGGGAGGCGGCCAGCTCGGCCGCATGTTCGTGCACGCTGCACAGCAGATGGGCTACTTCACGGCCGTGCTCGATCCCGACCCGGTCAGTCCGGCCGGCCGCGTCGCGCACCACCACATCCAGACCGGCTACCTCGACGAACAGGGGCTGGCGCAGCTGATGCAGCGCTGTGCGGCCATCACCACCGAATTCGAGAACGTGCCCGCCGCCGCGCTGGTGACGCTCGGCGCGCATCGCGTGGTCGCGCCGGCCGCCGACAGTGTGGAGGTCTGCCAGGATCGCTCGCGCGAGAAGGCCCACTTCCTGCGCTGCGGCGTACCCTGCGCGCCGCACGCGCTGATCGATTCGGCAGCGGCCCTGTTCGCGGCCAGTGCGGAGCTGCTGCCGGGCATCCTGAAGACCACGCGACTGGGCTACGACGGCAAGGGCCAGGCGCGGGTGACCACCCGCGAAGAGCTTGCCGCGGCGTGGTCCGCGATGGGCAGCGTGCCCTGCCTGCTGGAGCGCCTGCTGCCACTTGCGTTCGAGGCCAGCGTCATCGTGGCACGCAGCGCGAACGGTGAAGTCGTGCACTTCCCCGTGCAGCAGAACCTGCATCGCGATGGCATCCTGGCGGTCACCATCGCGCCAGCCCCTGACCTGGCGCCGGCATGGCAGCAGCAGGCCGTTGCGGCGGCCGAGCACATCGCGGCGAGCCTGAACCACGTCGGCGTGCTGTGCGTCGAGTTCTTCGTGCTGCAGGATGGCAGCGTCATCGCCAACGAGATGGCGCCGCGGCCGCACAACTCGGGCCACTACACGCTCGATGCCTGCGACCTGTCGCAGTTCGACCTGCAGGTGCGGGCGCTGGTCGGCGCGCCGCTGGTGGCGCCGCGCCAGCATTCGGCGGCGATCATGCTCAACCTGCTCGGCGAACTGTGGCTTGCGCCGGGCGACCAGGCGAGCGAACCCCCTTGGAGCGAGGTGCTCGCGCTACCGGGCACGCACCTGCACCTGTACAACAAGCTCAACGCCCGCCCAGGGCGCAAGATGGGTCATCTGACCATTACCGCGGCCAGTGCCGCCGAGGTGCGCGCGGTCGCCCTGCGCGCAGCGGGAGTGCTGGGCATCGCGCCTTTCTGATCCGCATGATTCTCGACGGTCACGACCCCGACGCGCTGGCCAGCGCCGCCCGCGTGCTGGCGGGCGGCGGGCTGGTCGCCTTCCCGACCGAGACCGTCTATGGCCTGGGCGCGCGCGCCGACGACGCCGCCGCGGTGGCCGGCATCTTCGCCGCCAAGGGGCGCCCGTCCGACCACCCGTTGATCGTGCACCTGGCCAGCCCCGCGCACGCCGCGCGCTTCGCGGCCAGGCTGCCCACCGTCGCGCTGCGCCTGATGGCAGCGCTGTGGCCCGGCCCGCTGACGCTGATCGTGCCGCGCGCAGCGCAGGTCGCAGCGGCGGCGGCCGGCGGTCAACCGGGCATCGGCCTGCGCTGCCCGGCGCATCCCGTCGCGCAGGCGTTGCTCGCGGCGGCCGACCGGCTAGGCATACCCGGCATAGCGGCGCCGAGCGCGAACCGGTTCGGCCGCATCAGCCCGACGCTGGCGTCGCATGTCGCCGCCGAATTCGGCAATGCGCTGCTGGTGCTCGACGGCGGCGCGTGCCAGTTGGGGATCGAATCGGCCATCGTCGACTGCACTCAGGCGCGTCCGGTACTGCTGCGTCCGGGATCGCTTACACGGGGGCAGATCGAAGCGGCGGCCGGCGAGCCCTTGCACGAGCGCGACAGCGCGTCAGCCCGCGCGCCGGGTACGCTGGAGGCACACTATGCCCCGCACGCCAAGCTGCGCCTGATGTCGCGGCAAGCGCTTCACGACGCCGTGCAGCTGCTGGGCCCGGCGGCGGCCGGTGTGGCGGTATATTCGCGCACCGCGCCGGAAACGATGCACCCCAAGGCTTGGCCGCGTTCGAGCCACCGGACCATGCCCGACAACGCGACAGCGGCCGGACACGAACTGTTTGCCGCATTGCGTGAACTGGACAGTCCGGGCGTGCATCTCATCTGGGTTGAACAGCCGCCCGCCACCCCCGAATGGGAAGGCGTGCGCGACAGGCTGGAGCGCGCGGCGGCCGCCTGAAAGCGGACGGCACGAAACAAGGCATCTGTGTTGGAGACGGAATGAAGTTCAGATCGACCGGCCTGCGCATTGCAGGTGCTGCCGCGCTCGCGGCGATGCTCGTGTCCTGCGGCGGCGAGTCGCTGGTGGCGTTCAATCCTGCGCGGATACTGGTCTTTGGCGACCAGTCGAGCGTGATCACCCTCGAAGCGGTGCCCGCCGAGGGCAGAAAGTACACCATCAATGCCGTCAACGCGGATGGCACGTTCAATTGCGCGAACTACCCGCTCTGGATCCAGGTGCTGGCCACCTCCTACGGTAAGGGGTTCGTCGAGTGCCCCGGGCCGAACGCAGACGCGAGCGGCCGCATCCTGGCCCAGGCTTTCGCAACGGCCGGGGGAGACCGCGACTTCGATTTCGCCGGGCAGGTGACCCGCCAGTTGGCGCTGCCTGCGGCTGACGGTGGCGGCATCGGGTCGGACGACCTGGTGACCGTGCTCGTCGGGGTCAACGATGTGGTCGCGGCGTTCGAACGCTACGAGGCCGGGGCCAGCCGGGAGGTGGTGGTCGCCCAGGTCGAGCAGGCCGGCGTGGCCATCGTGACGCAGGTGGCCCGCATTGTCGGTGCGGGCGGCAAGGTGATCATGTCCACCGTGCCCAGCGTCGCCTTGACGCCGTATGGGCGCTCCAAGGATGCCGTCGGCACCGCGCTGCTCGGCTTCCTGACGGAGCGCCTGAACCTCACGCTGCTGAACGAACTGCAGAACAGCGGGAACAACAATGGCCGAAAGATCGGCCTGATCGAAATCAACCCGTACCTGTCGAACGTCGTCCTCAATGCGGCCGCCTACAACTATGTCAACGCGAAGGATGCTGCCTGTGTGCCGCCGGACGCACTGACTTGCACGACGAACACACTGGTCAGCGATACCGTCGTCGCAGCCAATGGCCGGATCACGTGGCTCTGGGCCAGCGCGCTTGAGCTGAGCCCGGCCGGCCATGCGCAGCTCGGCAATCTGGCCTCGACGCGCTCGCACAACCAGCCGTTCTAAGCGGCCGTCGGCGCGCGCCTGCTCTTGGCGCGCGGCGGCGAAAGCTCGCCCGTTCCGGTCGGTCGCCTTGCCGCCCGCCTTCAACGGCGAGAGGCAGCCTGCACTTTGGGACCGAGCGTCCATTCGACCAGTGCGTCGAGCGCCGGCCGCGCGGCACCGGCGTTCGGATGATTGACGATCGCGACCAGGACGTAGCGCCTGCCGTCGGGCGCCAGCACGTAGCCGGCGACTGCAGACACGTCGCGCAAGGAGCCGGTCTTCAGGTGCGCCCGACCGACGAGCTTGGCGCCGGCCATGCCGGGCGAGCGACGCAGCGTGCCGTCCATCCCGCTGACAGGCAGAGAACTGACGAACTCGGGCATCACCGCACTGGCCCAGGCCCTCTGCAGCAGCCGTGCCAGCGCGTCGGCGCTCAGCCTCGATTCGCGCGACAGGCCCGAGCCGTTGTCGATCGCCACGCCGGCGGCTCGGTCGCCGAGCGTGTCGAGCAGCCACGCATCGAGCACCGCGCGTGCCGCATCGGGCGAGCCGACACCCCTGGACTGCAGGCCAAGTGTGAGGAAGAGCTGCTGCGCCATCAGGTTGTTGCTGAACTTGTTGATGTCGCGCACGACGTCGGCCAGTGGCGGCGAGGTGAACTCGAAGCTCGGTGGACCACTGGGCGCGCTGCCATCGCGCACGCTGCCGCCGAGCACGCCGCCCGATTCGCGCCACAAGGCCTCGATCAGGCGGGCGTTGTAGCTCTTCGGGTCGGTGTAGGCCTGCGGCCATGTCTTCTCGCCGCATCGGGCGGGGAAGCTGCCGAGGAAACGAATGCGAGCCGGGTCGCTGGCCTCCGCCTTCAGCGCGCCGCGCCAGTTGTCGCACGGCCCGGCGGCCAGCGGCACCGACGCGTCGACGCGCAAGCCTGCCAGCGGCGGGTCGGCGACAACGCTCGCGACACCGCGCGCGGCGTCAGGTGTGATGGTCAGCAGCATCGACCTGTAGTTCAGCAGCAGCGCGTCGGGCTGCGCGTTGTACGGTCGCAGCGGCTCGCCGTCGAAGGCCGATGGCGATTGCTCGGTCTCGCTGAACGCGCTGCGGTCGAGCACGATGTCGCCGCGGATCTCGCGGACACCGGCCTGCCTCACGCGCCGCAGCAGCAGCCAGAGGCGTTCGAGCACGAGCTTCGGGTCGCCGCTCCCCTTGATGACGAGATGGCCTTCGAGCACGCCGTCGGGGCCCGGGTTGTGCACGCTGCCCAGCAACCACACCGGCGTCGACCAGGTCCATGCCGGACCGAGCAGGTCGAGCGCCGCGAAGGTGGTGACGAGCTTCATCAGCGAGGCCGGGTTGGCGGGCTGCTTCGAGCGCCAGGCAAAGCCCGTTGCGGTGCTGCCTGCCTCCTGCACGACCACCGAGAGTGCCTCGGGAGGCACCCTGGCGCGCTCCAGCGCCGCCAGGACCTCCGGCGGCAGCACGTTCTGTGGCGCCGCGTTGACGCAAGCGTACGGCGCGGCCAGGCCGGCCAGAAGACCGGCCAGGACGGCGCGGCGGCGGAGGGAGCATTGCATGGGGTGGGCATCTTACGGCGCGAGCGGGCGCCGCGTGCCGTCACGAGCACCTCCGGCAGTGACCTAAACTTGCCGCATGGTCTTTCGGAACAAGGCACAGGGCTCCCCGGGTGCTCTGACGGTGCAGGTCACGCCGACGCCGTCCGTGCTTGTCGGGCGCATGCCTGCACGGCGCGCACCGATGCCGCCGAAGATCGCGTGCCGGCGCACCCTGACCGCGGGATTGGCGTGGCGGCTTCGTCCGGCATCGCCGAGCGCATCGTTGCGCTGCCCGTGCAGCTCGAACGCCTCGGCGCCCTCGGCCCGGCCCGCGCGGGCCTGCGCCTGATGGTTGCCCTGCTCGCCTTCGACACGGCCACCGAACGGCTGCACATCGGGTTGACGGTGGGCGACGCGGTCTGGCTGCATGAAAGCGAGGGCGGGGCCCGCGCGTCGTCGTCACTGATTCCCGGCCTGCGCGAGCTGCTACAGCGCGCAGGTATCGGCCTGCTTGACCTCGACGCGATTGCCTTCGGCCGCGGACCGGGTGCCTTCACAGGGCTCCGCACCGCATGTGCGGCGGCGCAGGGACTGGCCCTGGGTGCGAACAAGCCGGTGCTGCCGATCGACACCCTGATGGCAGTGGCCGAGGACGCACGCGAGCGCGTTGGCACGTCCGATGTCTGGGTCGCGATGGACGCGCGCATGAACGAGATCTATGCGGCGCATTACCGTTGCACACACGGTGCTTGGCATACCGTGGCGGTGCCGACGCTGTACACGCCGGACGCCCTGCAAGCACGCTGGGCTGGTGCGCCGCCGAAGTCGGTTGCCGGCACCGCGGCGGCGGCGCTCGGCCCGCGCCTGGAGACCGGGGCCGCGCTGGTCGTGGGCGACGCTCGGCCGGGCGCGCGTGCCCTGCTGCGCTGCGCCCGTGCCGGCTGGGATCAGGGCTCGGCCGCGGACGCTGCGTCGGCCGTGCCGCTGTACCTGCGCGACCAGGTCGCACTCACCACCGCGGAGCGCGAGGCATGCAAGGCTGGCAGGCTCGCGACGTGAGCGCACGGTGGCGCGCTCACGCACCCGAGACCTACCGACTCGGGCCGATGACGACCGCGCACCTCGACGCCGTGATGGCGATCGAGCGTGCGGCCTACGAGGTGCCGTGGACTCGCGGCAATTTCATCGACTCGCTCGCCAGCGGCTATGTGGCGCACTGTCTGTTCGACGACCGTGGCGCCGTGACCGGTTACTGCGTGGCGATGCAGGGGGCGGGCGAGATGCACCTGCTCAATCTGACCGTCGCCGCGACCGAGCAGGGTCGCGGCCATGCGCGGCGCATGCTCGACGCCCTCGTGGCCGGATGCCGGCAGGCCGGCATGACGCAGATCTGGCTCGAGGTACGTCAGAGCAACGCGCGCGCACGAAGCGTGTACCGCCGTTACGGCATGGTCGAGGCCGGACTGCGCAGGGCGTACTACCCGACGCCGCCAGGCGCCAAGCCCGCGCCACGCGAGGACGCGGTGGTGATGAGGCTGCCGCTGGGCGGGGTGAGCCGATGAGGTGGACGCCGCGACAGCGAGCCATGCTGGAAGAAATGGACGTGCGTCTCTGGACGCCGGGCTCGGCTCCGGATACCGAGGCGGGCTGCGCAACGCCATCCGAGGATTCGCGTCCACTCGTCGCCACGCCCCGAAAGGACGACGACGCGACGACGGCGTGGCCGCCGCTGCCGGTCGCTGCGAGCCCCTCCGACCTGACGGGATCGGAGGACCGACCCGGCGAGCGCCCGCTCGGGATCGCGACGATGGATTGGGAGGCGCTGCGTGAGGCGGTGGCCGCGTGCACCGCTTGCGGCCTGTGCCGAAGCCGAACCCGCACGGTGTTCGGCACGGGAAACCCCCGGGCTCGCTGGATGGTCGTCGGCGAAGCGCCGGGTGAACAGGAAGACCTTCGCGGCGAGCCGTTCGTCGGCAAGTCCGGGCAAATGCTCGACAGCATGTTGCGTGCGGTGCATTTGACGCGCGAAGCGGACACGCCGGCGCGGCAGGTCTACATCGCCAACACGCTGAAGTGCCGGCCACCAGGCAATCGCAATCCGGAACCCGGCGAACTGGCGCAGTGCGAGCCGTTCCTGATTCGTCAGATCGAACTGACACAGCCCGACCTCATCCTCGCGATGGGTCGCTTCGCGGTACAGGCACTCTTGCGCAGTTCGGAGCCGATCGGTCGCTTGCGCGGCCGCGTGCATCGGTATCACGGTGTACCGCTGGTGGTGACCTACCACCCGGCCTACCTGTTGCGGAACCCTTCGGACAAGTCCCGCGCCTGGGAGGACCTTTGCCTTGCGCTCGAGGTGGCCCGGGCGGCGGAGTCGCCCTGACGCGCCGGGGCCGAGTCCCCAGGGGCGCGACACCGCGAGGGGAGTCGGTCGGTCAGCGAGCCCGGAACCCCACTTCCGGCCAGCACTGGAGAGAACCCGGCGCCCACTGCGTTCTCGGACACCGTGGACACGGAACGCTGACACCTGCTTCCAGAAAAAACCCGGCTTGCGCCGGGTCGTAAGAGTCTCTTGGCCGCTCTCTCAGGGCTTGCCGCCCGTTGGGAACGGCCAGGCCGCCTGTGGGTTCAGTGCGGTCTTCGTCGGTGGCGAGACAGCCGCCTTGGCTGGCGCCGGGGCGGCAGGCTTCTTCGCGGCTTTCTTGGCCGGTGCCTTCTTCGCCGCGACCTTCTTGGCAGGCGCCTTCTTCGCGGCGGCCTTCTTGGCTGGCGCCTTCTTCGCGGCGGCCTTCTTGGCTGGCGCCTTCTTCGCGGCGGCCTTCTTGGCTGGCGCCTTCTTCGCGGCGACCTTCTTGGCTGGCGCCTTCTTCGCGGCGACCTTCTTCGCCGGTGCCGCCTTCTTCGCTGCCACCTTCTTCACGGCCGCCTTCTTTGCAGCCGGGGCCTTCTTCGCGGCGGCCTTCTTGGCCGGTGCCTTCTTTGCAGTTGCCATTACATTTCTCCTTGATCAAGTTGAAAGAACACCGCGCCGTGCCGACAGGACGTCGGACCGGAGCAGCGATTCATCGCTCGATGGTCTGCCCAGGAGGGGCGCCTCGATGCGACGAATGGGTTGTGCAGTGCCTGCGCCTGGTTCGGCGCATGACCCCGCGAGTGTCCTGATTTCTCACACATGCCCTGTTGCCTTGGGCCCGGAGCGGCACATCAATCCCACGAGAGCGCGCCACCCGACTGGTACTCGATGACGCGTGTCTCGAAGAAATTGCGTTCCTTCTTCAGGTCGATCATCTCGCTCATCCACGGGAACGGGTTTTCCTCGTTCGGGAAGAGCCCCTCGAGGCCGATCTGCGTGGCCCGCCGGTTGGCGATGTAGCGCAGGTAGCCTTTGAACATCGAGGCATTGAGCCCGAGCACGCCGCGCGGCATGGTGTCCTCGGCGTAGCGGTACTCGAGCTCGACCGCCCGATGAAACAACGCGGTGATCTCGGCCCTGAACCCGGGGGTCCAGAGCTGCGGGTTCTCGAGCTTGATCTGGTTGATCAGGTCGATGCCGAAATTGCAATGCATCGACTCGTCGCGCAGGATGTACTGGTACTGTTCGGCCGCGCCGGTCATCTTGTTCTGGCGCCCGAGCGCCAGGATCTGCGTGAAGCCGACATAGAAGAACAGGCCCTCCATCAGGCAGGCGAAGACGATCAGGCTCTTGAGCAGCGTGCGATCGTTCTCGGGCGTGCCGGTATGGAAGTGCGGGTCCATCACCGCGTTGATGAACGGGATCAGGAATTCGTCCTTGTCGCGGATCGACTTGATCTCGTTGTAGGCGTTGAAGATCTCGCCCTCGTCGAGACCGAGCGACTCGACGATGTACTGGTACGCGTGGGTGTGGATCGCCTCTTCGAACGCCTGGCGCAGCAGGAACTGGCGGCACTCCGGCGCCGTGATGTGGCGGTAGGTGCCGAGCACGATGTTGTTCGCGGCCAGCGAGTCGGCGGTGGTGAAGAAGCCGAGGTTGCGCATGACGATGCGGCGCTCGTCGTCGCTCAGGCCGTTCGGATCCTTCCAGGTCGCGATGTCGCGCGACATGTTGATCTCCTGCGGCATCCAGTGGTTCGAGCAGGTGGCGAGGTACTTCTCCCAGGCCCACTTGTACTTGAACGGGACCAACTGATTGACGTCGGTCTGGCCGTTGATGATTCGCTTGTCGGCGGCTTTGACGCGGCGCTGGGATTCAGGCCAGGCTCCGATCGCCGTGGGGGCGATGAAGCTGGAATCGAACACCGGCGCAGCGATCGCAGAAGGCACCTGAACAGCCGGACCGGAAGCCGACATCGCCACACGCGCCACAGACTCGATGCTCTGCGCGGGGCTCGCTTTGTGAGAGTTCGTTGATTTGACGTCGTCTTCCCAGACCAGCATGGCGGACTTCCAGTACGTTTGAATTATCAGAGTGTTGCTTTGCAACACCAAGCACTTATTGACATCGGCACGCCGTCGTGCCCGACGCTTGTTGCGCCATTGCATCGACTGCCCCATGGCCGCCTGCATGCACGTTCCCGTCGCGTGCGACTCGAGCGCGGCATCGCATGCGTTCGGCATCGGTGCGATGCAGGTCTTGACTCATTGGCAGGCTTCGCAATCGGGGTTGTCGATCGCGCAGAACTTGACGTCGGTTGCCGGCTCGAGCGGTTGCGATGCGGTGCTGCTCATCGCATGACCCGCCGCACTGCTGGCCACCGCATTCAACTGGCCCGAGGTCACCGTCGCCTTCTCCGCATGAGTGGCGCCCACCGTGCGCAGGTAGTAGGTCGTCTTCAAGCCGCGCAGCCAGGCGAGCTTGTAGGTCTCGTCGAGCTTCTTGCCGGAGGCGCCGGCCATGTAGATGTTGAGCGACTGCGCCTGGTCGATCCACTTCTGCCGCCGCGCCGCGGCCTCGACCAGCCACTGGGTCTCGATCTCGAACGCGGTCGCGTACAAGGCCTTCAGCTCCTCGGGCACGCGGTCAATGCGGCGCAGCGACCCGTCGAAGTGCTTCAGGTCCATCACCATCACGTCGTCCCACAGGCCGAGGCGCTTCAGGTCGCGGACCAGGTACTCGTTGACGATCGTGAACTCGCCCGAGAGATTCGACTTGACGGACAGGTTGCCGAACGAGGGCTCGATCGACGCGCTGACGCCGATGATGTTCGAGATCGTCGCCGTCGGCGCGATCGCGACGCAGTTGGAGTTGCGCATGCCGTGCTCAGCGATGCGGCTGCGCAACGTGGCCCAGTCGAGGCTCGACGAGGTGTCGACCTCGACATAGCCACCGCGTTGTTCGGCAAGCAGTTCCAGCGAGTCCAACGGCAGGACGCCGCGGTCCCACAGCGAACCGCGATAGCTCGAGTACCGGCCGCGCTCGGCGGCGAGCTCGGTCGAGGCCCAGTAGGCGTAGTAGCACACCGCCTCCATCGACTGGTCGGCAAACGCGACCGCCGCATCCGACGCGTACGGCGTGCGCAACTCGTACAGCGCGTCCTGGAAGCCCATGATCCCGAGACCCACCGGGCGGTGGCGCAGGTTCGAGTCACGCGCCTTCTTCACCGCGTAGTAATTGATGTCGATCACGTTGTCGAGCATGCGCATCGCCGTCGCAACCGTCTTCTTCAGCTTGGCGTGGTCGATCTGCTTCGCCCCGTCGGGCCCGTCCTTCAGGTGGTGCACCAGGTTGACCGAGCCGAGGTTGCAGACCGCGATCTCGCTCTCGCTCGTGTTGAGCGTGATCTCGGTGCACAGGTTGCTCGAGTGCACGACGCCCACGTGCTGCTGCGGCGAGCGCACGTTGCAGGCGTCCTTGAAGGTGATCCACGGATGCCCGGTCTCGAACAGCATCGTCAGCATCTTTCGCCACAGGTCGGCGGCGCGCATCGTCTTGAAGAGCTTGATCTCGCCGCGCGCGGCCTGCTCTTCATAGCGCGTGTAGGCGGCTTCGAAGGCCTTGCCGACCTTGTCGTGCAGGTCGCGGCAGGTGCTGGGCGAGAAGAGCGTCCAGTCGCCGCCTTCCATCACGCGGCGCATGAACAGGTCGGGCACCCAGTTGGCGGTGTTCATGTCGTGCGTACGGCGCCGGTCGTCACCGGTGTTCTTGCGCAGTTCCAGGAACTCCTCGATGTCGAGGTGCCAGGTCTCGAGGTAGGCGCATACCGCGCCCTTGCGCTTGCCGCCCTGGTTGACTGCGACCGCGGTGTCGTTGACGACTTTCAGGAACGGCACGACGCCCTGGCTCTTGCCGTTGGTGCCCTTGATGTGGCTGCCGAGCGCACGCACGTTGGTCCAGTCGTTGCCCAGGCCGCCGGCGAACTTCGACAGCAGCGCGTTCTCCTTCAGCGCCTCGTAGATGCCGTCGAGGTCGTCCGACACCGTCGTCAGGTAGCAGCTCGACAGCTGCGAGCGCCGGGTGCCGGCATTGAAGAGCGTCGGCGTGCTCGACATGAAGTCGAAGGTCGACAGCGCTTCGTAGAACTCGATCGCGCGCGCCTCGCGGTCGATCTCGCCCAAGGCCAGGCCCATCGCAACGCGCATGAAGAAGGCCTGCGGCAATTCGATGCGCTGCTCGTCGATGTGCAGGAAGTAGCGGTCGTACAGCGTCTGCAGGCCGAGGTAGTCGAACTGCAGGTCGCGCTCGGCTTTCAGCGCCGCGCCCAGGCGCGGCAGGTCGAACTGCAGCAGGCGTTCGTCGAGCCGCTCGGCGGCCACGCCCTTCTTGACGAAGCCCGGAAAGTAGTCGGCATAGCGCGCCTGCATGTCGGCGTGCGCCACCTCCTCGCCCAGGATCTCCTTGCGGATCGTGTGCAGCAGCAGGCGCGCCGTTGCTCGCGTGTAGCCGGGGTCCTTCTCGATCAGCGTGCGCGCCGCCAGGATCGCCGCCTTGTGCACCTCTTCGATCGGCACCCCGTCGTACAGGTTGCGCCGGGTCTCGGCCAAGATCGGCTCCGGCCGAACGTCGGCGCCCAGTCCGGCGCAGGCCGACTCGATCAGGCTGGCCAGGCGCGACATGTCCAGCGGCACGCGCTGCCCGCGGTCGGTCGCCGTCAGCACCGGCTCGACGGCGACGGCCGGCTTCGCCTGGCGCGCGCGTTCCTGCGTGCGGCGTTCGCGGTACAGCACGTAGGCGCGCGCCACCTCGTGGTGGCTGCCGCGCATCAGGCCGAGTTCGACGTGGTCCTGCACATCCTCGATGTGGAAGGTCCCGCCGCCCGGACGCGAGCGCAGCAGCGCGCGCACGACGAGCTCGGTCAGGCGATCGACCGTCTCGCGCACGCTGGCCGACGCCGCGCCCTGGGTGCCATGCACCGCCAGGAACGCCTTCATCAAGGCCACGGCGATCTTGTTCGGCTCGAAGGCCACGACCGCCCCATTGCGGCGAATGATCTGGTAACCCTGGTAGGCCTGCGCCGCAACCGCAGCCGGCGCGCTGCCTAGTGCCGCGCCCGCGCCCTCGAACCGAGCGCCTGTTGCAGCACCTTCGAAATTTGCTTGCATGTCTTATTCCTGGATGAGATGTCTATCGGATCGTGGACTCGGCGCAACCCGCGCACTCAGTCCGACGCAACCCGTCGCGGGCCCGACGCGCGACGCTGCCGTAGCGCGCGCCCGCAGTCGCCTGGGCCGCTCTGCAGGTGGCGGGCCCTTCGAAGAAGCCGCGGCGACCGCACTCGCGCAGCAGCACCAGAACTGGCCTCGAGCTCACTGCCAGACTCGGCATCGCCAGCCTCCGAACGCGTTTGGACGAGACAAAGAATAGCACGGGAAGACACTATATCTGGGGTGCGTGAGCACTTCAAGCGCTACAGATAGCGTGTCAACCCTGATCCCGGTGGCTGTGCCCGTGGTCTGCGCGAGACGTCGCGCGGCCGGGCGATTCAGATGCGGAGCCTCTCGCGTGGCGCCGCTGCGAGACGCGCGTGGTAGGACCCGCGCGCCATCTGCGCTGCAGCGCCGATTCGACCTACGGAGCCCATGAAATCGGGCCGGCGGCACATGCCCGCACGCGGCGGAGCGCGACGCGACGAGCGCGTCGCTTCACGCCCCGCGGAGCGCGGCCTCGGGAAAGTACCGATCGGGCCAGCCGAGCGCGGACTCGAGCCGCGCCCAGTCGAAGCCCGCGCCGGGATCGTGCTTGCGACCGGCGGCCACGTGCTCGTGCCCGGCCACGCCGACGATCGGGTAGCGCGCCGCCAACGCCTGCAGCAGGCGCGTCAGCGCGAGATACTGGGCCGGCTCGAACAGCAATCCCTCCAGCCCCTCGAGTTCGATGCCGACCGCGAAGTCGTTGCAGTCCGCGCGCCCGCGCCACTGCGACACCCCGGCATGCCAGGCCCGCGCGTCACAACCGACGAACTGCAGCAGTTCACCGTCGCGTCGCAGCACGAAGTGCGACGAGACCTGGAGCCCGCGCAGCATCGAGTAGTAAGGGTGGGTGTCGAAGTCGAGCCGGTTCGTGAACAGGCGCTCGATGGCGTCGCCACCGTAGCGGCCGGGCGGCAGGCTGATCGAATGGATCAGCGCCAGCTCGATCGTTGTGCCGGGCGGACGCTCTCCGAAGTTCGGCGAGTCACGTCGTCGCGCGCTCTCGAGCCAGCCGCCGCCGAGCCAGCGCGCCTCGGCCGGCGCGGCGCTCACCAGAGTACCTTCGTGCAGCGCACTCCGGTATTCGCCCTTGGGGCGGCCCGGCGGGCTCATGCACCGTCGGCGCCGGTGCCGTCGCCGCCGACCACCACGCCGAGACGTGCCATGCGATAGCGCATCTGTCGCAACGACAGGCCCATGCTGGCGCCGGCCGCGGTCCGGTTGAAGCGATGACGCTCGAGCGCACGCACGAGGATGTCGCGCTCGACCGTGTCGAGATACGCAGCCAGATCGTCGGGCAGCTCCGCCCCCGCCGGCAAGGCGTCTGCGGGCGGCGCGACGCCCGGCGCCAGAACCTCAGTCCGAGGCGTGGGCATGGCCGCCGCCTCGCGGGCAGCGCCGGCGTCGAGCGTCGCGAGGCCGGGGTCGCGCGCCGCACCCGCGGCGAACAGAACATCGGGCAGGCCGAGGTCCGCCACGTCGATCGAGTCGCGGCCCGACAGCGCCACGGCGCGATGCAGCAGGTTCTCCAGCTCGCGCACGTTGCCCGCAAAGGCATAGCGCCGCAGGCGCGCCAGTGCCTCGCGCGTCAGCCGTGGCGGCGGCACGACCCCGGCCTCGCGAGCGATGCGCTCGAGCACGCGTGCGGCGATCGAGGGCAGGTCTTCGAGCCGTTCGCGCAGCGGCGGCATGGTGATCTGGATCACGTTCAGCCGGTAGTACAAGTCCTGGCGGAAGCGCTGCGCCTGGACCTCGGCGCCGAGATCCTTGTGGGTCGCGCTCAGGATGCGCACATTGACCGGCAACTCGCTCACCGCGCCCACCGGTCGCACCGCGCGTTCCTGGATCACGCGCAGCAGCTTGGACTGCATCGCCAGCGGCAGGTCGCCGATCTCGTCGAGAAACAGCGTGCCGCCGTTGGCGGCCTGGAAGAAGCCTTCGCGGTCCTCCGCCGCACCGGTGAAGGCGCCCTTGCGATAGCCGAAGAACTCGGCCTCGAGCAGGTGATCCGGGATCGCGCTGCAGTTGACGGCAATGAACGGGCCCGCCGCCCGTGGGCTGACTTCGTGCACCGCGCGCGCCACGAGCTCCTTGCCGGTGCCCGACTCGCCGCTGACCAGCACCGGGGCCATGCTGCGAGCCACCTTGTCGATCAGGGCGCGAACCTGCTGCATTGCGGCCGAGTCGCCGGCCATGCGGGCCAGCGCCGGGCTGCCCGGCACCGGCGTCGGTGCCACGGCCTGTGCCAACCGGGCCGGGGCCGTTTGCGCGGCGCCCGCGTCCGAAGGAAGGCTCGCCGGCACCATCATCGGGACCGTCGGCGCGCTCCGGCCCAAGGCCGAGGCCACGATGGCACGGAACTGCTTCAGGTCCACCGGCTTGGTGAGGTAGTCGTAGGCGCCTGCCTTGAGCGCCTCGACCGCGTTCTCGGCCGACCCGTAGGCAGTGATCACGATCGCCTTCTCGCGTCGTCCCGCGTCGTCCAGCCGACGCAACAGGTCGAGCCCGGTGCCGTCGGGAAGGCGCATGTCGGTGATCAGCAGGCTGTAGCTGCGACTCTCTAGGCATGCCAGCGCGTCCTCGACGCTGCCCGCGGTGTCGATGTCGTAGCCCTCGCGCAGCAGTGTCAGCTCGTAGAGCGTGCGCAGGTCGGGCTCGTCGTCGACCACCAGCAGGCTGAAGTGCGAGGCCGTCGTCATGGGGTCGGGCGGCGCCGGGCCGCTCCCCAACCGGGCCGGCGCGAACGAAGTGGGCGCAGTGTCGTCATCTCACGCGGGCATCGGCAACAGGGGTGGCGCCAAAGGCCTGGCGGCGCATCGCGACCGAGAACTCGTTGCGGCGGCGGTCGCTGGCGGGCCGCAGCCGGTAGTTGATGCGCGCGCCGTGTCGCTCGCACAACTCGCGGCAAATATACAGGCCCAGGCCCGTCCCGCGGCTGCGGGTCGAGAAGAAGGGTTCGAACAGGTGACGCTCGACCTCGGGCGTGATCGGCGCGCCGTCGCTGGCCAGCGTGAGCAGCGCCTCGTTCGCATCGCGCCCGTGAAGGCGCAGCTGCATCGCGCCCGGCGCGGCCGTGGCATGGCGGCGCGCGTTGTCGAGCAGGTTGACCAGCACCCGGCGCAGGTGCTCGTGGTCGAACACCACGGTGAGCGCCTCGACGGGCAGCTCGACCTGCAGCACGCCGTGCTCGCCCAGGCTGCCCTCCGTGCGCGCCCACTCATCGCATACGGCGGCGACCTGCGCCCTGGCGTCGATGATGCAGGCTTCCTGAGGCGACCCCGGCGCCACCTCCATCACGTCGTCGACGATGCGCTTGAGCCGCTCGACGTTGTCGGCCACCATCCGCGTGAGCTGACGCTGTTCGGCCGTTCCTGCGTCCTCCGCCAGCAGCGCGTTGGCCTGCGCGATCGCTGCCAGCGGGTTGCGGATCTCGTGCGCGATGCCGGCCGAGACGCGCCCCATCGCGGCGAGCTTCTCGCGCCGGGTGCGCGCCTGCACGCTGCGCACGTCCTCGAGGAACAGAACGCAGAACTCCTCGCTGCCCGGCATCTCCCGGCGGCGTGTGAAGCGAACCCGCACCCGCAGCGTGCGCGACAGCCCGGGCTCGAAGTCGAGCACCACGTCGCGCCCGGCCTCCGGCCAGGCGGCCTCGCCGAACGCCCGCTCGACGGCGTCGACCAGCGTCGACCACGCCGGTACGCCGCGCAGCGCGAACGGGGCCTCCTCACCCGCGCCTTCGGGAGCGAGCAGCATGCGCGCGGCCGGATTGGCGGCGCGAACGCGGCCGCGCCGGTCGACCACCAGCACGCCGTCCTGCATCTCCTCGATCACGAGCCGGTTGAGCTGGGCCTGCTGGCGCGCCAGCTCCAGGCTGCCGCGGGCCGTCCGCTCCTCGCGCGCGAGGCGGCCGGCAAGTTCGCTGGCCAGCACGGTGACGACGAACAGGCCGCTGCCCGCCAGGCCCGCCTGCGTCATCAGCACGGTCGCGTCGCCGCCCGCCAGCAGGTTGATCCAGGCCACGCCAAGCAGCACCAGGGTCACTGCCGCCGCCGTGGCCAGCGCCATCAGGCGCGGCGTGAGCACGCCGGCCATCAGCACCGGCAGCACCAGCAGCGCCACGTAGTTCAGCCCGGCCACCGGGGCCAGCACATGCAGGGCCGTGAAGCAGACGATGTCGACGCCGATCGTGGCCAGCCACTGGGGGCTGCGCAGGCCGGCCATCGCCTGCGGCGCCGCAGGGCGCCGGAAGCGCGGCAGCAGCCACATGCTGATCGACACTCCGGCGTAGGCCAGGCACAGCAGCAGCACCGGCAGACCCGGCCAGACGCCGAACAGGCCGGAAACGCCGAGCGTGATCATCAGAATCAGGCCGAGCGCCGCACGCGCCGAGATGAAGGCACGATAGATGCGCTCGAAGGCCGTCTGGCCGCTGCCGACGATGCGCTGCGCCTGGCGCGATAGAAAGCGCGAGTCGGCCGGCGCGCCTCCCGCGCTGGCCCAGCCGTCGCCGAAATGCGACTCGCCGTCGTCGCCGAGTCCGTCGTCGCGCCACTGCGCATCAGGCCCCACGCCGACCGCGCCGAACCACGACTCGTCGACGAGAGGACGCGGCGCCGATCGGCGCTCCCGCGAGCGCCGATCGGACTGGCGGCGCTCGGCCTGCGCCAGTTGCGCAGCGCTGCGCGCCGAAGCCGGCGGCGAAGGCGTGCCCGAGGTCATCGCGGCCGGGTTTCCTCAGGCAAGCGCCGGGCCGCCCCAAGCCGACCGAGCGCCCCTCGGGGGAAGCGAATGCAGTGAGCTTGGGGGCGTCATCTCAGGGATGCGCCTGCTCGAAGTCGGCCCGGTGCGCTTCGCTGCAGAAGACCCCGCCGCGACCCGGCAACGCATCGCCGCGTGGCAGGTGCAGGCCGCATTGGCTGCAGGCCACCATCTCTTCCTGCGGTATCGGTGGCGGCCGCGCCGGATCACTTTGGGAGACCCGGCGCTTGCCGCCACGCGCCAGCCACAGCACCGCCAGGACCACCAGCACCAGAAGGACGAACTTCATGATCGTCGAGGCCAGGCCCGTTGCGCTAGCGCTGCAGCACGACTTCGAGCACGAACCGCGAGCCGACGTAGGCGAGCATCAACAGCACGGCGCCCGCGTAGAGCCCGCCGGTCGCCCGGCGGCCGCGCCAGCCAAAGGCATGACGTCCGGCCAGCAGGCCGGCGAAGACCATCCAGCCGAGGATCGCGAACACAGCCTTGTGATCCCAGCGCCACGGATCGGCAAACCACCAGCCGAGCACGATCGTCGCCGAGAGGACCCAGAACCCCGCCTCGACGAAGCGGAATGTCAGCTTCTCCAGCCGCAACAGTGGCAGCCCCAGCGGTGCCGGTATGCCCGCACCCGATGGGTTCGGCAGCTTCAGGCGCATCTTGCGCTCCGCGTTGCTGAGCAGTGCACCGTGCAGCACTGCCGCGCCGAAGAGTCCGTAGGAAACGATGCCCAGCACCCAGTGCAGCGGAGCCCAGGGCGAGCCGGCGTGCGGTCGCGACTCCCCCGGAAACCACCACGCCAGCGCCACCACCAGCGCGCCGAGCAACGCCAGCGAGCGTCGCACGCTGGGCAACGGCACGAACCGGCTTTCCACCGCGTGCACCGCGAGCACCAGCCACAGCGTGGCCGACAGGGCCGGGGCAAAGCCGAAGCGCGCCCCCGGGAGCTCGCTGCCGACGCCCGCCACGTCGACCACGATGGCCAGCCCCTGCGCGACCCAGCCGACGCCGAACGCCACCCGCAGCCAGCCGCCGGCACGCTCGCCGAGCGTGGCCGCGGCGACGTAGGCCGCGAGCGCCACCGCACTCGGCAACGCAAGCACGGGCGAGGCGGAACCGAACGATAGAATCATTCGCACAGTGTACCGACGCGCGCCGCCTTCCGGGCCGACGTCACCCCTTCATGGCCTCCACCCTCACCGACCGGCTGAGCCGCCTCGTCAAGACGATGCGCGGCCAGGCCCGCATCACCGAAAGCAACGTGCAGGACATGCTGCGCGAGGTGCGCATGGCGCTGCTCGAGGCCGACGTGGCGCTGCCGGTGGTGCGCGACTTCATCGCGCGGGTGAAGGACAAGGCGCTTGGCGCCGAGGTCGTCGGCTCGCTCTCGCCCGGGCAGGCGCTGGTCGGCATCGTCAACCGCGAGCTCGCGGCCACGATGGGCGAAGTAGACGCTACAGGGGCCGTGAAGGCCCCGGCCGACCTGAACCTCGCCGTGCAGCCGCCGGCCGTGATCCTGATGGCCGGTCTGCAGGGCGCGGGCAAAACGACCACCACCGCCAAGCTTGCCAAGCACCTGATCGACAGACGCAAGAAGAAGGTGCTCACGGTCTCGGCCGACGTGTACCGGCCGGCGGCCATCGAGCAGCTCCGCGTCGTCACGCAGCAGGCCGGCGCCGAGTGGTTCGCGTCCCACGCCGGCGAGAAGCCGGTCGAGATCGGCCTGGCCGCACTCGACTACGCGCGCAAGCACTATTTCGACGTGCTGCTGGTCGACACTGCCGGTCGGCTGGCGATCGACGAAGCGCTGATGAAGGAGATCGCCGAGCTGCACGCGGCGCTGAATCCGGTCGAAACGCTGTTCGTCGTCGATGCGATGCAGGGCCAGGACGCGATCAACACCGCGAAGGCCTTCAAGGAAGCGCTGCCGCTGACCGGCATCGTGCTGACCAAGACCGACGGCGACTCGCGCGGCGGTGCGGCACTCTCCGTGCGGCAGATGACCGGCGCGCCGATCAAGTTCGCCGGCACCAGCGAAAAGATCGACGGGCTCGAAGTCTTCGACGCCGAACGCCACGCCGGCCGCGTGCTCGGCATGGGCGACATCCTGGCGCTCGTCGAGGAGGTGCAAAAGGGCGTGGACGTCGCCTCGGCGCAGAAGCTCGCCGACAAGATCAAGTCGGGCGACGCGTTCGACCTGAACGACTTCCTGATGCAACTCTCGCAGATGAAGAAGATGGGTGGCCTCTCCGGCCTGATCGACAAGCTGCCGGCGCAGATGGCCGCCAAGGCCGGCCAGGCCGACATGGACCGCGCCGAGCGCGACGTCAAGCGCATGGAAGGCATCATCTGCTCGATGACGCCGCTCGAACGGCGCAAGCCCGACCTGCTCAAGGCGACCCGCAAGCGCCGCGTCGCCGCGGGCGCCGGCGTTCAGGTCCAGGAGGTCAACCGCCTGCTCAAGCAGTACGAGCAGATGCGCGACATGATGAAGAAGATGAAGGGCGGCGGGATGATGAAGATGTTGAAGCGCATGGGCGGCATGAAAGGCATGCCACCGGGGATGCGCTGAGCGGTGCACGGCGGCAGCACCGCCGATCACGCTGCGTGACTCGCGGCGCGCATAGCGCTATGCTGGGCTTCTCGGCTCCCGTGAAGAGGTAGCTTGATGGATTCGCGGCAGACCCTGTTGACCGTGCTGCTCTTGGCGCTGCTCGGCCTGTTCTGGTGGGTTCGCCGGCGCGCCCGCATTGCAGCCGCCGACGAGGGCACTAACCGTCTCGACACCGTGGCCGACTGGCCGCCCACCGCCACACGGCTGCTGACCACCGCCGAGCGCCTGGCCTACAAGACGCTGCAGCGGGCGCTGCCCGGGCACATGATCCTTGCGAAGGTGCCTCTGGCACGGTTTCTCAAGGTTCCGAGCCGGCAGTCGTATGCCGAATGGCTGCGCCGCCTGGGCAGCCAGTGCGCCGACCTGGTGGTATGCGACATGGCGTCGGAAGTGATCGCCGTCGTGAGCGTGCAGCCCCCGCCCGCCGAGACGAGCGAGCGCGCGCGCAAGCGGCACAAGCGCATGGCGCGCGTGATGAAGGCCGCCAAGATCCCGCTGCATGTCTGGACGAGCAACGCGCTCCCGACCGCCGAGGCCGTGCGAGAGTTACTCCTGCCCAAGGCCGTCGAGGCGGCGACGGGTGCGCAGGCGCCCGCGCCTGTCGCGCCAGTCGCACCGACACCCACGCGCCCCAGCCCGTTCGACGACGACGATCGCGACACGGCGTACGACGAACGCATCGAGGGCCTGGAGCCGCCGCCCTCGACCTGGTTCGACGACTTCAATTCCGGGCCCACCCCGCTGCAATCGCCCAGGCAGAAGCCCTGAGCAGCCAGCGCTCAGGTGAGCAAGGCCTGCGCGAACTCGCGTGCGCTGAAGGTCTGCAGATCTTCCAGCTTTTCGCCCACGCCGATGAAATAGACCGGCACCGGACGCGGCCGTTCGCGCGACCACAACGCGATCGCCGCCAGCACGCCGCCCTTGGCCGTGCCGTCGAGCTTGGTCACGATCAGCCCGGTCAGGCCGAGCGCCTCGTCGAAAGCCTGCACCTGCGACAGCGCGTTCTGGCCGGTATTGCCGTCCACCACCAGCAGCACCTCGTGCGGCGCCGAGGGCTGCGCCTTGGCGATCGTGCGGCGCACCTTCTTCAACTCCTCCATCAGGTGCGCCTGCGTCGTCAGGCGCCCGGCCGTGTCGGCGATCACCACATCGCAGCCGCGCGCCCTGCCGGCGGTCACCGCGTCGAAGCTCACCGCCGCCGGGTCGCCGCCCTGCTGGCTGACGATTTCGACGTTGTTGCGCCCCGCCCACACGGCGAGCTGCTCGCGCGCCGCGGCGCGGAAGGTGTCGGCCGCAGCAAGCAGCACCTTCTGGTTCGCCTCGGCCAGGTGGCGCGTCAGCTTGCCGATGCTCGTCGTCTTGCCGGCGCCGTTGACGCCGACCACCATGATGACGGTCGGCGCGTCGCGGCCCACCTGCAGCGCGCGCTCGAGCGGCGCCAGCAGCTCGGCGATGGCGTCGATCAGGAGCGCCTTCACCGCCATCGGCTCGGTCGCCCGGGCGTCCTTCACCCGTCGCTTCAGGTCGGCCAGGAGGAACTCGGTCGCCTTCACGCCCGCATCGGCCATCAGCAGCGCGGTCTCGAGCTCCTCGTAGAGCGCGTCGTCGATGCGGGCGCCGGTGAAGACCTGCGCGATCCCGGTGCCGGTCTTGCGCAGGCCGACGCGCAGCTTGTCGAGCCAGCCCACGCGCGGCGGCGCCTCGTCTGCAACCGGCTCGGCCTGGATGGCGGCGTCCCGGCCCGGCTCGGCGGCCGGCGCAAGTGGCGGCGCGGCAGTGGCTGCCGACGCGGGCTCCGGCGGCGGGGTCCTTTTCTTGAAGAAGCTGAACATGGTGCTTTCGGTTGCCTGCGCGACGATTCTAGGCAGGCACGGTCGCGGCGCCGGCTCCGGAGGCATGCCGCGCATGCCAGCGTGGCCGAGACGGTATAATTTTCGGCTCGGGGCGCTTTAGCTCAGTCGGTTAGAGCGTCGGAATCATAATCCGCAGGTCCGGGGTTCGAGTCCCTGAAGCGCCACCAAGAAGTTCCGCCGGCTCCCTGTCGTTCGACGCGGAGCCGGTTTGCTTTTGCGGGGCTCGCAGCACCGCAAGGCCCCAACAGCCAATGGAGCTACACCATGGTCCGCTGTGTGCTCGTTCTATTTGCCACCCTTTGCGTCGCCAGCGCAACGGCGACGGCACAGGTGCCACGCAACTTCCCGGCCGACGCACTGCGCGGCGCGATGGTGGTCGACAACGTACCCGAGGTCACGCTCAATGGCGCGCCGGCGCGGCTCGCACCCGGTGCGCGCATCCGGGGCCAGAACAACATGCTCGCGCTGTCGGGCTCGCTGACCGGGCAGCGGCTGGTCGTGAACTACACCTTCGACGCGCAGGGTCAGGTCAAGGACGTCTGGATCCTGACGCCCGGGGAAGCAGCCAAGAAGCCCTGGCCGACCACGCCGCAGGAGGCCGCGCGATGGGAGTTCAACCTCGCCGCGCAGGTGTGGACACGCAAGTGAGCCGCCGCCGGACGCCGGCGCTGAACGTGCCTCTGCAGCCAACGAGGGCAAGGACATGAGCGTCGTGACCAAGAAGGTCTTCATCAAGACCTTCGGCTGCCAGATGAACGAGTACGACTCGGCCAGGATGGCCGATGTGCTCAACGCGGCGCAGGGCTACACGCCGACCACCGATGTCGAGGAGGCCGACCTGATCCTGTTCAACACTTGCTCGGTGCGCGACAAGGCGCAGGAGAAGGTGTTCAGCGATCTCGGCCGGGTCAAGCACCTCAAGGCCAGGGGCGTGCTCATCGGCGTCGGCGGCTGCGTGGCCAGCCAGGAGGGCGCGGTGATCATCGAGCGGGCACCGTATGTCGACGTGGTGTTCGGCCCGCAGACGCTCCACCGTCTGCCCGAGATGCTGGCGCAGCGCGCGCGGCAGCAGCGTCCCCAGGTGGACATCAGCTTTCCCGAGATCGAGAAGTTCGACCACCTGCCGCCGGCCCGCGTGGACGGGCCGACGGCGTTCGTCTCGATCATGGAAGGCTGCTCGAAGTACTGCAGCTTCTGCGTGGTGCCCTACACACGCGGCGAGGAGGTGTCGCGCCCGCTCGACGACGTGCTGGGCGAGGTGGCGGGGCTGGCCGGGCAAGGGGTCAGGGAAGTCACGCTGCTCGGCCAGAACGTCAATGCCTACCGCGGCGCGGTCGCGCGTGACGCCGCAAACTCCGACGCACGCGCCGACTTCGCGTTGCTGATCGAACTCGTCGCCGCCATTGCGGGCATCGAACGCATCCGCTACACGACGAGCCACCCGAACGACTTCACGCAGCGGCTGATCGACCTCTATGCCCGCGTGCCGCAGCTGGTGAACCACCTTCACCTTCCGGTGCAGCACGGCAGCGACCGCATCCTGTCGGCGATGAAGCGCGGCTACACGGTGCTGGAGTACAAGAGCATCGTCCGCCGTCTGCGCGCGGTGCGGCCCGACATCCGCATCGGCACCGACTTCATCGTCGGCTTCCCGGGCGAGACCGACGACGACTTCGCCAAGACGATGACGCTGATCGACGAAGTCGGCTTCGATGCCGGCTTCAGCTTCATCTACAGCCCGCGGCCCGGCACGCCCGCCGCAGCGCTGGCCGACACCACGCCGCTGGCGGTCAAGCGCGGGCGGCTGCAGCGGCTCCAGGCGGCCGTCGATGGCAACGCCGCGCGCATCAGCGCGTCGCTCGTGGGCACGGTGCAGCGCATCCTGGTGGAAGGGCGCTCGCGCAAGGACGCCAGCGAGCTGACGGGCCGCACCGAATGCAACCGCAGCGTCAACTTCCCGGCGCCGCCGCGCCTGATCGGCCAAACGATAGACGTCACGATCACCGAGGCGCGAGCACACTCGCTGCGGGCCGAGGCCCACCCCGCCGGGGACTGACGCGCAAGGGCGCCACCGGCGCCGTCGGGCCGCTACTCCGGCGTGACGCGCGCGCCTTCGCCGTAACCCTGGATGAAGACCTTCTGGCCGACAAACAGGTTCGGCCCGATCGGCTGCGTCACCGCGACCAGCACGCCCGTCTTGGTGCGAACGATGATCTGCTGCGCCGGCACCGGCTGGTCGTTGCGCTTTTGCACGCTGTTGCCGATCAGCGCGCCGCCGACGGCACCGGCCACCATGGCGACATCGCGGCCGGTGCCGCCACCGATCAGGCTGCCGATCCCGACGCCGGTCAGGCCGCCGATCACGGCGCCGACGCCGGCATGCTGGTTGCTGGCGATCTGGGTATCGACGATCTGCTCGATCACGCCCTGACGGATCTCGACCGGGGCCGGCTCCGGCGTCGCGCAGGCGCCGAGCACGAGTGCCAGCGTGGCGGCCGCGAGGCGCGAGCTAAGACGATTCAGCATGGACATCTCCTCCTGGGGTCGTTGGAATCGCCGCGAACGGGCGGCGACTGCACGATTATGTAGCACCGCGCCTGTCTCGGTGGTGCTGCGGCGCGGTCGGCTCGGCCGGCACGCACGAGCGGTGCGCGCTGCAACGCGATCAGTCCGCCTTGAGCTGGCGGTAGCGGCGTATCAGCGCGTTGGTCGAGCTGTCGTGCGCCGGCGCGGGCGCGTCGAGGTCGAGCTCGGGCACGATGCGACTGGCCAGCACCTTGCCGAGCTCGACGCCCCATTGGTCGAACGGGTCGATGCCCCAGACCGTGCCCTGCGTGAACACGCTGTGCTCGTAGAGCGCGACGAGCCTGCCGAGCGCGGCCGGCGTCAGCTTCTCGAGCAGCATCGTGTTCGACGGCCGGTTGCCTTCGAAGACGCGGTGCGGCACCAGCCAATCCGGCGAGCCCTCGGCGCGCACCTCGTCGGCCGTCTTGCCGAAGGCCAGCGCCTCGCTCTGCGCGAACACGTTCGCGAGCAGCAGGTCGTGGTGCACGCCGAGCGGGTTCAGCGACTTGCCGAAGGCAATGAAGTCGCACGGCACCAGCCGCGTGCCCTGGTGGAGCAACTGGTAGAAAGAGTGCTGGCCATTGGTACCCGGCTCGCCCCAGTAGATAGCGCCGGTCTCGCAGCCGACCGGCGCGCCGTCGAGCCGCACATGCTTGCCGTTGCTCTCCATCGTGAGCTGCTGCAGGTAGGCCGGGAAGCGCTTGAGATACTGCTCGTAGGGCAGCACGGCGACCATCTGCGCGCCGAGAAAGTTGTTGTTCCACAGCGCCAGCAGCCCCATCAGCACCGGCAGGTTGCGCTCGAAGGGCGCGCCGCGGAAGTGCTCGTCCATCTCGTGGAAGCCGGCCAGCAGCGCGCGGAAGTTGGCCGGGCCGATGGCGAGCATCGTCGACAGCCCGATCGCCGAAGGCATCGAGTAGCGCCCGCCGACCCAGTCCCAGAAGCCGAACATGTGGTCGGTCGAGATGCCGAACTTCGATACTGCGGCCGCGTTCGTCGAGACGGCGACGAAATGCCTGGCCACCGCGCTCTCGTCGCCACCCAGCCCGGCCAACGCCCAGGCCCGCGCGGTGTGCGCGTTCGTCATCGTCTCCAGCGTGCTGAAGGTCTTCGACGCAACGATGAACAGCGTCTCGTCCGCAGCCAGGTCGCAAGTCGCCTCGGCGAAATCGGTGCCGTCGATGTTGGAGACGAAGCGAAACCGCATGTCGTGCGCGACGTAGTGGCGAAGCGCCTCGTAGGCCATCACCGGCCCGAGGTCGGAGCCGCCGATACCGATGTTCACCACGTTGCGGATGCGCTTGCCGGTGTGGCCCCGCCAGGCCCCGCTGTGCACGCGATAGGCGAAATCGGCCATGCGGTCGATCACTTCGTGCACCGCCGGCACGACGTTCACGCCGTCGACCACGATCGCCGCGCCCCGCGGCGCACGCAGCGCGACGTGCAGCGCGGCGCGGTCTTCCGAGACGTTGATCCGGTCGCCGCGGAACATCGCGTCGATCCGCTCGCGCAGCCCGGCCTCGGCGGCCAGCGCCAGCAGCAAGCGGAGCGTCTCGTCGGTGACGCGGTTCTTCGAGTAGTCGAGGTAGATGCCGGCCGCCTCGAGCGCGAGCCGCTCGCCGCGGCCGGGATCGGCGGCGAAGAGCTGGCGCAGGTGCAGTGGCTGCACGGCGCGAAGGTGGGCCTCGAGTGCCCTCCATGCGGCGCGGCGCGTGACCGGGGAGGCTGTGGCGTCGTTCATGGTCTCGATCCTTCGTTCAATCCGGCTTCGGCGCCGCCAGGCGGCGCGCCGCAGTGTGCCGCAGCGCGGGCTTGCGCCGCTTCGCGGCAGGCTTCTTGGCGGCGGCTTGCTGCGCCGCCGGCTCCCACATTCGGAACCCGCCGACAAATGCGTTAGCGTTGTCGCCGGCACGGCAGCCCGGCGGCAGCGTGGCCAGCAACCTGACGTTGCCGCCGCCGATCACGACGTCGTCGGGCACCAATGCCGCCGCGAGGCGCGCCACGACGTCGGCGACGCGCTTGCGCCACTTCGGCTTGCCGTCGCGCCGCAGTGCGCGCTCGCCGACATAGTCCTCGAACGTGCCGTCGCGGTACGGAAGGTGGGCCAGTTCCATCGGCACCACGGTCCCCTCGACGACCAGCGCCGAGCCGAGGCCGGTGCCCAGGCCCAGGAACAGCAGCTTGCCCTGCCTGAAACTGCCGAGCGCCTGCATCGCCGCATCGTTGATGATCTTCACCGGGCAGCCGAACGCGGCCCGGTAGTCGAAGCCGACCCAGCCCGGCCCCAGGTTTCGCGGCTCGGTCAGCGGCTCGTCGCGCGCCACGACACCCGGATAGCCGATCGACACGGCGTCGTAGGCCCAGCCTCCGGCCAGCTTCTTCACGCGCTCGACCATCTGCGCCGCGGTCATCGCCGGGCCCGACTCGATCCGGCGCTCCGCGGTCTGCCCGCTGGCAAGGATCTTGACTTGCGTACCGCCCACATCGATCACAAGCACCTTCATCCTCGCTCCCATCGGGATCCGTCGCGGTTCACGCCGCCGGGGCGGGCGCCGCGATCTTCGAGGCGATCAGACCCGGCCCATCGTTCGACGACGCGCCAGGCCCGGCCTCGCCTTCGGCTCGCGGCCGCGCGAGCGGAGCGAGACTTTGCCACGGCTCAGGCGGCCGATGCAGCCTCGAGCGTGAACTCGACGCTCGTGCCTGCACCGACCTGGCTGCGCGCCCGGATCTCGCCACCGTGGCGGCGGACGATGCGCTGCGCCAGGCTGAGGCCAATGCCGGTGCCCTCGAAGTCGCGCGCCGAATGCAGGCGCTGGAAGGGCTGGAAGAGGCGGCTCGCGTGATCGGGGTCGAAGCCGGCGCCGTTGTCGCTGACGCGGTACCACTGCCTTGCGCATTCGGCGAACGCATCGACGTGCACCTCGGCCCGGGGCGAGCGCACGCTGAACTTGCAGGCGTTGTCGAGCAGGTTCTGCCAGACCTGCATCACCAGTTCGGCATCGGCAATGGCGGGCGGCAGCGCGTCGTCGACGCGGCACTGTGCCGCGTGCGGTGCGTGCGAAGCCGCGACCAGCGCCCACGCGGACAACGCCAACGCCCGCATGTCCACTTCGCGCAGCGACAGCGCCGAGCGGTCGGCCCGCGCCAGTCGGCCGAGCGCTTCGACCAGCGTCTCCATGCGCTGCGCGGCCAGGTCGATCTGCTCGGCATGGCTGCGCGCCTGGTCGAGCCGGCCGGCATCCAGGTTCCCGCGCAGCAGGCCGACGAAGCCACGCACCGCACGCAGCGGCGCCTTCAGGTCGTGCGAGACCACCGCGGTGTAGGCCGCGATCGAGGCTTCCGCGTCGGCGCGCCTGGCGCGTGCCGTCTCGAGCGCCGAACGCATCGCCGCGAGCCGTTGCGTGAGCTCGCCGTAGCCCTCGCGGAGCAGCTCGTTGGCCTGCAGCTGCTCCGTCACATCGCGCAGGATCGAGAACGCGTGCGTCTCGGCGCCCACCGGCATCAAGTCGCAGCTCACGAGGCAGTCGCGCATCTGCCCGTCGGCGCGGCGCACACACAACGGGACCGCCTCGAACGCTCCGTCGCGGTCGAGCATCTCGCGCAGCGCCTGCAGGTTGGCCGGGTCGCCCAGCGCGGGCAGGCTGGCGAGGGGCGTGCCCAGCAGCGCCTCGCGCTCCAGGCCGAGCAGGCTGCACAGCGCGTCGTTGACGTCCAGCACCTCGCCGCCGTCGAGGTCAGCCACCAGCATCGCATCCGGGTGGCGGTTGAATGCCTTCTCGAGGCTGGCCTGGGTCCGCGCCAAGGCGGCCTCGGCGTCGCGCCGCCGCGCCACCTCGGCCCGCTCCCGCTGCGAACGCCGGCGCAACTGCCAGCCCAGCACGCCGACGACCACGGCAGCGCCCAGCGCGGCAAGCATGAACCAAAGCCGGTCGTTCGCGCGCGCCGTGCTCAATTGCGACACCGCCGCCGCATCGCGGTGGCTGCTGAGCCACTTCAGGCGCAAGGCCTCCAGCCTGCCCGAAGCATCGAGTTCCGCCAGCGCCGCATCGACGCGCTCGCGCAGCGCCTCGTTCCCCGGCGCGACGGCAAAGGCGTAGGGCTGCAGGCGCAGGCTGAATCCCGAAGCGACGACTCCCGGCACCACGCCCGAGGCGACGATGCGGTCGCCGTAGGCGCGCGGCAATACGGCGAAACCGGCCCGTCCCGCAGCCACCGCCTGCAGCGCGGCCAGCGGCGTCGGCAGCTCCTCGAAGCGGGCGTCGATTCCGGCGAAGACGGCGGCTCGGGTGCCGCGCATCGCATCGCCCTGTGGCACCGCCACCGCCTGCCCGGCGAGGGCCTGCAGCGATTGCGGTGCGGGCTGTCCGCTGCGCTGGTAGATCGCCAGCGCCGGTGTGGCGTGGCTGCGCGTGAACAGGGCCCACTCGCGCCGTGCCGGCACGTCGACCATTGCGATCAGGTCGAAACGCCCGCTTCGCAGGCCGGCCTCGACGGCGGGCCAGTCGGTGAGTTCGACGCTGAGATCGAACCCGCCGGCACGGGCCAGTTCGTGCAGCAGGTCGATCTGGAAGCCTTGCGGCCGGCCCTCGGCATCGAGCGACTCGAAGGGCGCGAAGTCGCGGTCGCCGCCGTAGCGCAGGGCGAGCGCCTGGGCGCCGCCCGCGAGCGTCAGCGCGGCAGCGAGAAGCAGCGCGCGCAGCGCCAATGGCCGGATCACGCCGGCCGGGTTGGCCGGCCAGCGATGCCAACGGTGGGTAGCAAGTTCGGCCATCTTGGGCCGAGTATCTTACGGTGGCCCCGATCGACGCACGGCCGCGGCGCGCGGCCGGACGCGGGCGGGCCCTTCGGTCAGCGCGGAACGAAGAACGTCGAGGCCTCGCGCTGCAGGTCCGGGCCGGGCTGGCCTTCGCGGAGCTGCGTCACCTCGAACACCACGGGCACGGACCGGCCCTGCAAGTGTCGCGCCGCGTCGTGGGGCAGGCGCAGCCCGACCGCGATCGAGCGGATCTCGGCGGGCGGCACCGTCACTTCCGACGCGGAGAGGCCCGCTCCCTCAAGACCGCTGACGGCCAGGCGATAGGCCTGTGGCACCTCGGTCCGGTTCATGATCTGCAGCCGATAGACGTTCTCGATCGCCCCCTCGTCGATGACGCGAGCCAGCATCCCGCGATCCTTGATGACATCGACCAGGAACGGGCTGCGCCGGCCCACGCTGGTGGTGAAAGCCACGCTGGCCGCCGCCAGCACCAGGCCATACGCCAGGACCCGCGGCCGCAGCGCGCGCCGGAACATCTGTCGCCGCGACCAGCCATTGACCACGCCGTTCTCGGTCGAGTAGCGGATCAGGCCCCGCGCGTAACCCATCTTGTCCATCACGCCGTTGCAGACGTCGATGCAGGCGGCGCAGCCGATGCACTCGTTCTGCAGCCCGTTGCGGATGTCGATGCCGGTCGGACAGACCTGCACGCACAGCGTGCAGTCGATGCAGTCGCCCAGCCCCCGCGCGGCGGCCGCGGCCTTGCGCGAGCGCGAACCACGCGGCTCGCCCCGGCCGGTGTCGTAGGTGATGATCAGCGAATCCCTGTCGATCAGCGCGCTCTGGAATCGGGCGTAGGGGCAGATGTACTTGCACATCTGCTCGCGCAGGTAGCCCGCGTTGCCGTAGGTGGCCAGGCCGTAGAACAGGATCCAGAACCCCTCCCAGGGCGAGACCGAGAACGTCGCGACCGCATGGGCCAGCTCTCGGATCGGCGTGAAGTAGCCGACGAAGCTCAGGCCCGTGACGAGCCCGATGCCCAGCCATGCGAACTGCTTGGCGCCCTTGCGCGCCAGCTTGCGCAGGCTCCACGGCGACTGGTCGAGCCGCATCCTCGCGGTGCGATCGCCTTCGATCTTGCGCTCGACCCACATGAACATCTCGGTATAGACCGTCTGCGGGCAAGCGTACCCGCACCACAGGCGCCCGGCCACCGCGGTGAAGAAGAACAAGGCCATCGCCGAGAGCACCAGCAGGCTGGCGAGGAAGATCAGGTCCTGCGGATAGAACACCAGCCCGAGGATGTAGAAGCGCTGCGCCACGAGGTCGAACAGCACCGCCTGGCGCCCTCCCCACTGCAGCCACGGCAGGCCGTAGAAGAGCAGCTGCGTGAGCCAGACGAAGGTCCAGCGCCAGCCCGCGAACCAGCCCGTGACCGCCCGCGGGTAGATGTCGGGCTGCTTCTGGTACATCGAGACGAACTGGGCCTCGCCGTCGCCCGCCGACGATGTCGCGCCGGGCTGGATGGGGATGACTCGGGGAGGTCGGGGCTTGTTCACGGGTGTGGCGGCGGTCAGCTCGCCGGCGCCGCCGGTCGCCGGATGTGCACGGCGGCCGCCAGGCCAAGGCGATTCACTCAGGGTGCGCGCGCATCTTAGATGCATGCGATGTGCATCTTAGCGCCCGCCCATCCCCTGCTGTGAACATGGCCTCGACAGGCCGAGGCCAGGCGCCTTCGGCAATGGCCTGCGCCGCCGGGTCGGTTCAGTACACGCCCTGCGCCAGCATCGCGTCGGCCACCTTCACGAAGCCCCCGATGTTCGCGCCGTCGACGTAGTTGATCGAGCCGTCGGCGCGCTTGCCGTGGCGCACGCAGTTCTCGTGGATGTCCTTCATGATCGAGTGCAGCCGTTCGTCCACCTCGCCGGCCGACCAGGACAGGCGCGTCGCGTTCTGCGTCATTTCCAGGCCCGAAGTCGCCACGCCGCCAGCATTGCTGGCCTTGCCCGGCGCGTAGAGGGTGCCCGCCTTCAGGAAGACCTCGACGGCCTCCAGCGTGCTGGGCATGTTGGCACCCTCGGCAACGCATTGAACGCCGTTGGCGACCAGCGTGGCCGCGTCCTCCTCGTCGAGCTCGTTCTGGGTGGCGCAGGGCAGCGCGATGTCGGTGGGGACATGCCAGGGCCGCTTGCCGGCGTCGAAGGCCAGGCCGAACTGCGCCGCGAACTCCGACAGCCGCCCGCG
This sequence comes from uncultured bacterium, assembly GCA_963779155.1. GTDB lineage: Bacteria > Pseudomonadota > Gammaproteobacteria > Burkholderiales > Burkholderiaceae_C > CAIKUF01. The sequence goes on along the minus strand of CAVZXE010000015.1, from coordinate 111,399 downwards.
CCGCAGGTTCTTCAGCTCCATCAGCGACTGAAGCTTCTCGGTGTCGATGCCGTCGCGATCGATCACCGTGCCGTCCGAGTCGGACAGCGTGATCACGCGGGCGCCGAGCTCGATGGCCTTCTCGGCGGCGTACTGCGCCACGTTGCCGGCGCCCGAGATCGACACCCGCATGCGATCGAACGACTTGTGACCGCGGCGCAACATCTCCTGGGCGAAGTACACGGTGCCATAGCCGGTGGCCTCTGGGCGGATCAGGCTGCCGCCGAAGGCAATGCCCTTGCCGGTGAAGACGCAGGCAGTGTCGTTGGACAACTTCTTCATCGCGCCAGCCATGAAGCCGACCTCGCGCGCGCCCACGCCGATGTCACCCGCCGGCACATCGGTGTTCGATCCGAGATGTCGGTAGAGCTCCAGCATCAGTGCCTGGCAGAAGCGCATCACTTCGCCGTCGCTCTTGCCCTTTGGGTCGAAGTCCGAGCCGCCCTTGCCACCGCCCATGGGCAGGGTGGTGAGCGAGTTCTTCAGCGTCTGTTCGAAAGCCAGGAACTTGAGGATCGACAGCGTCACCGACGGGTGGAAGCGCATGCCCCCCTTGAACGGACCGATGGCCGAGCTGTGCTGAACGCGAAAGGCCCGGTTGACCTGGGTCTGGCCGCGATCGTCGACCCAGGCGACACGGAACTGGATCACTCGCTCGGGCTCGACCAGCCGCTCAAGCAGTGCGAAGTCGGCGTAGTGCGGATGGCTTTCGATGTAAGGCCACAGGCTCGTCATCACTTCGCGCACGGCCTGCAGGAACTCGGGCTGATGCGGGTCCCGGCGCGCCACGGCGTCCAGAAAGTCGTCCATGCGGTCGTGCTTCAAGGGGGTCTCCAGGGTGGGTGCCACGGCGAATAGAGTCCACGGCCAAGGCATCAACGGATCCCGGTGGCCGCGTCTTGCACCATCGAGATGCAGCCTGGATTCTAAGTGGGCGCAGTCGCACCGCTTTGAGGCGGATCATATGCACCGCAATGGTGCAAGCACCGGGGCGCGCGGATGCAACATCCCTTTGCCGACCTGATCGCCCCGCACATCGACCAAAGGGGCCCATACGCGCGCCAGTTCATGCTGGAGGGCGAGCCCCGGCCGCTGAGCCCGCAGCAGGTGCCACAGGCGCCGCGCCGTGCGCGCCGGCCGACGCCAGCGTGGGCGTTGCGCCATGCCCGGCGCGCGCGCCCGCCGAACTGTGCGTGATCGTCGAGATCCATCTCGACGCTTTCCGGTCGGGCGGGGCCGGGCGGGGGACCTGCATCACCCGCCCGATCGACCGCGGCATGCGCCTGGCCAACCTGGCGTCGCGCCTGTACTGCAACGCTGTGCGGCCGGCCTGGGCGAACGGCTGCTACGCGATCTTCAAGCCCTCGGCTGCGCTCGACGCCCGAACGCCAGCGCGTCCGGCGCGCCGCGCAGCGACGGCCGCGGCTGCATCGGCTCAGGGCGCGTACTTCCAGGCCCCGTTCTCGATCTTGACCATCACCCGCGCACGCTGGTCGAGCCCCAGGTGATCGGTGGCCGACATGTTGAAGATGCCGTGTGCGCCGGGCGCCTCCTTCACTGCTTCGAGGGCGTCGCGCAGCGCGGTGCGAAACGCCGGTGTGCCGGGTTGCGCAGCCTTCAGCGCCACTGGAATGGCCGCCTGCAACAGCACACCGGCATCCCAGGCGTGCGCGCCGAAGGTCGAGACCGAGCCCTTGCCGTACGCCGCTTCGTACTTCGTCACGTAGTCGAGCGCCGCCTTGCGCACCGGGTGGCTGGGCGGCAGCTGCGCGGCCACCAGCACCCCGCCGGAGGGCAGGAAGGTGTCGTCGACATCCTTCCCGCCGACGCGCAGGAAGTCGTTGTTCGCGACGCCGTGCGTCTGGTAGTACTTGCCGGTGTAGCCGCGCTCCTTCAGCGTCTTCTGCGGCAGCACCGCCGGCGTTCCGGAGGCAGCGATCAACACCGCATCGGGCTTGGCGGCGACGATCTTGAGCACCTGCCCGGTGACGGACGTGTCGGCGCGGGCATAGCGCTCGCTGGCGACGATCTGGATGCCCTTGACCGCCGCGATCTTGCTGAATTCGCTGTACCAGCCTTCGCCGTAGGCGTCGGCGAAGCCGATGAAGCCGACCGTCTTGACGCCCTTGTCGACCATGTGCTGCACGATCGCGATCGACATCATGATGTCGTTCTGCGGCGTCTTGAAGACCCAGCGCCGCTTGGCGTCCTGCGGCTCGACGATGCGCGCCGAGGCAGCGAGCGAGATCATCGGCACCTGGGCCTCGGAGACCACGTCGATCATCGCCAGCGAGTTCGGGGTGGTCGTGGAGCCGAGGATCACGTCGGCCTTGCTCTCGGTGATCAGCTTGCGCGTGTTGGCCACTGCATTGGTCGTGTCCGAGCCGTCGTCGAGCACGATGTAGTTGACCTTCTGCCCGCCGATCGTGGTCGGCATCAGGGCGATCGTGTTCTTCTCCGGAATGCCGAGCGACGCCGCCGGGCCGGTGGCCGAGACGGTCACGCCGACCGTGATGTCGGCCTGGGCCGCGGTCGCGGCAAAGAGTGCGGCGGCGAGTGCGATTGACTTGAAGCGTTTCATGGCGATGTCTCCTTTGCGGTGGTGGGTGAAGGGCAAACGGTGAGGCCGCGTCAGGCGGCGCGCGCGCGGCGCGGGGGGTGCGGCAGGCGCACTGCGCCGAGACCGCCGAAGAAGAGGTCGCAAACCACGGGCGCCATGTCGGCGTGCGTCATCGGGCCACCCGGCTTGAGCCAGGTGAACATCCAGTTGATCATGCCGAACAGCAGCATCGTGAGCGGCTTGTCCAGCGCCGCGGCGGCCGCGCCCGGGCGCACGGCCGTCACCGCGGCGGCGAACGCCGCGACGACGCGCCGCTCGGACGCGAGCACGCGGGCCTGCGCATCGCCACCGAGGAAGCGGACGTCTTCGGTCAGCACGCGATGCGCGTTCTGCGCGTCGGCGTACTCCTCGACGAAGCGCAGGATCAGTTGGCGCAGCGCGGCCTCCGGCGCGAGTTGCTGCGCCGCGACCTCGGCGGCCACGGCTTCGAGCCGCGCGACATGCGCCTCGGCGATGGTCGCCACGAGTTCCTGCTTGTCGCGCACGTAGTGGTACAGCGCCGGCTTGGATACGCCGCACGCGGCCGCGACCTGATTCATCGACGTGCCTGAATACCCCTGGCGCGCGAACAGCGCCGCCGCCTGGGCGAGGATCTGCTCGCGCTGGCTCTCGTAGCTGGGGGCACGTCCGCGGGCCATGTCAGCACACCCTCCGCGCCGGGCCGAACCTGGCAAGCACGACGGGCAAGTCGGTGCGCGCCCGCTTGCGGCCCGTTGCTGCTGTTCGCCTGCGTCCGCTCTTGTGTAGCTTTGGCGCGACGCGCCAGGCGGTGCCCGGCGGAGGCTCATGCTGTGACGGTCTCCGCTTCGCTCCGACTCCACTGCGATGCTCGCCCTGGGGTCGCGTCGCACAACTCACTTCGCTCACTGCGTTCAAACAGGTGCGACGAGTCAGTCTACGAAGCGTGCTTCGCACGCCGACCCCAGGCCTGGCCTTGCAGGCCGCGCCGGGCCAGGAGGCCCGGCCGTTCGCAAGGCACAAGCGGTCCGCTGGACCGCTTGTGTCCGGGCTCACCTTCTCGTCGCCAAAGAAATCGCCCCCACCGGGCACCGCCTGCCGCGCTGCAACGCTTGTGGTTCTTGTCGCGAACAGCGCCCGCGCCCCAGCAAAGGCGCGTTCGGGCAGGACGGGGCGCGCCTCTGGGGCGCCGAGAAGCGCAGGGCTCGTGGCCCCGCGCGAAGCGCGAATCGTCAACTGACTCGTCGCGGATGTCCGAACGCAGCGAACGCAGTGAGCGAAGTGAGTTCTGCGACGGGGCCACGAGACCGAGCATCGCAGGGGAGTCGGCGCGCAGCGCCGACCGCTCCAGTGAAGCGCCACGGCCTGCCCGGACGTGCCTTTGCCGCGCCGGTCGTGTCCTGCATAGCTGATGTTCAACGGCAGCAACGGGCCGCAATCTGACGGCCAGGCGACCCATGCGTGTCGGAGTTGCATCTACCGCTCGTCGTAGGAGATCAGGACCCGAGGCGTCAGCGGATGCGACTGGCAGGTCAGGATGAATCCGGCCGCTACCTCCGCCTTCTCGAGCGCGAAGTTGCGGTCCATCCGAACCTCGCCTTCGATCAGCCGTGCGCGGCAGGTCGAACACACGCCCGACTTGCACGAGTAGGGCACGTCCAGGCCGGCGCGGGCCGCGGCGTCGAGGAGGCTCGCGTCGCCGGGCAGGAAGTCGATCTCGCGCCGCTGCCCGTCGCGGATCACCGTCACCCGTGCCTGCGCCGCATCGCCCGCGAGCACGGGGTGCAGCGGCGCGCCATCGATCGGCGGTGCGCCGAAGCGCTCGATGTGGATGCGCTCGGGCGCCACGCCGGCAGCGCGCAGCGCCGCCTCGGCCTCGTTGTTCATCTCGTAGGGGCCGCAGACGAAGGCTTCGGCGATGCCCTGCGGGTCGATCAGCGGCCCCAGGAACTCCAGCAGCTTGGCCCGGGTGATGCGCCCGGCAGCGAGCGGCGCTTCCTGCGCCTCGCGCGAGAACACGAGGTGCAGCGCCAGGCGGGTCAGGTAGCGGTTCTTCAGGTCCTCGAGTTCCTCGCGGAACATCGTGCTCGCCTGGCGCCGGTTACCGTAGATCAGCGTGAAGCGGCTCGCGGGCTCGCGGGCCAGCAGGGTCTTCATGATCGACAGGATTGGCGTGATGCCGCTGCCGGCGGCGATGCCGAGGACATGCCGCCGCGCGGCGGGCTGCACGGGCACCGAGAAGTGCCCCTGCGGCGGGAAGACCTGCAGCGTGTCGCCCGCCTTCAGCGCGGTGTGGACCCATTGCGAGAACACCCCGCCGGGCAGCAGCCGCACGCCGACGCGCAGCGCGCCGTCGTCGGCGCCGGCGCAGATCGAATACGAGCGCCGCACGTCCTGGCCATCGACCCTCGCGCGCAGCGTCAGGTACTGCCCGGGCGCGAAGCGGAAGGTCTCGCGCAAGGCTTCGGGCACGTCGAACGAGACGACGACCGCCTCGGCGGTGTCGGGCCGCACCTCGCCGACGCGCAAGCCGTGGAAGTGCGTGCTCATCAGATGGCCTTGAAATGCTCGAACGGCTCGCGGCACGCCAGGCAGCGCCAGAGCGACTTGCAGGCCGTCGCGCCGAAGGCCGAGAGCTGCTCGGTCTCGGCGCTGCCGCAGCGCGGGCAGGCCACCCGGCGCGCGACAAAGCGCAGCGGCGCACCCTGCGCGGCGTCCACCGGGCCGGGCGGTGCGATGCCGTAGGCGTGCAGCTTGCGCCGGCCGGCATCGCTCATCCAGGCGGTCGTCCAGGCCGGAGCGCGCTGCAGCGTCACGCGCACCGGGCCCAGTTCGGCCGCGCTCAGCGCCTCGATGACCGACTGCTCGATCGCCTCGGTCGCCGGGCAGCCGGAATAGGTGGGCGTCAGCACCACCTCGACGCCGGCATCGCCCGCCCGCACCTCGCGCACGATGCCCAGGTCGGTCAGCGACAGCGCCGGCACCTCGGGGTCGAGCACGGTGTCGAGCACCGCCCACGCGGCGGCGCTGCGAGCTTGGGCGCCGAGCGCGGCGGCGACCATCACCACACCGCCCCGGGGAAACTGCGCTGCAGATGCTGCATCTCGGCCAGCAGGTAGCCCATGTGTTCGCTGTGCCGGCCCTGCTTGCCATGGCTGCGAAACGGCGTCTCGGCGGGCACTGCAAGCCGCGCCTCCTCGAGCACCGGCGCCAGCTCGGCGAGCCACGCCTCGCGCAGCTCGGCCCAGTCCGGGCCGAGACCGCTCGAGGCGGCCTGCGCATCGATGGCGTCGCCTTCGACCAGCTCGGTGGTGTAGGGCCACAGCTCGGCGCAGGCGTCGTGCAGGCGGCGCGCCGACTCGTCGGTGCCATCGCCCAGGCGCACCACCCAGTCGGCCGCGTGCTGCTGGTGGTAGCGCGCCTCCTTCACCGCCTTGCCGGCGATCGCGGCGAGCTCGCTGTCGGTCGACCGCTGCAGGCGCTCCCAGAGCAGCTTCAGCCAGGTCGAGGCCACGAGGTTGCGCAGCACGGTGAACGCGAAGTCGCCTCGTGGCAGCTCCATCAGCGTCGGGTTGCGGTAGTCGCGCTCGTCGCGCAGGAACGCCAGATGATCTTCGTCGTGCCCCTGTGCCTTGCCAGCCAGCGTGAGCAGCGCCCGTGCCTGGCCCAGCAGGTCGAGCGCCATGTTGGCGAGCGCGATGTCTTCTTCCAGCACCGGCGCGTGGCCGCACCACTCGGCCAGGCGCTGCGACAGGACGAGGCAACTGTCGGCCAGGCGCAGCACGTACTGCTGCGCCGGGGAATCGCCGACGGTGATCGATGCCTGCACGGGAACAGCCTCACTCATCTCACATGTGGTCGACTTCGTCGGGCAGCGCATAGAAGCTCGGGTGGCGGTACACCTTGTCCTCGGCCGGGTCGAAGTAGCTCGCCTTCTCGCCCGGGTCGCTGGCAACGATCTGGTCGGAGCGCACCACCCACAGGCTGGTGCCTTCCTGGCGTCGCGTGTAGACGTCGCGCGCGAGCTGGATCGCCATCTTGGAATCGGCGGCGTGCAGGCTGCCGCAGTGCTTGTGGTCGAGCCCGGCCTTGCTGCGAACGAACACTTCCCACAGGGGCCATTCAGCTTGTGTCATTGCGCTCTCCGGTGGACGCTCGCATCAGGCCGCGAGCGGCTCGCTGCGCCGCCTGGCCGCATGCGCCATGGCGGCTTCGCGCACCCAGGCGCCGTCGTCGGCGGCCTTCACGCGCGCCGCCAGGCGTTCGCGGTTGCAAGGCCCGTGGCCCTGCACGACGCGCCAGAACTCGGCCCAGTCGATCGGACCATGTTCGCAGTGCTGGCGTTCCTCGTTCCACTTCAGCGCCGGGTCGGGCAGCGTGACGCCGAGCACCTTGGCCTGTTCGGCGGCGGCGTCGATGAACTTCTGCCGCAGCTCGTCGTTGCTGATGCGCTTGATGCCCCAGCGCATCGACTGCTCGGAATTCGGCGACTCGGCGTCGGGCGGGCCGAACATCATGATCGCAGGCCACCACCAGCGGTTCACCGCGTCCTGCACCATCGCGCGCTGCGCTTCGGTGCCCTGCTTCATCATCGTGAGCAAGGCGTCGAAGCCCTGGCGCTGGTGGAACGACTCCTCGCGGCAGATGCGGATCATCGCCCGCGCGTACGGCCCGTACGAGCAGCGGCACAGCGGCACCTGGTTCATGATCGCCGCGCCGTCGACGAGCCAGCCGATCGTGCCCACGTCGGCCCAGCTGAGCGTCGGGTAGTTGAAGATCGAGCTGTACTTGGCACGGCCGGCATGCAGCGCCTCGATCATCTGCTCGCGCGAGGTGCCGAGCGTCTCGGCTGCGGCGTAGAGGTACAGGCCGTGGCCGCCTTCGTCCTGCACCTTGGCGAGCAGGATCGCCTTGCGCTTGAGCGTGGGCGCGCGGCTGATCCAGTTGCCCTCGGGCAGCATGCCGACGATCTCGGAGTGCGCGTGCTGGCTGATCTGGCGCACGAGCGTCCGGCGGTAGTGCTCGGGCATCCAGTCCTTGGCTTCGACGAAGTCGCCGCTGGCGATGCGCGCCTCGAACGCGGCCTCGCGCGCGCTGTCTTCGGCGGCGGCGTCGGCCGGGCGCGGCGGGCGTGCCCGGTCGCGCGCCGCGTCTTCCTTGCTCATCACGTCCAGCGCCTGGGTGTACATGGGCGTTCCTTTTCAAACAGGGGCTGGCGCGGCTCAGCGCGGGCGCCGGTCGATCACCCGGCGCGCCTTGCCGACGAGCGTGCGTTCGATGCTTTCGGGGCCGCCGACGGTGACCGTGGCCGTGATGCCCACCATCGCCTTGATGCGCTCGCGCAGCCAGCCCGAGATGTCGGCCAGGGCGGCCTCGGTGGCCGCAGCGGCGATGCTCGGCAGCACTTCGCAGCGCACCTCCACCGCGTCGAGCAGGCCCTCGCGCGTGACGACGATCTGGTACTGCCCGGCGAGCTGCCCGTGCTGCAGCACCAGTTCCTCGATCTGGGTCGGGAACACGTTGACGCCGCGAATGATCAGCATGTCGTCGCTGCGGCCGACGATCTTGCCCATCCGGCGCATGCTGCGCGCTGTCGGCGGCAAGAGCCGCGTCAGGTCGCGCGTGCGGTAGCGCACCACGGGCAGGGCCTCCCGGGTCAGCGTGGTGAACACCAGTTCGCCTTCCTGGCTCCCGCTCTGCTCGTCGTAGGGCAGCACCTCGCCGGATTCGGGGTCGATGATCTCGGGGAAGAAGTGGTCCTCCCAGACCACCGGGCCGTCCTTGGTCTCGACGCACTCGCTGGCCACGCCCGGGCCCATCACTTCCGACAGGCCGTAGATGTCCACCGCGTCGATGTCGGCGCTGGCCTCGATCTCGCGCCGCATCGCCTCGGTCCACGGTTCGGCGCCGAAGATGCCGATCTTCAGCGACGAGGCCCTCGGGTCCAGCCCCTGACGCCGCATCTCCTCGACGATCACCTGCATGTAGCTCGGCGTGACCATGATGATGTCGGGCGCGAAGTCGGTGATCAACTGCACCTGCTTCTCGGTCTGCCCGCCGGACATCGGGATCACGGTGCAACCCAGCCGCTCGGCACCGTAATGCGCACCCAGCCCGCCGGTGAACAGGCCGTAGCCATAGGCCACGTGCACCACGTCGCCGGCGCGCCCGCCGGCGGCGCGGATCGAGCGCGCCACCAGGTTCGCCCAGTGGTCGACGTCCTGCAGCGTGTACCCGACCACGGTCGGCTTGCCGGTGGTGCCCGACGACGCGTGGATGCGCGCGATGCGCTCGCGGGGCACGGCGAACATGCCGAACGGGTAGTTGTCGCGCAGGTCCTTCTTCGTCGTGAACGGGAACTTCGCCAGGTCGGCGAGCTGCTTCAGGTCCGACGGATGCACACCCCGCGCATCGAACGCCCGTCGGTAGTGCGTCACGTGGTCGTAGGCGTGCTGCAGGCTCCAGCGCAGGCGCTCGAGCTGCAGCGCCTGCAGTTCGTCGCGGCTGGCGCGCTCGATGGGCTCGAGCTCGGCGGGGGCGGGCGTGCGCACGGGCATCGCGGCTGTGCGTTCAGGCCGCCCCGCCGCGCGGCGCGACGGCGGGCTTGCCCCGGACGGTGTACGAACGCCCGCGTACCAGCGCCACGCGTTCACCGCGCTGGTTGGTGACCGTGATGTCGTACACGCCCATGCGCCCGGCACGGCTGGCCTCGCTGGCCTGCGCTGTCAGCACGTCGCCCTCGCGTGCAGGCGCAATGAGGTCGACCGAGAGGCTGGACGCGACCGTCAGCTCGTTGTACGAATTGCAGGCATAGGCGAAGGCCGAGTCGGCCAGCGTCGTGACGATCCCGCCGTGGCACAGACGCAGCCCGTTGAGCATGTCGGCGCGCACCGTCATCTGCAGCGTCGCGCTGCCCGGGCCCATCGCCTCGATCGTCATGCCGAACGCCTGCGACGCGCGATCTTCGGGGAACATCCCGGCGCGCACGGCGTCGGCGACTTCCTGCGGGGTCGGTGTGGCGGCTGCGCCAGGGGCATTCATCGGATGCTCGTCATCGGTCGCTGAACTGCGGCTTGCGCTTGGCCATGAACGCGGCCACGCCTTCGCGGTAGTCGGCCGCTGCGCCCATCGCGCTCTGCAGCCGGGCTTCGGCCGCCAGCGCCGCGGCGTAGTCGAGTCCGCCGGCAGCGTCGATCGCCAGCCGCGTCTGCGCCAGCGCCCGGGTCGGCATCTCGGCCAGGCGCGCGGCGAGCGCGGCGGCTTCCTTCATGAGCTCGGCATCTTCGACGCAGCGAAAGACGAGCCCGATGCGTTGCGCGTCTTCGGCCGGCAGCTTGTCGCCCAGCATCGCGAGCGCCAGTGCCTGCGCCCGCCCGACGAGGCGCGGCAGCAGCCAGGTGCCGCCGCAATCGGGAACCAGGCCGATCTTCGAAAAAGCCTGGACGAAGCTCGCCGATCGCGCGGCGAGCACGATGTCGCAGCCGAGCGCGAAGTTGGCGCCGGCCCCGGCCGCCACGCCGTTGACGGCTGCGATCACCGGCACCGGCATCGAACGGATTCGCAGCGCGAGCGGCCTGTAGCAGCGCTCGATCAGCGCGCCGATGTCGGGCTGCACGGCGCCGGGCGCGGGGTTGGGCGCGACCGCCGGGTCCGCCAAGTCCTGCCCGGCGCAGAAGGCGCGGCCGGCGCCGGTGATCACGACACAGCGCACACCCGTGTCGGCGGCCGCGGCCTCCAGCGCCGCCAGCAGTTCGGCGTGCAGCGCGGTCGTGAAGCTGTTGAGCGCCTGCGGGCGGTTCAGCGTCAAAGTCCGCACGGCTGCAGCCTGCGAGACGAGCACGAGCGCTTCTGCTTCGGACATGGCGGCGATGGGCGGGATGCGGAATGAAAGGTCGGTCAGGAAAACACTCCTGACCGACCGGTCGGACCAGTCTAGCCTTGGCTCACACCCAGCGCAATGCGGGTTGACCGGGGGGCATCATGTCGGCCATCACGGCTCGCCAACGGCCAGGGAGTACGATCCGGCGCGATCAACCAGCGAGAGGGAAGTGCATGAATCGATTGGCATGGGCCGTGCTGCTGGCACTGGCGAGCGGCACGGCGGCCGCCGAATGGGTCAGCCTCGGTGACGTCGGCAACGCCGAGTTGTTCGTCGACCGGAGCAGCATCGTCCGCAGCGGCGACACGGTCAAGATGTGGAGCGTGAATGCGTTGAAGGCGCCCGGCTCGGCCAACGGCGTTGCCTACGTGTCGCTCAAGCGCCAGGACGAGTTCGACTGCGCGGGCTCGCGCATGCGCGGCGTGCAGATCTCGGCCCACCCGCAGCCCCTGGGCGAAGGCCCGGCCGTGGCCTCTGAGCAAGGTTCCGGCAAGTGGACACCGGTCACGCCGCAGTCGATCAGCGAGGTGCTGTGGAAGATCGCCTGTGGCAAGGAGTGAGTAGCGCAGCGCCAAGCGCCAACCAGGGAAACGCCGGCGTGCGTTCACCCAGGCGCAGCCTGATCGCGCTGACGCTCTCGCTGGCGGCATTGCCCTGCGGCGCGCAGAGTTGCGGCTGGTCGCGCGTGGACCACGTCGTCAGCGAAGACAGCTCCGGCCTCTGGAACCCGACCGTCTATCGCAGCGTCCTCGGCGCGCTCACCGCGGCCCAGATTGGTGGGGCGGTCTGGGAAGGTTCGGAGACGCGCTTCGGCAAGACGATGTGGCAAGGCATCGACTCGCAGCTCGTCGCCGGCGTGACCGCCGAAGTCGGCAAGCGCATCTTTACGAGGACGCGTCCATACGACGGCGGCAACCCCTGCCTGTGGTTCCAAGGAGGTTCCAACAACAGCTTTCCCAGCGGCGAAGCCTCGCTCTCGGCCGCGTTGGTGACCCCCTACATCCTCGAATACGGCGCTGAAAGCCCTGCCACCTACGCCTTGCTGCTGCTGCCGCTGTACGTCGGCGCCGGGCGCATCAAGAACCAGGCGCATTGGCAAACCGACGTGCTCGCGGGCTGGGCGGTCGGCGGACTCTCCGGCTGGCTCGCGCACAGCCTCGAGACGCCGATCATGATCCGGCTGCTGCCGAACGGATTCGAGGTCGGGTTCAAGGCGCAGTTCTAGCGCCGCGACGTTCAGCGCGCCGAACGCCTGCGCTGCATGAGCGCCAGCCCCGCCAATCCGAAACCCATCAACGCGTAGGTGCCCGGTTCCGGCACGGCATTGATCGAGACCACCAGGTTGTCGACGCCGAACGACTCATCCGTATAGCCCTGCGAATTGGGAAACTGGAACGACAGAGCCAACGAAGGCGCGGAGTGCGCGAAGGTGACTGACACGGCACGTGCACTGTCGCGAAAGTACGAGTTGTAGCCGTAGTCCGGTGTGGAGAAACCGGTGAACGGAGGCGTCAGGACGGTGCCTGGCCCGGTACTCTCGCCGTAGTAATTGCCGAACTCCCGGTTGATGACAAACCCTCCATCGACCTGCACCTGAAAGATGTCGCCGCCTGAGTCGATGCTGTCCCACATCGCAAGCGAGAACGACACGGTCATTTCAGTGTGCGGCGCAAGTCCGGAAAGGCTCAGCACGCTGGCGCCGGTAGTTTCGTTTCTCAAGTGAAGATCGCCAAAGCCGAACGCGCTCAAGCCCGATGTCGTTTGTATCGATCCGGCACCCGACCAATCGGCGCCCAGCGTCCCCGTCTCGAAGTCCTGCGTGTACGCTGTTGCAGCGTGGGTCGAGCCAACGGCAAGCAGTGCGACGATTGCGAAGGGAAGTGCTTTCATGGGATGCCTCATCAAGGAAGTGAATTGCAAAGCGTGACCGTCGAGAGAACTCTGACGCGTCAGCTACCTGGTGTCCATTGACGTGGCGCAAGCAGTCCTCGCACCCCCCTCGAATCGGGGGTATGCGTAGGCGAGGCGCTCTGCAAGCCCTGCCGGGTCTCTTGGGGAGGCGCCGCGACGCACCCTACGAAGCGGTCGATCCCCCGCTCAGTCCGATTCCTTGATCAGCCGCCCGCTCGCCTGCTGTATCGGCCGCGCGTTCATCGGGTACATGCGCGCGAAGACGCCGATCTGCTCGGGCGAGACCTGCACCGGCTGGCGCAGCACCATCCACAGCACGCCCTCGCTGCATGGTGGCGTGGTCAGCGAGCCCATGTAGGTGAAGTAGCTGCGGTCCTCGGGCAGCAGGGCGCCGAGGTCCAGGCTCGTCCGGGCGGCGACGTCCTCGCCCTTGTCGAGCGGCAGGTTGTTCCACACCGCCTGCACGATCGGATGCGTGCGGCCGTGCTCGATCAGCACCGCGACCACCGCCAGCCGGCCGTCGGCAGCCTTGTGCACGAGGTGGGCGACCATCGCGAACTGGCGGCCGTCGATGCGCTCTTCCGAGGGGCGGTGGAAGTGGAACTGCTGCAGCTCGTAGCGCCGGCCCAGCACGTCGATCGCGTTGCCGGGGCCCACATCGACCTGCACCGTGTGCCCGTTGTCGATGACTCGAAAGCTGCTCGGGTGGTAGTCGAACTGCACCGGGTCGAGCTGGACCTTGATGCCGTCGCGGATGTCGATCGGGCTCTGCCGCTTGCCGCTGGCGCAGGTGGCGAACTCGGGCCTGAGCTGCCCCCAGTGCGCGGGCCCGCCGGGCCCCTGGTAGTCCCAGTGGGCCGGATGCACCGCGGCCGGCGCGCCGGAGCTGCCCTTGTGCTCACGCTGCGCCTCGAGGGGGGCGGGCGTCGTCGCTGCGTTGCCGCCGCTGCTGCTCCGGCTGACGACCCGCACCACGCCTGGCGTCGCCGGATCGATCTTGCTGCCGCCGCCGAGCTTCTCGGCCAGCCGCTCGCGCAAGCGGTCCATCGGGTCTTCGAAGCCCTTGCGGGCCGAGGGCGTCGCGCGGCCCGGAGCGCCCGCCGAGGCGGCCGATGCCGCGCTGGCAGGGGCGATGACTGCCTTGCCGGCGGGGCCGTCGCTCGCCAGCGCGGGCGGGCCAAGGCTGGACAGCGCTACTGCAAGGCAGGCCACGAGCAATCGCATGAAATCTCTCCGACAGGGTGGTGGCACGGGGTGCCTGTCGGATATCGGCGGTTCGCGGGTGACGTTGAGCGTTCCTCAGCTCACGCGCGGCTTGACCCACAGCCAGGCGAAAACGCCGACGCTCATCATCAGCAGCGACGTCACCGCGAGCATCACGGTGGAATGCATCACCAGCGGCGCGATCACGCCGGCCACGATGCCGTTGGCCATGCTGCCGATGAAGGCCTGCACCGAGGAGGCCATGCCGCGCCGCGTGGGCACCAGGTCGAGCACCATCAGCGTGACCACCGGCACCATCAACGCCCAGCCGAACGAGTAGATCGCGATCGGCCACATCGCCCACCAGGCCTCGGGCACGAACAGCAGGTTCAGCGCGACGTTGAGGATCGACACCGCGACCATGACGACGAAGCCGCGACGGATCTGGGTCTTGGGCTTGATCCGCCCGGCCAACCGCCCCGACAGCCACGCGCCCGCCATGATGCCGCCGATGCTGAGGCAGAAGAACCAGAAGAACTTGCCCGGGCCAAGCTTGAGGTGTTCACCCAGGAACACCGGCGCCGACAGCACGTAGAGGAACATGCCGTTGAACGGGATGCCGCTCGCCAGGGCCAGCATCAGGAAGCGGGGATTCGACCCCATGTGCCAGTAGCCGCGCATCAGGTTCGAGACGTTGAACGGCTGCTTCTGCGACCGGTGCAGCGTCTCGGGCAGCAGCTTGAAATTGGCCAGCCAGAGCAGCGAGCCGACGCCGGTCAGGAACCAGAAGATCGCATGCCAGCCGACGTGGATGAACAGGAAGCCGCCCACCATCGGCGCCACCGCCGGCGCGACGCCGAAGTAGATCGTCACCTGCGACATCACGCGCTGCGCGTCGGCGGGCGGGAACATGTCGCGGATCACCGCCCGCGACACCACCACGCCGGCCCCGGCCGAGATGCCCTGCACCGCGCGCCAGAACACCAGTGCGCCGATGCTGTCGGCGAGCGCGCAGCCCGCCGAAGCGAGCGTGAACAGCGCGATCCCCCACAGCACGACGGGGCGGCGACCGAAGCTGTCGGACAGCGCGCCGTGGAACAGGTTCATCACCGCGAACCCGAAGAGGTAGGCCGACAGCGTCTGCTGCATCTGCACCGGCGTTGCACTGACCGACGCGGCGATGCCGGAGAACGCCGGCAGATAGGTATCGATCGAGAAGGGCCCCAGCATGCCCAGGCAGGCCAGCAGGATGGCCAGCGCCCAGCGCGGGGCGCGCCAGAGGGAACTTGCGTCGGGGTTCATGCGGGCTTGGGTTCGGCTGACCGCCGCCTCGAGGCGGCGACTGGGTTGAAAAGTGTGAAGCGAGCCGATAGGCCGGATTCTGTGCAGCGGCCTGCCCTTGCGAGCCGGCCGCCGTGACCGCCATTCCTCTGGGCCGTGCATCGCTGCACGGCTCGGTGCCACCTACCCGCACACTCGCCGGGCCGGGTCAACGTGTGCCTATTTGGTGTTGCTGCGCGCAGAGATTGCCCGTTTCACCCAGGGCGGGCCTTGCCCGCCCTGGGTGCTGCTCGGTTCGGGCTTGCGCCCGAGTCCGTTCGGCGTTGCCTCACGGACCGCCGGCTTGCGCCGACGCCTCGCAGACCACCCGTTTGGGAGCCCGCCCTGACTCGTCTCTGTTGCTCTGATCCTCACCTCACGGTGGACAGCCGTTAGCTGCTGCGCCGCCCTGTGCAGTCCGGACCTTCCTCCAGTGCACCCTTTCGGGTCTCGCACCGGCGGCGGTCTGGCTCGCTTCACGGGTGGATTGTCCCATGCTGTCGTGGCACGGGGACGTTCAGGACACCAGATGCCGCAGCGCTACGCAGCGGCCCCGCCCGCCTCGAAACCCGGCGTCGGTCGCGCACGCCGCTCGACGCGGATCGTCAAGCCGTCGGCCGACCACTCGATCCAGTCCGCCGGCACGTCGATGGCCGGCACGCTAACCCAGGCGCCCAATGCGTCCAGACCGCTGAACCAGAGCCACGGGTAGGCGACAGGGTCGGCAAGCCGGCGCGCGCCCTGCGCGTCGGTCACGCTCTCGAAGGGCCGCCCGTCGGTGCGTCGTAGGCGCCAGTGCCCGGGCTCTTCGATCACCTCGAGCCCGCGCCCGATCAGGCCGGCTGCGCGTGCCCACCGCCCGTCGGCTTGCAGCTCCCAGAGGCGGATGCTGCCGTCTTGCCCCCCGCTCGCCAGCGTCCGTCCGTCGCCGGCGAAGGCAACGCTCTGCACCGAGCCCTGGTGACCTTCGAGCACCGCCTGCTCGCGCGCGCTGCCGTCGGCCTGCAGCGACCACAGCCGCACCCGCCCGTCATCGCCACCGCTCGCCAGCGTCCGTCCGTCGCCGGCGAAGGCAACGCTCTGCACCGAGCCCTGGTGACCTTCGAGCACCGCCTGCTCGCGCGCGCTGCCGTCGGCCTGCAGCGACCACAGCCGCACCCGGCCGTCAGCGCCACCGCTCGCCAGCGTCCGTCCGTCGCCGGCGAAGGCAACGCTCTGCACCCGGCCCTGGTGACCTTCGAGCACCGCCTGCTCGCGCGCGCTGCCGTCGGCCTGCAGCGACCACAGCCGCACCCGGCCGTCAGCGCCACCGCTCGCCAGCGTCCGTCCGTCGCCGGCGAAGGCAACGCTCTGCACCCGGCCCTGGTGACCTTCGAGCACCGCCTGCTCGCGCGCGCTGCCGTCGGCCTGCAGCGACCACAGCCGCACCCGGCCGTCAGCGCCACCGCTCGCCAGCGTCCGTCCGTCGCCGGCGAAGGCAACGCTCTGCACCGAGCCCTGGTGACCTTCGAGCACCGCCTGCTCGCGCGCGCTGCCGTCGGCCTGCAGCGACCACAGCCGCACCCGGCCGTCAGCGCCACCGCTCGCCAGCGTCCGTCCGTCGCCGGCGAAGGCAACGCTCTGCACCGAGCCCTGGTGACCTTCGAGCACCGCCTGCTCGCGCGCGCTGCCGTCGGCCTGCAGCGACCACAGCCGCACCCGGCCGTCAGCGCCACCGCTCGCCAGCGTCCGTCCGTCGCCGGCGAAGGCAACGCTCTGCACCGAGCCCTGGTGACCTTCGAGCACCGCCTGCTCGCGCGCGCTGCCGTCGGCCTGCAGCGACCACAGCCGCACCCGGCCGTCAGCGCCACCGCTCGCCAGCGTCCGTCCGTCGCCGGCGAAGGCAACGCTCTGCACCGAGCCCTGGTGACCTTCGAGCACCGCCTGCTCGCGCGCGCTGCCGTCGGCCTGCAGCGACCACAGCCGCACCCGGCCGTCAGCGCCACCGCTCGCCAGCGTCCGTCCGTCGCCGGCGAAGGCAACGCTCTGCACCGAGCCCTGGTGACCTTCGAGCACCGCCTGCTCGCGCGCGCTGCCGTCGGCCTGCAGCGACCACAGCCGCACCCGGCCGTCAGCGCCACCGCTCGCCAGCGTCCGTCCGTCGCCGGCGAAGGCAACGCTCTGCACCGAGCCCTGGTGACCTTCGAGCACCGCCTGCTCGCGCGCGCTGCCGTCGGCCTGCAGCGACCACAGCCGCACCCGGCCGTCAGCGCCACCGCTCGCCAGCGTCCGTCCGTCGCCGGCGAAGGCAACGCTCTGCACCGAGCCCTGGTGACCTTCGAGCACCGCCTGCTCGCGCGCGCTGCCGTCGGCCTGCAGCGACCACAGCCGCACCCGGCCGTCAGCGCCACCGCTCGCCAGCGTCCGTCCGTCGCCGGCGAAGGCAACGCTCTGCACCCGGCCCTGGTGACCTTCGAGCACCGCCTGCTCGCGCGCGCTGCCGTCGGCCTGCAGCGACCACAGCCGCACCCGGCCGTCAGCGCCACCGCTCGCCAGCGTCCGTCCGTCGCCGGCGAAGGCAACGCTCTGCACCGAGCCCTGGTGACCTTCGAGCACCGCCTGCTCGCGCGCGCTGCCGTCGGCCTGCAGCGACCACAGCCGCACCCGGCCGTCAGCGCCACCGCTCGCCAGCGTCCGTCCGTCGCCGGCGAAGGCAACGCTCTGCACCGAGCCCTGGTGACCCGGCCACACTGCCGCCCCCGGAAGCGCCAGCCTGGCGCGGACGGCCGGCGCAGCCGCCGTGCCCCGCAGGTCACAGCACGGCAGACCGGGTGCCTGCGGTCCGCTGCTGGGCAGCAAGAGCCCGCGCAGATAGACGCCGCGCAACTGCACCGGTGCCAACTCGACGGCGACTGACGCCGCCGCGCCGCGCAGACCCTCGCCACCCACCTGGCGCGGCGGCACGTGCGGCGGGTTGAACTTGCGCGTCAGCAACTCCAGCATGTCGGCGAGTTCCGCGATCGTCTTCGTCATCGCGCCCTTTCTTCCGCGGCGAGATCGTCGACCCAGCGCTTGACCACCTTGCCCCGTGCGTACAACTCGAGCAATTGCTCGGGCGACGTCAGTTCGGCCAGGTCTCGCAGCCAGCGCATGTCGAGCACGAGCGCGCTCGCCGCGTCGCCTTTCGCGTCGAGGCCATCCAGCAGCGCACCCATCGCCTCCGCCGGCAGGCGCTTGCCGGCCAGGCCATGGGCTTCGATGAACTCGCGCCGCGACACGGCGTCCGGCGACAGCAGCGCCGCGACCGCGGTACTGGGGTCCGCAACACGCGATTCGGGCAGCGCCGCACCGGCCGGCGTCGCGCTGGCCGGTGCCGACGCGGCGGGCGGCGGCTCGCCGCCGAAGTACAGGTCGGCGAACGCCTGCAGCTCCAAGCCGAGCACCTTCGACTCGGGCACCGCCTCGCCGTTGGCGAGGCGGAACAGGTCCAGCGGGTCGCCGGCACCGCGCTGGCTGCCGCTGTGCTGCACGTGGGTCAGCAGGTCCAGCTTCTCGCGCAGCGTCTCGCGTTCCTGGCGCGCGCCGGCATTGGCGACGTCCGATTCCGGCCCTTCGCGCTTCTCGAATCGGCCCTTCAGCAGCGCCAGGTTCTCGCCGTCGCGGTAGCGCGGCTCGTTCCAGGCGTCGCGCTGCAGGTCGAACAGCCGCCAGTAGCGGCCGGCGCGCTGGCGCAGGTGGCGGTACAGCGTCGGGTGCATTTGCTGCAACGCGACCACGCGCACCGCGTGCGGCAGAGACCACGCCTTCGTCAGGCCGCGATCGGTGAACAGCGCGCGCAAGTGGTCCACGCCTTCGGACAGGCGGATCAGCTTGCGCGGCACGAGCGGCACGCCGTCGAGCACCATCGCGAGCGCGGCCGCCGCTTGCGCGTCGCCCGTGGACCCTGTTGCGCTACCGACCGCTCGCGCTGGTTTGTCGATCGAAGACGCATCGGCGTCGCGGTCACGTCGGGACTCGTCGTGCGGCGCGCCGTCATCGCCGGAACGGGCAGCCGAGGCAGCCGCCGCTGCACCGGCGTAGATCTCGGCGTAGCCCGCCTTCAGGAAGCGTTCGGCCTTCTCGCGCGTCCAGCGCGGCAGGTGCAGCGGCAGGTGGACGATCTTCTCGAGGTACTGCGTGCCGCTGATCGGCACGTCGGCCGTGAACGCGCCCGTACTGTCGGCAAGACGGTAGTCGCGGTAGCGGTGCGCAATGCCGCGCTCGACGACCTCGTCGTCCACTGCGAGGACGAAGCTGAAGCCCGGCACGTTGAGGAAGAGCTTGACCGACTCCAGCACCTGCACCGCCTTCTCGGGCAGGCAGCGGTCGAGGTCGTCGACGAGCACGACGAGGCGCAGCGGCACGACGTGGTCTGCGCCCTGAGTCAGCGATTCGAGCCGGGCCTGGGCGTCGAAGTACATCGACTCGCCGAGCGTCGGGCCGTCGCCGCCTTCGCTGCCGGCCGACGCCTCGGCGGCTGCCGCGGCCACGGCGGTCTTCTGGCTGTGGTCGATCGCCGCCTCGGGGTCGATATCGAAACCGATGCCCAGCGGCGCAGCCTTGAACTTCACCGCCGCCAGCAGCGCCTGCGCCACGCGGCCCAGGGTCTTCGCGCCGCGCAGCAGGGCGCGGCCGAGTTCGGCATTGCGTTCGACGAATTCGTCGATGCCTTCCTTGCGGTCCCGCTCGGCCTTGGCCGCCGCTTCGAGCTGGGCGGCCACCTGGCGCAGGGCGAACTCGATGGTCTTGAGAAGAGGCACGACAAGGTGCTGCTCGTGCTCATAGCGCCAGGGGTCGAACCACACCGGCACGACCAGCGGCGGCTGCGCCCCTCCGGCGGCAATACCTGCGTCGAGCCGCTCTTGCAGGCGCAGCGCATAGACCTCCCGGACCGACTTCAGGCACCAGGTCTTGCCGATGCCCCACTCGCCGTAGACCGACGCGACGTAGGCGTCACCGCTGGCGCGGTGGCCGTCGAGCGAGCGGTCGAGCTGGCGCACCAGGCGCAGGGCGAGCTCGTCGAGGTCGGTGGGGGGCGGAGTCATCGGTGCGACAGCCTGAAGACGATCCGGGCGAAGGGGCAGGTTACCGCGGAGTCTCTACGCCGCGATCTGCTCGACGCCGGCCAGCGCCGGGCCAATGGCGCGCGCGGTCTCCTCCAGGTCGTAGCTCGCCTGCAGATTCATCCAGAACTCGGCCGAAGTGCCGAAGGCACGCGCCAGGCGCAAGGCGGTGTCGGCAGTGACGGCGCGCTTGCCGAGCACGATCTCGTTGATGCGGCGCGGTGGCACCGCCACGGCACGGGCCAGCGCGTTCTGGCTCAGTGCCAGCGGCTGCAGGAATTCCTGGTCCAGCACCTCGCCGGGGTGGACGTTGCGCAAGCGATTGCTCATGATGGTCTCGACGGCCCGTCAGTGGTAGTCAACGATCTGCACTTCGCTCGCCTGGCAGCTGTGCCAGCGAAAACAGATGCGCCATTGATCGTTGATGCGGATGCTGTGCTGGCCTTTACGGTCGCCCGCCAAGGCCTCCAGCCGGTTGGCCGGCGGCACGCGCAAATCGTCGATTCGGACGGCCGCGTGCAGCATGCGCAGCTTCAGCCGCGCCTTCTGCTGGATCGCCGTCGGCAGGCGCCGTGACACCATCCCCTGCCAGACCCGTTCGGTCTCCTTGTCGGCAAAGCCCACGATCATACGGGACTATAACGGGCGGCGTCATGGGTGTCAATCCCGACCGGAACGGCGTTCAGCTTGATCGGCCGGGCGCGCGCCAAGGCCTTGCTACCGTTCGTCGGAGGCTGTCACTGGCAGACTCCGAGGCGCGGTGGCGTCGCCAGGCGTCAGCGGTTCTCGGCACCCACGAAGCGCACCTGATGCGGCTGCTTCTCAGACTGCAGCGCAAAGTGCGCGGCGTGCTTTTTGAAGAGCTTGGTCGACGCGGCGGCCTTGCCCAGCAGCTTGGCCTTGCGCAGCGGTTCGGAGGCGAGGCCGAGTTCAACCCAGCCGCCGCCGCGCAGCTGCGGCACGGCGTCGAGGATCTCCTGCACGTCCTGCGGCAGCGCGGGCGCTGCCGGCTCCTTCTTGCGCCGCGTCTCGAGCGCGGGAGGGCGCGCGGCCGGCGGGGCGGCGGGTGGTGCAGGCTCGGGGGCAAGCACAGCCGCCACGCTCGCCGCCCGGGCCCTCGGCGCGCGCTTCGCGGCGGGGTGCAGTTCGGCCGGCGCCGCTGACTTGGCCGCGGCGCGGGACCTGCCGTGGCGCAAGTCGACGAAGCTGTCGTACACCGGCTTGGCATCGTCGCCCGTCTTGCCCTCCTGGCCGATGCCTTCGACCCGGCAGCCCTTCTCGCGCAGGCGGATCACGAGCGGCGCGAAGTCAGAGTCCGAGGAGACGATCACCACCACGTCCGGCCGCTCGGCGACGACGAGGTCGATCGCGTCGACGGCGAGCGCGATGTCGGTCGAGTTCTTGCCAGTCGAGAGGTTCACGATCGGGCGGATCGACAGGCGCTTGAAGAGCTGCAGGTTCTTCAGCGCCGAATCCGCCGTGCAGTAGGCGCGGCGCACATGGATCGCGCCGCGCTCGCCCAGCACCTTGGCGAAGGCCTGCTCGACCACATCGGCCGAGACGTTGTCGGCGTCGATGAGCAGCATCACGCGCGGGGTCGGGTTCATGCGAGCTTCCAGTTCAGGGTTTCACCGCCACGCAGCGGCTTGAGTTCGGCGTCGCCGAAGGGCAGAGTTTCGGGCAGCGTCCAGGGCTGCCGGCGCAGCGTCACCGTGCCGCTGTTGCGCGGCAGGCCGTAGAAAGCGGGACCGTTGAAGCTGGCGAAGGCTTCGAGGCGGTCGAGCGCACCGGCCGCGTCGAACGCCTCGGCGTACAGCTCGAGCGCACTGAAGGCGGTGTAGCAACCGGCGCAGCCGGTGGCGTGCTCCTTCAGATCCGCCGGGTGCGGCGCGCTGTCGGTGCCGAGGAAGAACTTGTCGCTGCCCGAGGTCGCGGCAGCGACCAGCGCGAGACGGTGCTCCTCGCGCTTCAAGACCGGCAGGCAGTAGTAGTGCGGCCTCAGCGCGGCCGACCCGTTCGCGCCGAGGAAGATCGCGTTGCGGTTGTAGAGCAGGTGGTGGGCGGTGATCGTTGCGGCGATGGCGCGACCGGCCTGCTGCACATACTGCGCCGCCTCGCGCGTCGTGATGTGCTCGAACACGATCCTGAGCTCGGGGAAGTCGCGCCGCAGCGGGATCAGCTTGCCGTCGATGAAGGCCCGCTCGCGGTCGAACACGTCCACCGCGGGGTCGGTCACCTCGCCGTGCACCAGCAGCGGAAGGCCTTCGCGCTGCATCGCCTCGATCGTGGCGTAGGTCTTGTGCAGGTCGGTCACGCCGGCGTCGCTGTTCGTGGTCGCGCCGGCCGGGTAGAGCTTGACGGCGACCACCCCGGCGGCCCTGGCCCGCCGGATCTCGTCGGGCGGCAGCGCATTGGTGAGGTAGAGCGTCATCAGCGGCTCGAACGCGACGCCTTCGGGCAATGCGGCGCGAATGCGCTCGCGGTAGGCCAGTGCCTGAGCCGTGGTCGTGACCGGCGGCTTCAGGTTGGGCATCACGATCGCGCGGCCGAACTGGCGCGCCGAGTGTGGCACGACGGCAGCCATCGCAGCGCCGTCGCGCAGGTGCAGGTGCCAGTCGTCGGGGCGCGTGATCGTGATCTGCTCGGTCGGCATGCTTCGATTCTCGCACCCGCCGTTGCGCCGCTGGCTCGGGCGGGCCGCGCGTTCCCGTCAGGGGTCGGCGCCGGAGTGCACCGGAAAGCCGGCTTCGCGCCAGGCCGTCATGCCACCGTCGAGCGCCACCGCGCGCTGAAAGCCGATCTCGCGCAGCGTCGCCGCCGCCAGCGTCGAGATGCGGCCGAACTCGCAGCAGGTCAGGATGCGTCGCGTCGGGTCGGGCAGCTCGTCGTTGACGCGAAGCTCGAGCTGACCACGCGGCAGCAGGCGCGCGCCGGGAATGTGGCCCTGCAGGTAGGCCTCACGCTCGCGCACGTCGAGGACCACGAGGTCGGCCTCGCCGCGCTGCTGGCGCGCGTGCAGTTCGTCGAGCGCCATGAACGGCACCGTTGCCGTCGCTTCGGCAAGGATCTGCGCCACCGTCTTGCCGCCACTCATGTTGGTGCGCAGCGCCTCGGTGATGTGGGTCGGCATGGTCAGGTTCAGGCCGCGCATCATCTCGACGAATGCCGCGCGGTCGCGCACCTGCAGGCGCGGGTTCCCGGCCAGCTCGCGCGCGATCGTCGAGTGGCCCTGGCCCTTGTAGTCGTGCGCCGGGTAGACGAGCAGCGCCGGGTCGAGCTTGAGCAGGACCTTGAACAGGCTGTCGTACAGCGCTTCAGGATCGCCGCTCGGAAGGTCGGTGCGGCCGGTACCGCCGATCAGCAGGGTGTCGCCGGTGAAGACGCGGTCGTCGGCAACCAGACAGATCGAATCGCGCGTGTGCCCAGGGGTGTGCAGCACGCGCAAGCGCAGCTTGCCGACCACGAGCAGCTCACCGTCTTCGACCCGCATGTCGACCGCCCGCGCCGGGCTCAGCCGGTGCATCACGAGCGGCACCCCGAGCCGGTGCGCGAGCTCGCGCGTTGCCGAGAAGTGGTCGGCGTGGGTGTGGGTGTCGATCACGAACCGGATGCGCAGCCCGTCGCGCGCGGCGAGCGCGAGGTAGCGGTCGATCTGGCTCGACTCCGGGTCGATCAACGCTGCGGCACAGGTCTCGGCGCAGCCGACCAGGTAGGACTGGCAGCCACCGGTGGCGATCTGCTCGAAGAGCATGGCCACGCTCAATGCTGCAGGATCTTCGACAGGAAGTCCTTCGCCCGTGGCGAACGCGCCTCCGGGTTGCCGAAGAAGTCGTCGCGCGCGCAGTCCTCGACGATCTTGCCGGCGTCCATGAAGATCACGCGATGGCTCACCTTGCGCGCGAAACCCATCTCGTGCGTGACGACCATCATCGTCATGCCTTCCTTGGCCAGCAGCACCATCACATCGAGCACTTCGCCGACCATCTCGGGGTCGAGCGCGGACGTGGGCTCGTCGAACAGCATCACGATCGGGTCCATCGACAGTGCGCGCGCGATCGCGACGCGCTGCTGCTGGCCGCCCGAAAGCTGGCCGGGGAACTTGTCCTTCTGCACCATCAGGCCGACGCGGTCGAGCATCTTCAGGCCGCGCTTCTTCGCCTCGTCGGTGCTGCGGCCGAGGACCTTGATCTGCGCCAGCGTCAGGTTCTCGGTCACCGACAGGTGCGGGAACAGCTCGAAATGCTGGAACACCATGCCGACCCGCGAGCGCATCTTGGGCAGGTCGGTCTTCGGATCGGCAATCGAGACGCCGTCGACCACGATGTCGCCCTTCTGGAACGGCTCGAGCGCGTTGACGGTCTTGATCAGGGTCGACTTGCCCGAGCCCGACGGCCCGCAGACGACGACCACCTCGCCCTTGTTGATCGTCGTGCTGCAATCCGTCAAGACCTGGAAGCTGCCGTACCACTTGGAGACGTTCTTGATATCGATCACGCTTCTCTCCTGTGCAAATGCTGCCCATGCGGCGCCGGGCCGCCCCAAGCCGCATGGGCGCGCCCTCGGGGGGCGGACACGGTACGCCGTGGCCGGGGGCAGACACTTATCGAATGATCTGGATCTTCTTTTGCAGCCGCCGCACGAGCATCGACAGGCTGAAGCAGACGACGAAGTACACGGCGGCGGCGAGCAGGTACATCTCGACCGGACGGTTGAAGTTCTTGCCCGCCACCTCGAAGCCCTTGAGCAGGTCGTAGGCGCCGATGGCATAGACCAGCGAAGTGTCCTGGAACAGGATGATGGTCTGCGTCAGCAGCACCGGCAGCATGTTGCGAAACGCCTGCGGCAGCACGATCAGCTGCATCGTCTGGCGGTAGTTCATGCCCACCGCATAGCCGGCGAAGACCTGGCCCTTGGGCACGCTCTGGATGCCGGCGCGCATGATCTCGGAGTAGTACGCCGCCTCGAACACGGTGAAGGTGATGATCGCCGACACCTCGGCGCCGAGCGGGCGGCCGATCAGCATCGGGATCAGCAGGAAGAACCACAGGATCACCATCACCAGCGGGATCGAGCGCAGCGTGTTGACGTAGAACGCCGCCACCAGCACGAGCGGCTTCTTGCCCGACAGCCGCATCAGCGCGAGCAGCGTGCCGAGCGCGATGCCGCCGATCATGGCCACCAGCGTCAACTGGACCGAGAAGATCGCGCCCTTGACGATGAAGCTGCTGACGACGCCCCAGGTGAGGAAGCCGAAATCGACGTTGAACATCTCAGGCCTCCCGTCCGGCCGCCATGGGCCAGGAAGCGGCCCGCGCTTGGCCCCGCTTGAGGGGCATGCGCAAAGCGATGTGGGCGCGCATCACTTGCCCCCGCCGATCATCATGCCGGGCACCTGGACCCGGTTCTCGATCACGAGCGCGACGCGGTTGACGGCAAAGGCCGACAGGAAGTACAGCAGCGTCACGGCAAGGTAGATCTCGATGCCGCGCGAGGTCTCTTCCTGCGCCTGCATCGCGAACATCGTGAGTTCGGAGATGCTCACCGCGAACGCCACCGACGAGTTCTTGATGATGTTCATCGACTCGCTGGTCAGCGGCGGCACGACGATACGAAATGCCATCGGCAGCAGCACGTAGCGGTAGGTCTGCGGCAGCGTCAGCCCCATCGCGAGGCCGGCGTAGCGCTGGCCCTTGGGCAGCGCCTCGATGCCGGCCTTGACCTGTTCGGAGATGCGCGCCGAGGTGAAAAAGCCGAGCGCGAACACCACCAGCACGAAGCTCGGCACGCCGCGCAGCGAGAGGAAGATCGACGGCAGCACGTGGTACCAGAGGAAGAGCTGGACCAGCAGCGGAATGTTGCGGAACAGCTCGGTCCAGGCGTTGCCGAGGAAGACGAGCGCCTTGCTCGGCGTCGTGCGCAGGATGCCCATCAGCGAGCCGATGAGCAGCGCGACGACGAGCCCACCAGCCGACACCGACAGGGTCCAGCCCCAGGCCGAGAACAGCCAATCGAGGTAGCTCTGCCCGCCGCCGGTGTCCTGCAGGAATACCTGCCAGTCCCATGTGCTGTTCAAGGCCGACTCCTCTCGTGTCGTGCGGCCCGTCGGGGACCGCGAAGCCGAGGTCCGCACCTGCCGGCGCGGACCTCGGTTCAGCTTCGGCTCACTTCTTGGCGTAGTCTTCCATCGGCTTGTCGTTCGGGTTCGCCCAGGCAGCCTTGGTGGCCTCGGAAAGCGGCAGCCCGACCTTGGTGTTGGCGGGCGGGATCGGCTGCAGGAACCACTTGTCGTAGAGCTTGGCAACTTCGCCGCTCTTGATCATCGCCCGGATGCTGTCGTCCACGGCCTTCCTGAACGCCGGGTCGTCCTTGCGGTACATGATCGCGATCGGCTCGACCGAGAGCACTTCGCCGACGATCTTGAAGTCGGCCGGATTCTTCGACTTCGAGATCAGGCCGGCGAGGATCTGCCCGTCCATCACGAACGCATCGGCGCGCCCCGATTCGAGGAGCAGGAAGCTGTCGGAGTGGTCCTTGCCGAAGATCTCCTTGAAGTCAACGCCGGTCGCCTTCTCGTGCTTGCGCAGCGTCTGGACGGAGGTGGTTCCGGTGGTGGTGGCGACGGTCTTGCCGTTGAGCTGGTTGATCGACGTGATACCCGAATTGGCCTTCACCGCGATGCGCACCTCCTCGACGTAGAGCGTCGGCGCGAAGGCGACATCCTTCTGCCGCGTCGCGTTGTTGGTCGTCGAGCCGCACTCGATGTCGACGGTGCCGTTCTGCACCAGCGGGATGCGGTTCTGCGACGTGACCGGCTGATACTTGATGTCGAGCTTGGCCATGCCGAGCTGCTTCTGGATGTCGCCCAGCACATGCTGGCAGACGTCGTAATGGAAGCCCGTGTACTTGCCGTCGCCGAGCGTGAACGCGAGCGCCCCGGAGGACTCGCGCACGCCCATCGTGACGCTGCCGCTGTCCTTGATCTTCTTCAGGGTGTCTTGCGCCTGCGCCGCACCAACAGCAAGCGCCGCACAGAGGACCAGGATCGACTTCTTCAACATGGAGAACTCCTTCGAATGCACTGCCACGGAAAAACCAGAGGGGAATTCTAGGGATGCAAACGGCACCCCGCGCAGTGTTAGCCCCGAGAGCAAGGGTTTGCGATAGGTAGAGCACTTAGCAAGCTGCGTGCCCATGCCGCCACGGCACGCGCCGCAGCGGCTGGGTCAGCGTCTCGGGGACGAGCAGCGCCGCCATCTCATCGCGCGTCAGGATGCCCAGCGACTCGGCCACCTCGGCGATGGTGCCGCCGCCGGCCAGCGCCGTCTTGGCGATCAGCGCCGCGCGCTCGTAGCCGATGATCGGGTTCAGCGCCGTCACCAGCGTCACCGACTCGGCCACCCGCCGCGCCATCAGTTCGTGGTTGGCGGTGATGCCTTCGACGCAGTAGCGCTGCAGCGTGCCGCAGGCCCGCGTCAGGTGGGCAATGCTCTTGTGCAACGACCAGCCCATGATCGGCTCGAACGCGTTCAGTTGACGTTGGCCGGCTTCGCTCGCCATCGTGATCGTGATGTCGTTGCCGATGACCTCGAACGCCACCTGATTCATCACCTCGGGAATGACCGGGTTCACCTTGCCCGGCATGATCGAAGAGCCGGCCCGGCGCGGCGGCAGCCGGATGCCGCCAAACCCCGCCTGCGGGCCGCTGGAGAGCAACCGCAGGTCGTTGCAGGTCCTGCTCAGCTTGCAGGCGACGCGCTTCAACACGCCCGAGAGCTGAACAAAGGCGCCGGTGTCCTGCGTCGCCTCGACCAGGTTGTGCGACATCACCACCGGCACGCCGCTGGCCGCGGCGAGCAGGGCGACGACGCGCTCGGCGTAGCCGGCCGGCGCGTTGATGCCGGTGCCGATCGCGGTAGCGCCGAGGTTGACTTCCTCAATCAGCGAGCGCGCCTCGCGCAACCACGCCTCGTCCTCGCCGATCATCACCGCATAGGCCATGAACTCCTGGCCCAGCGTCATCGGCACCGCGTCCTGCAACTGCGTGTGGCCGATCTTCAACACGCTCTTAAATTCTTCGGCCTCGGCCTCGAACGCTCCGCGCAGCGCGGCCATCGCGTCGAGCAGGCCGCCGATACCAAACCACGCCGCCAGCCGCAGCGCGGTCGGGTAAACGTCGTTCGTGCTCTGCGGGCGTTGACATGGTCGTTCGGATGCAGCAGGTCATGCCGCCCCTTGGCGTGGCCCATCAATTCGAGCGCACGATTGCAGACCACCTCGTTGGCGTTCATGTTGGTCGAGGTGCCGGCGCCGCCCTGGATCACATCGACCACGAACTGCTCTTGCAGCGCGCCGACTATCAACTCGTCGCAGGCGACAACGATGGCGTCGGCGCGTGCGCCATCGAGCACGCCAAGTTCGGCGTTGGCCTGCGCCGCGGCCTTCTTGACGAAGGCCAGCGCGCGCACCAGTTCGGGCATCTGCGCTACGGTCTGGCCCGAGATCGGGAAGTTCTCGACCGCGCGGGCACTGCGCACGCCCCAGTAAGCCTCGGCCGGGATCGTCTTCTGGCCGAGGAAGTCGCGCTCGACGCGGGTCGGCGACGACGGCGAGGCAGTGGCGGCGGCCATCGCTCAGTACTCCCAGAAGATGCGTTGCAGTGCCTTGGTGTCGACGCCTTGAGAGAGCGCGACCGCGGCCAGGATCTTCGCCTTCTGCGGGTTCAGGTCGTGGGCCACGACCCAGTCGTACTTGTCGTCGGGCTGCTCCGAGTTGCGCAGCACGAAGCCGTCGGCGACGCGCGACGAGCGGATGATGACGACCCCCTGCGCCCGCTGCTTGCGCAGCGGCTCGACCGCATAGTCAGCCACCGAGCCGTTGCCGGTGCCGGCATGGATGATCGCCTTCGCGCCGGCCTTCGCGGCCGCCTCAACCATCTCGGGCGCCATGCTGCCCGAGCCATAGACGATCTGCACGTTCGGCAGCGCGTCGATCTTCTCGATGTCGAACTCGCTGCCGTTGGTGTGGCGCTTGACGGGCGCGCGGAACCAGTAGGTGCGCCCCTCGACCACCATGCCGAGCGCGCCCCACTGGCTGCCGAAGGCGTTGGTCTTGATGTTGATGCGCTTGGCAACGTCGCGCCCGCTCAGGATGTCGTCGTTCATCGACACCAGCACGCCCTTGCCGCGCGACTGCGGGTCACCGGCGATGACGACCGCGTTGTAGAGATTGAGCATGCCGTCGGCCGACATCGCGGTGCCGGGCCGCATCGAGCCGACGACGACGATCGGCTTGTCGGTGTGCACAACCAGGGTGAGGAAGAACGAGGTTTCCTCCAGCGTGTCGGTGCCGTGGGTAATGACGATGCCGTTGACGGCCGGGTCCTTGGCGAGTTGCGCCACGCGCTTGGCCAGCGTCACCAGGCGCTCGTTGGTGAAGCTCTCCGACGCGATCTGGAACACCTGCTCGCCGCGCACGGTGGCCACGTCGGCGAGTTCGGGTACGCCGGCGATCAGCTTGTCGATCGGCACCTTGGCCGCCTGGTAGGTGGCGCTGTTGGCAGCCGTCGCGCCGGCGCCGGCGATGGTGCCGCCGGTAGCCAGCACGACCACGGTCGGCTTGGGCGCGGTCTGCGCGAACGCCAGCGCGGACGCGGCGGCAAGAATGAGGGCGGCTAGCCCCCTTGAGAGCATCCCAGGTGCCTGTCGGCGCCCGGCGTTCGCGGAGAAACGTCTTTGCGCTACAAGGTGAACGGCAGCGCCGAGATGACCGAAAAAGCATTGGTGCGAGCCCGCAGCGGTGTGCAGCCGCTGTGGCGCGAGCCCGCCTGAGAGCCTGGTCCGGGAATCGTCGGCGACAGTGGTGAGCACAGTGATGTGCATCCCGTTCATGAGATCGAGTCGAATTCGACGACTCCCATGGCGCTGCCGTTCATTGACTATCTTGGAGCAGACGATGGCGATGCGCAAGCGAGATGATGATTTGGTGTTCCCCAACGCGGCGGGTATCGACGTTGGTGGCTCCAGCCACTGGGTGGCGGTGCCCAGGCACACCGGTGGCGACCCGGTAAGGGAGTTCGGTGCGATGACCGACGATCTCAACGCGATGGCCGACTGGCTGTTGGCGTGCGGGGTTGACACGGTCGCACTGGAGTCCACGGGCGTGTACTGGATACCTGTGTTCGAGGTGCTGGAGCAGCGCGGACTGAAGGTCTTCCTGGTCGACGCCCGGCAGATGAAGTACGTGCCCGGGCGCAAGAGCGACGTTCAGGATTGCCAGTGGCTGCAGCGCTTGATGAGCCAAGGCTACCTGCGCGCGGCGTTCCGGCCGACCGACGAGGTCTGTGTGGTGCGTGCCGTGGCGCGCCAGCGCGACGTGCTGCTGGCCGAGCAGGCAAGCTGGGTGCAGCGTATGCAGAAGGCCTTGGTGCAGATGAACATCCAACTCACGGAGGTGCTCAGCGACGTGATGGGCCTGACGGGCCAGGCCATCATCCGCGCCATCGTGGCCGGCGAGCGGCGCCCGTTGGTACTGGCCCGGCACCGCCACAGCCGCGTCAAAGCCAGCGAGCAAGACATTGCAAAGGCGCTGACCGGTAACTGGCGCGACGAGCACCTGTTCGTGCTGCGCCAGGCGCTGGCGATGTACGACGACATCGCCCGGCACTTGGGCGAGTGCGACGCCAAGCTGCAAGGGCTGTTGATCAAGCTCGGCCAGTCGAAGGTTGATCTGGGCAAGACGCCTCGTGCGGGGAGCAAGACTCGCGCTGAGTTCGACGTCCGCCAGATTCTGGCCAACTGGGCGGGCGTCGATCTCACGCGCATCAACGGCCTGGGGCTGGCTGCGGTGATGAAGATACTGTCGGAGATCGGTCCGGACTTGAGCCGGTTCGCCAACGTCAAGCAATTCTGTTCGTGGCTGGGCCTGTGCCCGGGCACGAAGATCAGCGGGGGCAAGGTGCTGTCCAGCAAGACCAAGCGCGGGGGCAACCGGGTGCGACAGGCGCTGAAGATGGCGGCGATGAGCCTGTCGCACAGCGACTCCGCACTCGGCGCGTTCTATCGCCGGCTGTCGGGCCGAATGGACAAGCCACGCGCTAACACCGCCACCGCCCACAAACTCGCACGCATGGTGTACTTCATGTTGACCCGGGGTGAGGCCTACGTCGATCAGGGCCAGCAGCAGTATGAAGAGCAGCAGCGCCAGCGCAGCATCGCAGCCCTCAAGCGCCGCGCCGCCGCGCTCGGCTTCGCAGTCACGCCGACGCCCGTGCCGGCATGAACACGCCCCTCAACCCGTTTTGTTTCTCATGAGGCGGGTGGGTGACAGCACGGCGAGCTCCTGGCGAAAGGGTTTCGGATCCGAGGCCGGACTGTAGGGCGCGCGCCGAAACGGTGCCAATGCCGTTTGCCTGACGGATCATGCGCGAAACGCATAACCCTGGAAAGCGCATCAGGCGTCCTGCAGGAACTCCCACAACGCCAGTGCTCTCGGCTTGGCGTGCCGCGCGAACTCGGGCCTTTCGCGATACAGGCGCACCTCCATCGGCAGCTCGCACAAGCCGGCCGGCGCAGCTGCCACAAGACGGCGTGCCTTCAGGTCCTTCTTGACCGAGCTCGCCGGCAGGAACGCCAGGCCATGACCCTCGATCGCCATCGCCTTCAACGCCTCGGCCATGTCGGTCTCGTAGACCGGGTCGAGCGCAAGCGGCGCCGGCGCGAGCTTGACGATCAGCTCGACCATGCGGCCCAGGTAGGCCCCACTGCCGTAGCTCAGATAGGGCAGCTTCTCGCTGCCGATCGTGGGCAGGCGAAACTGCGGCCCGCCCTCCGCTGCAGGCTTGGAAAACGCCGCCAGCGTCTCATGGCCGAGGCTGAGCATCTCGTAGCGCTCGGTGCTCAGCTGCAAAGGCTGCGACGGATGGTGATAGGCCAGCAGCAGATCGCAATTGCCTTCGGTCAACTGCATCACCGCGTCGTGCACGTTCAACGTGATCAAGCGGCTCTTGACGGCGCCGAAGCGCTTGCGCAGGTCCATCACCCAGTGCGGGAAGAAGGTGAATGCGAGCGAGTGCGGCACCGCGAACTCGATCGTGTCGTGACCGGCCACCTGGTGGCTGCGCATCATGTTGCGCGTCGCCTGCAGCGCGCCCAGGATCTCGAGCGCCTGGGCACGCAGAGTCTCGCCGGCCGGCGTCAGCCGGGTCGGGTACGACGAACGGTCGACGAGGTCGATGCCGGCCCAGGCCTCGAGCGCCTGGATGCGGCGCGAGAAGGCCGGCTGCGTGACGTGCCGCAGCTTGGCCGAGCGCGAGAAGTTGTGCGTCTCGGCCAGGCTTACGAAGTCTTCAAGCCACTTGGTTTCCATCCGCCGTCGCCGTCTCGTCCGGTCCCGATCCGTCGGCGCCCGACTGTTGCAGGCGCCACATCTCCGCATACCGCCCGTCGTGCGCCAACAGCTCGGCATGCGTTCCGCGCTCGACGATGCGGCCGCGCTCCATCACCAGAATCTGGTGTGCATCGACCACTGTCGACAGCCGGTGCGCAATCACGAGCGCGGTCTTGTTGCGCGCCACGCTTTGCAGCTCGGCCTGGATCGCACGCTCGTTGGCCGAGTCGAGCGCAGACGTAGCTTCGTCGAAGATCAGCACCGGCGGGTCCTTCAGCAGCGTGCGCGCGATGGCCACGCGCTGCTTTTCGCCGCCGCTGAGCTTCAGGCCGCGCTCGCCGACCATCGTTTCGTAACCCTTGGGCGTGGAGACGATGAAGTCGTGGATGTGCGCCGCCTTCGCCGCGCCCTCCACCTCGGCGCGGCTCGCGCCGGTGCGGCCGTAGGCGATGTTGTACTCGACGGTGTCGTTGAACAGCACGGTGTCCTGCGGCACGATGCCGCAGGCGCGGCGCAGGCTGAGCTGGGTGACGCTGCGAATGTCCTGGCCGTCGATCGAGATGCGCCCGGCGCTCACGTCGTAGAAGCGGAACAGCAGCCGCGCCAGCGTGCTCTTGCCCGAGCCCGAGGGGCCGACCACCGCCACCGTCTTGCCAGCCGGAATGTCGAAGCTGATGTCGTGCAGGATGGTCCGGTCGGCGTCATAGCCGAAGCGCACGTGCTCGAAGCGCACCGCGCCGCCGTGGTGCACCAGGGGCTGGGCGTCCGGCGCGTCGGCGATCTCGCGGTTCTGGCCGAGCAGCGCGAACATCTTCTCCATGTCGATCATCGACTGCTTGATCTCGCGGTAGATCACGCCCAGGAAGTTCAGCGGGATGTAGAGCTGGATCATCAGCGCATTGACCAGCACCAGGTCGCCGAGCGTCATCGTGCCAGCGACGACGCCGACGGTCGCCCGCCACACCAGCAACGTCACGGCAGTGGCGATGATCAGGCTCTGGCCGAGGTTGAGCACCGAGAGCGAGGTCTGCGACTTGATCGACGCCTTCTCCAGGCGCTGCAGGTTCTCGTCGTAGCGCGCCTGCTCGAAGTGCTCGTTCGAGAAGTACTTGACCGTCTCGTAGTTGATCAGCGCGTCGACGGCGCGCGTGTTGGCCTTCGAGTCCTGCTCGTTCATCGCGCGGCGAAAGCCGGTGCGCCACTCGGTCACGCTGACCGTGTAGGCGATGTAGAGCGCCAGCGCGGCAAAGGTGATGCCAGCGAACCAGCCGTCGAACTTGGCCCACAGCAGGCCGATGACGAGCGCGATCTCGACCAGCGTGGGCAGGATGTTGTAGATCGTAAAGTTCAGCAGCGACTGGATCGAGCGCGAGCCGCGTTCCATGTCGCGCGACACGCCGCCGGTCTGGCGCTCCAGGTGGAAACGCAGGCTCAGCGCCAGCAGGTGCTCGAAGGCCTCGAGCGAGACCCGCCGCGCGATGCGCGCAGCCACCGGATAGAACAGGAACTCGCGCAGCTCGGTGAACAGCGTGATCGACAGCCGCAGCGCGCCGTAGGCCAGCAGCAGTGCCACCGGCACCGCCAGCACCGCGCCCGGGTCGCCGGGCTTCAGGTCGAGCGCATCGACGAGCTGCTTGAGCACCAGCGGAACGCCGACGTTGGCGAGCTTGGCCGCCACCAGGAACGACAGCGCCACCAGCACCCGCCAGCGCCACTGCCAGACATAGGGCAGGAGCTTCTTCAGCGTGGCCCAGTCGGAGCGGGCCGAGGGCTGCGCCGCCCCGGCAACGGGCGGCGCGGCAAGTGTGGAATGGCGCATCGAATGCATGGGGCGGGGGCGGGCGCCAGGGCTGGCGCCAGGAATCCAGGGAACGGGCCAGGGGCAAGAACGGCGAAAGGTGAAAGAATCGTCGTCAGCCCATCAGCAGGTGCAGCAATATGCCCCAGATTTCAAGTGAGCCCCAGGCGAGCCCCAAGCCAGACGCAGCCGACCCGAGTTCGCTGGCGCCGCTCAGGCTGCCCGACGACCGCCAGCTCGTGATGCGCGTCATGCCGATGCCCAGCGACGTCAACGGCAACGGCGACATCTTCGGCGGCTGGATCATGGCGCAGGTGGATGTGGCCGGCGCCGTGCTGCCGTCGCGTCTGGCCAAGGGCCGCATCGCGACGGTAGCGGTGAACCAGTTCATCTTCAAGCAGGCGGTGTCGATGAACGACCTGCTGAGCTTCTACGCCAAGATCGAGCGTGTCGGGCGGACGTCGATCACCGTTAACGTCGAGGTGTACGCCGAGCGCAACCCGGCCAACCTGCATGTGGTGAAGGTGACCGAGGCGAACCTGACCTACGTGGCGATCGACCGCGAAGGGCGGCCGCGGCCGATACCGAAGGAGTGAGGCCCTCGGCCCGGGCGCGGCGTCAATGCGCGCGCCGGCGCCACCACGCCAGGCCGATCAGCCCCGCCGCCAGGAGCGGCACGGTCCCTGGCTCGGGCACGGGCGAGAGAGAGACACGGCCCAGCTCGATCTGCGAGCGCGCGCTCGAGGTGTCGTCGCCGAAGAACAGGAGGCCGGCCTGGGTGTAGACCGGGCCTCCGGCGGCCAGGTCGATCAGCGCGCCGCTGAGCAGCGGCGTGCCGTCGCCCGTGAACACATAGGTGTTGTTCTTGACGGCCAATGAATAGTCGTGCGTCGCGGTCGTGTCGAACGGCTTGTCGGCACCGTGGGTGAACGAGCCGGTGTAGGCCCACACGTGATTGCTCCAGAACGCGACCTCGAGCGCATGCGCCGGGTCCAGCCCGGTGACGATGAACGAGAAGCCAGCGCGGTTGTCGTTGAGATGGGACTCGCTGACGACACGCAGCGTGAAGCCGAGCGTGAACCCCGCAGAAGTGTCCAGCGCCGGCAGGTTCACCAGCGCCGATCCGGCCCGGGTGACGTCGGCACTCAGCGTCTCAAACTCGTAGCGACCGGAGACTGCCGATTCTGAAAATGGGCCGAACATCGCGCTGGTCGTCCAGCCCTGCGCCGATGGCAGGGTCTTCAGGCCAGGGTCGTACAGCGTGGCCGCCCCGGCGGCGTGCGCCGCACAAACGATGGCCGCAGCGGCGAGCGAACGCGAGTTGAACAAAGACTTCATCGGTACTCCCCCGGTTGCCGCGCCCACGCACGACCTTGCGGCGCGAGTATCGCCTCAAAGGCCGCCGACGCACATCACCGCCAACCCCCTACCTTCGGTGCCGGCCTGCACGCCAGGCGGCTCGGCCGGGCCGATCAGTCGACGAAGAAGTCAGGAAGAAACTGCTTCGTCCCCGGCTTCACGCTGTACTTGTCGAGGTCGGTCACGCCATGCTGGGCGAGCAGCGTGTCGTCGATGAAGAAGTTGCCGCTGGTCGTCCGGGCATCGCTGGTGAGGATCAGCCAGGCCGCGTCGGCCAGGATCTCGGGCTTGCGGCACAGGTCAAGGTCGACGCCGGGGATCATCTGCAGCGCCGCGGTGGCGATCGGGGTGCGCGGCCACAGCGAGTTGACGCCGATGCCGTGGGGCCGGAACTCGCCGGCGTGGCCGAGCGTGCACTCGCTCATGCCGTACTTGGCCATCGTGTAGGCGACATGGCCCTTGAACCAGTGCTCCTTCATCGACAGCGGCGGGCTCATGTTCAGCACGTGCGGGTTGCGGCCCGCCTTCGCGCTCTTGATCAGCTCCGCCAGGCAGGCCTGCGTGCACAGGTAGGTGCCGCGCACGTTGACGCCGAACATCAGGTCGAAGCGCTTCATCGGTGTCGCCGGCGTCGGCGTCAGGCTGATCGCGCTGGCGTTGTTGACGAGGATGTCGATGCCGCCGAAGCGCTGCACGGCCTGCGCCACCGCGGCGAGCACGCTCGCCTCGTCGCGGATGTCGCACTGCAGCGGCAGCGCCTGGCCGCCCGCGGCATCGACCTCTGCCGCCGCGCTGTAGATGGTGCCCGGCAGCTTGGGGTTGGTCTCGGCCGTCTTGGCCGCGATCACGATGTTCGCGCCGTCGGCGGCGGCGCGCTTGGCAATGGCCAGGCCGATGCCGCGCGACGCGCCGGTGATGAAGAGGGTCTTGCCGTTCAAATTCATGCGGGGGTCTCCTGGATGATTTGTGCCATGTGTGCCGCCAGCGCCTCGCCGCAGGCAAGGTACACCGGTTCGCCGGGGTGGAAGCCGTCGCTCGCCATCGCTTCGGGGGGCAAGTCGAACTCGATCGCGATGTGCGACACATCGCCGCGCGTCGCCGCCCACTCGGCCAGCGCGTCGTCGTGGCGGCGCGCGTCGTCGCCCATCACGCGGCGCAGCGGCTGCGGCAGCAGCGGAAAGCGGTGCACCGGCGGCAGTGGCGCGAACAGCACATGCGCCACTCCGCGCTCGGCGAACAGCCAGTCGGCCAGCGCTTCACGGTGCTGCACTGCGCGCCGGGGCGCAACCTGATCGATCACATCATTGACGCCCGTCAGCACCACGGCCACATCGGCCGCCGACCGCGCCTCGGCGCACAGCAGCGCGTGCACCTGCTGCGTCGTCAGCCCCGACCGCGCGTGCAGCGTCCAGTGCACCGGGCGCCCGGTGCGGCGGTGCAAGGCGCGTGTCAGGTGCCCGGCCAAAGCCTGGTCCTGGTGCGCGACGCCAACGCCGGCGGCCGACGAGTCGCCGGCGATCAGCAGGCGCAGCACGCGTTCGCCGCTGCCGAGCCGGCCCTGCCGCGGCCCAGCGGCTTCGGGCAGCACCGGCGCGCGCCGCCGCGTCGCGATCGCCTGCGCCACCAGCAAGGGCGAGAGCGCGAGCTTGAGCGCGAGCGACATCACCGGCCCTCCGCCGGGCCGCCATCGGCCAGAAGCCCGTGTCCTTCGGGAGGCGCGGCCAGTGCGCAGGGACTGCCTGTGTCCGGCCGCAGTCCGCAAGGCGGACCGCTCCCCCTCGGGGGGGCGCGCAGCGGCGAAGCCACAAGCGTGGAAGCCCACATTCCTAGTGTAGTGTTTCGTTCTGTTTGGAACTTAAGCGAGAGTTGGCACGAATGACCTTCTGCAGTATGTCGCGTGCGCTCTTGGTCCAGATGAACGGCTTGGGGTTTGTGTTGTGATGTGCGACGTACTCGTCGATCGCAGTTTCGAGTTCCGACACGCTGGTGAATATGCCGCGTCGCAGCCGCTCGGTGGTGATGTCGCGGAAGAAGCGCTCCACCATGTTCAGCCACGATGCCGAGGTCGGCGTGAAGTGCATGTTGAATCGCGGGTGCCTTGCCAGCCACTCCTGCACCGCCGGATGCTTGTGCGTGGCGTAGTTGTCGGCGATCAGGTGCAGCGTCTTGCCCTTGGGCGTTTCGCGGTCGATCTTGCGCAGGAACTTGAGCCACTCGGCATGCGTATGGCGCTGCTGGCATTGGCCGATGACCTTGCCGTCCAAGACGTTGAGCGCCGCGAACAGCGTGGTCGTGCCGTGGCGCTTGTAGTCGTGCGTCAAGGTCTGCGCGCGCCCCTTCTTCAGCGGCAGGCCCGGCTGCGTGCGGTCCAGCGCCTGCACCTGGCTCTTTTCGTCGCAGCACAGCACCAGGGCGTGCTCGGGCGGGGACATGTACAGCCCCACGATGTCCTCGAGCTTCTCGACGAACTTCGGGTCGCGCGAGACCTTGAAGCCGCGCACGAGGTGAGGCTTCAGGCCGTGCGCCTGCCAATGCCGCATGACGGTGCTGGCGCTGACCCCGAGCGCGGCGCCCATCTTGCGTGTGCTCCAGTGCGTGGCCGCCTCGGGCGTGGTTTGCGTGGTCAACTCCACCAGCTTGGCCGAATCGAGCTTCGCCGGCGGCGCGCCGCGCGGCAAGTCACGCTCGATGCCTTGCAGCCCGGCCTCCAGGTAGCGCTCGCGCCAGCGCGCGACCTGCACACGTCCGATGCCAAGCTTGATGGCGATGTCCTTGTTCAGCACACCTTGCGCAGCCAGCAGCACGATGCGCGCGCGTTGCGCCAACCTGACGCTGGTGCGCTTGGACCGCGCCAACCGACTCAGCTCGCTCTTTTGTTCGTCCGTCAGGACAATCACCGGGGCAACTCGCACTTGCTCGCTCCAATGCAAACCGTAGTGCAGCATTGGAGAGGGGTGAGTCACTTAAGTTCCATCAAGAGTCAAACACTACACTAGAACGTCGAGAAGTCGGGCTTGCGCTTCTGGAAGAAGGCGCTGAAGGCCTCCTGCGTCTCGGGGCTGCGCAATCGGCCCCCGAAGATTTCGCCCTCGACCGTGATGGCCTCGAGTTCGGCGGGCCGGCGTGCGCTGCGCAGCAGGCGCTTGCTCTGCTGCACCGCGCTCGGCGGCAGGGTGTTGAAGCGCTCGGCCACCCGGCGCGCATGCAGCACGACCTCGCCCGCCGGCAGCACCGCGTTGGCGATGCCGCACTCCACCGCCTCGGCGCCGGTGAACGGGTCGCCGAGCAGGAGCTTCTCGGCCGCGCGCACATTGCCCATCAGCTGCGGCACGATGAGGCTTGACGCGAACTCGGGCACGAGCCCGAGCGCGACGAAGGGCATCGCCAGCCGCGCCTCGTCGGACACGTAGACGAAGTCGCAGTGCAGCAGCAGCGTTGTCCCGATGCCAATCGCCGCGCCCGTCACGGCGGCAACGACCGGCTTGTCGCAGTTGATCAACGCGCGCATGAACTGAAACACAGGCGCATCGGGGCCGCTCGGCGGACGCTGCATGAAGTCCTCGATGTCGTTGCCGGAGCTGAAGACGCCCGGCTGTCCGGTGATCAGCAACGCGCGCACCGCCGGATCGGCCACGGCCGCGTTGATGCCATCAGCCATCGCCTGGTACATCGCGGCCGTGATCGCGTTCTTCTTCTCCGGGCGCGCGATCTCGATCGTGGCGACGCCGTTCAGGGTGGCGGTCTTGATGCTCATCTCCACTCCTTGATGAAGGCCGCGGCCCTCGCTGGGCCGCGATCGGCCAGTGGCCGATGTCCGTCGGCAGGCACAGCCGGTCCGCAGGGACTGTCTGTGCCCTTCCCCAGCCCAAGAGACGCACGAACTCCCGAGGGACCGCGAATGCGGGCGCCCTCGGTACCCGCACGGTGACGCCGCAGGCGTTTCAGGGCCGTCATACCCTCTCGAAGATGCCTGCTGCGCCCTGCCCGGTGCCGACGCACATCGTGACCATGCCGTACTTCAGGCCGTGGCGGCGCAGCGCGTGGACCACGGTCGCGGCGCGGATCGCTCCGGTGGCGCCCAGCGGATGACCGAGCGCGATCGCACCGCCCATCGGGTTGACTTTCGCCGGGTCGAGCCCGACGCTGTTGATCACCGCCAGCGACTGCGCCGCGAACGCCTCGTTCAGCTCGAACCAGCCGATGTCGGCAATGTTCAGCCCGGCGTAGCGCAGCGCGGCCGGGATGGCCTCGATCGGGCCGATGCCCATGATCTCGGGCGGCACGCCGCGCGCGGCGAAGCTGACGAAGCGCGCCAGCGGCTTGAGGTCGAACTGCTTGACGGCCTTCTCGCTGGCAAGGATCAGCGCGCCGGCGCCGTCGCTGGTCTGCGAACTGTTGCCTGCCGTGACGGAGCCCTTGGCGGCGAACACCGGGCGCAACTTGGCCAGGCCTTCGAGCGAGGTGTCGGCGCGCGGGCCCTCGTCGAGGCTGACCGTGCGCGTCTTCCTGCCCTGCTCGCCCTCGCTTCCCGAGTTCTCCAGGTTGGGGAAGCGATCGACGACCTCGATCGGCGTCATCTCGTCGGTGAACTCGCCCGCCGCCTGCGCCTTCAGCGCCCGCAGATGCGATTCGAGCGCGAACGCGTCCTGCGCCTCGCGGCTGACCTTCCACTGCGCGGCCACCTTCTCCGCGGTAATGCCCATGCCGTAGGCGATGCCGACGTTCTCGTCGCGGGCAAACACCTCGGGGTTGAAAGAGGGCTTGTTGCCGCCCATGGGCACGAGGCTCATCGACTCGGCGCCGCCGGCGATCATCACGTCGGCCTCGCCGACGCGGATGCGGTCGGCCGCCATCTGGATTGCCGTCAGGCCCGAGGCGCAGAAGCGGTTCACCGTGACGCCGCCGACCGGCTTCGGAAAGCCCGCCAGCGCGACCGCGATGCGCGCCATGTTCATGCCCTGCTCGCCCTCGGGGAACGAGCAGCCGACGATCGCGTCCTCGATCGCAGCCGGGTCCAACGTTGGCACCTGCTTCATCGCGCTGCGGATCGCGGCGACGAGCAGGTCGTCGGGTCGGGTGTTCCTGAAGTAGCCCCGGCCCGAACGGCCGATCGGGGTGCGGGTGGCGGCAACGATGTAGGCGTCTTGCACTTGCTTGTTCATGTCAGATCCTTGTCTTGGAGGCGTAGCGAGCGGTCGCCAGGCCAGGCGCACGGCGCGCAGGAACCGGAACGTACTCCCTGTACGTGAGGATTCCGGGCACCGGGCAACGACGCATGATGGCCGCGCAGTAGCCGACTCAATTGCGGACGGGTTTGCCGGTGGACAGCATGCCCATGATCCGTTCCTGCGTCTTCGGATGCTCGAGCAGGCTGCAGAAGTGCTTGCGTTCGAGCGCCATCAGGTACTCCTCGCTGACCAGCGAGCCGGCGTCCACGTCGCCGCCGCAGACCACGTCGGCGATCAGCGACGCGATGTGGAAGTCGTGCGCGCTGACGAAGCCGCCGTCCCGCATGTTGACGAGCTGCGCCTTGATGGTTGCGATCGCGTTGCGCCCGGCGACCGGGAACAGCTTCCTGGCCGGCGGCCGGTAGCCGCTGTCGGCCATCGCACTGGCCTGCTGGATCGCGACGAACAGCAGTTCGTCCTTGTTCGGCACGATCACGTCGCTCCACAGCAGGTAGCCGAGCTTGCGCGACTCGATTGCGCTGGTGCCCACCTTGGCCATCGCCGCACTCGTGAAGCCGTCGGCGAGGAACTTGAAGATGTCGGCGTTCGCGTTGCCCGCGCTCGCCATCTCGGCCGCGCGGCGCGCCACATAGGCCAGGCCGCCGCCGCCGGGGATCAGGCCGACGCCGACCTCGACGAAGCCCATGTAGCTCTCCATCGCCGCAACGCGCCGCGCCGAGTGGATCGCCAGTTCGCAGCCGCCGCCGAGCGCGATGCCGCGCACGGCCGAGACCACCGGCACCGTCGCATAGCGGATGCGCAGCATCGCGTCCTGCAGC
Source organism: uncultured bacterium (assembly GCA_963779155.1). GTDB lineage: Bacteria > Pseudomonadota > Gammaproteobacteria > Burkholderiales > Burkholderiaceae_C > CAIKUF01. The sequence goes on along the minus strand of CAVZXE010000015.1, from coordinate 69,840 downwards.
TTCTTCTCTTCCGGCGCGATGCCCTTGGCGCCGCTCTTCATGAACACCGGCATCAGCGCCTCGAGATTGGCGCCGGCCGAGAACACGTCGTCGGGCGACCAGATCACGAGGCCCTTGTACTGTGCTTCGGCGAGCTCGACGGCCTTGAGCAAGCCCTCGGTCACGGTCGGGCTGATCAGGTGCAGCTTGGCGGTGATGCTGGCGATCAGCACCTCGCCGTCGAGCGTCCAGACGCGCACCTCTTCGTTGCGGAACAGCTCGGTGCCGCTCTTGAGCGGTTCGGCGGCGCCCGAGCCGACCACGGCTTCGGGGAAGTGCTGGCGCCGATACACCGCCAGGCCGGAGCGCGGCAGGTACCTGCCTTGCGCCGGGCTCCACGAGCCTTCCGGCGTGTGAACCCCGTCGCGGCCGTCGAACACCCAGTCCGGCAGCGGCGCCTTGCTGAGTGCCTTGCCGGCGTCGATGTCGGCCTTGATCCACTCGGCGACCTGCTTCCAGCCGGCGAGCTGCCAGAGCTCGAACGGGCCCTGGCTGGTGCCGAAGCCCCAGCGCATCGCGGAGTCCACGTCGCGCGCCGACTCGGCAATGTCGCCAAGATGCACCGCCGCATAGTGGAAGCTGTCGCGCAGGATCGCCCACAGGAACTGCGCCTGCGGATTGCCCGACTCGCGCAGCAGCTTGAGCCGCTCGGCAGGCGCCTTCTTGAGCATGCGGGCGACGATCTCGTCGGCCTTGCCGCCCGATGGGACGTATTCGGCCGTCGCGGGGTCCAGGCGCAGGATGTCCTTGCCGACCTTCTTGTAGAAGCCGGCGCCGGTCTTCTGGCCGAGGGCGCGCTTCGCGATCAGCGCAGCCAGCACCAGCGGCGTGGCGAAGGTCGGGTAGAACGGATCGCCCTCCAGGTTGTCCTGCAAGGTCTTGATGACGTGCACCATCGTGTCCAGCCCCACCACGTCGGCGGTGCGGAAGGTGCCGCTGCTCGCCCGGCCGAGCTTCTTGCCGGTCAGGTCGTCGACCACGTCGTACGTCAGGCCATAAGTCTCGGCTTCCTTCATCGTCGCCAGCATGCCGGCGATGCCGACCCGGTTGGCGATGAAGTTCGGCGTGTCCTTGGCGCGCACCACGCCCTTGCCCAGGCTGCTCGTGACGAAGGTCTCGAGCTGGTCGAGGATTTCGGGCTGGGTCGTCGGCGTCGGGATCAACTCGACGAGGGCCATGTGGCGCGGCGGGTTGAAGAAGTGGATGCCGCAGAAGCGTGGTTTGATCGCTTCGGGCAGCGCCTCGCTGAGCTTGGTGATCGACAGGCCCGAAGTGTTGCTCGCCACGATCGCGTGGGGTGCGATGTGCGCGGCGATGCGCTGGTAAAGATCGAGCTTCCAGTCCATGCGTTCGGCGATCGCCTCGATGATCAGGTCGCACTCGCCGAGCACCGACAGATGCTCTTCGTAGTTCGCCGCCTGGATCAGCATCGCGTCTTCGGGCACGCCCAGCGGCGCCGGCTTGAGCTTCTTCAAGCCCTCGACCGCCTTGGTGACGATGCCGTTCTTCGGCCCGTCCTTGGCCGCCAGGTCGAACAGCACCACCGGCACGCCCACGTTGACCAGGTGGGCCGCGATCTGCGCGCCCATCACTCCGGCGCCGAGCACGGCGACCTTGCGAACATTGAATCGACTCATCAGTTTCTCCAGTTAAGCCCGTCCGGCGCAGCGCCGTCCCAAGCCGGACGCTCCCCAAGGGCCGCGAAGCGGCCCATTTGCGAGGCCCCCGGGGGCGACGCCGCAGGCGTCTTCGGGGGTCAGGTCACTCGACGCGAATCCATTGCTGGTTGCGATAGAAGGGGCCGATGAAGCCGCGCACCTCGAGCAGCTTGCCGCCGTCCTTCGGCGTCATGCGCACCTTGTAGACCTTGCCGTTGTTCGGGTCGAGGATCGTGCCGCCGTCCCAGTACGGCTCGTCGGCATGCTTCTTGACACCCTCGACGATGACCATGCCGAGGGTCGGCTGGTCCTTGCGGGCATCGGTGCATTTGTCGCACTTGGAATCCTGCTTGGTCGGGTCGAGGAGCTTTTCGATCTTGCCGCTCAGGACGCCGCCCGTCTCGGTGACGCGGACGAACGACTTCTCCGCCTTGGTCTCGTCGTCGATCGTCTTCCACAGGCCGACCGGTGTGGCCTGTGCCAGCGCCAGCGACGTCGTCAGGCACAGGGCGAATGCAGTGATCAGGTGCTTCATGCTTGTCTCCTAGGTTGGTATAGCAGTCTCAGAAAAACGCCTCGTCGACGTCCATCATCGTCTTGGCGCCGGCGCGCGCGGTGCGGATCAGCATCGCCGTCTCGGGCAGCAGCTTGGCGAAGTAGAAGCGCGCGGTGGCGAGCTTGGCGGCGTAGAACGGGTCGCCCGAATTCTGCTTCGCCAGCGCCACCTTGGCCATTCGTGCCCAGAAATAGGCGAACACCAGGTGCCCGCAGATGCGCAGGTAGTCCACCGCCGCGGCGCCCACCTCGTCGGCGTTGGCGAAGGCCTTCATGCCGATCTCGGTGGTCAGCTTGGTGAGCTTGTCGCCCAGGTCTGCGAGCGGGTTGACGAACTCCTGCATCGCCTCGTTGGTGCCTTCCTCCTCGACGAAGGCGGCCACCCGCTTGCCGAACTTCTTGAGCTTGGCGCCGTTGTCGGCCAACACCTTGCGCCCGAGCAGGTCGAGCGACTGGATGGTGTTGGTGCCCTCGTAGATCATGTTGATGCGGGCGTCGCGCACGTATTGCTCCATGCCCCATCCGCGGATGTAGCCGTGGCCGCCGAAGACCTGCATGCAATGCGAGGTGGCGATCCAGCCGTTGTCGGTCAGGAAGGCCTTGACGATCGGCGTCAGCAGCGCCACCTCGTCGGCGCAGTCCCGGCGCACTTCGGCGTCCGGAGAATTGAGCTCCTTGTCGATCAGCAGCGCCACGTGCAGGGCCAGCGCGCGCCCGCCCTCGGCATAGGCGCGCGCGGTCAGCAGCATCTTGCGCACGTCGGGGTGCACGATGATCGGATCGGCCGGCTTGTCGGCCGCCTTGGTGCCCGACAGCGAGCGCATCTGGATGCGCTCCTTCGCGTAGACCGCGGCGTTCTGGTAGGCCACTTCGGTCAGGCCGAGCGACTGCATGCCCACCCCGAGGCGCGCGGCATTCATCATCACGAACATCGCCGCCAGGCCCTTGTGGGGCTGGCCCACCAGCGTACCGACGGCGCCGTCGAGCATCATCTGGCAGGTGGCGTTGGCATGGATGCCCATCTTGTGCTCGAGTGCGGTGCAGAAGATGGGGTTGCGCGCCCCGAGCTTGCCGTCGGCGCCGACCAGGAACTTCGGCACGACGAACAGCGAGATGCCCTTGGAGCCCGGCGGCGCGTCCGGCAGCCGCGCCAGCACGAGATGGACAATGTTCTCGGCCAGGTCGTGCTCGCCCGACGAGATGAAGATCTTCTCGCCGGTGATGCGGTAGGTGCCATCGGCGAGCGGTTCGGCCTTGCTGCGCAGCAGGCCGAGGTCGGTGCCGCTGTGCGGCTCGGTCAGGCACATCGTGCCGGTCCACTCGCCGTTGACGAGCTTGGGCAGGAAGGTGGCCTTCTGCTCCGGCGTGCCGTGCGCGTGCAGGGCTTCGTAGGCGCCGTGGGTCAGTCCGGGGTACATGGCCCAGGCCTGGTTGGCCGAGTTCTGCATCTCCGCGAAGCACAGGCTCACCGAGGCCGGCAGGCCCTGGCCGCCGAAGGCCGGGTCGCAGGCCAGCGAGGACCAGCCCGCTTCGATGAACTGGCGGTAGGCCTCCTTGAAGCCCTTGGGCGCCGTCACCGCATGCGTCGCGATGTCGAGCTTGCAGCCCTCGGCGTCGCCGCTCTGGTTGAGCGGGAACAGCACCTCGGCGCTGAACTTGCCGCCTGCTTCGAGCACGGCGTTGATGGTGTCGGTGTCGATCTCGGCGTGCGGCGGCAAGGCCTTGAGCTCGCTCGTGACGTCGAGCAGTTCGTGCAGCACGAACTGCATGTCGCGCAATGGCGGGGTGTATTGGGCCATGGTGTGATGCTCCGGGGTAGGTAAGCGGCAGGGTGGGGTTCAGCGTCGCGCCGCGCGCGCCGCGGTGGCGTAGTAGCCGACGGTGCGCTCGAATCCGGCGCGCGCGCGCTCGACGGCGCCCTCGCTGCGCAGGAAGCGCGCGTCGTGATGCAGCGCGAGGATCAGGCCGTGGATCTCGAACAGCATCTGCTGCGGGTCGGTGTCGGCGCGCAGGTGGCCTTCGTCGACGCCGATGCGGATCGCCCGCCCGAGCGCGTCGTGCCAGGCCTGCACCATCGTCACCAGCGCGTCGCGCACCGGGCCGGGGCGGTCGTCGAACTCGACCGCGCCGCTGATGTAGATGCAGCCCGAGTCGAGTTCCACCGTCACGCGGCGGACCCAGCGGTCGAACAACGCCCGCAGCCGCGGCAGGCCGCGCGCTTCGTTGATGGAGGGGAAGAACACTTCCTCCTCGAACTTGGCGTGGTATTCGCGGATCACCGAGATCTGCAGTTCCTCGCGCGATCCGAAGTGGGCGAACACGCCCGACTTGCTCATCTGCGTGACTTCTGCCAGGGCGCCGATCGACAGGCCCTCGAGGCCCATGTGCGAGGCCAGCGCGAGCGCCGCCTCGAGAATGGTGGCACGCGTCTGCTGGCCCTTTTGCAGCGCCTTGGTCGGGATGGCGTCGTCGCGGGCAGGCTTGGCGGTTTGGGCAGCGAGGTCGGACACGGGTGCAGTCGGCAATGGCCGAACAAAAACGAACGATCGTTCTATTTTGCAGAAAACCGCCGCCCTCGGAGCGCATCCACGGCTGTTTTTCTAGGGCATCCTGCCTAGATCGGCCGCCTTCGGCCTGCATTGCACGGGTTAACCCCAGTGCTGCTCACCTGGCCGTTCGCCCTGAGCCTGTCGAAGGGCCGGCGCGGTCGGCAGCGAGGCTTCGACAGGCTCAGCCCGAACGGGGCGCTGCCTCAGCAACAGTGCTGGGGTCAACCCGCAGAACACCGGCCCCTCGCGCTGAGCCGTACCATCGTCGGCGCACACCGAAGGAGGGCAAGGGCATGAAGATCACGCTGGCCGGGCTCGGCGCCGTGGGCGGCTTCGTGGCGGCACGGCTCGCACTGGCCAACGCGAAGAACGGAGCGCACAAGATCTCGGCGCTCGCCCGCGGCGTGACGCTGCAGGCGCTGCGCGAGCGCGGGCTGATGCTGCGAATGGCCGGGCATGAATGGCCCGTGTCGCTCGACGGCACCGACGACCCGCGCGCGCTCGGCGTGCAGGATCTGGTGATCGTTGCCGTCAAGGGCCAGTCACTGGCCGGGCTGGCAGCGACGCTCGCGCCGCTGATCGGCCCGCAGACGGTCGTCATGCCAGCGATGAACGGCGTGCCGTGGTGGTTCCTGCAGACGCCGGCGATGGCCGGGCGGCTACCCGCCGAGGAACGGCAGCTGGCGAGCATCGACCCGCAGGGCCGCATCGCGGCGGCGCTGCCGCTGGCGCGGGTGCTCGGCTGCGTGGTGCATTTCGCCAGCAGCAGCCCGGAGCCCGGCGTGGTGCAGCACGGCTTCGGCGATCGGCTCATCGTCGGCGAGCCGGCCGGCGGCGCTTCGCCCCGGGTCGACGCGGTGGCCGCGCTGCTGCGCGAGGCCGGTTTCACGGTCGAGACGAGCGCCGACATACGGCGCGACATCTGGTTCAAGCTGTGGGGCAACATGACCATGAACCCGGTCTCGGCGCTGACCGGCGCCACCTGCGACCGCATCCTCGACGACCCTCTCGTGCGCGAATTCATGCTGCAGGCGATGGCCGAAGCAGCAGCGATTGGCGCGCATATCGGCTGCCCGATCGGGCAGTCCGGCGAGGAGCGCATGGCCGTCACGCGCCAGCTCGGCACGTTCAAGACCTCGATGCTGCAGGATGCCGAGGCCGGGCGCCCGCTCGAGATCGACGCGCTGGTGACGGCGGTGCACGAGATCGGCCAGCGCGTCGGCGTGCCGACGCCCGCGATCGGTGCGCTGCTGGGGCTGACGCGGCTGATGGCGCGCACGCGCGGCCTGGCGCCGGAGCCGCCAGCCGGATGACACCTATTGAGTGAGCAAGGCGGAATCGATTACGCTCGACCCACGGAGGACCCTGCGTGGAAGTGCTGCAACTCGATGTCTCGGGCCGGCCTCAGTCGTGGATCTCGGCCAAGGAGGCGGCGGTCATCTATGCCAGCGACGGCATTGCCTGGACGCTGGGCGACCCCTTCTACGTGCTGCGCGGCGGCACGCAGCGGCGCACCGGGCTGCAGTCGCGGATCGAAGTCCACCCGATCGTCGCCGTGCGCGGCAACGTTCCCAGCCGCGCCTGGCGGCAGGCGCCTGCGCTTTCCAATCAGAAGCTCTTCGCGCGCGACCGCATGGTGTGCGCCTACTGCGGCGGGCGCTTCCACGTCGACGAGCTGACCCGCGAACACATCGTGCCGACCTCGCGCGGCGGGGTGGACAGCTGGATGAACTGCATCACCGCGTGCCGCCCCTGCAATGGCCACAAGGGCAACCGGCTGCCCTCGGAAGTGCACCTGTCGCTGATGTACCTGCCCTATGTGCCGAGCCTGCACGAAGACATGATCCTGCGCGGCCGGCGCATCCTGGCCGACCAGATGGAGTTCCTGCTCGCCAGCGTGCCGCGGCACAGCCGCCTGCACGGCTGAAGGCAGGCGGCGCGAGCAAGCTCGAGTCGTCGGTCTAACTCGGCACCAGCGCCGACACGATCGCCTGATTGGCTTCGCGCAGCTTGCGCTTGGCAAGGTCCTGGCACTGCGCTGCCGATGCATTGGGCAGCGCGTCGAAGGCGGTGGCCATCTTGCCCGGCTTGAAGAGCAGCAGCTTGGTGGCGGTGGGCTGGTTGCGCGGGAGCAGCATCACGCGCGCCGCGACGACGCAGGTGTTGGCCTGCGTGATGCCGCCCTCGACCTGCGCCGCGAAGCCCCATTGGCTGGTGGGGTACAGCTTGGCCAGCTTGGCCGACACGATCTCGTTGAACAGGCCCCTGGCGGTGGCATCGTCGATCAGGGTCTCGGACGAGCGGTTGACGAACAAGTACTCCGGCGCCGCGGTGAACGCGCTCGTCGATGCGACCAGCAGGATGCAGGCAAGTGCAGTTCTCGTTTTCATGGTTCCCCTTTGAGGAGTGTCCGTGGCGAGCCGCCGCCCTACGCCTTTCGAATCGGCCCGCCACGCGAGCGCGCATGATGCCCGAATCCGGCGCGCCGCCGCAATCCGCGCGCACCCGCAGGGCGCGCTCGACGCTGCCCAGCAGACTGGATGCCTGTACAGTCTGAGCGACCGCGCCGGTCCGCCGCACCCCCTTCGCCCGCAGCCCACGATGCCCCGCCTCGCCCCCGCCAGCGCCGCCCACGACGCACGGCCCGACCCGTTTGCCACGCTCAACGACGCCCAGCGCGCCGCCGTCGATCACGGCGCCGGTGCCACGCAGGCGCAGGCACTGCTCGTCGTCGCCGGGGCCGGCTCGGGCAAGACGCTGACGCTCGCCTCGCGTGTGGCACGCCTGGTACGGGACGGCGCCGACCCACAGCGGCTGCTGCTGCTCACGTTTTCGCGCCGCGCGGCACAGGAGATGGAGCGCCGCGCAGGCCGCGTGCTGCAGCAGGCGCTCGGGCTGCCAACGATGCAGCGTCCGCCGGCGCTGCCCTGGGCCGGCACCTTCCACGGCATCGGCGCGCGGCTGCTGCGCGAACACGCACCGAGCATCGGCCTGGCCGAGAGCTTCACGATCCTCGACCGCGGCGACGCCGAAGACCTGCTGGGCTGGGTGCGCCAGGAGCGCGGCCTGGCGGCGACGAAGAACCGCTTTCCGCAGAAGGGCACCTGCCTCGCGATCTACTCGCGGGTCGTCAACAGCCAGGCGCCGCTCGCCGAGGTGCTGACGCTGCACTTCCCCTGGTGCAGCGCCTGGGACGGCGAGCTCAGGGGCCTGTTCGGTGCGTATGTCGAAGCCAAGCAACAGCAGCAGGTGCTGGACTACGACGACCTGTTGCTCTACTGGTCGCAGATGATGGCCGACGACACACTCGCACGCACAGTGGGCATGCGCTTCGACCAGGTGCTGGTCGACGAGTACCAGGACACCAACCGGCTGCAGGCCGCGATCCTGAAGGCGCTCAAGCCCGACGGCCGCGGGCTGACGGTGGTGGGCGACGACGCGCAATCGATCTACTCGTTTCGCGCCGCCGAACTGCGCAACATCCTCGACTTTCCGCGGCAGTTCGAGCCCCCGGCGCGCATCGTCACGCTGGAGCGCAACTACCGCTCGACGCAGCCGCTGCTCGACGCGTCGAACGCGGTGATCGCGCTTGCCGCGGAGCGCTTCACGAAGCAGCTCTGGACCGACCGGGCCTCGTCGCAACGGCCGCAGCTGGTGACCGTGGCAGACGAATCCGCGCAGGCGCGCTGGGTGGCCGACCGCATGCTGGAGCATCGCGAGAACGGCCTTGCGCTCAAGCGCCAGGCGGCGCTGTTTCGGACCTCGCACCACAGCGCGGCGCTGGAGCTGGAGCTCACGCGGCGCAACATCCCGTTCGTCAAGTTCGGCGGCCTGAAGTTTCTGGAGGCCTCGCACATCAAGGACGCGCTGTCGCTGCTGCGCTGGGTGGAAAACCCGCGCAGCCGCCTGTCGGGCTTTCGCGTCGCGCAACTCGTGCCGGGGATCGGCCCGGCCTCGGCGCGGCGGCTGCTCGACGCGATGGACGCAGCCGCCGACCCGCTCGCCGCGCTGCAGGCGTTCAGGCCGCCGCCCGCGGCCGCCGGCGACTGGCAGGCGTTCGCCGATCTGCATGCCGAGCTGCGCCGCGACACCTCCCGCTGGCCCGCCGAGCTGGAGCCGATGAACCGCTGGCTCGTGCCGCAACTGGCGCGCCGCCACGACGACATCGCCGTGCGCGAGGCCGACCTGGCCCAGCTCGCGCGCATCGCCGCCGGCTACGTGACGCGCGAGCGCTTCCTGACCGAGCTGACGCTCGATCCGCCCGACGCCACCAGCGACGAGGCCGGCGCGCCCTCCGTCGACGAGGACTACACGATCCTGTCCACCATCCACTCGGCCAAAGGCCAGGAGTGGAACGCCGTGTTCGTGCTCAACGTGGTCGACGGCTGCATGCCGGCCGACATGGCCACCGGCCACGCGGCCGAGATCGAGGAAGAGCGTCGCCTCCTGTACGTGGCGATGACGCGCGCCAAGGATCACCTGCACCTGCTGGTGCCGCAGCGCTATTACGTCCACCAGCAGGCCGCGTTCGGCGACCGCCATGTGTACGCGGCGCTGACACGCTTCATCCCGCCGCCGGTGGCGCAGCGCTTCGAGATCGTCGGGCCGCACGCCGCGCTCGGCAGCGACGCGACTGCCATCGCGGCGGCGCCGGCCGAGCGCATCGACGTGTCGGCGCAGGTGCGGTCGCTGTGGGGCTGAACGGCGGCGATCCTCCGCTCAATGCCATGCCGATGCGCGCCAACCCGCAACCACCGGGCTTCGATGCCCCAACATTCAACGACAATCGATCGATGGATCGAGTCGTCAAACGCGTACCAAAGCGGCAGCAGCAGGCGTCGGATCTGGCATTCTGGCTGTCCCGCCCGATGTCTGAGCGCATCGCTGCCGTCGAGGCATTGCGGGTGCAGGCATCTGCGACGCAGGAACCCTCCAATGCTGGACCGCGACTTCAAAGAATTTGCCGAGTCACTCAACGCAAGGAACGTTGACTACCTGGTTGTCGGCGGCTATGCGCTGGCAGCGCACGGGCACCCGCGCTACACCGGCGACATCGACTTCTGGGTCCGGCCGAGTGCGGACAACCTGGCGCGCCTGCTCGACGCCTTGAAGGACTTTGGATTCGGCTCGCTCAGCCTCGGGCTGAGCGATTTCGGCAGCGATACCGTGGTTCAGCTTGGCCAGCCGCCGCGCCGCATCGACTTGCTGACCGCCATCGATGGCGTCGCCTTCGACGAATGTTTCGCCCGCCGGGAGCAGGTCGAACTCGCCGGCGTCCGCCTGAACGTCATCGGGCTCGAAGACTTCAAGACGAACAAGCGCGCAAGCGGTCGGCTCAAGGACTTGGCCGACCTGGAAGATCTGGAACCCGCGCCCGACGCGGGCAGCGACACCAAGACGCCCAAGCCTACGAAGTGACGGGCGCAGGCGGCATCAGCGCGCCGCCCGCTGCAGCGCCGCCCGCGCCAGCAGGCGCGTCGAGTCGAGCGTCGGCAACGCGGCGCTTTCGTCGTTCACGACGAGCGGAATCTCGGTGCACCCGAGGATGACGGCCTCGCAGCCTTGCCGCTTGAAGCTTTGGATGACGCCCTGGAGGTACGCGACGCTTTGCGGCTCTGCCCGACCGTGGACGAGTTCATCCATGATGATCCGGTGGATCTCCGCGCACTCGTGCGGACTGGGCCGGATGCACTCCAGGCCCCGAATGGAGAGCTTCTCGGGATAGACCGAACTGTCGACCAGCCACCGCGTCCCCATCAGACCCAGGCGCCGGTATCCGCGCCTGACCGCTTCCGCGCCGACGACCTCGGCAATGTGCAGCCAGGGCAGCGGGGACCGGGGTTCCACATACCGAAACGCCTGGTGGATCGTGTTGTCGGGGCAGATCAGGAAATCGGCGCCGATGCTGGCGAGCTTTCGCGCCGAGCCCAGCATCAGTTCGCCGACGCCCGCCAGATCGCCCCGGTCGAGACAAGCCACGTACCCGGCGAGAGAAGGTGTGTGCATGGAAACCTCGGGGTGCGCGTGCGCCCCGAGCAGGGCGGCCCCTTCGGCGCAGATCGTCCGGTAGCAGAGCGCGGCGCCTTCGGCCGAACAGGCGACGATCCCGATGTGCAGTGGCATGGGCAAGGAGAACGTGTTCGTGAAGGCGTTCGGACTTCAGCGACGGCCGCAGGTGCCCTGCTGAGAGGCCTGCTGAGAGGAACGGCCAGGTCGCCTGGCTCGATGGCCCACTGGACTACCCGGGAACCCGGTGCCGCAGACCGAGCCAGAACCGGAAGAAGCGATGGCCTGGATCGACCGGCTGGCAATACATCAGTGGACAGCCACCGACGATGGGCTCGACGCCGGCTGCGCGGCACACCTGCACCGCCTCGGCGGACACGCTGCCGGCGCCGAACGAACGGTGAAACCAGATGTGCTTCACGCCGCGCTCGATGGCAGCGCTCGCGACGGCGGCCGACGCGTCCGGATGGGTCGCCACCATCACGCCATCCACGGGCCCCGGCACCGACCGGACATCCGGGTAGCACGTCTGGCCTTCGAGCTCCGACGCGTTCGGGTTGACCGCGATGGCCTCATGCCCCGTGTCGCGGAGCCGGCGCAAGATGGCATTCGCGGGCGCCGCGCCGGCGCGCGACACCCCCGCCACCACGATGCGCCGGCCGTCGAGGAAGTTCACGACGATGGGGGGATGGGGCGGGTCATGGCGAGTGGCTCCTGATTGCAATACTCACGTTCGGGACCCGCAGCGGCGGCTCGCCGGGGCCCGGGATTCAGGTCTCCTCGATCTCTTTGAGCGACCTTCCGCTCTCGTCCTTCCAGGCGGTAAGGCCGTTTGCACTTCCACCATGTACAACTGCCGCAGCTGCACTTGGGCTGCTGAACTCGACGTCCTTGATGAATACGTACCGCCCGCCCTTCTCGACAAGTGTCTGCTCTTGAATCAACCTCTGGCGCGTGGCGACAGTGTTCGGGTACTGGGTTTGCGCGGAGGGTCGGATCGCCAGTACGGCAGTGGATTGTGCAAAGACCACGAAACCGCCCTCCGTGCGCCGCCCTCTAGCGAGAGCGTTCTTGATCCTGCAAATGAGTTGAGGCTGTGGATGCGCCGGCTTCGTGGAGCCAGAAATCGGGGACAAGATGTCGGAACCGAGGACCGGCAGCACTTGGCGAATACGCGACAGGTAGACCTCCATGTCTTCGCGATCAGACTCTGGGAGTCTTGGGTTGCTCGAGTTGCTGTTCTCGAGCGCATAGCGTCCTATCGTCTTGGCCTCCTGCAGGAGGCGATTCTCCAAGTAGCGGATGTGCGCCTTCGTGAGGTTCTCGTCCTTGCTGACGAAGATCACGACCGAGTTCCAGAAGTCCTTCGCCTTGTGTTGCTTGAGGCGATCCCGGATCACTTCGGCCTCGCCGATGTACGCGAGGTTCGCACCGTTATCTGCGTTCACCCCAAGCAGGAAGTAGACACCGGAGCTTTCCAGTTCCTCTCTTCCAAGGAGGTCCTCCAGCTCAGTTCGTGGCGCGGCGAGCGCCTTGCCGGTCCAGTTGGATACCTCGCCGACACGCAGCCGCTTTGCATCGCCGTGCGGCAGAAAGAGCTTGATGGTTGCGGAAGTCATGACGAACTATAGGGCGCCGGAATGGCTTTGTTCGTTTTGAGCGGTCTTGCAAGCAGTCTTCGCCCGACACCGTTCCACGCTGCAGCGCAGGCACCTCCCAACCCTTCCGTCCAGCCCGGAAGACAACCTGAAGAGCGGCCGCCAGCTCGAATCGCCACGTGGCTGGCTCACCCCACGAGCCACTGCCCGCCCAGAATCCGCTCAGGTCCGCCGCCCGCCCGGCCGCGCATCGAACCGACAATGCCCTACGGCCCTGCCCGCCCCGCCATGCTCACGATCCACTTCGCCAACCGCTACGAGACGCTGGCCGAGCTGCTTGTCCAGCAGATCGGCGCGGGCGCGCGTTCGGTGTTCGCGGCCGACCATGTCATCGTGCCCAGCGCGGCCGTGCGGCGCCAGTTGACGATGGCGCTGGCGCAGCGCCACGGCATCTGCGCCAACGTGCAGTTCGGCTACCTCGCGCAGTGGCTGTGGCAGCAGATCGCCCGCGTCGTGCCCGGCGTGCAGGCCGAGTCGCCGTTCGACGCCTCGACGCTGACCTGGCGCCTCTACGCCGCGCTCGGCGATGCCGCGTTGACTGCCGGGCACCCGCGGCTCGCAGCCTATCTGGCACGGGCCGACGCGGTGATGCGCTACGAGCTGGCCGCGCGGCTGGCCGCGCTGTTCGACCAGTACATCACCTTCCGCCCGGAGTGGCTGGACACCTGGTCGCAGGGCCGGACCGTGGCGCTCGCCTCGGGCAACGCTGCGGCGCAGGCCGACCAGGCCTGGCAGGCCGCGCTGTGGCGGCGCCTTGGCGCCGAGCTCGGCACCGCGCACCCGGCGGCGGCGTTCATCGAGGCCACGCATTCCGGTGACGCGGCGCTCGTCGCCGCGGGAAAGCTCCCCGCCGAGGCGCACGTGTTCTGCCTGCCCGCCATGCCGCCGCTGCACCTGGCGCTGCTGCAGGCGCTGGCCCGCTGTACCGAGGTCCACCTGTACGCGCTGAACCCCTGCCGCGAATACTGGTTCGAGGTGGTCGATCGGCGGCGCCTGGCCTACCTGGCGGTGCGGCAGCGCGGCGCGGGCCTCGGCTACCACGAGGAAGGCCAGCGCCTGCTCGCGGCGTGGGGGCAGCAGGCGCAGTCACAGCTCGGCCTGCTGGTCGAGGCCTGCGGCGAGTCCGGCGTGGACGACGCGCACTTCGAAGCACCCGCGGGCGGCACGCTGCTGGCCCGGCTGCAAGGCTCGATCCTCGATCTCGAAGACCTGGCGCCGGGCTCCGCACCGCTGGCCGAAGGCGACCGCAGCGTCGAAGTCCACGTGTGCCACTCCCTGGCGCGCGAGATCGAGGTGCTGCAGGACCGGCTGTTGGCGCTCTTTGCCGGGCACGCGCCGCCGGCGCCGCGCGACGTGCTCGTCGTCACGCCCGACCTCGACGTCGCCGCGCCGCTCGTCGATGCCCTCTTCGGCACCGCGCCGAAGGACCGCCACATTCCGTACGCGATCACCGGCCGCGCGCGCAGCCGCGTCAACGCGCCGGCGCGGGTATTGCTGGAGCTGCTGGCGCTGGCCGGTTCGCGGTTCGCCGCGAGCGCCGTGTTCGGGCTGCTGCAGCAGCCGCTGGTGGCGCGCCGCTTCGGCCTGGACACGGCCGGGCTCGACCGCGTTCACGACTGGCTGCAGGACGCCGGCGTGCACTGGGCGCTCGACGCCGACCACCGCGCCGCGTTGGGCCTGCCGGCGCAGGCGCGGCACAGCTTTGCCGACGGGCTGGAGCGGCTCTTCCTCGGCTACGCGTTGCCGGCGCAGGCCGAGGCGCCGTTCGACGGCCGCCTGCCTGCCGGCGACGCCGAGGGCTCCGACGCGCTGGCGCTCGGTGCCCTGTGGCGCTTCGTCGATGCGCTGGCGGGGCTGCGCGACGCGGTGGCGGCGCCGTTGGTGGCTGCGGCGTGGACGGCGCTGCTGGCCGATGTGCTGCAGCGCTTCGTCGCGCCGCGCGACGACGAGCTGGAAGACCTGCACGAGGTACTCGGTGCGATCGAAGCGTTTGCCGAGCCCTTGCGGTGCAGCGGCCTCGCGCAGCCGCTGCCGCTCGACGTCGTGCGCAGCGCGCTCGCGCAAGTGCTCGACGACCCGGCACGCGGCGGCGTGCCGACGGGCGGCGTCACCTTCTCGGCGATGAGCAGCCTGCGCAGCCTGCCCTACCGGGTGGTCTGCGCGATCGGCCTGAACGACGGCGCCTTTCCCACCACGGCGCGGCCGGCCGAGTTCGACCTGATGGCGCTGGCGCCGCGCCGCGGCGACCGCCAGCGCCGCATCGACGAGCGCAACCTGTTCCTCGACCTGCTGCTCGCGGCGCGCGACACGCTGCACCTGAGCTACGTCGGCCGCAGCGTGCGCGACAACGCGCCGCTGCCGCCTTCGGTGCTGGTGTCGGAGCTGCTCGAGTACCTGGTGCCGACGGTCGCGTCCGACCCGGACGCGGTCGCCTCACGCGCCGAGGCGCGGGCACGGCTCGTCGTGGCGCATCCCTTGCAGGCGTTCTCTGATGTCGCGTTCCGCATCGACGCCGACCCGCGCCTGCGCAGCTTCGACCGCGAAACCGCGCAGGCGCTGCGGCTGCGGCGCGCGGCGCCCGCCGCGCTGGCCGAGGCGGCCCCTGCGGGCCTCATCGGCGCGATCGACGACGCCCGAAGCGCCACGACCGGCAGCGACGACGTTGACCGTGGCGATGTCGATGACGATGCTGCCGCCGGGCCCGCCGCACCATTCTTTCGCGGCCCCCTCGCCGCACCGGGCGCCGAGTGGCGCGACGTGTCGCTCGAACGCCTGCTGCAGTTCTTCCGCAACCCATGCCGCTTCGTGTTGCGGCAGCGCTTGGGGCTGGAGCTCGCCCGCAGCGCCGACGAGTTGCAGGACGACGAACCGTTCCTGCCCGACGTGCCTGGCCGCAGCGCGCTCGCCGAGCGGCTGCTGCCGGCGCTGCTGGCCGGTGCCGACATCGATGCCGCGCGCGCGCTGGCACTGGCCGGCACCGAGATGCCGGCGGGCGCCTTCGGCCGCGGCCTGCTCGAGCGCGAACTGGCGTCGCTGCACGCCTTCGCCGCGCAGGTGCGCGAGCTGACGCGCGAGCCGACGCTGGCGCCGCATGCGGTGGACATCACCCTCGCGACCGAGAGCGGGCCCTGGCACGTCCACGCCGGGTTTGCCGACCTGCGCCCGAGCGGCCTGCTGCGCTACCGCTACGACGAGCCGCGCGCCACCGACTACCTCGCCGCCTGGCTGCAGCACGTGCTGCTGTGCGCGGCGCCGCCTCCCGGCGTGGCGCTGCACACCATCTGGCAGGCGCGCGACCTGCGCTTCGGCCTGCGGCCCTGCGCGAACCCGCTCGAGACCCTGCGCGGGCTGCTCGTCCTCTACGACAGGGGCCTGCGCGAACCGCTGGCGTTCTTTCCGAAGTCGGCCTGGGCCTTCGTCACGCACGACGGCAGCCTCTACGCCGCCGCGAGCACCTGGCGCTCGACCCGGGACCGGCCCTGGGGCGAGGACGCCGACGCCGCCTACCGCCTGGCCCTGCGCGGCCGGCCCGACCCGATGGGCGAGGGCTTCGCCGCCTTCGCCGACTGCGCCCATGCGGTCTTCGATCCGCTGCGGCTGTGCCTGGACGAGCCGTGCGCGCCATGACGAACCGCGCCAAGGAGTTCGACGTCTTCGCCTGCCCGCTCGACGGCATCGGCCTGATCGAGGCCTCGGCCGGCACCGGCAAGACCTGGAACCTGTGCGGACTGTACCTGCGGCTGCTGCTCGAGCGCGGGCTCGAGGTGCAGCGCATCCTCGTCGTGACCTTCACCAACGCCGCGACGGCCGAGCTTCGCGAGCGCATCCGCAGCCGCATCGTCGAGGTGCTGGCCGCGCTGCGCGGCGGCCCGGGCGACGGCGGCGACCCGTTCGTGCCGCGTCTGATCGAGTCGCTGCGCCAGGTGAACGGCCTGGCCGACGCAGCGATGATCGCGCGCCTCGACCTCGCGCTGCAGACCTTCGACGAGGCGGCCATCTTCACCATCCACGGCTTCTGCCAGCGGGCCCTGGCCGACACGCCCTTCACGGCGCAGATGCCGCTCGCGCTGGAGCTGCTGCAGGACGACTCGGAACTCGTGGCCGAGGCGGCCAACGACTTCTGGCGCCGGCGCGTGGCCGGCGACGCGCTGGACGCCGCGCTCGCCGCCTGCCTGGTGCAGCGCAAGGACTCGCCGGCCAGGTTTGCGAAGCTGCTCAAGCGCCATCTCGCCAAGCCCCTGTCGGTGGCACTCTGGCCGCGGGGCATCGAGGCGCCGGGCGCGGTCGATCCGGCCGCGCTGGCCGCCGCGCACGAGGCCGCGCGCACGCTGTGGCAGGCCGAACGCGAGGCGATCGTGCAATGCCTGCTCGGCGCGAAAGGGCTGCACGCCGGGAGCTACAAGCCCGACGCCATCGAGGCCGCCGCGCGCGGCTGGGATGCGCTGCTCGACGGCGGCGACGCCCTCGCCGCGCTCGACGCCCTGCCCGACAAGGTGGCGCTGTTCGGTCGCACGAAGATGAAGCCGAACAAGGGCCAGCGCGCGCCCGAGCATGCGTTCTTCGACGCCGCGCAGCGCTGGCTCGACCTGCGCGCCGCGAGCGAACAGGCGCTCGCGCTCCAGCGGCTCGCGCTGCTGCGCGATCTGCTCGACCAGGGCGGCGCCGCGCTGCGCTGCGCCAAGCAGCGCCAGCGCGTCGTCGCCTTCGACGACATGCTGTTCAACCTCCACGACAAGCTGACCGGCGGCGGCGCGCCGTGGCTCGCCGGTTCGCTCAGGGCGCGCTTCCCGGCGGCGCTGATCGACGAGTTCCAGGACACCGACCCGCTGCAGTTCGCGATCTTCAAGGCCATCTACGCAGCGGCCCCAAGGCCGCCGCAGTGCGGCGTGCGCGCCTCCGAAGGGGAGCAGGCAAACCTGGGCCGGCCCGGCGTTTCCCTGGACGCCGGCGACGCGCCGCTGTTCCTTGTCGGCGACCCGAAGCAGGCGATCTACAGCTTTCGCAATGCCGACCTGCACACCTATCTGCGGGCGCGCGAGGAGGCGACGGCGCAATACTCGCTGGCCGCGAACCAGCGCGCCACGGGGCCGCTGATCGACGCGCTGAACGGCCTGTTCGGCACCAACGGGCGGGCCTTCATGCTGCCCGGCCTGGACTACCGGGAAGCGAGCATGGGTGCCAGGCCGCGCAAGGCGCTGCTCGACCGCACGCTGCCGCGCGCGGCGCTGCAGGTCTGGACGCTGCCGCCCGACGCGGCGACGGGCGAGCCGCTGCTCAAGGGCGACGCGCTATCGGCCGCGAGCACCGCCGTCGCCGCCGAAATCACCCGCCTGCTCACCTCAGCGCGGCAGGGCGAGATCACGCTCGGCGGGCAGCCGCTGCGCGCGGGCGACATCGCGGTGCTGGTGCGCAGCCACCGCCACGGCAGCGCGATGCGCCAGGCGCTTTCGGCCCTGGGCGTGGGCAGCGTCGAACTCTCGCAGGCGAGCATCTACCGCAGCCCGGACGCCGAGGAGCTCGACCGCCTGCTGGCCGCGATCCTCGAGCCGACGCGCGAGCGGCTGCTCAAGGCGGCGCTGGCCACCGGGCTGATGGGGCTGGACGCGGCAGCGATCGAGGCCCTCGCCAGCGACGAGGCGGCGCTGCTCGCCTGGGTGCAGCGTTTCGCCGCCTGCCGCGAAGCCTGGCTCGCGCGCGGCGTCGGCTTCATGCTGCGCGATCTGATGCGCAGCGAGCACCTGCCCGAGCGCCTGCTGGCGCGCCCGGACGGCGAACGGCGCCTGACCAACCTGCTGCATCTGGCCGAATGCCTGCAGCAGGCCGCCGAGGCGCACGCCGCGCCCGACGCGCTGCTGCGCTGGTTCCAGGCCCAGCGCGAAGACGAGCGCAGCGACGACGCGACGCAGTTGCGCCTGGAGTCGGACCAGAACCTCGTGCAGATCGTGACCATCCACAAGTCCAAGGGGCTCGAATATCCGATCGTCTTCTGCCCCTTCCTCTGGGACGGGCGCCGCGGCGCCTTCCCGGACGGGCTCGACGGCGTCGAGGTCCACGACGACGCCGGGCGCACCCTGATCGACTACCGCAAGGGCTTTGCGGATGAGTTCGACGCGAGCGACGTGAAGGCGCGCACCCGCCTCGAAGGCGCGGCCGAGGACCTGCGGCTGATCTACGTCGCTTTGACGCGCGCGGTGCACCGTTGCGTGCTGGTGGCCGGCAGCTACCTCACGACGCATGGCCGCAGCACGAGCGCGGCCGAGAGCACCGGCAGCCTGCTGAACTGGCTCGTGGCGGGCGAGGGCCTGGCGCCCCAGGCGTGGTTCGAAGGCAAGCGCGACACTGCATCGACCGCCGCGGCCTGGGCCGCCCTGGCGGCACGGCACGGGCCGGCGCTGGGCGTCGCGCCGCTGCCGCAGGGGCCGGCCCTGCCCTTGCCGCCGGACCGGCCCTCGCCCGACGCCCTGGCCGCGCTGCCCGCGCCGCGCCACATCGCGCCGCCGTGGTGGATCGGCAGCTACAGCGCGCTGACCTATGGCGCGACGCACGAGCAGGCCGCCGTCGATCACGACCTGCGCGCAGCCGAAGCGCTTGCCGCTTCCGACCCGCCAGCGCCCGCACCGCGGCTCGACGACGACGACATCCTGCGCTTCCCGCGCGGCGCCACCGCGGGCGAATGCCTGCACGCAGTGTTCGAGCGGGCCGACTTCACCGACGCCGCCGCCTGGCCGGCAACGATCGCCGAGGCGCTGCGACTTCACGGTGCGGCGCTGCCGGGCGGCGCGGGCGGCGAGACCGAAGCGTTGCGCGCGC
Source organism: uncultured bacterium (assembly GCA_963779155.1). Classification (GTDB taxonomy): domain Bacteria; phylum Pseudomonadota; class Gammaproteobacteria; order Burkholderiales; family Burkholderiaceae_C; genus CAIKUF01. Next base: position 50,565 of record CAVZXE010000015.1, on the reverse strand, counting down.
GGATGCTGCATCGGCTGTTGCGCGACGTGCTCGACACGCCGCTGCCGGTGGGCACCGCGCAGCCGCTGCGGCTGCGCGAAGTCGCGAACCGGCGCCGCCTCACCGAGCTCGAGTTCCACCTGCCCGCGCACCGGCTCGAGGCCGAGGCGCTGAACGCGGCGCTCGTCGCGCTGGGCTATGCGGTGCCGCGCCTTTCCTTCGCCGCGCTGCGCGGCTACCTGAAGGGCTTCATCGACCTCGTGCTCGAGCACGACGGGCGCTATTTCATCGTCGACTGGAAGTCGAACCACCTCGGCGACACGCCGGCCGACTACGCCGAGGCCCCGCTCGCGGCAGCGATGGCCGGGCACGGCTACCACTTGCAGGCACTGCTGTACAGCGTCGCGCTCGAGCGTCTGCTGCGGCGGCGGCTGCCCGGCTACGACGCCGCGCAGCACTTCGGCGGCGCGCTGTACCTGTTCGTGCGCGGCCTGCGCCCCGGCTGGACGACCGGGCTCGGCGCGCCCTGCGGGCTGCATTTCCAGCGCCCGGCGCCCGAGGCGATCGGCCGCCTCTCGGCCCTGTTCGACCGCGCGGAGCCCGCCGCATGAGGCCCGAGGCGCCGCCGGCACCGGACCTGAGCCTGGCCGAAGGCTTTGCCCGCCATGCCGAGCGCTGGGCGCTGGCGCAGGGCGCGAGCGAAGCGGTGGCCCGCACGGTGCGGGCTGCGGCCCAGGCCGTGAGCATGGCCACGGCCAACGGCCAGGTCTGCGTGACGCTGGGCGAGCTGAAACCGGCGACCGGCGGGCCGACCGATGCCGCAGTGTGGCGCGAGGCGCTGCTCGCGTCAGGCGTCGTCGGCACGCCGCAGGCGCCGGCGTCGCGGCCGCTCGTCCTCGACGGCGACGACCGGCTCTACCTGCACCGCTACTTCGACTACGAGCGCCGCCTTGCGCAACGGCTGCTGCGCGCCCGCGCCAGCGCATCGCTCCACGGCGACGCGGCGGATCAACAGGCCTTGCGCAGCCGCCTGGGCGAGCTCTTCGCCGCCAACGCCGCGCAGCTCGGCGGCGCGCCCGACTGGCAGAAGATCGCTGCCGCGCTGGCGCTGCGCGGGCGCCTGGCCATCATCAGCGGCGGGCCGGGGACCGGCAAGACGACCACCGTCGTCGCCCTGCTCGCCTGCCTGATCGGCGCCGACCCGGCGTGCCGCATTGCGCTCGCGGCACCGACCGGCAAGGCCGCGGCGCGGATGACCGACGCGATCCGCCAGCGCGCCGCGCACCTGCCCGACGCTATCCGCAGCCGGCTGCCCGCCGAGTCCTTCACGATCCACCGCCTGCTTGGCGTCACGCCCGCCGCCGGCGGCTTCGTGCATCACGCGGGACACCGGCTCGCGATCGACGCACTGGTGGTCGACGAGGCGTCGATGCTCGACCTCGCGCTGGCCACGAAGCTGCTCGAGGCCGTGCCCGACGCGGCCCGCATCGTGTTGCTGGGCGACAAGGACCAGCTCGCCGCGGTGGAGTCGGGCGCGGTGTTCTCGGAGCTGAGCGCCGACCCCTCGCTCAGCGCGGCCTGCCGAGATGCACTCGCCGAGCTGTGCGGCGTTCCGGCCGGCCGCATCGCGCCCCCCGAGGCCGCTGCGGCGAGCGCGCTGGGCGACACCACGGTCTGGTTCAGGCACAACTTCCGCTTCGCGCGCGACTCGGGCATCGGTCGGCTCGCCGCGAGCATCAACGGCGGCCGCGCCGAGGAGGCGATCGCCGGCTTGCGCGAGGCCGGCGACCCGAGCGTGCGCTGGATCGAAGACGCTGCCCCAGGGCCCCGGGGCGGGACGGCGGACGCCGGGCTCGGCGTCACCGTCGAGCGGGTGATGCACGGCTACGCCGCGTATCTCGCCGCCGTGCGCGGCGGCGGCGCCGACCGGGCGTCGGTCGGCGACGCCTTCGCCCGCTTTCGCGCGCTGTGCGCGGTGCGCGCCGGCCCGCACGGCGTCGAGGCCGTCAACGCCGAAGTCGCGCGGCGCTTTCGGCACGCGATCGGTGCGCTCGACCGCGACGAGCGCTCGGCGTGGTATCCCGGCCGCCCGGTGCTGGTGCTGCGCAACGACTACGTGCTCAAGCTCTTCAACGGCGACGTCGGCATCACGCTGCCCGATGAGAACGGGGCGCTGATGGTCTATTTCGCGCAGGGCGATGGCAGCCTGCGGGCGATCGCGCCGGTGCGGCTGCCCGCGCACGAGACCGCGTTCGCGATGACGGTGCACAAGTCGCAGGGCTCGGAATTCGACGCCGTGCTGGTGCTGCTGCCGGCCCAGCACAGCCGCGTGCTGACGCGCGAGTTGCTGTACACGGCCGTGACGCGCGCCCGGCAGCGCGTGACGCTGTGCGCCGGCGCGGCGGTGCTGGCCCGCGCGATCGAGACCTCGACCCGGCGCCACTCGGGGCTGCTGGCGCGAATGCGCGAATCCGGGGAGACCCCATGACCCATCGAACCGGAACGTGAGCTGGATAGCGCATTCGCGCGCACGCTGGCGGCGGGCGTGTCCGCTCGGCGCGCGAGCGCGCTCGAGCTGTGCAACGCGGCGATCGCGTGTGGCAACAAGGTGCGGCCTCTGCTCGGCGTGCCCATGACGGTCAAGGAGTCCTGCGGCGTCGCCGGCTTGCCGGCCACGGTGGCGCCAATCGCCCGCGCGCCGGCCGGGCGGCCGATCGGCGTGCAGATCATCGGGCCGGTCCTCGAGGACCGGACGTCGATTGCCCTTGCGGGCCAGATCGAGGCGCTCGCCGGAACATCCACTTGACACTCTCGAACCAGAGCAGGCTCAGCAGCGCGGCGACCGCGCCCGCCAGCAGCAGCGCGGGCGGCAGCGCGGCGAAGGCGAACAGGCGGCTGACCTCGGGAATGGCGAGCACGCAGCCCAGCAGCGCGAGCGTGGCCAGTGCGATCCAGCCGAAGGTCCTGTTGCGCGTTTCGGGGCCGCGCAGCGACGTAGCGTCCCACGAGCGGTTGGCGTGGATCAGGGTGAGGTTGGCGAGCACGAGGACCATGAACGTCAGCGCGCGCGCCATGGCGTCAGAGCCGCCGAACGAGCGGACACCCGCGTACACCGCCAACAGCAGCGCCAGCAGCCCCGCGCCCTGCCAGAGGCCGCGCGTCAGCACCTCGGCATCGAAGAGCCGCGCGTTGGGGCGGCGCGGCGCGGCCTGCATCGCGCCGGGCTCGAGCGGCTCGGCCTCGAACACGACCGAACACGCCGGATCGATGATGAGTTGCAGGAACAGGATGTGGACCGGCATCAGCAGCATCGGCCAGCCGAGCAGCACCGGCACGATCGAGAGCCCGACGATGGGCAGGTGCACCGCCACCACGAACACGATCGCCTTGCGCAGGTTGGCGAACACCCGCCTCCCGTAGCGCACCGCGGTGACGATCGAGGCGAAGTCGTCGTTCAGCAGCACCAGCGCGGCCGCTTCGCGCGCCACATCGGACCCGCGGGCCCCCATGGCCACGCCGATGTGCGCCGCCTTCAGCGCCGGCGCGTCGTTGACGCCGTCGCCGGTCATCGCCACCACCTCGCCGCGGGCACGCAGGGCCTGCACGAGGCGCAGCTTCTGCTCGGGCTGGACGCGACAGAACACCTGCGTGTCGGCGATCCGCAGTTGCAGCTCGGCATCGCTCATCGCAGCGAGCTCGCCGCCGGTGATGACGCTGCCGTCGGTGCGCAACCCGACCTGTCGCGCCACCGACAGCGCCGTCGCGGGGTGGTCACCGGTCATCATCACGACCCGGATGCCCGCCGCGCGGCACTCGGCGATCGCCTGCGGGACATCCGGCCGCACCGGGTCTTCGAGCGCGACGAGGCCAAGGAACGCGAACTCGAAGTCGTGCTGGTTGCCCGGCAGCGTCTGCGCTTCGAAGACCGCCCGCGCGACGCCGAGCACGCGCAGCCCGTCGCCCGCCATCGCCGCGACTTGCGCGGCGATGGCGTCGCGCTGCACCCCATCGAGGTGGCACAGATCGACGATCGCCTCCGGCGCGCCCTTGGCGGCAATCATCCGCTCGCGCCGGTCGGGCGATTGCCAGACGCGCGACATCGCAAGCATCTCGCCGGACAGCGCGTAGTCCTCGACCAGCGTCCAGTCGGCGTGCAGGTGCTCGGTCTCGGCGAGCAGCCGCTGCCCGGCGTCGACGATGGCCCACTCCATCGGGTCGAAGGCGCGCCGGTGGCTCGCCAGCACGGCGAACTCGAGCACGTCGTGCAAGGCGTCGTGCAGCGGCGCGGCGCCGGACTGCACGCTGTCGTACATGGTCGCGCCGAACCACACCCGCCGCACCGCCATGCGGTTGGCGGTGAGCGTTCCGGTCTTGTCGACGCACAGCACGGTTGCCGCGCCCAGCAGTTCGACCGCCGGGATGCTGCGCGCCAGCACCTTCTCGCGCGCCAGCCGCCAGGCGCCCAACCCCATGAACAGCGTCAGCACGACGGGCAGTTCCTCGGGCAGGATCGCCATCGCCAGCGTGAGCCCGGCCAGCAGGCCATGCAGCCAGTCGCCGTGCAGCACGCCGTACGCAATGGCCAGGCCGCTCGCCAGCGCCAGGCCGACGGCCGCGACCCATTTCACGATGCGGCGCGTCTCGCGCTGGATCGGCGTCGCCTCGTCGGCGATGCCCGCGAGCGACCGGCCGATGCGGCCCAGGGCACTGCGCCCGCCGGTGGCCACGACGAGGCCGCGCGCGGTGCCGCGGGTGACGAGCGTGCCCGAGAACACCCGTGCGGCGTCGCCCGCGTCCGCTGCGGTGGCAGCGCTCACGGCGCTGCCTGCAACGGGCGCGGCCTGCTTGGCAACGGGTGCCGATTCGCCGGTCAGCAGCGACTCATCGACCGCGAGGTTCGACGACTCGACGAGCCGCATGTCGCAGGGCACGCGATCGCCTTCGGCCAGCAGCACGACGTCGCCGCACACCACCTCGCGCCCGGCGATGCGGCGCGCCTGCCCGTCGCGCAGCACCAGCGCACGCGGGCTGGAGAGGTCGCGCAGGGCCTCCAGCGAACGCTCGCTGCGCCGCTGCTGGACGAAGCTGATGCCCATCACGACGAAGACGAAGCCGAGCAGCATCAGCGCCTCGTCGCGATCGCCGAGCACCAGGTAGATCGCCCCGCAGGCCACGAGGAGCAGGAACATCGGCTCCGTCACCACGTCGCGCAGCAGGCGCAGCATGCCGCGCGGACGCGAGACCGGCAGTTCGTTCGGACCGTCCTCTGCGAGGCGGCGGCGCGCCTCGGATTCGCTCAGGCCGCCATCGGGCACCGGGGCAGGCATGGAGGCGGGCCGCTCGAGTTGCCGCCGGGCCGATCAACGCGCCCGTGGTGCCGCTGCAGGCGCATGGTCCAGGTCCGGCCGCCGCCACGGATCCACGTGCGTCATCAGGTTGAGCACGCGATGGCGTTGCAGCACCCGCTGCCGGGCCTCGACGGCGATGTCGTGACCGGCCTCGACGCTGATGGCGGCATCGACCTCGAGGTGCGCGTCGACGACGATCATGTCGCCCATCTTGCGCGTGCGCACGTCGTGCACGCCGCTGACACCCGGGGTCTCGGTCAGCGTGCGGCGGATCGCCTCGACCTCCTGCTCGTCCACCGCGCGGTCCATCAGGTCGTGCAGCGCATCCCAGCCGAAGCCCCAGCCCATCCGGGCGACCATGAAGCCGACGATGAGCGCGGCGATCGGGTCGAGGATCGGGTAGCCCGCGAGGTTGCCGACGATGCCGATGCCCACCACCAGCGACGACGCGGCATCCGAGCGCGCATGCCAGGCATTGGCGACCAGCATGCTCGACTTGACGCGCTTGGCCACCGCCAGCATGTAGCGAAAGAGCAGCTCCTTCGCCACCAGTGCGCCTGCGGCCACCCAGAGGGCGACGATGTGGACCGTCGGCACGGTGTCGGGCGCTTCGAGCTTGGCAACGGCCGACCACAGCATGCCGACACCCACCGCCAGCAGCAGCGCGCCCAGCACCAGCGAAGCCGCCGTCTCGAAGCGCTGATGGCCGTACGGGTGGTCGGCGTCGGCGTCCTTCTTGCTGTGGTGGCCGGCGAAGAGGACGACGAAATCGGCTACCAGGTCGGACAGCGAATGGATGCCGTCGGCGACCAGGCCCTGCGACTGGGCGAACACGCCCACCGTGACTTGGGTGGCGGTCAGGACGACGTTGACCGCGACGCTGACCCAGGTGCTGCGCGATGCGGCCGCCGCTCGCTCCGCAGGGCTGTGTTCACCGTCTTCGGGATCGTCGGCGAGGTCGGTGAAGTTCATGGGGTGGTGCGGCTCTCGAGGGCGGTTTCTCGTGGTCAGGCGGTCAGGCGGTCAGGCGGTCAGGCGGTCAGGCGGTCAGGCGAGCGCAAATCCGCAGAGCCTGCCCGGTGAATCTACACGAGCGCGCTCTGGCGGACCGTGGCCCGGCTTCGCTGGGCGGTGGCTCAGGTCATGTGTTTCACGGCCGGCAGGTCCGCCGGGCGCGCCTCGCCGGGGTGAGCGCCGAGCGTGAACGGGATCGACAGGAAGGCGATGACGGCAACCACCGTCACGACCGCGGCAACGACGCCGACGAACTGGCTGACGAACATGCGCAAGGGAGTGACCATGGAAGAACCTCTCGGGTTGAAGTGGATCGGTGCCTCGATCCTGGTCGCCACGTCTTAAGGCGGGCTGAGCGCCACCCTAAGACTGCCCTAAGGTGGCGAACGCACCATGGCAACAAAGGAGCTGCCATGCATCGTTGCCCACCCCATCCCGCCCTTGCGCAAACTGGCCCCCGAGCGAAGCGCGCGGCGCATTCGACGCTCGCCCGAAACCTGGCTGCCGCGCTGCTCGCCGGCGCGGGGCTGGCCCCGGCTGCGCACGCCGCCACGCCGGATCAGTTGCTGGCCGACTACAGCGCGCAGGCCGGCACCGCGGCAGCCCCGGCCCGCGGCCAGCAACTCTTCACCACCCGCCACGGCAAGGAATGGAGCTGTTCCTCCTGCCACGGCGCCGTGCCCACGCAGGCCGGCAAGCATGCGGCGACGGGCAAACCGATCACCCCGCTGGCGCCGGCCTTCAGCCCGGAACGCTTCACCGATGCCGCGAAGACCGAGAAGTGGCTTCGACGCAACTGCAACGACGTCGTCGGCCGCGAATGCAGCGCCGCCGAGAAGGCCGACGTGCTGAGCTGGCTCCTGACCCTCAAGCCCTGAGCATGTGGCCGCTGCCGTCCCAGTGGCGCGCTTCGCCCCGGGGGTTGCCGGCGGCCGTGCGCCCTCGTTCGATCCCCTCTACCGGAACCACCGCCATGTCGCCTCGCATCCGCTTACTCGTCCAGCAAACACTCTGCGGACTGGTCGCCGCCCTCGGCCTTGCGCATGCCGCCCGGGCCGACGACGGCAAGCGCGCACCCGCGCCCTCGCTGCCGCAGTACCAGCAGGAGTGTGCGGCCTGCCATCCGGCGTACCCGCCCGGTCTGCTGCCCGCGGCCTCTTGGCAGCGAGTGATGAACAACCTCTCCCGCCACTACGGCGCCGACGCCTCGCTCGACCCGGCCACGGCGAAGGAACTGTCGGCCTGGCTGGTCGCCAACGCGGGCACCTACAAGCGGGTGAGCGGCGCGCCGCCGCAAGACCGCATCACGCTGTCGCCCTGGTTCATCCGCAAGCACGACGAGGTGGCACCCGCCACCTGGAAGTTGCCGGCGGTGAAGAGCGCGGCCAACTGCACCGCCTGCCATGCGCGGGCCGAACAAGGAGACTTCAGTGAACGAAATGTCCGCATCCCGCGCTGAATGGGGCCCCATGCCGCCGGCGTCGTCGCTCGCCCCGGGGGACACCCGGTCGCCTGGGGACGCGCCGGCGCCATCCGACGCCCACGCCGCCGCGGCGAAGCACGAGGTCCTGGTCTGGGATGCGCCGGTGCGCGTCTTCCATTGGCTGATGGTGGCGAGCTTCGCCGGCGCCTGGCTCACCGCCGAGAGCGAGAGCTGGCGGATGCTGCATGTGACGCTCGGCTACACGATGGCGGGGCTGGTGGCCTTTCGCGTCGTCTGGGGCCTGATCGGGACGCGCCATGCGCGCTTCGCGAGCTTCGTGCGCGGGCCGGCGGCCGTGGCGCGGCACCTGCGCGCGATGCTGCGCGGGCGGCCCGAGCACCACGCCGGCCACAACCCCACCGGCGCGCTGGCCATCGTGGCCTTGCTGGCGTTGGCGGCGGCGGTCACCGCGACCGGATGGGCCGGCTTCAACGAGATCGGCGGCGAATGGATGAACGAAGTCCACGAGGTCGCCGCCAGCCTGATGCTCGCGATCGCGGCCGTTCACGTTGCCGGCGTGCTGCTCGGCAGCTGGATCGAGCGCGAGAACCTGGTCCGCGCGATGGTGACCGGGCGCAAGGCGGGGCGGCCGGAAGACGGCCTGCGCAGCGCCTGGCGAAGTGTGGCCGCGCTGATGTTCGCCGCTGTGCTGGGCTTCTGGTGGCTGCAGTGGCAGGGCGCACCGGCCGGCGGCGACCTGGCCGAGCAGCCCGTGGCATCGGCGACCGCTGCGGTCGATGATCGGCAAGATCACTGAGCCGGGCCTGCTGGAGCCCGGTTGACGCATTGCGCGGGCCGCGCATCGCCAGCGGCTCCGGGCCGCGGCCGCGCGAGACAATCAGGCTCGGGCCGCAACGCCGGCCGTCGCCGCCCGAACCCATGCACAAGCCCGAGCCCCGCGCCGCAGCGCGCCCCGATCCCGACGATGACGACGCCGTGGCCTGGCAGCCGGTGGCGACGGCGCCGTTGGTGGGGGTCATCGCGTTCGCGCTCGCGGCGCTGTGGTTCGGCAATCGCGGCGAGCGCTGGTTTCCGCTGCTCGACGGCGCCAACCTGCTTTTCCACGAGGCCGGCCACCCGTTCTTCGGCCTCGTCTCCGGCCGGCTCGCGGTGTACGGCGGCACGCTGGCGCAGTTCGCCTTTCCGCTGGCGGCGGCGTTCAGGTTTCGCCGCGCGGGGGCGACCTGTTCGTTCGCCGCCTGCATGGTCTGGCTGTTCCAGAACCTGTTCGGCATCGCCCGCTACATGGCCGACGCCCGGGCGCAGCTGCTGCCGCTCGTGGGCGGCAGGGATCCCGAGGATGCCCACGACTGGGCCGAGATCCTCTCGCGCTGGGGTTGGCTGCAGGCCGACACGCGCCTGGCCGGCGGGGTGACGGCGCTCGGCTGGCTGGGCATCCTGCTCTGCTGCGCCTGGCTGGGGCGGCGCTGGCTGCAAGATCGTGCGAACGCATGAAGGGCGGCGTGGCACCGACGATTGCTTGATGGCCCGCAAGGTGCGCGGCGGCCAATGCGCGATGATTGAACTTGTTGTCCCACGGAGTACCCGACTTGAAACTCGTCACCACGCTCGCCGCCCTCGCCCTCGCCGCCGCCGGTCTCGCGGCCCAGGCCACACCCACCCCGCAGGCTCCGCCCTTGAGCGGCGTCGTTCTCGAGACCCTGAACGTCGACAGCTACACCTATCTGCGCCTGAAGACGAAGGACGGCGAGGTCTGGGCCGCCGTGCCGACGACCGGCGTGAAGAAGGGCGCCCAGGTCACGATCGGCAACGCGATGACGATGGACAACTTCGAGAGCAAGACGCTGAAGAAGAAGTTCGACAAGATCGTCTTCGGGCAGATCGTCGACCCGAACGCCAAGCCCGCCGCGCCGCTGGCAGCGGCGCCCGCCGCCAGCGCTCCGGTAATCAAGGTCGCCAAGGCAACCGGTCCCGACGCCAAGACGGTCGCCGAGGTGTTCACCGGCAAGGCAGCGCTCAAGGACAAGACGGTGCTCGTGCGTGGCCAGGTCGTGAAGGTCAGCGTCGGCATCCTCGGCAAGAACTGGCTGCACCTGCGCGACGGCTCGGGCTCGGCCGCCGACGGCAGCAACGACATCGTCGTGACCACCAAGGACGAGCCTGCGGTCGGCGACATCGTGAACGCCAAGGGCACGGTGCGCACCGACGTGAACGTGGGTTCCGGCTACAACTACGCCGTCCTCATCGAGGACGCCTCGGTGCGCAAGTAGGCCCGGCCCGCGGCGGCGCGCTCGCTGCAAGCTGCGAGAATCGCTGCTGTTCAGCAACTGCACAAGGGAGACATTTACGATGCGATCGATGCGACAGATGTTCGCCATGATGGCGATCATGGTCATGGCGGCGGGCACGGCACGCGCCCAGGACGTACCAGGCGACCAGGAACTGGTGCGCCGTGCGATCCATGTCTGCGCGGCCTGCCACGGCGAGGCGGGCCGCAGCGAAACCAAGCTGGTGCCCTCGCTGGCCGGCCAGATGCGCCAGTACACCATCGCGCAGTTGAAGGACTTCCGTTCGCAGACCCGCGCGGAGACCGGGACCCGCGCCTACATGTGGGGCGTCTCGGCGCTCCTCGACGATGCCGCGATCACCGGCCTGGCCGACTACTACGCCGCGCAGACGCCGGCCCGCGGCAAGCCTGGCAATCCGGCGCAGATCAGCGCCGGCCGCAAGATCTTCGCCAGCGGCCTGCCCGGAGGTGTCCGCGACTGCGCCTCGTGCCATGGCGACAAGGCCGAAGGCGAGGCGGGCTTTCCCCGCCTGGCGGGCCAGCGTGCCGACTACGTGTATGCACAGCTCAAGGTGTTCGGCACCCGGCTGCGGCCGCACGGCAAGCTGATGAAGGACGAAACCCAGTCGATGACGCCGGCGCAGATGCGCGCCGTGGCCGAGTACGTGCAATCGCTCTGAAGCCGTTGTCGATACGGGCGGCGGCAGTTGCCTGTCGCCGCGGCCGAGCGTCACGAGACCTGCCGTGAGCCGCGTCGGGCCATGAAGTCGGCGCTGGCGGCGATCAGGCGCTCCGGCTGATCACGCTGCGGCGAATGCCCGCAGGCGGCAAGCTCCAGCAACGCCGTCTGCGGCACCCGGCGTGCGATGCCGCGGATCTGCTCCAGCGTGCCGTACTCGTCGTCCACCCCCTGCACCGCGAGCAGCGGGCAGGTGATGGCCTCGATCTCGGCCTCGATGGACCAGTCGCGAAACGGCGGGTGCAGCCAGATGCGGTTCCAGCCCCAGAAGGCCGAGTCGGGGTCGTCGTGGTAGCGGGCCAGGCGCTGACGCAGGTCGGTGTCGCGGTAGGCGTTGCGCGCCTGCTCGATGCTGCGCAGCGACAGGTCCTCGACCACGATGTGCGGCGCGACGGCGATGACACCCGCCACGCGCGACGCGAAGCGCGCGGCGTGGAGCAGCGCGATCGAGCCGCCATCGCTGTGGCCGAACAGCCAGGGGGGCTGCGCGGCGGCGTCGACGCCCAGCGCCTGCAGCAGCGCCGGCAGCACCTCGTAGGCCTGACGGTGCATGAAGTCCAGGCCCCAGGCTTCCTCGGCCGCGCGCGGCGTGGAGCGGCCATAGCCGGGGCGCGAATACACGAGGCCGCGACAGCCGGCCGCGTCGCACAGGCGCTGCGGGAAGTCCTTCCACATCGCCAGCGAACCGAGACCTTCGTGCAGGAACACCACCAGCGGGCTCGCGCTGCGCTCGGGCGCGATCCACCGATGCTCGATGCGAACGCGGCGCCCGGCCCAGTCGATCGTGCTGAACGCGATGCTCACGACGCCAGCCACGGCTCGTGCGCCGGGCCCACCACCGTGGCCGTCGGGCGAGGGGCCGTCATTTCCGGACGGCGTCCTTCTCGCGCAGCTTGAAGCGCTGGATCTTTCCCGTCGCCGTCTTCGGCAGTTCGGTGATGAACTCGATCTGCCGCGGGTACTTGTAGGGTGCCAGGCGCTCCTTGACGAAGGCCTTGAGCTCCTCGTCGCTGGCGTGCTGGCCGGCCTTGAGCACGACGTAGGCCTTGGCGCGGGTCAGGCCCTCGGCGTCGGGCACGCCGATCACCGCCGCTTCGAGCACGGCCGGGTGCTGGACGAGCGTCGCCTCGACCTCGAACGGCGAGACGTAGATGCCGCTGACCTTGAGCATGTCGTCGCTGCGCCCGGCGTAGGTGTAGCTGCCGTCGGCGTTGCGCAGGTATTTGTCGCCGCTCTTGGTCCAGGCGCCCTGGAAGGTCTCGCGCGTCTTCTCGCGGTTGCCCCAGTACATCAATGCGGCCGTCGGGCCCTGGATGTAGAGGTCGCCCGTCTCGCCGTCGGCCACCGGCCGCCCGTCCTCGCCGCGCAATTCGACGGCGTAGCCCGGTACCGGCCATCCGGTCGTGCCGTAGCGCACCCTACCCGGCAGGTTGGACAGAAAGATGTGCAGCATCTCGGTCGAGCCGATGCCGTCGATGATCTCGCAGCCGAAGTGCGCCGTGAAGCGTTCGCCGATGTCGGCGGGCAGCGCCTCGCCAGCCGAGGAGCAAAGGCGCAGCGCCACTTCGCGCCGGGCCGGCAGGTTGGGCGCGGCCAGCATCCCGGCGTAGCCCGTGGGCGCGCCGAAGAAGACCGTCGGCCGCCATGCCTTGCCTTGCGCGGGCGTGTCGCCGAGCCAGCGCTTGAACACCGCATCGGGCGTCGGCCGCTCGGCCATCAGCACCACCGTGGCGCCCACGCTGAGCGGAAAGCTCAGCGCATTGCCCAGGCCGTAGGCGAAGAACAGCTTGGCCGCCGAGAAGCAGATGTCGCGCTCGGTGAGGCCGAGCACCGGCGTGCCATACAGCTCGGCCGTCCAGTAGGGGTTGGCCTGGGTGTGGACCGTACCCTTGGGCCGACCGGTGGAGCCGGATGAATAGAGCCAGAAGCCCGGATCGTCGGGCCCGGTGGATGCCGGCGCGGCCAGCGGCGCTTGCGAATCGACGAAGGCCTCGAAGGACGCCGCGTCCGGCGGCAGCTGCGCCGTCGAGCGCGACACGACCAAGCGCCTGACCTCGTGCGGCGCCTGCGCCATGGCGGCCTGCAGCGTGGGCAGCAGCGGGCCCGAAACGAACGCTGCCTGCGCCCGGCTGTGCGCCAGCGTGTATGCGATGTCTTCCGTGGTCAGCAGGGTGTTCACCGCCACCGGCACGATGCCGGCGTACATCGCGCCGAGGAAGGCCACCGGCCAGTCGCTGCAGTCGTGCATCAGCAGCAGCACCCGCTCCTCGCGCCGCACGCCGGCGGCGAGCAGCGCGGCCGCGAAGCGGCGGATGCGATCGGCGAGATCGCCGTAGCTCAGGGTGCCGGCATCGTCGATGTAGGCCGTCTTCGCCGCGCGAGCGCCATTGCGCTCGATCAAGTGCTGGGCAAAGTTGAACTGCGGGCCCGGCGCAGGCGGGTGGCTCTGGGTCATGGGGGTGTCTCCGGTGTGCTGACGAATGCTCAGCGGGTGAAGTCGATCCGCCCTTCGGGCAGCAAGTACAGCACCAGCGCGCGCCCTTGAGCAACCGTCGGCCGGTGCGCGCTGCCGGGTGGGCAGACCACCCAGCCGGCGGGCCGACCGTCGAAGGTGGCGTCGCCCTCGATCGTCATGACGAGGTCGATCTCGCCGTTCGGGTGCGCATGGTGCGGGCCGGCAATGTCTTTCATGTCGACCACGTCGACCGAGAAGCCGTGCAGGTCGCTCGCCGGCTTGAAGATGCGGCCATAGCGGATGCCGCCGCCTTCGCGCTCGCACAGCCAGCCTTCGGCCACGCCCTGCTGGCAGGCCTGCTTCAGGCCATCGTAGGTGGCGCTGCCGGCGCCGTGCTCGGCGTTGAGCCAGGCGTCGAGCGCCGCGTCGAGGGGTCGGCCGGCAATCTGGGCGGCAAGCGCGGCAAGGCGACGCCGGAAGGCGTCCTGTGCGGTCTGTGTGGTCGGCGTCACGGTGGGGTCTCCGGTGGACTCGCCGGCTTGCGGCGCCGGACGATATGAAGTATTGTGCGTTATGGCGAACACTAATCCCCACGGCGCACCATGTCAAGCACTATAATGCACTACACGGGACCTACCGAGGGCCCTGCGCTGGTGCCGGAGACGGCGCCCGCCGAGCCCGGACACGAGGCCGACACCGGCGAGAAGAACCCGTCGCTGCTGGCACTCGGAGAGCGGGTGCGAAGCCTGCGGGCGCGCCGCGGAATGACGCGCAAGGCCGTCGCATTGGCCGCCGACGTGTCGGAACGTCATCTCGCGAATCTCGAATACGGCATCGGCAACGTGTCGTTCCTGGTGCTCCAGCAGGTGGCCACGGCCTTGCAGTGCGCGCTGGCCGAACTGATCGGCGACGTGACCACCTCGTCGCCCGAGTGGCTGCTGATCCGCGAGTTGCTCGAACATCGCGACGAGGCCACGCTGCGCCGCGCTCGGGTGGCGATCGTTGCGATGCTGGGAACCGGGGGCGGGAATGGTGAAGGCACAGCGGCGCGCAGCCCGCGGATCGCCCTGATCGGGTTGCGCGGCGCCGGCAAGTCGACGCTGGGGCAGATGCTGGCCGAGGACCTCGAGGTTCCGTTCGTCGAACTGAGCCGCGAGATCGAGAAGTTCGCCGGCTGCAGCATCGCCGAGATCCAGGCGCTGTACGGCATGAACGCCTACCGGCGCTACGAGCGCCGTGCGCTCGAGGAGGCGATCCAGATCTACCCCGAGGCGGTGATCGCCACGCCGGGCGGGCTGGTCTCGGACGCGGCGACCTTCAACCTGCTGCTGGCGCACTGCACGACGGTCTGGTTGCATGCCGACCCGGAACATCACATGCAGCGCGTGACGGCGCAGGGTGACCTGCGCCCGATGGCGGCGAGCAAGGAGGCGATGGATGACCTGCGCCAGATCCTGACCGGGCGCGCTGCCTTCTATTCGAAGGCCGACATGAAGCTCGACACGAGCGCGCAGCCGCTGGAGCCGACGTTCCAGGCCCTGCGCGGCATGGTCCGTGCGGCGATGCAGTTGCCCATCGAACAGATATGAACTAAAATGCACATCTCCGCTTGACTCCAATACAATAGAGCACTATCATGCACATGCGTCGCATGCAAATGCATTATCATTCACCTTAACCGGTCGAGACCCACTGATGAGCAACACATCGCCCCGTGTCGAGTACCAGACCGACCCTTCGCAGTACAGGCACTGGAAGTTGAGCTTCGACGGCGCCATCGCGACGCTGGCGCTCGACATCGACGAGAACGCCGGCCTGCGCCCCGGCTACAAGCTCAAGCTCAACAGCTATGACCTGGGCGTGGACATCGAGCTGAACGATGCCGTCAACCGGATCCGCTTCGAGCACCCCGAGGTGCGCACGGTGATCGTCACCAGCCTGAAAGACAAGGTGTTCTGCTCGGGCGCGAACATCTTCATGCTCGGCGTCAGCAGCCACGCCTGGAAGGTGAACTTCTGCAAGTTCACCAACGAGACGCGCAACGGCCTGGAAGACTCGTCGAAATACAGCGGCCTCAAGTTCCTGGCTGCCGTGAACGGCGCCTGCGCGGGCGGCGGCTACGAGATGGCGCTGGCCTGCGACGAGATCGTCCTCGTCGACGACCGCTCGTCGGCGGTGAGCCTGCCCGAGGTGCCGCTTCTGGGCGTGCTGCCCGGTACCGGCGGGCTGACGCGCGTGACCGACAAGCGCCACGTACGGCACGACCTGGCCGACATCTTCTGCACCACGACCGAAGGCGTGCGCGGGCAGAGGGCGTTGGAATGGCGCCTGGTGGACGACATCGCCAAGCCGCAGGTCTTCGCGCAGAAGGTGCAGGAGCGCGCGCTGGCGCTGGCCGCGCAGAGCGACCGACCGGCCGGCGCCCAGGGCGTGGCGCTGACGCCGCTGGCCCGCACGACCGAGGTCGATGCGCTGCGCTACGGCTTCGTGACGGTGGAGATCGACCGCGCACGGCGCACCGCCACCCTCACCGTCAAGGCGCCGGGTGCCGCGCAGCCGCAGACGACGGACGCCATCGTCGAGGCCGGCGTCTCCTGG
This sequence comes from uncultured bacterium, assembly GCA_963779155.1. Classification (GTDB taxonomy): domain Bacteria; phylum Pseudomonadota; class Gammaproteobacteria; order Burkholderiales; family Burkholderiaceae_C; genus CAIKUF01. The sequence continues at coordinate 34,701 of CAVZXE010000015.1, read as the reverse complement.
TGGCCGCTGCAGATGGCGCGCGAGCTGGACGACGCGATCCTGCAGATGCGCACCAACGAACTCGAGATCGGCACCTGGCTCGTCAAGACCGAAGGCGACGCGGCCGCAGTGCTGGCGATCGACGCCACGCTGCTGGCCCACAAGGACCACTGGCTGGTGCGCGAGACGATCGGCCTGCTGCGCCGCACCTTCAGCCGGCTCGACCTGTCGTCGCGCAGCCTGTTTGCGCTGATCGAAGCGGGCTCGTGCTTCGCCGGCACGCTGCTCGAGCTGGCACTGGCCTGCGACCGCAGCTACCACCTGGCGCTGCCGGACGATTCCGCGCACGCCCCGACGATCACGCTGACCGAGACCAACCTCGGCCTCTTCCCGATGGCCACGGGCCAGTCGAGACTGGCGCGGCGCTTCTACGAGGAGCAGCCCGCGCTCGACGCGGTGCGCGCGCAGGCCGGCCAGCCCCTCGATGCCGACGCCGCGTTCGCGCTGGGGCTGGTCACCTCGAAGCCCGACGACATCGACTGGGCCGACGAGGTGCGCATCGCCGTCGAGGAGCGCGTGGCGATGTCGCCCGACGCATTGACGGGCATGGAAGCCAACCTTCGCTTCAACGGCCGGGAGACGATGGCCACGCGCATCTTCGGCCGCCTCACCGCGTGGCAGAACTGGATCTTCCAGCGCCCCAACGCCGTCGGCGACAAGGGTGCGCTCAAGGTCTATGGCAAGGGCGAGAAGGCGGCCTTCGACTGGCACCGCGTATGACGACCACCCCGTAGCGCCTGACGGCGCTCCCCTCGAGGGGCGCCGCCAGCGGCCCGGCAAAGCCGGTTCCGCGGCGGCCGCTTGATGAATACCGAGGCCTTCCTCCGACTGAACTGGAACCCACCATGAGCACCATCAACTACAGCGACAAGATCCCCAACAACGTCAACCTCAGCGAAGACCGCACGCTGCAGCGCGCGCTCGAGCAGTGGCAGCCGAACTACCTGCAGTGGTGGGGCGACATGGGCCCCGACGGCAGCCAGAACTTCGAGGTCTACCTGCGCACGGCGGTCAGCGTCGATCCACAGGGTTGGGCGCAGTTCGGCCACGTGAAGATGCCCGATTACCGCTGGGGCATCTTCCTCAACCCCGGCGAGAAGGACCGCAAGATCCACTTCGGCGACCACAAGGGCGAGGCCGCCTGGCAAGACGTGCCCGGCGAGCACCGCGCCAACCTGCGCCGCATCATCGTGACGCAGGGCGACACCGAGCCGGCGTCGGTCGAGCAGCAGCGCCATCTGGGCCTCACCGCACCCAGCCAGTACGACCTGCGCAACCTGTTCCAGGTCAACGTCGAGGAAGGCCGCCACCTGTGGGCGATGGTCTACCTGCTGCACAAGTACTTCGGCCGCGACGGCCGCGAGGAAGGCGAGGCGCTGCTCGAGCGCCGCTCGGGCGACCATGACCACCCGCGCATCCTGCAGGCGTTCAACGAGGAGACGCCGGACTGGCTCTCCTTCTTCATGTTCACCTACTTCACCGACCGCGACGGCAAGTTCCAGCTGTGCGCGCTCGCCGAGAGCAGCTTCGACCCGCTGGCACGCACGACCAAGTTCATGCTGACCGAAGAGGCGCACCACATGTTCGTCGGCGAGAGCGGCGTCTCGCGCGTGATCCAGCGCACCTGCGCGGCGATGAACGAGCTCAAGACCGACGACGCCGCCACGCTGCGCGCGGCCGGCGTGATCGACCTGCCGACGATCCAGCGGTATCTCAACTTCCACTTCAGCGTGACGATCGACCTCTTCGGCGCCGACGAGTCGAGCAACGCGGCGAACTTCTACAGCACCGGCCTCAAGGGCCGCTTCGAGGAAGGCAAGCGCGCCGACGACCACGTGCTCAAGGGCCAGACCTACAAGGTGCTCGCGGTCCAGGGCGGGCAGATCGTCGAGCGCGAGGTGCCGATGCTCAACGCGCTCAACGAGGTGCTGCGCGACGACTACATCCGCGACTCGGTCGGCGGCGTCGAACGCTGGAACAAGGTGATTGAGAAGGCCGGGATCGCGTTCCGCCTCAAGGTGCCGCACAAGGCCTTCCACCGCAACATCGGCAGCCTGTCGGGTGCCAAGGTGTCGCCGGACGGGCGCGTGGTGAGCGAGGCGGAGTGGAACGCCAACGTCGATGCCTGGCTGCCCTCGGGCGCCGACCGCGCGTTCGTCGCCTCGCTGATGGGCCGCGTCGTCGAGCCCGGCAGGTTCGCCAACTGGATCGCACCGCCGATGATGGGCATCAACCGCCAACCGGTGGACTTCGAGTACGTGCGGTTCAATTGACCCACCCCCGTAGCACATTCGCCGCTCGCCCTCGAGCGGGGCCGAGCCCGGACACGAAGGGTCCAGTGGACCCGTCGCGCCTGGCGAAGGGCCGGGCCACCGGCCCGGCGCGGCCCGCAGGGTACGCCAGCGGTCCGGCGGAGCCGGTGCCACGGCAAACGCTCGGGCGTGCACGTCCATGACTCGCGGAGCTTTTCCCATGAACGCCCCTGTTGAAGTCACCGTCATCAAGCAGCATCTGATCGACCCCGAAATCTGCATCCGATGCAACACCTGCGAATCGATCTGCCCGGTGCAGGCGATCACGCACGATGCGCGCAACTACGTCGTCGATGCCGCGAAGTGCAACCTGTGCATGGACTGCATCTCGCCCTGCCCGACCGGCTCGATCGACAACTGGCGCACGATGCCGCGCGTGAAGGCCTATCCCATCGCCGAGCAGTTGCTCTGGGATTGCCTGCCGGCCGAGCTCAGCGCCGAACAGCTCGCGGCCGAGGGCGTGAAGGCCGATGCGGCGGCGGCCACGGAACCCGCGGCTCGGGCGCTGCACGCCGAGGCGAGCGGAGAGGCCGCGTTCCATGCCGCGGCGTACGGCTCGGCCGTCCCGCCATGGTCGGCGGCGCACCCCTACACCAACCTGCACGGCCCGAAGAACCCGACCACCGCCACCGTGGTCGGCAACGTGCGCGTGACCGCGGTCGGCCGTGAGTACGACACCCACCACCTCATGCTGGACTTCGGGACGGTGCCGTTCCCGGTGCTCGAAGGCCAGTCGATCGGCATCCTGCCGCCGGGCACCGACGCCCAGGGGCGGCCGCACCACGCACGCCAGTACTCCGTCGCCAGCCCGCGCAACGGCGAGCGACCGGGCTACAACAACCTGTCGCTGACGATCAAGCGCGTGCTCCAAGACCACCAGGGCAACCCGGTGCGCGGCGTCGCGAGCAACTACCTATGCGACCTGAAGGTCGGCGACAAGGTGCAGGTCATCGGCCCGTTCGGCGCGAGCTTCCTGATGCCCAACCACCCGCGATCGAACATCGTGATGATCTGCACCGGCACCGGCAGCGCGCCGATGCGCGCGATGACCGAGTGGCGCCGCCGGCTGCGTCGCGCCGCCGCCGGGCCGTCCCAAGGCGGCGCGCTCCCCTTGGGGGGCGGGCTCGGCGAAGGCGCGACCTGGGGGCTCGCGGACGGCAAGTTCGAGGGCGGCAAGCTGATGCTCTTCTTCGGCGCGCGAACGAAGGAGGAGCTGCCGTACTTCGGCCCGCTGCAGAACCTGCCGAAGGACTTCATCGACATCAACTTCGCCTTCTCGCGCACGCCAGGCCAGCCCAAGCGCTACGTGCAGGACGCGATGCGGGAACGCGCGGCCGACCTCGGCGCGCTGCTGAAGGACCCCAACACCTGCCTCTACGTCTGCGGCCTCAAGAGCATGGAAGAGGGTGTGGTGCTGGCGCTGCGCGACGTGGCGCAGCAGGCCGGCCTGGGATGGGAGACGCTGGGAGCGGCGCTGAAGGCGGAGGGGCGACTGCATCTCGAGACCTATTGACGCCTGCCGAGTGGGAGATTCGGTGCCCCCCCGACCGAAGGGTACACACGCAGGGGCGGGGGCGCTAGGCTCTGGATTCAATTCCACTGGAGCTCATCCATGTACCCATTTGCAAGCCAAGCGATCGCTGCAGCGCTGGTCGCGCTGTCGGTCGTCGGTCCGGCGTCGGCCACCACGCTCAGCGGTGCGGTCAATGTGGACAACCAGTTCACGCTCTATGTGAGCGCCGACGACAGCGTCCTCGGGACTGCAGTCTTGAGCGGCACCGACTGGCCCACGACCTACGTGTTGGCTGCCACGACCCTGGGCAGCGGTACTCAGTACCTGCACATGGTTGCCACCGATCTCGGTGCGCCGGCTGCCTTCCTCGGCGAGTTCTCGCTAAGCGACAGCGGGTACAAGTTTGCAAACGGCACCCAGCATCTTCTGACAAATACGGCCGACTGGACGGTTCGCGTCTCGGGCTTCGGTGACGCCGACCAGACCCCGGTCAGCCGCGGACTCAACGGTGTCGGACCGTGGGGTCTCAGGACTGGGGTCTCGTCCGGTGCCACGTGGATCTGGAGCGCCGACCTCTGCGGGAGCTGCACGCGCTACTTCTCGACCGAGATCACCTCGGCAGTACCCGAACCCGAGACCTATGCGCTGATGCTTTCAGGGCTGGCTCTGGTTGGTGCGGCAGTCCGCCGCCGCTTGCACTGCTGATCGCGACGACCTTTCGGCGCCATCGTCGGGCCGCCTTGCGCGGCCCCTTTGCATTGTGCGTAGCCAGCGCGGTTGCCCGGCGCCCGTGGCCGACGCACCTGCCGCGCTCTTCACTCTAGTCACGCGCCCGGACACCGCGCCAGGCGCCGTGCGACCCGGCTCGGGTCCGGCTTGACCGCAGGAAGGCGATGCCCGATGCTGACCAGGCCCGGTCGTCGCGCCGTGGCGGGCATGGCTCTCATGTCTCTCGGCACAGCGCGTGTTCGAGGGCATCGGTCTGCCACCTCGTGCGCGAAGCGGGAGCATCGAAGGGCATTCATCGAGTCGAGTGACATGAACAACGTGCGCGCGCTGCTTCTGACCGACGTGGTCGACAGCACCCAGCTGGCCAGTCTGCTCGGCGACAGCGCGGCGGCTGCGCTGGGCGCCGCGCATGACCGGATCGCGCGCGACCTGCTGCAGACGTGGCACGGGGACGAGATCGACAAGACCGATGGCATGCTGATGCTGTTCGAAAGCGCAGCCGACGCGGCAGGCTATGCCGTCGCATACCATCAGGCGCTGGCTGCGTTCGATGTTCCGTTGAAGGCACGGGCCGGTCTGCACGTCGGTGCGGTGATCCTCAGGGCCAACCCGCCCGGCGACGTGGCCCGTGGCGCCAAGCCCGTCGAAGTGGAGGGAATCGCCAAGCCAACTGCGGCGCGCGTGATGTCGCTTGCCCAGGGTGGGCAAACGCTGATGACTGCCGAGGCACGCGCCGCACTGGGACCGTCCAGCCTGCGCGTAAAGTCGCACGGGCACTGGCGGATCAAGGGCATCGCCGAGCCGACCGAGTTGTTCGAGGTCGGCGACGCAAACTCGCCGTTCAGCCCGCCGCCCGACGCGGCGAAGGTCTACCGCGTGGTGCAGCGCGGCGATCTGTGGCTGCCAATGCGCGAGGTCAGGCACAGCCTGCCCGCCGAACGCAACGCGTTCGTCGGCCGCCACGCGGCGCTTGCCGAACTCGCCCGGAGGTTCGATGCCGGGGCGCGCCTCGTCTCGGTGCTGGGCATCGGCGGCACGGGCAAGACCCGCCTGGCAACGCGATTTGCGTGGACGTGGCTTGGAGACTTCGCCGGCGGCGTGTGGTTCTGCGACCTCTCCCAGGCGCGCAACGTGGATGGCATCGCGCACGCCGTAGCGCAGGGCCTCGACGTGCCGCTGGGCAAGGAGGACCCGGTTGCGCAACTCGGCCACGCCATTGCCGGACGCGGCCCGTGCCTCGTGATCCTCGACAACTTCGAGCAGGTCTCGCGCCATGCCGAGGAAACGCTGGGCTCTTGGCTCGACAGAGCCGCGCAAGCGCGCTTTCTGGTGACCACGCGCGAGGTGCTGGGCCTGCATGGGGAAGAGGCGCTGGCGCTAGCGCCACTGGCGCCGCCTGAGGCGACGGAGCTGTACAGCTGCCGCGCCGCATCGGCTTCACGCGACTTCCAGCCGAGCGCCGAAGACCAGGAGGCGATCGCGCACCTGGTGAGGCTGCTCGACGGGCTACCTCTGGCGATCGAGTTGGCTGCGGCGCGGGTGCGCGTGATGTCGCCTAGGACGCTTCTCGCGCGCATGGATCAGCGCTTCAAGCTGCTGGCAGCCGTCGGTGGCAGGCATGACCGCCAGGCCACATTGCGTGCAACCTTCGACTGGTCCTGGGAGTTGCTGCCCGAGCCCGAAAAGGTGGCACTGGCGCAGTTGTCGGTGTTCGAGGGCGGCTTTGCGCTGGAGTCAGTCGAGGCGGTGCTCGACCTGTCCGCCGCTGGAAGCACGCCTTGGACCGTGGACGTGCTGCAGTCGCTGGTCGACAAGTCGTTCGTCAGGCCGCTCTCCAATGGGCGCTTCGACTTGCTCGGCAGCGTGCAGGAGTACGCGGGCGAGCACCTTCGCACACCAGGGCGGTGTCCGGGAAGCGGCGCCGAAGCCCTGGCGGCAGCGCAGGCAAGGCACTTCGCGCACTTTGCAACGCTGGACACGCGAACGGTCAGGGCCGCCGCGTGCGTCGATCTCGAGAACCTCGTGGTGGCGTGCCGCCGCGCTTCGGCACGTGCCGAAGCGACGCACGCGATCGGCGCACTCGACCTCGCCTGGTCGGCGCTCCAACTGCGCGGCCCGTTCCGGCTGGGAGCCGAATTGGCCGCCGTGGTGATGTCGATCGGGGGACTGGACGCACCGTACCGGGCACGTGTTGGCAGGGTTGCCGGTGCAGCGCTGCAGGCCATGGGCAAGGTTGCCGATGCGCGAGATCAACTCGAAGCGTCACTTGCCCTGGCCCGGGACTCCGGCAACCGAGCGATCGAATGCCAGTTGCGAAGCCATCTCGGGGATCTCTGCGCGGTCGAAGGCCGCATGGACGAGGCATTGGTTCATTTCGCGGAGGCTTTGTCGATTGCCCGTGATGTCGGTGACCAGGGAATCGAATGCGACGTTCTCAACGGCCTGGGCACCGTCGCCGAGAATCTGGGCGAATTTGGCCACGCGCGGGTTCACTACAACCGAGCTCTATCGCTGGCTCGAGCGTCCGGGGATCGCTTCCGTGAGTGCGGCACGCTCGGCAACCTCGGCGCGCTCGATGCCGATCGGGGCGACCCGAATGCGGCCCATGCATCCTACGAGGCAGCACTGTCCATGGCCCGTGAGCTCGGGCACAGGCGATGGGAGGGCAACCAGCTCTCCAACCTGGGCCTCCTGCTCCACGACCTGGGGCGACACCAGGAGGCACGCTCCAACCTCGAGGCCGCACTCGCCGTCGCGCGCGATCTAGGGCATGCACGCCTCGAGGCCATCGCGCTGTGCAACCTCGGCATCGTAGACGACGCCCAGGACCAGACGATAGCCGCGCGGTCACGTTTCGAGTCGGCACTGGCCGTGGCTCGCGGGTTGGGTGACGTGCGCTCCGAGGGCCAGGTTCTCAACTACCTCGGCCGCCTTCACGCGCGGCTGGGACATTTCGATGTGGCCCGCGAATGCCTGACCCTTGGGCAATCGTTGCTTCGGTCGGCATCCGATCGGCTCAACCTCGGCATACTGCTGTGCAGCCTCGCCGAAACCGAGCACCTCGCCGCCGAGGGAGAGGCGGCACGTGCCGCATTGGCTGAGGCCGAATCGCTGGCCGCCGAATCGGATGCCGGGCCGCGGTCGGAGTTGGGTATCGCGCTGGCGCGCGTGCGTGGTCTAGTCGGGGCCGGCTAATTGTTGTTCTTGATCGTGGGATTCCACTCGTACAGAGCCGGACTGCAATCGGCGGCCCCGTCCTTGATATTGAACGTTACCGCGCCGATACCCGAAGCCGTGCCATCGTCCTTCATCCCGAACTCCCACTGGTTCGTACCACCCACCGGGACGTAGCCATTGGGCGGCGTGATCACCACGCCCGGCTTGACGGAATCCAAAGAGAACTTGACCTTCCGGCTCGTGGTCATGAGAACCCACACGATCGTCGGACGGTTCCCCTTTGCGATGTCAACATCGTCGCTCAGGTAGCGGCAACCCGCGAAGATCCAGACGGGAACCCTGCACACGGCCGCCGTGCACGGCGGTGCGAGCGCTCTGAGTTGTTGCGTCTTCGGCTCGTCAGCGGCGAAAACCGATCCACCAAGGACCAGCATCGAGGCCGCAGCCAGGGAAGCTTTCGAGTTCCGCATGAGGCTCCTCCCGCGTCGATCAGTGCTGCGACGAGTGTCCGGCAGACGCCGCCTTGCAGGCACCCTGTGAACTAGGGGGCGGCTCAAGGGAATTGGTTCATCGGGGTCCCGACAGCGCCGAAAGCGCTCGATCCTCTTGGTGCCGGCTGTCCGAATCGAACGGACGACCTTCCGCTTACAAGGCGGGTGCTCTACCAGCTGAGCTAAGCCGGCTGCGCGCGCCAAACTCGCACCGAGCCCGCGCGGCAAGGAGGGGAGTATAGATTCCGCCGCGATAGCCGCCGGGGCCTGCGCAGTGCGGCGGACATCGGCGTCCGCTTCGCGCGTTCTCTTACTTGACCCGCTTGAGCGAGGGCCGACCCGGCGTCGGCGGCTCCGGGGGCTCGGCGGGTGCGTCCTTCACCGCGGCCGCGGGCGATGCCGGGCGCGGCGGCGGCGCCGCGGTCCGCCCGGCAGCGCCTTCGGCAAGCGCCAGGTGGGGCCCACTGGCGGGCGGGCGCGCCACCTCCGTCGGGTCCGGGGCGCTATCGGCGCCCGAAGCGCCTTGCACCTCGGCCGTCGGCGCCGGAAACGCCATGCCCTGTCCGTTCTCGCGCGCATAGATCGCGATCACATGCGTCACCGGCACCACGATCTCGCGCGAGCTGCCACCGAAGCGGGCCTTGAACTCGATGAACTCGTTGCCCAGCTTCAGCGCGCTCGTCGCTTCGAAGCCGACATTGAGCACGATCTCGTTGTTCTTCACGTATTCCCGCGGCACCCGCACGCTGGCGTCGACGAACACTGCGACGTAGGGCGTGAACCCATTCTCGGTGCACCACTCGTGCAGGGCACGGATCAGGTATGGCCGGGTCGAGGTGCCGGCACTCGTCGGCGCGATGGGCAAGCTCATTGCCGCCCCTCCCTTGCGACGTACGGCTCAAGATCCCGCGGGGGCATGCCAGCCGCCTCGGGGCGGCCCGGCGCCGGGCTCCTGCGGTTCGGCACTGCAGCAGTCATCGGATGTCGACCTACTTGCGCATGACCTTTTCGGACGGCGTGAGCGCCTCGATGTAGGCCGGGCGCGAGAAGATGCGCTCGGCGTACTTGAGCAGCGGCACGGCGTTCTTCGACATGTCGATGCCGTAGTAGTCGAGCCGCCACAGCAGCGGGGCGATCGCCACGTCGAGCATCGAGAAGTCGTCGCCGAGCATGAACTTGTTCTTCAGGAAGATCGGCGCCAGTTGGGTCAGCCGGTCGCGGATCTGCGAGCGTGCCCGCTCGAGCTGCTTGTCGGTCGGCTTGACGCCACGCGACTCGAGGATGTTGACGTGGGCGAACAACTCCTTCTCGAAGTTCAGCAGGAACAACCTCACGCGGGCCCGCGCCACCGGATCGCCCGGCATCAGCTGGGGGTGCGGGAAGCGCTCGTCGATGTACTCGTTGATGATGTGCGACTCGTACAGGATCAGGTCGCGCTCGACGAGGATCGGCACTTCGTTGTACGGGTTCATCAGCGCGATGTCTTCGGGCTTGGCGAACAGGTCGACGTCGCGGATCTCGAAGTCCATGCCCTTCTCGAACAGCACGAAGCGGCAGCGGTGCGAGTAGGGGCAGGTCGTTCCGGAGTAAAGCACCATCATGAGCGTGGGCTCCTTGGGGTCTTGAGATCGTCAGAAAACAAACGCGCCGCGCAGCGGCTGCATGGCAGGGCACTGTGCGGCGAGCGCGGGAGCGGGCGGCACCGGCGCCCCTAGCGCGGCTACTTCACGTCTTTCCAGAAGGCCGCATTCGTGCGCCAGATCACCACCACGAACACCGCCAGGAACAGCAGCACCCAGACACCCAGGCGGACCCGCAGCGCCCGTTGGGGCTCGGCCATCCACTGCATGAAGCCGACCAGGTCGGCGATCGAATCGTCGTACTGTGCCGCCGTCATCGTGCCGGGCGCGAGCTGTTCGAAGCCGGCGAAGCCGTGCGTCGTCTTCGACGGGTCGTGCGGATCCTTCTGCTCGGCGAACTTGGCCACCCGCTGGCCCTGAAGTTGCCACAGCGCATGCGGCATCGCCACGTCGGGGAACGCGAGGTTGTTCCAGCCGGTCGCCTTGGCGTCGTCGCGGTAGTAGGTGCGCAGGTAGGTGTACAGGTAGTCGGCGCCCGAGCCCTTGGCGATGTCGGCGCGCGAGCGCGCCACGAGGGTCAGGTCGGGCGGCAGGGCGCCGAACCAGTCCTTGGCGTCCTTCGCGTCCAGAGTGACGCGCATCGTGTCGCCGACCCTGTCGGTCGCGAACATGAGGTTCTTCTTGATCTCGTCAGTGGTCAGGCCGAGGTCGCGCATGCGGTTGTAGCGCATGTAGGACGCCGAATGACAGTTCAGGCAATGGTTGACGAACAGCTTGGCGCCGTGCTGCAACGACGGCATGTCGGTCAGCTTTTCGGTCGGGAACTTGTCCCACTGCATGCCCCCGGTGGCGGCCAGCGCACTGCCGACGAAGCCGATGCTGGCGAGAAGGGAAAGTAAGAACTTTTTCATGGTATCGAATCCGGCTTTCGCGTGCGGGCAGAGGCTCAGTGGGCGGCGAACGTCACCCGTTCGGGCACCGGCTTGCACTCACCCAGGCGGCTCCACCACGGCATGAGCAGGAAGAAGCCGAAGTAGAAGAGCGTGCCGAGCTGCGACACATAGGTGCCCGCCGCCGACGGCGGTTGCGAGCCGAGGTATCCGAGCACCAGGAAGAAGACCACGAACACGCCGTACAGGATCTTGTTCCAGCCCGGACGGTAGCGGATCGACTTCACCGGGCTGTGGTCGAGCCAGGGCAGGAAGAACAGCAGGATGACTGCGCCGCCCATCACCACGACGCCCCAGAACTTGGCGTCGAAGGTCTGCAGCAGCGCAATGGCTACCAGCGCGCCGACCACCAGCGCGGCCTTCACGATCGCGCTGAACCGGCCCTTGAGCAGGGCGAATACCGTCGCCAGCGCGACGACTCCCGAGAGGATCTGGATCATCAGCGGGTTGGTGGCGCGCAGCATCGAATAGAAAGGCGTGAAGTACCACACCGGCGCGATGTGCAGCGGCGTCTGAAGCGGATCGGCAGGGATGAAGTTGTTGTACTCGAGGAAATAGCCGCCGAGCTCGGGCGCGAAGAACACGATCGCCGAGAACAGGGTGAGGAAGATCACCACGCCGAAGACGTCGTGCACGCTGTAGTACGGGTGCGAAGGAATGCCGTCCAGCGGATGGCCGTCGGGGCCGCGCTTGGCCTTGATCTCGACGCCGTCGGGGTTGTTCGATCCCACCTCGTGCAGTGCGATCAGGTGCGCGACGACCAGGCCGAGCAGCACCAGCGGCACCGCGATCACGTGGATGGCGAAGAAGCGGTTCAGCGTCGCGTCGCCGACGACGTAGTCGCCGCGGATCAGCAGCGCCAGGTCGGGACCGATGAAGGGCACGGCGGCGAACAGGTTGACGATCACCTGCGCGCCCCAGTAGCTCATCTGGCCCCACGGCAGCAGGTAGCCGGTGAAGGCCTGCGCCATCAGGCCGAGGAAGATGGCACAGCCGAAGATCCAGATCAGCTCGCGCGGCTTGCGGTAGCTGCCGTAGATCAGGCCGCGAAACATGTGCAGGTAGACGACGATGAAGAAGGCCGAGGCGCCCGTCGAGTGCATGTAGCGGATCAGCCAGCCCCAGGGCACGTCGCGCATGATGTACTCGACCGACGCGAAGGCGAGCGCAGCGTCCGGCTTGTAGTGCATCGTCAGGAAGATACCGGTAACGAACTGCAGCACCAGCACCAGCATCGCCAGTGAACCGAAGATGTACCACCAGTTGAGGTTCTTCGGCGCGTAGTACTTGCCCCACTGGTCGTTCCACAGCTTGGTCAGCGGGAACCGGTTGTCGATCCAGGTCAGGGCCTTCTCGGCCACGGGGGCATCGGCGGGCGCTTGCTTGAATTCAGCCATGTCGTGATCTCGTGAAGGTGACGGAGCCTGCAAGGGGCATCAGGCTTTCTTGTCCTCGCCGATCAGCAGGCGCGTGTCGGACAGGAACATGTAGGGCGGCACCTCGAGGTTGTCGGGCGCGGGCTTGTTCTTGAAGACCCGCCCTGCCATGTCGAAGGTCGAGCCGTGGCAGGGGCACAGGAAGCCGCCGAGCCAGTCGTCGGGCAGCGAAGCCTGCGGGCCGGGCTGGAACTTGTCGGAAGGCGAACATCCCAGGTGCGTGCAGATGCCCACCACCACCAGGACTTCCGGCTTGCGCGAACGCCACCCGTTGCGCGCGTACTCCGGCGTCAGCTCGTCGGGCTTGCGCAGCGAGTTCGGGTCGGCCAACTGGGCATCGAGCTTGGGCAGTTCGGCCAGTTGCTCCGGGGTGCGGCGGACGATCCAGACCGGCTTGCCACGCCATTCGACGGTCAGCTTCTCGCCCGGCTTCAACGCGCCGATGTCGGCCTCGACGGCAGCGCCGGCGGCACGCGCGCGCTCGGAGGGCTGGAAAGTGCTGACAAAAGGCACGGCGACGGCGACCCCGCCGACGGCGCCCATGCCACAGGAGATGGCAACCCAGGTGCGGCGGCCTTGATCGACTTGCTGGTCACTCATGGGGGTCCTCGATACAGACTTCTACGCAATTCCACTCAGGGGCAACCGGTAATTCTAGCGGAGTGCCAGCGCTGGCCCGCGCGGCAGCCGGGCCGGGTGCTCAGCGCGAACCCGGCCCGGCCTGGTGCCGCGGTGAGCAATACTCTGGGCGGCGCAGCCGAAGCGGCCGACGAAGGCGAGCGCGGGATCGACAACCAACCGGAGCGAACGACATGGGCATGGGAGCGGAATTCAAGGAGTTTGCCGTCAAGGGCAACGCGATCGACCTCGCGGTCGGCGTGATCATCGGCGGCGCCTTCGGCAAGATCGTCGATTCGATCGTCGGGGACCTCATCATGCCGCTGGTCAGCAAGATCTTCGGCGGGCTCGACTTCTCGAACTACTTCATCCCACTGGTCGGCCAGACCGCGACCACGCTGGCCGAGGCCAGGAAGGGCGGCGCGGTGCTGGCCTACGGCAGCTTCGTGACGGTGGCGCTGAACTTCGTGATCCTCGCCTTCATCATCTTCATGATGGTCCGGCAGATCAACCGCCTGAAGAAGGAAGCCCCCGAGGCCGCACCCGCCGCGCCGCCCGAGGATGTGGTGCTGCTGCGGGAAATCCGCGACGCATTGCGCAAGTAGGGCGCCGCACCCTCAAAGGGGCGGGCTCCGGGGCGTGGCGCCTCCCGGGGGGACGTTGGTGCGGGGAGGCCGGGCCCCGGCTGAAGGCTCGGTTTCAGGTTCGCTGCCGGATGGCCGATAACGGAGCACACTGGGCTCTTCGACAGCAACGGTACCGATGCTTCCATGGGCCGCGCGGCCCCGTTCCAAATGAACCCGACCGACCCACGCATGCAGGCCGCACTCGATGCGGCGCTCGGCCACATCGCGTCAACCGCCTCCTCGGCGGCGGCGCGCGCGGTCGAGTTGCTGGGCGGGATGGCGTCGGCGGCCACGCGCATCTTCGAGCGCGACGCCTTCCTGGCGGCGCAGGGCGACCTGCGCCACCAGATGCCGACCTTCTGCCGCAGCTTCGACGACGCCCTGCGCGAAAGGGTGCGCCAGGAGGTGAACCCCCGCCAGGACGCACGGCGGCACGGCGCCGGCTCGAGCTGGGAATCGCTCAGCCTGGTCGACGACGAAGAAGTCGAGGAACGCATGTTCGCCGACCGCATCAGCCAGACGATTTCGCACGAATGCGAGTGGGAGCTGCGCGACCTGGCCGCCTACATGGGCGCGCTGCTGCGCATCGGGCGCGCCGACCAGGACCGCAACCCGCTGCGCCCCGAGGCGATCGGCGCCGCGCTTTTTCGCGCGATAGAGGCCGTCTCGCCCGAGCGCGACACGCGCAAGCTGCTCGCGCGCGAGCTCGCCCCGGTGATGGCCAAGGGCATGCGGCTGTGCTATGCCGAGATCGTGAACGACCTGAAGACCCGTGGCGTGCAGCCGGTGCACCTGAGCGTGCGCGGGGTCGAGGGCCCCGGCAACGACCGCGTGACCTCGGGCTACGCCACGCTGCCGCGCGATGAAGGCCATTTGTCGGGATCGCCGGGCAGCCACTTCGGCGCCAGCAGCGGTGGGCAGTTCGACCCTGGACACGGTGAGATGTCGTCGCGTGCGGCACTCGCCGGCAGCGGGCCCGGCTCGCTGCATCGCGGGGGCGGCGGCAGCGGCAGCGGCAGCGGCAGCGGCAGCGGCGGCGGCGGCGGCGGCGGCGGCGGCGGCGGTAGCGGTAGCGGTGGTGGCGGTGGTCCCGGCGGCGGGTGGGGTGCAGGGAGCCGGGGCACTCAGTTCGCGGAGTCGACTCGCCCGCGCGGCAGTTACTCAGGCCACGGCAGTGGCGCCAGCATGCCCGGTTCGTTCGGCCCCTCAGGTGCCGGCCAGGGCGGCCACGCCCAGAGCCTTGCCGACGCCGAACTGATGTCGCTGATCCGGCGCCTGACCTTCATGACCAGCCGCCCGGGCGGCTTCGACGGCGCCCAGTCCGGCCCCGGCGAGCAGGCCTTCGCGCCCTCCTCGGCCGAAGTGTCGGGCCATGGCAGCGGCGCCGCGCCGATGGCGTCGCGGGACCGTTCGGCGCCGGGGGCTCTCGGCGGCGGCACCGGCGGGCTGCGCGGCGACGGCCTGACGGGGCTGATGGCCGTCAACCTGATCCGCGCCCATCGCGACGAATTGCGCCAGGCCTCCAGCGGCACGCTCGACCACATGGTGATCGACGTCGTCGGCAGCCTGTTCGACCAGATCCTGTCGGACCCCCGCGTGCCGCCGCAGATGGCGCGCCAGATCGCGCGCCTGCAACTTCCGGTGCTGCGCGTCGCACTCGCCGACCCGAGCTTCTTCTCGTCGCGCAAGCATCCGGTGCGGCGCTTCGTCAACCGCATCGCCTCGCTCGCCTGCGCCTTCGACGACTTCGAAGACGGCCCCGGCCGCCAGTTCCTCGCCCGCGTGCGCGAGCTGGTGCAGGAGATCATCGAGGGCGACTTCGATCAGGTCGAGGTCTATGCCGCCAAGCTGACGCTGCTCGAGGCCTTCATCGAGCAGCAGACCGAGGGCGACGTGCAGTCCAACGGCTCGGCGGCTTCGCTCGTCGACGGCAAGGAATCCGAGCTGCGCGTTCAGCAGCGCTACATGCAGCAGTTGCAGACGGCGCTGGCGCCGCTGGCGATGCAGGACTACCTGCGCGACTTCCTGGCCCAGGTGTGGAGCCAGGCACTCGCGCTCGCGGTGCGGCGCGACGGCCCGGCCGCCGAGCGCACGCAGCGCCTGCGCCGCGCGGCGAGCGATCTGGTCATGAGCGTCCAGCCCAAGGGCACGCCCGCCCTGCGCAAGGCCTTCCTGATGCAGCTGCCGGGGCTGATGAAGACGCTGCACGAAGGGCTGGCCCTGATCGGCTGGCCGGAGTCGGCGCAGAAGGAGTTCTTCGGCAAGCTGCTGCCGGCGCACGCCGACTCGTTGAAGGGGCAGGCGCCGAGCGAGCTCGACCGCAACCTGCTCGCCAAGCACCTCGAGGCGGCGTTCAACCTGCCGCTGCCGCGTGCCGACCAGTTGCTTGCCGGCGAGCCCGCCGCGGCACTCGAGACGGTGGCGGTCGCGCCGCACTTCTCGGCCGAGGAGGTCGAGCAGATCGGCCTGGTCGAAGAAGCTGCCGTCGATTGGGACGGACGGGTCGACATCGAGCTCGGCGCCGACGCCGCCGACAGCGGCGCCGCGAGCGATCACGGCAGTGGCACCGGCGACCTCGACCTGGGGGTGGACATCGACCTCGGCATCGCCGTCGCCGACCCCGCCGAGCCCTCGCACGGCCCGCAACTGATGGACCATCTGCGCGTCGGCTTCGCCTACCAGATGCACCTGAAGGACCAGTGGCAGAAGGTGCGCCTGAGCTACGTCAGCAGCGGCCGCAGCTTCTTCGTCTTCACGCACGGGCGGCGGCACCAGGAGACCGTCTCGTTCACCGCCCGCATGCTGGCCCGCCTGTGCGAAACCGGCCGCCTGCGCGCCTTCGAGAGCAGCTACCTGCTGGAGCGTGCCACAGCCCGGGCGCGCAAGCAGCTGGCCGCGCTGAAAGCGCAGCCCAGCCTGCACTGACTCAACGCCGACCCGCGTGCGCCAACCGGCGCGCCATGCGCACCGCCGCCAGCAGGCTCGCCGGGTCGGCCGTGCCGCGGCCGGCGATGTCGAACGCAGCGCCATGGTCGGGGCTCGTGCGCACGAACGGCAGCCCGAGCGTCACGTTCACGCCCTGCTCGACGCCGAGGTACTTCACGGGGATCAGACCGTGGTCGTGCGTCATCGCCACCACCAGGTCGAACTCGCCGGGGTGCGCGGCCGTGTGGCGGGCGCGCATGAACACCGTGTCGGGCGCAAACGGGCCGCGCGCATCGATGCCCTCGGCGCGCGCCGCGGCAATGGCAGGGGCGATGACGGTGATCTCTTCGTCGCCGAACAGGCCGCCTTCGCCGGCGTGCGGGTTGAGCCCGGCCACGCCGATGCGCGGCGCGGCCTGCCCCCACGCTGCCGCCGCGCGATGCGCGATGCGCAGCGTCTCGAGCACCGCGTCGAAGGTCACGAGGTCGATCGCCCTGCGCAGCGAGACATGGATCGTGACCAGCACGGTGCGCAGTTCGTCGTTGGCGAGCATCATCCGCACCGGACCGGCGCCCGACAAGGCCTGCAGCATCTCGGTGTGGCCGGGGAAGGCGATGCCTGCCGCCGCCAGCGCCTCCTTGTGGATCGGTGCCGTGACGATCGCCGCCACCTCGCCGGCCATCGCCAGCGCCGCCGCCTCGCGGATGCAGGCCGCCGCCGCCGCACCGGCGCGGGCATCGACCTGCCCGAGCGGCGCGTCGGCCAGGTCGGCCGGCAGGCCCGATACGCCCAGCACCGGCAGGCAGCCGGGCGGGCAGCGCAGCGCATCCGCCGGCCGCTCGATCGAGGCCAGCGGGAACATGCCCCCCGTGAGCGCCGCGGCGCGACGCATCACGCCCAGGTCGCCGAGCACGAAGGCCCCCTCGCAATGGCCGCCGCGGAACGCCCGCAGCAGGATTTCCGGCCCGATGCCACAGGCGTCGCCCATCGTCAAACACAGCGGCCTGGCGTCCATGCGCCGATTGTTCCACGGCGCACGTCGGGTGCGCCGGCAGTCCGCGCCGCCCGGTCCGGGCAGGCCGGGGTCAGCCGTCAGATGCGATCTGGCGCAGCGCCTGCTCGAACACCTCGACCGGCTGCCCGCCCTGGATCAGGTGGCGGTCGTTGACGATCACCGCCGGCACGGCGTGGATGCCCAGCGACAGGTAGAACTGCTCGCGCTCGCGCACCTCGGCGCCGTACGCGCCCGACGCGAGCATCTGGCGCGCCTGCGCCGCGTCGAGCCCGGCTTGGCCGGCCGCGCGCACCAGCACCTCATGCGAAGCCGGGTTCTCGCCGCCGGTGAAGTAGGCGCGCAGCAGCGCATGCTTGAGTTCGCGCTGCCGGCCATGGCCCTCGATGCCCGCCCAGTGAAGCAGCCGGTGCGCGTCGAAGGTGTTGTAGGTGCGCTGCCGCAGGTCCATCCTGAACGTGAAACCCAGCGCCTCGCCGCGGGCGCGGATGGCTTCTTGCGAGGCCTCGATCTGCGCCGGCGTCGAACCGTACTTGCGCGCGAGGTGTTCGACGATGTCCTCGCCCTCGGGCGGCATCCGCGGGTGCAGCTCGAAGGGCTGGAAGTGCAGTTCGACCGGCAACCCGTCGCCGATGCGCGCCAGCGCCTGTTCGAGCGCCGCGAGGCCGATGGCGCACCATGGGCAGACCACGTCGGAGACGAAATCGATCTTCATGTCCGGGACCGCGTCAGCCGAGGTAGCGCCGCTCGAGATGGGCCCGGAAATGCGCCGGGTTCAGCCGCTCGCCGCTGGCCCGGATCGCGAGCTCCTCGGTCGTCCAGCGGCTCGCCTGCTGCCAGATATGCTCGCGCAGCCAGTCGAATACCGAAGCCAGGTCGCCCTGCGCGATGCGGGCGTCGAGATCCGGCGTGGCGCGGCGGATCGCGGCGAACCACTGCGCGGCGTACATCGCACCCAGCGTGTAGCAGGGGAAGTAGCCGAACATGCCGGCCGGCCAGTGCACGTCCTGCAGCGACCCGTCCTTGAAGTTGCCGCGCGTGTCCTGGCCCAGCAGTGCCATCATCTTCTCGTCCCACAGGGCCGGGATGTCCTCGGGTTCGATCTGGCCCTCGATCAGCGCGCGCTCGATCTCGTAGCGCAGGATCACGTGCGCCGGATACGTGGCCTCGTCGGCGTCGACGCGGATGAGCCCCGGCGCCACGCGCGTGAGCAATCGGCACAGGTTGTCGGGCTCGAACGCGGGTTGCGGCCCGAGCTCCTCGGCCAGCAGCGGCGCGAGCAGGCCCGCGAAGCCGCGGCTGCGGCCGAGCTGCATCTCGAAGGCCAGGCTCTGGCTCTCGTGGATGGCCATCGACCGTGCCTCGGACACCGGCTGCCCGAGCAGATCGCGCGGGCGGTTCTGTTCGTAGCGGCCGTGGCCGGTCTCGTGGATCGTGCCCATCAGGCTTTGCTGGAAATCGTCGTCGCGGTAGCGCGTCGTCAGGCGCACGTCCTCGGGCACGCCACCCGAGAACGGGTGCGTGCTCACGTCCAGGCGCCCGGCCTCGAAGTCGAATCCGAGCAGGCGCGTCACGCGCCCGCACAGCACGACCTGGCGCAGGGTGGCGAACGGCCCCACCGGCGCGATCACGGTCTCGCCCGCCTGGCGCTCCCGCACCCGGCGGACGAGGCCCGGCAGCCACCCCTTGAGGTCGCCAAACACGCGATCGACCTCGGCGCAACTCATGCCCGGCTCGAAGCGGTCCATCAGCGCCTCGTACTTCGACACGCCCTGCTGCTGCGACAGCAGCTCGGCCTCCTCGCGCGCGATGCGCAGCACCTCGCGGAAGTTGGCGACGAAGCCCGCCCAGTCGTTGGCCTGGCGCTGCGCGCGCCAGGCGTGCTCGCAGCGCGACGAGGCCAGCGAGCGCGCCTGCACCAGCGCCTCGGGCAACGCATTGGCCTGCTGCCACTCGCGCCGGATCTCGCGCAGGTTGGCGCGCTGCATCGCCTCCAGCGGCTCCTGTTCGGCGCGGTCGATGCGCTCGCGCAGCTGCGGTTCGGTGCGCAGGCGGTGCATCAGCGCCGCCAGTTCGGCGAGCGCCGCGCCGCGCGCCTCGATGCCCTTGGGTGGCATGTTGGTTTCCTGGTCCCAGCGCACGATCGATCCCAGGTGGCCGAAGTGGTGCAAGCGCAGGTGGGTGGCGGCGAGCAGGTCGTAGGCAGGCGTCGAACTCATGATTTCCGGAGCGCGTGGCTGAAAGCGGCGGTCCGCGATTCTCGCCTGAGAGCGCCTCCGCCGCGCTACGCTCGGGGGCAAGCCCCCCGGCGGCCCGGCGCCGGGCACCAGCTGCGGGGCGGATCGACGGTACAGGAGGCGCAATGAAGACAGTCCAACTTCCCGATGGCAGCGCGATGCCCTCGCTCGGGCTGGGCACCTGGCGGCTCGGCGAGTCGGCGCGCCGGCACGCGGCCGAAGTGGCGGCCATCCGCCAGGCGATCGATCTCGGCTACCGCCTCTTCGACACCGCCGAGATGTACGGCGAGGGCGGCGCCGAGACCGTGCTCGGCCAGGCGCTGCGCGGGGCGCTCGCCGCCGGCGAGGTAGCGCGCGACGAGCTGTTCATCGTCAGCAAGGTTTACCCCCACAACGCCGGGCGCGAAAGCGCCGTCGCCGCGTGCGAACGCAGCCTGGCCCGGCTCGGGCTCGAGCACATCGACCTCTACCTGCTGCACTGGCGCGGGGCGCACCCACTGGCCGAGACGCTTCAGGCTCTCAACGCGCTTCATTCGGCCGGGCGGATCCGCCGCTGGGGCGTCAGCAATTTCGACCTCGCCGACATGCAAGAGCTGGAGCGGCTCGCCGGCGGCGCGAGCTGCGCGACGAACCAGGTCTGGTACTCGGCGGCGCAGCGCGGCGTCGAGTTCGACCTGCTGCCCTGGATGCGCGCTCGCGGCCTGCCGCTGATGGCCTACAGCCCGATCGACCAGGCGGCGCTGGCCCGGCACGGCGCGCTGGCGGCGATCGGACGGCGCGTCGGGGCCAGCGCCGCGCAGGTGGCGCTGGCCTGGGTGCTGCGCGCGGACGGCGTGGTGGCGATTCCGAAGGCCGTCGATCCGGTGCACCTGCGCGACAACCTGGCCGCGGCCGACCTGGCGCTCGACGCGGCCGCGCTCGCCGAGATCGACCGCGTCTTCGCGCCGCCGCGGCGCAAGCGCGCGCTGGCGATCAACTGATCAGCCTCGCCTGGCGAGCAGGGCCTCCATCTCGTCCATGATGCGGTTCATCTGCGCCACCAGCGCCTGGTAGGGCGCGGGCGTCGCCAGGTCCACCCCGGCCGCCTTCACCATCTCATAGGGGTAGCCCGAACCGCCGGCGCGCAGCAGGCCGAGGTAGCGATCGAGCGCCGCCTTGTCGCCGGCGAGCACCTGCTGCGCGAACTGCGAGCTCGCGGCGATCGAGGTGGCGTACTGATAGACGTAGAACGCGTTGTAGAAGTGCGGGATGTACGCCCACTCAGTGCAGTACGCGTCCTTGATCGCGACAACGCCTTCGGCCGTGCCGTGGTGGCGCTTGAGCAGTTCGCAGTAGGCCTGGGTCAGGGCGTCGCCGGTCAGCGGTTCGCCGGCATCGACGCGGGCGTGGATGCCGCGCTCGAACTCGGCGAACATCGCCTGGCGGAAGAAGGTCGCGCGCAGCCCTTCGAGCGCGTTGCCGAGGTAGAACAGCCGTTCGTCGTCGGTCCGCGCGGCGTCGAGCATGCGCCGCAGCAACAGCGCCTCGTTGAAGGTGGAGGCGATCTCGGCGACGAAGGTGGCGTAGTGCGAGGTCACGAAGGGCTGGGCCGCGTTGGCGAGCAACGAGTGCATCGCATGTCCCCACTCGTGCGCCAGCGTGGTGAGCGACTCGTAGTCGTCGTGGTGGTTCATCAGCACGTAGGGGTGCAGATCGTAGACGCTCGTCGCGTGCGCGCCCGACTGCTTGCGCGGCCGCGGGTAGGCGTCCATCCAGCGGCCGTCGAGCCCCTTGGCGAGCAGGGCCGCATAGTCCGCGCCGAGCGGGGCCGCCGCTTCGACGACGAGCCGCTTGGCCAGCGGCAGCGGGAACTTGAAATCGCCCTGCACAAGCGGCGGGTAGATGTCGAAGTAGGCCATCTCCTTGACGCCGAGCATCTGGGCGCGCAGCCGGAAGTAGCGGTACAGCGTCGGAAGGTTGGCATCGGCCTGCGCGATCAACGTGTCATAGACGGCGACCGGCACATTGTTGCGGTCGAGCGCGCGGGCGATCGAGTCGGGGTACTTGCGCACCGCGCTGTAGGTCTTGTGCTGCCGCAACTGCGCCAGCAGCAGCGCGCCGATCGTGCGTTCATAGGTCTTCCAGGTGCCGAAGAAGGCGTCCATCACGCGCTCGCGGTCGGCGCGGTCGGGCACTTCGCGGACCTTCGTGTAGGTCGTCGGGTTCAGCGTCACCTCCTCGCCCGACGCGAGCACGAGCTTCGGCCAGGGGATGTCGGCGTTGGCCAGCACCGAATACGCCGAATCACCGCTGTCGTCCATCAGGCCGAACTGCGCGACGAGCGCTTCGCCCGCGTCGTCGAGCGTGTGCGGCGCCGCGCGCAGCGTCTGCTCGAGCGGGAAGCGATGGATGCGCAGCCCCGGTTCGGCGGCGACGAACTGCTCGATGCGCTCCGCCCCGAGGCGCAGCAACTCGGGGTCGAAGAACGACCCGGTCTCGTTCAGGCGGTTGTAGAGCAGCTCGGCCTTCTGTACCAGCGCCTGGCTCGCCGCGACGCCGGTGTCCTCGGCCAGCTGCTCGCTCGCGAAGACGTACAGGCGCGACAGGCGCTTGAACATGTCGGCCTGCAGGTCGAGGCATTGCCGCAGGCGCTGCGCGCTCTCGCCGAGCTGCCCCTTGCAGGCGGCGAGCGCGGGCAGCCGGGCCTGCAGCTGCGCTGCGTCCGCTTCCCACGCCGCGGCCGACGGGTACACCTCGGCGAGGTTCCAGCGGTCGGCGGGCGACTCGGCGCGCAGCGGCGCGAGCGCGAAGACACCCAGCAGCAGCGGAGCAATGTAGCGATGCATGCCACGTCCCCTTCGAAACGATGAGGCGGGCGATTCTAGGCCGGGCGCGATCGCCCCGCGGCGTCGCGTGCCATGCCGAGATGGCCCTCGGCGCGAGGGCGATCGGCCCATAATCGAGCCGCCGCATGGGGCGCCCCGAGGATGCAATGCGCAG
The DNA here is from genome assembly GCA_963779155.1 of uncultured bacterium. GTDB lineage: Bacteria > Pseudomonadota > Gammaproteobacteria > Burkholderiales > Burkholderiaceae_C > CAIKUF01. The sequence continues at coordinate 12,077 of CAVZXE010000015.1, read as the reverse complement.
GACCTGGTTGATCTTTTCGCAGACGGTGACGATCGCGGTGGCGTTGCTGTTCGTCGTCGTGACGCTCAAGCCCGAATGGCTGGCGCGCGGCGGCGCCGCACGCGGCGTGGTCTCGATCATCGCCGCGCCACAGCCGGAGCCAGCGGCGGCGGCAGCGAGCTCCGGCGCCGGCGCGTCCAGCTACCGCGGCGCCGCCAAGCGGGCCGCGCCAGCCGTGGTGAGCGTCACCGCGAGCAAGGCGCCGGCCCGCGGCGCGCAGGGCAACGACCCCTGGTTCCGCTTCTTCTTCGGCGACGGCGCCAATCCCGACGATCCGCGGCGCCAGCGCCAGGTCGGCCTCGGCTCGGGCGTGATCGTCTCGCCCGAGGGCTACCTGCTGACCAACAACCACGTCATCGAAGGCGCCGACGACATCGAGGTGCAACTCGCCGACGGTCGCAGGGCGAAGGCGCGCCTGGTCGGTGCCGACCCCGACAGCGACGTGGCGGTCCTGAAGATCGAACTCGACCGCCTGCCAGTGATTGCCTTCGGCAGCGCCGACGCGCTCGAAGTTGGCGACGTGGTGCTTGCGATCGGCAACCCCTTCGGCGTCGGGCAGACCGTCACCTCCGGGATCGTCAGCGCGATCGGGCGCAACGGGCTCGGGATCAACACCTTCGAGAGCTTCATCCAGACCGACGCCGCGATCAACCCCGGCAACTCGGGCGGCGCGCTGGTGGACACCAACGGCAACCTGCTCGGCATCAACACTGCGATCTTCTCGCGCACCGGCGGCAGCCTGGGGATCGGCTTCGCGATCCCGGTGACGATCGCGCGCCAGGTGATGGAGAGCCTGGTCCGCGACGGCGTCGTGACCCGCGGCTGGATCGGCGTCGAGCCGCGCGACCTGACGCCCGAGATCGCCGAGACCTTCAACTTGCCAATCAAGGAGGGCGTGCTGATCACCGGGGTGTTGCAGAACGGCCCGGCCAGCGCCGGCGGCCTGCGTCCCGGCGACGTGGTGGTGACGGTGGCCGGCCAGGCCGTGGCCAACACGGCGCAGTTGCTCGGCGCGGTTGCCGCGCTCAAGCCGCAGTCGGAGGCGACGATCGGCGTGCAGCGCGGCGACAAGACGCTGCAGCTGAAGGTCACCGTTGCGCAGCGCCCGAAAGTGCAGACGCGCGGCGAGCGATAGGCGATCTGGCGGACCTGCCGCGGCCTACCAGTTGAACGCCACCCCGATTGTCGGACCGCTGAAGTTCACGGTCTCGATCGGCGTGCCGGTTTTCAGGTCGTAGCCCAGGTAGCGCCACGTCGCGAGCACCGACCCCCAGCCGAACTGGTAGCCCAGTCCGGCGATGGCCTGCCAGGTGAACTTCGACTGTCCGGCGCCGACGTCGAGGTAATAGGGGATGAACCACTTGCGGTCAGCGCCGAAGTTGGCGCGTCCCTTGACGCCGATGACGGCGTCCCAGTTGCTCACGTTGACCGAGGCCGACCCGGTGCGCCCGGGCAGCGGCAGGCCCGCGATGTCGCCGTTGAAGGTCCATCCCAGCGACTGGTCCATGTCCAGCAGCCGCGCGCCGGCCAGCGCGTCGAGCGTGTAGTCGGGCTTCGACACGAGGTTGTAGGTACCCGCCAGCGTCCAGATCCACGACTTCACATCCAGGCTCAGATGGGCATCCACGCCCACCGGCAACTGTTCGTGCCCGACGGTGAAGTCGCGCGACGCGGACTTCGACGCGCCGAAGTCGGCATAGACCAGATCGGTCCAGAAGCCCCACTGCCCCTTTCGGGCCTCGAGCGAGCCCATGAACGCGAACTTCAGCGCGTCGATGACCTGCTGCGAGCTCACGTCGATGCTCGGCCCGGTGCCGGTGGCCGGGAACGAGGTGCTGCCACCGATGGCGGGGAACCAGCCGTAGATCGAGGCGCCCCACTGCCAGGTGTCGGTCCCCGCCTGGGCGCTCGACGTCGTCGGGAGCAGCGCGGTCAGGCCGAGCGTGAGCAGGCAGGTGGCGGCATGCACCGGGGTGCGCAGTTTCATCATGGGGTCTCCTGGATGGATGGGTTCGAGGACCGGCATCGTGCCATCCGAGCCGGGTGGTGGCAAGTCAGCATCAGGCCGCGTCTTGCTGCGGCACCTGGGTGTGCTTTATGAAGAACTGCGCAGCCCAGATGCCGAGCTCGTAGAGCAGGCACATCGGGATCGCCAGCGCGAGTTGCGAGACCACGTCGGGTGGGGTGATGATCGCCGCGACGACGAAGGCGAGCACGATGAAGTAGCTGCGAAAGGACTTCAGCTGCTCGATGCTCACCATGCCCAGGCGCGCCAGCACGACCACCACCACCGGCACCTCGAACGCGGCGCCGAAGGCGATGAACATCGACATCACGAAGCCGAGATAGGCCTCGATGTCGGGCGCCGCAGTGATGCTCTTCGGCGCGAAGCTCTGGATGAAGCGGAACACCTGGCCGAAGACGAAGAAATAGCTGAACGCCACGCCGGCGAAGAACAGGATCGTGCTCGAGATCACGAGCGGCATCACGAGCCGCTTCTCGTGCGAATACAGCCCCGGCGCGACGAAGGCCCAAACCTGGTACAGCACCACGGGCAGGGCCAGCAGGAACGCGGCGAGCAACGTGATCTTCAGCGGCACCAGGAACGGCGAGATCACGTTGGTGGCGATCAAGGTGGCTCCCGCCGGCAGCTGCGCCACCAGCGGTGCGGCGAGCAGGTCGTACAGCCCGCTCGGCCCGGGGTAGAAGGCCAGCGCGCCGAACGCGATGCCGATGGCGATGGCGGCGCGGATCAGCCGGTCGCGCAACTCCACCAGGTGCGTGACAAAGGGCTGCTCGGTGCCCTCGAGTTCGTCGGGGCCGGAGGGCTTGTCGCTCATCGGCCGGCGCAGGGCCGCTCGCGAGGCGGCCGGCCACCCCACGGGCCGCGAAGGGGCCCCTGCGTGGCCTCTGGGGCTGCGAACACGGTGAGCTCGGAGGACGTCATCTCATCAGGCCGGGCTGCGCGGCGGCCGGAATCGCGCCACGCGCGCGGCGCCCGACTGCGCCCTGGAGCGAACACCGTGGCGCTGCTTGTACCACTGCGGCATCGCCGAACGCCTGGCGCGCCAGCGCTTCTTCGGGTGCTTGTATTCGGGCGGTGGGCTCAGGTCATCGTGCTGCCCGCTGCCCGCTGGCAGTTCGGCGGGGCCGCCGGTCCACGACGTGTTGATCTCGCTCGTGGTCTGGTGAATCTCGTTCGAGACCGTCTGCTCGACATTGCGCGCCGCGTCCTCGAATTCGGTCTTCATCTTCTTCAGCTCTTCGAGCTCGATCGAGCGATTGACCTCGGCCTTCACGTCGGCCACGTAGCGCTGCGCCTTGCCGATGAAGTGGCCCACGGTGCGCGCCACGCGCGGCAGCTTCTCGGGGCCGATGACGATCAGCGCCACGGCGCCGATGAGCGCGATCTTGTCGAAGCCGAAGTCGATCATTCGCAGCGCGGCCGCAGCGGCGCCGTGTTCGGCGCCGGGCCGCCCCAAGCCGAACGATCCCCCTCGGGGGGGCGACGCGAAGCGTCTTGGGGGCTCATGTCAAGACTTGGTCTTGGCCTCGACGTCGACGGTGTTGCCGTCCGCCGTCTTCTGCGCCGCAGTCACCTGCTGCGCCGGTGCGGGCGGCTCGGCCGCCGTACTCGACGAACCGTCGCGGACGCCGTCCTTGAATCCCTTGACCGCGCCGCCCAGATCGGCGCCGATGTTCTTCAGCTTCTTGGTGCCGAAAATCAGTACCACGATCAAGAGCACGATGAGCCAGTGCCAAACGCTGAACGAACCCATGATGTTTCTCCAGAAGAGGAATGGGCGATTTTAGGTGACGCGCCCTCGCGCCGCGGGCGGCGCAACGAACGGGCGCTAGCCCTTCAACCACGGCCGGGGGCCGCCCATCACGTGCATGTGCAGGTGCTGCACCTCCTGCCGCCCGTCGGGCCCGGTGTTGATGAGGACCCGAAAGCCGTTCACGACGCCCTGCTCGCGCGCCAGCCGCGGCGCCAGCGCCATCATGCGGCCCATCATCGCGGCGTGTTCGTCGCCGGTGTCGTACAGCGTCGCGATGTGCGCCTTGGGAATGATCAGGAAGTGCACCGGCGCCCAGGGCACGATGTCGTGGAAGGCGAACAGCTCGTCGTCCTCGTAGACCTTGCGGCTCGGGATCCGGCCGGCGGCAATCTTGCAGAAGATGCAGTTCGGGTCGTGGGTCATGGTCGGTGTCGTAGTCAGGGCAACATGGGTTGGCCAGCGTTGAGGTTCATCCAGCCACGCACGACGCGGTAGAGGAACCAGATCGAGATCAGGCCCCAGGCGATCCAGCCGGGCGCGATCAGCAGCAGCCACAGCGGCGCGGTGACGAGGTACAGCACGGCCGCCCACACCACGGTGCGGATGCGCCAGCTGAAGTGCGATGCCTGCCAGGTGCCTTCGGCCTCGCCCTTCTTGACCAGGTCGAGGATGAACGCCACCAGCAGCAACAGCACGCTCGCCTGCACGCCCGGAATGACCGCCCCGACGGCCACGACGGTGTGCAGCAGGTAGCTGATGTTGCCGACGGTCCTGAGCGACCGCTCGCGGTCCGAGAAGGTCACGCTGTCATTCATGGCTCCCCCGTCTCGCGGCCGATCGCCTTTCTGGCCGCAAACTCTTCCAGCCCCGACAGGCCCTCGCGCCGCTGCAGTTCGGCCAGCACGTCGGCGGGCCTCAGGCCGAAGGCACTGAGCACGAGCATCGTGTGGAACCACAGGTCGGCTACCTCGGCGACGATCTTCTTGCACTCGCCGTCCTTGCCGGCCATCACGACCTCGGTCGCTTCCTCGCCCACCTTCTTCAGGATCGCATCGGTGCCCTTGTGAAACAGCCGCGCCACGTAGCTCTTGTCCGGATCCCCCGTCTTGCGCTGCTCGATGACTTCGGCCAGCCTCGCGAGCGTGTCGTTCCCGTGGCTCATCTGGCTGCGACATCACCTGGGTACAAGCCAGTCTCCACTGGAGCTTGCACCTTGTAGATCGACGCGGGGTCTTTCAAGACCGGCTCCACCGCCCTCCATGCACCGCCCTCGTAGCGCTGAAAGAAGCACGAATGGCGGCCGGTGTGGCAGGCGATGCCAGGGTCGCTGCCAAGCTGCGTGACCTTGAGCAGCACCACGTCATTGTCGCAATCGAGGCGGATTTCGTGCACTTTCTGGATGTGGCCCGATTCCTCGCCCTTGTGCCAGAGGCGCTGGCGCGAACGGCTCCAGTACACCGCCTCGCCGCGCTCGGCCGTCTGCGCCAGCGCGTCGCGGTTCATGAAGGCGAACATCAGCACGTCGCTGCTGCCCAGCTCCTGCGCGATCACGGGCACCAGGCCGTCGCGGTCCCACTTCACTTCGTCCAGCCAGTCCATCCGGGCAGTGTAGCGGCGCCGTCAACCGGCGCAAACCGGCGCAACCGGCGCAGCGCGTGGCGGTCGCCAGACGCAGTTTCGGTGGCGACTGACCTGTGCTCATGGGAGGTCGGAACCAAAGCCGCGCTCCTGCGCGAACCAGCGCAGCACCGGCAGTGTGCCCGGCAGCACCGGCGCCACATCGACCGGCAGCGTCTGCCAGGCCATCGACTGCTGCTCGCGCATCTGGAATTCGCCCGACCACGCGAACACCTTGCAGAAGTGCAGCCGCACGCGGGCATGCGGGTAGTCGATCAGTTCGACCTGCCATGGCTCGGCAGGGCCGATCGTGATCCCGAGCTCTTCGTGCAGTTCGCGCCGCAACGCTTGCTCCACCGTCTCGCCGGCCTCGAGCTTGCCGCCCGGGAACTCCCAGTACCCGGCGTAGACCTTGCCCTCGGGCCGGCTGGTGAGCAGGAAGTTGCCGTCGGCGTCGATGAGAACGCCCACCGCGACGTCCACCGGCTCGCGTGGGTCGGCGCTCACGCAACTGCCTCCGCAACGTCGGAGCCCATCGATGCGGGCGCGCGGCCGACAGCTGGCCGCATACGCCCGCTTCGATCCCCGCTGCGTGGGGGCTGCGAGCTTGCAGGCCCGCAGCCGCTCCGCGCGGGGATCGCTGCGCAGGCAGCACTCCCCCTTCGCGCTCCACCTCCTCTATCGCGGTTCACGCGGCGTGCCGTCCGCCGTAGTCGCGCGCAAACTGGTAGGCCACACGCCCGGAGCGCGAGCCGCGCTCGAGCGCCCAGACCAGCGACTCCTGCCGCGCCGCGACGATCGCGTCTTCGGTCACTCCGAAGTTGCGCAGCCACTGGGCGACGATCGCCAGGTACTCGTCCTGGCTGAACGGGTAGAAGCTGACCCAGAGGCCGAAGCGCTCCGACAGCGAGATCTTCTCCTCTATCCCCTCGCCCGGGTGCACCTCGCCGTCCTCGGTATGCCGGTAGCTCAGGTTTTCCTTCATGTACTCGGGCATCAGGTGGCGGCGGTTGCTCGTTGCGTAGATCAGCACGTTGTCGCTCGCCTGCGCCACCGAGCCGTCGAGGACCGACTTCAGCGCCTTGTAGCCGGGCTCACCCTCGTCGAAGCTCAGGTCGTCGCAGAAGACGATGAAGCGCTCCGGCCGCTCGGCGACCAGATCGACGATGTCGGGCAGGTCCACGAGGTCCGCCTTGTCGACCTCGATCAGGCGCAGCCCCCGTGGCGCGAACTCGTTCAGGCAGGCCTTGACGAGCGAGCTCTTGCCGGTGCCGCGCGCGCCCGTCAGCAGCACGTTGTTGGCGCCCTGGCCGGCCATGAACTGCGCGGTGTTGCGCAGCAGCCGCTCCTTCTGCGGCTCGACCTCGACCAGCGCGCCGAGCCGGATCGGCGCCACGTGGCGCACGGGTTCCACCACGCCCGAGCCGCCACGGCGGCGGTAGCGAAAGGCGATCGACGACGCCCAGTCGGGCGCGGCGAGCGGATGCAGCAACACGGTCTCGAGGCGGCCGAGCAGCGCTTCGGCACGCGAAATCAGGCTTTCCAGGGAGCGTTCGGACATTGGTAGATGTTGGCCCTCTTCAGGCCCGAAGGTCGAATACAGAGCCAACACCCCCGTTCAAACCGTGCATGCGGATTTCCCGCACACGGCTTACCAGTGGTCTGTCGGCGCGCAGCATTGCGCAGTCCTCCTGCTTCCAGGAGGTTTGCCCGGGTAGCGGATCGTCCCGCGCAGGCGATGCAATCCAAGGCGTTCGAAGTAGTCGCGATCCCAGCGTTGGGCCTGACCCGCGCGCAAGTTGCGCCCCGCGCGCTTGAGTCGCAGGCTTTTCAGCCTCTTCACCACGTAGTCATCGACGTCGGTGAAGTGATCGGCCGCGTGGCCGGTCTGGAAGTACTGTCCCCAGCCGCGCAGCACCGGGTTGAGCTCGGCGATCACGCTTCGCACATCCTGGTGGCACCGCCTTCTCGGGGTCAGCGCCCTTACCCTCTCTCGCACCCGATTCATCGCCTTGCGGCTCGGCCAGCGCTGCAGGTAGTACCTCCTGAGACCCTTTTGCTGCCACAGCCGCCCGCTCATGCGCTTGTGCAGATGACAGCCCAGGAAGTCGAAGCCCTCCTGTCCTTCCGTCAGCACCACGCGTCGCGTCTTCTGTGGGTGCAGCTTCAGCCCCAGCTTGGTGAGCACATGCCCGATGCGGCCTTGCGCCTCCTCGCAGCCCTGCGCCGTGCGGCACATCACCACGAAGTCGTCCGCGTACCGCACCAACTCGCCCAGGTCTCGGCCGTGTTTGGCCCACACCCGGTCCAGCACGTGCAGGTAGATGTTCGACAGCAGCGGCGAGATCACTCCACCCTGCGGCGTGCCCGCCACCGGATGGCTCACCACCCCATCTTCCATCACCCCAGCCTGCAGCCACTGCCTGACCACCTTCAGCAACCTGCGGTCGCTGACCCGCTGCCTCACCAGGGTGAGCAGCTTGTCGTGCTCGATGCTGCCGAAGTAGTTCTCGATGTCGGCGTCCAGCACGTGATCCGCGCCTTGGTTGCCCAGTTGCCTGAGCCGCTGCAACGCCATCTGCGCACTGCGCTTAGGCCGGAACCCGTACGAGCACGGCCCGAAGTCCGCCTCGTAGATCGGCTCCAGCACCAGCTTGGCCGCCATCTGCACCACCCGGTCTCGCACCGTCGGGATGCCCAGGGGCCGCTTCGCCCCATCTGCCTTTGGAATGTAGGCGCGCCGCACGACCTGCGCACCGTACTCGCCCCCGCGCAGCACCTCGCCCAGCTCTTGCAGGAAGCGCCGGACTCCGTACTGCTCGACTACGCCGATCGTCACCCGATCAACGCCCGCTGCGCCCTTGTTGCGGCGCACTCGCCTCCACGCCTCGTGCAGGATGTCAGCCCTGCACATCTGGCCGTACAACGCATGGAAGCGTCTTCCCGGTGCCCGCTTGGCTGCGGCCCAGAGCTGCCTTTGCAGTTGTCGCACTTTGTCGCTCGACTCAAGGTCGACGGGGTCGTTAGGCACGGTCTGGCCGGCCATTCCCTCGCGCTTACCCGCTCCATCAGCATGACCACCGCAGGGACCCTTCCCTCCAGCCGCGTTTTGCCCCACGGCCTTCGTCGCCTGGGCTCGCGCCTGGGCTTGCAGTACTACGATCCCCTCGGACTCCCGCTGCGCACGACTCGACTTCGCCTTGGGCTTATACGAGCTCGCTTGCCCTGACAAGGGCCGCGCAGACGGGCCTCTCACGTTCCGCACCTGTCCTTGCACGCGTGCTGCGCCCCTTACCCCGCCGCAGTCACCCTCGCGCTTCGGATCTCGCTCGGGTGATGTTGCCTTCGCCGTGACATGAGCGGCTCGGCCTGTGGGTTGTAAATCTGTCGAGGCTGCAGGCTTCACTTGATGTTGCGGCCCGTGTGCTTGCTCCCCGTTGCACGGCCTACGCCGCATGGCGGGCTTTTGACGCCCCGCTCGGGCACGGAGGTCTCCCTCCAATACCTGGGGTCTGCTACCCGGCGCTCCGATGCCTACCGGGACGGGACTCTCACCCGTTGGACATGCGCAGCATGCAGCAGCATTCCCTTGCCCTTGCGGGCTCAGTCGGGCTCTTGCTTCGTGACGCACCATGGCGGCGAGTGTAATCAGCGTGCCGGCGCCATGCCGGCGCCACGGCGGCGCGGCCACGCCGAAGTCGGCCACCGAAGTGAAGGCGCGGCAGGCGGCGTGTCAGTTCGCCCGTGCGATGCCCGGAGGGCGCCAAGTGCCCGCGCCGGCCGGCAGGATGGACGGCGGCTCGGTCTTCGGCCAGTAAAGACGCATGACCAGGTAGGCGGTGCCGTTCGGCGCCGGCAGCCAGTTCTCTTCCCTGGCCTTGCCGGGCGAGTCTTTCTGGATGGTGATCGTCAGCGCCCCGTCCGCGTTCTTCTTCATGCCCTTCAACATCGGCGAGTTGATAAGGTAGCGGCCGATCGGGTTCTCGATCAGCAGCTGGCTCGTGCCGTCGTACATCGTCACCGACCAGAAGGCGTTCACCGGCGGCAACTGGCCGGCAGGGAAGGTCAGCGTGTAGTTGTGCTTGCTGGTGTCGAGCGTCTCGCCGGCGGCGTCCACGCGGGTCATCGGGTACATCGCCTCGACGGCATCGTTGCCGTAGATGCCGCCCTTGGCGGCGGCGGCGCGCTTGAGCCAGTCGCCCCGGTAGAAGCTGTTGTCGCCGAAGAGGGACCCCACCTTCCAGCCGTCGATGTCCTTCATCCCCGTCGCCAGGTACTCGTCGACCTTGCCGTCGCCCTCCTTCATCGCCAGGAGGGCGGCGGCCTTGTGCTCGGCGGAGAGTTCCTTGAAGTCGAAGCTCTTGCCCGGCCCGATGCCGATGGTGGCGAGCCTGGCGCGGAGCGCCCTGTCCTCATCGGTCACCGGCACAAAGTTGAGCGCAGCGTCGAGGTACTGGAAGAAGTTCGCCTTGATCCCGGCCGTCGTCGCCGGCAGGAAGTCGATCGCCGGCGCGGCTGGCGGTGCGGGCTGCTTCAGGAATGCGGAGAGCGGCTTGACCTTGTAGCCGGCCTGCACCTTCTCGACGTTCGGCATGTCCTCGGCATTGAAGAGTTGGGTGCGGAAGATCGTCAGCCCGAACGGCGTCGTCGACTGGAACACCTTGCTGATGCCGGCCGGTGTCTCGCCCTCCCAACCCGGACCGACGACGAGGTAGTCGCCAGCCTCGGTGCCCGTCGCACGGCTGCCGATGTAGCCGACGTTGTAGGCGTTGCCGTCGATCAACTGCACCGAGTAGTAGCGGTTCTTCTCCACCGCCGGCACCGAGATCACCATCGGCTCGGCGCGCAGATCGAGCCACAGCATCGAGTACGGCGTGTCGCTGTTCGGCGTGACGACGGCGGTGTCCTTGTAAGTGAACACACGCGCCTCGTTGGCGATGGTGTTGAACGGCCCCTTGTACTGACCCGAGTTCTTGTCGACGACGAACTCGTTCATCACCGCGTAGTTCATCACTAGCGGCAGGCCGTAGATGAAGGCCTCCTCGGCGATCGCTTTGGTCTCGACGATGCCGGGTGCGGGGATGCCGGCCTTCTGATCGGCGGAGGCCGCAGCGGCCACGGGGTCGGCCTTCTTGTCGCAGCCGGCCAGCAGCGAGACGAGGACGGCGCAGCACAGGGTGCCGTCACGGAGCCAATTGTTCGGAAAAGGATTCATGGTTCGTGTCAGGCCAGCGCAGGGGCGCTCTGCATGATGGAGGGGTTGAGAGTGCGGTGGCGGGCCGCGCCCTGCGGGCGCGCCAACGCGAGCCGCGACTCTAGCCCAACAACAGGTGCAGCGCGGTCTCGAGCTGCTCGGTCGGCAGGCGCTTGAAGCCCGAGCGCGCGTAGCGCTGCAGGCGGCCGACGCAGAACGCGGTCAGCACCGACGCCTGCACGTTGGCATCCACCGTCGGTGTGTCCGAGCCCGCCACCTCCGCGGCCAGGCGCAGGCTCTGCCGCAACTGCGACTCGATGCGGTCGAAGAACTGGTTCATGCGCGAGAGCAGGCGCTCGTTCTCGAACACCAGCGCGTCGCCGACCATCACCCGCGTCATGCCCGGGTTCTTCTCGCCGAACTGCAGCAGCACGGTCACGATGCGCTGGGCCTGGGCGCGGCCGTCCGCTTCGCGCTCGGCGATCTGGTTGACGAGCCCGAACACGCTCTGCTCGATGAACTCGATCAAGCCCTCGAACATCTGCGCCTTGCTCGCAAAGTGGCGGTACAGCGCTGCTTCGGAGACCTGGATGCGCGCCGCGAGCGCTGCCGTCGTCACGCGCTCGGCGCCAGGCTCCTCGAGCATCGAGGCGAGTGTCTCGAGGATCTGGATGCGCCGCTCGCCGGGTCTGGGGCGCTTGCGCCCGCCGGCAGGCGCAGCCTCGACTGCCGGCCCGGCGCTGTCGCCGGGGTCGAGGTCACCGTCAGGGTTCGGGTCAGGCATCGCGGCGGCCGGCGCAGGGTGGAGTCGGGCTGATTCTTGCACACGCCGCGCCACGTTCGCGGTGCAGGTAAACACCAACTTCCGCCGCGAGGGAGGCACACACCGGCCTGCCGCCTTCGGCGCAGGATAGGCAGTTCGCAACATACCAAACGCCGGCCACGTCAGCGCCCGAACGCGGCGTGCGAAGGCCCGGGTCGGCGTTCCCGCTTGCGGCAATTGATGGAAGAGAACGGGTTCACCCTGGCAGCCAACGCGCGCCCGCCTTTGGCGCCCCGGCCAGGCGCAGCATGGGCGTCACCCTTGCAAGCGTCACGGTGCGTCCGACCTTGCGCGCCACCCTCGCCACCGCGATGAAGCCTTCGAGCAACGCGCCGCGAAAGGCGAAGGCGCGAGTCCGCTCGCAATGTCGATGCTTGGCAGATGACGGGCCAGGCCGGCAGCGGCGATGCGGATCGTGGTCGACTTGATCAGGCGCTTGCCGAGCTTGTCGAGGGCGCGCCACCACCTCGGGGCGGCCACTGCGCAGCAGCCCAACCTTCGGTGCCTATTGCTACCCCAAAACGAGCCCCCGGGGCAGCGCGCCGCGGCGGGCGGTCGACGCGCTGCCGATTTTCGTCTCGGCCAGCAGGTGGCGCACCACCCGGTGCCGCGCCCGCGCCGGCTA